>CAVWBQ010000017.1:0-170761 GCA_963753225.1 uncultured Actinomycetota bacterium | reverse complement strand
GCCGCTCGACTCAGCGTTAACGACCAGGACTCCCGCAACGGCCCGCCGAGCCCGTCAGGCTGATCCCTTCGATGTTGACCTGCTGACGATGATCCGGCGTGCCGACCGTGATGGCCAGCAGGCCGCCGATCGGCCGGTTCCAGACCGGCCGACCGAACCGGGCGGGCAGCTCGCCGTCGCGGCCCACCAAGTAGGTGAACTTGGCCGCGCCGTACAGGGCCGCGTTGATCGCGCTGCAGGTGGACACCACCGCGGCCACTGCGATCAGGGTGAAACCGGCCTGATCGCCGTATACGAGGTTCAGACGTGCGACACTAGGTGCCTAGGAGGGCCGCGGGGCGAGCAGGGCGCGGAGCGCGTTGAGCGCGGCGTGCACGTCGAGCCCGGGGTCGAGTAGTGCGTGCAGCAGCAGCCCGTCGCCGACCGCGCCGAGCAGCGTGGCGATCGCGTCGGCCGGGGCACCGGTGAAGACCGTGCCGCGCTCCTGGTCGGCGCGGATCGCCTGGATCATCAGCTCGCGGTACTGGGTGAGCATCGCGCTCATCCGCTCCCGCAGCGCTGGGTCGCGCTCGGCCTCGCGCATCGCCTCGAACATCAGCCGGGAGAGCACCGGGTCGATCGCGTCGCGGTCGGCCACCTCGGCCGAGATGAGCCCGATGAGATCTTCCGCGCCGGCCAGCGCCGCGAACTCGTCCGCCGGGATAGCCCGCGCGAACGCGAACATCGCCGCCTCGGTCAGCAGTTCCTGCTTGCCGCGGAAGTGGTAGCTGACCGCGCCGTGCGGCAGCCCCGCGCGCTCGGCGACCGCCCGGGTGGTCACCCGCCCCCAGCCGAGCTCGGCGATCAGCTCCGCGGCGGCCGCCATCAGCTTCTCCCGGGTCGGCGCCGACGCCACTGTTCGCCCGGCCTGTCCATTTGACTTGTCCATATGGCCCAATCTAGGCTGGCCGCATGATCACGGCAACACCCAGCATTATCGGCGACCTGGCCGTCGAGACGGACGGGCTGGTCAAGACCTTCGGTGCCACGCGCGCCGTGGACGGCGTGAACCTCGCCATCCCCCGCGGCAGCGTCTACGGCGTCCTCGGCCCGAACGGCGCCGGCAAGACGACGACCATCCGCATCCTGGCCACGCTGCTGCGCCCCGACGGCGGCACCGCCCGCGTGCTCGGTCACGACGTCGTCCGCGAGGCCGCCGCCGTGCGGAAGCTGGTCAGCCTGACCGGTCAGTTCGCGTCCGTGGATGCCGACCTGACCGCCGAGGAGAACCTGCTGCTGCTCTCCCGCCTGCTCGGCCACTCCCGGCGCCAGGCCAGGCGGCGGGCCGGCGAACTCCTCGCGGCGTTCGGCCTCACCGGCGCCGCACGCGAGCAGGCCTCCCGGCTATCTGGCGGCATGCGCCGCAAGCTGGACCTCGCGGCCAGCATCATCGTCGCCCCGGCCCTGCTGTTCCTGGACGAGCCGACCACCGGCCTGGACCCGCGCAGCCGCAGCACACTATGGGAGATCGTCCGCAGCATCGTGGCCAACGGGACAACGGTCCTGCTCACCACCCAGTACCTCGACGAGGCCGACAGGCTCGCCGACCGGATCGCCGTCATCGACCACGGCCGGGTGATCGCCGCGGGCACCCGCGGCGAGCTGAAGAACTCCGTCGGCAGCGCCGGCATCCGGATCCGGCTCCTGGACCCGGCCCACCGGGACCGCGCCCGCGACCTGATCGCCGGCCACCAGATCGCCGTCCACGACGAGCCCGACCCCGCCGTCATCTCCGCCCGCGTCCCGGCCCAGCACCGCGCCGAGGCCGCCGGCGAGCTCGCCGCGCACGCGCTCGGCCGTCTCATCAGCGCCGGGATCGGGGTGAGCGACTTCGCGCTCGGCCAGCCCAGCCTGGACGAGGTCTTCCTCGCGCTCACCGGCAGCCAGGCCGCGCCGGAACAACCCGAACCGGCACGGACAGGAACGGAGGCCACCCGATGACCGCGATCTCCTGGCACGAGCGCCCGGCCCCGGCCGGCCCGGCGGCAGCATCGCTCGCGTTCGCCTGGCGGTCCCTGCTCAAGATCAGGCACGTACCGGAACAGCTCGGCGACGTCATCGGCATCCCGGTACTGTTCACGCTGCTGTTCACCTACCTGTTCGGCGGCGCGCTAGCCGGATCGACACACGGCTACCTGCAGTTCCTGCTGCCCGGCACGCTCGTCCTGGCCGTCGTGTTCGTCACCGTCTACAGCGGCGTCACCCTCAACGCCGACCTCGCCACCGGGGCCTTCGACCGGTTCCGGTCCATGCCCGTCTGGCGGCCCGCGCCGATCCTCGGCGCGCTGATCGGCGACATCGGGCGGTACCTGCTCGCCGGAGGGCTTGTCATCGGGCTCGGGCTCGCGATGGGCTACCGCCCGGCCGGCGGCGCCGCCGGGACGCTCGCCGCGATCGCGCTCGTCCTGCTGTTCGCCTCGGCCCTGTCCTGGGCCTGGATCACGCTGGGATTGGTCCTGCGCGCACCGAACGCCGTGATGAGCATCGGCTTCGTGATCCTGTTCCCCGTCACGTTCATGAGCAACATCTTCGTCGACCCCGCCACCATGCCCGGCTGGCTGCGCGGCATCAGCGACGTCAACCCGGTAAGCCACCTCGTCACCGCCACCCGAACGCTGATGGCCGGCACCCCCGCCACGCCGCAGGTGCTCTGGGCGGTGGCCGCGGCCGGGACGCTGATCGCGGTCTTCGCGCCGCTCGCCGCTCTGCTATACCAGCGGAAATGAACTCACCAGCACGGCCCCGCGCCGCCCGCGGATGGCGGTTCCCCACGCGGAGGCTGCCGTACTTGCTGAAGACACGCCGGGCCCGACCCACCGCACCGCAGAACTGGGTCATAGGCGCGTCCAGGCCTGCCCGAGCGGCGCGCAGGTCCGAGCGCATAATCGTTCGGCGCGAACTGTCTTGCATTGGCCTGAAGGTGTTATGACCCTGGGCGATCCGTGGCCAAGATGATGGGAGCGCTCAGGAAGATGGCAGGTGCTTCGTTCGCGTCGGCTTCGAGCGAACACTGGATCACCAGCGGTTCGCGGCCAGGACGACGCCCGTGCGGCAGCCACCAGGCCGGTGCGGCGCGGAGCATGGCCGTTCGGTCCGGTCTCTATCTGGTCCATGATCGTAACCGAGCCTGACGTATGAGGATCCCGCGGGACGGATCCGGGTGAGGCGGTTCGGTACTTGTCTAGGACGCTAACTTTCCATGCCGGATATGACGTCTCCCGATAGGCGAGCAGGCGGTGCCGGGCCGAGCTGGCCTATGACCGGGCGCATCAGCCAGGGTTGGCCTGGTTGACGATCCGGCAGGAACGGAGGGCCGACGGTTACCGGCGTTTCGCCATTCGGCACGGCGTGCGGTTCCCCATCGCCTGCCAGCCGGGTTCGGCCCGTCACGGTCGCCGAGCCAGGCAATTCACCTGTGCATCCCAGGCCAAATCTTGCAAAGGCCAATAGTTGCGTAAACCAATTATTCCCCGGCTGCGTCTTCCATGTGGGCCGGTGCTGCAGGGGCGTCGGACCTGCCGGGACGCCGCAGCGGCCGCCAACCGCAGCGAAGGGGAGGGATGCGGGTGGCGGGGGCCTCAGCCTCACGCGCGGCCGCGGCAATACGCCGTAACCGCCACCGCGCGCCGGCCGCTGCGGCCCGGCTATTCGCGCTCCTGCATGTGCAATCCGTCAAGGCCCCGTTTCATACCGCCTCACGACATAGGAGCAGAGGCATAGCTGAGGAAGAAGATTGATGCGCCGTCTGCGTTCCTCATCTTCAGCATGATGACTGACACCACCCAACCAGCCGAAGGGAGGACTCCGCAGTGCCAGCTCTGCCCGCGCGCGTCCGATACGGGCCCGGCATCGCCGCGGGCATCCTGATCACAAGCATGCTGTTGCCGCCAGTGGCGGCCTATGCGCGGCAGTACGCTTACGCGCAGGCGCTGCAGTTCCTGATCTTCGCCGTCGCCGGGCCGGCGTTGCTAGTGCTGGGCACACCCTGGCGCAGCCGCCCGCCGCCCTGGTGGCCAGGCAGCGGCGGACGACCTCGCGGACCGGGTGGCCGTGCTGCGATCCGGCTGGTTGCCTTCATCGCCCTGGTGATCAGCTGGCGGCTCCCCTTTACGGTCAACGCGCTGGCCCGGAACCCTGGCCTGGTTGCCGCCGAGACGGTTACCCTGCTAGCCGCGGGCACGGGAGTCTGGCTGGAACTGGTCCGCACGCCAACCACACCAGGTCAGCTATCCCGCCCGGCACGTGCCGCCATGGCCGCGGCGGCCATGTGGACGATCTGGGTACTCGCCTATCTCACCGGCATGTCCGGGGCTTCCTGGTTCGCCGCCTATCACCACGGCGCGCCTGGCAGCCTGAGTGCCGCCGCAGACCAGCAGATCGCTGTGGCCATCTTGTGGGCAGTCCCTGCGCTGTGCTTCCTGCCCGTCATTTACGTCATGGTCATCGCCTGGCTGGGCGGCCCCGCCAGCTCCGCCGGGAACGAGCGCCCGGCCGCATCTTCCAGCACGCCTGCCGGCCGGCCTCGCCCGCCCCGAGGCTGGCGTTCACCGCACACCCCGCCGTGAAGACCTTCCAGGCGCACCCGGGCCATCGGGATGAAGCCGAAGCTCGATACCTCCGGGCCACATCGCCGTCGGCCGAAGCCGGCCCACAAGGCCGGCGCCGCGGACGGGGACAGCTAGTTGGCGCTCTGTTACTCCGGTCCATGTTCGCGGAGACCGAAGAGGTCGGCGAGGGCCGGCAACTCCGCCGGCCGGGGCGCTGAGAGGTAGGGGAACTCCGCGGTGGGCGGTCTCGGGACGGAGGCATTCCCGGGCGTCGACCCGGCCAGGACAGCCACGGCGATGTCGAAAGAGTTGTCATCAAGTGGCGTGGGCGTCGGGATCGGCCAGCCCGGCGAGCCGGGCGGCGGCGTCGGCGATGCTGAGTACCCGCTTGCCGTGCGTGTCCGTGTCGCTGCCGGGTGCCCCGGCGTTCAGGGTCTCGGAATTCCGGATCTGGGGACTGAAGAACAGGGGGGCGGAGCATGGCCTGGCCTATCCGGCTGACCTGGAGTTGCGGGGCATGGCCGACAAGGCCGACCCGCGCCCACACCGCGATGCGGGTGCCGCCAGGTCGGCGTCGGGCATCTGCAAGGCGACGGCGGTCACGTCACGGCCGGCGAAGATATTGTCTGGCGAGGACGTGAACACGCCGGGGTCGTACTGCCCGGCTGCGAGCCCGGCGAGGAAGCTGGCCAGGGCGATCCCATCGGCGGTGAAGGGATCCGCGGCCAGTCCCGCCCATGCCAGCCCGCCGGCGCCGAAGGGGAAGATCTCGCCGGTGCGGCCCTCGCCCAGTAGCCTCCCCTCCGTGCCGTGACGCGCGGCGGCCCGTCGGCGCGCAGGACGCGCATCTGCTGGTTCCCTGCGTTGTCCGGCTCGGTGAAGGTGACCCGGAAGGCGATGTCCTCGCGGGTACCTCCGTCGCTGGCCACGACGAATTCGTAGAACGCATCGGGCCTCATCGACCATCTTGGGTAGCGCTGACCCGAAGCCAGGCCGCGGCCGCCGGGAGACGGGTCAGGAAACGATCTGCTCGGCTAGCGCCGCGAGATCCTGGGCTTGCAGGTCGGGGGCGGCGAAGTAGTCGGGATACGGTGCTGGCTGCCTGGCGATCCACCCAGTGCGCATGCCCGCCTGGTGCGCGCCGTGGATATCCCAGGGATGCACCGCCACCAGCAGCATCTGCTCTGTGCTCACCGAGCACGCGCGGGCGGCGTGGGCGTAGGCGGCCGGCACGGGCTTCCAGGCAGCAGCATCCTCGACCGACAGCAGCCGCTCGAACTCGCCGCGCAGGCCGGCCCGGGTCAGCAGCCCGTCGGCGACATCGGCGGACCCGTTGGTGAGCGTCACCAGGCGCAGGCCATGCCGCCGCAGGATGCGTACGCCCTCGGGCACGTCGGGGTGAACACCGAGCCCGGCGAAGCCCGATAGGACATGCTCGGCTGCCTCATCGGCCGGCCGGTTCAGGCTGGCCCCGGCCAGCACTACCCGTAGCGCGCCTTCGGCCAGCTTCGCGAACGGCTCATTGCCGCCGGCGGCCGCCAGCGCGAACCCGTCGCGCAGCAACGCGGCGAACCACAGCCTGGCCGCCAGCTCCGGAGCACCGACCTCGGCGAACCGCGCGGCCAGCGGCGCCATATCCGACAGCGTCTCGTTCACGTCGAATACGACGACGCTCGGACGCGGCCGCATAGCGCTCCTCCCTGACAGGAATCGTCCTGACGGTACGGGTCAGGCATGCGATGCCCGGGGTACCCGGCGCACGGATCCGGAAACCTGGTGTTCAGCGCCGCCGCCATCTGGGCTGCGTGAGCGCTGTCTCGCACCGCGGGCTGTCCTCAGGTTGACACACTGACGCTCGAACAGGTCCTGCACGTGCTGGGCGACCGTCTCCCGCAAGTCTTCCTTCGATCCGAAATGATGCACGACCAGCGCCGGGGATACGCCCGCCGCGGTGCCGACCTGCCGTACCGTCATCGCGTCCGGGCCGTGCGCGGCGAACAGCCGCGAAGCCCCGTGCAGGATCAGCCGGGCGACTCGCCCGGGGCGGCGGACCGCGAACCCGATCGCAACCGGTGCCCCTTGCGAGAACCCGGGCACGTTGACCGGGTCGTCACTGTTATGCGCTCTTGGCTGCTCTGTAGTTGACCTGCTCGACGGCGCGAAGAATCATCGGCGTGGCGCGCTGGATTGACCGGCTCACCAGGTGCCCGGGGCCGCAGTGATCACGTATCTCGGCGAGCCGCTGTTCGACGGGCACGAGCACGCCGTCCGGGCTGGTGGTCATGTCACAGTGGGTCAGCGCGCTGGGAAGCGCCTGTGGCGCAGGCTCGAACTCCAGGCCCAGGACCTCAGCAAGCCCGCGTTCGCCAGCTTCGATGATGGCGCAGGAGTGATAGGCAACCAGCCGGCAGAGCATGGTGCCGACGTGCCGGGCGTCGCGCAGGTACCGGGCGCCGTCGAGTTGGTGCAGGCCCGTGACTGTCAGTCAACCCGTCCCTGGGAATGCGGTAGATAAAGAGAGCTCATGCCATGCCGGTTGTGTCCCCGACATCACGCGAAACGTTTCACCGAATTAGCCGCAGGCTGTGCGGCCTCATGTGGAACAACACCAACGGCTGGTCGGCGTATGGCGTCCGCTGGCATAATTACCGCTGTCAGCTCATCGAAGAAGCCGGATGGGCTCCTGCACGCCCCCGGTGTGGCGCTCGGGTGCCGCGTGATAGGAGCACCCGTGGGCCTGCTGGACATCACCGTAGCCGTCGGCGAATCCGGCCCGGTGCTAGTGCTGGCCGGCGAGGCAGACATGACCACCGCCGGCGAACTGAACGGCGCACTGACCGCCCAGCTCGCCAGCGGCGCACGGCACCTGACCGTCGACATCTCCGGACTGGGGTTCGTCGACTCGTCTGTGGTACGCGCCCTGGCCCTGGCAGCTCGTACCATGCACGAGCGGGGCGGGGACATGGTCCTGCTCCGCCCGCAGCCAGCGGTGGCCCGCGTGCTGAGCCTGATGGGCCTGGACCAGATGATCACCGAACGGCTAGACACCGGCACCGGAGCCGAGCCCGGGGCCACCTGACGGCCCGGCGCCGATGGCCCGGCTGAGCCATTGACGCCGACGGTGCGGTAAGTACCCTGTATCAGGGGCATACCGGGTCCGGAATCCGCCTGATCGACCCCGGTATCTTCCCGCTGGGCGCGCCGCTGATGGCGCCAAGGGAGGGATCGGCTATCGACGCCAGCTTCCGCACGCGCGGAGGACTGCCCTACGCCGGGGCGGGCAGCGCCGATGACGGCTGAGGCTCCGCTTGCCGACCCGCCCAGACCCGGTGCGGACGCGGCGCAGATCGTCGCACCGGCTGGACTGCTGCTCGACCAGCCGTTCGATGCGAATACGCTGTACCAGCTGCGGGCCGCCGTCCTCGCGCACGCCGTTCAGGCCGGAGTACCGGAACACCGCGCCAGCGACGTGCTGCTCGCGGTTCACGAGCTGGCGGCCAACACCGTCCGGCACGGCGCAGGCGCAGGACGGCTGCTCATCCACGCCCGGCCCGGCGTGTTGCAGTGCCAGATCCTCGCGTCCCGGGCCGGGGCCGGGTCAGGGGTGCAGGATGCCGGTGTGCTCGGCGATCGCGTCGTCCAGGTCGGCGGCGGCGATCGCCAGGGCGATGTGCAGGTCTTCCAGCCCGTCCCGGTCCGGGGCTGCCTCCGCGCAGGCAGCCTCGGCGGCTGGCTGTCCCGCCAGCGTCCCGGTTACCGCGGCCGCGTCGGCGAGCAGGCCGGCGATCTCCTCCGCGTCCAGGCCGTCCAGCGGGACGCTCCCGGCCGGCGTGCCGTTTCCCGTCAGCGGCATCCCGCACCCCCGTGCTGCGTCAGGCCCGGTCGGCGAACCGTTCCGGCCAGGCGGCGACCACCTCGCCCCAGGCCTCGCGCCAGCCCTGGGTCACGTGCCCCTCGATCAGCCGCGGCGCGCCATCGCGCTGCGCCTTGGGCTTGCCGGCCTGCTTGGCGCGCTGCTCGGCCCGCTTCTCCTCGGCATCGAGGATAGCCAGCCACAGCGTCTTGGCGACAGAGTCATCGTTCGGGAACTGGGTGCGCGTCTTGAGCACCTTGCGCATTTCCCGGTTAAAGCTCTCGATGGCATTTGTCGTGTAGAGCACCTTTCTCAGGGCCGGGCCGTGTTCCAGGAACGGGATGAACCGGTCCCACGCCCGCTCCCACACCGCGACCGCGGCCGGGTACTTCTTCCCCAGCGCCGTGCCGGAGAAGTCCGCCAGCGCGGCATAGGCCGCGTCCGCGTCGCACGCCGTGTAAACGGCCCGCAGCCCGGCGGCGATCGCCTTCCGGTCACCGTAAGAGGCGTAGTTCAGGCTCCGCCGGATCAGGTGGACCACGCACGTCTGCACCGTGGACTCCGGCCAGGTCGCGGTGATCTCCTCGCCCAGCCCGGCCAGCCCGTCGCAGCACACGAACAGGACTTCCTCCAGGCCCCGGTTGCGCAGCCGGGCCAGCGCCTGCGCCCAGGCCTTGGCCCCCTCCGCAGGGGCAACCCAGATGCCCAGCACCCGCTTCGCCCCGGTGTCGTCGATCCCGACCGCGATGTTCACCGCCTTGTTCCGCACCGCCGCCCCGTCCCGCACCTTGGCGACCAGCGCGTCGATGTAGATCACCGGGTAGAACGGCTCCAGCGGCCGGTGCTGCCACTCCCGCATGCCCTCCAGCGCCGCGTCCGTGACCCGCGAGATCGTATCCGGCGACAGGTCCACGCCCGAGGTCTGCCGCACGTGCCGGGCGATGTCCCGCACGCTCATCCCCTTGGCATACAGCGAGATGATCACCGCGTTCAGCCCGTCGGACCGCGTGGCCTGCTTGGGCACCAGCACCGGGTCGAACGACCCGTCCCGGTCCCGCGGCACCGCCAGCCGCACCGGGCCGACTTCGGTGTGCAGCGTCTTGGCGCTCGACCCGTTCCGCCGGTTCGCCTCGCCGTCGCCGCCCGGGCCGCCCAGGTGCGCGTCGAGCTCGGCCGCCAGCCCTGCCTGCAGCACCTGCCCGATCACCCCCGTCAGCAGCCCGCCCGGCCCGGTCAGGACCGCCGGCTCCCCGCACCGGGCCCGCTCCGCCAGCTGCCCCGCCAGCTGCGCCACCACCTCCTCCGGCAGCACCAGCCCCGGCCCATCACCCCCACCCGGAACCCCCGGCGAAAATCCCCCCGCCAGGTCCTCGACTTGACCTGCCGGATCCCCTAGCATCGTCATCTTGACCTCCCCATGGTCACGGCCACCCCCAGTGGCCTGCGGAAACGCTCCTGTCTACCACCCCTCCGCACAAAATTTCTGACAGACTCTCCTGACGACCGCGCCGGTGGCGGCGTCCAGCTCTGTGACCGTGCCGCTGCCCTCGTTCGCGACCCAGACGTGGGTGCCGTCGGAGGAGACCCCGATAGGGTCGCTGCCCACGGGGATCGTGTTGACGACCGTGCTGGCCGACGCCGCGGGCATTCCCGCGGTGAGGCAGAGCGCGGCGGCCACCGCAGCCGCCACGGTGAGCACCCCGGCATCACGGAGTCGGCGCAGCAACATCATTGCCCCCCAGGCTCATCCCCAGATCGGCGCGGCCCGGCAGGCCCGTGCGGGCCGGTGCTCTGCAGCCGCCCAGACAGCACCAAAAGCGTATTCCCCATATTACTCTCAGTGAGGAGGACCGCGAGATGTAGGCCGTGCTGCCCCGGCAACTTGCCCCGCGTGCCGGACGGCGCATCCGCCCGGCACGGTCAGCGCAGTCCGGCCTCGGGCACGCGACCTGACGCCGCAGCACCGTGACCTCGTGCCGAAGGACCAAGATCTCCGCGTCCTTGGCGGCGTCACCGCTCACCCAGCAGCGCCAGCCAGCCGGACACCCTGACCATGAACAGGTAGACAAGACGGATGAGCACGAGCGCCGAGTAGCAGGTCAGACCCTCGCGCAGGATTTTGGCACGGCACAGGGTCTGGCCGACCGGGCGTGCTCGACGGAGAACCCGCCGGTGCCGTCGTACACCAGGCCGACCACGTCGATGCGGACCTGATCGAACCGGACGCCGTGGCCTTCAGCCATTGCACCGCGAGCCGGCGAAGCCGGGCCCGCTTGGCCCGGCTGACGGCTTCGAGCGGGTTGCCGTACCGCAGCCTGGTCCTGGCCTTGACCTCGACGACCACCAGCGCATGGCGGTCAACGGCCATGATGTTGATCTCCTCGGCGGCACAGCGCTAGTTGCGGTCCAGGATCCGCAGGCCGCACGACTCCAGCTCCGCGTGGGAGATGACGATCTCCCAGATTTCTCCCAATACGACGACAGCTCCCATCCGAAGCGTAGGATGAGAGCTATCAGTGGAGCTTCTGAGCTGGCCTTACATCTGTGGGCGATACTGGGATCGAACCAGTGACCTCCTCGGTGTGAACGAGGCGCTCTCCCGCTGAGCCAATCGCCCGCCGCCGGGTCTGGACCGTCCCGGCGCTCCATAGGGTAGCGCATCCTCGCGGCGTGTCGCACGTCAGCCGCGGCGGGCGCGCGCCGCCGGGGCTCGCATCACTCTGCGTAATGGCCAAATCCTGCAAACGTGCGCATCAGAACGTCTTAAATTACGCTCAGTATTGTTATTGAAACGCCTCGTAGATAAATGCATGAGATCAGCGTCACAGGCTATGCAATCCACGTGCCGAAACACTAAACTGCATCAACGTCGTCGCCTTGGGCTGAACGGCATTTGTCCAGGTCAAGGTAATGATGAGGGCTCGTCTTCCGGCAGGGAACGAAAGGCGCAAAACGGAATGCTCACCGCGCGTGAATGCTCTCACCTTCCGTTGGCGTCATGGTCGCCCGCCGACCGCGTTAGATTGGAAAAGCCCGGTTGTCCGGGTCCCGGCTAAGTAGGGGTGGGTAGGCGATGAACCGAAGCAGCAGCACCGCGATCTCGGCCGAACTCGGTCTAAAGCTTGTTGTCCCGCAGCAAACGATTGTCCCGCTTGTGGCCAGTCTGTACTACAGCGGCAGCGACCCCTACGCGGTGCGCATGGCGTTCCATGTCGGCACCGACGAGCCGGTCGAGTGGATCTTCGCTAGAGACCTGCTGGCCGCCGGGATCGAGTCCCGCCACGGCGAGGGTGATGTGCAGGTGTGGCCCTCCCCGGCCTCGGTCGCGGAAACCAGCGACCCGGATGCGGTCGGCATGACGGAGTCCCAGGGACCCCAGGGAAAGGTCTTGAATATCGAGCTGTCGTCGCCATTCGGCCAGGCCCACTTTGAGGCGCCTGCCGAGGCTATGTCGGCGTTCCTGCAGCGGACTTATCAAATCGTCCCGGCTGGGCAGGAAAGCCGTCACATCGACATCGAGACGGAGCTAAACGACCTTCTCCGCAACGCATAGCAAGGCATCTCGGCCTGCCGCTCTTCTGGCCGGTACGACCCCGGTCCGCTCCCCCGTGGCGGCCCGGGGTTACTTTTCGTGACGAACCGGGCCAACGGGCGACAGGCTACTGGAAGGCGGGGAGGGCTTCGGCGGCGGTCTGGCAGATCTGCGGGAGAAGGTCGTTGACCGCGGCGAGCTGGACCGCCACCTCCCGGTCGATGTCCATCCGCGGCACCTCGGACCGGACCAGGGCGTGCACGGCCTTCAGCGGGACGCTCGGCTCGGCCACGTCGGCCCGCAGGTCGATGCCCTGGGCGGCGCAGCAGATCTCCACGGCCAGGCAGGCGCGGACGTTGCCGACCACGTCGCGCAGCTTGCGGACCGAGGTCCAGCCCATCGACACGTGATCTTCCTGCTTGCCTGAGGTCGGGATGGTGTCCACGCTGGCCGGATGGGCGAGCACCTTGTTCTCGCTGACCAGCGAGGCCGCGGTGTACTGGGCCAGCATGAAGCCGGAGTTAGTTCCGGCCGCCGGGGCCAGGAACGGCGGCAGGCCGCGGGAGAACGCGGGATCGAGCATCCGGTCCACCCGGCGCTCGCTGATCGAGGCAAGTTCGGCCACGGCCATGGCAAGCATGTCGGCGGCGAACGCGAGCGGCTCACCATGGAAGTTCCCGGTGGTCATGACCTCGCCGTCCGGCACGATGACCGGGTTGTCCACGACCGAGCCCAGCTCGGTGGTGAGGATCTGGCGGGCGAAGGTGAGCACGTCCCTGACCGCGCCGTGCACCTGCGGCGCGCAGCGCAGGCAGTAGGCGTCCTGGACCGCGTGCCTGCTATGCCGGTGGCTGGCCAGCAGCCCCGACCCCGCCAGCAGCGCGCGCAGGTTGGCCGCGCTGACCAGCTGGCCCGGATGCGGCCTGAGTACCTGGACCCGCTCGTCGTAGGTCCGGTCGGTGCCGAGCAGCGCCTCGACCGAGAGCGCGCAGGCCACGTCGGCCGCCTGAACCAGCATCGCGGCGTCGTAGACCGAGAAGGCCAGCAGGGCCTGCATGGGTTCGGTGCCGTTGACCAGGGATAGACCTTCCTTGGGGGCGAGCGTCAGCGGCTCGAGCCCGTGCTCGCGCAGCACCTCGGCGGCCGGGCGCCCGGCCGCCGGATCGCCGGGCGACCGCAGCCGCCCCTCCCCGATCAGCGGCTGGGCCAGGTGCGCGAGCTGGGCCAGGTCGCCCGAGGCGCCCACCGAGCCCTTGCCCGGGACGACCGGCAGCAGGTCGAGGGAGAGCATCTCGAGCAGCCGGGCGGGCAGGTCGGCACGCACCCCCGAGTACCCGGCCGCGAGCGTCCTGGCCCGCAGCAGGAGCATCGCCCGGACGGTCTCGTCGTCCAGCGGCGCGCCGATGGCCGCCGCGTGCGAGCGCACGATCGCGCCCTGCAGCGTGGTCAGGTCGGCCTCCCCCACCGGCGTGTCGGCCAGCGCGCCGAACCCGGTGTTCACCCCGTACACAGGCGCGTCGCCGCGCAGCGCTTCCACCACCACGGAGCGGCTCGTCTCCATCCGCCGGGGCACGTCGGCGCCCAGCGTGACCCGTACCTGCCCGCGCGCCACCGCCACGACGTCGTCCACGGTCAGCGCGCTTCCGTCCACCACCAGTTCATGCATGATCGACAGCTTCCCATGCCCGGGCGGCGGCCAGCTACAAGGGGGCAGCTACGCCAGGTCCAACCCGGAGACCCCGAAGGTGCAGGCCAGTCCCTCGGCGCCCGCCGGGGTGACGCGCACGCTGCGGCGGCGCGGCCCCGGGGAGCCACGTTCGATCCAGCCGAGCTCGAACAGCCTGCTGGTGATGGCCGCTGCCAGCGCGCCGTTCAGGTGCCTGCGGCGCTGGGTCCAGTCGATGCAGGTCCCGGCGAACTGCCGGCGTGAGGTGCGGATCTGGAGGAGATTCAGGCCGAACGAGCCGAGTTCCTTCGCTCCGGCCCCGGTGACTTCGAAGCGGTGGGATGACGTATCACCCCGGTCCGTTCGGCCTGATTTCTCCTCGAGCAGGCCGCGGCGGAGCAGGCCGTCCAGCAGCTCCACCCCCGCCCTCCCGGCCAGGTGGTCGTAGCACGTCCTGGCCTCGGCCAGCGCGACCGCCTCACGCGACTGGCGCAGGCTGCGCACCGGAAGCCCGGGGCTGATCAGGCCGAGTGCCTCCAGCGCCGCCGCGACCTCGTGCCCGGCCAGCCGGTAGTAACGGTGCCTGCCCTGCCTGATGACGGTGATCATGCCGCCCTCGAGCAGCTTGGCCAGGTGGAAGCTGGCGGTCGCCGCGCTCACCCCGGCCAGCCGGGCCAGTTCCCCGGCCGCCAGCGGGCGGTCCGGCAGGAGCGCCTGCAGTATTCCGGCCCGGGTCGAGTCGGCGATCAGCGCCGCGGCCGACGCGATGTCGGCGTCGTACGGAAGCGGTTCGGCCGGTACGGTCATATTTCGACGCTAGCTCAAGTATTTTTCGACCAGCATCGAAAGATGACAGCTAACCCCGCGCGGCTCGTCGTCGAGGTGTCGGGAAGTCCTGCGTCCATCGCCATGAGCTGGCACGCCTGGGCCGGCCGGCCGGTCGTCGGCGGCTACGAAATAGCTGGTCAGGCGCATGGGACGCGCCGCGCGAGCCGGCATGGACGCTGCGCGAGATCGCTGAGCACGTGTCCGGAGTGTACGGCTATGCGGAATATGTCGGAAACTTGAGGTGACATCGGCAGGCGATCTGAGTTTGCGCGAGCGGCAGGATCGACTACAGTTCTGATCGCACCCCAAGGGTGCGATGCGGACGTGGCTCAGCTGGTAGAGCATCACCTTGCCAAGGTGAGGGTCGCGGGTTCGAATCCCGTCGTCCGCTCAGAGGGGTCCGTATGCCCTTGCGGCATGCCCTTTGTGGCGGAGTGGCCGAGTGGCTTAGGCAAGGGCCTGCAAAGCCCTGTACACGGGTTCGATTCCCGTCTCCGCCTCCACGATCCCATGACCCGAGCGGCACGGCCCGATGAGGCCGTGCCGCTCAGCTTTACGGGTCAGGGATAACTGGTGACGTCCACCGGGGTGGTTTTGGAGGGCGTCGCCCCGCCGGTGGAGTTGATGACGTGCTTGATCACGCCGACCCCGCCTAGGGACACGGTGAGCAGGTCGTGGAAGTGGATGCCCGATCCAGTCGGCGCCTCGAAGGCGTGATCCGCAACCACCGCCGGGTTGACGTTGAAGTAGCAGTAGCTGCCCATCCCGTACGCCTGGTGGCTGGTGACGTTCGGGGCCACCTCGTAGGCGGCGTATCCGTCGGATGAGCCGTTCATCCAGGCGGCCTGGTTCGGCGGGTCGTACGGCATCTCGTTCTGGAAGAAGATGGTCTCGCCGCCGTTGCCGTTCCACTGCACGTCGTAGTTCTGGTAGTGCTCGACGAACAGGCCGGTCGCCAGCACGTTGGCTCCGTTGACGACCAGGCCGTGCGCGGCGGTGTTGACGGTCCAGCCCACCGTGCCCGAGTTGCCGTGATCGGCACGCCAGGCCCAGATGTCGTCGACCAGGGTGTTATTGGCGTTGACGACCAGGCTGTTGGTGGCCTTGCCCGCGATGTCACCGCCGATGCGGAAGAAGGTGTCCTGCACCGAGATCGGGTTGCCCGCGTGGCTCGCGGTCGAGCCCTGGGTGCCGACCGTCAGCAGGGCGCTGGAGTTGGTCGTGCCCGCGTCGAACAGCAGGCCGTCGATCCGGACCCCGTCCACGTCCGCGACCTGCATGGTGTTCACGCCGTTTTGCGGGATGAGGGTCGGGAAACCGACGCCGAGCACCACCGTGTTCGGGTTCGTGACGTTGATCGTCTGGTTGATGTTGTAGACACCCGGGGTGAAGAACAGGTTGCAGCCCTGCGCCAGTGCCGCGTTGATCTGGGCAGCGGTGTTCGACGGGGTGGCCACGAAGAACTGGCTCATCGGCAGCGAGGTGCCAGGGGTGGAGCCGCTGGCCCAGCTGGCGCCGGACGCGTTCGTCCGCAGGCTGGGCAGGAACACGTGGTAGTTGCCGGACGAGTCGACGTACAGGTACGGGACGTCGCGCGCGACGGGCGTGGTGGCCAGCGTCGTCATCGGCGGGCTCGGGAAGCTCTGGCCCGGCGCGCCGGTCACCCCGGAGAACACCATGTTCCAGACCGAGCCGCTCCAGCTGCCGAAGTTGCTGTCGGCGGAGTACCACTGCTGCTGCGACACGCTTGACACCTGGCCGGACACCTTGGTGTCCGCGATGTAGCCGCCGCTGGCGTAGCCGTAGCTGGCCGGGTAGAGCTCGAGGCCGCCGTGCACGTCGACCCGGCGGAACGGGCCGGCCTGGGCCACGGCCCACCGGTCACTCCCGGCGGAGGGGTTGATGGCCAGGTTCTCCGCCGACCGCCAGAAGTTCTGCGTGGCGTTGCCGGTGCCGTCGAACGAATCGACGGTCACGTCGCCGTTGATGGTGACGTCATCCGGGTTCTGCCCCAGGCCCTGGATCGAGGTGTAGTAGCCGATGTTGGCTTCGGCGCTGTAGGTGCCCGGCTTGAACAGCAGCGCGTACCGCTGGGTGCCGAACTGGTTGAGCTTCTGCGTGTTGAAGACGTTGTTGAGTGTGGTCTGGATGCTCGAGCTGGACATGCTCGGGTCGAAGACGTAGACGTTCGGGCCGAAGTTCGGCGTGTTGGACTGCCCGGTGCAGCCGGTGCCGCCGCCGCCTGAGGAGGGGCCGAAGACCTGGAATTCCCAGAGGGAGTAGCCGTACTGGGTGGCGCGGGCGGTGCCGTACATGCGGATGTACCGGCCGGTCCCGGTGACGGTGAGGTTCTGGGTTCCGCCGGTTCCTATGGTGGTGGAGTAGATGGTGGTCCAGGTGGCGTTATCGGCGGAGGTCTGGATCTGGAAGGCCTTGCCGTAGGCGGTCTCCCATTGCAGGGTGACCTGGCAGATGGACTGGCTGCTGCCGAGGTCGACCTCGAGCCATTGCGGGTCGGAGAAGGCGCTGGACCAGCGCGTGCCGGTGTTGCCGTCTACCGCGTTGGAGGCGGGGAAGCTGGCGTTCTCGGTGGAGGACGCGGTGGCGGCCTTGCCTTGCGCGATGTTGGTGGTCGCGCAGGTGGCGGCCGCTGCCGTCGGGATCGCGCCGGGCAGCACGAGCCCGGTACAGATCAGAGACGCGACGGCGAGCGCGTGAGGGAGCAGGCGAGGGAGCAGGCGAGGGAGCAGGCGGCGGGGTGAGGCGAGAGACATGGGCACGCTCCTGGACTAGTGGCACCCGGGGCTGGAATCCTCCTGACCTGGCCACGTTTTGGCCCATCAGTGTTGATATAAGGCTTATTTCATGGCGTAACTTAACTGGTCCAACACGTACCGTCAAGATCTGGGCACGAATCTGTGCAGTCATGAGGGAATTGCCCGTTTTGCCCGGCGGCCGGTATAAACGTTTCGTGAAAGCCTTGTAATAAGGTCTGACCAGACGGGGCCTCTTTGGGGGGAGCATGCGCGAGCGACGGCGATGGACCGTTCGTGACCTGCGCCGCGACAACCGGTCGGTGCTGCTGACGTCGCTGTTCTTCGACCAGCCGCAGAGCCGGCCGGAGCTGAGCGCGGCCACCGGGCTCAGCCCGGCCTCGGTCAGCAATGTGGTTCGGGAGCTCATCGACGAGGGCATCGTGGTCGAGGCCGGGTCGGTGGACTCCGACGGCGGCCGCCCGCGCGTCCTGCTGGAGGTCAACCCAGACTACGGTTACGTCATCGGGGTCGACGTGGGCGAGATCCGGGTCCGCGTCGAGCTGTATGACATGACCATGACCGAACGCGCCAAGGTCGATTACCCGCTGGATCCCCGGCAGCATGACGTCGGCGTGATCGTGACGGCGATCCTGGCGGGGCTGGCCGAGGTGCTGGCCCGCAGCGGCGTGAGCCCTGCGGCCGTGCTGGGCGTCGGGATCGGGGTTCCCGGCATCGTGGAGAACGGGCCCGACGCGCTCGTGCACGCGCAGAGTTACGGCTGGGAAGCGGTCCCGCTGGAACGGCTGCTGCGTTCCGGCACCAGCCTGCCGCTGCACATCGACAACGGCGCCAAGACGATGGGCCAGGCAGAGCTGTGGTTCGGCGCGGGCCGGGGGACGCAGCACGCGGTCGTCTGCCTGATCGGTTCGGGAGTAGGCGCGAGCATCATCGCGCACGGGTCCGCCCACCGGGGATCGACGTCCAGCGCGGTCGAGTGGGGGCACACCACGGTCATGGTGGGCGGCCGCACCTGCCGGTGCGGGGCGCGCGGCTGCCTGGAGGCCTACGCCGGTGCCGAGGCGATCCTCGACCGGTACGGCAGCCCGCTGTCCGGCGCCGACCAGGAGTCCGCGCTCACCGCGCTGATCGGCCTGGCCGCGACGTCGCCGCGCGCGGCGGAGGTGCTAGACGAGGCCGCGCTGTACCTCGGTGTCAGCATCGGCGATCTGATCAACCTGTTCAACCCCGAGCGGATCATCATCGGCGGATGGGCCGGCCTGCTGCTCGGCGAGCGGCTGCTGCCCGCGATCCGGGCCGCGGCGCGCGAGCACTCCCTGCGCTATCCGCTCGCCCAGACCTCGATCGAGCTCGGCCGCCTGGGCCCCGACGCCGTCGCCCTCGGCGCCGCCACTCTGCCCATCGAGGCGCTTCTCAGCGGGACGGCGTTCACGGCCAGGAAGAGCGACCGCCCCGCCAGCTGAGCCCCGGCGGCTGCGGCGCTGACTCTGACTCTGGCTCTCGCTCTGACTCTGGCTCTGGCTCTGGCGCGCCTCCGGCTCCCGCTGCACGGCAAGCTCCCTGCCGGGGCCGCGCGCTTCCCGGATGCTTCCGGCCTGGGCTTGCTCCGGCCCGGGCGTGCTCCGGACCAGGGTCCGTAAGCGCGCGTCTTAAAATAACCCGTCGCTTCGGGATTTCTGGCGCGCTGATGTGCTAACCGCTGGGTCGATGTGCCGCTGGTCCGCATAGAACCGGACCACCGGCACATCGACCCAGAACCGCCGCCCCGTACCGCCGCCCCGCACCGCCGCCCCGTACCGCCGCCCCGCACCGCCGCCCCGTACCGCCGCCCCTGCACCGCCGCCCCGTACCGCCGGTGCGGCTACCGCCCCGCCCGCTCGCACCCGAGATCAAACCCGCGTGTTAATAACTGACGCGCACTAACCGCAACGATGTCACATCGTGACGGTTATAACCGCATCAATGTCACATTGTTGCGGTTAGGCAGGACGCGGCCCTGAAGCGGTAAGGCAGGACCTGACGGCGTGGTTCACTCGGCGTGGCGGCGTTAACACTATTTTCCTTTTGCGGGTTCTTGACGGGTCGTGTTGGCCTAGTCAAGTTTCGCTTTGAAATAAGCCCTATATCAAGTCATTTCGCGCGCAGGGCCGTGCTGGGCACGGCGGCAGACCGAGGACGGCTCCTCTTGCCCCGGAAGGACGGCTATGACCATCACCTCGCGTTCGGAGCCGCGGCACCGGATCGTGGCCGCCGTCGTCACGACGCTCAGCCTGGTCGCCGGGTTGCTGGTGGCCGCCGCGCTGACGGTCGGCATCCCGCCGGGCCCGGCGTCAACGGCCGCGGCCGCCAGTTGCGGGACGACGAACGTGGCGCTGGGCAAGACGGCCACCGCGTCCTCGACAGAGAACGCGGGCTTCCCGGCCTCCAACGCAGTGGACGGCAACACCGGCACCCGGTGGTCCAGCGCGTTCAGCGACCCGCAATGGCTCGAGGTCGACCTGGGTTCGTCCCAGTCGATCTGCCAGGTCACGCTGCAGTGGGAGGCGGCCTACGCCAGCGCGTTCCAGATCCAGGTCTCGGCCGACGGGTCGACCTGGACATCGATCTACGCCACCACGACGGGTACCGGCGGAACGCAGACCCTCACCGTGTCCGGCACCGGGCGGTATGTCCGGATGTACGGCACCGCCCGCGGCACCCCGTACGGCTACTCGCTCTGGGAATTCCAGGTCTACTCCGGCTGACAGCGCCCGGGACGGACCAGGCCCGTGCGTCCCCGCGCCATCCGGCCGGGGATGCGCGGCAGATCGTGCCGTGTTTGGCTGGCCAGGACGGCTTCACGAGCGGCGCAGTGCCCGAGTGGAGCCGTGACCAGCGCATATCCGTGACGGTCAGCTCGTAGTCAGCTGTTACTCAGCTACTAGTCGGTAGATCTACTGAAAACGGTAAGCCTCGCTTCAGTTCCGGCGTAGCTCGAGGCCCGATTCTGAGGCGATACAGAGCACGGGGAACGCGCACGTCGTGGGCGGCGCCCATGACCGCGAGAGTTACTGCGGGGCCACGAGCCTGCGGTCGGATCTGCCGTGAGCAGTGCCGGGCACCCCCGGCGGATAACGAGGTTGGGGATTGAAGTGATGACGGTTGAAAATGGCGAGCTCTATGCCGCTCATGCATGTCCCGGCGGGGCGGAGAGCCCCCGGCTGCTGCGCATGACGCTGCCGGCCGTCGGCCACTCGGTGCGGCTGGCCCGGTATGCCACCCGCGCCGTGCTGATCGCCTGGCGGCTGGCACACGTGGAAGAGGCCGCAACGCTGCTCGTGTCTGAGCTGGTCACCAACGCAGTCCGGCACGCCAGGGGCACTGATGTCGTAACCCTGGACCTGCATGCCGGGCGAACCTGGCTGCTGATCGAGATCCAGGACACCGACCGGCACTGGCCACAGCCGCGCATCCCGGACGGGTTCGACGAGTCAGGTTTCGGTTTCATCCTGGTGGAGGCGCTGGCCAGCAACTGGGGAGTGCGCGAGACCGAAGCAGGCAAAGCCGTGTGGGCGGAACTGGACACGCGGCAAGGATCCGGGCCGGGGATCTGACCGCGCACCACGGTGCCGAACGGGTGGCCTCTAGCACACCCCGGGCTGGATGAGGCCGGCTTCGTAGGCCAGCACCACGACCTGGACCCGGTCGCGCAGGGTGAGCTTGGACAGGATCCGGCCCACGTGGGACTTCACGGTGGCCTCGGAGACGAACAGCGAGGCCGCGATCTCGGTGTTGGACAGGCCCCTGGCCACCGCGATGAGCACCTCGCGCTCGCGTTCGGTCAGCGCGGCGAGCTGGGGGTACTGCTGCTCCCGCTGGCCCGGGCCCAGCGGGAGCACCTGGGCGTACTCCTCGAGCAGGCGGCGCGTCACCCGCGGGGAGACGACCGCGTCCCCGGCTGCGACCGTCCTGATGGCCGCGACGAGCTCGCCGGGGCGCACGTCCTTGAGCAGAAAGCCGCTGGCGCCGGCCCGCAGCGCGCCGAACGCATACTGGTCCAGGTCGAAGGTGGTCAGCACCAGTACCTTGGGCAGCGGCCCGGCAGCCGTGATCCGCTGGGTTGCCTTGATACCGTCCGTGCCCGGCATCCGGATGTCCATCAGTGCCACGTCTGGCGTGTGCCGGCGGGCGAGCTCGACGGCTTCCTCCCCGTTGCCCGCCTCGCCCACCACCGTCAGGTCGGCCTCGGCCTCGAGGATCATCCGGAAGCCGCGGCGCAGCAGCGGCTGGTCGTCCGCCAGCAAGATGGAGACGCTCATCAGGGCCTGCCTAGTGTGGCCTCAACCATGGTGGCCTCAACCATGGTGGCCTCGACCAGGGTGGCCTCGACCAGCCAGCCCTCGGGGGCACCCGGGTCCGGCCCGGCGCACAGCGTGCCGCCGTGCAGCGCGGCCCGTTCGCGCATGCCCTCGATGCCGTGGCCGCGGCGCGCGTCCGGCGCCTTCGCGGTGCCGTCGTCGGCGATCCGCACCCGGAGCCGAGGCTGGTCGTAGGCGATGGTGACCGTCGCGTGGCGGGCCACGGCGTGGCGCAAGGTGTTGGTCAGCGCCTCCTGGGCGATACGGTAGGCGGTCAGCTCGATCGCGGCGCCGAGCGGGAACGGGGTGCCCTCGACCGACAGGTCCACCGGCAGCCCGGTCGCCCGGATCCGCTCGACGAGCGCACCGAGGTCATCAAGGCCGGGCTGCGGCGCCAGCCCGGCGGGCTGCTCGTCGGTCCGCAGCACGTCCAGCATCGCCCGCATGTCGGTCAGCGCGCGGCGAGCGATCTCGGAGGTTTCGGTCATCGCCTCGACGCCGCGGGCGGGATCGGACCGGCCGACGACGGCCGCCGCGTCGGCCAGGGTGATCACCACCGACAGGCTGTGCGAGACGATGTTGTGCAGTTCCCTGGCGATCCGGGTCCGCTCGGCGGCCGTCGCGATCACCGCCTGCTGATCCCGCTCGGTCTCGAGCCTGCGGGCGCGCTCGTCCATCCAGGCCAGGTACCTGCTGCCCGAGGCCGCCGTCAGCCCGGCGAACAGCGCGGCCACTACCATGGCGGACAGGAACAGCATCGAGCGCGGCACCGTGCCGGCCAGCTGCCACTTGGCCGCCGCCATGACCGCCCCCGCTTCGAGCAGTACGGCGGCGAGCAGGGCGCGGATCCGTGACTCGTGCGCCGCCACCGTGTACAGCGCGACGAGCAGCGCGACGTCTCCGAGCAGCGGGAAGCCGAGCAACCACTGGGCGAACGCGATGGCGCTGGCGGCCAGGAAGACCGCGGACGGATGGAGGCGGCGGACGATGAGCACAGCGATCAGCGCGGTCTGCACTACGGCCGCGCTGTAGCTGGCCCAGCTGGACCAGGACAGCCACGCGGAGCACAGGGCCAGCAGGACGGCGGCCAGCACAGCGTCGCTGGCCAGCGGGTGAGTGCGCGTCAGCCGGCGGCCCAGGCCGAACAGGCCGCGGGTGATCTCGTCGGGTGGCTGCTCTGGCGGGCACGCCGGGATAGGAGCCAGGGGCGGGGCTGAGAGCCTGGTCATGGTGCCCAATGTGCGTCCTTCGTGGTGGCTTACCGGCAGCGTACCCGCACACCTTCGGGCCAGCCACGGGTTGCGCTGCATCGTCGCTGGTAGGGGCGGGTATGCGGAGCGCTCCTCCGACCTGAGGATGAGACGGGTGAGCCTGAATTCGTCCTCGGGGGGGTCCCGTCGGCGACGGGCCGCGGCATAGCGTTTCCTCACGCTGTCTGGAGTTGGAGGGGACTTGCCCGCTGAGCCGCCACCCTGGTCGGATGTGGACCTGGGCCAGCCGGGGTGTGCGGTCGCGGTGCTCGACACGGGACGCGGCGGGTGAGCTCGGGTACCCGCCGCGCCCTGCTCTTCCCGGAGCCGCTCGCCGCGAAGGTGCCGGAGATCACCCTCCTGTTCTGGGTCGTCAAGATCCTCACGACCTGCGGCGGCGAGGCGGTCTCGGACTACCTGGCGCTCGGCAACAGGGAGATCGGCGCGGTCGTGGAGGCGGGCCTGCTGGTCATCGCCCTGGTCTGGCAGTTCAGGACCCGCCGCTACGTCGCGGTCGCCTACTGGTCCCTGGCCTACGCGATCGCGATCTTCGGCACGGGGGTGTCCGACGCCCTGCACCTGTTCATCGGCATCCCGTACGCGGGCACCACGCTGCTGTGGGCCGTCGTGCTCGCGCTGGTCTTCTGGCTCTGGTATCGCAGCGAGGGCACGCTGTCGATCCACAGCATCGTCACGCGCCGGCGTGAGGCCTTCTACTGGGCCGTGGTGTTCGCGACCTTCGCGCTCGGCACCGCCCTGGGCGACTTCACCGCCAGCGTCCTCGGCCTGGGCTATCTCGCGTCGGCGATCATGTTCTTCGCCATCATCTTGATCCCCGCGGCGTTCTGGTGGCGGCTCGGGCTCAACGCGGTCGCCGCCTTCTGGTTCGCCTACGTGGTGACCCGCCCGCTGGGCGCGTCGTTCGCGGACTATTTCGGCCGGGCACAGTCGCTCAGCGGCGTCGGCTTCGGCTCCGGCCGGGTCGCGGTGATCGTGGCGATCGCCGTCGCGGTCCTTGTTGGTTACCTGGCCGTCACCCGCCGCGACATCCAGCCGCAGGCCCGCCCCGCCGACGCTGGGATGGACCGGGAAATGGCTCCAGGTAAGGCGGCGCGTCGCGGTTATTGAGGATGCCGTGGGTAGATACAGAACATGGTCAGGATTAGGCGCTGGGTCATCGGCAAGCGCAAAAAAGTCGTGTGGTCCGAACCGCAGCTGCCGCCCTTCATCAAGATCAACCCGGATAGCCCGCCCGGCCTCCATGAAGGGCTCCAGCCCGGTGACATGTCCATGGGCGCGGCCGCGGTGGAGTTCCTCAAGATGCCCGAGGACGAAGGCGAGGGCGAGCCGGTCTAGCCGCGCTCCCCCGAGGTGCCCCTCTCCTTTTTCTCCTTGGGTGCAACTGCCCCTGGGTGCAACTGCTCAGGTCAACTGCGCCCTGATGGCCTCGAGCGCCAACTTGATGTTCTCGACCGAATTGGCGTATGAGAACCGCAGGAAACCCTCGCCGCACGGCCCGAACGCGGTGCCGGACAAGGCCGCCACCCCCGTTTCTGCCAGCAACCTGGCCTGCAGATCCGCCGATGTCAGACCGGTGCCTTTGATGTTCGGGAACACATAGAACGCGCCCTGCGGCTCAAGGCAGGTAATGCCGGGGATGTCGTTGAGCCCGGCCACGATGATGTCCCGGCGGCGGCGGAACTCGGCCACCATCTGATCGACCGGATCCCATGGGCCCTCCAGGGCGGCGATCGCGGCGTACTGGCTGAACGCGGAGGTGCACGACACCGAGTTGATGGCCAGCCGGGTGACCGGCTCGACCAGTGCGGGCGGGAACACGCCGAACCCCAGCCGCCAGCCCGTCATCGCGAACGTCTTCGACCACCCGTCGAGCAGGATCGTCCGGTCGGCCATCCCGTCGACGTCGAGCACGCTCGCGTGCCCGTGCCCGTACCTGATGGCCTAGTACACCTCGTCGGACAGCACCGTCAGGTCGTGGCGCAGCGCGATCGCGGCGATCGCCTCGCAGTCCTCGCGGGTCAGCGCGCTACCGCACGGGTTATGCGGCGAGTTGATGATGAGCAGCCGGCTCCGGTCGGTGATCAGCCGCTCGAGTTCGTCGGTGTCGACGCGGAAGCCGTTGCGCTCGCGCAGCGGGACCGGCACCGGAACCGCGCCGGCGAACGAGGTGATCGACTCGTACATCGGGAACCCGGGATCGGGATAGAGCACCTCGTCGCCCTCGTTGGCCAGGGCGAGGATGCTGAAGAACATGATCGGCTTGGCCCCCGGCGTGACGACGACGCGGTCCGGCGTCACCCGCATCCGGCCGGTGCGCTCCAGGAAGGCCGCCACGGCCTGGCGCAGCGGCGGGATGCCGGGCGCGGGCACGTAGTGGGTCGCGCCCGCATGCAGTGCCTCGACCGCGGCCTCGACGATGTGCGGGGCGGTCGGGAAGTCCGGTTCGCCGATCTCCAGGTGGATCATCTTCCCGCCGGCGTCCTCGATGGCCCGGGCGCGGGCGAGGACCTCGAAGGCAGATTCGGTGCCGAGCCTGGCCATACGGTCTGCGAGCCGGATTCCTGTCATGGCCCTGATGATAAATCTGTGACTGTTTAGCGGTACGAGTCGGGAGTGCCCGGTGCCACCGGAAGCTCAGGTGGCCGACGGCTTCAGGAGCGGCTCGATCCGGGCCAGGGCCACCCTGAGATTGGGCTCGGAGGTGGTGTCGCGGGCGGCGGGCAGGGTCAGCCAGCGCAACTGGGCCTGGGCGTTCTCGGCGCGGATCGCGTCGGGGGTGCCGGTGACCATGAAGAACCTGACGTCGGCGTGCTGGTGGGCGGGCTCCCCCTTACCCGGCGGGACATCGACGATGACCACCTGCCTGATCTCGGCGTCCGGCCACGGTACCAGGTCAGTCAGGCCGGTCTCCTCCTCCGCCTCCCGGGCGACGATGGCCAACGGGTCGGTCTCCCCCGGGTCGCCGTGGCCTCCGACCTGCAGCCAGGCCTGCTGGCGCTGATGCCAGCGGAGCAGGACCCGGCCGGTGGGCGGGTGCACGATCAGCGCCGACGCGGTGACGTGCAGCGGGAGATCGCGCCGGTAGGGGTCGGCGCCGGACTCCAGCAGGGCCCGTACCCGCTTCAGGTCGGCCGTCTCGGCGTCGCCGCCCGGGCGGTAGCGGTCAAGCAGCGTGGTCAGATCAGGCACCGAACAAGTATGGCGGGCGGCCAGTGACGCCGGGGGTGCAGGCGAAGATGTCGCCGGCGTGCGGCTGGGCGGCCAGGTCGGCGGGGGTGAAGTTCTCCCGGGCGGTGGTGATGTACAGGGTGCTCAGGTCAGGGCCGCCGAACGCGGCCGAGGTGACCTGGCTGACCGGCAGCTTCACGACGGTGTCCAGGCGGCCGTCCGGAGTGTAGCGGCGCAGCTCGCCGCTACCCCAGACGGCGAGCCACAGGCCGCCCTCGGCGTCGAGCGTCAGCCCGTCGGGCACGCCGCCGGAAACCTCCGCGAAGCGGCGCCGGGCGCCGAGCGCACCGGTGTCCGGGTCGGTGTCGAACACGTCCACTCCGGCGTGGCTGTCCGAGTAGTAGAACACCCGCCGGTCACCGGTCCAGTCCAGGCCGTTGGACAGGCCGACGCCGCCGAACAGTTCGGTGACCGCGCCGTCCGGGCTGAGCCGGTACAGGCTGCACGGAAAGCCGCTGTCCTCCGGCACGGCCATGGTACCGGCCCAGAAGCTGCCCCACGGGTCCGGCTTGCCGTCGTTGAACCGGGTCACCGACGGGTCGACCGAGAAGTCGCCGAAGGGCCGCAGGTCCTGGCCCTCCGGGCCGGACAGGGCGAACCCGCCCGCCAGGGCGAGGACCAGCCCGCCGTCGCTGGCCAGCCCCACGGTGCCGACCGGCTGGCCGACCCCGAACGAGCTGTGCGCTCCGCTGACCGGATCGAGTGTGTGCACGTCACCGGGCAGGATGTCGACCCACCGGAGCAGCCCGCGGGCCGCGTCCCAGACCGGGCCCTCGGCCAGCTCGCACTGAGCCGGGAACGCGATCTCGGCGTCGAGTTTCCTGGTCATGCCACATCCATACCATCCGCCCAGGCCGGGCGCGGGGGCGGGGGGGCGTTACGTAATGGCGGTGAAGGTGGTCCAGCGGCGGATGCACTCGGAGAAGAAGGCGTCGCGGCCGGCGGGGGGTTCGGCGACCACGTTGTGCAGCTGGCCGAAGAGCTCGAACGAGATGACGCCGAACAGGTTCGTCCACACCATCAGCGCGCGCTGGACCAGCGGAGCCGGGACGCCTGGGGGCAGGTAGGAGCGGATCGGGGCCAGGGCGGCCGCCACCGGCTGGGCCTCCGCGTCCCTGAGGTCCTCGGCCGGGATCCGGCCCGCGGCCGCGGCCTCGACGATGATCCGGAGCAGCAGCGTAGTGACCCGACTGGCGGGCCGCACGGTGTCGGCCGGAGCGGCGTAGCCGGGCACCGGTGAGCCGTAGATCAGCGCGTACTCGTTCGGGTGGGCCAGCGCCCAGTCCCGGACCGCCGTGCAGGTCGCGGCGAAGCGGCCGGCCAGGTCGTCCCGGCCGGCGGCCGCCTCGGCGGCCTCGGCGGCCGCCCCGAGTGAGTCGTACGCGTCGACGATCAGCCTCGTCAGCAGGTCGTCCCGGCTGGAGAAGTAGCGGTACAGGGCGGACGAGGCCATGCCGAGGTCCCGGGCGATGGCCCGCAGGCTCAGCGCCGTGGCGCCGTCGGTGGCCAGGTAGCCGCGGGCGGCGTCCAGGATCTCCACGGTGATCTCGGCCCGGGCCCGTTCCCGGGCGGTGCGCAGCGCCGAATCGGTCATCTGCCGATGATCGCACATAAACGAGATCGATGACAACAAACAAGAGCGCCGCTCTTGCCTTGGGCCGCCAGCTGCGTACTATGGAATCAAGAGCACTGCTCACTAATGAGAGCAGTAGTTGCAAGGAGGTTCCGATGGGTGAGTCATCTCTGGTCGTCGGGGCGGGTGTGATCGGCAGCCGGGTGGCCGGGATGCTCGCCGAGCGCGGGGACAGCGTCAGCGTCGTCAGCCGCCACGGCTTGGAGCCCGCTGGGCGTGCTGGGATCAGCCATGTGGCCGCGGACGCGGCGGACGCCGGGGCGATGGCGCGGCTGGCCGAGGGCATCTCGGTCATCTACAACTGCGTCAACCCGCCCTATCACCGCTGGCCCGCGGACTGGCCGCCGATCGCCGCCAGCGTGCTCGCCGCCGCGGAACGCAGCAGCGCGGTACTGGTCACGCTGTCCAACCTGTACGGCTACGGCCCCGGCCGCTACGACGAGGCGCACCCGATGACCGAGGCCACGCCGCTGGCCGCGACGGGCCGCAAGGGGCGGGTCCGGGCGCGCGTCTGGCAGGACGCGCTGGCTGCCCACCAGGCTGGGCGGGTCCGGGTGACCGAGGTCCGCGCCGCCGATTTCGTCGGGCCCGGCGCGCAGAGCGCGCTGGGCGAGCGGATCGTCCGGCGGGTCAGGCAGGGCAAGGGCGTCTCAGTGCTCGGCCGGGCCGGCCGACCGCACACCTGGTCGTTCACCGGCGACGTGGCCCGGATGCTGGTCACGGCGGGAACCGACCCCGGGGCCTGGGGGCGTGCCTGGCACGTGCCGTCGAACGAGCCGCGCAGCCAGCGTCAGGTCATCGACGACTTCGCCCGGGCTGCCGGGGTCGGTCAGGTGCGCGTCGGCGAGATCCCCTCGGTCGTCCTGAGCGGAATGGGACTCTTCTCACCGCTCCTGCGAGAGGTGCGCGAGACCGAGTACCAGTTCCGCGACGACTTCGTCATGGACTCCTCGGCCGCTCAGGCTGCCTTCGGCCTGAAGCCGGCGCCGTGGGAGGAGATCGTCGCCGTGACGGTTGATCCGGCTAGCCGGTAAGGAAGCGGTAGGAACCGACCTCGGTGAAGGCCTGCGCGACCGGGGGCTCGTCGCACCGGTCCCTGATGCCGGCCTGGAACTCACCGAACGCCTTGACCTCGAGGATGGGGCTAGGGTCGCGTTCGGACTGGGTGATGTGGACGAAGGTCACCTGGTCGTCCAGCCTGAGGGTGGTGTACCGGAAGCCGTCGGGCCGGGTGCGGTGCAGTTCGGCGTACACGGCGCGGACTAGTTCGGCGTTGGCGTCGGCCTGGTCAGGCTTGGTCCGGTAGCGGATGATGCTCTGCGGCATGGCTAACTCCTGATCTCGATTTTCGGTGCGTGGTTACGGACTGGAATGGTCAAGTCGGGGACTGGCCGGCGGCCGGGGATGACCAGCCCGGCTGCCGCGCCGAGCAGGCCCAGCCCGGCGCAGGCGGCCATGGCTGGCCCGAACCCGGCCACGAACGTCGCGGGCGAGGCGTAGTGGCCGCTGGCGGCGAAGACGGCGGCGCAGATCGCGACGCCGAACACCCCGCCGAGCTGGCGCAGCGTGTTAAGGATGCCCGAGGCCTGGCCGATGGCGGCGGGCGGCACGGCGGTCATCACCGCGCTCATTGTGGCGGGTATTGCCGCCGATACCCCGCACCCGGCCAGCAGCAGCGGCGCGACGAGGTGCCAATAGGGCAGGCCGACCCGGGCGATCAGCGAGATCCAGGCCATGGCGCCCGCGGTCACGGTCAGGCCGCCGACGATCAGCGGGCGCTCACCGACCCGGTTGATGAGGGTTCCGGCGAACGGCGCGATCACGGCCAGGGTGGCCCACCCGGGCAGCAGCCGCAGCCCGGCGCCGAGCGGCCCGTAGCCCAGCCCGGTCTCCAGGAACTGCGCCATGAAGAACACCATGGCCATCAGCAGGGCGAACACGCTGAAGGTGGCCGCGTTGCCCGCCGCGATCGGCCGCGAGCGGAACAGGCGCAGCGGCACCATGGGTTCGGCGGCCCGCAGTTCCCAGGCGATGAAGGCCGCGCCGAGCACGATCCCCGCCGCGAGCGTGGCGGCGATCTCCGGGCTGGTCCAGCCGAGGCTGTTGGCCCGGATCAGTGCCCAGACGATGCACAGGGCGCCACCTGCGGCCAGGAGCAGTCCAGCCGGGTCGAGGCTGGCGCGAGACCGTTCGGCCGCCGGAATCCTGGTCAGGACCAGCGGGATCATGACCAGCCCGATCGGGACGTTCAGCCAGAAAATCCACGGCCAGTCCAGGCCCTGGGAGACCGCGCCGCCCACGACCGGCCCGGCCAGCACCGCGATCCCGGTCACGCTGGCGAACATTCCGAGCGCCCAGGCCCGGCGCTGCGGCGGGAACGCCGCGGACAGCAGGGCGAGCGCCAGCGGGAGCATCAGCGCCGCGCCCGCGCCCTGCACGGCGCGGGCCGCGACCAGCGCGCCGGCGTCCGGTGCCAGCGCGCACCCGGCCGAGGCCGCGGTGAACAGGCCGACCCCGGCGGCCAGCATCCGCCGCCGGCCCAGCCTCTCCCCCAGCGCCGCGCCGGTCAGGAGCAGCACCGCGAAGCTCAGGGTGTAGGCATTCACCGTCCACTCCAGGGCGGCTAGCGACGCGTGCAGGTGCAGCCGGATCACCGGCAGGGCCGTCGCGACGACCTGCGTGTCCAGCGACACCATCAGCGACGCCGCCGAGGTCAGCGCCAGGACCCAGCCTTGCCCGCGGGTCAGGCGCGTACCGTTTGTACTCACGTCTCCTCCTCGTGGTCCGTCACTGGTTCTGACACCGGGCCCGGCGCCAGCTGATCGGTGGGGTTGATCGATGACTTTCCAGCGCCCGCGGTGTCCGTACCGGAGAAGGAGGTTGCCGTGGTGATAGAGGCGACGCTGGATCGGGCGCGGGGCGGGGACGACCGGGCGTTCGGCGAGCTGACGGATCCGTACCGCAGCGAGCTTCAGCTGCACTGCTACCGGATCCTCGGCTCCGCGCAGGACGCCGAGGACATTCTGCAGGAGACCCTGCTGGCCGCCTGGAGGGGGCTCGGCCAGTACGAGGGCAGGGCGTCGCTGCGCACCTGGCTGTACAAGATCGCGACCAACCGGTGCCTGAACGCGCTGCGGGCCAGCGGCCGCCGGCCGCGGACCGAGCCGGCCGGGCCGACGTTCCTGACCGCCGAGCCGACCAGGCGTGGCGAGCCGCTGTGGCTGGAGCCCTACCCGGACGTGCTGCTCGAGGGGATGCCCGACGCTGACGCGGGTCCGGAGGCGCGGTACGAGGCCAAGGAGGCGATCGCGCTGGCCTTCGTGACCGCGGTGCAGCACCTGCCGCCGCGGCAGCGGGCCGTGCTCGTGCTCAGGGACGTGCTCGGGTTCCGGTCATCCGAGGTGGCGGAGATGCTGGACAGCAGCGAGGCCTCGGTGAACAGCGCGCTGCAGCGGGCCAGGGCGACAATGGAGGGCCGACTCCCCGGCCCGGACCGGGAGCGTGCGCCGCTGCCTCGTTCGGCCCGCGAACGGGATATCGCGGCGCGGTTCGCGACCGCCTTCGCCGGCAACGACATCGACGCCGTGGTCGCGCTGCTGACCGACGACGCCTGGTTCACCATGCCGCCGGTCACGCTGGAGTTCCAGGGCCCCGAGGCCATCGCCGCCTTCCTGCGGGACATCGCGGGCTGGCGCGGCCCGCGGCATTACCGGCTGGTCCCGACCCGGGCGAACGGCCAGCCCGCCTTCGGGTGCTACCTGCAGGAAGCCTACGCGCCGGTGTTCCGCGCGCACGGGATGATCGTGCTGACGCTGTCGGGTGACCGCATTTCCGCTGTCACGCGGTTCGTCGACAACAGCACCATGGCACGGTTCGGGCTGCCGCGGATGCTGGCCTGAGCAGGCAGGGTTGCGGAGCCGGGGTGGCTGGCGCGCGTCTTAAAATAACCCGTCGCCTCGGGATTTCTGGCGCGCTGATGTGCTGACCGCTGGGTCGATGTGCCGCCGGTCCGGCTAGAACCGGACCACCGGCACTTCGACCCAGAACCGCCGCCCCCGTACCGCCGCCCCGCCCGCTCGCACCCGAGATCAAACCCGCGTGTTAGTAACTGGCGCGCACCTGGGAAGGTGGAGTGGCACGGAATCGGTCTCCGCCGAGAGCCGCCGGTGGAACCGGGCGCACAAGCTCGTCCGGTACGGCCCGACCCGGGAGCAGTTCGACCGGTTCCTGGAGATCCAGCAGAAGGCCTGCGCGATGCGCCACACCCGATTCGAGGAAGGCCGACACATCTTCATCGACCACAACCATGTCTGCTGCCCGGACGAGAAGTCCTCGTGCGGGAAAGTGCGTTCGCGGACTGCTGCGCCTGTCGTGCAACACCGCGCTCGGCCTGATCGAGCGCAAGTACGAGCTGGCCCGGGCGTATCTGGACAGCCCTCCAGCGCAGCTCGCAGTGGTGGCCGCCGCCTGACCCGGCGTCTGGTAGGCTCTCGTCATCCTGGGCCGTTGGCGCAGCGGGAGCGCGTCTCCCTGACACGGAGAAGGTCACTGGTTCAAATCCAGTACGGCCCACCAGGAAGGCCCCCACTCGCGGCTTCGCAGTGGGGGCCTTGTCGTGTCCGCGCCTGCTCCGGCGGTGCTTCTTAGTACTCCAGCGACACTTTGAGATCATGCGGGTGTTTGGGCTCGTCAGCGGTAGTGGCAGTTCCGGGCGGTGGCCTGGTGCCGGCGTCGCCATCGGGACCAGTGCAGCTGTGCGGCGGGTGCGGCCGGCTGCCAGGACAGGCCGGTGAGCAGGCGGCGGATCTCGTGGCGGGTCAGCGGGATCATCTGCCCGTCACCGGGGTGGCCGCTGGCGGCCTGGCTGGCCAGGACGGACAAGGGAGTGGCTGGCGGAGGCCTCGGGCGTGCCTCGGGCCACGGTCAGTTCCTGGTCGACTGGTGCCTCCCTGCCTCGCAGTCTCGATCAGCTCACGGCCGTCGGCGATGTCCTCGCGGAGGCAGCGGGAGAAATACCGTTGACGTCCCGCGAGTGGTCGCGACTGCAAGATGCCGACGGAGCGAAAGGGCCCACCCGCACCGTCGGTGAAGACGACCCGGTGATCGCCACCATTGACCGCCATCCTCTCACCAAACCGCACTTCAGCGAACTCGTGGTCGATGCCGACCCGCCTCGGCCAGTTTGGCGGAGCGGCGTCATGCTGATCATCAATCTGGAAGCGAGGCTGGAACGAGCAGCGATTGTCCACGGAATGCGCCCGGTCGTGCACTCCCGCCAACCTCCGAGACCGGCCTGCTTTGGGCTGACAGGTAGTTACGTGGCCGGCGTCGTGCCGCCGCGGATGTTCACCCTGGATCTCGACTCGGACCCCGCGTTGCTGCAGACCAAGGACGATGACTTTGATTTTGACGCTGACCTCAAGATCGCCCGTGACGACCCCGAGCAGTTCCGAGTGACGGTCTCCGCCACCGAGGCGGAGGTTGCCTTCCATCTTGAGATCGACTGGACCTGCGCTGGCCGCACGGGAATAACGGTAATCGACAATGGCGGGAAGCCGTTCGAGGTCTATCCGGGTGGGCACTCGGATCTCGACTGGGGCTGCGGCGGCAGGCACAAGCGCGGATGCCCTGCCGAGCGCCTCGCGGCAAGCTCAACCCGGGGCCGAGTCCGGTGGTTCGACGCATCGATTGACTCGGGGTTCGTCATTCCCGATTGCGGTGGCGCCGACCTGTACTTCCACCGGACGTCGCTTGTTCCCGGAAGCACGGGCCGCCTTCCCCGCGAAGGGGACCTGGTCGCCTACGAAGTCGAGCGGACAAGGTTCGAGCCGCACGCCGTCCGCGTGAGGTTCCTCCGCTAGGACAGGAGATCCCGTGGAGTTCACCGTTGATCGGCGCCTTGTGGAGGGCATCGAGGTTCTTGAGATGGAGGGGCGGCTCGATATCTTCACAGCGCCGATTTTTGTAAATGCCCTCAGAGAGGTCCTCGTCCCCGGGTGCGCCGGCGCCGTCCTGACATCGACGGCGTGGGCTCGCTGGACTCGACGGGCATTGGCCTGATAGTCGGCGGGTTTAAGAGGGCCCGTAAGAACAGCGTACCGCTGCGGCTCGTCTGCACGCACATACAGATACTCAATCTATTCCGGATAGTCGGACTCACCAAAGCGTTCGGCATTAATCCCTCTGCTGAAGCCGCTGTCGCCGCGATTCGCGAGCAGCCCCGATCGTAAAGGCCAGCGTCATGGAAAAGGCGATGGACCCGCATGGCATGTTCATCAAGAACATCTTCATCGACAAGAAGGCAGTCCGTTGCGTAGGGGACACGGCTCTCCGCTCGCTCGGCCTCAGCGAACGGGACAGCAGCGCTCTCCGGAGCTTCATCTCCGAGGTCCTCGGTCCGGAGGATCCGCTCATCGATCTGTGGCAGTCCTCTGGGTCGGTAACTCACCCGTATGGTGAGCTCGCGTTGGTGTTGAAGTTGTCCGCCCGGTTGGAACGCACTTGGAGGATCATTTTCATCGATCTCCCACCGAGCAGGACTGAGGCCATTGGCAGAGCTCTCGACGCCTTGGTGCCCACGCTCACGCTCCGGACTTGGGCCCGAGAAGCCATCGCCAGGGGCGATGACCTCTTCTGGTGGGATGACGAAGCCCGCGAATGGAGGGCCTGCCGGTTCCCCCATTGGCCGCCTTGAGGCCAGAACATTTACCAGGTGGCAGAAGCGGCGGGTGGAATGGCATCGGAAGGCCGCTGCGCTAACTTAGGTGCGTTCCCAGGACCCGATATAGGGACGGGCCTCGGACACGCGGCCGGGAGTCGGGTGACCGGGGCGCCGGGCGAGCATGGGCCCGAAGCCCGGCGGCGAGCGTGGCGGGCGAGGTCATCGTGACTCCTCGGCGGGGGCGGAGGTGCGGCCGGCGATGTCGGGGAAAGAGGGCATGCCCAGGCTGACCGCGTCGCGGCGGCGGGCGATGAGGCCGTCAACCTGGGCGAGCTTGGCTTCGGCTGCTGCGAGGCTGACTTTGAGTCCCTCGGCTTCGCCGAGCCAGCCTTCCCGGTGGGCTTCGGAGATGCGGGCGGTCAGGTTGACGCGGATGTCGGCGAGTCGCTGGCCTTGGTGAGCACCTCGCGTGGGAAGCAGCGCTCGTAACGGCCGACGGCCAGAGCCCGCCGTCGATGGCGATCTCGCTGACCGTCTGGAACGATCCAGGGCGCCCGTGGAGCCACTCGCCAATCACGGCGACGCCGGTCAGAGGTGATACTCGCATCACCGGACCGCCGCGGCGCCCGCGGTCCCGCGGCGCCCGCGGTCCCGCGGTCCCGCGGTCACGCGGTCACGCGAGACGCCGCTCCGGTCTAGCAGCTGGGCGGCGTTCCCGTTTTCAGACCCCACCAGTATGACGACCCCTTCGTCCATGCCCTGTCGGGCTATTTCGTCACACCCGTATTACGGCTGCTAACTATTCGTATTTACGCAGCTCAGACGCCTATCGATTTGTCCGGAAGAGGTCGTCAAGTATTGTTTTGCGTTAACGCCGACTGCCTCAAGTAAAATCTTGGCAAAATCTTTTCGCGCGCGTCGCGGGGACATGACTAGGTCCTAGCCTTCCCGTTCCCGGCAGACAGCACGAATGGCGTATCACGGGCTTCCTCGCCAGGCGCCATTGCCGGGATCGCGGAGGCCGTAGTCAGCGGCAGTTCGTCAGCCACATACGGAACGGCATTTTCGTGGGCGTGAAGCCGTTCATCTGGATAGCGGTCCGGGTTAGGTGCGCGCTGTCGGCGAAGCCGGCTGCGTGCGCGGCGTGTGTCACGGATGTGCCGTCGGCGAGCAGGCTCATCGCGGTCAGGTACCGGTGCCATAGCAGGTACCGGCGGATCGGGACGCCGACCTGGTCGCGGAACAGGTGCTGCAGCCGGCTCTCTGACAGGTGCGCGATGCGCGTGAGGTCCTCGATCGACGGCGGCGGTGACGGCGTGGCCCGCAGATGGTTCAGGACGGCCGCGATGCGGTCGTCGTAGTCGGGCTCGGGCGTCACGTCGATCGCCAGCTGGCCGAGCGCATCGCGCCATCGCTTGTACGCCTCCGGGCAGCCGGTCGTCTTGCCGAACGCCGGACCTAGCCGGTCTGCGAGGTGGTCGCACAGCGGCTCATCGAGCAGGGCATATGACCGGCCGTCCAGGACGCGGTCACGAAGCTGCTCGGCGAGCCGGCTCTCGCCTTCAATCCAGCCGATCGCGGTCAGCTGCCCGTCGCAGTCGAACGCGTGCGCGACATCGGTATCGATAAGCACGCCGCGGGCCCTGTGCCAGGCGCCGTCCAGCCGGACGCTCGGACTCCCGTCGATACCGACGGACAGCTGCAGCGTTCCGTGCGCGTGAGGGTCGGCGACCAGGAAGTCCGAGAAGACGAGGAACTCGGTTGGCCAGAGGAAGCCGCGCATCGTTCCCGGCAACCCCCGGCGTCTGCCCGGTCGGCGATGCTCAGCCCCAGACCCTTTCGTGGCCATGCCCACCCAAACCCTTCGCGGCCATCACCCGAATCCTATCGCAGGACTGGATCCAGCAGGTTCGTTCAACGGCTGAGCAGGTTCGTTCAAGGGCCCCGCAGCCCGCGCGGTCGATCCTGGAGACAACAACGACCGGCCCCGGGCTACAGGCATCAGGAACGGTCAACGACCACAGGTCCACGCCGATAGGAGAAGACGATGTTCGCACACCTCATCCGCCAGAGGGCTCATCCGCGCACGGCAGCGCTCAAGGCGGGCACCCGCTTGAGCCGGATCGCCGCAGCCCTGGCCGCGGTCACCATCAGCCTGCTGGCCTGCGCGGCTACCATCCCGGCCGCCTTCGCAAGCCAAGTCCCGCAACCCGGGAGCGGATATCAGCTCGGCCGCTTCGGGCCGGTCCCGGCGACCACCTCCCACGCGGCCGCCACCGGCGTGCCGGGCTGGCAGATCATCCTGATCACCGTCAGCGCCGTGCTGGCCGCGGCCGCCGTAACCATCGTGCTGGCCCGGTCACGGCCCGGCCTACGAGCCGTCCCGTCGCCAGCCACCTGACCGCCCCGCCGACTGGTGCACCACACCAGCCGTGAACCCAGGTCCCAGCTACATGCCCGGCGCGGGCCTAGCCGGCCAGGCGCCGGCGAGCCCCGCCCACACCCCGCGCGCGTTACCGGTACCAGGCCGGAACCGCACGACGGATCGTCCACCCAGCAAGCCCCACGTCTAAGTACCCAGGAGAAGACCATGTTCATGCACCCCTACATCAGCAGGGAACTCGCCCGTGAGCGGCAACGCGAAATGCTGGCGCAGGCCCGGTGCCAGCACCTAGCCCGGCGGCTTCACGCCGAATCCGGAACAGCCCAGCCCCGTGAGCAGCCCTGGCAGCGCCTGCGCCGTGCCCTGCGCGCAGCCGCTGGTCTGCGCGCGGCACCCCAGATGTGACAAGCACAGCCAGCGCTGGCCGGCTCGTGGCCCGCAGCGTCCCCGGGCCACGGATCGCGCTATGAATCCAGGCCCCCAAGATCACGGGCTGGACCAAGGGCTCGGCACTCGCTAGGAAAACCAGATCATGACCGCTGAGGCAGCCACCATGCCGCAGCGACGCGGACCGGAGGACGCCATGACGGCCCTTTCTTCCCTGCTCGACCAGGCGGAGGCCGACCATCCGGACCGTCACGCGCTCCGCCTTGATGATCTCGTGCCGACCTGCGCGCACCTGCGCGCGGCCGGCGGGCAGATGGCCACGCTGCTGGCGTCGCACGGCATCGCGCCCGGCGAACGAGCCGGGATCATGCTGCCGAATGTCCCAGCGCTCCTCACCGCCTTCCACGGCGTGCTGGCCTCAGGCGCCGTGGCGGCGCCGGTGAACCCGCTGCTCAAGGGCCGCGAGGTCGCCTGCTGCCTGGGCGATTCCGGGGCCCGGGCGGTGCTGCTGGCCTGGCACGCGGCGGCCAGGGGCGCCGCCGGCGCCGGGACCCAGGCAATCACCGTCGTCATCCCCGGCCTGGCCGACCTGCTCGCCGGGCAGGACGCGGGAACAGCCCAGGCAGCCGGCGACAATGACGCGGCCAGAACCCCAGGTCCAAGCAGACAGGAGACGACCATGGTGATGTCACGGGAGGCCAGCAAAGCGCGCAAAGCCGCCGCGTGGGTGGCGGCTGCCGCCCTAGCGGTCACCCTGTGGGGCGGCTACACCCGGGGCTAAATACCTCAGCGCGGTCGGCAAGCGGCGGCCGCTGGTCCCGGTGCACATTCCAGGTCAGGCCGCCCGGGCGCTGGGGGCCGGGGCGAACCTGGCCCCCGATCGCGCCGTCGGCAAGCGGACGTGGGAGGAATTCCTGGCCGACCGGATCTAGATGGCAGCCAGGACGCCCAGATCCGGAGCAACTCTCGGGTTGATAGAGACAGTCGCCGGTCGACCAGATTAGGCGGATCTCGCGACGGCCATGGTCAGCGATCGTCACACTGCGCGACTACTGTTCCAGAGAGTGAACGAACGGAGCTCCCTGTTAGGCGCCTGAACCCGCCAGGACGTTCACGTAGCCTGGCATGAGGCCGCAGCCACGCGGCCCGTCAGCACCGCCGCCCCAGCCGGGCCGGGAAGCAGGCTTAGCGAGGCAGCGTTGATCGTGGCACGGGGCTGGTCGGCGTTCACAGTGAAGGCTAGCCGACGGCGCGGCGCCGCTGTCGTTCCCCGGCACCCCCGGGCATCAAGCGGAAAGGGCTGGTCGTCTAATGGCTGACGCACTGCCGGTATCGGCTCGCGCGGAACTGGACGATCCGTTCGCGCAGCTGACCGGGCCACTGGCCAGCACGACCCGGCTGGACTTCGAGGTCGTCGACTCAGCCCGCCTCACCCCGCACATGCAGCGGCTCAGGCTGACCGCCCCGCACCTGGGCGGGTTCGGTTACCTGCCCGGCCAGGACGTGATGCTGCTGGTGGCGGCCGAGGGTAACCGCCCGGTACGGCGGCGCTACACGATCCGGCGGCTTGACACGGCCGCGCGGCTGCTCACGCTGGACATCGTGCTGCACGGCGACGGTCCCGGCGAGCGCTGGGTGCGGTCGGCCCGGCCCGGCGACAGGATCGAGGGCATCGGGCCGCGCGGGAAGATCACCACGTCAGCCGCGGCTGGCTGGCACCTGTTCATCGGCGATGAGTCGGCGCTGCCCGCGATGTTCGCGATGACCGAGGCGCTGCCGCCTGACCGCCCGGCCACGCTCGTGCTCGAGATCCCCGAACAGAGCGATGAGCAGGACCTGGCTGCCGTAGCGAGTACCCGCATCTCCTGGCTGCACCGCCTGGGCGCGCCCGCTGGCGACCCGTCGGCCCTGGCCGCCGAGGCAGCCGAGATCGAGCTGCCGCCCGGCCGCGGCCACGCCTACCTGTTCGGCGAGGCGACGGTCGTGTCCCGGCTACGGGAGGTCCTGGCCGGGCGGGGGCTCGGCCCGGACCAGATGTCACCTAAGGCCTACTGGGGCCGCGGCCGGGCCAACGCCAGCCATGGCGAGCCCGCCCGGGACACCTAAGCCAACGGCGGTGATCTTCAGGTTCATCTTCGCCGTGATCGAGAACCGGCGCCAGCCCGGACGGACCGCACCGCAGTAGCAAGCCGCGCCACCCGCACCACGACCGTCCCAGCGGCAAACGAGGCGGCGCCGCGGGCAGAGTCCGCAGCCAACTGCGGTTGCCGCCTCCCTGCCGATTCGGGACGCTCGATTACCGTGGTATTCCCGCCCCGCGCATACGCACGGATAATCCGATTACGGGTGTATCGCACATGTAAGTATTCGGAAGTCCTGTGGCAGGGTCGCTGGTGCCTATTACTCCAGTCGTAGATCGTGATCTGTGTTGCGCGGAAGGTGACTGCGCTTGCCGTCGGCGTGGGGCTACTCGAGTTGGGCGAGCCGAAGTGCGTCCGCGAGCTCGTGGAGCTTTGCCGGTGACAGTCTTCCGGCTTGCTCGATCAAGTCGTCGCGCGTCAAGGTGACCAGCCAGGTACAGGGGATAAACCCGGTGCGGGGCAGGGCAACACGTACGACGCCTTCGTTCGCAAGTCCCTCCCCGTTGCCCAGTCTGACCTCGATGCCGACATCAGTGATGTCGGTGCCTGCGGGAGCGACGACCTGTATCGCCCGCAGTTCTTCGGCCCCGTCTCGTGACAGGAGCACCACCGGGCGCTTCTCATCGAGCAGTGCCCACCACACTTCGCCACGGTCCATCATCGGTCCTCCCCAGCGGTCGGGCACCCCTGCGGCAGCGTACTTCGGTCGTCGATCGTGACCTGACGCGGAGTCATCCATATTGTGCCGCAAAGGATATACGGACGGTGTCTGCTCTGGCTGGGGGCTGGGGGCTGGGGGCTGAGGGCTGAGGGCTGGGGGCTGGGGGCTGGGTATGGGCGCGTGGGCTGCGACACGCTGGCTTGTGGTGCGTGATTTGCGGCTGCTGAGGGTGTTTGCTGTGCTGCGTGACGGTGGCGGCCCGCGTTGTCCCGGATTCCGAGGGTGCTGAGGCATCGCTGGGGGACGTGCTGGCTGCTGCGCTGGATGCGAACCGGGAGATGGCGCGGCTGGCGGCTGTGCTGCGCGAGGAGAACGCGCGGCTGCGGGCGGAGAACGCGGAGCAGGCGGCTGAGCTGGAGCGCGTGCGGGCTGACCTGGCCGTTCTGCAGCGGATGGTGTTCGGGCGGTCGTCAGAGCGGGCGCGGCCCGAGCCGTCTGCGGACGGCGGGGACGCGGGGCAGGGCCGTGATCTGCGCGGGAGCGGCACGGGCGGGAAGAAGCGGGGTCCGGGGGCGCGGGCGGGGCGGCGGGATTACTCGCATCTGCCCCGGGTCGAGGTGGCCTGGGATTTCGGGGGCGACGGGTACTGCTGCCCGGAGTGCGGGACGCCGTTCACGGGCCTGGGCAGCGATCATGTGACGGAGCAGTTGGACTAGCTGGTGATCGTGCGGGTGCGGGCGGACTGCCGGCGCCGGTACCGGCGGGCATGCTCCTGCCAGGTCCCGGCGACGGTGACGGCGCCCGGCCCGCCGAAGGCGATCGGCAAGGGCCTTTTCACTAACGCGTTCCTCGCGATGCTGTTCACCGAGCGGTACGTGGCCGGCCGGAGCATGAACTCGCTGGTGACGGGGCTGACCCGGCAGGGCGCGGACGTTGCGCCGGGCACGCTGGCCGGGGCCTGCGCGCAGGCCGGGGCGCTGCTCGCCCCGCTGGAGGACGCGATCACGGCGCGGTCGCGCCAGTCGTGGCACCTGCACGCCGACGAGACGACCTGGCGGGTCTTCGCGCCGCGCGACGGGGACGGCCCGGCCAGGTGGTGGCTGTGGGTTTTCCTCGGCGCTGATACCGCCTGCTTCGTCATGGACGCCACCAGGTCAGGGGCCGTCCTGGCCCGGCACGCAGGCATCGACGAGAAGACCGGGCAGCTCACCCCGGACGACGATGACGGGGAGCCGCGGCGGCTGGTGATCTCCAGCGACTTCTACGCCGTTTACCAGTCCGCCGGGAAGAAAGCCGGCGGACTGGTCAATCTTTACTGCTGGGCGCAGTATGCGGAACCGGGGATTATGCGGAACGGCGCGGCCGGGGTGGCGCGGGTGGCTTGCCGTGGCGGGGATCGCGCAGTTGCCGGGGCTGGGAGGTTCTGCATAATCGCGGCTGGCTGACGGATGCTTCTCTCGGCAGGCATGGTGCCTGGGAGAGGAGGTCAGCGATGCAGTCGTGGACGAAGGTGAGGGTGGCTGGACCCCTGGCGCCGTACGCGCGAGGTTTTGGCCGGGAGTTGCGCGGCTGCGGGTTCACGGACCTGTCCACCGCCGAGCAGTTGCGGCTGATGTCGCACCTCAGTCGCTGGATGACCGGTGAGGGCCTCGACACGTTGAGCTGCGAGCAGATCGCTGCGTACTGTGCGGCCCGTAAGGCCGGCGGCTACGTGGCCCGGCTGACGCCGGGTTCCCTTGGGCGGCTGCAGGTGTTCTTGCGGGCGCAGGGCGTGCTGTCGGCCTCACCGGCCGCCATGCCGCCGGCCGGCGCAGAGGAGGAGCTGCTTGGCCGCTATAGGGCCTACCTCGCCGAGGAGCGGGGCCTGGTGCCGGCCGTGATCTCGCAGTACCTGAGGACAGCGGCGCTGTTCCTGGACGGATACCCGGGGGCAGCCGCCGGGCAGCGGGGACTTGATGCCGCCGCGGTCAGTGCCTTCTGCGTCCGTGAGCTGCCGCGGCGCGGCCGGGCAGGCGCTGCGAACCTCGCGAGCGCGCTGCGGTCCTTCCTGCGCTTCCTCCACGTGGAAGGTCTCGCCGGGGCACCCCTTGCGCAGGCGGTTCCCGCGGTGGCCAACCGCAAAGGATGCGGCCTGCCCCGGGCCCTCCCGCCGGCGACGGTCGCGAGGCTGCTGGCGAGCTGCGACCGGCGGACCCGGCTCGGGCGCCGGGACTACGCGATGCTGATGCTGCTGGCGCGCCTGGGGCTGCGCGCCGGCGAGGTCGCGTCGATGTCCCTGGACGACCTGGGCTGGCGAGCAGGCGAGCTCACCGTGCACGGCAAGGGCGGCCGGGATGACCGGCTCCCGCTGCCTTCTGACGTCGGCGCAGCGCTCGCCGCCTACCTGCGCATCCGGCCTAAGAAGGTCAAGACCAGGGCGGTGTTCTTGCGGGCAACGGCTCCGGCCGGCGCGATCACGCCGCGGGCGGTCACCTGGGCGGTGCATAACGCCTGTGAACGATCCGGGGTCCCCAGCGCCGGGGCGCACCGGCTCCGGCACAGCCTGGCCACCCAGATGCTGGCAGCCGGGTCCTCGCTCGCCGAGGTCGGCCAGGTCCTGCGGCACGCCAGGGTGGCGACGACCGCGATCTACGCGAAAGTCGACCATCGTGCGCTGGATGCACTCGTCCTTCCCTGGCCAGGAGGCGAGTCATGAACGGGCAGCCACTCCGGGCCGCGCTGGCTGAGTACCTGGCGGTGCGCCGTTCGGTTGGCTTCAAGCTGGCTCGTGACGGCCTGCTGCTGGAGCAGTTCGTCAGCTTCTGCGAGCAGGCCAGCGCCAGCCGGGTGACCAGCGAGCTGGCGCTGGCCTGGGTCAGCGCACCAGCGAAGGCCTCCGCCGGGTGGCTGGCGATGCGGCTGACCGTCGTGCGCGGCTTCGCGAGCTGGCTGCAGGCCAGCGACCCGGCCACCGAGGTGCCGCCGCCCGGCTGGCTGCCGCCCCGCCGGCGGACGACGCCGTATCTTTACTCCGCGGACGACGTTGCCGCGCTGCTGGCGGCGGCGCGGCAGGTGCGCTGGCCGCTCTCGGCGGCCACCTACGAGACGCTCATTGCCTTGCTTGCGGTGACCGGCCTGCGAATCGGCGAAGCCATTCGTCTCGACCGCTCGGACCTGTCACCCGGCGAGGGCCTGCTCACCATCTCGGACTCGAAGTTCGGTAAGTCCCGGCAGCTCCTGCTGCACCCGAGCACGGTCAGCGCGCTGGGCCGCTACCTGCGCCGCCGCGGGGAGCTATCACCGATACCGGGTGAGCCGGCCGTGTTCGTCCACCCGGCCGGCAACCGCCTGAACTACGAGGCCACGCAGCAGATGTTCAAGGTCCTCCTCGGCCGGGCCGGGATCCGGCCCCGCTCGGACCGCTGCCGGCCGACTATCCACGGGCTCAGGCACTCCTTCGCCGTGAACACCCTCATCCGCTGGTATCACGAGGGCGCCGACGTGCAGGCCCGGCTGCCGCAGCTGTCCACCTGGCTCGGTCATGCCGACCCGAAGTGGACGTACTGGTACCTGTCGGCGTCACCGGAGCTGCTCGCGCTCGCCGCCGAGCGGCTCGAGGCGCCGCCAGGGACGCGATCATGAGCACGATCGCCCCGGCGCTGCAGGAGTACTTCACCCAGCGCCTGATCGGCCAGCGGCAGGCCAGCCCGCACACCGTCGCGGCCTACCGGGACTGCTTCCGGCTGCTCTTCGCCTATATGGCCCAGACCAGCGGGAAGCAGCCAGCCGAACTCGGCTTCGAGGATCTCGACGCCACCACGATCAGCGGGTTCCTCACCCACCTTGAGAAAGAGCGCGGCGTGAGCGTCGCCACCCGCAACGCCAGGCTGGTCGCGCTGCGCTCGTGGTTCACCTTCGCCGCGCACCGCCATCCCGAGCACGCAGCGCTCATCGCACGGGTGCTCGCGATCCCCTCCAAGCGCCGCGACCGCCCGCTGGTCAGCTTCCTGGAGCCTGACGAGGCCGACGCGCTGCTGAAGGCACCCGGCACCGGGCGCTGGACAGGACGGCGCGACCGGGCCCTGCTCACCTTCGCCGTGCAGACCGGCCTGCGGGCATCGGAGCTGACCGCCGTGCGCAACGCCGACATCACCCTCGGCCGCGGCGCGCACGTCCAGGTCCTCGGCAAGGGACGCAAGGAAAGGGCCGTCCCGCTGTCCAGCCACACCGTCGCGGCCCTGCGCCCATGGCTCAGCGAACGAGGCGGAGATCCCCGCGGACCAGTCTTCCCCGGTCCTGGCGGGCATCGCCTCAGCCGCGACACAGTGCGAAAACTCGTCATCAAGCACGCGCGCTCAGCAGCAGCGGACTGCCCCTCACTCGCTGCCAAGAAAATCGGCGTTCACACCCTTCGCCACACCTGCGCGATGACCCTGCTGCGCAGCGGGGTTGACCTGGCCACCATCGCACTATGGCTGGGCCACGAGGATCTGCGCACAGTCCAGATCTACCTCCACGCAGACCTTCAGCTGAAAGAACGGGCACTCGCGCGGACGACCCCGCCCAACACAACACCCGGACGGTATCGCCCGCCCGACCCCGTCCTCGCCTTCCTGGAGAGCCTGTGATTATGCAGAACCTCCCAGCCCCGGCAACTGCGCGATCCCCGCCACGGCAAGCCACCCGCGCCACCCCGGCCGCGCCGTTCCGCATAATCCCCGGTTCCGCATACTGGGCCTTATGAAGAATTCTTCATAAGGCCCACATCCGCAGGTACTTCGTGCGGGCCGGCGACGCGAACCCCGCCCAGCTGACATACTGGACGGCAGCGTGGCTGGAGCGGGTCAAGGACCTGTACGCGGCGCACGCGCAGCTCACGACCGCCTGGGCGCAGGCCGCGGCACCCGCGCCGCGGGAAGCCGCCGCGGCCGCCGCCCGGCTGGAGGAGGCCGGCGCCGCCTGGGACGAGGCGATCGGCGTCATCGACGAGGCCCGGAAGAAGCAGATGACCGCCCCCGGCCTGCAAGAGCCCGCGAAGAAGGCACTCGCCACCCTGGACCGCGAATGGGACGGCCTGGCCGCCCACCGCGATTACCCGATGATCGGGCTGGATAATTATCCCGATGCTGCGGTTATGCCGATGTCCGCGGGCAGCGGCGGTCCCGCTGCTGGTCAGGGTGGTGCCCTCGCCGCATAGTGCGGCATAACTACGGACTGAGCGACGATCTTCTCTTCCCATCCGAGATGGAGAGGAGAAGATCATGGAGTCTTCGGAACTGGGGCAGCACGCGGAGGGGTTTGTTGCCTGGCTCGGCCGGCTCGGGTACTCGCCGCGGACCTGCGAGGCGCAGGTCGCGCTTTTGCGGCACCTGGGACACTGGCTCGCGGACCAGGACCTGCCGCTGTCCGGCCTGAGCAGCGAGGTGGCCGGCGAGTACGCCGCTGCCCGCCGCGGGCGGGCGCAGCTGCGATCCGAGCGAGCACTCCGGCCTGTGCTGAGCTACCTGCGGGAACTCGGCGCGGTCCCGCCCGCTGCGGCTGTCGTGCCGCACGAGCCCGTGGACCTGCTGCTAGCGCGGTTCGGGGGATGGCTGTCCCGTGAGCGGGGCCTGGCCCCGGCCACGGTGTCCAGCTACCTTCACCAGGCACGGCCATTCGCCGATGCGTGCGCCGGGCAGTTCGGCGGCCTGACCGCCGCCCGGGTCTCGTCCCTTGCCGCTGAGGGCGCCTCGGGGCTGCTGCCCCGGTCTGCGCAGGTCCGGGCGAACGCCGTCCGGGCGCTGCTGCGCTTCGCCTGGCTGGAAGGCCTGACCGCCGTCCCGCTCGCGGAGTTCGTCGGGTCATTCGCCGCCCCGGCCGGCCCGGCCATCCCGAAAGGCCTCAGCCCCGTTCAGGCGGCGGAGTTCCTCGCGTTCGTGCGGTCGGCCCCGGGCGGGCTGCGGAACGAGCCGATGATGGCGCTGCTCCTGCGGCTGGCGCTGCGGGCCGGGGAGGCCGCCGGGCTGCTCCTGGACGACATCTCCTGGCGCCAGGGAGTCATCACCGTCCGAGGCAAGAGGAACCGGGCTGACCAGGTTCCGCTGCCGGCCGACGTCGGCGGGCCGCTGGCCCGCTACCTGCGCGAGGGGCGCCCGGCAGGGACGGCGCACCGGCAGGTGTTCCTGGCGCTGGACGCGCCGCATGCCCCGGTGACCGGGTTCGCGGTGACGAGCGTCGCCGGCCGTGCCCTGCGCGATGCCGGGATCAGCGGGAGCGGCGCCGCCCACCTGCTCCGGCACACCGCGGCCTGCGGAGTGCTCGCCGGCGGGGGCGGCCTGGCCGAGGCCGGGGAGCTGCTGCGGCATGACGGCCCGCAGGTGACCGCCGTCTATGCCCGGTCCGACCTGGCCGCGCTCCGGTCGATAGCCAGGCCCTGGCCGGAAGGAGGACCGCGGTGAGCACGGACCTGCGCGCGGCGATCGCGGGCCACCTGGCCGGGCGCCGGGCCCGCGGCTACCGGCTCGAAGGACGCGAGCGCCTGCTCGGCGCGTTCCTGGACAGCCTGGACGCCCGCGGCCAGACCCGGATCACGGTGCCCGCCGCGATCACGTTCGCGACCGCCCCGGCCGGGACCACCCGGGCCTGGCACGCCCAGCGGCTCGCGGCCGTGCGGTCATTCGCCGGCTACGTCCACGCCGTGGACCCGGCCGCCGCCGACCCGGTCCCCGGGGGACTCATCCCGGGCAGGACCGCCCGCCGGGTCCCTTACCTGTATTCCGGTGAGGAGACCGCCCGGCTCATGGCCGCGGCCGGGAGGCTTCCGTCGCCGGTGCTGGCGGCCAGCATGCGCACGCTCATCGGCCTGCTGGCCAGTACCGGCATCCGCAGCGGCGAGGCGTTCGCCCTGGACACCGGCGACCTGGACACCGAGGCGCAGGTGCTGACGGTCACCGGCAAGTACGGCAGGAAGCGGCTGATCGCGCTGCACCCGTCGGCCGCCCGGGCTCTCTCGGATTACCTGCGGTTCCGGGAACAGCACGCCGCGGACGGCACCGCCGCCCTGTTCACCGGCCAGGCGGGCCGCCGCCTCGGACGCAGCGTGGCCTACCCGGCGTTCCGGTCGCTGACTGCCGGATGCGGCCTGGAGCCCCAGCCCGGCTGCAGGTCCCCGCGACTGCACGATTTCCGTCATTCCCTCGCGGTCAGCACCCTCCTCGACGCGCACCGCCAGGGCCGTGACGTGGACGCCTGCATCGCGGTCCTGTCCACTCATCTCGGGCATATCGGCCCGGCTCACACGTACTGGTACCTGACGATCACGCCCGCGCTCGCCGACGCTGTTTCCGAGCGCGCGGCCCTGTATTACCAGGGAGGGAACTTCCGATGACCGCCCTCGCCCCCGCCGTCGAGTCGTTCTTCACTGACTACCTCATCGCCCAGCGCGGCGCCAGCCCGCACACTATCGCGTCCTCCCCGCGACACGTTCCGGCTCCTGTTCACCTGGATCCGCGAGCAGTCCGGCACCCGGCCGTCCGACCTCGACTTCACTGATCTCGACGCTGCGACGGTCAGCCGTTTCCTGGCCATGCTCGAAGACGAGCGGCATAACACGGAACGGACCCGCAGTCAGCGGCTCGCCGCCATCCACTCCCTCTACCGCCACGCCGCTCTCGGGCACCCCGAGCACGCGGCCCTCATCGCCCGCGTCCTGGCAATCCAGCCGCGCAAGCCGTCCCGCGCGACGGTCGCCTGGCTGACCGCGGACGAGGCCGACGCCCTCCTGGCCACACCGGACACCGGGACCTGGACCGGCCGCCGGGACCGCGTCCTGATGCTCCTCATGCTCACCAGCGGCCCGCGAGTATCGGAGATTACCCGCCTCACCTGGGCTGACATCATCCTGGACAGGCCCGGGGCCCGTGTCCTCTGGCATGGCAAGGGCCGGAAGGAACGGCTGAGCCCGCTCCAGCAGCCCGCCGTCACCGGACTGCGGCAGTGGCACCGCGAGAACCCCGCCGGCCCCGGCGGCTTCGTGTTCACCGCCCGCGGCACCACCAGGAAGATGAGCACCGACGCCGTCGCGGAGCGCATCAAGATCCACGCCGCGACCGCAGCGGCGGCGTGTCCCGGGATCGCCGCCAAGAACGTCACGCCCCATGTCCTACGGCATTCTTTCGCGATGAAGCTGCAGTCCGCAGGTGTCGGCGGGCCGTCCATCGCCCTCATGCTCGGCCACGAATCCCCCGCGTCGTCGCGTCCCTACCTGCACGCCGACCTCGAACTCAAGCAGCGGGCACTCGACCGGACCGCTCCGCCGAACACCCGAACCGGCCGCTACGTACCCCCCGACAAGCTCCTCGCGTTCCTCGAAAGCCTGTGAGATTATGCCGCACTATGCGGCGAGGGCACCACCCTGACCAGCAGCGGGACCGCCGCTGCCCGCGGACATCGGCATAACCGCAGCATCGGGATAATTGTCCTTATCCGGATATCGGAATAAGGATAACAACCCAGCCGAGCGCGCCCTGCGCCGACCCGTCGTGACCAGGAAAAACGCCTACGGCTCCCGCAACGAGGACGCCGCACGCCTCGCCGCCCGCATCTGGACCGTCACCGCCACCGCGCAGATGGCCGGCCTGAACGTCCTGACCTACCTCACCGCCTACCTCGACGAATGCGGCCGCAACCACGGGAAGCCCCTCACCGGCCCGGACCTGGAACGGTTCCTGCCCTGGCACGCCGGCCCCGGAAACCTCCGCGCCTGGGCACAGCCGCCCCCGCCCGGATAACCGCACCGGAACAGCCACTATAACGGCGTCACCGCGAACACGGTCACGCCGCCCGCTGGCATACCCAATCACGGGACTTCCGAATACTTACTCGCACATAGCGCCGGTTTGACATTGGCGACGGTGGCCAAATGATTGCACCGCTGCGGCCTCTTACTGCTCTGGCGGAGCTGATCTGCCCAGGCTCTTTTCGAAAGCGCAAGGCCATGGACAGACTGCGGGCACTGCCCGGGGCGCGGGTGCCTGAATGGTCGTGCTGAGGCCGGACAGCAGCCAGGTGCCCGGGCCGGACAGCGACGCCGCCGCGGTCTGCAGCACCGCCAGCGTACAGTCACTCTCTCCGTCACCGGTATCCAAGGGCAAGAGGAAGCCCGGGGTGCGCCCCCGGCCGCAGTCCGGGTATCCGACCGGAACCGGGATGGGGGAATTGGCACGCCGCTACAGCAAGGGGACAACCAGGTAGGCACCATCCCGGACAGCTAGTCGTCAGGGATCCGCGGCCTGGCCTACGGTGATCGCCCTGGCGACGCCGCCGGGAAACCAGCCCGCAGCACCGCGTCCCGCCGACAGGCCACCTGAGTGCCGGTCCGGCGGGCCGACGGTGGATGCGCGGGCGGCCTGCCCGCAGGCGGCGCCGAGCATCCGGTGGCTGCCTTCCTGGGCGATCTCATCCGGGCCCAGGCCAGATTCTCGCATCCGGCGTGCTGGCCGGGCACGCAAGTACCGGCACGCCGATCCCGTGCGGCCTGCCAGCCCGGCAAGAGGACTGCTTTCCTGTTGTCTGTGTACAAACATGTGGATGACTTGTGCGCAACGGCGCCGAGCCTGTGCACACACGGTGGAAATGCTGGGGATTACGCTGCATGGCCGCAACCATGACAGGGCCTTTACCTGGGAGAGCGCGAGTCGCATCCTGTGCATCCAGAGAAAACCGGAATTATCCACATGCCACGCCGCAATAGATGATAAATAGGTCGAACGTTTATCGCATCTTTATCATGTTGTAATTTGGCATCGGGATCGTGAAAACTCTGAGCCCAGAGAGGGTAAGCCGGGGCGCTTTTTGAAAGGGGAGCGCAAGCGCAACGGCGGCAAGCGCCTCCGGGACGCACTAGGCGCTCGCTGACGGCAGGTCGGCATGTCCGGTACCGGCCGATCGCAGCGGTCGGCCAGCTCACAGTCGGCCGCGTTGGCTCGATCCGAGTCCGGCCCGCCTGGCCGCCCAGTCCGTCATCCCCTTGCGTTGCCTGTCCCTGAGCAGGTTACCCGCAGTCGCACAGCGCTCATCCCTGGTTCAACGGGAGGCCTTACATGAAGATCAAGATCCGGCAACATGACGCCAGCATGCCTCAGGAAGACGGCTGGTCCCAGACGGACGACTGGCTCGGCGAGCTCCGCGACGATAACGATGCCAAGCCGCCCGGCGATGGCCACGCCGAACCAGACGGCACCGATGACCCCTGGCCAGAAATCCTCGCTCAGGCCGATGCCCGCGCTCAGGCCGATGCCCGCACGGAGGCCGATGCCCGCGCTCAGGCCGATGCCCGCACGGAGGCCGATGCCCGCGCTCAGGCCGATGCCCGCACGGAGGCGCCTGGGGAGGCAGCCGTAATGCCGGCCGCAGTTATGACGACGCGCCTGGAGACGGGACCTGAACGGCTTGCGATCACTCCTCGTCCGGCGCCGACGAAACCATTGACGGCCATGCAGCGCAACCGTCCCCGGCCGTTGGAGGTAGCTCAGTGCTCCATGTGCGGCATCGCGCTTCCGCTAGGCCTGTTGGTCCCTGATGGCGGTCAGGCGTGCGCCGACATCCGCTGGTACTGCAAGGACGCCATGTTGTGCACGGAACGCTGGACAACAGCCCGTCCGCCGGGACGCGCACACATGCCGGCGACTCCCGACGATGCCTTCGCAGGTGCCGAGGAAGCGGTCCCTGATAGAGCGTCGGCGGAGCGGCTGGGCAGCATGTTCGAAGCGGCACAGTCCGCCGTGTAACCGACCCGTAGCCAAGTGCGGCGCGGATCGCGGGGATCTCATACACGAACGCCGGGCCATGAGGGTGTGCGGAACGCCCGGATCAGCCCGATCGATACCCCCGCCGCGGTGTTTGTCACGACCTGGGATCGCATCGTGTCGGCGGGCGGGCCGTTGTTAACGTCTGGCGCCTGGAACCGCAGACCCCAAACGGGTAAGGCTCATAGAAGTTCGTATCGACTCCCGCGGGATCGAGCCGACACGCCGATGAGGCGGAAATCCGTGTAATAACCGTACTTGACCCGTAGTTTCTCGGCATGCTGATTAATCATGACCCGCCACGATATGAGGCGCTGGTCACGCCGACAGTCTCGCTTAGCCAGCATGAGAGCCAGCGACCCCGGCGGCGGCACGCAACGAATATACGCAGAGGGCTCCCGGCTAATGGCCTGCCTGCCGTCCCGCCGAGGGCGTGGAGCGAAGAGGACACTCCTGTATACTGGCAGACCGTTCAGGCAATGGCGTCAGGCAGATGGCGGCGGGGCGGATAATGCCCGGGTCCTGCCACTGAGGTTGTCGCATTAATCTGACGAGGGACGTAAAGCTCACTCAGCGCGGTGTAGACCTATTGGCCTCCGCTTTGAGGTCGATTCATGCCTGAGATCGAGCTTCCCCCACTACCGGGTACTAGGGTCAGTTGCACAACAGCCTCATATGTAACGCCGGCTTCCTCGCCATTCCGGTCGTCGAGTTAGACGTGACGCCATTGTCGGCCCGCGTTCCCACTGGGCGTAGTACCGCAGGCATCGTGGGTTTCGGCGGGATCGGGCAGGCCTGGTCCGCCGCGCCCGCGGGTTCTCCATGCGCGTCCTAGACCACGATATAGACCGGCGGCCCGCCGAGGTGGAACTGGATCTCAGCGCGGATTACCGGGACCTGGAGGACCTGCTTCGCGAGTCCGACTCCGGCCGGCGGCTGGCAGGCCACGGACCGGGCTGCCCGTCACGGCCAATGAGCCGGACATCGACCTCTGTCAGGTCGGTCCGCAGCGCGTGCTTGTCGCGTTCGAGCAGCATGATGTCGACATCGGCGTGGTCACGTGTGACACGTCCGGCGGCAAGGTCGATGGCCCAGTCCCCGGCGATCCAGTAGGGAACGGTCAGATCGACAGCAGGGAGCGGGCAGCAAGCACCGGCCCGAAGCCGACGTTACTGGGACGGTTCATCGGGAAATTGCCTCCAGGCGATGACGGCGGGACCGTTCCCCTCGGGGCTGGCGCAGGGGCGCTAAGCGATCCTGCCGGAGAGCGGTGCGACCATGAACTCGTTCGACACTGGGCACCACCTCCTCGCGCTGCGGCCTAACCAACACGGTAACTCTCGGGAAGCCAGGTGACGACCCGATACATGCCGGAGCAGAGGCAGGCCGCCGAGCCAGTCATCACCCCAAGCCGCGAGCCAACCCCGTGACGGATAGCTAGGTCGCCAACGCTTGCTGAATAGTCGCTGGTGCCCTCCGGGACGCCGTGCGGCGTGAAAATTGCGCGGGGGTGCGGGTCTGCGGCGGGCTGGGGTTGCTGCCGCTTTGCGGCCGGGCCGGGCCGTGCATGCGCGGTTTCCGTCTCGCCGGGGCGGCTGCGGGTGGAGGATGGCCGCGGCCGTCCGCTGACGCCGTCGTATCGTGGCGGGCCTGACCCCGTTGAATAGTCTGTGCGCCGGGAGCTGTTCTTGAGGGCTGTGAACTGGTGCTTCGAGCCCGCGGATCAGATTTCCGCTTGCCCCCAGCTCCTGCGGGCGGCCGCGACCGTTAACCGCGCTGTCATCGTAGGAGATCACGATGGAGGAAGTCGAGGACGAGCCGCTGTTCTGCGACCGGGTTGCCGGGATCGACATCGGCAAGGCCGAGGTCATGGTCACGATCCGGGTGCCGAGCGAGACCCGCAAGGGGGGCCGGCAGCAGGAGACCCGGAAGTTCGGGACCACCAGGAGGGAACTGCTGGCGCTGGCGGACTGGCTGCGGGCCTGGCAGGTGGAGCGGGCCGGGATGGAGTCCACCAGCGATTACTGGAAGCCGGTGCTCTTCCTGCCGGAGCGGGAGGGCTTCGACTGCCTGCTGTATCAGGCGTCGCAGGTCAAGGCGCTGCCCGGGCGGCCGAAGACGGACAAGCTGGACTCGGCGTGGCTGGCGAAGATCACCGAGCAGGGATCACTGGCCGGGTCCTTCGTGCCGCCGGAGGAGATCCGCCGGCTGCGCACGCACACCCGCTACCGCCGCAAGCTGGTCCAGATGCGCACCGCGCAGAAGGAGCGCTGCGAGAAGCTGCTGGAGGACGCGCACCTGAAGCTGTCCTCGGTGATCAGCGACATCCACGGCGTCTCCGGACGGGACATGCTGCGTGCCATCATCGCCGGCGAGCGCAGCCCCGCAGCGCTGGCGGAGATGGCCCGCGGCGTGATGCGCCGCAAGACCGCCCGGCTGGAAGAGGCCCTGGACTGCTCGTTCTTCACGGAGGAGCACGCCTTCATCCTGGAGATGATGCTGGACAGCATCGACCAGCTCACCGCCCAGATCGAGATCCTGGACGACAAGATCGCGGAGATGTGCAAGCCGTACGAACGGCAGGTAAAGCAGCTGGACGGCATCCCCGGGTTCGGGATCACCACGGCCCGGGACCTCATCGCCGAGATCGGCACCGACATGAGCGTCTTCCCGACCGCCGGCCACCTGGCATCCTGGGCCCGGCAGGCTCCCCGCGTGACGGAGTCGGCCGGCAAGCGCAAGGGCAAGAACGCCACCGGCCGCGGCAACCCCTACATCGGCGGGACCCTCGGCGAGGCATCCGTCAGCGTCGGGCGCACCCAGACCTTCCTCGGCGCCAAGTACCGGCGCCTGTGCACCCACATGCCCAGGAAGAAGGCCCAGGGCGCGATCATGCGGACCCAGCTCGTCATCGCCCACGCCCTCCTGTCCGATCCCGAAGCCAGATACGAGGACCTCGGCCCCGACTACTACGAACGCAAGGCAGACACCCGCCGCCGCGCCCGTAGCCACGTCCGCGGACTGGAACGCCTCGGCTACAAGGTCTCCATCGAGGCCATCGACCCCGGCACCGGCGAGCTCCTGCCCGTCGCCACAGACCGCTAACCGCATACTCCGGCCGGCGCCCGCCGGAAGCCGACGGCACAAACCGCCGCCGGCCGCCGCCGCATGCCTGGTTAATGTCTAATTTTCGGATCAGCGGTGCGACCATGAACTCGTTCGACACTGGGCACCACCTCCTCGCGCTGCGGCCTAACCAACACGGTAACTCTCGGGAAGCCAGGTGACGACCCGATACATGCCGGAGCAGAGGCAGGCCGCCGAGCCAGTCATCACCCCAAGCCGCGAGCCAACCCCGTGACGGATAGCTAGGTCGCCAACGCTTGCTGAATAGTCGCTGGTGCCCTCCGGGACGCCGTGCGGCGTGAAAATTGCGCGGGGGTGCGGGTCTGCGGCGGGCTGGGGTTGCTGCCGCTTTGCGGCCGGGCCGGGCCGTGCATGCGCGGTTTCCGTCTCGCCGGGGCGGCTGCGGGTGGAGGATGGCCGCGGCCGTCCGCTGACGCCGTCGTATCGTGGCGGGCCTGACCCCGTTGAATAGTCTGTGCGCCGGGAGCTGTTCTTGAGGGCTGTGAACTGGTGCTTCGAGCCCGCGGATCAGATTTCCGCTTGCCCCCAGCTCCTGCGGGCGGCCGCGACCATTAACCGCGCTGTCATCGTAGGAGATCACGATGGAGGAAGTCGAGGACGAGCCGCTGTTCTGCGACCGGGTCGCCGGGATCGACATCGGCAAGGCCGAGGTCATGGTCACGATCCGGGTGCCGAGCGAGACCCGCAAGGGGGGCCGGCAGCAGGAGACCCGGAAGTTCGGGACCACCAGGAGGGAACTGCTGGCGCTGGCGGACTGGCTGCGGGCCTGGCAGGTGGAGCGGGCCGGGATGGAGTCCACCAGCGATTACTGGAAGCCGGTGCTCTTCCTGCCGGAGCGGGAGGGCTTCGACTGCCTGCTGTATCAGGCGTCGCAGGTCAAGGCGCTGCCCGGGCGGCCGAAGACGGACAAGCTGGACTCGGCGTGGCTGGCGAAGATCACCGAGCAGGGATCACTGGCCGGGTCCTTCGTGCCGCCGGAGGAGATCCGCCGGCTGCGCACGCACACCCGCTACCGCCGCAAGCTGGTCCAGATGCGCACCGCGCAGAAGGAGCGCTGCGAGAAGCTGCTGGAGGACGCGCACCTGAAGCTGTCCTCGGTGATCAGCGACATCCACGGCGTCTCCGGACGGGACATGCTGCGTGCCATCATCGCCGGCGAGCGCAGCCCCGCAGCGCTGGCGGAGATGGCCCGCGGCGTGATGCGCCGCAAGACCGCCCGGCTGGAAGAGGCCCTGGACTGCTCGTTCTTCACGGAGGAGCACGCCTTCATCCTGGAGATGATGCTGGACAGCATCGACCAGCTCACCGCCCAGATCGAGATCCTGGACGACAAGATCGCGGAGATGTGCAAGCCGTACGAGCGGCAGGTAGAGCAGCTGGACGGCATCCCCGGGTTCGGGATCACCACGGCCCGGGACCTCATCGCCGAGATCGGCACCGACATGAGCGTCTTCCCGACCGCCGGCCACCTGGCATCCTGGGCCCGGCAGGCTCCCCGCGTGACGGAGTCGGCCGGCAAGCGCAAGGGCAAGAACGCCACCGGCCGCGGCAACCCCTACATCGGCGGGAGCCTCGGCGAGGCATCCGTCAGCGTCGGGCGCACCCAGACCTTCCTCGGCGCCAAGTACCGGCGCCTGTGCACCCACATGCCCAGGAAGAAGGCCCAGGGCGCGATCATGCGGACCCAGCTCGTCATCGCCCACGCCCTCCTGTCCGATCCCGAAGCCAGATACGAGGACCTCGGCCCCGACTACTACGAACGCAAGGCAGACACCCGCCGCCGCGCCCGTAGCCACGTCCGCGGACTGGAACGCCTCGGCTACAAGGTCTCCATCGAGGCCATCGACCCCGGCACCGGCGAGCTCCTGCCCGTCGCCACAGACCGCTAACGACGTGGTGCGCGATTGAGGTCGGGGTGTGCTGGCCTGGCGGACTGTCGGATTGGTGATCACCTCTCGGCGGCGCGGTCGGATACCAGGCCGGCAACGGCCATGTAGGTCTCGTCGAAGTCTTCGCGTCGTCCCAGGAACCGCTGGAGGGTCCGCCACTGCTTGTGCTCGGCGTTGGCGTGCTCCACGCAGATCCGTTCCGATGACTGCTGGTGGCGCGCCGCGTCCCAGGCGGCGGCTTCCTCCGGTGTCGCGTCCTTCTTCGGCCTGAGCGGCGGGGCCTGGACCTGGCCGGGAAACTCCTTGGCCAGGCCCCGGTACCCGGCGTCGACCTTGGCCTTGACCTCGGGAAACTGCTCGAACAGGTCGGCGATGCCCTCGGTTCGCACAGCCGTCTGGTCGTGCATGCGGCCGGGCCGGAACGCCCCGGCCCACAGCGTGCGCCCCTCGCCGTCAGTGACGACAGTGGCCTTCTTGGTGTTCATCTTCTTCTTGCCCGAGACGAACGCGCGGCGGCCTGGCTTGCTGGCCCGCGGGCGGCGGACCTGGACTTCGGTGCCGTCCAGCCGCAGCTCCACGCCGTGGGCCGAGGCGTAGGCGAAGACGTCCGCCAGGGTGCGAAGCTGCAGGCCGGGGCGACCGGGCACAGCGAACCCGCGGGCGGCCAGCAGCGGCCGGACCTCGCGGATCGCGCGGGTGACCGTGGAGCGGTCCACCCGGTAGAGCTCTGCCAGTGCCGCGTGCGGGAGCTGAAAGCGCAGCGTCACCAGGGTCACGATGACGCGGTCGGCGAATACGAGTTCGTGGTCCGGGCCTGCTCCAGGCGCACGCAAACGCTCGTGACCCCGGCGCTCACGCAGCCGGGACTCCTCAGAAGCCATCCAGGTGCCAGCCAGCTCAGCGACGAGTTTGCCGAGGCGCCGCGGCTGGAGGCCGGTGAAGATACGCTTGGACAAGGCCGTGCGGCCCAGGTAATGCGACACAACATCACCCAAGCCGCGCGGCCTGCTTCATGTCACGACAGTGCCGCGATCGTTATCGCGCACCATGTCGTAACCGCATACGCCGGCCGGCGCCCCCGCCGGAAGCCGACGGCACAAACGCCGCCGGCCGCCGCCGCATGCCTGGTTAATGTCTAATTTCGGATCAGCTACGGGGCGTGAGCCCCCGGGGCCCCGGTTGCGTACCTGTAGGCCGCTCGGCCCGCAGCGGTGCACAGAAGGCGGACCGTCTCACCTCCAAGGCTGCGGGAACGGTGACATGTTCGCCAGAGTGCAGCCCGTACTGGACGGAATGCGGGCATGCGGTACTCGATCCGGGGGGCCCGGCGCTGATGGCACGATGGCGGCTGGAGTGCACGCCGCTGCACGGCCAAGATGCTGACTGTGCTCAGCAAGGCTCAACAGTCGCAGGCGCTGCAGCGGCGACGGACCCTGCGGCCGCACTCAAGGACGCGGAACGGCTGGCCCGCGGCGGCCGCCGATGCAGGCGTGCCGGAGCGTACCGCGCGGCGCTGGCGGGCACGCTACCGGGCCGGGGCCTGGCCAGCCGAGGCCCGCCCAATACGGGCCGGCCACAGCCGGCGGCGCTTCCCCGGCCGACATGGTTGCCTGGTTGAAGGGCTCGCCCTGCAACGCTGATATGTTCCTAACCTCGCGTGGGGTCCGTTTCCGTGAGTGCCTTGCTAGAGGGTAAGCGGGGAGATGCTCGCAACCGCTCGCGGGTCGGTGCGCCAGACGTCAGAGGTATCGACGTACACCTCGATCGCGTTGTCGTCCGGGTCATGGAGGTAGATGCTCTGCGCCACCACGTGATCCTCGATCGCGTCAATCGGGACGCCGAGCGCGTCGAAGTGCGCTTTGGCCCGGCGAAGATCATCGATCGAGTCGCCGACCTTGAAAGCGACATGGTACAAACCGGGGCTGTTCGCCGGCGAGTCCGCGGTGTCCGCTCCGAGCGCCACGATGGCGAAGTCATGGTGGTTCCCGAGAGTGAAGAACGTCATCGGTGGCGTGTCCCTCCGGGCCGCAATCCGTAGCCCGAGAACCTCGGTGTAGAAGCGCTCTGACCGTTCCCGCTCGCGGACCTTGAGCACCACGTGCCCGAGCTGCTGGACCTTCACAAGGGCCTCCTCTGGTCAATCCCGCACCCTGTAGCCGGCCGGAGTCACGGCAGGCGATCATGACACGCTCGCTCACGCTCTCAGGATGCGCCCTTATCCCGCCACCAGTCCAACGCCGTACACCCGGCCAGGTCCGGCTCATCTGAGCGGTACGAATGGCGATGACCGGAGGACGTGATAACGGACCGTTATCACGCATTGGGCTTCCCCAAGGGATGCATGACTCTCGCGGTGCTGAAGCCAGGCAATAACTTGCAACGACCGTTCCAGTTCCTGGCCGTACGCATCGGGCCACCTGGCGGCCAGCTCCCGGCGGATGGTGACGGCTCCCTGGATCGCGGCCAGCGCCTCCTCCCGCCGCCCCTGGTCGCCCAGCCGGACCGACAGGTTGTTCAGCGCCATGGCGAGGCGGCTGGCGGCGTCCGGTTCTCCGCCGCCGGCGTCCGCTCGATACTGGGTGACTCGCTGGCTGGTAAGCGTAGCGGCGAGTTGCACGCTGTGCTCGGGCATCTGGGCGGCCAGGCCGGGCTGGGGTGCCAGCTGCAGCGCGCGGTCGAGCAGGTCCGGGAACGGTAACGCCGTGACATGCACGATCAGGGATTAGTCCGAGGTTGCCTTAATTCTGGGGGACTCCTGCCCGGCCGGTGGTGCTTGCCGGGTGGCGCGCCACTTCGACACCCCGAACCTGATAGCCAGTCCAATCGCAACGATCACGATCACGCCGAGCACTGCCTTCGTGCCGACTCTTCCGATGAGCTTCGCGATCTCCTCGCCCAGGAGGTACGAAATCCCGACGTACATACCGATCCAGCCGATACCGGCGACGAGCGCGCCTAGCATGAATATCCAGAACTGCACCCGGAAGATCCCGGACACGAAGGCCGGCATCGTCATGGACGCCACGAAGGTATAGCGGCCGAAGGCGCGGTCGCCTTTGGCGAGCAGTTTCCGCCGCGATTTCTCCACTCTCCCCGGGTGGTCGAGCAGTGGACGTCCCCCGTGCGCGCCGATCAAGAATCCGATGACCGAACCCAGCATCCAGGCGACCATGGCCACTGCCAGCACGATCCATACATTGAGCTTGCCCTCTCCCGCCAGCGTCCCCGCCGCCATGAGCGACGCGTCACCGGGACCGGGCAGGCCGGCTCCCATGATCGCGACGAGCACGAACATGACGGCGTATTCGGCCAGTCCCATGGTTGCGCGACCTAGCCAGCGCCAGCGTGGCCGGATGAGCAGAGGCCGAAAGCGGCCGCGAGCACGACCGGCGGATCATCTGGCCCCTGCGGCATCCCGTTCCTGGCCGCCACTGACCCGTCGGTCCGGCCCGCCACCACGGGTTCCGTCATGCAGACCTCCCGCGGCATTGCTGAGGGCCGGGCTGATCCGCACGGGCGCTCACCTTGGGGTGCCGTGAGATCCAAACTAGCTTATCGGGCGTTTTGTGCGCAGTGCCCGGTGCCTTGCGGCCAGGTGAACTGACGTCCGGCTCACCCGGGCCGGGCCCGCTGGCGCGCAGGCGGCACCGGATCCGGCTGTCCTGCAGCGTGCTCAGGTTGATGAGCCGGCCGAAGTCCGCGCCATGCTGCCGCTCCGCTGGCAGCAAAGGCCCTTACCTGGCCAGCGGCTGAAGCGCGGCGGCCCCTGGAGGGATGTTTCCGTTCACCGTGAACGCGTCCCGAGTTGGCTCACGATCATGGACTTTCGATCGGCTTAATACGCTGACCTGCGAATTTCTTCTCAAGTTGACGAAACCTGCGCACGGTTGAACTCGTAGTGGACGGGATCACCCGGGTTCGAGCTTGAGTCCCCGGTGCGGGGTACTTCCGCACGGCGGGCAGGAGGTGACACGGGCCCCGCAACCCGGCCAGGAGATCCCGGTTGAGCAGATGAGCGGCGGGGCGCTAGCGCGGATGCGGCCGGAGCTGAGCGTCGGCGCCGCCCTGCCCCCCGCCGGGCGGCGGCGCCGGGGTGGCGGCAGCCCGGGAGCTTGGCACGCACGCGCCGCCTGGGCGACAATACCGGGATGGCTCGTGATGACAGCTGGGCCCAGGTGCTGCGGATGGCCTTGCCCCTCCTGGACGGGGCCAGGCCCGCGGGGATGCTTGGATGGGTGCCTCGTGTCGCCCCCGTTGTTACCCAGGCCGCTGTCGGGGCCGGGCACTGGGCCGCCGGGCGCCGGCGGCGGGCCCTGGCCGCGTGGACGAGCGCTGCTGGCTACGGGCTGGTGGCGTGGGGCCTGGGCACCGAAGCGCCGACCCCGGCCGAGGTGCGAGAGAACATGCAGCAGAACATCCAGCGGCTGCAACGGGAGGGGGCGTTGCCCGAGCCTGGCACCAAGGCCCCGGCTGCCGCCCGGACGCCGACACCCGCGGCCAGCCGCCTAGAGCGCCACCTATCGCGGATCCTCCCCGTTTTCAGGTACACGGACACCCCCCAGTACAGGCTTGCGTCCACTGTCGTGGGCATGGTCATCGGCGTTTGGTGGGGCCTGCGCCACCCGCGGCGGCTGACGGTGCTCGCGATCGCCAGCGACGGCTACACCGTCGTGTTCTATGTCCCCTGGGTGGCCCGGGCCGTGCAGCGGCGCAGGCCGAGGACCGCCGCCGGGTGGGCCCTGGTCGCAGCCGGATCGGCAGCCCGGCTGCGGGCCGCATCGGCTGAACCCCTCCGGTAACAGCAGGCCGCAGCGACCACCGCGACAACAGAACACCGGGAAACCGCGGCACCTGCCTGCGAACCCCTACATGAGCCGCCGGCCGCGCAGTCCGGCGTACGTTGCGCACTAAATGAGCCAACTCGGGTTTGCGTTCACCGTGAACGCGTCGCGGGTCGCACGCGGGCTATCGTCGCTCACCGTTCCTTCCTCGGCGTAGCTGCGCCTGCGGCGGCTTCGGCTGAACCCGGGGTGGCGTGCCCGATCACCGCAGTTGTGTGCGCGACGCCCGCGGTATCGCGCACCGCAGCAGCCACCGGTGAGGCGGATGTCCGGCGCAATGTGCGGCGGCTGGGGGGCCGTAGTGCCCAAGACAATACGGTCAGGGCGGTCAAGATGGCCAGCAGCCCCACCTCGACGAGGTCGTAGCCGGTCGCCAGGTGAGAGAAGATCGCTCCGGTGTAGGTGAAGAAGGCGCCCGCATAGGCCCATTCCTTGAGCAATGGGCGGCGCGGGATGAGCAGGGCGACGGCGCCCAGCACCTTCCAGCTTCCCAGTAGCACTAGGAAATAGGACGGATAGCTCAGGTGCCTCACCAGGTCGGCGACGAAGGGGATGCGCGCGATGTCCCAGATGCCGCCGAGTGCCAGTTCGCCTGCCACCACTGCGGTGGCCAGCCAGTAGCCGACCGATCGCCAGCGCGTGGATCCGTAACGACTGGCGATGGCCGATTCGGTCCGGGTATCCATGCCGACATCGTGTCTCGTCGGTTTGGTGTACGGGTACGGTGCGTCGCCCGGCAGGCTCACGCTCCCGCCTGACCTATTTCTGTTTTCCATGGGGAATCACGCGTGCCTCTCGGACGTTCGGGGGCGCCCTGTTTCCGGGCGCCGGTGGGGGAAGCAGTTGGTCGATGAGGATCTCTTTCAGCCATTGTTCGTAGCGCTCGGGGGGCCAGCCTCGGTCACCGACGAGCAGCCGGTAGACCTCGGGGGACATGAGTGCGTGGATGATGTCCGCAGCATCGCGCTCGCGCAGCTTCGGCCGTAGGGCGCCCGCGCGGGCCAGAGAACGTGCGATCTGCGCCTGGCCCTGTTGCCTGTGCCGGGTCTGCTCGGCGAGCAGCGCAGCAGCGTCAGGATCGGAGCCGGCCGCGCTGACGAGGATCCGGTGTACTGGCTCGGTCCTCGACATAATGCCGCGGGTGATGCCAGCGAAACCCGACAGCTGGTTCCTGGGGTCTGGGTCCGCCAGAAGCGCACGGACGTGGGGCCGGTCCTGCAAGGGGACGGCCTTGTCGTCACCGGCTATGGAGACACCGAGCAGCGCCTTGAGGATCCCGAGCTTCGACGAGAACAGCCGGTACACCGTCGCCGACGGGACATCCGACAGGTCACTGATGGCCTCGATCGTCGTTCCGGCGTAGCCGCGTTCGAGGAAAAGGGTGCGCGCAGCCCCGGCGACTGCGGCGCGAGCCAGGCGAGTCCGCGCCTGGCCGTCCGTGCCGCCGGACGAGCGGTGGCGTCTTACATCGGTAGCCATAGTTATGAGAGTACAACTCTCAAACTGATAGTTCAAATCTCGAAATGAGAGTGCTGATCTGCGAGGAATGCTGGCCGAGCAGACCGCGACATGACGGGCTGGCGACCCGCCCATCGCTGAGCATGCCGACATCGCCGGACGGCGTCGCATCCGCACGGGCGTGTACGCACGATCTGCGACCGTGCGCACGGATTCGTGCACGAGACTGCCCGGGATCGGGTGCGATCACTGAGACGGGGCGCACGCTCAGATTCAAGATGGCCAGCGCTTGCCCAGGCTGGCGGCTCCGCCAGAGACCTGACGGGAGGCCGTATACCTGCGTCGCCCGGCTCATAACCCAACGACGCTGATTTCTCCGTCCGGCGCCTACATACAAGATCACCGTGCCATTAACATGCCATTCGCTGCCGGTCAAAAGCAGTGCTGAGCGGCCACCACCGGACACACAAGTTGGCGGGTCAGACGCTATGACGGCGTGTTTCGTTCAGCGGTGACGCCGAGGACACGCCCGTAGCGAGTGCTGGCTTCGATGCTGAAGAATACGTAGTAACCAGGATTAACTCGTAGAGCCCAGGTCGTCCGCCAGGGCACACAACCCGGAAGATATGGCCGCGGATGGTGCGCGACGTCATGGCCTGGATCGAGGAGCACGGCTGCCAGCACGCCGAACCGGGTTGCGACTTGATGTCGCTCCGCGCGATGGCGGGCAGAAGGTCGTGGGAACGGCCGCGCCCGAAGCCCGTCTGATCCGGTGGCCGGTCTGGGGGAATGGACTGGGCTAAGCGAGGAGGGCGTCGCTCATCGTGCCGAGCGGAGGTGCTCCAAGGGCGAGGAGGGCTTCGTGGAAGCGCCGGAGCGAGGACTTCGTCCCCCAGGCGGCTAGGGCCTGGTCCCGAAGCGACATGATCTCGAGCTTGCCCCACGTGTAGCGCCCGTAGGTGGGGTCGTAGGTAGCCCTCGTCGCTTCGCTCCTGGCTGCCGGGCCGAGCAGGAAGGCGTCGGCCTCGAAGCGCGCCGTGGCGTCGTCCACGGTCATCGTCCCCCGGTGGATGCCGAGGGCGGAGGCGAGCCCGGTCACCCCGACGAGGGCGTCGAGGTAGACGCCGATGGCGAACCGGGGGTCATCTGCCCTGAAGCCCTGCTCGACCATCAGCTCCTCGGCGTAGCAGGCCCATCCTTCGACGAACGCCTCCGAGAACAGGCTGCGCCTCACGTCTCCCCGGACGAGCCGGCGGAGCATCCGGCCGTGGGCGAAGTGACCGGGCGTGACCTCGTGCACCGTGACGGCGGGACCCATGGTGGCGCTAAAGACGGCCAGCCACTCGTGCTTGGCCTCTTCGTCCCAGGACTCGTCGGGCGGGCTGACGTAGTAGCGGGCCGGGGCGTCGTCCTCGAAGGGCCCGGTCCAGTACATCATGGCCGCGGCCCATCGCCGGGACGGAGGAGCCGGGCCGACCTCGCACGCGCCGCCCGGAGGAGGCAGGAGGTCGTTGCCGATCACGAAGGCCGTGGCCTCGTCGATCGTCTCCCGCGCGGCGGCGTAGATTCCCTGTTCACCAGGGTGGTCTCGGAGGAGTTCGCGCACGAGCCGCGACGGCGTCACCCCCGGCGACAATCGCTCGCACGCCTCATTGAGCCTGGTGCGAAGCCGGTCGCGCTCCTGGTCGGCTCGCTCCTCCAGGCGGCCGAGATCGACCGGCATCGACTCCGCGGGCCCGAGCAGGCGGGCCAGTGCCGTCGCGCCGAGCGAAGCGTCCGGGTTGCCCGAGGCGGCGGCATCCTGGATTCGCCCGAGCAGCCTGCCGTGCGCCTGCAGGGCGGCGACCTCAACGTCGGTCGTGCCGTTGATCCCCTCGGCGAGTCCTCTCATCGCCCCGGCGAGCGCACCGGCCACCGGCGCCGGAACGGACTGCAGCGACTCCAGGGAGGCGTCGACCGCCTCAGGCCACTGGGCCAGGTGTGCCTCCCGCGCCCTCCGGCGCTGCGGCTCGGGGGCGTACTCGCGGTCGTAGCAGGACAGGTCCAGGTTCTGGATGTGGGGAAGCGGGTTCCACCGCAAGACCTCGGCCTCGGCTTCGGCGTGGGCGGCCTGCTCGGCGGCGCACAGATGACTCTCGTCGTGGCGGTCGGCGAGGCGCTCCCGCGGCGATGAGGGCCCGAGGCATTCCAGGGCCGCTTTGCGGCCGCCCGGCGACAGGTCCATGACGACGCCGTCGTACTCGTGGACTCCTGCGAGCTCCCGGATGACCGGGACCCTCACGTCCCACACGGCCTTGAGGCGGCGATCAGGCATAGCGGCAGACTATGCCCGGCCTCCGGTGTGCCGACGGGTCACCAGGGTTCGATGATCAGACCAGTGGCGGCCAGGCAGCCGTCGATCAGGTGGGGCCGGTACTGGATTTTCTTCAGCTTGCGCTTGATGATGCGGACCAGGCCGTCCAGGTCGGCGGCGGCGAAGTTGGCCATGGATCGCTTGAGCAGCGACCAGATGCCCTCCGCCGGATTCATGTCAGGCGCGTACGCGGGCAGCCGGTAGACCCGCAGCCAGGCCTTGTTCTCCTCCGCGAAGTCCGCCAGTTCCGGGGCCAAGTGGATGTTGAGGTTGTCCCAGATCCAGATCAGCGGGGCTGACAGGTTGTGGTGGGCGGCGATGATCAGGTCCCGGTAGTCGGCCCAGGTGAAGCCCTTGGCCTCGCCCTTGCGGCGGCGGTACACGTGCAGCTGGTAGAACAGGTGCGGCCGGTCGCCGGGCCGGTAGCAGGCCACCCCGGCGATGCTGACCCGCCCGCCGCCCGCGCCGCGCACCCGGACCAGGGGCCGGGCCCCGCGCGGCGCCCAGGTCCGGCCCTTCGGCGGCTTCAGCCCCTGGCCCGCCTCGTCCTCGAAGCAGATGAAGGCGCCCAGGTCGCGCGCGGTGCTTTTATATCAGGCCACACCTCGGCCTTCCACACCGCGACCGCGGCATCGTCGCGTTCCATCGCCTGGCGCACCGGGACCTGGCAGGACCAGCCGTGCCGGCGCATCAGCTTCCAGGTGCCCTCCACGGTGTACCCGATACGGAACAGCTTGCCGATCAGCGTCTTGATCCGGCCCAGGGTCCAGCGCTGGTCCCCGGCGAAGCCGTGCGCCAGCGGGCCCCGCCTCAGCTCGGCTTCCAGCCGAGCCCACTGCTGCGGGCTCAGCCGCTCCCGCGACACCGGCCCCTTGGACCGCAGCGCCACGATCCCGCCATCCTGCCAGGCCTGCCGCCACCGCCGGACCGTCCGCTCCGTGACCCGCAAGTCCGCGGCGATCGCCGACGTGGTATCCCCGCGCGCGAACCGCCCGGCCGCTCCCAGCCGGAGCCGTTCACGTCGCTCCTGCTCGGCAGGCGTATACCCGCCACGTTGCCCATACCGCATGCTCTGGTCATACGGCAGTGCACGTCCGGCGTCACTACCTCCGATCGCCGGGCACTACGAGTTCAACCTGGTTAAGGTCATTGCCCAGTCGGCTGGAAGAAAGCACACGCCAGCATGGCGCAGGTCTGCGCCTACAGGAGCCGCCGTCAGCTCGGGCAGCCCGGACTCTTCACGCAAACAGAGCCGACGGTAAGGCGGATCCCGCGTGTCACATGACTGTCGAGCTCTCACCGTCGGTAACAAGGCGGCGCCAGCGCCCGGTCTGGCAATGTCTCGGTTGGTGGAATGTTCCTTGCTCACTTAGTCACCGAACTCGTCATCGATTCCGGTCGCCCCGAACGCCTGCCAGTTTTCATCGACCATGTGGGCGAGAATGATCAGGTCGTGGAAATCGCCATTGCGGTCGCGAATATGCGAGCGAAGCAGGGCCTCGGGATCGAAACCAAGCGCGGTGAACATGTTGATGGCGGGTTGCTGGTCCGCGACCACCTCGACGACGATCTTCGATAGGCCAAGCTCGAGCGCCTGCACCAAGGCCGCCCGGGCGAGCTCACGGCCAATCCCCCGGCCGCGGTGCACCGGATCGACCAGCAGCCGCAGTTGCCCCACGTGATCGGACCAGCCGAGTTCGGGGATCACTGACACCACGCCGACGAGGGTTCCGGCTTCGTCTATGGCCGCCTCACGGCGGGCCGGGCCGGGCCCGCGCCATGCTGCGACGGTTTCGGGATCGCGGACGTTCTCCTTGAGAAATGCCTGCTCGCCGTCTGGTATGCGACCGAAGAACTCACTCAGCTCGTCAGATGAGACTTCGCTGGCCGGAATGAGCTTCACGAAAGCTCCTCGCTGTGCCGGTTTATCCAGTCAACGATGCGGGGGATGGTCCACTTCGACGCGGTGCGACTCGCCATCAGGCCGACGTGGCCGGCTGGCAGCCGGATCTCCTCGACGTCCGCCGAGCCGACCAGATCCACGACCGGTCCCACCGACGCCACCGGGGATATGTGGTCGCGCTCGGCCAGCACCGAGAGGAACGGGCAGCGGATATTCGTCAGATGCACCGGCTGCCCGCTGAGCAGCACCGTGTCGTTGACGATGGCGTTGTCCCGCATCATCTGGACTAGCTGGCGGAACGCGGCACCGGGAAATGGCACATGGTCCTTGGTCCACTGGCTCATGGCCTGGTAGGCCGCCATCTGCTCGTCGCTCCACAGGTTCTGCCACAACATCACGTAGGAGCTGACGTCGCCGGTCGGCTTGATGACCCTGAAGGCGTTGTGCATGCTCTCCGGCGGCACGTTCCCCGTGGCGTCGATCAGCGCATCGGCATCGAGTCGGCCGTCGCTGAACAGCCTGCTGAACATGCCCATTTCGGCGAAGTCCACCGGGGTGGCCACGGTGCAAAGGTTGCGGATCGGCAGCTCAGGGTGACGGGCGGCCAGAAGCAGCGCCAGGTTGCCCCCTAGGCAATAACCCAGGATGGTAAGACCATCCGATCCTGCCTCGGCCAGCAGTGCCCTGACCGCCTGTGGCAGGTAGTAGTCGATGTAGGTCTCGACGCTGTTATCGGCGTCCCGCTCGTCGGGCACCCCCCAGTCGATGAGGAACACGTCGTGGCCGGCCTCGAGCAATTGCCCCACGAACGTATTGCCTGGCGAAAGATCCAGCACGTAACTGCGGCAGATCAGGCTGTATACGACGAACACCGGAGGCCGCCACCGCCGCCGATCGCTGCGGTAGCGCCACAGCTCGACCTTGTCCCGCTTCCAAACGACGTCCTTGGGCGTCTGCCCAACCTCCGGGCGCCCGATTCCGGCGAAATACTTCACCCCGTTGCGTGCGCGAACGGCCTGGCGCTCGACATCAGCCCGGACCCGTGCCAGCACCTCCGCCGGACTTGCCATCACGGCCATCGGTCTGTCCTTCCCGCTCTGCCTGGTCCAGTTGCCGGTTAAGGTCCCGCACGCGCCGGTCCAGGTCGCGGATTTCCGCGCGCAACCGGGTAATGTCATCGGCTGCGGGCAGGTTGACCAGGTGAAGGCTGCGGGCGCTCACCGTGCCGAGGCGACCCGCGAGCTGTGATCCACGACGGCTCAGTTCTGCCTGAGCCTTCGTTACCGTGGCCAGGGTGCTCGCGAACATTCCGGTCCGCACGCCCTCTTCGAGCCGGGGAGCGACCGCGCGCTCAACCCGGTCATACATCTGGCGCCACAACGGCGGTCTCGACATGCGTTACCTCCCGCCCGGGCGGCGCGCACCGGCCCTCGCAGGAAGGCTATCCCGGTCCGGTCTCGAATTGGATCCCAGGGTCCGACGTTCTAGTCCGCTGATTCAGTTGTCCGAAGCGGGTAGCACTGAGATCGCGCTGGAGCGCCGGAGCCTGCACCGGTGTGCCCCCGGTGAGACGGCGGCGTATGTCGGGCCCCTGAGGTCCTGCTGTTCAGGCCGGGCGGAGCGCCTGCCTGAGGTCCTGCGGTGCGCTCACTTCACGGCGGAGGATCTTGCCGGTCGGGCCCTTGGGCAGGTCGGGCGCGATCCAGACGTAACGCGGGTATTTATAGGGTGCTACCCGGTCCTTCACGAACGCGCGCAGTTCGTCGGTGGTGGCGGTAGCGTCCGGCATGAGCTTCACGGCGGCGGCGATTTCCTCGCCGAGATCCTCATCCGGGATTCCGATGACGGCGGCTTCGGCTACGGCCGGATGTTCGTAGAGGACCTCTTCGATCTCGCGCGGGTACACGTTGAATCCGCCGCGGATGATCATGTCCTTCTTCCGGTCCACGATGTAGAAATAGCCGTCCTCGTCGACTCTGGCCAGATCGCCGGTCTTGAGCCAGCCGCTGGTGATCGTGTCGGCCGTGGCGTCGGGGTTGCGCCAGTATCCCTTCATCACGTTGTAACCGCGGATGACGATCTCGCCGATCTGCCCGGCGGGCAGTTCGGCGCCTTGGTTGTCGACTACGCGCATCTCGACTCCCTGGATCGGCGTCCCGATCGAGCCCGGCTTGCGCACCCGGTCCGGGTGATTGAACGACGCGACCGGGGAGGTTTCTGACAGCCCGTAGCCCTCCAGGATCATGCACCCGAAGGCCTGCTCGAACCGGCGCATGATCTCCGCAGGCATGGCCGCGCCGCCGGATACGCACACTCGCAGGGACGAGGTGTCCGCCCGCGCGGCGGCCGGGTCGTGCAGCATCGCTGCGTACATCGTGGGCACGCCCTCGAAGATCGTCACCTGGTCGCGGCCGACGATCTCCAGCACCTTGGCCGGGTCGAACCTGGGCAGCAGGGTCAGGCTGGCGCCGACGGCGATAATGGCGTTCAAGGCACAGGTCAGCCCGAAGACGTGGAACAGCGGCAGGCAGCCCATGACCACGTCATCGGGGCCCGCGTTGAGCAGGTTCCGGGCCGTGACAGCGGCGTTGCGGGTGAGGCCCGCGTGCGTAAGCTCGGCGCCCTTGGGCACGCCGGTGGTCCCCGAGGTATACAGGATGACGGCGTCATCGTCTCCGGCGCGCTCCACCCCCGCGGTAACAGGGGCCAGGCCGGTGAGCAGCCCTGCGGCGTCGGGCTCGTCGACCTTCAGCACCGGCACTCCGGTCGCCGCGGCACCCAGGGCGGCCTCGCTCGCCGCCGAGTGCCAGGCGAGCAGCACCCTTGCCCCGGAATCGCTGAGGTAGTAGCTGATCTCACGGCTCTTGAGCAGCGGGTTCATCGGCACGACGATGGCACCGGCGGCCAGCGCGCCATAGAAGGCGATCGGGAAGGCGGGCACGTTGGGCAGCATGATGGCCACCCGGTCCCCCGGCGCAATGCCGACCGACGATAGCAGGGATGCCATCCGGTACGCGGCATCGCGCAGCTGGGAGTAGCTCAGTACAAGCTCGTCCATGCGGACAGCCGGGCGTTCGGTATGACGCGCCGCCGCCTCGGCGAACACGGAATTCAGGTTGGCCATAATGACCTCCAGGGGGCAGGGCGCCGGTAAGTGCGCCGTCAGGTCTTGTCGGTATTTGCAGAGCCGCTGGTCGTGCAGCTTGCGGTCGTCGGTGCCGTTGCCGTGGACGAAGTGCTCGCGGCCGAGGTCGCACCTAACCGCGTGCGTTAGGCCGGGAAAGACCACCGGGTACATCTCGTCTTCTTCCTCTTGGCCCGGAAACCCGTCCAGGTAGGGTGCGGAGCTGACGTGATGCCGTACTGCGCCCCTTACCGTCTCCTCCGCGGAGACCAGCTTGTGGCTGTACTCGCTCGCGTGGTCCATACGACATACCCTCTGCCCTGGTCGGCCGGCCAGCCGACACCCTCAGCGTGTGCTGATGCTGACCGCGGCGAACAGGGCCGAAAGCCCTCTACCTGACCAGGCCGGGCCAGAGCACCGGCCAGGCCGGCTGGCCGGGCTTGGCCGGGAAGCGGCCGCCGGAGATGCCACATAAAACGAGACCTGCCGCACTCTGCTGGTCACCCCCCGCACCCGCAGGGCTCCGGCGTGTTCCGGAGTTACCCCGTTTTGTGTGGCATGTGACTAACGACTTGGTGCACGATAGGGCGCCTGGGGCGTAGCGGGTGATTTGAGGTGTGTCGGTCCCGCGAACGTGAGCGGCCGTGCGGAACGATCTTGATGTGTCGTCAGGACTGGCCCGCACGGCCTTGTCGAATCGTATCTGGACCGGGATCAGCCGCGGACGGCTGGCCAGGCTGATCGGTGAGCTGGCCGCGCCGTGGGCCGCCGCCGGGGAAGACCGGCTGCTCGCCCGCCGGGAGCACGAGCGGCTGCGCGCGGCCGGAGCGGGCCCGGATCACGGCCTGCCGTTCACCGACCGGGTCATCGTCACCCTTGTTTACCTGCGGTTCCAGCTCCCGCACGCGGCGCTGGCCGAACTGTACGAGGTCCACCGGTCCACGGTGACCCGCGCGGTCGGCGAGGTCCGGCCGCTGCTGGCCGCCCGCGGGTTCGCCGTGCCCGGACAGCCCGGCGTCCGGCTGCGGACCCTGGCTGACGTGTTCGCCTATGCCGCCGCCCGCGGCGTCACGCTGCGGCTCGACGGCACGGAAGTACAGGTCAGGCGCCCGCGCGCGGGCAAGCCGGGACGGCGCGCGTTCGTGTCGGGCAAGAAGAAGATGAACACGAAGAAGGCCACCGTGATCACCGATGAGAAAGGCCGCACCCTGTGGGCCGGGGCGTTCCGGCCGGGGCGGATGCACGACCAGACCGCGGTGCGGACCGAGGGCATCGCCGACCTGTTCACCCGGCACCCGCAGGTCAGGGCCAAAGTCGACGCCGGCTACCGCGGCCTGGCCAAACAGTTCCCAGACCAGGTCCAGGCACCGCCGCTGAAGCCGAAGAAAGACGCCGCCCCGGAAGAAACCGCCGCCTACGAGGAACAGCGCCACCAGCAGTCATCAGAACGGATCTGCGTCGAGCACGCCAACGCCGAGCACAAGCAATGGCGCGTCCTCCAGCGGTTCCCCGGACCCCGCGACGACTTCGACGAGACCTACCTGGCCGTCGCCTGCCTGGTCTCCGACCGCGCCGCCGAGCGGTAACCACCAGCCAGCCCGCCAGGCCAGCACACCCCAGCGCTAATCGCGCACCACGTCGTAACTTCAGGTGTGTGACTGAAGCTCTGGCTTCTGGGGCATGAGGAAGATGATCGCGGCGCCAGACCCCTGGCCTGGCTCGGCCAGAAAGGCCTGTAGCCAACAGAGGAAGGTCCACGATGGGCACCATGATGGCGCTGCGGGCGCATGCTCGCGGCGGACCAGAGCAGCTGGTCTACGAACAGGCACCGGCGCCGGCCGCCAGGCCGGGCGAGGCGCTCATCGCCGTGCACGCCGCGGCGATCACCTTCGCGGAGCTGACCTGGGATCTGGAGTGGACCACCCGGGACGGTAAGGACCGGACGCCGGTCATACCGTCCCATGAGATGTCGGGCACCGTGGCCGGCCTCGGGGACGGCGTCGCCGACCTGGCCGTGGGCGATGAGGTGGGTCACCCTCGGCGCGCCCCCGGACCAGGAGCTGGCGGGCAGGTACAAGGTCCACGCGATGTTCTTCGTCGTCGAGCCGGACGCCAGTGAGCTAGCCAGGCTGGCGGAGATGGCCGGCACGGGAAGGTTGCGAACGGTGATCACTCAGACCTTCCCGCTGGCCGAAGGGCGGCAGGCCTTCGAAAGCGGCGGAGGGGTCCGCCGTCCCGGCAAGACGGTCCTGGTCGTTCGCTGATCCGCCAAGCGGATCTCCCAGGTCGGCATCACGTGCTTCGCGCTACCCCGTTGGTCATCTTGGCTGCCTTCCACCGCCAAGTTGACAGCTGAACTGACAACTCATACAATGCCTATCATGTCAGAAAGACTGACAACATCACCGCGGCCGCTTCCCCAGTCGGACGCGGATCTCGGCTACCTGTTCAGGCTCGCGCACCAGCGCTTCCGGGCGCTGCTGGACAGCGAACTGGAGGACCTCGGGCTGTCCGCGCAGGACTACGGAATCCTGAGCTTGTTCGGGACCAGGCCCGAGCTGTCCACCTCCGAGCTTGCCCGCATCTCGCAGGTCACGAGGCAGACGATGCACACGTCGATCCTCAGCCTGGAGGCGGCGGGGCTGATTGAGCGCAGCGCGAGGAATCAAAGGGTGGTGCTCCTGCGCCCGACGACGCGAGGCCGCCAGTGCCTGGAGACGGCAACGCGCCGGGTACGCGTGGTGGAGCACGCCGCGCTGGCAGATCTCAGCCGCGAGGACGAGCGAACCGTACGAGCGTGGCTGGCCAGCTTGGCGGCCCTGACTACGGACCCCGACAAGGCCGAAGCCGAACAGAAGGAGAAGTCATGAACCATCACACCCGGCCGTCCGGGAACCTCGAGCGGCGCATCCACGACGCGGAAAGGGAGCTGTTTGCCGCCGTCGGCGCGGAGGTCGAGGAGTTCTTCCTCGACCTCACGCAGACAGGCCTGCGGGTACGAGTGCTCTCGCATGGACGCGGCCCCGAGGTTGTCCTGCTCCACGGCGTATCGGAGAGCGCAGCCATCTGGGCGCCGTTGTTTCCGGAGCTCCGCGGTTTCCGGCTGCTCGCCGTGGACCTTCCCGGCCACGGCTTGTCCGATCCGGTCGCCTTCCAGCCCGGGCAGGTGCGCGGGCACGCCCGCGCGCTGATCGAGGACATCTTGGACGCGCTCGGGCTCGACCAGGTGCCGGTGATCGGCCACTCGCTTGGCGCCATGTTCGCCCTGTGGCACATAGCCGCCGGTTCCGGGCGGATCTGTGAGGTGGTCGCGATCGGAGAGCCCGCCGTCGCGCTCCCGGGCGTACGCGTGCGCATGCCGCTGTCGCTGCTGACCGTCCGCGGACTAGGCGTCGCTGTCTTGCGCTCACCCAGCCCGCGTCGTGTCTACCGCACCCTGCTCGCCAAGGGGATGGGCTCCGCCGACATAGCGACCGCGCCGGACCCGCTGATCGAGGCGCTACGCCTGTCCGCACGCCGGCCGGAGAACGCAAGAACCATCGCGTCACTCATGCACGCGATCGACCGGTTCCGCCGCCCGCGCCCCGAGAGTGTCCTCACTAGCGCAGAGCTCGCCGCGATCACGACACCCACGATCGTCATCCTCGGATCCGAGGACCCGTACCTCTCCGTCGAGCGCGCACGGCCGTCGATCGACCAGATTCACGGCGCCAGGCTTTACGAGGTGCCCGGCGGACACGCCCCCTGGCTCGCCGACGCCCAACACGTGGCTGAGCTGATCGCAACCCACACACACCTCGCAACCCGCCCGCACCTCAGCCCGGCGCCGGGCCAAAGCCAGCAAGCTAACGCGTCGGCCTGACCGGCAACCCCGCGCTGGCGCGGTTTCAGTTCCGCGCCCGTAACCACTGGACCGGCGGCGGCCGCAACCGCACGACGATCGAAGGCTTCTGCGGCGCCGGCCAGGAAGACGCCACCCGAACAGAGCCGTTTACCGCGGATTCCGGCGACCCGCCGGTCCTGCTCGGCGAAAAGTCGGGTGCCGGTGTCAACCGTTCGTTGCCGTCAGACTGGCCTAGGCGGCTGACACCGGGGGCGGCCCTGCCAGGGCCTCACAGCTCCTCGTCAGGACCGGGAACCGGCACATGCGGGCTATGGCCGCGCGGCCTCTGCGGGGTTGAGAATCGGGACGTGCAGTCATGGCTGCCGTCATTCTGACCCCTTGGCCCGGAAGCCTAGAAACGAAGGAACCACCGCTATGGACGAAGAAACCCGCAGCTATGACCACGACGAGGACGGTGTGCGGTACCAGAAATTCTGGGGCCGAGCCAAGACCCCCCACGGACTGGCCGACGTCACCGTCCGGTGGTTCAACAAGGACCCCGACAACCCCGGCCAGGCCAACTGGTTCTCAGCGTTCTACTCCGTCACCCGGGCTGACGACGAGGACGCTGCTCCGGTGGCGATGGAGTGGCACCGGCCCGAGGAGGTGTTCTACGTCGGTGCTGTCGGCTACAAGCTGATGAACCATGCGGCCGGGGCTGCGCTCGCTGTAGGCCGTGCTCGCAAGGGCCAGCCCACGTAACGTGCGGCCCTGGCCGCCGTCGTTCTGATCCCTGGCCGGGCCTCCGCGCGGAATGCCCCGATACACAACGTATCGGGAAATATACGGAGAGTAGTCATTCCTTCTAGAGATGGCGGGCTTCACCAGGAAGTCCGCAGCCCACGGGAAGGAACACCCAGATGACCGACTCCACTGCCGACGCCGCTGCCGAGGCCGAACGGTAGTTCGATGCCCTCCAGGCCCAGGCTAAGCCACCAGCGGGCAGATCCGCCCTTGCGGTGAGCGCGGGTCAGGCAGCGATTCCAGCCGCTGCCACGCACCTGCGGCCAGATCCTGGGCGCAGGGACCGGATTCGACCACGTGCGTCCACGCACGACAATGCCATTGCGGGCATGCCACACCTCATTCATGCAGACCTCGAAGACCTCCATGATCGAGTGGCGTGCCCGCATCCATCAACAGTGCGATTTCGTCCTATAGTCCCCGGCTTTTCGCACATTCCGGGGTCGGCGGAGCTGGCGGGAGTCGTCCGGGCTCGGCGCAACCCCCCGGCCATCTGGCGCGTCTACGAGTCAGGCGGGCAAGAAGGTGGCGCGATGGTTGCAGGTCGTGTCCGAGCGGCAGGCGCGGCGTCTCGCGGGCCACCACGCCCGTCATGGCCGTGGTGGCCGTGTACTCGGCGGCCGACGGCCACCTGATCAGGACGCTGACCGTGCCCATGCCCGGCGGCGGGCTGGGCGATCCGCGGCTGTCCCCGGACGGCCGTACGGTGACCTTCTCTCGAGGGCAGGGCACCTGCGCGCAGAGCATCGATACGGTCCCATTCCGCGGCGGCCGCGAACAGGTGCTGATCCCGATGACGGGGACCGGCAGCAACGGCATCCTCCCGGGTGACCCGTCTTACAGTGCCGACGGCAGGTACCTGATCTACGACACGGTTCCGTGCAATCCATCCGGGCACGCGCTGCTGCACATCCGCGACCTCGGCACCGGCCGCGAGCTGACCAGGTCCGGGTTCCCGGGGGTCGCCGGCTCGGTCTTCCTCGATCACGACAGTGAGGTCGTGTCCGCCGTGCCCGGGCCCGGGGCCGGGACCGGGATCGGGACCGGGCTGGATGCCCTGCTGCAATGCGGTCCCGGTCACGAGCTCAGCGTCGTCGCGATCTCCCCCCGCACGTTCACCGTCACCAGGACGCTGATCCGCCTGGGATCGTGCCTGGGCGGCGAGACGATCAGCCTGGCCCCGGCCGACCCGCCGGCGATGCTCGCGGAAACCTACGACGCGTGCCTCCCGCCGACCGCGCGCGGCGACTACCGCATCGTCAAGATCAGCGCCGGCCAGGCGCGGCGCGTGACGTCCGGCCAGGATCTGCCGCAGTCGGTCTCCTGGTAACCATCCACAGGCTGAGGCCGGGGCCTGATTCTGCTGACCAGGCTGGTCCCGCTTCCCCGGGCAGACCGGCTTACAGCTCAACGCTGGTGCCGGGCTCCAGCCTGGCGACCGGGGCGCCGCCTGGGCGGCGGCGACGGACATCATCCTGGTCATCAAGGCCAGCCCGGCATCGTTCATGATCGCGTCGCGGATCGCGTAGCCGTGGGCGGGCGCGACCACGCTGAATCCACCGTCGGATATGAGGCCCGCAACGCGCGCAGTAACAGGGAGGGCAGGTCAGGGGACTTCGGTGTACTCGCTGCGGTTCAGCTGCACGACGTTGGTGTAGCCGCTGCCCTGCGGCTCTGCAAGGTCGGTGTACTGGCTGCCGTCCAATTGCACGGAACCGAAGCTGTGCCCGGAGAGCAGCTTGCGCAGGTGCCGTATCCCGCTAACGCCCGCGAGAGCGACCGCTATCGCGGCAGCGAGGATCGAGCCGCCGAACAGCGCGAGCCCGCCGACGAGGTGTCCCAGCATCATCATGACCACTGCGGCTAGCAGGGCCACCGGCACGGCCGCCACCAGCAGCAGCGCGAGCAGCGTCACGGCGATCATGGCCTTGGCCGACCTATCCGGCATCGGCTCCCCGTACGAACCGGTCATCACGCTCACCTCTCAAGGCCCAGAACTCTTCCAGGATCCAGGCCTACCGAAACCACACGATATGTCGTGTCTCCTACGTCAACGCGCCTCCCGGCCAGGATCATCCCGCGACCGTCCGGCGCACTGACCGCAGGCGGACAGCCTTCCGCCGGAGTACTGCCAGCAATGTAATAAACAGCCCGCCCTGCACAGTGTTGTCGCGCCAATCGGCCTGAGCGCCGACCGTGTGCGATCTCACCGCGCTACCAGCGGCAGAAGAGCGTTACTAGCGGGCATTGCCGCTATCAGGCGAGCGTGTATATTCATGCAGCCGGATGCGCCCATCATCCACCGAAGCCATGGTGTGCGGCATCCCTCCTGGACGCGCTTATGGCCGTTGCAAGCCGATTCTGTTCATAGGTATGGCTCAGTGGAGTTTGCCGTGGGCATACTGGTGTTAGGCATCACAGGTCAGCGCGGCGGCAGCCGGCAACATGCTTCCGCTGGGCAGCTGAGTCACCCGTCGGCCTCGTGTCCAGGGCGGCGCAGCACGATGCCATGGGCAGGTCGGCCTGGTTGGGGGGGTCATGAATTCGTTGTTTGTGTGGATAGCGTTCGTGCTGGTAGCCATCGTGTTGTGCCTGATAGGTTACTTCTTCAGCCTTCGCGTGCTCCGGGTGGCAGCGGTTATTGTCGCCCTGGCCACGACGGCGTATCTCACCCGGTACGGCTTAACTCATCCGGTGAAGGCGCCCGGCAGTCTTTCCGACGCGTTCACCCTCGGCACCGACGCACTCATCCGTGCCCTTTTCCACCTTCCGCCGGTGCCGCCAGGACATCACATTCCCGGGCCTGGGCCAATCGGTTGGCTCATCATCGCCGTCCTGCTGGTGATCGGCTACCGGCAACTTGAGGCTTTGTCGCAGCGTTGCCGTGCCCGCTGCCTGGACACGTCGGAGCTTACCCGCGCCCAGCAGACCGACTCGTCCGGCGACGGCAACGGTGCCCTGACAGATGTGCAGCGCCATGACCGGCTCGCCGCGGAGCTCAAGTTCTGGCTTCCTGCGGTGGAGGTGCGCGCGCCGGCCATCTTGCCCGGTGGCAGCAGGTCCAGCGCACTGGCGTCCATAGCCGAGGCCAGCGGGGTCAACGGCAGCGGTCTAGCCGGGGCGATCATTCGTTTCTTCGGGATGCTGTGGCCGAGCCCGCACCGGATGCGGGTCCGGGTATGGGTGCAAGGCGCCGCCGTTCCGGCAAAGATCGACGCCCCTTCGAGGGTCGCGGTCTGCCTTGACGACCCGGGTACCGGGGCGAGCATCGGTACCAAGACCTTGGCCGCGGGCAATCTCGACGACGCCGCTTGTGTGGCAGCTGGCTACGTCGCCCGGCGGATTTTCGCCGGAGATCCCACTGCACCGCCTTGGTGCATCGGCGCGGCCGATGGCGGTGATCTGGCGGCCATGCTGCTCGCCCGGCACGTGCGCGTCTATCCAGAATCCGAGGAAGAGGTCAACAGGGCCCGGTGCACGAAGATCGGGCTTCTGAAAGATGTTGCGCACAGCAGTCAGTGCGCTGGCGTGGCCCGGTACGAACTGGCGCATCTCTATGACCTCAATCGCGATCATGTCAAGGCTCTCGCACTGCACGCGACTAACCAGGAGCAGTACCCGCGCTTCTACCGCGGACGCTACCGGCTCGCCATGTCGCTTGAGATGATCGCGAGTTCGGATCCTGGAACGAAGATGAGCGAGGAAGAAGAGGCCACGTTCGACGCTGTACTGAGAATCCTGCACCGGTGGGATGGGACACCGGCAGATAAAGGCAAAGAGTACCGCGTCGAGAATGGCACGCTTGTGCTGTGCACCGAGCTGAGATCCTATTTGCTGGAGGCTGCATGGAAGGAACTGCAGAAGATTAGGAAATATCTGACGCTAAGGGATGTCATCTGGCAGTCGTTCTGGCACCGTAACGAGCGCGGGGTACTCAAGCCGTACTGGCAGATGCGGCACCGGCAGAGTTTTCACGACGGCGTTTACCTCGCCCAGCTGCTCGTGGCCGTGCGCCAGACTTTGAACGACAAGAAGAAAGCCCTCCCGCTGCCTCACTCCCAAAAGGTCCTGCGGATTGCGACCGCCATCGCGGGTGACAGCTCCTATATCGCGAAACTCTTGGACATCCCGTACAAGCCAGGCAAGCGGTCGGGACAGAAGAATCCGCTGCTGGTGACCGAGCCGCCGGGACATAAGGATCCGCTCCCGATGGTCAAGCGGCTGCGCACCCGCCGCCGACCCCGGCAGTACAGCACCCCGTCCTGGCCGGCCGCGTACAACCTGGCCTGTGCTTACGCTGCCATTTACGCGGACCGTAAGCAGAAGCTCGAAGCCTGCGCGCACAAACCCAAAGACAATCAGGCAAAACATAAGGCTGAGCAGATCAAAGACGAGTTGCGGTACCTCGCCGGGCAGGCGGTCAGCAGCCTGGAGTTCGCTATCAACAACCCCGAGTGCGAGATGGAGCGCCCGTCGGAATGGATAGCCAGTGATCCTGACTTCGGCTGCCTGCGTTCCCCCGACGATCAGTTCTCCACAGATTTCAGGAATTTCCTGGCCATCCAGAAGCAGCGAGACTATCCACCCATATCCGCAGGCACCGGACTGGCAGGGCTAGTTAGGCGGATCTGGCTCTAGGCCACGGCCGCGGCGGCCTCGGACGAAACCGCGCCAACATACCGTCGCGGCATCAGAGACGAGCATCAGTCAGGCCCAAGGCTGCGTCGTGAAGACCCAGGTAGTGGCCTCCACAAGTCCTCGCCTCGGGGCTTTATCGGGCATGCGGAGTGACGGCACAATCATGTAGCCACGCAACGTGCTCATTTCGGCATGAGTTCGCGGCTCGGCCGTGACGAGATTGAAAGCCTTCCGGGGCACCTGCTTGGCCGGGCCGGCGGTGCGGTCCGGAGCCCGGCGCACGGGCAGCTTGTGGTGTGACGGGTGCGTGCGGACGGGACGGGTCGGCTCTGCGATCATGCCGGTTATGCGCAGCGAGCCTGGTCATGATCAGCTGGCCGCCCCCCTGGCGGCGCATCCGGGGTCATCCAGGGCCGGGCAGGTCGCCGTGGTCACCGGCGGCTCAGCCGGGCTCGGCCTGGCGATCGCCGCCGCGCTGGCCCAGGCAGGCTCCGATGTCGTGCTGGCCAGCCGGTCCGCGGACCGCTGCGCCGACGCCGCCGCCCGCCTGTCCGCCCGGACCGGGCGCAGCGTGCACAGCCATGCCTGCGACGTCACCAGCGAACGCGCCGTCGCCGGCCTGATCGACCGGGTCCTGGCTGACTGCGGCCGGCTCGACGTGCTGGTGACCAGCGCCGGCATTCAGGCCCGCGGCACCTTGGACCAGCTCGGCGTCGCCGCCCTACGGGCCTGCCTGGAGGTCAACGTGGTAGGCACCTGGCTGGCCTGCCGCGCGGCCGCCGCGCCGATGCGCGCCGCCGGGTACGGCCGCATCCTGACCATGGCCAGCGCGCTCGGCCTGGCCGGCGCCGCCGCCCGGTCCGCGTACGCCGCCAGCAAGGGCGCCGTCGTCCAGCTCACCCGCAGCCTGGCCGTCGAACTGGCCGGCAGCGGGATAACCGTCAACGCGCTCGCCCCCGGCCCGTTCCGCACCCCGCTGAACGCGGGCATCGATGACGACCCTCAGGTCCGGCACTTCCTGGCCGCCGAGGTCCCGCTCGGCCGCTGGGCCGAGCCCGCCGAGCTCGCCGGCGCCGCCCTGCTGCTCACCGACCCCGCCTCCAGCTATCTCACCGGCGTGATCCTGCCCGTCGACGGCGGCTGGACGGCCCACTGAACCCGCCACCGCCACCTCCATTCACCACAACCGTCCACACGCGCAGATGAGGGCATTTGAATCAAGGGCCGCCGATACATCAATATGCAGCGTGGCCAGCCTCCCGCTAGGCCGCGGTGTGGACCCGCGACGCAGCCAGAGATGCAGAGAGCTCTTGATAACCGCGCGCTGACCGCCGTTCTGGTTCGGATTGTCATCGCGGCTTTTCCGTGTTCGTGGGTCCGCGCAACTGGCAGTTTTGTTCTGGCTTCAGCTACAGGCACCCCGACTCGCCTTGGCGGGGACTGTCTGGCTAACTAACGGTGTAGTTGGCCGGCACGCCGAGCTTTGCGGCTTGGCGGGGAAGGACCAGTTATGACCGAGATGGTCGAGCCGATGCCAGCTGCGGTCGATCTGGCCCGGCTTGCCCGCGACCTGGTGGAGCGGACCCGCGCCGCCGGGGCTTTCACCCCCGTGTGCGAAGCAGCGTAGGGCGGTTACCTGCGCAGCCGGGAGCACGGGATGGTGATCGTGCTGTGCCCCCACGTCCAGGTAGTGATCTCGCCGGTGGTTCTGTCCTTGCAGGCGGTCAGCATGCGCTCCGCCGCGGGCTTCCAGTAACCCCAGCTGGTGCGCTGGGTGACGTACCGGTAGTCGGAGAGCCAGCCGAGCGCCAGCACGCAGGCCAGGGCGGCGACGGCGGTGAGCGCCCAGGGCGAATGGCGGACGAGCGGGATCCTATCGCCGCCCCCGGCGATGGCCTGGCGGCGCAGGCAGGCATCGACCGCGACCACGGCGGCGGCCGTCATCGCCATGATCGGCATGACCGAGTACCGCGAGCCGTCCTCGAAGTTACGACATGGTGCGCGATAACGATCGCGGCACTGTCGTGACATGAAGCAGGCCGCGCGGCTTGGGTGATGTTGTGTCGCATTACCTGGGCCGCACGGCCTTGTCCAAGCGTATCTTCACCGGCCTCCAGCCGCGGCGCCTCGGCAAACTCGTCGCTGAGCTGGCTGGCACCTGGATGGCTTCTGAGGAGTCCCGGCTGCGTGAGCGCCGGGGTCACGAGCGTTTGCGTGCGCCTGGAGCAGGCCCGGACCACGAACTCGTATTCGCCGACCGCGTCATCGTGACCCTGGTGACGCTGCGCTTTCAGCTCCCGCACGCGGCACTGGCAGAGCTCTACCGGGTGGACCGCTCCACGGTCACCCGCGCGATCCGCGAGGTCCGGCCGCTGCTGGCCGCCCGCGGGTTCGCTGTGCCCGGTCGCCCCGGCCTGCAGCTTCGCACCCTGGCGGACGTCTTCGCCTACGCCTCGGCCCACGGCGTGGAGCTGCGGCTGGACGGCACCGAAGTCCAGGTCCGCCGCCCGCGGGCCAGCAAGCCAGGCCGCCGCGCGTTCGTCTCGGGCAAGAAGAAGATGAACACCAAGAAGGCCACTGTCGTCACTGACGGCGAGGGGCGCACGCTGTGGGCCGGGGCGTTCCGGCCCGGCCGCATGCACGACCAGACGGCTGTGCGAACCGAGGGCATCGCCGACCTGTTCGAGCAGTTTCCCGAGGTCAAGGCCAAGGTCGACGCCGGGTACCGGGGCCTGGCCAAGGAGTTTCCCGGCCAGGTCCAGGCCCCGCCGCTCAGGCCGAAGAAGGACGCGACACCGGAGGAAGCCGCCGCCTGGGACGCGGCGCGCCACCAGCAGTCATCGGAACGGATCTGCGTGGAGCACGCCAACGCCGAGCACAAGCAGTGGCGGACCCTCCAGCGGTTCCTGGGACGACGCGAAGACTTCGACGAGACCTACATGGCCGTTGCCGGCCTGGTATCCGACCGCGCCGCCGAGAGGTGATCACCAATCCGACAGTCCGCCAGGCCAGCACACCCCGACCTCAATCGCGCACCACGTCGTTATAGGAGTAATGCTGGCCGCTCACGTACCGAACCACGGTGGCGGCGAAGGCCGTCTGCACGAACCCCGTGATCAGCGCGACGGCGGCGAACACCCGAACCTGCCGACTGCCCGTGACCAGCACCCAGCCGAACACGGCCACAAGGATGGCGCAGACGATGAGCGTCGCGCCGTTGAGGCCGGCGATCTCAACGAGGCGCACGGACACCCGCCAGCCGAAGGCACGCAGCGCGACGTTGTGGAAGTAGAACCCGAGCGCCCGGATGGGACTGGCCAGCCTGGTCACACGCTGGGTGTGCTGGGCGTAGCTCTCCAGCACCATTGGCACCTGCACCAGCAGGCCCGCCAGCCAGCCGACCGTCACCGCGTGCTCGCGCCACCGGGGCAGCGCGACCACCCGGAGGAGCACCAGCGGCGCGTAGATGAGAGCGAGGATCTCCGAGGAGGCGGCGGCGAACGCGACGAGCGCTACGGCCGCCATCCCGGCCCAGTTCTTCGGCCGCCACAGGAGGCCGAAGAACAGCGCGGCCATCACGTACCAGGGACAACCGACGGTGCTGTCGGCGGGCTCGATCGGCGCCAGCGGCAGCAGTATCAGGGCCGCGCCGACCAGCGCCCGCAGCCAGCGGGACCGGATCCACCCGTCCATGGCGTGGTAGATGAACAGCGCGCACAGCGCCGCGATGCCGGCCCCGGCCAGCGCGAAGGGCACCGCGACGTCCACCAGCGGCAGGTAGGAGATCAGCTGGCCGACGAGGCGGGGCACCAACTCCTCATAGCCGCCGTAGGGTACGAGCAGGTGCCATGGGTGCGCCAAGGCGTCGAACAGGTACAAGCCCTGGTCTTCGGCGTAGAGAGAGTCCCAGGCAGGGATGCGGGGAATGCGCAGCAGCAATACGACGGTCCCGATGCATACGGCGGCCACCTGGATGGCGACGCAGACAGCCTGCCGCCCTCCGGACCTGGCAGCGTCCGGGTGCTCCGGCCGGGGCTGCGGCACGGGCTGGGGCTGGGGCGCCCCGTGTTCGGGCGTCTCGGGGAAGAGCACGACCAGGGCCGCGCGCACCCTACGCATCCTGCCATCGGCCGACTGGGGTGCCGGACCCGGCTGCGCGGATCCCCGCTGCGCGGACGTAAAGGTCAATATAGCCCTCCTCGCCAGGCCGCGACGGGCTAGCCACAGCCTAGCAAGGACCAGCAGAAACCAGCTCCGGACAGGCGTTATGTAGTCAGCAGCGAGCAAAAACTCGCCCGCGCCGCCTCGTCCGCGCCGCCTCGTCCGCGCCGGTCCGCCCGGATACCGCGCGCGAAAGCGACGACCTGTCGTCACTGGACCTGCGCGCTCGCATGGGTCAACTATCACCAGGACCACGAGGGCGGCGCGGCCCGCGCGGCATCGGAGCGATCATGAACAGCAAGACTCACTGCCCCGCATGTGGAGGCGGCGGCCTGGTACCCGCTCATGTGCGCCGGTATGAACCGTACTTCTTTGCTGACTCGACGAGCGCATGAATATTTCCGGCTGGGGTGGTCGGGGCCATGGCGCACCCCGGGCCGAGGATGAATCCGCCACCGGGCTTGCATATGTCGATGAGCTCGTGGCAGGCGGCGTCAACGTCGGCGGCCGTCCCGAGGGCGAGTAGGTTCGTGTCGATATTCCCTAGCAGGCAAGTCTTCCCTCGCGCGGGCGCTTTGAGGCGCGCGGCGTCAGTCTTGTGGTCGATTTCAAGCACCTGCGCGCCGGTGGCGATGAAATCGTCCGTGATCAGCTCGGTGTTCCCGCAGATGTGCAGATGCAGGATGATGCCATGCTCCTTCAGTTCGGTCGCCATGCGGCGCTCATGACTGGAGGGATACCGGCGGTAGTGCCGCGGAGAGATCATCGCCGGTCCTGCGATCGGCTCGCCGATGGACGTGGAGCGTCCGCCGCACTCGATCAGGGCATAGGCGTACCGCGTCGCGACGCGTCTGGCGTAGTCGAGCAGCGCGTGGATTAGATCTTCTTCCTCGCCGGTGGCCAGATCCATCATGAATTCGCTGATGCCACGAAGCTGCGCGGCCAGGTCCATGGGCCCCTGATCGGCTCGCGCGCAGATCCAGGCCTTGTCACCGATTTCGCGGGCGAGGATGCGAGTCGCCTTGAGGATCTCGGACATCGGGAAGGTGACGTACGGATCCGGCACCTCCAGCTGAGCGACCTTGGCGAGAGAATCGAGAATGGGCCGGCCTGCCACCGGTGCCGTGTCATCGCGGTAGCGCACCGCCACGCCGCACGCCTCAGCGTTGCAGGCGGTCCCGTTCTCCAGCAGGATCATGTCGTGCCCGAACTCGCGCCAGGCCGTGAGCATGGCGTCGGCCAGCAGCTCACCGTCGCGGAAGACCTGCGACATGGGCATGCCGGAGGCGTACGCGGCGAGCTGGAAGTTGTGCAGGTCCACAGGCACGCGATCAGGCTCACGCAGCTCGATCGTGGTCCCTACCCGCTCAACCGAGTTCATGTGACCACCCCAAGGTCGTACTGATCGAGGTGAACCTTCTGCCTGTCGGCCTGACTCACCGCCTGCTCGATGAAGCTGTCTTCCTCTTCGGGCAGTTGCTCCGCTTGTGCCGAGAGCCTGGTCAGCCAGCGCTGCTCTGGGCGTGACAAGGCGAAGGCGCCTTCGCTGGCAGCGCCGCGCAGGGCTTGCAGCGCGGCCAGAGCGGCGCGTCGCGTGCGCAGGTAGGGGGTTGGCTCGGCGACGATCTCCGCGGCAAGCTCAAGCACCACATCCGGCCTCAGGATGTACGCCTGCGGGTCGAGTCCCGCATCGGATTCGACGAGCCAGTCGCGGAGTTCAACGGCCTTGGACTTCGCGCTCGCGACGTTCATCAGCCTGGTGGCGTAGGCGAGCTGTTCCATGGAGACGGTCGGCGCCATGCCGCCGAGGAGCTTGACGTTCTGCACCGACTCGTTGCTCCACAGGTCAGCGGCCGCCTTGGCGATGTTACCGACCGGCGACGGGTGCGCACACGCCGCCTCGGCTCCTTCCATGGCGATCGGGAAGCCGGTGATCACCTTGAGGAACGGGCCCTCGTAGGCGCAATCCTTGCTCGGGCCGACGGCCCCGCGTTCGTAAGCGACGAGGCTGCGCGGGACGGTCATCACCCGGATCACCGCCGCCCACACCCGCGGGATGTACCCGCCCTCGGCCAGCATCATCGCGGTGTTCCCGAAACCGCACGCGCTATCGCCCGCGGCGATTACGTGCCGCTGCCGGGCCACGTCCACGATCATGTCCCAGAGGAACGCCATGTCCCGGCACGCCAGCACGCCGAGCGCGAACAGCGCCCCGGGCAGGTCCCCGTTGAGCAGGGCGTCGTCGTGGATCTCCTTCCCCCCGGTGGACTCGATCGCCAGCATGTCCGCGCCCGCCTGCGCGCACAGATCGAAGCTGCGCACCATGCGCTCCCACTCCTGGCCGGTGCGCATCAGCGGAGGCCGGACGAAGTCGCGCATGTCGTTCGGGGTGACCCGCAACGCGCTCACCAGCCCGTGACTCGACCGGTAGGCATCAAGGCGCTCCCGGAGGATCGCCGTGATCTCCGCGCCCCACTCGGGTTCGCGGGTCAACTCGGGCAGCAGTTCAAGTTCGAGGACCAGTCCGGGAACCTCGAGGGCGGCAGCCCGCGCGCAAGCCTCGTCGGCCATCTGCCGGTACTCGTCGCGAACCTCGGGCATGGTCGCCTTGTTGATCGCCATCGTCGGCAGGGTGAAGTTCAGCTCCGGGTAGACCGTTCCGCCGCCGATCACCAGGCCGCCGACGTGCAGCGGACGCGGACACCGGCCGAACACGAGATCGTCGCTGCGCGAGATACGGAGCGTGTCGTACTGTTCCATCTGCCCTCCTCCGGCGGGAACTACACGGTCAGCAACTCGCGCACCTTGCGCACCGCCTTCGAGGCATCGGGCGCGTATCCGTCGGCCCCGATCTCGGCCGCGTACCTGGCCGTGATCGGCGCGCCGCCGACGATAATCCGGACCCTGTCCCGCAGGCCGGCCGCTCTGATCGCCTCCACGACATCTTTCATGCTCGTCATGGTGGTCGTGAGCAGCGCCGACATGGCCACCACGTCGGCTCCGGCCCGGATGGCGTCAACGAAGCGCTCAGGCGGGACGTCAGTGCCCAGGTCGACCACCTCGTAGCCGTTGCCTTCGAGCATCATCGCCACCAGGTTCTTGCCGATGTCGTGCAGATCGCCCTCGACCGTGCCGATGGCCACCGTCCCGCTCGACCGGACCTCGCGCTCGACCAGCCGGGGCTTGAGCACGGCCACGGTGGCGTTCATCGCGCGCGCGGCGACCAGCATCTCGGGCACGTATATCTCATGCTCCTCGAAGAGCTGGCCCACCTCTTTCATCGCCGCGATAAGCCCGTCCTGCAGCAGGACCTCGGCGGGAATGCCCTCCTCGAGTCCTTGCGTGACCTTCGTGACCGCGAGCTTCGCCCGGCCATCTACTACCGCCTGGCGGAGTTCCTCAAGAACGGTCATCTCTCGCCTCCCTTTCATTCGCCTGGACCACACCTATCCGAGCGGGTAGTCACGGAATTCATTGACCGCCTCGTACAGGGCCAGCAGGTTCTCGACCGGGACTCCGGCCTGCACGTTGTGCACGGGGTTGAAGATGAAACCGCCGCCCGGGCCGAAGCTGCGTATCCGCTGTCTCACCATGTCGCGCACTTCGGCAGGCGTGCCGAAGGGCAGCACGCTCTGCGTGTCGATGCCGCCGCCCCAGAAGGTGACCCGGTCCCCGTATTTCTGCTTCAGGGCGGAGGGGTCCATCCCCTCAGCGGAGGTCTGCACGGGATTCAGGGCATCGAATCCCGCCTCGACAATGTCGTCGAGCAGAGGCCAGATCGACCCGCAGGAGTGAATGAAGGTCTTCCATCGCGTGTGCGAATGAACCCAGTCATTGACCCGGGCATGGAACGGCATGAACAGGTTCCTGTAGGTCCGAGGTGAGATCAACGGGGCTTGCTGGCCGCCGAAGTCCGTCCCGGTGACCAGGACCGCCGTGATCGCGTCACCGATTTGCTCGTGGATCTTGGCCAAGTTCTGCAGCCCGATATCACACTGACGGTCGAATACCTCGTAGATGTAGCCGGGACGCAGGCTGAGGCTGACGTACCATTCCTCGATGTCCCGGATGCCCTTCGGGTGCTTCAGGCTCATTCCTGGCACGAAGGCGACGTCGCCGAAGCCGGTACCTCCGAAGTTGCCGAGGATCGCCTTGCCCGAGGGGAGCAACCGCTCGACTTCATGCCTGATATGGGCCAGTGCCTCAGCGGTGATCGGGCCGAATTCCTCCAGGTTGTCCTCGGCGTTCAGGTGGTCATCGTCGATTGGCTGCTGGCGCTTGAGGCCGTCGAAGTAAAACCCTCGTTTCGGCATCCGCGCCGAGGGCGGGGCCGTCGTGTCGCCCTGCGGATACATGAAGAGGCCGCCTCGGGGGTCGGCTCTCGTGTCGGTGCTGAAGCCGCCGGGTACCAGGACGGGGGTGCCGTCGAAGGTCGTCCAGGGCTTCCAGTCCTTATCGGCGAATCCGAACATATTCGTGGGCAGGCCGACTCCGACCACGTCCACGCCGAGCGCATCGATGAGGTCCGGCGCGACCTCGCCGAGCATCTGGAAGGGCTCGATCACCTTCACTGGCGTGCCCGGTGCGTCCAGGCCGAGTGCCTGCCTGAGCCGGTAGAGCGAGCTGACATGAATGCCCGTCACCGGGCCACCGCCCAGATCCAGCGGGACCCGGTCCGCTTCCGCGTGCCGCAGTGCACGTTCGACACGTTCACGTGAAGCGCAGCGGTCACTGGGGATGCCGGTCGTATCTGGCGTGATCATCTGGCACTCCCGTTCATAGGCTCCCGGACGATCTCGCCGAATGTCAGCTCCCGGGCGAAGGTATCGGCGAACGCCGGATGCGTGGTCAGTTCCACATACCGGATTCGGCGGGCGATCTCGTCCGCCATCCGGCGCCGCTGCCGGGAAACCAGCAGTTGCCGGGCGCCCAGGCCGGCCGCGTTGCCTACCTGCCGGTAGCGCTCCTTCGGCAACCTGGGCAGCAGCCCGGCCGCGACGGCGCTCGTGACATCGAGATAAGTGCCGAACGCCCCGGCCACGACGACCTCGTCGAGCGCGTCAGCTTCGGTGCCCGCCGCTGCGAGCAGCAGCTCGATGCCAGCCCGGATGGCGGCCTTGGCCAGCTGGATCTCGCCGACGTCCGTGCGCGTGAGCACGATGTCGCGGCCATGCGCCGTCAGCGCGGCCGGGACGAGAACGCATGCCAGCTCGCCGGCGGACTGGACGACGAGCGGGTGCGCCCGGCACAGGCGACCGCGTTCGCTGACGATTCCGGCAGTGAACGCCGCGACGACCGCGTCCAGGATCCCTGAGCCGCAGATCCCGGCCGGCGCGCCGTCGCCGATGGTGTGCACTCCGAACCTGCCGTCCAGGTAGTTCACGCGCTCGATCGCCCCCGGTGCCGCCCGCATGCCGTCACGGATGTGGGCACCCTCGAACGCCGGGCCAGAGGCACACGAGCACGCCCAGAGCTGTCCGCCGCACGCGACGCTGATCTCGGTGTTCGTGCCTATGTCGAGGACGAGAACGGTGCCAGTGCTCTCGGCCGCGCCAGTAGCGAGCAGCACGGCCGTATGATCGGCGCCGACGAATCCCGCGATGTTCGGCGGCAGGTAGATCAGCGCGCTAGGGGCCAGCTCAAGCCCTATATCGGCGCTGCGCAGCTCGAGCGCCTCCGTCACGGCGGGCACGTACGGCGCCCGGCCGAGCTGGCGAACCGGCAGGTCGACGAGCAGGTGGTGCATGGCCGTGTTGCCCACCGCCACCGCATCGACGACCTGCCAGGCAGGAGCGCGGATCTGAGCACGGAGTTCGCCGAGCAGCCCGTTGATGCCATCGAGCAGCCGCGCGTGCAGATCCCGGGCGCCGCAGCGGTTGGCGTCGGCGTACGCGATACGGCTCATGACGTCCTCACCGGCCGCCATCTGCGGGTTGAGGACGGCTCCCTTGGCCACCGTTTCGCCGGTTTCCAGGTTGACGAGGTAGGCCGCCAGTTTCGTGGTGCCGACGTCGATGGCCGCGCCGAGCGGCACCATGCCCTCGGGAAGCAGGGCGATGATCTCGCTGCCGCTCTCGCCCGTCCCGCAGCGATGTACCGCCACCCGCGCGGCCCAGTGCTGGGCGCGCAGGGTCACGGGGGAAGCGGACAGCACGGCGAGGCTGGTCCGCGCCGCCGGCTGGCCGGCCGCGGCGACCGCCTCCCGCAGACGGGTCGCGTCGCTGCGCAGATCATCCAGCCCAGGCGGCCTGACCTGGACGTCAAGCGCTATGACCGCGGGGTCGAGCGCTGGCACGCTCGCGGCGCGGCCTTCGAACTGAAGACGCTGGGGGGTAGTCAGCGACTCGGCCGGAACATCGACGCGGACGTCCGCCACCACGGCGGCCAGACAGGCGAGGCGGACCCCCGCGGAGAACTCGGCGGGGCTCAGCAGCTCGCGTTCCTGCTCAGTCGGCGGCGTGAGGCCGCCGCCTGGGGCGAGTACCCGGCACGTTCCGCATAGCCCGCGGCCTCCGCAGACAGAGACGAGTTCCGTGCCCGCAGCCCGGACCGCCGCCAGCACGGAGGTGCCGCTCCGCACGTCGACCCGGCGGCCGATCGGCTGGACGACGACACGGACGAAGGGCCTGGCTGGCTCCTTTGCCGCCGCCTTCTTCCTGCCGCTCTCCGGAGGCTCCTCCCGTCCGCTGTCCACTGCACGTCCGACGCTCATGACAGTGGTGCGTGCCCCGTGACCGCCTCGACCATCGCGCAGAAGTTCTCGAGCGGTGTGTCGAGCTGCACATGATGAGTCGGCGCCAGGATGAGGCCACCCCCCGCGCCGAGCGTGGCGATCCGGTCAAGCACTTCGCGGCACACTTCAACGGGGCTGCCGAACGGCAGTGTGTACTGCTCATCCATCGAGCCCCAGAAGGAGAGGTTCTTGCCGTATGTGCGCTTGAGCCGGACCGGGTCCATGGCGGCAGGCTGGATCGGGTTGAGCACGTCGAGCCCGATCTCGATCAGCTCAGGGATGATGGCGTAGACGCAGCCATCGGTGTGATAGGCGACCTTCACGTCAGGGTTGATGGCCTTCAGCCGCTCGATGATGTGTGCCATCCGCGGTTTGAGGAATCGCCGCCAGTGGCGGGGTGACATGAGCATGCCTTGCTGATGCCCGACGTCATCGCCGAGCCAGATCATGTCCACGCCTGCGCGCACGAGCGTCTCGGCCGCCGTGAGGTGGTAGCGATAGGGAATGTCAAGGACAATTTCCGCAAGGTCCGGGTCTTCGATGAAGTCCGTCAGCAACTGCTCCAGGCCGCGCAACGCCCACGCTGTCTCGAAGATCGTGGTGACGGTGGATCCGACGATCCAGTACTCGGCCCCGTGCTCGGCGATGAGCTGTTCGGCCGCCAGGTAGAGCTCGGGCCGGCTGGGATCGGGGGGCAGGTACCGCGTCACCGCGTCCGCGTCAGCAAGCGGATGCACGCGCGGTTCGGTGTAATGACCCGCGCCATAGGGTGTCTTGTACGCCACCGATCGCCAACCGACTCCCCATTCGTCGACGTACTCCCCGCCTTCTCCGTAGTACGAGTTCGCCCAGCCCACAGACGTGATGAGGAGATCCTGGCCGAGCGCTATCTCGAGGTCGTACGGGTTGCCGCCGCCGTGTGGATTGTGCGTGCCCGCCGCCGCCCCAAGGTGCAGCTCACCGCGGAGACGTTCGGCGAACTCGGGCGTGAAGGTGGCCTGCCATGGGCAGCGATCCGGCGTCACGTGGCTGATCGCCGCGGCCACGCGTTCTCGGTGCATACCTTCGCCTTCCCCGCGAGCAGAACCCCACCGGCAACGCCACGCTCAGAAGGAACAGCTCCCTAGCCGCCGAAGTCTTATGAACATTAGAGCCCCGCTGGCATTCACCCTGGTAGGGACCTTCGGCCCGTATCTTCCTGCTGGGCGATCATCGCGATGTGCGCTGGTTCGGGTCGATGACTCGTTCCTGGTCCGGCATGTGCGGCCGTCGTCCGGCTCCCGCTGGCGCCGGGCCATTAAGATCCTTTGCGTGCCTAGGTATCCGGATATCGAGCCTTATGAGACCGGTCTGCTGGATACGGGTGACGGGAACCTCGTGTACTGGGAGACCTGCGGGAACCCCGATGGCGTGCCAGTGCTGATCGTGCACGGCGGCCCGGGGTCGGGGTGCACGGCGGGAAACCGGAGGTCGTTTGACCCGGAGAAGTTCCGGATCATCATCTTCGACCAGCGCAACTGCGGCCGCAGCCTGCCGCATGCGAGCGACCCTGCGGCTGACATGAGCCTGAACACGACCGGACACCTGCTCAGGGACATGGAGCAGCTGCGCGAGCACCTTGGCGTGGAGAAGTGGCTGCTGCGCGGCGGGTCGTGGGGGGTGACGCTGTCGCTGGCGTACGCGGAGCGGCATCCGGAGCGGGTCAGCGGGATGCTCATGCTTAGCGTGACCTCGACCAGGCGGCTGGAGCTTGACTGGCTGTACCGGGGCGTCGGCCGGTTCTTCCCCGAGGCCTGGGCCCGGTTCCGCGACTTCGCCGGCCTGGCCGGTTCCTACCGGCTGCCGACCGACAGCACGCCGCCGATTTCGGGTCTGCTCCAGGCGTACTCGCAGATGATGGAGGACCCCGGCATCGGTGTCCGGTCGCGGGCCGCGACCGAGTGGACGGCCTGGGAGGACGCGGTCATCTCCCAGGAAAGCAACGGGAGCCCCGGCGCGTACGGCGACCGGCCCGACGACGCGAAGCTGGCGTTCGTGCGCATCTGCTCGCACTACTTCGCGCACGACGGCTTCCTCGAGGACGGCGTGCTGATCCGCGAGGCCGGCAAGCTGGCCGGCATCCCCGGCGTCTTGATCCACGGCCGCAACGACCTCGGAGGCGGCGCCTGCACCCCGTGGGAACTTGCCCGCGCCTGGCCCGGCGCCGAGCTCATCATCATCGAAGACTCCGGCCATACCGGCAGCACGACCATGACCGGCGAGATGCACGCCGCCGCCGACCGCCTCTACGAGCAGATCACGAACCCCGGCTAGGACGGCGTGTCCCGCTGGTCGTGGCGGGTGGCCGGGCTGGTGCGGGTGGGCTGTGCGGGTGGGCTGTGCGGGTGGGCTGTGCGGGACTGGCGGGGAAGGGTGGGTTGCAGGCTGGTTTGCGGTCATTTCCAGCCGAACGGGCGGGCTGCCTGCCTCCGCACCACGGCTCACGCGGGCATCGCGGATCACGCGGGCATCGCCGGGCCGGGGCGCCCGGCCCGGCGAGAACCGCCCCGATGCCACATCGTGGCGGTCCTGAGCGCGCGTCTTAAAATAACCCGTCGCTTCGGGATTTCTGGCGCGCTGATGCGCTGACCGCTGGGTCGATGGGCCGTTGGTCCGGCTAGAACCGGACCACCGGCACTTCGACCCAGAACCGCCGCCCCGCACCGCCGCCGCGGCTGCGCGCAATCGTCTCTGTACTCTCCTGCCTGGCGCTGCCGATGACAGGAGGAGAAGACGGGCAGACCAGGACCTGCACGGGGGACTGGACGGGGACAGCGGCGCCGCCGGAACGGGATCCGCCGATGCCCGGTATGCTCGGCCGCAAACGGCGTGAGGTGATGACTGTGAGTACGGATGAGTATCCGGTTCCGCCGCCGGTGGTCGGGCGTGGTGCGGTGTTCGCGGAGCACCGGCTGAAGAGCCCGCGGGTGTCGGAGTCGGCCTACATCGCGCCGACGGCGGTGCTGGCCGGCGATGTCAGCGTCGGCCCGCACAGCCGGGTGCTGTTCGGCGCGGTGATCACCGCCGAGGGCGGCCCGGTGCAGATCGGGGCGAACTGCGTGATCATGGAGAACGCGGTCATCCGGGGCGTGCCGGGCCAGGAAACCCGCGTCGGCGACGACGCGCTGATCGGCCCGCACGCTCACCTGACCGGCTGCGTGATCGAGGGCGGCTCCCGGATCGCCACCGGCGCGGTGGTGTTCAACGGCGCCCGCATCGAAGCCGGCGCGGAGGTCGAGTTCCACGCGGTGGTCTACGTCAATACCGTCGTCCCGTCCGGGGTGGCGGTACCGATGGGCTGGTTCGCCGGCGGGCAGCCCGCCGAACTGGTGGCACCGGGAGACTGGGACCGGATCCGCGCCATCATGGGGCCGCTGGACTACCCGGGCACGGTCTTCGGCGTGGCCGCCAGCGGCACCGGCACGCCGATGTCCGACGTTGCCCGCCGCTATGCCCGGGGCCTGGCCCTGCACCACCGGGATCACATCGTCCCCGATGAGCGCCACACGCCGTTCGGCAAGGACCCGCAGCCGTAACCGGGGGCATCGAGTGGCTGCTCCGGTGGTTCGCCGGCCTCTTCGGATAGGCGCCTTCACCACGGTCAGGGCCCGGTGTGCCGTCCATGGCTGGCCGGCGCGCTTACCTGTGACATGCCGGCATCCGCCGCAGGTGGCTCGTGCTTCGGCGACTGCTTCTAGGAGGCGTCTTTGTAAAGGGCAACGATCTGGGCGGCGTACTGCTCCGTGATGACGTAGCGGCGCACCTTCAGAGTGGGGGTCAGCTGGCCGCCCGCCTCGGTGAACTCCTCGCCGAGGATGACGAACTTCTTGATAGCCTCCGCGTGCGACACCGCCTTGTTGACATCGTCGATGGCTGCCTGGATCTCCGCCCGCAAAGCCGGGTCGTCGTGAAGGTCTGCGATACTCGCCGTCTCCGGCTTGCCGTGGTCCGCCTTCCATTGGGCGAATGCCTCCGGGTCGCCAGCCACGAGCACCCCGATGAAAGGCTTCGCGTCGCCCACGACCAGGCACTCGCTGACTAGCCAGTGGGCGCGCAGCCGGTCCTCGAGCACGGCAGGCGCGACGTTCTTGCCGGCCGCGGTGATGATGAGGTCCTTCTTGCGCCCGGTGATCGTGAGGAACCCCTCGTCATCGAGGGCGCCGATGTCACCGGTATGCAGCCAGCCGTCCTCGTCGATCATCTCCTTGGTGGCGCCCTCGTTGTTCCAGTAGCCCTGGAAGACCATGTGGCCTTTGACGAGGACCTCGCCGTCTGCTGCGATCCGGATTGTGCACCCCGGGATCGGCCTGCCGACGGTGCCGATCTTCTGCGCGTCGAGGGTGTTCGAGTTGGTCGCGGGGCTGGTCTCGGTCAGACCGTAGCCCTCGAGGATGTTGATGCCGCATCCGCGGAAGAAGTGCCCGAGCCGCGTGCCGAGCGGTGCGGCCGCGCTCCAGGAGTACTGCACCTGACCGCCGAGGGCCGCACGCAGCTTGCCGTAGACCAACCGGTCGAACAGCATGTGCTCCAGGCGGAGCGCGAGGCCGGGACCGCCATGATCCAGCGCCTGGCTGTAGGAGATGGCGGTGGCCTCCGCCCGGGCGAAGATCCTGCCGTGGCCCTCGGCGCCGGCCTTACGCCTGGCGCTGTTGTAGGCCTTCTCCCACAGCCTCGGTACCGACAGCACCGTCGTCGGCTTGTATGTCGGCAGTTCGGCGGCGGCCTCCGCCATGTCGGCTAGGCCAAGGACGGTACGCGAGTAGATGGCGCCGTATTGGATGAGCTGGGCGTAACTGTGCGAGAGTGGCAAGAATAGTAGCGTCGAGGCGTGCTCGTTGAATACGCGCTCGAATCCGTCGTTTTGCATGCAGTTGCGGGCATTGGCGACGATGTTGCCGTGGCTGAGCACGCAGCCCTTCGGACGGCCCGTCGTGCCGGAGGTGTAGACAATCTCGGCGATGTCCTCGGAGCCGCGGGTCCGGCGCCGTTCCTCGACCTGCTCCGGCGTCACCTGCGCGCCGCCCGCCTCGATATCGGGCAGGCCGCCGAACCGGCTGCCGTCGATCTGCCATACATGGGCAAGCGCCGGAAGGCCGGGCCGCGCCGCTGCGACCATGTCGGCGTGCCCGTCGGTCTCGACCACCACGGCGACCGCGCCGGAGTCGGCGAGGATCCACTCGACCTGCTCGAGTGAGGAGGTCGGGTAGATCGGAACGGTGACAGCGCCGGCGGTCAGGATCGCGTAGTCGAGGACCGTCCATTCGAACCTGGTAGGCGACATCAGCCCTACGCGGTCACCCGGCAGGATACCGGCCGCGATGAAGCCAGCCGCGATGCCGCGCACCTGACTGGCGAAATCACGCCAGGTCACTGGCGCCCAAAAGCCGTTCACCTTACGCTTGAGACCGACCTCATCCGGCCATTTGTCATCATTCCTGAAGAGGTCATCGGTGACGTTGTTGTCGGGCTCGACGAAGTATGACGCGGGCAAGGAGAATTCACGCATCGGTGCCTCCTGATAACTGGCGCTAACCTTCCAGTGCAGACGTTAGGTAAGGCAGATTTCGCCCGGACAGGGCAGAAGGTCCCGAGCCGCCTCGCGTCGTCCCGCGGTGGACGGCAGGGCATCGTCCAGGGCGCGGATCAGCGGCAGTGGCAGAGGCGCGACGAGCAACAGCGGAGGCGATGTCCATGCACGAGATCGCGTACACAATACGAGGATTCCTCACTGTCCGCACAGACTCTCTGCGCATCCCCTTGAACGGGTCACTGGCGGTTCGCGCGGATCCGGACTCCGGTCTCTTTTCTGGAGACCTCGTCCTCGACCAGTCCAGTGTGAGCAGGAGGGTCCTTGGTGCCAGCCTCTTCAGTGCTACCGTCCAGATCACGGCCGATTCTCCCGTTATCGGCGGAATCGACCACGAAGGCCGGATGTACGCGACGGTGACGGTGGACGCGGTCATAGCCACTGTCCACGCTGCTGGGCGGATGTTGATCGACGGCGGTTCATGCCGCACGGCCGCCCACGCCATTGTGCCGCTGCGCTCCAAACCCGGCTTCAGCCTGAAGCGGGGCGGCCGTCTGGCGGGCAGATACCACCGGCCACCCTTCACCGGGTGCGGCTGGATCACTCCACTTGTCAACCTATTGGCCGCTGGCCCAGGCAACGCCGCCGTCATCGATCTCATCCCATTCACATCCTGAGGAGAGATCGTCTGCGGCACGATCGTGTGTACGGACTATGGATGACTTCACTGACTTCCACACCGGCTGGTCCGGCAGGAGCGACGCATGCTCCACGTCGCCTCGGCGAGGCGCGCGACACTGTTATGTTCACGGCCGCCGGCGCAGGCCTCAGCCGTGAGCATGCCACATGACCGACATTCCGCTACTTGCGGCCGGGAAGACGCTGCAGGGTCCGCATGGCGGCCGTCATGGCCTTCGCATAGGCGGTGGGCGGCATGAAGCTCGGCGGTGCGATGGGCAGGAGCCGCTGGATCGACACGGTTTGGGCGTTGGTGTATTTGAGGATTCCGTGTTCGCCGTGCCTGCTGCCGACGCCCGAGTCCTTCCAGCCGCCCATCGGGGCGTCCACGGATCCCCAGGCGGCCGCGTAGGCTTCGTTGACGTTGACGGTTCCGGCCTCCAGCCGGCTTGCGATATCGCGACCCTGGTCGACATCGCGGGTCCAGACCGAGAAGTTCAGGCCGTAGCAGCTGTCGTTGGCCCGCTTGATGGCCTCTTCTACACTGCTCACGCGGTACAGGGAGATGACCGGCCCGAAGGTCTCCTCGGCGTAAAGGGTCATGCCAGGGGAAGCGCCCGTCAAGATGGTGGGCTCATAGAAGCAGGGTCCGATGTCGGCCCGCGTCCTGCCTCCGGCGAGCAGCGTCGCGCCCTTGCTGGTCGCGTCGTTGACGTGGCGGACGACGGTATCCAGTTGCTTCGCGGAAATCAGGCAGCCGATGTCGCTCTTGTAGTCGAGAGAATGGCCCAGGCGAAGCGACTTGGTGGCCTTGACGAAGCGCGGGACGAACTCGTCCCATACGGCGGTGTCGATATACATCCGTTCCATCGAGATGCACAGCTGACCGGTGCTAGAGAAGGCCGCTCGTACCGCCCCGGGTACGGTCTTGCCGAGGTCGGCATCGGCAAGGATGAGGATCGCGTTCTTCCCGCCGAGCTCCATCGAATAGTCGATGAGCCGCCCGGCGGCCTGGGCTGCGACGATCCGGCCGACCCGGGTGCTGCCGGTGAACATGACGAAGTCGCTGTGCTCGATGACTGGCGTCCCGAGCTCTTGCCCTGAGCCGGTTACCACCTGCAGGACACCCGGGGGCAGGCCGGCCTCTTCCAGTAGCTCCGCAGCCCACAGCGCCGTGTACGGCGTCTGGCTGTCCGGTTTAGCGATGACCGCGTTGCCCGCGACGAGCGCAGGAAGAGCATCACTGATCCCGAGCGTAAGCGGGTAGTTCCACGGCGAGATTACGCCGACGACGCCTTTGGGGTGGTGGTACTCCCACGTCCGGGTCAGGGCAGGAAAGGCGCCCGCGCGGCGGTGTGGCCGCAGGCAGCCCGGGGCGGTGCGGGCGTAGTAGCGGCTCACCTGCGCGACGTCGATGATCTCTTCGAAGGCATGCCGGCGAGCCTTGCCGTTCTCCAGCTGGATCAGGTCGAGTACCTGGTCCTGCCGATCGAGCAGGAGCCTGGCGAAGCGGAGCAGCACCTCCGAACGTTCCGCGGCGGGCAGCCGGCTCCAATCGCGCTGCGCTTTGCGTGCGGTGTCCGCGGCCGCAGCGACGTCGTCCGCCGTGCCGTGCGGGACATGCCCGAGTATGCCCCCGGTCGCCGGCATCTCGACCGGGACAGGTTCCCTGGGCCCGGCGGTGACGGCACGGTCCGCCAGCCGGCCGAGCACATCGCGGGTGATCCGCGGACCGAGAAACCGCGGTTCAACGACCGCCGGGCTGCCCGCAGATGTCGTCATTACTGGGCCTCCTTCGGACCTGACTCGTCTCGAGACTGCCAGGGTCTGCGGTCTAGCGGACCTCGACAATCGGCAGCCTCAGCTCGGCGGGTGCGCATGGCGGCACGATCGGGCTCCGCGGTACCACGGGCGCGACGCGCCGGTAGGCGGCGCCGAGCGGGGCCCGGGGGTCGCTCTCGCCTTTGTTCGGCCACAGTGCCATCGCCCGCTCGGCCTGGGCTGTAATCGTCAGCGCCGGGTTGACGCCAAGGTTCGCCGAGACGGCGGAGCCATCGACGACGTGCAGACCAGGATGCCCGTACATGCGGTGGTACGGGTCGACGACGCCGCGGTCCGGGGAGTCGCCGATGACACAGCCGCCGAGGAAGTGCGCCGTCATCGGGATGTCAACCATCTCTCCGACGCTGTTCAGGGGAAAACCGCCAATCTTGGCCGCGATGCGGCGCATCGTCTCGTTGGCCGCGGGAATCCAGGTCGGGCTCGGCTCGCCATGCCCGTACCTGGAGGTGAGCTTGATCCGGCCGAGCATGGTGCGCTTGGGATGAACCGTGATCGAGTTGTCCAGCGTCTGCATGGTGAGCCCGATTACGGCCCGCTCGGACCAGTGGTTGATGCCACCATAGAGCGATGCGAGTTGGGCCGGATGGCGCGCGGCGTGTGCAAGCCACTTCACCCAGCGCGGGACCTGCCCGCCGCCGTCGGTCATCAGCGTGCTGAGCAACCCCATCGCGTTCGAGCCCTTGCCGTAGCGGACAGGTTCGATGTGGGTGTACTCGTCGGGGTGGATCGATGAGGTGATGGCCACCCCGCTGGTGAAATCGTGTTCCCTCCGGTTGCGCATCGTGGTCAGCGCGCCGCCAAGCGCCTCGGAGTTCGTGCGGGTCAGGACGCCCAGCCTCGCGGAGATCCCCGGCAGCACGCCACGGGCCTTCATCGTGTGCAGGAGTTGCTGCGTGCCCCACGTCCCGGCCGCGAACACCACCTGTCCGGCGGTGAACGTGCACGCTGTCCGCCCAGCCCGCCACGCGCCAGTGCGCACCGTGTCCACCGCGTACCCGCCGCGGTCCAGCGGCCGCACCGTGACCGCCGTGGTTTCCGGACACACCGCCGCGCCAGCCCTTTCGGCCAGGTACAGATAGTTCTTGACCAGCGTGTTCTTCGCGTTGTGCCGGCAGCCGGTCATGCACTCCCCCACCTCCAGGCAGCCGCGCCGGCGGGGCCCCGCGCCGCCGAAGAACGGGTCCTCGGCCTCCACGCCCGGCTCCTTGCGGCCAGCCCGGCCGAAGAACACCCCGACCGGGGCCAGGCTGAACGTGTGCCCCACCCCCATCTGCTCGGCGACCTGCTTCATCACCTCATCCGACGGCGTCATCGTCGGGTTGCGCACCACGCCCAGCATCCGTTCCGCCTGGTCGTAATACGGCGCCAGCTCAGCCCGCCAGTCAGTGATGTCCGCCCACTGGCGGTCACGGTAGAAGGCGTCCGTCGGCTGATAGAGCGTGTTGGCGTACACCAGCGAGCCTCCGCCGACCCCCGCTCCGGCCAGGATGATCACGTTCCGCAGCAGGTGGATCCGCTGGATGCCCAGGCAGCCGAGCTTCGGCGCCCACAAGAACCTGCGGGCGTTCCACGACGTCCTGGGATAGTCGTCGTCCTCGAACCGGCGCCCCGCCTCCAGCACGCCCACCCGGTAGCCCTTCTCGGCCAGCCGCAGCGCAGTGACCGAGCCACCGAACCCCGAGCCGATCACGATCACGTCATAGTCACGTGGAAGAGCGGACCGCTTCACCGTCGTCACCCTCTCCTTAGCGTGAGCCGGCGATAGTCAATCATGCGCGTCACCGCGCCCATGACAGCAGGGTCGAAGGTCCCAACCGGTCAGAGGCGGGCAAGGCCGGCGCCCGGAGGCCGTGAGAGCCAGCGCAGTCAGCCGACCTCCGACCGAGCCAGGCCTACTGGATCTGTTATGCAGGCGGCTTGCGCAGTATCAGGTCGAGAAAGAACGGCATTGAGACCCACTCGTAGCCGCTGCTCTTCGCGGCGCGAAGATCACTTGCCAGATCATCGATCTGCTGACCGGTTGCGATGCCCGAGGCGACGGCGCGATCCCTCGCCGCCAGCAGGGTGGCCGCGTGCAGGTCGAAGCCCAGCTCCGGATCTATGATCCCGAAGCTGCCATCGACCGCAACGACGTCAAGGCCCGCCGCACGCGCCGAGCCCGCGAGGCCATCGACGGCGTGGCGCGGCATACCCCCAGCCCGTTCCAGCAGGTCGTACACCAGATCCCAGTAGGCGCCAAGGGCATCGAGGTGGGGGTGGGACCGCGGGGGCGGGCTGCGCAGCGCCTCTTGCGCCACGACCCAGCCGCCAGGGCGAAGCAGGCGCGCGATCTGGCTAAGGGTTCGTACCGGGTCGGGCTGGTGCATGAGGAAAAGCCGGGTATAGGCCAGGTCGACCATCTCCGCCATGACGGCAAGCCCGCCAATGGGGCCGCAGCCGCAGTCGATGACATGCCAGCCTTCCTGCATACCGGCCCGGCGGAAGGCGGACCGGGCCATCTCCCTGGCGGACTCAGCGACACCCAGCAGCCGCCGAAGATCCTCATCGCTGCCGTCGAGGATGTAGCGCCTGACCCGCTCCGCGATCGCTTCAGGCATGACCGGCTCCCCTTGCCGTTGCGAGCCCGTGAGGGCTTGTTATGTGAGGACTGCGCCTTCCTTGCGGAGCGGGCTGCGCACCGGCTTGATACGGCACCGCCCGATTCGATTGCGAACGCGCCGATGCCCGCTGGCAGACCAAGCGGGTCATCCGCCGCCCTCGAGACTCCTTGGCCCGAAGTGGGGGGGTAGTGGCCCCGGCCCGGGGCCGCCGGCGGGGTGGATGGCCTGCGCGGTGGTCTGTCGCAGCACCGCTTTGCGGATCTCGGCGACCACCACGATCGACAGGGCAACGGCGGTGCAGATCAGCCACTGCCGGACGTCGAGCGTGACGGTCTTCATCACGGTGTGGAAGATGTCCAGAACGGTGGACAGGATCAGCAGGACGAAGGACCCGCTGGTCGTGACGATGAACGTCTTGTCGGAGAAGGTGTCGAGGGAGAACGCCGAGTCCCGCTGGTCTTTCGACTCGATCGAGAAGAACAGGAGGAACAGCGCGAACGTGACCATGCCCATGGTCCGGGCGATGGCCAGCCCGTGCATCTGCTCCGCCCAGCTGATCACGCTGAGGGTGCCGATCGTCATCACCAGGCCGACGAAGGCGAGCCAGACGATGAGCCCGCGGGTCAGGATCGGCTTGGTGGGCGGCAGCGGCGGGCGGTCCATCAACCCGGCGGCGGGTTTGCTGTAGCCGAGCCCGACCGACTGGATGGAGAGCATGGTGAAACTCACCCACAACGTCTGCAGCGGAAGCAGCGGTATGCCCCTGGCGACGTTGAAGATGCTGGCGGACAGGAACGTGAGGATGTAGCCGAACAGGCCGCCGATCTGGAACCGAACGTACCGGGCGAGGTTGTCATAGAGCCCGCGGCCCACTTCCACGGCCTTGACGATGGTGGAGAAGTTGTCGTCGGTCAGGATCATCACCGCGGCTTCCTTCGTCACCTCGGTGCCGGTGATCCCCATCGCGATGCCGATGTCGGCCTTCTTCACCGCGGGCGCGTCGTTGACCCCGTCTCCGGTCATCGCGACGATATGACCCTTGTTCCTGAGCACATCCACCAGGCGGACCTTGTGCTCGGGGGTGACCCGGGCGATCACCCCGATGCCGTCGATCGCAGCCAGCGCCTGCTCGTCGCTCATCGCGCCGAACTCGGCGCCGGTGATGACCTTGCCGTCGATGCCGAGCTGGCTGGCCACCACGGCCGCGGTGACCGCGTAGTCGCCGGTGATCATCCGGACCCTGATCCCGGCCTTCTTCGCCGTCGCGATCGATGCCTTGGCCGTGGGGCGGGGCGGGTCCACCATGCCGACCAGGGCGATCAGCTCCAGCCCGGTGACCAGCGGGAGCAGGTCGGCATGCGGGTCGAAGGCGGCTGGGTCGAAGTCCTTGCGCGCGGTGGCGATCACCCGCAGGCCCTGCTCGCCCAGCCGCCGGTTCTCTGCGATGTACCGCTGCCGGAAATCGCCGTCGGCCGGCGCGGAGCCGGCGTCGGCGTCGAAGACCGTGGCGGCTCGCGGCAGCAACTGGTCCGGCGCACCCTTGACGTAGCAGCGGATCACCTCTTGGCCGGACGCGTCGGTCATCTTGTGGAACGTGGCCATCAGCTTGTAGGCCGCGTCGAACGGCAGCTCGGCGAGCCGCGGATACCGCTCCCTGGTCGAGACCGCGTCAATGCCGCCCTTGGCGGCCAGCACGACCAGCGCGCCCTCGGTCGGATCGCCGATCAGCTCGCCGTCCCTGACCACCGCGTCGGAGGCCAGCACCATCGGCACCAGGAAGTCATCCAGCGGGATGTCCGCCTGCCCGCCAACCCGGGTAATGCGCCCGGCGGTCGAGTAGCCCTGCCCGTCGACCGCGTACCGGCGGCCAGCGGCCGTCATCTGGACCACGGTCATCTGATTCAGCGTCAGCGTGCCGGTCTTGTCCGAGTTGATCGCCGAGGTGGACCCGAGCGTCTGGGTCGAGGCCAGCCGCTTCATGATCGCGCCGGCCTTGGCGAGCTGCTCCGTCCCCCAGGCCAGGATCGTCGTGACCACCGTCGGGAGCCCCACCGGGATCGCGGCGATGGCGAAGGCGACGGCGGCGTTGAAGACGGCGATGAACGTCTGACCCCGGGCCAGGTTTAGCGCCATCGACGCGATCAGCGCGAGGCCCGCGATCACCAGGATCTGCCCCGTCAGCCGGTCCAGCTGGCGGGTGAGCGGGGTCTTGGTCGCCTGCTCTTCCTGCAGCAGCCCGGAGATCTGGCCGACCTGGGTGGACATCGCGGTCGCGGTGACCACGAACTCGCCCGCGCCGCGGGTGACGTTGGTGTTCATGTACGCCATGTCGGAGCGGTCGCCAAGCGGCGTGCCGGTGCCCGCCACGGGCTCGGTGCCCTTGGCGACGGGCAGGCTCTCCCCCGTCAGCGCGGACTCGTCGATCTCCAGCGTGGCCGCCGTCACCAGCCGCCCGTCCGCGGGCACGATATCGCCCGCCTGGATCGCGACGATGTCGCCGGGAACCAGTTGCCCGCCGGGGAGCTCCGACAGCTGGCCATCCCGTCTCACCCTGGCCGTGATGACCACCATCTTCTGCAGGGCGGAAACGGCCGCGGTGGCCTTCCCCTCCTGATGCAGGCCCTCGACCGCGTTGAACAGCGTGAGCAGGATCAGCAGGATGCCGGTGCCGAGCTGCTTGAGCGGGTAGAGGCTGCCGATGCCGGCCGCGAGCAGCACGATCTGCATCGGGTCGCGGTACTGGCGGAGGAAGGCGTGCCAGCGGGATTCGGACCGGCCGGCGGCGAACTCGTTCGGGCCGAACCGCTGAACCCGAGCGGCCGCTTCGGACGAGCTGAGACCGCGCTGCTCATCCACCCCTTCGGAGCGGAGGACCTGATCGGCGCCGAGCGTGTGCCACGCGAGCTCGCCGTCCGCGGGCGGTCCTCCCGATCCCGGTGTACCCGTCACTTCCGAAGTCATGCGGTGCTCCAGTGATCTGGCCGGTACCGTACAGAACGCCTCAATCTGTGCTGCCAAAGCCTTGCAGCCGATCATCGCCTCTGTAAATACAGAGCGAGTCCTCTTTGCGGCTACGAGTGCTAGTGCGCCAGCGCCTGGCCTTATGGTGACTGTCAGTGACGAGAAACGCGCCGCTACTTCACGAAGAATGCCGGCGGCGGACCGCATGGTCCAGCCACTCTGCTACGACAGCGGGGGAAGAGTTACAGCTGAGCGCCCTTCCGTTGAGGGAAGCAGTCACCTGGCCGTACCACGGATACCGGGATGTGGTGTCGCTCAGCGCATCCGGGCTCAAAACCGTGTGCGAGCTACCGGGAGGGTCCCTAGCATCCAGGTATGGATCTTCGCAAAGAACTTCCGGGCGACAAAGAATCTGTGCGGGACATCCACCCGCGGGCGTTCGGCGACCAGGATGAGTTGTCCGCCTATAAAGCAACACCACGGACTTAAGCAGTTGTAGGGCAGTGATCGAGTACGTCGGCTGGCAGCTTTCCGGGGAGCCCGCGTTAGAACTCGCTCTTGAGCCGGTCGATGTCGCGGGTGTGTTCCCGCAGCTGCTCGTAGGCGGGGCGTTCGCGGATGCGGGTTAGGGCCCAGCGGATGGCCTCCGCGCGGTTGTTCGCGATGCCCGCGGCGATCAGCGTGTCCACGATGTCCAGCTCGGCCGTCTTGAGCCGGACCATCACGTGGGTGAACTCGCCGTCGGCGGCCTCGCGGCCGTCTTCGACGAATCGGACGTTGCCGCCTGTCCTGTGGCCGCTGTTGTCTTCGGTCATCACCTCGATGTACCGGATCTCGGGCCGCCGCTCCAGCAGGTGGCCCCGGAACTGGTTGAGCCCGGGGCCGACGGCCATCTTGAACGTCCTGGCCGCCTTGGCCACCTTGCGGGGATCGGGATGCGGATCTTGCAGGCGGCCGGCGGGATCGGCAAAGACAAGCCTGGGCATCAGCTGGCCCGGCTCGATCATCGGTGCGTCGTCGTGCTGCAGCAGCTCGACCCGGCGTATCCAGCCGGGGAAGAGCTCGTTCGCCGCGGTTTCGAGTTCGTGCTGGATGTGGTCTCTCTCCGCCTGGTCCATCGGCCCTCCCGAAGCCTGAGTAACTCAGATTACTCCGCTTCATAGGATAAGTCACCTTCACGTTATAACCCGGCAAGCTGGTCCGCAGGAGAAGGTCAACGCCCAGGGCGTGCTCCCGGTACCACTGCCCTCTCCCCCGGGCAGCTGCCTTCGAGTAGAAGTCGGCAAGTATCGCGGTCCTCGTCCCGAGGAAGACAGATCCCGCATGACCTGGCTGAACGCCCCGTCCGGGAAGAAAGCCGACAGGCTCCCGGTCCGCGCCGCCGAGCACAACGTCATCCTGCCCGCCGGCGACGGGAAACAAGAGCCGTCGGAGACCTGCACGATCATCACCCCCCTGCTGGACCACGAGGAAACCCCGCTGACCAGGTCCGCGCCACCTACCTCACCCAGTGGAGCGCCGCCGAGACGAGCAAGCCGCAGTGCTGTCATAGCCGCGGCTCTTCGGCATTGTCGTTGGTTCCTTCCCGTTCGGTGTTCATGAAAGCGGCTTGATTCTTCAGCCAGGGGCGGCGGTTGTGCTGCCCGCGCGGCACCTGGTGCAGGGCACGGAGCCGCCCGGCCTCGGCAGGATCGGCGCGGACCACGAGCAGCCGGGCCTGGGGGTGCAGGTAGCCGCTGGCCCAGCCGCGCCGGACCCAGGCATCGAGGGTGATCTCGGGCATGCCCAGGTGGGCGGCCAGGTCGCGCAGCCACCATTCGTGCTCGGCCAGGGCCGGACGATTGCGGCGGGCCGGGATGCGGGAGCGCCGGATGCCCAGGGCCCGCAGCAGGTCGCGGACCGAGCTGGGGGTGAAGGCCGGGCTGCGCTTGGGCGGGCGGAAGCCCTCGGTGTTGAGCCGTTCGGCGATCTGCGCGGTGGTGTGCCCGCTGCCGGCCAGCTCGCGGGTCCGGGCAGCCAGCTGCGGGTAGTAGCTGAGCTGGGTCAGGCAGGCCACCGGGCGGGTGATCTGCGCGGCGGTGCGGTGGCCGCCGGCCCAGGTGATCTCCACGTCCACCTTCTCGCTGGTGCCGAGCACGGTGACGCGAACCTGCTCGACCAGGTGCCGGATCAGCTGCTTGCGGTCCGCGTCGGTGGTGGTGGGAGCGTCCCAGACGGTCGGCAGGTCAGCGGCCAGGGCCCGGATCTGCTCGCGTTCGGCGGCCGTCAGCGTCCGGGGGCGGGCGGCGGCAAACCGGTCGTACTCCTCGCCCAGCCGCTGCCGCTCGGCGAGGGCGGCCTCCCAGTCCCTTTCCAGCTGCCGCACGACGAGGCGGTTTTCCGGCTCGGCGAGCTGGTACTGGCGGCGGGCCCGGTCGGCGGCGTAATCGGCGCGTTCCAGGCGCTGCCGCCAGATCCGGTCCACCTGTGCCCGCTGGGCCTCGGCCTGCCCGGCCGCGGCCAGGGAGACCTCGAGTGCGGCTGGCGCCATCGCCTGCAGCAGCAGGCCGGTGACGTAGGCGTCGACACCGGGGCCGGCCAGCTGCTGGCACTGGTCAGCGGCGTAGTCGGACTTGTCGCGGTCGCAGACGTAGGCCGGGTGCAGCTTCCCGCCGGGCCCGCGCTGGTAGCGGACCGTCATCTTCTTACCGCACCGGCCGCAGGCCACCAGCCCGGCCAGCAGGGCCGGGCCGTCGCGCACCGCGCCCAGGCTCAGGGCGCGGGACCGGTTGGCGTCCAGTCGCTGCATGTTCCGCTCGTACTGCTCGATGCTGATATAGGACGGCAGCATCCCGGGCAGGAACACCGCCCACTGCTCGCGCGGCTGGCGGACCCGGCCGGTGAACGGCCGCCCTGCCTGCCGCCGCCTGGGGTCCAGGGTGCTGCGGCCATAGGCGTAGATCCCAGCGTAGGCCGGGTTGTGCAGCATGTTGGTAACGCTGGCGCGGCTGGGGCGGCGCCAGGCCAGCTCCCCGCGCTCGGGTCCCTCCCGCAGCCGGATGCCCAGCTGGATGCGGTTGTCCACCAGGAAAGCCAGCACGGCGCCGACCGTGCCGAGCCGGTCGAACAGGTCGAAGACCAGCCGGACCACGCTGCGCACCTGCTCGTCCGGGTCCAGCACCACCTCGCCGGAGGGGCGGCGCGCGAACCCGATCGGCAGCGGGATTGCCAGCTCGCCGCGGCGGGCCTTGGCGATCCGCCCGGACCACATCCGCTGCCTGATCAGGTGCAATTCAGCCTCGCTGAGGGTGCCCTTGAGCCCCAGCAGCAGCCGGTCGTTGTGGTCGGCCGGGTCATAGACGCCGTCCTGGTCGCCCAGCAGCGCCCCGGACAGCGCGCACAGCTCCAGCAGCTGATGCCACTCCCGGCCCGACCGGGCCAGCCGGGACATCTCGATGCCCAGCACGATGCCCACATGGTCCAGCCCCACCTCCGACACCAGCCGGGCAAAGCCCGGGCGTGCGTCGATCCCGGAGGCCGAGTGCCCCAGGTCCTCGTCGATCACCATCACCCGCGACGGCGCCCAGCCCAGCGTGACCGCGCGCTCGGCCAGCCCGTACTGCAGCCGCGTCGACTCCTGGTGATCGTGGACCTGGGCGGTGGTGGACTGGCGGACGTAGACCGCCGCCAGCCGGTCACGATGCCAGGGCTGGACCTTGCCCCCCGCCCGCTCCTGAGGCAGCCTCGCTGCGACGCTCACCGCGCTCACCTCCGTTCCCGCCGCTCACCACCGCCGCCTGCACCATCCGCTCGACCAGCAGGCCCAGCAGACGGCTCACGGCCAGCCGGTTGACCTCCGGGAACGCCTCCCACACCGGCTCGGTTGCCAGCACCGGCCGGCTCAAGGGGGCACGGCAGCATCTCCAGACACCGCTCACCTCCGATATCCGCCTTGGCCTGCACCTCACGCAGCCGCCGGACTTCCGCGGCCACCGCCAGCAGGCCGTCGATTCCTATGACCGGAGGGTCCCCTGGGCGCGGTTCACCTATGTATGCAGTCTGGCTTGCTCCTTGAGACCACGTTCGGCGAGGACAAGGCCACGATCGCCGGCACCGGGAACCGCACCAGCGGCCCGGTCCTGCGGCCGGCTCGCCGCCGCTCGCGCCTGCCTGCACACCCTGAACATCCCCGGACGGCAGCGGCACTCCGAACTGGCCCAGAAAGCACGGCCGAAATTCCCGCACGCCAGCGCCACGAAGACCACCGTCACCGGGAAACCCCAGATCACAGTATTCGCACCGGGATTCTCCTAGCCCGCTGCGGCACGCGACCCTAGGGAAAGGAGGAACCGCCCCGCCCGCACGGGGGCCGCGGACCGTGGAACCGCACGCCACCCCCGCCGCGACCCGCGGGCATCAGCCATGCCCGCGCATAAACGGGAAACAGGATCCAGGAGCACAGTAGACGAGCCCGCGGAGGGCCCAGTGAGCACCATGGCCTGCGTATCCTCCGCGCAGACTTAGGTGTCCATTCACGGGCAACGCGCGGCCGGGCATCCGGTTATGGCGCGCAGTGGTGGCAGCCAGGGTTTCCCCTCGAGGGCGGCGCGGATGGCGTCGAGTGCGGTGAGGCCGTGGCATGCTGCTGAGTCGAGGTAGCTGCGGATGCGGCACCATCGGGCGAGGGTGGCGAGGGAGTGCCAGTATCCGGAGACGGCCTGGTGCCGCTTGGCGGCTTTGGCTCCGCGCTCGGAGACATTGTTCGTCCAGTCCACGGCGAAATTACGGGTGAACAGGAAGACCTGTTCCCTGTAGGCCCGCAGCCAGGTTCCGAGCGCGTAGCCGGGGTGGTTCCCGGTGTCCCAGTCCCGCAGCCGGTTGTGGATGATCCCGGTGGCGACGGCGTCATCGTAGCGTTTGAGCAGGTCATTGAGTACTTGCTGGTTCAGGGCCGTGTCTCCGCGGGCGCGGGCCGCCTCGACTGCCTGATGGGCCTCGCGGAGGATGGCGATGATGTCGCCGGCCCAGGACTGCAGCCCGCCGGGGCCGAGCTTGGTGACCGCGCGGCATCTCCTGATCACGTGGGCCGCGCACTGCTGGATGCCGGCCAGCCTGCTGCCCAGCAGGTGCTGGTAGCCGGTGTAGCCGTCGGTGATCAGGGAGCCGGTGAACAGGCCCGGGATCCCGCCAGCGATGTCGCCTTTCCGCCGTGAGCCGATGGCCTGCAGCAAGGTCAGCCGCTCATCAGGGGTGCGGACGATCAGCACGTGCGGCGCGCCTGCCGCTGCCTTGTCCTTTTCCTCCGGGTCCTGTTTCTCTCCGCAGGGCTGCAGGGCAGCGGCCCGGTCCAGCACGTTCACCGGGTCTCGTCGGCGGCCAGCACCGGCTCGGCCGTCAGCGCCGCGAGCATCGCCTCATCGAACCCGGCCTTCGCCAGCCGCGCGGACAGCCGGGAACAGGCCTTGTCCGCCCACCCGGCCGAGACCTGGACGCCCAGCAGCATGCCCATCACGCGCGCGGCCCGCTCCGGCGGCACGTTCCCGTAGGAAGTCAGCAGCACCGCCGCCGCGTTCAGCACCGGCCCGTACGACACCGAGCCCGCGTGCGCGCCCGGCGGCGGCACTGCGCCGGCGGCCCCGCGTCCTTCCGCTCGCCAGGATCCGGGTCCCGCCCCAGGCCCTTGCCCGGGTGGCCAGGCTGCCCGCCCCGCCTGCGGTCCTTCCTGCGCTCCCGCTCCGATTCCTGCCGCCGCGCCCGCCGCGCCTCCTTCGCCCCGGTCCGCTCCTTCGAGCTCGGCGTCCCCGAATCCGAACTGTCCATCCCGAGCCGGCGCTCCAGCTCAGCAATCCGCAGCTCAAGCTGCCGCCTCAGCTCCCGCTCAGCATCCAGCTCCTGCCGCAGCACCGCGTTCTCCGCGTCCTTCGCGTCCACCACGGCACGCAGCCGCGACAGCAGGTCACGCTGCCGCTCACCGGCCGCGCCTGGCTCACCGGACACAAGCCGCAAGCTTGCTCAACCTGCACCACAGCTTCAAGCACCCCGCAGCCACGGCGCGCCGCCGTAAACGCGACTCCCGTGCATGGCACGGAGCGGGCTCAGCAGCCGGCGGGCAGGCTGATGAGGGTTCCTGCCTGCCGGAGCGGGAGTGGCCAGCAGTCGCATTCCCCGGCGTCGGATCCGTAGCCGGTGCGGGCATTGATCACCACTGAGTAATCGGTGTAGGCCGGCCCGGCGCGTGCCTGTGCGGTGGCCGTAGAGGGGGCCAAAGCGGGCGCACTGTGGTTCCAGTGAATCGCCCGGGCGTGAACTTCGACGACCCAGACCAGGGTGCGGGGTGCCATCCCGGTGCTGATGTCGCCTTGCGACTCGATGGGCTCGCCCTTGCCGTAGGTGGTCAGGACCAGGTGCACCTGCTCGATATGGGTGAAGAACCCCGGTGGCTCCCGCCCGGTGACCAGCCTGCACGCCTGCGTTGCCGGCATGACGCCGGGCGGCAGCGTCACGGCGGGGGTGACCGCATTGCCAGATTCCGGCGTGACGCCGGCCGGCGCCCGGGCCGCGCCGCAGCCGCACATCAGCGCCACCGCCGCTGCGGTCAACATAGCGAGCACGCAGGCTCGCACCCAGCCCTCCGGCCCCCGGCCCCCGGGATGGCCCTTCCTCACGTCCGGCCACGCGGTGCCGCCCTCCAGGCGATGGCCCCGGGAGATAGCGGGCGGGGTGAGCACCCGGTGCGGCGCGCAACCATGACTATTACCACGGGTGACTGGCTGAACGGTCATAGCGCACCGGCGCTTTCCCTCGTGACCGGCTGGGATCACGCCGTAATGGAGTAGCACCCAGCCGCTGGATATTCCGCTCCACATCAGACGCCGCAGCCCGCTCAGCGGTTGCAGCGAGCCCGATACGACGGTCGAACGGCCTGCCGGCCCTGGGCGCCTGCCCGCCATAACCTGATGCCCGGCCGCGCGTTACCCGTGAATGGACACAGAGTTAGGCCTCCGCCTTCTTCTCCAGGTCGCGGTCTCCAGTGAGCTGACGTATTGACTGGTCAAGCTATGACGGCGTTGATCGTCTTCTTCAGCGCGCTGGGCTGGGCAGGCGACCTGGGCGCTTTCTTCCGGGCCTGCTCGAGCTTGGCCCCGAGTTCCTGAAGCTGCTTGCGGCCGAGACCGGCCCGCACTTTGGGGAACCAGTCCTGCTCTTCCTCTTCAATGTGATGCGTGACGTTCTCGATCAGCACCGTAGCCTTGGCATCGAAGCGCTCGGCCCCGGCCGGCATGCCGGCTAGCTCCATGCACAGGACGTCGGCCACGTGATGTTCTTCATAGGACTCAAGCACGTCTTCCTTAAGGTCGGGGAGCAACGCGCAGACCTCCGGATACATCACCTCGTTCTCGATGTAGGTATGCACCGTAAGCAGCTCGATGATCTGCCCGACAAGCGTCCCTTTCCTTTTCACCGCCTTGTCGCCGGCGGCCTCGAACTTGCGGAACAGACTGCGGATTTCCTTGTGATCGGCCTTTAGGATCACGATTGCGTCAGATGACATGCTGCCCCTCCCGGCTTGCCTGGTGTCTGCGGCGGCTACCCGGCAGGCCCGCCACCAAACGCATCGCGGGCACGGGCCGGCGCTGACCGGCGCGGTGGCTCTCGCAGCCATCGTGGTGGCCCAGTGGTACGTGGTTTCAGGTCGGACCTCGCCCGAACCAGGCGCAGGTCGCAGACTGTGGGGCCATAGCGGGAACGGAACCCGGCGGGTGGTCAGCTTGGCCAAGTGCGGAGAGCGGCACGGGCGAAGGTTATTCCTTCCGGCGTCGGTTGTCCCAGTCCGAGACCATGCCGGTCGTGGCTGTAGCCGCCGAGCCTGCGGAGCACAGTCCAGGTGTCCCAGGCAGCGCGGCGAGCCATCTGCCTGGTGAATTCGGTGCCGTCACCAGCAATCCAGCCGATCGCGCCTAGCATGCGCGCCATGACCGCATCGGCGTCGCTGGGTACTTGCGCGGCCACTGCGGCGAGCAGGAGAAGCCCGGCCTGCACCTCGCAGCGGCCGGCGGTTCTGGGAGGCATCCGCTCTGCCAGGTGCCACCACAGCCCGGCCGGATTGCCACGCAGATCACGGCCGCGGGAGGTGACCAGCAGCATCTCGCGATGCTTGCGCAGCAGACCCATTTTCGTCGCCGTCTCGCGCAAGTGCAGCACTGGCACGGTCTGGGTCTCCCGGTTGCCCTTCCCGATCCAATCCTCGTCCAGGCCCAGCTCGGCCACTGCGGCCTCGACGTGGGCGGGCGGAAGATGCCCAGCTGCGGTTAGCTTGATGCCGTCGGTGCCGACGCGGTCCAGTAGCCAGGAGTACGGGCGGACCATCCGGGACGCGGTCTCGGCGTCGATGAGGACGGAATGGTCAAGCGCGGCGTCGAGCAGGCGCAGCAGATCCCGGCGGACAGCCGGATCGCGGACGGCGCCAACGAGTTCGCCGAGCGGCTCGGGAAGGACGGCCGCCCAGGCCGGCCCTCCGGCTTCGCTGTGGCGGCCTCCAGACAACGTTCCGGCGGGGAACTCGGCGGCAAGCGTTGCGCTGATCTGGTCGAGATCGAAGCGGCTCGTGCCGATGGCGCCGGGGTCGACGTCCTCGCCGAAGATCCGGGCGAACTCCGCGACCGCGTCCGCGTAATCCGGATTCGCCGGATCAGTGGCCGCCGCTATCAGCTCAAAGGCGCCTGCCCCGCCGCAATCCTCAACCGGGCCGTCCCGCCGACCGCCCGTGCACACCGCCCGGGGCGAGCCATCCTGCCGGGCGGTGATGGCCTCGAGCTTGATGACATGGCGCCAGTCATCGCCGAAGTCATACACGTAGCAGAATTTGTCGCCCACCCCGGCCAGTACCTCGTCGAGGCGCACCTGTTCCTCGGGGATCCCGGTCTCGCCCTCCCCCACCTGGTACGGGCACAGGTACTGTTCGGTCTGCGGATCGTACGGGTTCGGGCCGAAAGCGAACTGGTGCAGATGCGAATCGGTCCAGCCGAACGCCCGCTGGATAACACGGTGCACCTCGTCGAGGAACAGGTCTGATGACAGCTCCAGCCGACGCCACAGCGGTGGCCCGGTGTCCTTCAGGTCGACCCGGACGCGATACGTCGTTACGCCGGACCGGCGCGGACGCCGACGTGATGGTGGTGCCGCCCGGGGGAACGGATCCGCCTTGGGCACCACGGCGGCGATCAGGTCCAGCATCATCCTTTCCATCTCGTCCAGGCTCTTGCCGGACATCGCCTCCATGAGCTGACGCATGACGTCCTCAGGGAGGCCTAGACCGGCCAGGGGATCGTCGGCCTTACCGCGTCGTGTCACACGTGCCACGCTACCGCTCTCGTTCCGCGTCCTACGGGACTCCAGACCCAGTGTGACGTATTCAGAATGCTCATGCAGCTTATGGGCTCCCCGTTCGACTGACGGGCGCGGCGCCCTGAGCAAGCGTGACGTGTCAGTAGATGGTCCGGACCGGTCCGGTCTTCGCGATGTTGCCGTGATCGCCGATGAACGCGTGGACCTTCAGGTGCGCGGTGTAGAAGACGAATGTCATCCCGACGCAAATGGTATCGCCCGGTCCGGTCAGGACGACCGCGCCTATGTTCTTGCTGGCACCGCTGGCGTTATAGACCAGCGCGATCGCTCCCACCGAAGGCGCCTTCCCGGTCTGCTTCGCGCACATTGTCACCTTCACCCGCGCGGTACCTATCTTGGTGTATGAGCCCCAGGCGGTGACGACGTTGTCGCCAGGGATGGCGGGCACGGTGAAATTGTGTGTCCCGGAACTCGTGGTCGTCGGGGAACTCGTCGCGTGCGCGGAGGTTGTCGCGTGCGGGGAAGTTGTCGGGCGGACGGAAGCCATGGCGGTGACGGAAGGTTTAGCGGCAGCGGAATGCCTGTGTGTCGGCGAAGTCGCTGGTGTCGGGGCCGACCCTGGTGTATCAGTAAGCGCGGACGTCGGCGACGACCCGGGCGTGGCGGACAAAGCCGCCGCCGAACCGCCCGAAGCAGCTGCCGACGCGACCGCGGAAGGATGCGACCCGCTCGCCGCACACGCGGTCAGGCCAGCTCCGCCGATGACGGCAGCGATGATCACAGCCGGAACCCGGCACATCCTCATGCCCTTACCCTCCGGTGAGTAAAAAAGATGTTACAGAAAGTGACATATGGTGGCTTAGCTGTAACGATAGGTGATAGGCCCTGTGTCACGCAGAGGACTTAACCAGAAAGAGAGCATTTCAGCCGCGGGTCGGGTGTACAGGGGTTCCATAACCCTTGCCACGGTCTCTGACCTGGAACGTCATAGCTGGGTTTGGGAATGCAGGGCCGGAATCGGCTGCATTAGGCAATGTGGGCTCATCGCGCAGAACTGAGCATCAATCAGTCGCATCGATGAGGCATCGCGCGTACAGCCGTCCGCCGTCCCGAAGCGGTCATGGCGGTGGCGACTCCTCTGGCGTGGATCCTGCGCCGCCAACTTAGTGTGGCTCTCCTACCTCGGAGTGGCTGCGGCCCGCTTCGCGGCGGCTACCTCCGTTCGCTTGGATACGCCGAGCTTGGCCAGTACCGACGAAACGTGGTGGTCGACTGTCTTTGGGGAGATCACCAGCTTGGTGGCGATGCTGGCGTTGGTGCGCCCCTCGCAGAGCAATTCGAGCACTTCCTGCTCTCGCTGGGTCAGGCCGAGTGGATTCTCGCGCGTCGCGGCTCGCTGCCCGGCCGGAACGGATCGAATGCCAAGCGCGCGCATCTTCTGGCGAACGATCCGCGCCGTAGCGACGGCCCCGAGCGCGTTGCAGATGTCCAACGCTCGTCGCAGCGCTAGCTCGTCAGGCGCATCGAGCAGCGCGAGCGCTGCGTCGTAGGGGCAGCCCAGCGCATCGAACAGTTCGGATGCACTGCGATGGTCTCCGGTAAGCTGCAGCCGGTAAGGCGCGGCAAGTTCGCGCTGAATCGTCCGGGGCGATCCGGTGCGTCGCAGCCACACCGCGATCTCGCCGTTGAGCCAGGGATCGGTAGCGTTAGCGCACGCGTCGTCCGCGAGTTCGGCTTCCTGTCGCGCCCCGGTCAGATCGCTCTCCAGCCAGCGGGCCTCGGCCCGGGCCAGTCGGGCGGCGCCGATGTACATCTGCCCGTTCGATCCGTCCGCGGCGGTCATCGCGGCATCCAGGTATGGCCACACATCTCCCTTGTCGCGGCGCGCCGCGACCATGGCCAGGCTGGTCATCGGGATCATGAGATTCACGGGCGAGGCGACGGTGGCGATGACCGCCTCGGCGATGCCCACCGACTCATCCCAGCGCCCGAGCCGCTCAAGAGCCGACGTCCGCACGCCGCGCAAGCAGGTGTAGTACGTGCCTAGATCGTGGTCCTCGCAATACGCGACGCCGTTGTGGAAGTACGGGTCGGCCTTGGCATAGTCGCGGTTGGCGCAATGCAGCTCGTGCAGGTTCGTGTACGCGAAGCCGGCTTCGTACTCGATTCCGTTCTCGAGCGCGATCGACAGCGCGCGACGCAGCACGGGCTCCCAGTCGCCACCCGCGAACCACACAGCCTGCGCCTCCGTCGTCGCGGCCCGGCTCTGCACCGCGGGCACGCCGAATCTGACCGCGAGTTCCTGGGCGCGCCGGGCGAGCGGGACGACGATGTCCAGACGCCCGGGCTCAACCTGATGCGCGGCGAGGTTGCCGCATGCCGCCGCGAGTTCCGCGGTGGCGCCGAGCGGTTGCAGGATGGCGACGGCGGCCTCGGCTGTGGCGAGGATCTCGTCGCCGCGGCACAGCCGCCACAACGCCACGGACATCCGCCGGAGCGTGTCGCCTTCGCCGAGCGGGTCGCCGGCCGCCCGCCAGTTCTCCAGCGCCCGGGTGTAGGCGGTCTCGGCATCGGGCCAGCGATCGATCATCGACAGCTCCGTCGCGAGCTCGATCCAGCGGGCCGCGACGCTGGCCGGCGCCTCGCCGCCCGCGAAACGCAGCGCGCGTTCGAACTGCCCGGCAGCTTCGCGATGAGATGCCAGCGTGCGAGCGCGACGACCCGCCAGCACGGCATGCTCCAGGGCAGCCGGGCCGTCGCCGGCCTGTTCGGCGTGAAAGGCCAGCCGGGCATCATCTTCACAGCCGAGAACGCGCAGCCCCTGCAATATCCGAGCATGGAGTTCGGAACGTCGGGCCGGCAAGACCGACTGCTCTATCGCCTGACGCGCGATCTCGTGCCGGAAGCGCAGAGCCGGATGGCCGGCCACCAGTCCAGACGAGATGACCTCGGCCAGCGCGGGCCCGGCGACGACGTAGCGTAGCAGCCGCTCGTCGACGGTGCCGCCGATCAGGGCCGCGGCCTTGAGGGTCTCCCGTGCTTTCGGTCCGAGGCGGGCGGCACGCGCCAGAACCACATCACGGGCCGAGCCCGGCACCTCGCCCAGGCCCGCCTCCAGCACCTCGCGGACATAGAACGGGTTGCCGCCGGTGACCCTGTACAACTCCTCCGGGTCGACTCCGCGGCCGGCTGAGAGCATCCGCACGGCTTGGGCACTGAGGGGAGCGAGCGGGAGGCGCCTCGCACAGCGCTGGACGGACAGATGGCCGAGAGCAATGCGCAGCGGATGGGTATCGGCTAGCTCGTCGTTGCGGTAGCTCACGATCAATAGCACCGCGATCTCGCGGATCCGTCGCGCGAGAAAGCCCAGCAGATCGAGGGTGGCCTCATCGGCCCAATGCACGTCCTCGATGACGACGACCGGCAGCTGCCCCGGCTCGCACAGCTCGGTCAGGAGCGCGTCGAAGAGTTGCTCCCGGGACGCGTCTGCCCGGCACAGCGAGTGCAGGCGGCCGTGAACCTGCTGCGCAATGTCGAAGAGCGGACCGAGCGGCCGGGGCGTGAACATGCCGTCGCAGGCGCCCGACAGAAGGCGTGAGCCGGGCAAGTCGTGGGTGAACTGCTCCAGCAGGGTCGACTTGCCCACACCCGCCTCGCCCTCTAGCAGGACGAGCCGACCTTCACCGCTGCGCGCTTGCTCCGCAAGCTCGGCCAGTGCGTCCAGCGCCGCCTTCCGCTCGAGCAGTGTCACTCGGCCGGCGCGCTGTTGCGATGCGTGGGACGTGACCAGCGAGAGTGGGGTGTCGGGCATACGGACTCCTCGGTTCCTGACGGCTCCGACACTACGATCTGCCCGCCTCGCACTCCATAGGGAATACCTCCCCATGTTTCTGGTGAGCTGCGGATCTGGTGCGCAATGAACATGTGATTGGCTCACGGTGGCGGGGGGGCGTCTCGTAAGAGAGGTTCGTTCTGGGCCGTCGAGCGTATGGTGTCGCAATGGCATGCCGCATCACGGAGTTGGTTCTTGACTGTCGGAACCCTGAGGTCCTAGCGGATTTCTGGTGTCAGGTGCTCGGCTTCGTCGTCCTGCAGACGGGCGAGGACGGCAGTGTTGAGATCGGCCAAGCCGGCACCGACCTGGACGATCCAGGACTGACGCTCGTCTTCGACCGCAGCACCCAGCCGAAGCAGACCAAGCTTCGCCTTCACTTCGACGTCAACGCGGTCGACCGCAGCCAGGACGAGGAGCTACAGCGTCTCCTCGAGCTCGGCGCCCGAAAGGCCGACGTGGGGCAGACCGGCGAGGAATCCTGGCACGTACTCGCCGACCCCGAGGGCAACGAATTCTGTCTTCTGCGCAGAACGGTGAAACCAGCCTCCTAATACTCCATCCGTAGACCGTGATCGGGTTGCTGAAGTGGGTGGAGACGCGGACGGCCACCGCTGATCATTGAAGGTCGAGCTCTTGTTCGTGGCCGGCGATGACCTGCTTCGGCCCGCACCTGCGGCGAAGGACGGGCAATCGCCCGTGCGCCCATTTCCGGTTCTAATCTGATGTCCGGTTTGCCCGGTTTACCCGATTTGGCCGTAGCTGATGTTTGCCCCAGGGGGATATCGTCCACGCATGGTGGAGTGGACAGCCCAGGTGGAAATGATCCGGACGACCTGTGATGGTAGCGGTGGCTGGTGCGGCGTCGTCACGGGCATGGGCGGTAATCCTGAGCAGGCTCTGGCTGAGCTGCGGCGCAGAGGGCAGGAGCTAGCGCGGCGGCTGGTTCAGGAGGAGGCTGAGGCGTACGAGACGGATAAGGCGGATAAGGCCGCTAAGAGCGAGGCTGACGAACGCGCCGCTTACAAAGCTGAGAGCGACAGAGTGCAGATAGAGGAGCATCGGGTCCGGGTGCCCTACGAGGCCATGAAAGCGGGGCAGCGGAGGGTATACCCCTATCGCCAGCCGCGGGATGAAGGGCCGCAGTTTTTCCGGTTCGAGGTTGTCGATGTCCGCCTGACGCCTGCCCCTGAAGAGGACGGGCGGAGCGGCTGGCTGGCCTACGGGACACTGGCGCGGCTAAGCGAATCCCAAAACTGACATCCATCGCGGATGCCCGCTCCGCGGGCTCACCGGTTGACGTCCGGTTCGCTGACGTAGAGCTTGTAGGCCTCTTCCAGCTCGGGCGAGCCCGGCGGCTCCATGTACTCACGAACCGTCCCGAGCTGGAACTCGCAGAAGTCCAGCGCTTCCTGCTCCGCGGGGTACAACTCCCGGCGGTACGGTTGCGCCGCGACGTTGCGGGCTTTGTCCACCTGGCGCAGCGCCTCGTGCACGGCTCGGCGGATGGTGATGTTCAGCGCGCGCATCTGCCCATCGCTGATGAATCCTTCCCCGCTGCCCGGGTTGTCCGGGTCGAATGCCCAGCGGCCGTGGAACGTCTGCAGCGCGTTACGGACCGACTGCCCAACGACCCAGGTCCGGAGCTGCTCGTAGCGGGGCTTCCGGCCGGTGCGCATGATGCGGGCCAGCAGGGCGGCGGCTGTCATGATGTGCTCGTTTCTCCGGGCGAAGAGCCTCGGCGTGCTGTCCTGCCCCTCAGCAGCTTGGCGAGGCGCCCCGCCGGATACGGGGGCTCCGGCGGGGCGCTCTCGGGCGCGTTCCCGGTGCTGCCCGGAAGGCATGGCACCGGAGGGAGCCAGTCAGATAATGGGCGATGAACCTGATCGTTGTCTGAAATATAACTGAAGTAAAACTGACTATTAACTTCAGAAAACCTGACTATATGCTGCAGCGGACGGCTAGGAGGCCAAGGCTGAAGGGGTATCCAGGCAGCGCGCAGGCCTAAACGATCTTCTTTCGCTCTTGGCGGCTCCCGGCCGGCTGGGGCCGTGAGAGCACAAATGGGAGCCAACGCAATAGGCCGCCCCGGACCCAGCCCGACCCGCTCAGGACGCTGAATGGGAGACTCTCATCGGCTTCACGCGCGCAGCGGCGGATTTGCCGATAATTGCGGGTCAGTCAGTTCCGCCGATCTCCGGTTCACGGCCGCAGCCCCGCCGCGCCGCTCAGCCAGGCCAATGCCCGCGTCCTGCGCTACCTGCCGGCCCATCTGCCCGTTCGGGAGATCGCGGGTGGGTTCTGCGTGCCGGATCGCCTGCGTTGCCTGCCCGGCCCGGCCCGGCCTGCCCGCCACGGGCCAGCGGGGGATGCCATCACAGTCCGGCCTGGCCGAGTGCGAAATGGAGGTGCTGCGGCCGCCGCCGGGCGCGGCAACCGGGACATCGCCAGCGAGCTGTCCATGACGCCCGGGACCGCGAGCGTCCGCCGGATGTATGTCCTGGATGGCCGGTGACCTCAGCGGCCCTAAGCCATCTCTTAGCTACGGAAGGCCGCGTGCACGGCGTTCGGATAGGGCTTTCGCCCGATGTGGCGGCGCGTGCCTTAGCCATAAGTTGCGGATATAGCCACTCGCCAGTCAAGGAGCAAGCCCGATGAACGCCTACCTGGTTTACCAGGCACAGCAGATGGAGCGAGCCAGAACCTTCGCCGAGATCCGCCGGATCGAGGAGCGGGTCAGCACGATGGCCCAGGCCATGCCTGGGGTGCGGCGCCGGGCTGTCTGGCCGTTCGGCGCGCTGGCCGCCCGCCGCCGGCGCGCGGTCGGACCGTGTGACGCCGCTGTCTAGGTGAGCGGCCGCGCGCCGAAACCGTCCGTGCGTCCTTCATCACGGAGAGCATGGCGGGGAACATCGCCTTAAGGGCAGCGAGATCGGCGTCTCCCGTGGCGGCTCAGTGCTCGCTGAGAATCAGCAGCGTTTCGGGGCGGACGCCGTTGTACTTCATCGCTTCCGCGGCCCCTTCGGTCTGCATGAGCCGCTCGAAGACGGCGAAGTCGGGGATCTCCACGATCATCCCGACCCGGTTGGATCCGTTCGGGTCGCGGAAGGTGCGGGCCGTGATGCCGTGCGGTCCGAAAAACTCTTCCCGCTTTCCGGACTCGAGCCAGTGCTCGACGTCGTCGACCTCATGAAAAGCTAGATACGTGGCCATGTTGTCTCCTGATAGGTCGTTTGGTCGGACCGTGTTGTGGTGGGTCACATCGGCGGTGTGCTCATCCGGCAGGCCGGTGAATCCCCCTAGCCCGGGCTGCTTCGCGCCTTCCTGGGAGCGTCCTCGAACTCTCCGCGGGCGGTCCGGTCGGGATGATCTTGGCACAGGGCCGCCTCATCCGCGCATCACCGGCGCATCTCATCAATGGTGGCGAGCAGGCCCGGCAAGCTGTGCGCCGTGCAGATGCGCGCGGCCTCGTCGAGTGCGGCGTGCGCCTGGGTATCGAGCTCGCCGAGCCGCCGGCGCCGGCACCCGGCGAGGAAGATAAGGATCGATGCCCGGTGATACTGGTTATCGCGTGATCGCGATCGCGTACGGTCCGTCGCCGACCCGGATCGGCGGGCCCGGCGTGATCGTGGCCGTCGCCGGCCAGAAACAGCCCCCGGTGACGAGCGGTCTCTGACCGTCACTCGCGGACACCCTTTCGCGGCCGGCTTCGGAGGCGTGGCACTGGCTCGGCATCGAAGTCGAGGCCGGCGCCGGTGACGCCGTGGATGAGAGATCTCGTGTCAGCGCCTCACGGTACGCGTCTGTGCACATGGCTACGATCGGCGGCTCAGCGCAGTTCCTGGATGCGGATCAGGTTGCCCGCAGGATCGCGGAAGGCGCAGTCGCGAATCCCGTACGGCTGCTCGACCGGCTCCTGGACGACCTCGGTGTCGCTGGACTGCAGCCGCTCGAAGGTGCCGTCGAGGTCCTTGGTGGCCAGGAGGATCCAGCCGTAGGTGCCCTTGGCCATCATCTCGGCGATCGTGCGGCGCTCACCGTCGGTGAAGCCGGGGCCGGCGGCCGGCGGTGCCAGGAGGATGGACGTGCTGGGCTGGCCGGCCGGGCCGACCGTGATCCAGCGCATCTTGCCCTGTCCGACATCGGCGCGGACCTCGAAGCCGAGGATGTCGCGATAAAAGGCCAGGGAGGCGTCCGGGTTGTCGTGCGGGAGGAAGCTCGCGTGAATGGTGATGTCCATGGCAGTCAGGCTAGCTGCGGCCCGGTGACCGGCGCTTCTCGATTCCTGACCGGTCTGGTCACCTGTTTCGCCACGCACGGCGGCATCCCCGCCGTCGCGCGAGCTGCCTGACTCCGGTAGGCGCTGGGCGGCATGCCGGCCAGCTCGGTGAAGCGAGTGCTGAAGGTGCCCAGCGACGCGCAGCCGACCGCGAAGCAGACCTCGGTGACGCTGAGGTCGCCGCGGCGCAGCAGCGCCATCGCGCGCTCGATCCGCCGCGTCATCAGGTAGCTGTACGGCGACTCGCCGTAGGCGAGCTTGAACTCGCGGCTGAGGTGCCCGGCCGACATGTGCGCGCCGCGGGCGAGCGCCTCGACGTCCAGCGGCTGCGCGTACTCCCGGTCGATCCGGTCCCGGACGCGGCGCAGCCGCGCGAGGTCGCGCAGGTGCTGCTCCGCGGCGGGCCTGCTGGTCACACGCACGATCCTACGTCGCGCCGCAGTCGATGCCGGACCCCGTTTCGTGGCCCAGCCCGCGGACTTCGCCCGCGTCCTGGACGCCGTCGGAGGCCCGCCAGCCGGCGCACCCCGGCGCGAGATGGGAGGCGGCCGGGATATGGCCCCGAGGCGGCCAAGGACAGCGCGGCGGCGCGTTCCTGCTCTGGCTGGTGTGCTATGCGCGAGTTTCAGCTTCCGGAGAACAGAAGGTGACCTCGGGGTAGCGTAGTGACGATTGGTCCAGCAGGGCTTGTGGCTTGCTTCGCAGGTGCTGGTCGAAAAAGGCCCGGACGTAGGCGCGGGTGATGTCCAGGGACCGGGCTCCGGACAGGGCGGCGCCGATGTCGATGCCGCTCTGATCGGCCAGGAGCGCGAGGTCGGTGAACGAGGCATGCACGGTGCCGGCTACCAGGAGCCACCGCTTCCACCCGGTCAGGAGCTTCCAGTCACGCTCCCAGGTGCTCGCGGGGCCTGGCTTCCCGGGGATGCCTGGGGATTGCTTTCCCGGGGTGTAGTTGGATTGCTTGCCCAGGAACAGAAACGGCCGTGACAGGCCGCCATCCGGGATCGGGGCGGCAGTGGCGCCGTCCATGTCGATGCCGGCCCGGATACGGGAGTCGGCCAGCATGGCGGCGATGGCGGCCGCGCCGCCGGCGGAGTGGCCGGCCATCGCCATCCGGGACGGGTCGATCAGCCCGGCGCCCGGCCATGCCGGGTGCGCACCTGTCAGCTCGCCGAGCACGAAGGAGACATCGGCGGCCCGGCCTGCCGCCACTTTCTCCCAGGACCCTGTGCCCCGCTGGCGTGCCTCACGGGCGAGGCAGGTGGTGACCCGCCCATCGGGAAAGGCCGTGGCGAAGCTCTCGTACGTGTGATCAATTCCGGCCACGACGTAGCCGTGGCTGGCCAGGTCCTCGGCCAGCGCGGTGAGCGTGCTGCGGGAGTTGGTGAAGCCAGGCGAGAGCACCACCAGGGGCAGGGCGCGCTGGCGCCCCTCCGGTGTGGCGTCGCTGACCGCGTTGGTCCGGACCGTGCTCAGCGCTTCCGGCGGGACGCCGGTGATGCCCCTGCCGGTGAGTTGGAGTTCGGACTCCGCTGGCGTCATGTACCGGGCTCGCCGCCCGTCCGACGGCGCCGCCGGGTACCACAGTGAGACCATCAGCTCTCGTGCGTTCACCCCCGCGACCCAGGGATCGGGACGGGAGGTGTCTGTCAGCCACAAGGACGTGGTGCCGACCGGGCACGGACCGGTCGGCTCAGGCAGGCACGGCGCGGGCCCCGGCCCGGCCGGCGCGTCACCGGTGTCTGCGGAAGTTGCCATGCCGCCAATCATCACCGGCCGGCTCCTACCTGCACCATCCGGAAAACCCGACCTTCAGGGCGGTCAGGTTAGCTGTCGGTGCATGATGGCCAGTGGTCTACTGCCCATTCCGGCCAGCCCGGCCATCCCGCTGGCGGGCCGGGGATTTCGCCGCCGCCGAGTTCGGCGGCGTCAGGTACCTGGAACTGCTCCCGCCATTGGTCTACGTCGGCCTCGTTCATCGGGAACGTCCGGTGCGGTGCCGTTGCCTGGCGGTGCGCGATCCGGGCGAGCTGGACGTCCTTGTCCACGGGCAGGTAGATCACCTCGCAGGCCGCCCCGGCCGATCGCGCCAGCCAGCGCAGTGCCGACCGTTCATCGCGGCCCCAGAGCCCGTAGTCGAGCACGACGCTGATCCCCAGCCGCAGCGCCTGCAGGGCAACCGAGATGAGCCGCCCTTCCAGCACGAAGCGCTTGCCGTCGGCCATCGAATCGCCGAACAGCGGGATCATCCAGTGATCCGGGGTCAGCCGCAGCGCCTGGTGCACCGCGGCGAGCTCTTTGGCCCGGGTGGTTTTCCCGGCTCCGGGGAGCCCGACCATCAGGAGCATCGTGGCGGCGCACGGGTCCTGCGCCGCGATGGAGCCAGGCCGCATCTCGGCGGGTGCCGGCGGTGAATGTGAATCGGATCGCTGCGACTGAGACATGACTCCCCTGATCAGGCAGGACGGTCCGGCAGCGCAGGGATGGGTACGCGAGTGGCTGCCGGCGGGACGCTGATCCGGCGGTACGCCCTGGCGCTGACCCCGGCAGGGGCAGGCATTGAGGCCGGTTACAGCAGCCTCGGTACCGCCGCTAAGCGGCGGTACTGGTAGTCATGGCAGCGCAGCAGCACATGCCTTCACCATACCGGCGGCGTCGGCGGGAGCGGCAGCCAGCCCGCTGAGGCCGGTTACCGGCCAATCCGGCTCGTTGTCTCAGTGCCATCATTCCTGAGACAGAAGCGCCATCCCAGTCTCAGCCGAACTGACACAGCCCAGCTCTGCATTTACGTGTGTCAGGTCATTCGAGACGGGACAACTGAGCTGCCGCGAATGTCTAGTTTGTATGTGCGTTCGGGAGGTGCTTGCCGATGTAGCCCACGTAGATCTTCCCTGTCTGACCAGCGTCATCGTGATAGTAAATCCGGGGGGAGACCAGACCCTTCCGGGCTATCTTGAAATGCGCATCCATGAAAATGGCGCCGTCCGGATGCAGTCCGGTGGGAACCGGGAATACTCGTAGCTTCCGGAGTTTGGGTGAGCGTTCGACGGGCTCGGATTCCTGAGTGGAATGCGCGCCCGGCGGATAGCCGGGCCGCCCGGGCGGAGTATGTCCCAGGTAGGCGTGGACCCCTTTGCTGAATTCACCGCGGCGCCGCGCGGCCGCGTACCCGTCGAGGACCCGCAGCGCGTCCCAGGATTTGGCGGCCCAGGTGCCGAGCGGGTCGAAGTCGTCCAGTTCGAGCGCGTTCTTCGGGTCCCCGGTGAATATGACGTAGGAAAGCACATGCTCATCGAGCCGCTCGAGTAGCTCGGCGAACGACCCGGGCGATTGCGCTGCTGCCGTGGCGGCCCGGGTCTGATCGACGCGGCCAGTTCTGGAGAGAATGCCGCGAAGCCGGTCGAGCTCCAGCTTCGCCTTCAGGAGCTCGGCTTGCGTCTCGGCGTGATCCAGCTGCTCATCCTCCAGCCGGGCGCGGACCAGATCACGATCGTCTTCTACGTCTTCAAGCATGTCCTGGAGAACCGCGAGCCGCCGCGATATCTCCCGGTGACCGCGCAGTACTCCCCGGCCTTCGGCCAGCAACTCCCGGAACCTGGCGGTCATGTCGTCAGGGCCGCCCGGCAGGTCAGCGCGAGAGGCGCCAGACTGAAACTCGCTGACAAGACCGGTGAGCAGCTCACCGGCGATGGCGACCTCGCGGACAGCCGTGGTCGCTGCCTGCCCTGCCGGAGCCAGGCCAGCAGCCCCGTCACCTGGCCCGCGGGCGAAAGGGTCTGGTGGCGGTTCCTGGATCGCTCGCAGGACGGTGGCCGGCTCCTCCCTGGACAGCAAGCGATCGACCTGGGCAACATGCGAAGGCAGCGGCAGGTTCAGTGCCCGGCTTCGGTTCGCCCGGCCTAGCAAATGCCCGAGCTTGCCGGGAGCCTGCTCGGCGATAGTCCGGGCGAGCAGCACACGGTGCCGCCGGGCATCGACGGCGCTGGCCGGATCGACCTCCGGCAAGAACGTGCGAATCGCTCCCAGCGGCACCGAGTGCGAGGGCGCGAACGATTCCTCAAGCTTCGCGGCCGCCCCGCTATCAAGTACGTAGATTCCGGCCAGCCCGACGCACTCGCGGGTCAGCCGCTCGACATGGCCGATCATCCGTGGCGCAGGAACATCCGGGATAGGTGCGGCAACAAGGGCGGTGCCGCGCCGCCCAGGATCGCAGATCGCCGATATCAGGCCGTCGACGTCAGCCGCGGTGACCAAGGTCGGCCGGGAGGACAAGATCATCTCACCATCATGGGCGTCTGCGGCCGACAAGATCACCCGGACCATATGCGGGACCCCCGTCCACCACGCGTCCGCGGCATCAACGTCCTTGACGAGGCGCTCATATGATGCCGCCGGTCCGGGCGTTGACGGCGGCGCGTTGACATCGACCCAGATCCAGTCATCTTCCTTGCCGTCACGGTGCACTGTCACGGTCGTCACCCATTCCCCCGCGGATGAAGACTCGGTCAGCCGGTACCGCCGCGAGCCGGAGCCATCGTGCAGATGCAGTTCGGTCACGACGAGCTGGGCGTGTTCGGCTATTTCGTGAACTCCGGGGGGAAGGGCCACGAGGCCGTATCCCTTGAGCGCCAGCCACGAACGGAGCTGCTCCGCTGTGAGCCGCATCGCGTCCTGGCCGTGCCGCAGCGAGAAGATCGACCGGTACCCAACTGCCATCCAGATCCCAATGACTTCCCGGAGCCCCACCCGACGACGGCGCTTGGATCACTATGGTATCGCCATGCCATATGGCCAAGTTGTCCGATTCCCCATCGAATACCTGTCGCATCTTCCGCGGTGTTGCTGGTATCCAGACGCACCATAGCGCCGCGGGTTCAGCCGGCAACGATCGTGGAGGCGAGCGCGATCCGATGGTCCTTGGTCCACGGCGGTCCCAGCATTGCCCGCGGTCCGTGGAGCACATCGCCGAGTCGCTCACCGAGGATCCTGGCCGCCTGCGCCTCGACGTCCTTCGCGTCGAAGAGGTGAACCTCCCAGCCGCGCACGTGAGCACATTCCGAGAGCACCTGGCAGTACATGACCGAGTTGGCCCGAGACTCGTACGGCGGGCGGCGCTGGACGACGATGTCGTCTGGGAAGTCAAGCGGCCAGGCTCGCAGCGACATCGAGACGATCGGTTCGGGCAGCGAGGCGGCGAGCTGATCCAGCGACGCGGATGTTGCCCGCAGCGCCGACGCCCGGACCTCCGCGACCATCCTCGCACCTGCGTCGTCGTCGAGGGGCTTGGCTTCGTGCTCGATCGGTGCCGCTGGCATACCGGGTTCGATCAGCTCGATCCGCCGACGATCCACGACTACGTGGCCGGCCGATGCAGTGACAGCCACGGCCCAGCCGAGATGATGGGCGATCCCCAGACGCACGCCCTCAAGTATCTCGCGTCCCAGGTCTAGCGTGCCCGTCCGAACCGTCATATGCTCCAGCCCTCGAGCACCGGCCCGGTCGCGCCGACGCTGAGCCAGCGTCAGGCCCCGATGAGATCGGGCTATGGCAGTCATTGTGCTGGTGGAAGGCGGGTGCCCTCCCCCGCACCATCGATGGCGACCGCATGCGGGGCTGACAGCAGTTCCGCCACACGTTCGGCATGGCCATCCAGAATTCCGGCGAGCTCGGCGGGATCCTTGCCGTGGCCGTTCCGGCTCAGGAGACGCTGGCGCAGCGTGGCAACGTCAGCCACGAGCACGAAGATCGCATCGAACCAGGAACAGTACTCTTCCTGGTTCGAGACTATGGCCGCGACGAATACCGTCCCGGCGCTCGCCAGCCGTTCGCGCAGGCCTGCCTCTTGCCAGTTCCAGCTGTACCTCGACCAGCCCACCGGTGGTTCCGGCCACTTCTCCCGTCCAAGGCTTGGTGTGGCATCATCTGGGCAGCGAACGAGTGCGGAGAGGCGCGATGACCGGGCAGGACGAGCAGGAGCGGCACGACAGATGGAGGGCACTGGGGATCCGCACGGATATCCCGCATCCAGCCAGGGTCTACGACTACCTTCTGGGCGGTACGGACAACTTCGCCGTCGACAGGGAGGCGGCCGAAATGTCCCTCAAGATCTCGCCGGAGATTCTGCACAGCGCGCGCGCCAACCGCCAGTTCCTGGTGCGCGCGGTACGGTTCCTGCGCGACAACGGAATCCGCCAGTTCCTCGACGTCGGGACCGGGCTGCCGACCAGTCCCAACACCTACGAGGTCGCCCAGGCCGGGCATCCGGATGCTCGCGTCGTTTACGTCGACAACGATCCCGTCGTATTCCTGCAAGCCGAGTCGCTGACGGCCGACACCCGGGCCACCGCGGTGGTCCGGGCTGATCTGCGGAACGTCGAGGAGGTTCTCGCCGCAACGGGGAAGCTCCTGGATTTCACCAAGCCGGTGGGGCTGCTGTTCGTCGCGTGCCTGCACAACATCCCGGATCACGACGACCCGGGCGGTATCGTCGCCCGCTACCTGACGGCGCTCGCGCCAGGAAGCTACCTGGTCATCTCCCACGTAACCGACGAGCTAGCCCCCGACAGGATGCATGCGATCACGGCAGAATACGCGAAACGGGGCACAGTGTTCGTCGGGCGGGGCAAGGAGGCCATCCAGCGCATGTTCAACGGCACGGAGCTGGTCGACCCAGGGGTCGTGCTCATCTCCTACTGGCACCCTGACAGCGGCCAGCCGGACTATAACCCGGACCGGGTTCTGGGGTTATTGCGGCGTCGCCCGGGTGTGAGGTGAGGCCAAGCGATCACGAGTTGTCCCTCCCGCCGGCCATCATCCGCCACGGGTAACCGTCAGAGCTTCCCGCCCGGTGGACCTGGTACTTCGGGGCGCCGCCATGTTTGCTGCCCGCAGGCCGGAGTATGGTCGTAAGCACAGATCAGAATGCTCTTGGCGGTGAGGCGTGCCTGACATCCTGAGTCAGGGTGGGGGCCGTGAGTCCGGTCCGTGGCCGCGCCGCGTGGCGGCAGTCGCCGTGCTCGTGCTGGTGGCTGTGTTGATTGTGCATTATCTGCCGCGGTCACGGCATGGGACGGCGCGGCCGGCCCGGGCGGCTGGCACCGTGGCTCCGGTGCCGTCGTCGGTTGCTAGTGCGGTTTCGGGTGACGTGGGAGTGGCGGCGGAACCCGACGGGATCACAGGCCAGATGTCCTGGCCTGGAGGGCTTCGGCTGCCGGCGACCGGAGAGCGGCCGGTGTGGTTCTGGCCGGCCACCGGCCAGGTGATGCCGATCGGCGGCCTGCCGCCGCAGCGGTCTGGCTACCAGTTCACCCGCGCGCCGGGCGGCTGGGCAGTGCAGGCAGTCGGCCCGGGTGCACAGGCCGTCTGCGGCAGTTGCGCTGGACCGCGGCGTGCTGTCTATTTCCTGGCTGATCGCGCGCCTTCGGCGACCCGGGCAGGGCTGGCGAACGCGGTCGTCCCAGGCGTGGCTGGCACGCTGTGGCTGACCAGCTACCCCTCAGATGCCGATCCGCGCACGGCCGCAGGTGTAGCGCGGGAAGTCAGCATCACTGGCCGGCAGCTCGGTCCGCAGTTCAGGCTTCCGACCGGGTACCTGATCGAGCAGGGGACCAGCCGCGGACTGCTGCTGGCACCGGTGACCCCGCAGGCGGGGACGATAGCCGACAAGTTGTGGAATCCAGCCGCCCCGCAAGCCAGTCGCACCTTTGACGGAGTGATCGCGGCGAGCGCAACCCAGATCGCCTGGACGCCGCCGTGCGTCGCACGCTGTCGCATGCAGGTGCTGAATCTGGCCACCGGCCGGCGGGCTTCGGTCGAGCTGCCTGCGGCGAGTTCGGTGGCCAACGCAGCCTTCAGCCCCGACGGGAGCTTCCTGGTGATCCAGGTGGGCTTCAGCGACAACACGGCCTTCGGCGCGAGGGCGGTGCAGCTGGAGCGAGTATCCCTGGCCAGCGGCCGCCTGACCGCCGTGCCACAAACCTGGGTCAGCAGCGACGCCCTCGTCGGCTTCGGCTGGCCCGCCGGCAGCGACAGCCTGGTTGCTGAGTTCAGCTTCACGACCAAGGTGCAGCTAGCGTCGTGGCGCCCGGGTGCCCGCCGGCTTGCCATCGTGGTGCTCAGGCCACAGCACAGCCCCGCCTCCCTGGTCATCGGGCAGCGTGCCCCCTAGCCTGGTCTCGGCGCGGGCTCCGCGCGATGCGGGCGGGGATGAAAGGCTGACGAGTCTTCGGCGGCGGCTTCCTGGCTAGTTCGGACACCCTGCCGAGGCGACGCAGCTTATCCGGGTTGACCACGCAGCCAGTCGGGTGGCCGTCGTCGCAAGGTACGCCTTCGGCTCGCTCACCTGGGTTCCCCTGCGAAGGGCCTGGGCCAGCCGGCCGAATGCCTCCTGGACGATGTCCTCGGCATCGCTGACGCTGCCGGTCATCCCGTAGGCGATGGAGAACAGCAGCGGGCAGGTAGTCCGTTCCCCGTGTACGCAGCTCATTGGTGACCGCGAACTCCTCGTCGAACCTGCGGAAGTCCTTCGTGATGCCCAGCGAGGTCATCTGGTGACCGTCCGCGACCAGGGACGGGATCAGGTGCCGGCCGACCGCGCCGGTGCCACCCGCAACGAACACTCGCATGTCAAGCTCCTTGCCTGCTGTGGTGAATGCTTCCGGCACATCAGACACATCACCCGCCCGCCGCGTGACACCCGCCCGCTGTACGCGATCAGCCGCGTGAGTGCACCGCCGCGGTATCGTCCACCCCTAGACGTCGATGTGGAGGCGGTCGCGCGGCGGGATGTCAGGAAAGGGCTTCGGGCCCGGGGGTGCCGTGCCATGTCGTCAGCTGCCGGGTGCCGGTGAAGACGTCTCGCAGCCAGAGGGTCTGGTCGGCGTCCCAGCCTGCCAGCAGCGTCGCGGCCGCGTCCTCGCTGTCTACCGCCATCCCGGCGGTGCTCAGGTAGCCTGCCACGCTGACGTGCACGCCATCCCACTGGGCGGCCACCGACCGCCAGTCTGGCAGGACCCACCGCCCCTCGCGCCCGGTCCAGCGGCTCCAGTCATGCCATCGCGAGGCTGTGACGTCTCTCGGGTGGGTAGCGGCCAACTGCCCCCAGTCGCTGGGTTCGTGCACCTCATATACCCGGGCGGCTGGGTCTATCCCCACCGCCCAGACCTCGAACTCTTCTTCCCCCAGCGGATCCTCAGCGCAGGCGAGCCCAACCGCGGGCAGGTTACCGATGTTCCCCCGGCTGGTCCACACCGTGTCGCCAAGAGGGCCCGACCACCAGGTTCCGGAAACGGCCACCTCCGCGCTGCTCCGCCGCGCCGCCAGCGCCCGGTCCCGCGTCATGGACTCTTCTTCGGCCGCTGCATCTTCCTCCGCCGCCTCGACAGCACGCGCGACATCGCTGCCACGCGTCAGTGTCCTGTGGTGATCGCAGCCCACCCAGCGCTGATGCCGCAGGTCAGCCGGCTCCCACCACCAGCTTGCGGCTGGCGCGCTGGCCACCGCCTCGGCCAGTGGTCTCAACAGCCGGGCCTGACCACCCGGCAGTGGCGGTTCCCACTGCTCAGCCGCCCGCGCTACTGATACCAACAGGGCCAGCGGATCGGTGAACCAGGGCTGTTCCGCCGGTGCCTGGACCGCGCTCGCCACAGCTGCCCCGATAATCGCGGCAGCATCGTCCCCGCCCGGTTTCATCCACTCCGGCCAGGTTTCCGCGTCGCGGTGAGCGCGACGCGGGCCAAGCCGCCTCCGGAGCCGCGCGGCCAGACCGCTGGATGAGGACGACTTCAGGAAGGTGACTCCTTCTGGGGGAGGCTTGCCCTCCGCGGCCAGCAACGTAAGCGTATTGAGCCCCGCCAGATCGGCGAGCATCGCCCGCCCAAGCCGACCGCCAAGCAGTACGTCCGCGCGAGATTCCGCCGAACCGCTCACGCTACTAGTCTGCACACGGCTAGGCCCGCCACCGCAAAGCCTTTTCTTGCCAGCAAAAGCCTGTCCGAGGGCCGGGTATGGTCGCGCTAAGAAAGCGCCGGGCTTATTTCGCATCAAGCCCTGAAACGGAAGGCATGCACGCCGCCGCGGAGCAACCGCCCGGTGCGGATAATCCGGGCGGCGCCGGGTAGCTGGAGGCCGTGGCTAGAGCGAGAACAGTAGCGGGATATGCCATCCCCGCAATCGTCGTGTTCTTCTTCTGGGTGGTGGTCGTCATCCTCGTCATCATCCTGCTGGCATTCATCGTGCACTGGGCCGGCGGCGGAGTCCTGAACCTGCGCCTCGGACACTTCAACCTCAACGTCGGCTTCACCTAACCGGCAGCAACACCAACCCAACATCTACGTATGAGTCCTGGAATGGTGCAAGCGCCGGCGAACCGGTATGCGTGCTCTGGGCCGGGACGCACGGGCGACCTCAGCTGACAGGGTGATCAACTTTATTCGTTGATCACCCTGTCAGGATTTCTACCCCTTCGCGGTCTCGGGCAGCTTCGTCACGATGTGGTGGTGTTCGCCTGCCGCGACGCTGCTGACCGGGAACGCCGGGGCTGCCAGCCGCTGCCGGCAGGCTTGCTGGTTATGGACCGGGTCCGCCGGCTTGGCGCCGACGCGGCCGTCCGCGAGGCTGTGAAGTACCTGACTCGTGACGAGGGCCCGGAAGGAGGGTTCTGGATTCACCTGGACGCCGACGTCCTCGACGAGACGATCATGCAGGCGGTGGATGATCCCCCGCCGGACGGCCTCGGCTGGGATGAGCTGCTATCGGCGCTGAGCATCGCAGTGCGCTCGGGCCGGGCCGTGGGCCTGCAGGTGGCGATTTACAACCCCGACATCGATGCTGGCGGCGCGAACGGCCGCGGCCTGGCCGCCACAGTCCGGGAGGCGCTTGCTGCGTCCGCAGACGCGTGAGGCCAGCACGGCGGCAGGCATCTGCCGCGGAAGTCAATTACTACCTGTCCGGCGCTCTAGGCTCGCGTCATGCCGAGTTCCCTGCCGCGCAGTGCGCCAGCGGATCAGCATGTCGATCCGGCCGCGATCCTCAGCTTCCTGGACGCTGTAGATGAGCGTCCTGACATCGAGATGCACAGCCTGATGGTGGTAAGGCACGGGCGGGTGGTGGCTGAGGGGTGGTGGGCGCCGTACAGCGCCGAACGGCCGCAGTTGCTGTACTCGCTCAGCAAGAGCTTCACGTCGACCGCGGCAGCTTTCGCGCAGGCCGAGGGACTGCTCGATCTGGACGATGCGGTTGTCTCGCACTTCGCCGAATTCGCCGCGGACATCACCGACCCGCGCAGCCGTTCGGTGAAAGTCCGGCACGTCGCCTCGATGGCCGCAGGTCACACCCGGGAAATGCTGGCCGAGGCGATCATGCGGGACCGGGAAGAGCCGGTACGCGGGTTCCTGCTGATCCCGCCCGACCGCGATCCCGGCACGGTCTTCGCCTACAGCCAGCCCTGCACGTACGCACTGGCCAGCATCATCCAGCGCAACGCGGGAATGCCCCTCACCCGCTACCTGCGGCCCCGGCTGTTCGACCCGCTCGGCATCGGGCACGTCGGCTGGCATACCTTCCCTCCCGGGCGAGAGCAAGGCTTCAGCGGCCTGCACGCTCGAACCGAGGACATCGCCAAGCTCGGGCTCCTGTACGTGCAGGGGGGCCGCTGGGAGGGAGCCCAGCTCATCCCCGGGAAATGGGTGGCCGAGGCGACGTCGGAGCAGATCAGCAACCCGGGCGAACCCAACCCTGACTGGCGGCAGGGCTACGGCTACCAGTTCTGGATGTCCCGGCACGGATACCGCGGCGACGGGGCCTTCGGGCAGTTCTGCGTGATCTTGCCCGAGCAGGACACGGTGATCGTCACTACCGCCTACACGCTCGACATGCAGGCCGTCCTCGACGCTATGTGGACCCACCTGCTGCCCGGCCTCGGCACGGTCTCCCCCGGCGCCGGAGCCGCGCACGATCAGCTCAGCTCCCGGCTCGCCCGCCTCGAGCTGGCCGCCTATTCTGGGCCTGCCGACACTGGGCCTGCCGACACTGGGCCTGCCGACACTGGGCCTGCCGACACTGGGCCTGCCGACACTGGGCCTGCCGACACTGGCGCGCCTGCCCCTGCCGACCGGGGCCCGTGGACCAACGGGCCGTTCACCATCGCCGCCAGCACCGCAGGCACCCAGGTTCAGCCCTTCCTGACCTCCGTCGAGGTGGCGCCGCGGGCAGGCGGCTGGCAGATCAGCCTCATCGAGCCTGCCAACGCGCTGACCATTCCCGTCGGCGCCGGAGCCTGGACCGTCTCTGACCACGCCGACCGCAACGGCGAAACCATCCCGGTGGCCGCCTCCGGTGGCTGGCTCGACGACCGCACCCTGCGAGCCGAGGTCATCTTCCTGGAAACCCCGCACCGGATGGACATCACCTGCTCCCTCAGCGGGCGCGCGGCCGAGGCCGTGTGGCGCCATCCACCGCTTACCCCCAGCAAGCTCCAGCACCTGCATTGCCCCGGCTAGGCACGCGGACGGACGGGTGTTATCCCCTTCCTTCGCCCGGGAGCTAGCCGAGGCGCGTTCGGACGACTACCACGGGACAGGGGCCGTTGCGGACGCAGTATTCGGCCACCGAGCCGAGGAGCATGCCGGGGAAAGCCGCGCGCCCTCGGGCGCCCACGACCAGCAAGCTGGCGTCGGCGGCCTGGGACAGCAATGCGGGACCGGCGGGGCCCTCGATCACCCGCTCTCCGGTCGGCACCTCGGGGAACTCCGCGCTGATCTCGGCGGTCACCTCCTGCAGCGTGCGCCGGGTGTCGGCCTCGAGGTCGATGCCGGGCGGTATCCGGGTGATGTAGTTCGGCCACCGCCAGCTGGCCACCGCTCTCAGTTCCGCGCCGGCCAGCCTGGCGTACCCGGCGGCCCAGCGCACGGCGTCCCGGCTGCCGGTCGAGCCGTCCACCCCGACCACGACGACGGAACGGGCCGGGGCCGTCACTGGACGGTCCCGGTGTCCGGCTGGGGCTGGTCCGGCTGGGGCTCGTCACGCCGGAGCGGGCGGAGCCGCCACCACGTGGTGAAGAACCCGCCGATGACGAGCATGCCGATGCCCATCCACAGGTTGATGTTGATGTGGCTGGCCTTGGCCAGCTCGGCCGATGAGGTGAACAGCCCGGCCACGGTGAGCATGACCCCGTAGAGGAGGAACAGGCCGCCGATCAGCACCCGCAGGTCGAAGAGCTTCGCTGCCGCCGACTGCGGTGCTTCGGCACCCGTGTCTGGCACTTCGGACATGACAGCCTCCCTTGCTACGCGAAGATGATGGACAGGACGAGGACCATGCCCAGGGCGACCCCGCCGAGCAGCTTGGGCGACTTCCACCAGACCGGCTTGGGCACGCTGGCCGGGTCGGGCGCATTCGGGTCGGGCACGCCCCAGACCAGGCCGGCCAGCTCGGAGACCGGCTTCGGCTTGGTCACCAGGGTGACCAGCACCGTGACCACCAGGTCGGCCACGAAGGCCACGCTGGCCCCGTAGAAGTTGACCATCTGCGCGTTGACCGTGACGTGGGTCGGGTCATACACCTGGTGCGGATAGAAGTAGGCGATGTGGTAGCCGGCGAAGTGCATGACGGCGGCCCCGATCGTCCCGGCGGCCAGCCCGGCGATCCCGGACCACGGCGTGGTGCGCTTCCAGAACATGGCCAGGATGAACGTGGCGAACAGCGGCGCGTTGAAGAACGAGAACAGCAACTGGATGTAGTTCTGGATGTTGTTGTAGCCGGAGGCGATGAACGCCGTGCCGACCCCGATCAGGATGCCGACCACGGTGACCACCCGGCCGACGTTCAGGTAGTACCGGTCCCGGCGGCCCTTCCTGATGTAGGTCTGCCAGATGTCGTAGGTGACGACGGTGTTGAACGAGCTGACGTTGGCCGCCATGCCGGCCATGAAGGCGGCCAGCAGGCCGGCCAGCGCGATGCCGAGCGCGCCGTTCGGCAGGTACCTGCCCATCAGCGCCGGGATGGCGTCGTTGTAGGTGATCTTGGCCCCGCCCAGTTTGGGGATGACGGCCAGCGCGATCAGGCCGGGGATGATGGTCAGGGCGGGAATGAAGATCTTCGGGTAGGCCCCGATCAGCGGCGTCCGCTGGGCCGCGGACAGGTCCTTGGCCGACAGGGCGCGCTGGACCTCGGCGAAGTTCGTGGTCCAGTAGCCGAACGACAGGACGAAGCCGAGCCCGAAGACGATGCCGATCCAGTCGCCGAGCGGGTTGGTCCAGTGCCCGATCCCGACGCCGCCCCAGCTCGAGAAGGCGCTGGCGCCCAGCTTGGTGTGATCGATCTTGGCCTGCAGGCCGCTGTACCCGCCGACGGCGTGCAGCCCGATGATGACCAGCGGGACCAGCCCGGCGATGATCACGAAGAACTGCAGCACCTCGTTGTAGATCGCGCCGGACAGGCCGCCGAGGGTGATGTAGGCCAGCACGAACAGCGCCGAGACGATGATCGACAGCCAGGTCGGCCAGCCGATCAGCGTATGGATGATCAGGGCCAGGGCGAACAGGTTCACGCCGGCGATCAGCACCGCGGCCAGCGCGAACGTCAGGGCGTTGAACAGGTGCGTGGCCGGGTTGAAGCGCCGGAGCAGGAACTCCGGCACGCTGCGGACGCGTGACCCGTAGTAGAACGGCATCATCACGATGCCGAGGAACACCATGGCCGGGACCGCGCCGATCCAGTAGAAGTGCACGGTCGGCAGGCCGTACTGGGCGCCGTTCGCGGCCATGCCCAGGATCTCGATGGCGCCGAGGTTGGCGGAGATGAAGGCCAGACCGGTCACCCAGGCGGGCAGCGACCGGCCGGAAAGCAGGAAGTCCTCGCTCGTGGCGACGGCCCGGCGGGCCATCACCCCTATCGTCACGACCAGGGCAAAGTAGATTCCCAGGATCGTGTAGTCGAATGGGTTGACATGAAGCCTGAGCAAGCCCCATCACCTCCGCGCGCGGTCCATCCAGGCCGGTTCGCGCGCTACTACCCGGCCCGAACCAATAAATGTGACCGGCGTCATACTTACTGACGCCCACGCCACGCGGCCTTCTGGGTCCCTGCTGACGTGCTCCTCACTGGCCGGCAGTGATCAGACGAACCGGGCGCCCCTTCTCATCGCCCTGGCGGCCGGCCGAGTTCATCGCGGCGTGGCGGGAGAGCCCACCTCGACATCCTCGATCACCCCAGTGCGGTGAGGCGCGGCATTCGTGCTGCCGCCGACACTGAGTGGACTGGGGCTGGATCACCGCAGCTGGATCCGCTGGAAGAAGAAACGGAGCGCTGCGCGTAGAGCCGGTCAGGGAGTAACAAGGCTGCGGACTCCCCCTGTGACCGGGCTCCCGGACGTTGCTGCACGCGCCGCGCCGGTGGCAAACATGTCCCGATCCTTAGGACTTACCGGGCTCGTAGGGCTCGGTGAACAGGTCACCTTGGGCCGCTCCCGCGCCGGACTTGCCGCCGCCGCGGCCGCGCAGGATGAAGGCGATGCCGACGGCGATGACGGCGCCGGCGATCGGGCCCGCGATGTAGACCCAGTAGCTGGTGAAGGTGACCGAGGCCAGGTCGGGCCCGAACGTGCGGGCCGGGTTCATCGAGGCGCCGGAGATGGGGCTGCCCCACAGGCCGGCCAGGGCGATGTAGCCGCCCACCCCGAACGCGCCGATAACACCCACGTTCTGGGCACCCGAGGCGGTGCCCAGGATCACGCTGACCAGGCCCGTGGTCAAAATGAGCTCCATCCAGAACGCGGCCCCGGCGGAGTAGCCCTTGGCGGGGTAGTTGGACCCGTAGGTGGCGGAGACATTGATGATGGCGTGCAGGATCAGGGCGGCGAGCGTCGCGCCGGCCAGCTGGGTGATGATGTAGGCCGGGACGCGCCGCCACGGAAAGTCGCGGCGCAGGGCGAAGGCGATGCTGACGGCCGGGTTCAGGTGGGCTCCGGAGATCTTGCCCATGAACAAGATGATGGCCATGACCGTCAGCGCGGGCGCGGTGACGGCGGCGGTGTGGCTGATCACGCCGGGGAAGGCCTGGCCCATCATGCCCCCGCCGGCCGCCGCCAGGACCAGGAAGAAGGTGCCGAGCAGTTCGGAGACCAGGCGCCGCCACTCCTGGCGCGGGTCGTTGAAGTCGGTGATGCGGTCGATGACGCTCTGCTCGTAGCGAGCGATCGGGCCGAGCGGACTCGACGTGGGTACTTGCTCTTCCGCGGTCATGACTGCCTCACATGGGGGTTGGGAACCGTGCCCGGATAGCTCGCCCGTCGGACGCGGCGGTACTGAGTCCTGCATGTCGGTTCGGCGGTGATCCGTCCCAACTCGCCCACCAGTCCGGGGTGGCGCACCACGCAGAGCCCTCGGGAACCCTGGCGCCTCGTTGCGGGGACGAAGCGAATACGCGATGCAGCCGCATCGTTCGCTTGTGAGACACCGTTGCGCCAGTCAAAGTTGTCCCCTGAGACACCATGGCGACAAGTCAAACTCAACCTAAGGTGATCTGGCCTCACCCCGATTGGGTGGTTGCCCCACTGGCCGAGAGGAATTCAGCAGCCGGGGTGCGGTGGTGATGCGTGGCGGATCGGACTCAGTGACCCAGCACTGCGCGACCGCGCCTTCGTCGATTGCCGCGCGGACTCGGCGTTGCATGCTGAGATCGACGTTGCATGCGCCGCAGCCGGCCTCGCCCGGCGAGCAAACTGCGCGCGTTCTGGATGCAGCGGCCGAGGCCGGAGCGATCCGGGCCGACGCTCTTCCGCGGCAGAACTCCGCCGCGACCCCCTCAGGTGCACCCTGCGGTAGACCGTCTGTCCCGGGCTTGAGTTGTCCGGTCACAGTACGGGTCGTGTACGGGTCGTGTGATGCTGGTGGGACGTTGGCGCTGGCGTGTGGTTCAGGCTCGGTGTGCCGGGGATGCTGGCGTGAACCGGAAGAGCGCATCCGGTCACGGCCGCCGCCGTGTGACGCACGAGTACTGGCCTGACGCGGGACCACCAGGCTGGCGCATAGGGCCGACCGCCGCTGCTCCGCATCCCTGGTCAAGGACACTCGGTTAGTGCGCGCTGATCGTGATACCGAGTGGCGCAGACGTGCCGATGGGATCGCTGCTCAGCGTGATCGCGGTGACGGTGACCGCGAACGCGCCGGCCGCGCTCGAGGGTGCGGCGGTCAAGGTCAGGACCGGACGACCGCCCATGGTGGTCGTGGGCGGCGAAAACGACGCCGTGACGCCACTTGGCAGGCCGCTGACGCTCAAGGCCACCGCAGTGCCGTAGAGATCGGTCGTGGCCCGGAACGAGACGGTGATCCTGGTTCGGTAGCCTGCCCGGACCGTGACCGAAGACGGGCTGAGCCGCATTGTGTAGTAGCTGTCCGGCGAAGGCGCGGAGTGTATGCCGCTCGTAACGTTGGTGGTAGCGGCAGCCTGGCTGGCGAACGCCGTTTGCGACCCGCCGACGGCCATCAGCAGCAGTGCTGTCGGCAGCAGCGCCGCTTTCAGCAGCGCTCTGGGGCGAATGCGAGACATTTCAGTCCTTTCAGGCAGAGCGGTGGCAGCGCTTCACAGTTGCCCGCCATCCGTTCCGGCGAATATCGCATTCCGGGTTGAAGCGACGCTGACGCGGCCCTGAAACGGCCTGCGCCACAAAGAGCAGCGGTCCAGCCTGCCCGGCCGGAACCGCGGCTACTCCGCTTGCGCGATGCGGCGCCTGCCTGCCCACGCCAAGCGGGGAGTTCCCGGCGCGGGCGCGGGCCGCGCCGGGAAACCGCTCGATCCGCGGTCAGTCAGGAACGGGTGCCGGAATCCACGCTAAGCCGAGTGAGGCGCACTAAGCCCGGTTAAGCCGGTCTCAGGCCCGGCTAAGCCGGTCTCAGACCGGCTAAGACCTATCTCAACAGGCAAAATAAGGATTTCCTCCGACGCGCCGAACAGGGTCTTACGGCGAGACTCGATAGTGACCGGCGAACAGATGGCCGGAAACCGAGGAGGAACAATGAACGACAACGTGACGCACGACGTGCAGGGTCCACTGGCTCGCATCGCCCGGCGCGTCGCCGCTATCGTCGCCGAGTGCAACTACGCCCAGACCCGGATGACCAGCTCGCGGAACACCCCTGAGCGTTTCTGACCCGAGGAACTGGCGCCCCAGCGCCTGGCCAGATTCCTGATCCGGATCTCGAGCCCGCTCCTGTACGAACCAGCCCTAGCCGGCCGGGACCAATACCCGGCCGGTTGGCGCGGTTTTCCGGAGCGGTCTTTGACTGACACGCGGATCCGGCACGGATGCGCGCCGCGGGCAACTCCATGGTGGCAACCGGGCAGCCGCCCATCGCTCACGAGAGCGTAGCGCGATGTCGAAGGTACGGATCTGGCAGGTCCGCTGGGCTCAGGGCAGGTCTGGATCCGGGTGGCTGGTGAGGAAGCGGTCGGCTGCCTCGACGTCAATGAGCGAGTTGTCGGCCAGCCACTGGACGGCGCGGCGCCTGGCGCGGGCATCGCGGAAGGCGTACCACGCCGGCAGCAGGTCCGGATGCTCCTCGTGGAGCTCATCTTTGAACCGGCGGAAGGCCCCTTTGCCCTGGATGGCCCGTGCCAGCCTGCGCCCGGCCCGTTCATCGGTAATCGCCTCGGCGAAGTCGGCCATGTCCTGGTACCAGATCCAGGACGGCAGGGGCTGGATGCCGACTAGGTCCAGTTCGTCGAGGTCGACCGGTTTCTGTCCGTCGATGCCGGTGTCGGCCGTCCAGAACACGATCTCTCCGGTCTGCGGGTTGATCAGCCAATGGTGTTCATAGTCGGTCTGGTCGGCCAGCGCGTCGGCGATCTCCTCCAGGTCTAGACTGCTCAGCTCGAGCACAGAGCCAGGATAGCGACGGTTCTTCTCTGCTGAGCGGCCAGATCAGTAGCCGAGATCCGGGTCCACCCGGCCCGCCAGCTCTTGCCCGGCGATTAGCCGCTGGATGTTCTCGGCGATGCGATCGGCGAGGAGTGGCTGGGTCATCTGCTCGGTGTCGGCTGTGGGCCAGGACTCCAGTCCAAGCAGAGGGTCTGCCAAGCTGGGGGGTGTGGGTCCGACGGAACCGGGGACGGCGGTGGCGCTACCCGATCCTGCGCTGGTCGTGCTGGTCGGGGCGTCCGGGTCCGGGAAGTCGGTCTGGGCGGCGGAGCATTACCGTCCGGATGAGGTGGTCTCGTCGGACCGGCTGCGCGCACTGGTGGGTAGCGGCGAGCACGACCTGGATGCGTCGGCCGACGCTTTTGCCCTGCTTGACCAGATAGTGGCCGCCCGGCTGCGCCGCGGCCTGACCGCGGTGGTGGACACGCTGGGCCTTGACTCGGCGCGGCGCCTGAGCTACCTGGGGCTGGCCAGGAACGGCGGCATGCCCGCCGTCGCCGTGCTTGTCGACACCGATCCGGTGGAGTGCCGCCGGCGGAACCGCGCACGTGACCGGCCGGTGCCTGCGCCTGCGCTTGACGGCCAGCTGCGCCGGATGCGGGTGGCCGTCGCGGAGATCCCGGGCGAGGGCTGGGACCTGGTGACAACGGCCAGGCAAGCCCAGCCCGAGGCCTCGCACACCCCGGGAGCGAGGGTGGCGGCCAGCCAGCAGCGGCAGCGGCCGGTCCGGATGGGCCTGGTGCTGCAGCTGTCGCGATTCCCCTGGGGCGAGGACCCGGCCGACCCGGCGCGCTGGCTGGCGGCGGTGGCCCGCGCCGCCGCCGAGGCCGGCCTGCAGGGAATCGCCCTGATGGATCACCTGATCCAGATCCCCCAGGTTGGCCGGGCCTGGGAGCCGATCCCGGAACCGTGGGTGACACTCGGGATGCTCGCGGGCCTGGAGCCGACCCTTCGCCTGGGCACGCTGGTGACACCCGTGACGTTCCGCGCGCCAGGAATCTTGGCCAAGACCGCGGCCACGCTTGACGTACTGAGCGGCGGACGAGCGTTCTGCGGCATCGGGGCCGGCTGGTGGGCGCGCGAGCACGCCGGGTTCGGCCTGCCATTTCCGCCGGCCCGGGCCAGGCTCGACGAGCTCGAGTCGGCCATCGAGACGCTTCGGGCCCTGTGGCAGCCCGGCACCAGGCCGTACCGCAGCGAGCGGGTCTGGCTGCCGGAAACCACCTGCTACCCGCGCCCGGCGTCGCGGATCCCGGTCATCGTCGGCGGCAGCGGCGAGAAGCGGACGCTGGCCATCGCCGCCAGGCTCGGCGATGGCTGCAATCTTCCCTCGGACATCGCCGCGCTGGACCGCAAGCTCGCCATCTTCCGCCAGCACTGCGTGGCGGCCGGGCGTGACCCAGCACAGGCCGAGGTGACCGTGCTCGACATCCCGGTCATCGGCCGCGACCGCGAGGATGCCGCGTCGATCGTGGAGAACCTGCGTGGCAGGACTGCTGCCGCCGTCTTCGCCCAGCGCCACCACGCCGGCACTGCCGACGAGCACATCGGCCGTTACCGGTTGCTGGCCGACCGCGGGGTGAAGACCGTATTCGTCTCCCTCCCCCACCTGACCGGCCCGGGGGACGTCCTGCGCCTCGCCCCGCTTGCCGCCGTATTTGCCTAGCCTGGGCACAATCGCCGGTCAGGCACGTTCCAGGCCCCGCAGCCCATCGGCCATCGAGCGGAACAGCGGGTCAGTGAACGTGGTCAGGGCCGCGTACACGTTGTTGATCTCCTGGTAGGCGCGGGCAGCTCGTGCGCCTGGATCGAACTCGTCGCCGACGCCGACCATTGCCGCTGTGGCCTGATCCCAGCCCGGGTAGACACCGTGGCCGACGGCGGCGCAGATAGCCGCGCCGAGCCCGGCGGCGTCGTTGACCGTGGTGCGGCGCGCAGGGCGATCGAAGACGTCGGCGACGATCTGCATCATCAGGTCTGAGCGGGATCCGCCGCCGGACACGAGGACCGGTGAGAGCCGGCGGCCCAGCGACCGTTCCATCGCCGTGGTGTGATTCGCCATCGTCAGGGCGATGCCCTCGAGCATCGAGCGGTAAATGTGCGCACGGCCCTGGCTGCCGTCGAAGCCAAGCAGCGCGCCTCGCCGCCAGGCCGCGTGGCCGGGAGCGAGCCAGTCCGGAAGCGTCAGCAACCCGTTGCTGCCGGGCGCTAGCTCGCTGGCCTCGGCGTTGAGGGCGTCCTCGAGATTCGCCATTCCCTCGCCGTGCGAGCCCTCCAGCAGGGTGCGGAACCAGCTGACCATCCACATGCCGCGGCGGACCCCCGTGCTCTCGTACAGGTATTTCCCTGGCCGCGCCGCGAAGTTGGCCCAATAGCTGTCGTCTGCGCTCGATGAGGAGGAGCCGATGGTCATCGACGCGATGTAGGTGCCCAGCGACAGCAGCACGGTGCCGTCTTCTTCCAGGCCACTGCCCAGCGCCTCGACGGCCTTGTCGTTGGCCGTGGCGTATACCGGCAGGCCGGCCGGGATACCCGTGACCTCGCTCGCGGCGGAGGTCACCTCGCCGAGCCGCCCGCCCGGGGGGACCAGGTCGAAGAGCATGTCGCGAGCCATGCCCGCGGAGGCGTAGAGGGCGGGATCGCCCGACCAGGTCGCGGTGTCCTGGTCGATCGGCCAGACACCCTGGTAGTTGGCCGCGGCGTCCACGAACTGGCCGGTCAGGCGGTGGGTGATGTAGCCGGAGGAGGTGGTGACGTAGCGGGTCAGCGGGTTGCCCGGCTCGTAGGGACGTGAGACCCGTTCGTCCATCCAGCTCAGCACTGGCTCGGCCAGGCTGCCGTCCGCGGCCAGCAGGGCCCGGCAGAACCGGATGGTGCACAGGCCGACGGCTGCGATGTCGGCGAGATTGCCCGCGAACCCGGTAATGGCGGCGCGGCAGGCGTCCTTGATGGAATCCCAGATGTCGTCACCGGGATGGACAGCATGCCCAGGCACCGAGGTGTCGTAGGGATTGAGCCGCCGGCGGGCCGAGGCGACAGGGTGCCCGCGGGCGTCGAAGATCGTCACCTTGGTGCTCTGTGACCCGTTGTCGATGGCCAGCAGGTACGGCGTCATGATCAGCTCGCGGATTCGCGCGCGCTGGCGTCCGGCTCCAGCGGGAAGATCGTGCCCGCGTTCATCACGCCCTCGGGGTCGAATGCGTGCTTGAGCGTCGACAGCAGGTAGTAGGCGCTGCCGTGCTCGTGTCGCACCCACGGCGTGCGGTACTTGCCGATCCCGTGGTGGTGCACCATCGACCCGCCCAGCCGCAGGGTTTCGGTGACGATGATCGCGTTCAGTGGCTTGTGGTAGACCTCGATCTCTTCGCGAGGGCTGCACCTGATCGTGTAGTCGTACACGAAGTAGAGGTTCGTCCCGGTCTGGTAGCTGTGCGAGGAGTGCGCGCCGAGCATGGTCAGGTCGCCGGCTCGCGGGAACTCGCCGCGGATCCGGCTCATGACGGCGTCGAACAGGTCGCTGACCTGTGACCAGTTGACGGACACTTCGGTGGTGTACCCGAGGTGGGCGCTGGAGAGCATGGCGGCCTTCTCGGCGTCGATCTTGTCCTGGCCCCAGTTGAGGTTCTCGAACCATTGCTGGATCAGGCCGCCGTCGACGCGCTCGTGCGGGCGGCCGGCGAAGAGTTCCTCGATCGCCTCCGCGGTGGCGTCGGCGATGCCCTTCGGGCCCTCGGCGACGAGCACGACGACGTTCTTCCCCTTGCAGAAGCCGGCGAAGTGCTGCCGGGCGTCCTCGGGCGAGTAGACCCGGCACACCGACGGCCGGTACCCCGCGGTGATCAGCTCACGCACGGTAGCGATGCCGGCGGCGAACTCGTCGACCAGGAAGCCGAAGTACCGGTTGTTCTCGGGCTGGCAGCGGAAGAGCTTGACCGTCACCTCGGTGATGAAGCACAGCGCGCCCTCGCTGCCGATGATGACGTGACGGATGTCCGGGCCCGCGGCCCGGCGGGGCACATTCTTGATGCGGGTGACCGTCCCGCCGGGGAAGACGCCTTCCAGGCCGATGACCAGATCCTCGATGCCGCCGTACAGGGTGGAGAACTGGCCGATCGACCGGGTTGCGACCAGGCCGCCCATCTGGGCGAGCGGCTTGGACTGGGGTGAGTGCCCGGTGGTCAGTCCCTGGGCCCGCAGGGTGTCCTCCAGTTCCTGCAGGCCGACGCCGCACTGCGCGGTGGCCATCATGTCGACCGGGTCGATCGAGGTGATCGCGTTCATCCGCGACCCGTCTACCACGAGGCTGTCCTCGACCACGGTCTCCAGGCCGCCCTCGGTGGCGGTCCGTCCGGTGCGGGGAACGACGTTGACGAGGTTCTCCTCGGCGAAACGCAGGATGGCCGCCACGTCCGCCGTCGAGGAAGGGTAGACAATCGCGGCTGGGATCGGCCCGTCGTAGATGCCGTGGACGGCGGTGTACTTCTTAAAGCGGTCGACGCTGGCCGCCTTCAGCTGTTCGTCGCCGGTATCGACGGCGCTGGGCCCGAGGAGTTCGGTCATCGCGTCGATGATCGACTGGCGGTTCAGCGAGGATCGGGATGGGGCCATGGCAGTCCTGCACTCTTTTCTTCCGAACGGCCCGGGCGTTGAGCCTTTGTCCCGGGAACCTGCTCAGCGGACGAGATAGCCGCCGTCGACGACCAGGACATGGCCGTTGACGTAATCCGAGGCCCTGCTGGCCAGGAAGACAGTGGCTCCCATCAGGTCGGCGGTCTCGCCCCAGCGGGCCGCGGGGATGTGCTCGACGACACGCCGGCGGGCGGCTGGGTCGGCACGGGTCGCTTCGGTGATCGCTGTCACGAGATATCCGGGCGCGATGGCATTGACCTGGACGTTGTAGGCCGCCAGCTCGTCACAGTAGGCCTTGGTGAAGCCCACGATTCCGGCTTTGGTCGCGGCATAGGCGGGCGAGCGCTTGCCGCCGAGGAAGGAGAACAGCGAGGCAATATTGATGATCTTGCCAGATCGTTGCCCGATCATGAACTTGCCGGCCTCGTGGGCGAGTTCGAAGGCGGCGGTCAGGTTGACCGACACCATGGGATCCCACTGGTCACGGCCGAACTCCTCCACGTCCGACAGCAGGTTGATACCGGCGGAGTTGACCAGGATATCCACCGAGCCCAGCGCCTCGACGCAGCGCTGCACGATTGCCGCCGGAACGCCTGGCTGGGTGATGTCGGCCAGCATGAACTCCATCCGGCGTCCGGCGCCCTCGATCAGCCGGCGGGTGGTCCCGTCGTCTTCGGCCAGGCCGACGGCGAACACGTCAGCGCCGGCCCGGGCCAGGGCGACGGAGAAGGCCCGGCCCAGGCCGGTGTTGCCGCCGGTGACGAGGGCATTGCGCCCGGCGAGAGAGAACAGGTCAAGACTGAAGTCGGCGATGTCCATAGGGCAGCTGGCGTCCGAGGTGGAAGCGGGTTTAGGCGGGTGTGACACGTCTTCAGGGTAGGCCGGGCGCAGTCACCTGGACCGCACCTGCCCCTCTGGCGCGGTCAGGAGCGCGCCAGCCAGGGTGCCGCGCGGTCCCGGTCCAGATGCTCCGGTGCGCGCAATGCAGCGATCATGAGCTGGACGGCGTCCTGCACGTCCCTGGTCAGGTGGAAGCACTCCGCCGCCGAGCGGCACGCGGCCGGTCCGAGCTGCCGCGCTGTCGCTACCACGACACCGGCCAGGCCGGGGAGTTCCGCCGCGTCACCGGGATCGAGCGGCCAGCCCGCTCCCCCGGCCGCGGCGCCCACGCTGGTGATCTGATCCCCCAGCCAGGTCCAGGGGTCTGTGCTCAGGGCGGCGTCCCAGTGCCGGGCACACGGCTCGTTGTCGGTGAACTGCGGATGGTAGTGCGCGACGGAGAACGTGCCAGGCGGATCTGCGAGCCGGTCGAACAGGTCGGCCCGCCACAGCGGGCGATCGACGGTGGTGAGCTGGGACGCTGACTCGCTGCCCCGATGCGGATGGCGAGCCAGCTCCCGGATCTCGATCCGGGCACCGTGCTCCATGGAAGCGTCGTCGAGGTCGATCTCGAACCAGTGCCGAATCATGACGGCCGAGCGGGAAAGAGCCAGGATGTGCTGCACGGCGCCTGTCTACCGGTAGCGGAAGCCGTCGAGGAAACGGCGGAAGACGCCGCCTTCGCGGGCAAGGGCGGGGCCGGGTGGGGGCGCGACGGTGCGCTGGCGGGCGATGGGCCGGTCGTAGTCGGTGCGGGCGATGGCGTCGATGATCTGGGACTCGTCGAAGTCCTCGGAGCCTTCGATCTGGGGCACGTAGCCGACGAGCATGCCGTCGCGCATGACCTGGGCTTCGAGGCCGGCCGTGCCGTCGGTGTCCCACTCGGCGTCGCGGCCCCCGTCCAGCGAGACGCGGATGCCGAACTGGCCGATGCCGCCGCGGAGCAGGTGCGCGTTGACGCCACGGTCACGAAGGGCGTCGACCACCCGGCGGGCCCGGAATTCGTCCATGCGTGGAAAATAGCGTTCGTTCCTGGAAGTTCGCTGAACGTTCGCTGCTAGTCTCCGATCGCCGGGTAGTCCGGCGGAAGAAGCCCGTAAGGGGCCTGGTAGCGGTTGGGTGCGGCCGGCACGCCAAGCGACTGGAGCAGCTCTTCGAAGCTAAGCCCGATCCGGGTCGGGAACGGCCCGTTCCCGCCGACGCTCCCGGCTTCAGGAAGCTGCGATTCCGCGGACAGGCCGCTCTGCTGCGCCCATCCGAACTCGATGCCTCCGGAGAACATGGTGGCTATCACGGTGGAGGACGACACGTGCTGCCCGGTCTGAACGGTGGGCGTGACGTCTTCGGCCAGATAGACCGTCAGCCCTGCGTCCGGGCCATCGGTCAGCTTGTAGGTGATCCAGCCTCCGCCCGGCCAGCCGGCGGCATTCCCGGTTGCGTTGGTGATGACGGCGTTGCCGAGAGCGTAGACCGGCCCCGACCCGCCGAAGTCGACGCCCATGTCAATGCGCTCGGGGTTCAGGCCGCTGACGCCGCGGAAGGGATTCTGGTAGCCAGGCACGACGGCGACGCCGACGCTGACGACCTCGGGCTGCTGGGCGACCCTGGCGCCGAGCGAGGACGCAAGGCTCATGCCGAGCGCGTCCGCCTGGGCCACCCAGGCCAGGCTGGATGCTCCTGGCACCAGGTGGGTAGCGGCCGGCCAGGCGGTGACCAGGAGAGCCAAGGCGGCAACCGCGCCGGCCGCAACCCGGGCGGCCTTGTTCCGCAACGCGCCCGCGACCAGTGACGGCCTTCGCGCTGGCGACGCCTTCCGGTGCCGGGAAGCCGCGCCGGCGTGGCCGGGTGAGGATCGCTGCGGTTTGCGGGACACGCTCGGGCCTTCGGCTGGACACGGCGACCGCCGATGCTGCGCGGGATCACGGCGACGGGATCGCAGGCGACGCCGCTGCTAGGTGCTGTTAGTGCACCAGGCTGCACCACAGGCACGCATCGAGCGGCCGGAACTACCCAACAGGCATGGCTGACTACGCCAAGTCGCAAACCGTCGCGGGCCTTGCGCGGCAGGCTGGCCGGGCTGGATCAGGGCGAGCCGGCGATTCGCTCGAGGGCATCCAGGATGAGATCGAGGCCGATCTCGAATTCCCTGCCGTACTGGTAGCCGGGCTGCAGGACGTGCGCGGTGGCCAGCTCCGCGAGGTAGGGGTACTCGCCGGCCGGCATCTGCCCGGCGATGTCCTGGGCGACCTGAGCCGTCTCGTCCGCCGTGCCGAACGGCAGGCTCGCCTCCTGCAGCGCGAACCCGTAGATATAACTGTCGAGCAGCGAGTAGGCGTGGGCGGTCAGCTCGACCGAGAAGCCCGCCTCGCGCAGGCAGCCGAGCACGGCGTCGTGATGGCGGAGCGTGGCAGGCCCGGGCGAGCTCCGCGATTCCATCAGGCCGATCGCCCAGCGATGGCGGCCGAGGACCTCGCGGACCGAGATGGCTCGCTGGCGCATCGCCGCCTTCCACCCGTCGCCGGCGGGCAGGCCGACCTCGCTGAATACGACGTCGATCATCCCGTCAAGGAGGTCTCCCTTACTGGCCACGTGGTTGTACAGCGACATCGCCTCGACCCCGAGCACCTGGCCGAGCTTGCGCATGCTGAGGGCCCCGATGCCACTTTCGTCGGCGAGGGTCACCGCAGCCTGAAGCACCTGGCCGCGGCTCAGCGGCGCACGCCGCGCCGCCGCGTGCCCGGTTGTCGTCATCTCGCGCTCCCCGAGATTGACATTGCTTACACTGTAAGGTTACATTATTTACACTGTAAGTCGATGGGAGATGCGATGAAGACAACACAGCTGGCCGGGCAGACGGAACCGGTCGCGACGGCCAGCCAGACCGCGATGCGGGCGATCACGCAAAGCCGGTACGGCACCGTGCCTGAGGACGTGATGCGGCTGGACCAGATAGCCAGGCCCGACATCGCGGCCAGCGAGGTTCTCGTCCAGGTCCGGGCGGCCGGGTTGGACCGGGGCACATGGCATGTGATGGCGGGCCAGCCCTACCTGATGCGGCTGCTGGGCTTCGGGTTCCGCGGGCCTCGGAACCGCGTGCCCGGGCTGGACGTGGCGGGCACGGTTGCCGCGGTCGGCGCGGAGGTGACCAGGTTCTCCGCGGGAGACGAGGTGTTCGGCATCGGCCGCGGCTCGTTCGCCGAGTACGCCGCCGCGCGGGAAGACACGCTAGCCCGCAAGCCGGCCGCGCTGAGCTTCGAGCAGGCCGCCGCCGTCGCGGTGTCCGGCCTCACCGCCCTTCAGGGCCTGCGCGACGCCGGGCGCATCCAGCCGGGGCAGAAGGTACTGGTCATCGGCGCCTCGGGAGGCGTCGGCAGCTACGCCGTCCAGCTCGCCAAGTATTTCGGGGCCGAGGTGACCGGAGTGTGCGGCACGGCCAAGGCCGATCTGGTCCGCTCGATCGGCGCCGATCACGTCATCGACTACACCCGCGCGGATTTCGCCGACGGCCAGCGGCGCTACGACCTCATCCTCGACACCGGCGGGAACAGTTCCCTGTCGCGGCTGCGGCGGGCGCTGACTCGCCGCGGAACGCTGGTCATCGCCGGCGGCGAGGGCGCCCGGTGGACCGGGGTCGGGCGGCAGCTCCGCGCGCTGGCGCTCTCCGTCCTGGTCCGCCAGCGGCTGACCATGTACGTTTCCCGGCACCGCCAGGCCGACCTCGACACGCTGCGCGTCCTCACGGAACGCGGCGAGGTCATCCCGGTCGTCGACCGGACCTACCCGCTGGCCGAGACACCCAAGGCCATGCGCCGTCTGTACGCCGGGCACGCCCGGGGAAAGATCGTCATCAGCGTCTAGCGATGCCCTCACCATACGGTGACGAAGTGAGCCGTAAAGATGGCGGCCACGACCCCCAGAATGGCCCCGACTTCGATGGCTACCAGCAGCGCCTTCATTTTTGTCCTCTCGCCCGGCTGGGCAGCGCCCCCATGAGGCTGCCTGATCCGCTCCCCATACTGGCCAGCGCCCCGGCAGATGTCGTCAGCCTGGCGGACCCGGTTTTCCTCCGGCCGCGGCATTAGCGGCGGCCGGGGGATACACCCTCAGAAGGAGGCGGGCGAGCGCTCAGCGAGCGCCGGCTACCAGACCCGGTGGGCTACCTCCGCGACCAGCTCGAGCTTGCGCTGCTGGGTGTCCTCGCTGATGAGATTCCCGCCGATGGACACCGGCGAGAACCCGCACTGGGTGGACAGCGCGAGCCGCTCCTTGCCGACATAGCGGGCCGCCTCGTCGATGCGGGCGATGAGCCGGTCGGCCTGCTCGATATCGGGGAGCTTGCTCGACACCAGGCCGAGCACGACGGATTTGTCTTCGGGCACGTTGGCCAGCGGTTCGAAGGAGCCGGAACGCTCGTCGTCGTACTCGAGCAGGAACACGTCGAAGTTATCTGACCGGCTGAACACCTTGTCGGCGGTGAATTCGTAGCCGCCGGTCGCGATCCACTTGCTCTCGTAGTTCCCCTTGCATATGTGCAGTCCGAACGTGACTCCGGGCACGTCGGCCACGGAATTGATGATGTCGACGCCCTCGGTGAGCGTGCGTTCGGTGTCCATGCCCAGGCCCTCCCGCAGCGCGCGGTTCTCCGGGTCCACCAGCGTGCCGAGGTCGGGCGAGTCGATCTGGATGTAGGTGCAGCCGAGCCGGGCCAGTTCGGCCGCCTCGGCGCGGATGATCGCGGCGGCGTCGGCGAACAGCTCGAAGGGATCGGAATAGGCCGGGCGGGAATGCTCCGGTGACCACGCGCCGTACATGACCAGCGGGCTCGGCATCGTGATCTTCACCGGGACGCGGGCCCGGCCGCGCGCGTAGCTGAATTCCTCGATGGTCATCATCGGGCCCTTGGGCCGGATCCGGCCGGTCACGGTGAACGGGGGATGCCAGTTCCAGTCCTGGGCGGGATCCGGGGCGTGGAAGTGCACCGGCGCGCCCGGCATGTCGGCGACCCCTTCCATGTCACCCAGCAGGTGGTCGAGGAACGAGAAGCGGCGCAGCTCGCCGTCGTTGACGACGTCGAGCCCGCAGCCCTCCTGCATCGCGATCGCCTGGTCGACCGCGCGATCCTCGATCCGCTTGAATTCGGTGTTGCTCATCCGGCCCGCCGTCAGCGCGGCCCGCGCCTCCGAGAGGTAGCGCGGGCGCAGCAGCGAGCCGATCACATCGGCGTGGTACAGCACCGTCATCCTCCAGTTGTGCTCGGGAACCCTCGCTACCTTCAGTACACGCGGCGGGGCCGGCGGGAAAGGGCATCCGGGCCCGGACTCGGCGGCCTTGGCGGTGGCCACAATCGACGCGGCGCGGCATCTCGCGCCCAGCACAATGATGAGGCCCGCCAGGCCGGCATCCGCATCACCGGTGATTAGAAGGCGTGTTATAGCCGCCGGCTGTCCGCGGCCGCGAGCAGGGGCCCGGCGAAGCGGCAGATCTCCTCGGCGGCGTCGAACTCCGCAGGCCCTGTCTCGGCGGCCCCGGGAAACGGCCTGGCGCCGGGCCAGGTGTGGCCGCCCCCGAACATCGTCCAGGCGGCGACCCGCGTCCCGCCGACGCCGGCGCTGGCCGTGTTCCGGCTCGAGAACTCGGTGGTGCGCGTGTCGCCGGGGCCGGGCGGGCAGCGGTCGACGGCACGCCAGAACCCAGCCGTTTCGTCCAGCGACAGCGTCCGGCCGCGCAGTTCCCCGCTGGGCCCGCGGTGGCGCGAGTAGCCGCCCTCGATCGGGGAGACCGGGTCGGCCGTGCCGTGAATCAGCATCGCCGATACCGCGTGGGCGGGCCGCACGTCGCGCAGGCTGGCCGGCAGCCCGCCCGCGACGGCGGCGAACACCGCCACCTTCTCGCTCGCTTCGAGCGCCATCCGGTGGGCCATGAATGCGCCGTTGGACACGCCCGCGACCACGGAGCGGCCGGGATGCGTGCCATGCCGTTCGGCCGAGGTGTCGACGAGCGCGCGGAGGAACGCGACATCGTCCACGCCGGCCTCGTCGGCCGTGGTGACGCCGCGGCCGTCGGCCCAGCAGCCGCCGACGCCGTCGGGGTAGGCGACGGCGAAGCCGAACGCGTCCGCCTGCGCGTCGAAGGTGGTCCAGTCGCGCATCATCTGCCCGGTGGCGCCCGGATGATTGCCGTGCAGCACGATCACCAGGGGCATCCCGGCGCTGGCGCCCCTGGGCAGGCGCAGCGCGAAACCGCGGGTCCGCCCGCCGGCCGTCAGCTCGCCCGTAACCTCTGTCATGCGTCCTCGCCCATCTCAGCTCAATCGGGCAGCTCGATCGGGGCGATGCGGGCGAATACGTCTCCGGGTCCCGGGTTGTCCTGGTGAGTCGTGGCGCCGAGGTGGTGCATGATGCCCCAGACCGCGTTCAGCGAGGTCTGCACCGCGCCCTCGACCCAGGCGGGAGTCCAGGAAACGTCGTCCCCGGCGATGAAGATGCCGCGCTGCTCCGGCGGCGTATCGTCCTGCATGAAATGGGCGTACATCCGCTGGTTGTACCGGTAGTGCCCGGGCAGCGCGCCCTTGAACGCGCCCAGGAAATGCCGGTCGGCCTCCCAGGACACGGTGATCGGGTCGCCGATGATGTGGCTGGCGATATCGACGTCGGGATAGATCTTGCGCAGCGCGTTGAGCGCGAGCTGGACCCGGCGCTCGACCGGCTCGGGCAGCATCTTCAGCGCGTCGCTCATCCAGGAATAGGTCAGGCAGATCACGGCCGGCTGGCCCTCGCCGTTGTCGAACAGGTAGGTGCCGCGGGTCAGCCGGTCGGTCAGCGTCATGCTCATGACGTCGCGGCCGGTGCGCGGATCCTTGTCCTTCCAGAACGGCCGGTCGACCATCACGAAGGTCTTGGAGGACTGCATGTAGCGGGTGCGGTCCAGGGCCGTCCACATCTTCGGCGAGAACAGGCTCTCCTCGCATTCGATCTGCGTCGTGAGCAGCCAGCTCTGGCACGTCACCAGCACCGCGGCGTACCGGCGCGTGCTGCCCCATTCGTCGGTGACCGCGAGCCGTCCGTCGGCCTCCCTGGCGATCCGGCCGACGCCGGAGCGGGGTGCGCCGGAGTGCAGCGAGGCCAGAGATGTGCCAGGCCGGCCAGTGGACGGGCCGGGGCGCCGGGCAGCGCCACAGCCCGCGGGGAACCTGCCCGGCGCCGCCGACGATCAGGCGCTGGTCGGTGTCGCAGTTGGTCATGACAACCCGGAAGATCTCCAGCATGGAGTTGGGGAAGTCCGAGTCCCAGCCGCCGGTACCGAAACCGACCTGCCCGAAGACCTCGCGATGGCGGAACGACAGTTTCGAGAACGCCTGGGAGCTCGCCACGAAGTCGTAGAACGTCCGGTCGTCCCAGCGGGGCACGAGGTCGTTCCACAACGACTTGAGCGTGGTCACGTCGCGCACCCGGATCGCGTTCTGGACGTCGGTGAAGCGCGCCTCCTCCAGGGCCTGCGCCCACGCGTCGGCAACCTCGGTGAACAGCGGGGGAAGGTCGCCGAGCGAGCCCGCGTAATACGTCTCGCCCTCCAGGTCGACGACCGTGCTTCCGGCGGCTTCGGTCAGCGGGTTGGGGAACGGGAGCGTCTGCAGGCCCAGTTTGTCGACGTAGTGGTAGAAGGAGGCCGATGAAATCGGGAACCGCATCCCGCCGAGCTCGGCGATCACGCCCTCGGCGCCCTCGAACGCCTGCGAGCGCAGCCTCCCGCCCATCTGCGAGGCCTCGTAGATCACCGGCCTGAGGCCGAGCTTCATCAGCTCGTACGCGGCGACCAGGCCGGAGATGCCGGCGCCGACGATGGCGACTTCCTCGCCGTGCCGTTCGGCCGGGATGGAGCCGAGACCGGACGAGTGCGCGATCCAGTCGTCGAACGGGAACGGGAAGTCCGGGCCGAAGATCGTGACCGGGCCGCCTTCGGGACCCTCGCGGCCTTCGGGACCCTCGCGGCCTTCGGGGCCTTCGCGGCCTTTGCGGCCCGTGCGGCCGCCGGGTGGATTCGCCATCAGAGCCCTTCACGGTGGGTGCCTGCTACGCCGGAGGATACGCAGCCCCGCTCCGCGCGTTCAACGCGCGTCCCGCCCGGCGGGCGCCGGTTCAGAGCGCGGTGCCCGTCAGGCCCGGCTGCGCCTGGCCGCCCCGCGCCGCCGTCACCGACCAGCAGGCCTGGAGCAGGGCCTGGGTGAACAGCTGCGGCCTGGCCACGCAGACCGCGTGATCCGCGTCCACCTCGTGGACCGAGGCGCCCGGGATCGCGCGGGCCAGCCGGAGCTGACGGCTGACCGGGACGATGCGGTCCCGGGCCGTGACCACCACCGCGGTGGGGACGTCGACCTCGCCGATCCAGCTGTGCGAGCTGAACTCGCAGACGGCCTGGATGGCTGAGATGGCGGTGCCGAGGCTGGTCCGCCTCAGCTCTGCGCGGGCATGGCTGGCCGTGGCCGGGTCCTCGACCGGCCCTATCAGGGCCATGCCGAGGAGCTCGGCGCTCATCGGCTGAAGGAACGGGTTCCACTGGATGGCGGCGGCCGCCGTCGGCAGCGCCAGGGCGGCCAGCCCTTCCGCCGGAGATCCCACCACGCTACGGGCGGTGGCGCACAGCACCAGGCCGGACAGCAGCGACGGGTGCCGCCGGTACAGCAGCTGGGCGACCATGCCGCCCATCGAGTAGCCCACGGCGACGAAACGGCCGAGGCCGAGGACCTCCGCCAGCGCGGCGATGTCGTCGGCGCAGTCCTCGAGCCGGAACCGCGAGCCGGCGCTGATCCCGTCGCCGTGGCCGCGCAGGTCGATGGCGATGACGCGGAAGTGCCGGGAGAGGGGGGCGAAGTGCTTTCCCCAGTTGAGTTCGGCCGTGAAGGTGACTCCGTGGATGAGCATGAGCGTCTCGGCGTCGCGGGGGCCGGGGCACTCCCAGACCCTCGTGACGCCGCGGCCGGGCAGCTCCACCAGGTGCGTACGCGGAGTCGCGGCCTTGCCGGGTGCCTGCCGCACGGCGTCACTCTCCTGCGATGCCGGTCGGCGGGAGCCGGCTATGGCACCGGCCGACGATCTATCACTCCATCTAGACTGTTCGTACCGGATGCGCGCAGCAGCGCGACAGGGACCAAAGGCCCGGATACCTTATGGTTCTACCCGGGCTGGTGGTGAGTCCGCTCGCGGGCGGACGCGCGTGGCGGCTGCGCTACACCGGCGGGGGGGGCGTGTAGCAGGATGAGGGCATGCTGGTCGTTCATGTGCATGTACGGATCCGGTCGGGTCAGGTCGAGGAGTTCCTGGCCGCGACACTGGCCAACGCGCGGGCGTCGCTGGCCGAGCCGGGAGTGCTGCGTTTCGACGTCATCCAGGACGAGGCCGATCCTGCGCACGTGGTGCTGGTCGAGGTCTACCGTGACGCCGGTGCCTCGGCGGCGCACAAGCTGACGCCGCACTACGCGGCCTGGCGGGACGCGGTCGCCGAGATGATGGCCGAGCCGCGGGCATCGACCCGGTTTGCCGCGGTGTTCCCGCCGGACGGCGAGGGCTGGGCGAGCCGCGCGCCATGACGGCGACGGGATTCGAGTTCGCCACGGCTGGCCGCATCGTCGCCGGCGCCGGGCGGGCCGCCGAACTGCCAGGTGTGCTGGCTGGACTTGGGTCGCGCGTGCTGGTGTGCACAGGGGCGAACCCGGCGCGTCATGCGAGCCTGCTGGCGGACCTGGGATTGCCGGCCGCGGTGTTTCCGGTGGCGGGCGAGCCGACGGCCGACCTGGCCCGGGCCGGGGTCGCCGCCGCGCGCGAGCACGGCGCCGACGTAATCACCGCGATCGGCGGCGGGAGCGTCATCGACCTCGGCAAGGCGGTCGCCGTGCTCCTGGCCAACGGGGGCGACCCGCTCGACTTCCTGGAGGTGGTCGGCTCCGGGCAGAAGATCACCCGGCCTGCCGCGCCCTGCGTGGCCGTGCCCACCACGGCCGGCACCGGGGCGGAGGTCACGGCCAACGCGGTGCTCGCCGTGCCGGAGCACCACCTCAAGGCGAGCCTGCGCAGCCCGCTGATGATCCCGCGGGTGGCGCTGGTCGACCCGGAGTTCACCGTGTCGTGCCCTCCGCCGGTCACGGCGGCCAGCGGGCTGGACGCGCTGACCCAGTGCCTGGAGCCGTTCGTCTCGGTCCGGGCCACGCCGCTGACCGACGGGCTGGCCCGCGAGGGACTGCGCCGCGCGGCGGCGGGCCTGCGCGCCGCCCATGCCGACGGCGGCGACCTGGCGGCACGGACAGACATGGCCATGTGCGCCCTGCTGGGCGGCATGGCGCTGGCCAACGCGAAGCTGGGCGCCGTGCACGGCCTAGCCGGGGTCATCGGCGGGACCGCGGACGTGCCGCACGGCATGGCCTGCGCCGCGCTGTTGGCACCGGTTATCGGGGCTAACGTGCGGGCACTGCGCTCCGGGACGCCCGGCTCCCCCGCCCTGGACCGCTACGCCGAGGTGGCGCGGCTGCTGACCGGGAAACCCGGCGCGTCCGTCCAGGACGGCCTGGCCTGGATCGGCGAGACCATTGCCCTGCTCGGCGTGCCTGGGCTGGCCGCATTCGGCCTCGGCGCCGGGCAGGCCGACGACATCGCCGCCAAGGCCATGACGTCGAGCAGCATGCAGGGCAACCCGGTCCCGCTGAGCCATGGCGAGCTGAAAGCGGTTTTTCTGGAGGCTCTGTGATCATCGTGGTCCGCGGCGCGCTCGCCGTCGCGTCCGGCGTGCTGGTCCTGCTCCCCCTGGCGGCTTGCACGGCGGCCCCGTCCGCGCCCCGGCCCACCGCTACCGCGAGCCGGCCGGGGACGCCAGTGCCGCATCAGGCCGGGCTGGCCGGGACGCGGCGCCATGCCGGCAGCGCCGGGGGCGGCATCACGCTGGCGTTCGCCGGTGACGTGAACTTCGCCGGCCGCACGACGCGGCTGCTGGCCGACCCGGCCACCGCGTTCGGCCCGGTCACGGCGGTGCTCCGGTCGGCTGACTTCGCCGCGGTGAACCTGGAGACCGCGATCACGACCCGCGGTACGCCGCAGCCCAAGACCTTTCATTTCCGCGCCCCGCCCACCGCCTTCACCGCGCTGCGAGACGCCGGCATCGACCTGGTCACGATGGCCAACAACCACGCCCTGGACTACGGACCCGCCGGCCTGGCCGACACGCTGGCCGCGGCCAGGGCCGCCCGGTTCCCCTACGTGGGGATCGGGGCCAGCGCCGCCGCGGCCTGGGCGCCCTACCTGACCACGATCAAGGGCGTGCGGATCGCGGTGGTCGGCGTCTCGCAGGTGGCCGAGCTCGCCTCCTCCTGGGTGGCGACACCCCGCCGGGCCGGCGAGGCCAACGCCATCAACCTGCGCCGCACGCTGGCGGCCGTCCGGTCGGCCAGGCGGCTGGCCGGCATCGTGATCGTGTTCATGCACTGGGGCACCGAAGGCCAGGCCTGCCCGGACCAGGCCCAGCTGTCCCTGGCGCACCGGCTCGCCGCCGCCGGAGCCAGCATCATCGTCGGCGCGCACGCACACATGCTGCAGGGATCCGGCTGGCTCGGCCATACCTTCGTGGCGTACGGCCTGGGCAACTTCCTGTGGTGGGAGCGTTCCTACAGCACAGCCACCGGTGTCCTCGAACTCACCGTACGCCCGCACGCGGCGCTGACCGCGCGGTTCATCCCGGCCGTCGTCTCCGGCACCGGCCGGCCCGTGCCCGACCGCGGCGCAGCGGCACGGCGGGCGACCGCGCACTACGCGAGCCTGCGGGCGTGCGCCGAACTGGCATCGCACCCGTCCTGACCGTGGACCGTCGAGGGGGCACGGGATGCAGGCCCGTAAGGGCCGGCGGCGGCGCCGCCACCACCACCGCGAACGCGGCGGCGGGTCCGCGGACGGGCGGGGGGCGGCCGGCGCCGGGAACGGCGGTGCGCGCCGCGCGTCCCGCCACCGGGCGACCGTCGCCTCCTCGTCGACCAGCCGGACGTACACCGGCGGCCCGTCGGGGATGCGGCGCCACTCCGCGATCCGCCGGTTGAGGCCCTTGACCACCTCGCGCACCTCGTCCTCGGAGTGCAGGTCCTCGACCGTCTCGGTAAGCCGATCGATTTCCTTTCGCAGCCGCAGCGGGGTGGGCAGCATCTCGTCGGCGGACACGCCCTCGCGGCGCAGGTAGTCCTGCAGCCAGGCCTCGGTCCCGCCGCGGCGGGAGATCGGCTTGCCCGCGCCGGGCAGGTCGTCGAAGGCACCCCGCTCGGCCGCCTCGGCGACCTGCTGGTCGATCCACGATGCGAAGCTGATTTCCCGCGGTTTGCGCTCAGTCATGCCGATAACCCTCACCGCCATGCTAGTTCAGCGCAGGCCGGCTATTGCCGCGGTGCCGGCGTCGATGGTGCGAGCGGCCCCGTCCGGGTCCGGCGGCGCGAGCAGGACGAGCCGGTGCACGCCGGTCGCGGCGAACTCGGCCGCCCGTTCGGCGGTCATCCGGCCCCGCGGCGTCACGCTGATCTCGAGCTCGCTGAGCTCGGCGGGCCGTGCGACCTGCCGGGCGGCCGCGGCCAGGCCGGCCAGCGACTCGGCGGCCCGGGCGGGCGTCAGCCAGTAGCCGTACCAGCCGTGGGCGCGGGCGACGGCCCGCCGGTAGGCCGGGGCGCTGTGCCCGCCGACGACCAGCGGGACCGGCCGCTGCACCGGACGCGGATGAGCGTCGACGCCGCCGAAGCCGGCGAACCGGCCGCGGAACTCCGGGTGCTCGTCGTACCACAGCGCCCGCAGCGCATCGAGGTACTCGTCGGTGACCGCGCCGCGCTCGGCGAAGTTCGCCCCCACCGCGCGGAACTCGGGTTCGAGGTAGCCGGCGCCGACGCCGAGCATGACCCGCCCGCCGGACAGCACGTCCAGCGTCGCTACCTGCTTGGCCAGCAGCACGGGATTCCGCTGCGGCAGGATGATGATCCCGGTGGCCAGCCTGATCGTGGCCGTGTGCGCGGCGGCCCAGGTCAGCGCCAGCAGCGAATCGAGCGCCGGGTCCTGCGGCGCCATCGGCGACGGCGGCACCTGCGGGTCGGGCAGCACCAGGTGCTCCCCCGCCCAGACCGAGTCGAAGCCGGCCTGCTCGGCCGCCCGCGCCGCCTGGACCAGGGCGTCCGGGTCGCTCATCGGCCGCATGTTGATATGGATAAGACCCAGCCGCATAGTCGTTTACTTTAATCACTATGGATCGAATTGAACGCCGGGAGTTCGTGCGGAAGCACCGGACCTGCATCTTCGGGTACAACCGCCAGAACGACGGCCCCGCCATGACCGTCGTGTACTACGTCCTGGACGGTGACGACCTGCTGATCTCCACCATGGCGGCCCGCGGCAAGGCGCTCGCGGTCAAGCGCGACCCCAAGGTCAGCCTGTGCATCCTGGACGAGCAGTGGCCCCTGACCTACCTGCAGGTATACGGGGACGCCACGCTCGAGGAGGACTTCGGCCAGGCGGTGGACGTGCTGCGCCGGGTCATCGACCTGATGGCCGAGAAGGACGTGACGTCGGCCAAGTTGCCGGAGATCGAGCGGATGGCCCGCGAGGAGAACCGGGTGGTGGTCCGGGTCCGGCCGTACGCCACCTTCGCCACCCCGCCGCGGCACGTCTACAAGGCCGGGGACATCGACACGCTGACCCACTTCACCAGCAACAGCCAGCCGTGGTGACGTCAGGCCAGGACCTTTTCATGGTCCCGAACGGGCCGGGGTGTCCCGCCCTGGCGGACGATCCTGACGCCCGGTGCCGGAAAGCCGTTGAAGCAGCTGCGGCCCGAATAACAGGTGGTGTACGCGCCCGCGTTGCCGATCAGCACCTGGTCTCCGGCCTGCGGCTCCGGTAGCCAGACCTGGTCCAGGATCGTGTCCTGGCTATCGCAGCTGGGACCTGTCAGCGTGCAAGGGACCAGCATCCGGTGGCCGGCCGCCGGGATGGTGACGGGGAACCGCAGCTCCCGGCCGGATTCCAGGGCCTCGATCAGGCCGTGGAACGCGCCGGCGTCCAGGCTGACCCGTACCGTGCCGTGCCGCCACGCCGCCCCGATCACCGAGGCGACCATGGTCCCGGCCGGGGCGGCGATGGCCCGGCCGGGCTCGCAGGCCAGCTGGACCGGGTACGGCAGCCAGGCGGCCGCGCGGCTGATCGCGGCGGCGTAGGCGGCCAGCGGCGGCGGTTCGGCGTCGTAGCGGACCGGGAAGCCGCCGCCAAGGTCGAGCAGCTCCAGCCGTATCCCGTCGGCGGCCAGCATGGTCATGATCGTGGCGCACTGGCGGATCGGGCCGTCCCACGCCGCGGGGTCCATCATCTGCGACCCCACGTGGAAGGCCAGCCCGTACGGCCGCAGGCCGAGCGAGGCGGCGAGCCTGGCCAGGCCGGGCACCTGCCCGGACGGCACCCCGAACTTGCCCTGGTCGCCGACCGTGCCGCCGACGCCCCCATCCGGAGACGGAGCCAGTCGCAAGAGCACCGCCGCGCCCGCGGCATGGTCGGCGATCTTCTGCAGCTCCTCGCCGCTGTCCGCGGCGAACCGCCAGACCCCCGCCCGCCGGGCCCTGGCGATGTCGCCGACGGGCTTGACCGGGTTGGTGTACAGCACGGATTCCGGGTCGGCGCCGACCTTGACGGCGGCCCGGACCTCGGCCCAGGACGCGGCCTCGAACCGGCACCCGGCGGCGTGCAGGCGGGCCAGCAGCCTGGGGTCGGGGTTGGCCTTGACCGCGTAGTAGACCGCCACCCCCGGCAGTGCCGCGGCGAACTCCCTGAAGCGTTCGGCCGCGCGGGCCGGGTCGAGCGCCAGGTACGGCGTGGCCGGCCGGGCGGCACCGGGCTTGGCGGCACCGGGCTTGGCGGCGCCGGGCCTGGCGGCACCGGGCGTGGCGGCACAGATCGACCAGGACACGCCCCGGCGCGCGGAGGCCTCCAGGCCGTACCAGGCCACGTCGGCGGTGGCCTTGCCCACCGCGAACCCGAGCCACACCCCGCCCGGCAGCGGCCGCAGCAGCCACGCCGCGCCGACCAGGCACCCGGGGCGGACCAGGAAGCTGTCCACGCTCTCCGCGACCGCGCACGAGGCTAGCTGCTCGTGCACCGCGTGCCACGCCCCGGCGGCCAGCCTGCGCCATCCGCCCAGGTGGGCGGTTGCACGGCGGGCCGCCGCCACCGTCTTGGCGCCGATGCAGCCGTAGAACCCGACGGCCTCGCAGATGGTCGCCAGCGCGGCGGCGGCCAGCAGCGACCCGGCCTGGGCGTACCCGGCCGCGAACCCGGCCGCGGCGGCGAGCGTGCCGCACACCTCGGCCAGCCCGAACCGGTCCCGCCATGCCCGCCACCACCCCGCGGGCCGGTCAGGAACGGGCGCCGCCGCCGCCTCTACGCTCCCTGCCGTCACGACCGCCACTGCGGCCCCGTCGATGGACACCCCGCTCATGGCTCCCCCCCACTTACTCTCTACGGAGAGTGGCAGCGCGGTTCTGATACAGCACCGCGCTGACCATGAGCTGGCGGCGCCGCTGATGCGGTAACCGCTGGGTCGATGGGCCGTTGGTCCGGTAAGAGCCGGACCAACGGCACATCGACCCGGAACCGCCGCCCTGTGATGACGCCGCGGCCACCGCCTCACCGCTCGCACCCCGAGCTCAGACCAGCGTGTTAATAACTGACGTGCACCTACCTGGCGGACGGGGCATTGACACTCCGGTCGGCGGTGTTATTCTCATATTAAGAACATCTCAACCTGAGAAGGACTTGATGGAGCAGCCGTCCGGCGAGGAGGACTTCCTCGCCAGCTACGACCCCCGGGCGTTCGAGCCGGTCGCGGTCACCGTGGACGTGGTGGCGCTGACGATCCGCGACGGCACGCTCGACGTGCTGCTGGTGCAGCGCGGCGTGCCGCCGTTCGAGGAGCAATGGGCCCTACCCGGCGGATTCGTCCGATCCCGGCCCGCCGAGGACCTGGACGAGGCGGCGGTCAGGGAACTGGCCGAGGAGACCGGACAGCGCCCGGGCCGGATCCACCTGGAGCAGCTGGCCAGCTACGGCTCGCCGGGGCGCGATCCGCGGATGCGGGTGATCTCGGTCGCCTACCTGATGTTCGCGCCGGAACTCCCGGAACCGCAAGCGGGCACCGACGCGCGGGCGGCGGCCTGGGTGCCGGTGGAGTCGCTCGGCCTGGCCGAGGGGGGCACCGGGCAGCGGCCCGGTACCACGCGCAGGCTCGCGTTCGACCACGCGCGGATCCTCGCCGACGGCCTGGAGCGGGCCCGGTCCAAGCTCGAGTACACGCCGCTGGCCGCCGCGTTCGTGGCCGACGAGTTCACCATCACTGAGCTGCGGGCGGTCTACGAGACGGTGTGGGGCGAGCGACTGCACGCGGGGAACTTCCACCGCAAGGTGCTGTCGGTCCCGGGGTTCGTGGAGAGCACCGGCGGGACCACCGAGACCGGCGGACCCCGCGGCGGGCCGCGATCCCGGCTGTACCGCCGCGGGGACGCGCGCCTGCTGCACCCGGCGCTGCTCCGGCCTGGCCGCGAGGACGACATCAGGTGAGCACGATCCGGGGCGACATCGCCAACCTGTACCCGGTCCGCCATGGCCAGCTCAAGGCGGCCCCGTTCAAGGCGGCACTGCTGAAGATCGCCCGCGACCCGGCGGACAACGACCTGATGCGCCGCGAAGCCACGGCGCTGACCCGGCTCCAGGATGTCGTGGACCCGGCCTTGCTCGCCTACTTCCCGCCGCTCGTGGCGACGGGGCAGCGTGATGACGCCCGTTTGGGTATCCGGCGGCACGTCAACCTGATCGGCGCGCTCGGCGGATTCCGTAGCCTCGCCGAAGTACGGTCCGCGTTCCCGGCCGGGGTCGATCCGCGGGACGCGGCGTGGATGTGGCGGCGCCTGCTGGTCGCGATCGGCGCCGCGCACCGGGCCGGGGTGATCCACGGCGCGGTGCTCCCCGAGCACGTGCTGATCCACCCGGCCGAGCACGGCCTCGTGCTGGTGGACTGGTGCTACTCGGTTTCCGGGTCGGCCGGCCGGGTCCGGGCCATCGTACGGCGTTACCAGCGCTGGTACCCGCCCGAGGTCCTGGCGGGCGACCCGGCCGGCCCCGACCTGGACATCTGGCTCGCGACCCGGTGCATGGCCGGGCTCATCGGCGGGCGCGCGCCCGCCCGGATGGCCGCCTTCGCCCGCGGCTGCCTGCTGGCCAGCCCGGGCCGCCGGCCGCAGGACGCGTGGCGGCTGCTGGCCGAGCTCAACGAGATGCTCGAGCGGCTCTACGGACCCCGCAAGTTCCGCCCCTTCGCCATGCCGGCCTAGGGAATCACAGTAAGGAGAACCACCATGGGCAGCGGACGATGGTCCACCAATGTCTACGACGCCGCCGCGCGGTTCCGCGCCGCCACCGGCGCCAGCGCGTTCGCCTACAGCGACGGCGGCGCGACGCGGGTGCATCCCGCGCTGGATCCGTTCGGGGTGACGGCGCGGGAAAGCCGTGACTCCGCCGAGCACCCCCGGTCGCTGGCGATCGCCGTGCTGTTCGACGTGACCGGCTCGATGCGCGGCGTGCCGCGCGTGCTACAGGCCAAGCTGCCGCAACTGCTCGGGCTGCTGCTGCGCAAGGGGTACACCGCCGACCCGCAGATCATGTTCGGCGCCATCGGGGACGCCACCTGTGACTGGGCGCCGCTGCAGGTCGGCCAGTTCGAGTCCGACAACCGGATGGACGACGACCTCGGCCGGATCCTGCTGGAGGGCGGCGGCGGCGGGCAGAAGACCGAGTCCTACGAGCTGGCCCTGTACTTCATGGCCCGGCACACCGCGATCGACTGCTACGCCAAGCGGGGCCGGCGCGGCTACCTGTTCGTCATCGGCGACGAGATGGCCTACCCGCAGGTCAAGCCGGCCGAGGTCCGCCACGTGATCGGCGATGGGCTCCAGGGTGGGGTGTCTGTTGAGTCGCTCGTGGCCGAGGTGACCGCGCGGTGGGACACCTACTACATCCTGCCGGAGGGCGCCAGCTACGTCGGCGACCGGCAGGTGCTCGGGTTCTGGCGCGACCTGCTCGGCCAGAACGTCATCCAGCTCGCCGACCTTGACGCGGTGTGCGAGACCATCGCGCTGACCGTGGGCCTGGGCGAGGACGCGGTCAACCTGGACGGCGGGCTGGCCGACCTGGATGACGTCGGGTCGGCGGCCGGGGCGGAGGTGCGGCGCGCACTGGCGGCCATCGGTTCCGGGCGGCGCGTGCTCGAGCTGGCCCCGCCGGACATGACCGGGCTGAATACGACCGGGCTGGATACGACCGGGCCGGAGGACCTGGACGGGCCGGGCGGGAACGTAAGGCTCTAGGGGCCAGATGACCATGGACGGCCGTCACTACATTGTGTGCGGGCTGGGCTTCGGGGACGAGGGCAAGGGGTCGGTCATCGACTTCCTGTGCAGTCCGCGCCGCCCGGACCCGGCCCGCACGGTGATCCGGTTCAACGGCGGCGCGCAGGCGGCGCACAACGTGCTGGCCTCGGACGGGAGGCATCACACCTTCGCGCAGTTCGGCTCGGGCAGCTTCACCCCCCGGGTACGGACGCACCTGTCGCGCTTCGTCCTCGTCGATCCGCTGGCGCTGGCCGCCGAGGCCGCCCACCTGGCCTCGGCGGGCGTCCCGGACGCGCTCGACCGGCTCACCGTGGACCGCGACGCCCTGCTCGTCACGCCCTATCACCAGGCCGCGAACCGGGCCAGGGAGGTGGCCAGGGGCCGGGACCGGCACGGCTCCTGCGGGATGGGGATCGGCGAGACCGCCCGGTACTCGCTCGCGTGGCCTGGCGACGCGCCGCGGGTGGCGGACTGCGCCGCGCCCCGCACGCTGGCCCGGTCTCTCGGTTTGCTTCGAGACCGGTTGTCCGATGAGCTCGGGCCGGTCGGGGGACCCTCGGTGGACCTTTTGTGCGACGCGTATCGCGCCTTCGCCGACCGGGTGCCGCTGGTCGACCGCGGCTACCTGCGACGGCTGCTGCGCGCCGGGCCGGCCGTGTTCGAGGGGGCGCAGGGCGTGCTGCTCGACGAGTGGCGCGGCTTCCATCCGTACACCACCTGGTCGACCACGACCTTCGCCAACGCCGAGACGCTGCTGGCCGAGGCGGGCCAGACCGCGGCCCGGCTCGGCGTCGTCCGCTGCTACCTGACCAGGCACGGCCCCGGCCCGTTCGTGACCGAGGACCCCACCCTGGAGCTCCCCGAGCCGCACAACGGGACCGGGACCTGGCAGGGCGCGTTCCGCGCCGGCCATCCGGACGCGGTGGCGCTGCGGTACGCCGCCGAGGTAGCCGGGGGCCTGGACGGCGTCGCGCTGACCCACCTGGACGTGGCCGCGCGGCACCGGCTGAGGCTGTGCCGGGCTTACCTGGCCGACGGGCAGCTTGTGTCCCGGATCGAGCCCGGCCCCGAGCACGACCTGAGCTGGCAGGAACGGCTCACGGACGGGCTGCTGCGGGCGCGGCCGGTGTACTCCGATCCGGCCCGGGACTGGCCGGGCATCTTCGAGGACATTCTGGGCGCGCCGGTGGTGCTGCGGTCCTACGGCCCGACGCCCGCCGACAAGCTCTACCGCGACGGCGGCGTTGGGTGTGACGGCTCTACCGCGACGGCGGCAGCAGCATGTCCAGGTTGATGGCGTCCGCCATGGCCTGGTAGCCCGTGTCGTTGGGGTGGATGTGATCGCCGGAGTCGTACGCGGGGTTGAGCCGCAGCGGGTCGGCCGGGTCGCGCATCACCGCGTCGAAGTCGATGACACCGTCGAAGGCGCCGCTGGTGCGGATCCAGGCGTTCACCGCCTCGCGGATGGTCTCCCCCGCCGGGGAGTAGTAGCCGCCGCCCTGGTACGGCAGCAGGGTCGCGCCGAAAATCCGCACGCCCCGGGCGTGCGCCGCAGCGATCAGGTCCCGGTACCCGGCGATGATCCGGGCCGGGGTGAGCCCGGCGTCTGAATGCAGGGGGCCCGTGCTGCGCCCGATGTCGTTGATCCCCTCCAGCACGATGACGTCCCGGACGCCGGGCTGCTCCAGGGCGTCCCGGGCGAACCGCGCCTCCGCGCTGGCCCCGCAGCACCGCGACGCGGTCAGCACCCGGTTGCCGCCGATCCCCGCGTCGGCCACCGAGAGCGTCGGACTAAGGACCGTGTCCAGTCTCCGGGCCAGGTCGTTCGGCCACCGGTCGTTGTCGCCGACGGTCGACTGCACGCCGTCCGTGATCGAGTCGCCGAATGCGACCAGGGTCCCGGCCGCTCCGGACGACCGCACGTCGAGACCGCTGAGGTAGTACCAGGACTGGGTCCGGATCATGAACGCGTCCGCCTCCGCCTCGGCGGCGTGGTCCCCGGCCGCCGACACCCAGTTGACCTGCTGGGCGTCCGAGTGCACGGTGGCCACCCCGGTCCGGCCCGGCAGGTAGATGCTCACCGTCAGTTCCTGCAGGGCCGACACCTGCATGCCCACCGGATCGCTGAGGACCTCCTCGCCGGCCGGGATCCGGACCGATACGCTGCCGCCAAAGCTCACCGAGTGGATGTTTCCCGCGACCACTTCCGCGCCCGGGCCCGCCACCGCGACCGTCACGCGGCCGATCTGCAGCGGCGACCGGCCGAAGGCATTCGTCAGCTGGAGCCGGATCATGTTCCCGCCGACGCTGGGGAAGATGATGTCGCGGACCGTCTGATCGTGGAAGCCGGCCATGCCTAGCGTGCCCGGCACGGGATCCTGCGGGCTGGCGCTCCAGCTGGTCACCCAGTCGTACCCGCTGCGGGCGGCAGCGGCCGGGCGGGACGCGGTGACGGCGGAAACGGTGGCTGCCAGGGCTAGCAGCGCGATGGCGCCCGTCAGCCCGAGGCGAATCAGCCAGATGCCGCCACGGCGGCCGGCCCAAATGCTCCGGGTCATCAGTGATCGGCGGGACGCGGGCCGGGTATGTGTTCCGCGGTGGCGAGGATGCCGCGGCCCTCTGGGCCCATCGTGGTGTCGTGGATGGTCGCCATGCTTACGCGTGTACCGTTCCCTGGCTGTCGAACGTCATCGCGCGCTGCAGGGCCGCGGCCCGCAGGTCCGGTGGTATCTCGACGGGGCCGCCCAGCGCGGCGGCGTTGATACTGGCCTGCGCCGCCTCCTCGACGACGCCGCCGGCCAGGATCGCGAGGTCCGGGGTGCGGTGGAAGACCAGCACCCCGTGGTTGGCCAGCAGCACGGCCGGGACGCCCGGGGTGACCGCGGCCCGGATGCTCGCGATAGCCTCGGCCGACCCGCGCGGCCCGTAGCCGGCTACCGGCACGCCGTCCTGAAGGCCGAACATGGCCAGGGCCTCGATCCAGCACCCGATGGGACGGCGGGCCACCGCGTACGCGGTGGCGTAGGGCGAATGCGTGTGCAGGACACAGCCGACGTCGGGGTTATCGGCGTACATAGCGGTGTGCATGGCGACCACGGCACCCTGGATCGGCGGCAGCTCGCCCTCCAGCAGGGTGCCGTCCAGCCCGACCCGGACGACGGCGGAGGCGGGATGGCCGCGCAGCGAGGGACCCGCGGTGAAGTACATCTCCTCCGCCCCGGGCACCCGCACGCTGACGTTGCCGTGCCCGTTCGCCGAGATCGCGCCGCTGGCCACCACCCGCGCCGCGATACCGGCCACCTGATCAGCCAGATCCTTGTCCATGCCCCACCTTCCCCGTAGCGCTGTCCAGGCAAAGGTAACTCGGCTACCCCGTGCTGAGCCAGGGCGCCGCTGGACGGCCCAGGATGGCGCCGCTAGGGTGATGCCGACCTGACGGGAGGCGGCGAGGCTGATGCAGCGGGGCGATCCGGGGCCGACCGTCGCGCGGATCGCGCTGGGCTGCGGGAACTTCGGCGGGGTCGGCTCGGCGCCGGCGTTCTTCGGCCAGGGGATAACCGAGGACGAGGCGTTCGCGCTGATGGACGCGGCCTGGGAGGCGGGCCTCGACTGGTTCGACACCGCCGACGCCTACGGCGGCGGCCGCAGTGAGCGGGCGATCGGGCGCTGGATCGCCGCGCGCGGGGTCCGGCCGCGGCTCACCACCAAGACCTTCAACCCGATGGAGGTCGGGGCCGATCACGGGCTGAGGCCGGACCGGATCGCCCGCCAGCTCCGCTCCAGCCTGGACCGGCTGGGGGTCGGCCACGTCGACCTGTACCTCGCGCACGAATACGACCCGGACGTACCGCTGGCGGAGACCTTCGGAGCGTTCGGCACCGCCCAGGCCGACGGCCTGATCGGCGTGTACGGGGTGAGCAACTTCAACGCGCCCAAGCTCGCCGCCGCCCTGGCGGCGGGCGCGCCGCAAGCCGTGCAGAACAGCTACTCGCTGCTGGACCGGCAGGACGAGCCGGACCTGCTGCCGCTGTGCGCCGAACGGGGCGTCGCCTACCTGGCGTTCGGCCCGCTGGCGGGCGGCTGGCTCACCGGCAAGTACCGGCGCGGCGCGGCATACCCGGCCGGGTCGCGGATGACCCAGCGGCCCGAGCCGTACCAGGGGTTCGTCACCAGCGTGACCTTCGACGCGCTGGAACAGCTGGAGGCGATCGCCGCCGCCCGCGGCACCTCGCTGGCCGGGCTCGCGCTCGGCTGGCTGCTGGCCGACGAGCGGGTGACCCAGGTCGTGATCGGCCCGGGCCGGCCGGAGCACCTGGCCCCGGTGGCCGAGGCGCTGCGGCAGCCGGTCACCGGGGCGGAGCGAGCCGAGATCGAGGCGGCCGTGGCGGGCCTTTCCGGTAGGGCCCTTTCCCAGGAGGCCCTTTCCCAGGAGGCCCTTTCCCAGGAGGCGCTTTCCCAGGAGGCGCTTTCCCAGGAGGCGGAGCCGTGATCGAACTGGCCGAGATCGAAGCGGCGCGGGCGCGGATCGCGGGCGCGGTGGTCCGCACCCCGCTGGTGCGACTGCACGTCGCGGACGCCCCGGCCGAGATCTACCTCAAGCTGGAGAACCTCCAGCCGATCAACTCGTTCAAGCTCCGCGGCGCGACCAGCGCGGTCATGCTCGCGCCGGCAAGCGCACGGGCTAAGGGCCTGGTCACCGCCAGCGCGGGCAACATGGCGCAGGGCGTCGCGTGGACGGCGCGCGAGCTCGGTGTCCCGGCCACCATCGCGGTGCCCGACCACGCGCCCGAGGCCAAGATCGCCGCGATCGAGCGGCTGGGCGGGCGGGTCATCAAGATCACGTACGACGACTGGTGGAACGCGATCGTGACCAGCCGGGTCGACGGGGTGGACGGGCTGTTCGTGCACCCGGTGCAGGACCCGGCGGTGATGGCCGGCAACGGCACGATCGGGCTGGAGATACTCGAGGACCTGCCCGACCCGGACGCGGTCGTGATCCCGTACGGCGGCGGCGGCCTGACCACGGGGATCGCCAGCGCGGTCAAGGCGCTGCGGCCCGGCACGAGGATCGTCACAGCCGAGCCCGACACGGCCGCGGCGCTGGCCGCGGCGATGGCCGCCGGGCACCCGGTCGACGTCGACTACCGGCCCTCGTTCGTGGACGGCTCGGGCAGCCGGCGCGTGCTGGACAGCATGTGGCCGCTGGTGGCGCCGCTCGTTGACGACGCGGTGGCCATCCCGGTCGCCGAGGTGGCCGCGGCGGTGCGGACCCTCGCCGAGCGGGTCCGGGTCATCGCCGAGGGCGCGGGCGCGCTCGCGCCGGCTGCCGCGCTGAGCGGCCGGGCCGGGACCGGGAAGGTCGTGTGCGTGGTCTCCGGCGGCAACATCAACCTGGACAAGCTGGCCGAGATCCTCTGCGGGGCAGACGGGTAGCGTGGCCCCCAGCGGGCGAGGGCCGGGATAACCTCAGGCCGTTCAGCGCTCCGGTCAGCCGGTCAACCTCGTCCGGCGAGTTGTAGTGGATGAAGCCGATCCTGACCGACTTGCCGGTGTAGCCGAGCTGCTGGTAAAGGCCGAGCGAGTACCACGAGTCGTGCGCCCAGACCCCGATCTGCGCGTCGGCCAGCCGGGCCGCCACGTCCTCGGCGGCCACGCCGTCGACGTTGACCAGGAACGTCGGCACGCGGCCCGCCATCGAAGGCCGTCCGTAGACGGTGACCGCTTCGGACAGGCCGTCGAGGAACCGCTGGCCGAGCGCGCGCTCGTAGGGGGCGATGGCAGGGATGCCCCCGAGCGAGTCGAGGTAGTCGATGGTCGCGTTGAAACCGGCCAGCAGCTCGTAGGACTGCGTGCCGGTCTCGAAGCTGCGCCCCAGCGGGCTGGCAGGCGCCGGGCGCGCCTTGTACGGCCGCCACTGGCTCATCACCTCGGACCGCCCGGCCGCGACGCCCAGGTGCGGGCCGCAGAACTTGTACGGCGAGCAGATGAGCACGTCGGCGCCGATGGCGCGGACGTCAATCGGCTCGTGCGCCGCGTAGTGCACCGCGTCCACCCAGGCGAGCGCGCCGGCGTCGTGCGCGAGCTGGCATACCCGCCGGGCGTCGGTGACGGTGCCGACCGCGTTCGACGCCCAGGCGAACGCGACCACCCTGGTGCGCGGCCCGAGCTTGCTCTCCAGGTCCGCGAAGTCGAGCGTGGTGTCATCGTGCAGCGCGACGTGCCGGACCACCAGGTCCCTGTCGTGCGCGATCTCGAGCCACGGGGCGACCCCGGCGTCGTGGTCCAGGCAGGACACCAGGATCTCGTCGCCAGGGGCGAAGGCGCGTGCGGCGGTCCGGGATAGCGCGAAGTTCAGCGAGGTCATGTTCGGCCCGAAGATCACCTCATGCGGCTCGCAGCCGAGGAACCTGGCCGCCTTGTGCTCGGCCTCCTCGAGGATCTGCCCGACCCGGATGCTGGTGGCGTAGCCCGCGCCCAGGTTCGCGCTCGCCTCCCGCAGCGCCCGCGCGATCGCCTCGCCCACCTCGTCGGGGACCTGCGTGCCGCCGGGAGCGTCGAAGAACGCGAAACCCCGCCGCAGCGAGGAGAACCGGGCCCTGATGGCCGCCACGTCCACTATCGCCCCGAGGTTTTCGCTGGCACCCAGGTTTTCGCTGGCACCCAGGTTTTCGCTGGCACCCAGGTTTTCGCTGGCACTGAGCACGTCGGCCACCGGACGCTACCTCCTCAGGGGACGCCGCCCCGTTGATCTCGACTTCGCAACTGCCAGGCCGGTACCACAGTAGCCCCCTTGCCTTGGCGCAAAGTGTGATGGTTTGATCAGCTTTACGAATTTTGGCCATTGGGGAGGGCGTATTGAGTCTGCGCGGTCGGGGCGCTCGGCGCGAGATCCCGCAGGCGGCCGATCCGGAGGCGCTTCGACAGTCCGCGCGGCTGCGCGCGGCATGACTCCAACCCCTACATCGTGAGATAACCCGGGAATGGAGGCGTATCCCATGAAGGGACGCCTGGTTCTAGCTGCGGCCGCGGTCGGCTCGCTGGCCGTGGCTGGTTGCAGCAGCAGTAGCAGCAGCATGCCGCCGGCGGCGGTACCAGCAGCGCATCGGCCGCCACCAAGTCGTGCGTGGCGTCGATCGGCTTCGAGGGCCCGATCACCGGGCCGGTGGCGCCGCTGGGCACCGAGCAGTTGCACTTCGCCGAGCTCGCGAAGGATATGGACAACGCGGCCAACAAGACCAAGATCTCGATCG
>CAVWBQ010000016.1:0-271565 GCA_963753225.1 uncultured Actinomycetota bacterium | reverse complement strand
CAAACCTGACCAGGAGGTGCCCAGCATGATTCGCGGTCTGAGCCGGGACCGGCTGGCGGTGCTGGCCGGGCTGGTGGTTCCCGTGGCGGTAGCCACGATCCTGGTGCCGTTCCGGTCCAGCATCCCGAACACCGACGCGGCGCTTGCCATGATCCTGGTAGTGGTCGCGGTGGCCGCGAACGGGTACCGGCTAGCCGGGATCCTGGCGGCCGTGTCGGTCGCGGTGTGGTTCGACTTCTTCCTCACCCGGCCCTACGAGACCTTTTCCATCACGCGGCGGAACGACATCGAGACGACGGTGCTGCTCCTGGTGATCGGTGTGGCGGTCACCGAGATCGCTGTCTGGGGGCGTCGCCAGCACCTGGCCGCGAGCAGGCGGGCGGGCTACCTCGACGGAATCAGCAGCGCCGCGCAGGCGGTGGCGGCCGGGGGCTCAGCGTCGGCGCTGATCGATCAGGTGACCGGGCAGCTCACCCAGTTGCTCTCGCTCCGGTCATGCGGCTTCCAGCGCGGGATCGCCGGGATCGGCCGGCCCGCGCGGCTGCGGCCCGGCGGTTCGGTCACCCTAGGGCAGCGGGCCTGGGACGTGGACGCCGAGGGTTTCCCGGCCAGTTGCGACACGGAGCTGCTGGTGGAGAGCGGCGGCATGTTCCAGGGCCGGTTCCTGATGACCCCGGTGCCCGGTGCGCGGCCCACGCTGGAGCAGCGGCTCCTGGCGGTCGCGCTAGCCGATCAGGTCGGCGCCGCGCTGGCCACCAGCCACCCGGCTGACCAGAGCTGAATGACGGAAGGGCTGCTGTTCGCCGCGGGGGTGGCGGTGAGCCTGGCCGCGAGCTGGCTGCTGGTATCGCGGCTGGAGCGGCTCGGTGAGCGGGCCGGGTTCTCCGAGGCCTGGCTGGGGCTGGTCGCGGCGCTGGCGGCCGACGCCCCGGAGATCACCTCCGCGGTGACCGCGCTGGCGCGGGGCCAGCCCAGCGTGGGGGCGGGGGTGGTCATCGGGTCGAACGTCTTCAACCTGGCCGCGCTGCTCGGGCTGGCCGCGATGGTGGCCGGCTGGATCGCCTTTCACCGCCGGGTGGTGCTGCTGGGCGGGGTGCCTGGAGTGTGGGTGGCCGTCGTCACCCTGCTGACGGTGACGGCGGGGGCGCCCGCGGCGGGGCTGGCCCTGACCGCCGTCGTGTTCGTGCCTTACGTGGCGGTGCTGGGCATGCGCCGGGCCCAGGTGGAGAGCCTGCCGCTGCCGCCCCGGTGGACGCGCTGGCTGGTAGCGGCGGTGCACGAAGAGGAGGACGAGCTGGCCGAGGCGGTGCGGCCGCGGCCGGGCACCTGGCGGGACGCGGTCGTGGCGGTTGTCGCGCTCGTCACCGTAGTCGGGGCGAGCACGGTCATGGAGGTTTCGGCCACCGCTCTCGGGCACCGGTACGCGGTCGCGGACATCATCATCGGCGGCCTGGTGCTGGCCGTGGTGACCAGCCTGCCGAACGCGGTGGCCGCGGTGTACCTGGCCCGGCGGGGCCGCGGCGCCGCGGTGCTGAGCATCGCCCTGAACAGCAACGCGATCAACATCGTGGCAGGGCTGCTCATTCCGGCGTGCGTGGCCGGGCTCGGCCCGCACTCCGGCCAGGGCACGCTGGTGGCCGGGTGGTATGCGGGCCTGACCGTGCTCGCGCTCGCGCTCGCATTCCGCGGCCGCGGCCTGGGCCGTGCCAGCGGGGCCGTGATCATCGCGGGCTACCTGGCGTTCGTGACCTCCCTGCTCATCGCGGTGGCCCAGGGAGGCGTCCGCCCGGTCACGGCGCTGTTCCCGGCCGCGGTCATCGCCGCGGCCGGTGCCCTGCTGCTGGCCTGGCCGGACGGCCGGCGCCGGGAGGCGTCCCTGCTGCCCGGGTGGAGCGTCGGACGGCTCTGGCGGCTCAGCCTCGTCCTCAGCGCCGTGATCGCGGCCTGCGACGCGGTCAGCGGGCCGCACCTCATCCTGATCGGCGGGCTGATCGCCGGCCCGTGCTGCGCGCTGCTGACCAGCCAGTGGGCGCTGACCGCCGCGGCTACGGTCGTCGACCTAGCGCTCGGGGGGCTGCTCGGGGTGCCCGATCATGTCTTCGCCACCACCACCCAGTACGCGTGCCTGGCCGCCGTCGCGGCCGTCGGCGCGGCCGCCACCGTGGGCGCGGCGGTCCTGCGGCGCCGGCTCGGCTGAGTCCGCGGACGGGCCTGGGCGGGGGCCGAAGTGCTCAAGCCGGTAGCGGAGCCGGCAGAGCACGACGTTGCCCGTGTCCCGCCTGATCGCCCGCTCCAGGATCACGCCGCGCTGGTTGAACAGCAGGTAGTCCCAGAACCGCGGCGGCTGCACCTCGGCGCCGGCGCCGTTCACGGCGGCCCGGGCGACCCAGCCGGCGGACCGTTCGGTACTCCAGTGCCTTACCATGCCGACCTGGGACAGGGTGAAACCGACGAACACCCCGATGGCGAACAGCGGGACCAGCGCCTGTGTGTCACCCCTGGACGCGACGAGCAGGGCGGCGGCGAGCAGGGCCAGGGTCACCACTCCGTAGCGGTGCACCTGCCGGTCGGCGCGCAGCCCGAACATGTGCGGCAGGTAGTTGTCCTTGCCCAGCAGGGCGGCCAGCACCGGCAGGCCGCCGAACGAGGTGTTGGCGGCCAGCGCGAGCAGCACCATGGTGATCAGCTGGACCGCGTAGAACAGGAAATCGTGGCCGAGCGAGGCCTGGGTGAGCTGGGCAAGCACGGTCGTGGCCGGTTGCGGCACCACGTCGAACTTGTGGATGAGCGCGCCCAGGCCGATCAGCATCGTGCCAAGCAGGATGCCGAGCCAGACCTCGGTGGCCTGGGCGCGGCGGGCCCGGGGCCGGCGGAACTCCGGCACGGCGTTGGCGATGGCCTCGACGCCGGTCAGCGCCGAGCAGCCAGGCAGAGCCAGACCCGGCTGCCGTACAGCGCCGGGAACGCGGAGGTAAGGGCGGCGATGCCGGCCGACACGCCGACGGCGGCGTTCAGCACGTAGTCGACGATCAGCGACGCGGCGGCCACCAGGCTGGCCCGCGCGCCGAGATGGGCCCTGGCCACCGCGTATGCGCCGCCGCCGCCGGGGAAGGCCGCGATCACCTGGCGGTAGGACACCACCAGCGCGGCGAGCAGGACGACGATCGCGCCGGTGATCGGCAGCGAGTAGCGCAGCCCGGCGGTGCCCGCCGCGACCAGGACGACGAGGATGGCCTCAGGGCCGTAGGCCACCGAGGACAGCGCGTCGAGGGAGAGCGCGGCGAGCCCCTGGACCGCGGTCAGCCGGTGCCGCTCGTCATGCCCGGAGTGCTGCGCGTGCTCTGGCTGCCCCGGTGCCGTGGTCCCCGGTGCCGTGGTCATGGTGCAAGCATGGCAGCGGCGTGCTGCCGCCGAACGCTAGGCCACGGCGATGACGATGGCGACGATGACCGCGATCACCACCACCGCCCCGGCGATCATCATGGGAGGTGACACCGGCGAGCGCCGGGCCCGCGAGGTGTCGTCGTCGCGCTCAACGAAGGCCCGGAACCGTCCGGTGCTCGCGCTCGGATCTTGCTCAAACTCCGACATGGGGACGACTTTAGCTGGTCAGCGGCCAGCCGGATGCTGGATTCGGTGCAACCTCAGGGCATCGGCGCCAGCGCGTCGGCCCGGTCGACCAGCCGGGAGAGAACGATCACGCTCTTGGTCCTGACTACGAAGGATTCGGCCCGGATGCGCTCCATGACCTCCTCGAAGTGCCTGACGTCGGTGGCCCTGATGTGGACCAGCGCATCGGCCTCCCCGGTGATCGTGCACGCGTCCACCACCTCGGGGTACCGCCGGACCGCCATGCCGATCTCCTCGGGCGAGGTGCGGCCGCCGCAGTACAGCTCCACGTAGGCCTCGGTGGTCCAGCCCATCGCGGCCGGGTCTACCCGGGCGGAAAACCCGGTGATCGCGCCCGCGGCCCGGAGGCGGTCCACCCGGCGCTTGACCGCGGGCGCGGACAGGCCGACCTCGCCGCCGATGAGCGCGTAGCTGGCCCGGGCGTCCCGCACCAGGAAGGCCACGATGCGCGCGTCGATGTTGTCCATTTCAGTCAGTACCGCCGTAGCGGGCCGGGCCGCGCATCGCGCACACCAGCGCATCGTACCGGGGTCCGGGCATGAAACGAGGCTCGGCGTCCCGCTTTCGCCGAGCCTCAGTAAGTGAGACGCGGAGCCTCCCCTAGTGGTTGACGCGATCGCCGTAAAACTCCGCAAAACGATCGTGACGGTTACGCCCGCCCCACGGGGCAGGCTGGCGAGCACGGCCGGGGCTGGCCCGTCCAGCCGTAGCGCGCGGTCAGGATGCGCTCGGCGCCCGCCTGGTTGTCTCGGCGGCTGTCACGCCAGCGATCCTCGTCCGCGTGCGCGAGCTTGCCGTCGAGTTCGACGGCAAGCCCGTGCGCGGCGGCTGTAGCAGTTGCTGCCGTGACACAGTGCCCGATTGCCACTGCGCTATCTGAGCCCCTGCGGCGGGAATGTCGTAACCCATGCTCGAATCTTGAGGCGCGACGCTGACATTCCCGTGATCATGAAAGGCCCAACGTGGACGCGGGGGCGCTGGTGCGGGTGCGTTTGGTATTGCAGGAGCGAGCTGTGTGAAAGGAAGCCCCGGCGCGGGGATGCGCGCGGATAGCGAGGAGCGCGGGCCAACAGGCGGGGAGTGAGGCTGGGAGGGAGCGCGGGCCAGCGGACGGAAAGTGCGCTGGTGGGGGCGGGGGCGTACTGCGGAGGGAGTAGGCGGCGGGAGTACGCGTGGCGGAGAAGTGTCTTCGTGGGGGGGACGCGGGTTCAGGGGGGCAGACGCGAGCCTGAGGTGGTGACGTACTCAACTGGGCCCGGGGCGTTGGGCCGGCGAGGAAGCGCCTGCGGTCACCGTCGCGATGACCGTCATCGCCTCGCTCACGCTGCTGCCGGCGCTGCTCGGCTTCACCGGCACCAGGCTGGCCCGGACGTTGCGGCTGAACACCTTCCTCGGGGGCAAGGTGTCAGTCTCCATCGCCCTGGTCCCCGACGTCTCGGTCAAGCAGATCGGCCTCGGGCTGGCCGCGGCCGTACTGGTCGACGCGACCGTGGTGCGGCTGGTGCTGGTCCCGGCCGTGATGGAGTTGCTCGGCACGGCCAGCTGGTGGCTGCCGGGCTGGCTGGCGCGGCTGCTGCCGGCCGGGGCGGCTGAGAGGTCCGGGGACCGGCCCGCGCGCGAGCCGGCCGAGGTCCACTGAGGTACCGAACGGACCTGGCTCTCGCCCCTGTATGGTGCGAGAGCCAGGTCTCATTGTCGGAGGGAGCGGCCATGGCGGGCGACGCCGGTGACGACGAGGTCATCCTGCGCGGGATGTACGGGCCCGACGTCACGTTCCTCGGGGTGCCCCGGGCGGAACTCGACGCGCTCGACGGATATGACGTGGTGTTCCTCGGCGCGCCCTTCGACGGCGGTACCTCGCACCGGCCGGGCACCAGGTTCGGCCCGCAGGCGATCCGGATCACCGACTACCTGCCGCACGACGGGTCCCGGCCGCACCTCGCGCTGGGCGTGGACCCGCTGGCCGACCTGCGTATCGGCGACGCGGGCGATGTGGTCATGCCGTCCGGCGAGACCGAGAAGTCGCTGAAGCGGCTGGAGGACGCCGTGCACACCGTGGCGGCGGCCGGCGCGATCCCGGTGATCCTGGGCGGCGACCACACGGTCACCTTCCCCGACGCCACCGGGGTGGCCAGGCACGTGGGCTGGGGCCGCGTGTCGCTGATCCACTTCGACGCGCACGCCGACACCGGCGACACCCAGTTCGGCTCGCTGTACGGGCACGGCACGCCGATGCGGCGGCTGATCGAGTCGGGCGCGGTGCGCGGCGACAGGTTCCTGCAGATCGGGCTGCGCGGGTACTGGCCGGAGCCGCCCACGCTGGCGTGGATGGCCGAGCAGCGGATGCGCTCGTTCGAGATGAGCGAGATCGTCTCGCGCGGGCTCGACGAGTGCCTGACCGAGGCGTTCGCCATCGCGGTGGACGAGTGCGACGGGGTGTTCCTCTCGGTGGACGTGGACGTGGTCGACCCGGGCATGGCCCCGGGCACCGGCACGCCGGAACCGGGCGGGCTCACCGGCAGGCAACTGCTCGACGCGGTGCGGCGGATCGCGATGTCGGTTCCGCTGGCCGGGATCGACGTGGTGGAGGTCTCGCCGCCGTACGATCACGCCGAGGTGACCGCGTTCCTGGGCAACCGGGTGGTGCTCGAGGCGCTGTCCGGCATCGCCTGGCGGCGCCGGCAGCTGGCCGGCGAGGCCGTCAGGCAGCCGGACGCCCCGCTGCTGGAAGGCCGCTGACCTCAATGGCCCCACCTGGGCGGATCAGTCCGGGCTAAGTACTCTGGGCGAACCGATTAGCACGATCTATAGTCGGTGCATGCTCGACGTGACCAGGCTGCGTGTGCTGGTCGCCGTGGCCCGGAATGGTTCGGTCACCGCCGCGGCGCGGGAGCTCAACTACGCGCAGCCGTCGGTGAGCCACCACCTGGCCCGGCTGGAAGCCGAGACCGGGACCAAGCTGATCCAGCGGGCGGGCCGCGGGATCAGGCTCACCGACGCCGGGCGGCTGCTCGCCGAGCGCGCCGCCGAGGTGATCGGCAGGCTGGACGCCGCCGAGAACGAGCTAGCCGCCTACACCGGGCTGCGCGCCGGGCGGCTCCGGCTGGCGGCGTTCCCCTCCGCGCTCGGCACCATCGTGCCGGCCGCCGCGGCCATGCTGCGCGAGCACCAGCCCGGCGTCGACCTGCGGCTGACCGAGGCCGAGCCGCCGGAGGCGCTGCGCATGCTGCGCGCCGGGTACGTGGACGTGGCGCTGGTTTTCCGCTACTCCCTTGACTCGCCCGGCGCGGACGGGCCGCCGGTTCCCGGGCAGGAAGCCGCCCCGGCCGCCGGACCCGGGCTCCGGCCCGGACCCGAGCTCGGGCTCGGCGACGACGTGAGCGGCATCGACGTCACCGAGGGCCTGCGCGAGAAGCTCCTGCTGGACGAGCCGGTGCACCTGGTGACGGCGGCGTCGGCTCATCCGGGGCAGGGCGGCCCGGAGCCGACGGCCGAGCTGACCGGGTACGCCCGGCACCGGTGGATCGCGGGATGCGACCGCTGCCGGGCCAACCTGCTCAGGCAGTGCGCGCTCGCCGGGTTCACCCCGAAGATCGCGTTCACCACCGACGACTACGTCGCGGTCCAGGCGCTGGTGGCCGCCGACCTCGGGGTCTCCATGCTGCCGGCGCTCTGCCTGCGCGCCGCGCGGCACCCCGGGATCAGGACCGTGCCGCTGCCGGGCGCCCACCGCTACGTGTTCGCGGTGCGGTACGGCGACCCGCCCGACCCGCCCGCGGTGAGCATGCTGATGGATGTGCTCCGCACGGCGGCCGTGCCGCCGCCGCGCCCGGTCGCCAGCGGGGTCGCCAGCGGGGCCGCCAGCGTCGGTAGCTGTGACGGCGACCGGGCTCAGCTACAGTCGCCAGCGCGAATCCGCTGAACCGCAGGTCAGGGCGCGCCCGGCCGGGCGGAAACGCTTGCATTGCCGACCCGGAACCGGAATCGTATGGCATGTCCAAAAACCCACTCGCGGACGCAATTGCGGGAGGAGGAGCCGGCAGGGAATACGGGCGACGGCCTGGCGTCGTCCTGGGCAGGACGATATAGGCGAATCGGAGAAGCAATATGAAGGGCTTTAAGAATTTTCTTATGCGCGGTGACATAATCGTCGTCGCCGTCGGGCTCGTCGTAGCCCTCGCGTTCAGCGCTCTTATCACCGCATTCACTGCCGACATCATCAACCCGATCATCCAGAGCTTCACCGGCGGCAAGGCCGGCCTGAGCTTCGAGATCCGCAGCGGCAATCCGAGGACTCGCGTGGATATCGGCGCGTTCATTTCCGCGGTCATCTACTTCGTGATCTTCATGGCCGTGATCTACTTCCTCATCGTCCAGCCGTACAAGCTCAGCCAGTCCAGGCTCGGGCAAATAGTGTTCGGCGACCCGCCACCGGTCAAGACCTGCCCCGCGTGCCTGTCCGGCGACCTGCCGGCCGCCGCGTCCAAGTGCAAGTACTGCGGCACGGACCAGCCCGCCATCGCCGCCTGAAACCGGGTGAGGAGCGCGGATGGCACAGGACAGGCCGGCGGCGCTGGTCACCGGGTCGGCGAGCGGGATCGGCCGGGCCGCCGCGCTGCGGCTGGCCCGGGCGGGGTACGACGTCGCGATCAATTACAGCCGGTCCGGGGACCCCGCCGCCAAGACGCTGGCCGGGCTGGAGAGCCTGGGCGGGCGCCACCTCGCGCTGCGCGCCGACGTGAGCGATGACGCCGCGGTGGCGGCCCTGGCCGGCCGGGTCGGCGAGACGTTCGGCCGGCTGGACACGCTGGTGAACAACGCGGGCATGACCAGCCAGACCCCGCCGGACGACCTGGACGGCGTCGACCTCGCCGAATGGGACCGGGTGTTCGCCGTCAACGTCCGCGGACTGTTCCAGGTCACACGGGCCTGCGCGCCGCTGCTGCGGGCCGCGGGGGGCAGCGTGGTGAACGTGGCCTCGATCGTCGGGCTGCGGCCGGGCCCGCAGCCGCTCGCCTACGCGGCCAGCAAGGCGGCCGTGGTCAGCCTCACCCGCACGCTGTCCCGGGTGCTGGCCCCCGAGGTCCGGGTCAACGCCGTCGCGCCGGGCTGGATCGCGGGCGAGTGGATGCAGCGGACGCTGGGCGACAACTACGAACGCCTGATGGAGCGCCGCGCCACCTGGACGCCGATGAAGCGCAACGTCACAGAACAAGACGTGGCAGAGACCATCTTCTCGCTGATCACCTCGAACCCGTTCGTCACCGGCGAGACCATCGTCATCGACGGCGGTTACGCGGCTACCAGCTGACGCCCTCGGGGCCGATGTCCCCGGTGAGATACCGCTGCACGGTGGGGCCGACGGCCTGAACCAGATCCTCGGGACTCGCGGCCGCGGCCCCCGGCACCCTGAGGACGTAACGGGCGAGCATTAGCCCCCCGATCTGCGAGCCGATGAGCGCCGCACGCAGTTCCCGCCGGTCGTCGGCCAGCACGTCGCCGAGCGCCGCGAGGATGAACGAGCTGAGGATGTCCCTGAGCAGCCGGCTGGCGCGGTCGTGGGACAGGCCCGTCCGGAGGATGGCCGCCATCTGCTCGCGGACCTCCGGGCGATCCTCCCACAGGCTGATGAGCCGCCTGACCAGTTCTTCTCCGGCGCGGTCGGCCTCGTCGGCCAGGCCGGCGAACACGGTGGCATTATCGGTCGGCGGCTGGAGCGCGGCGACGAGAAGCCCGTCCTTATCGCCGAAGTAGTGGTAGATGAGCGCCGGGTCGACCCCGGCCCTGGCGGCCACAGCGCGCATGGTGGTGCGCTCGAACCCGAGTTCCGCGAACAGTTCCCTGGCGGCGGCCAGGACGGCCTGGCGCGCGTCCGGGCTGCCCAGCGGGCGCCGGCCCCGCACCGGCACTAGGAAGCCTTCGCCTGGCGGGAAAGCATCAGCATCCGTTCGGAGATCGTCGCGGGGACCGGCTGCACGCTGGCCTCGATCCCGGCGGCCTCGAGCACCTCGGCCAGCCCGGCCGGGTCGGCGTTGGCGACCCGGATCGCCCGGCCCTCGAGCATGACCGGCGCACCCGCGGCGGCCAGGGCGGCGAAGGCCCTCGCCCAGTCCCCGGTACGGACCGCGACGGCGGTGGTCGAACCGATGATGTCGGCTTCGCTGCCCTCGGCCACCAGCGCGCCGTCCGACATGAGCAGCAGCCGGTCGCACTGCTGAGCCTCCTGCATGTAGTGCGTCGTCACCAGGGCTCCGGCGCCGCGGGTGGCCTGCGCCCGGATCGTGTCCCACAACGCCGCACGGGCGAGCGCGTCGACACCCGAGGTCGGCTCGTCGAGCACGAGCACCTCGGGTGAGTGGGCCAGGGCGGCGAGGAACGCCACCTGGCGCTGCGCCCCGAGCGGCAGTTTTCGCACCAGGACGTCGGCCTGTCCCGCCAGCGCGGGCGGGAGCGCGGGCTCCGCGGTGCCGTAGGCCCGCGCGCTGAACGACAGGTTCTCCCGCACGGTCAGGTCGCCGTACAGGCCCAGGCCCTGCGGCACGTAACCGAGCCGGCGCCGATGCTCGCGGTCAGGCGGGCCGCCGAGCAGGTCGACCCGGCCGGAGGTGACCGCGATGAGGCCAAGGAGCATCCGGATGAGCGTGGTCTTGCCGGCTCCGTTCGCGCCGAGCAGGCCGACCACCTCGCCCGGATGCACCTGCATCGACACGTCGTCCACCGCCGTGAACGCGCCGAAGCGACGTGTCACGTGCGTGGCACGCAGGAGAACGCCCGTCATGACGGCCCCGTCATGACGGCCCCATCATGACGGCGGGCCAGCGAGAGCGCGATGACGATGTCCTCCAGGTCGGGCGCGATGGCGGTGGTCCCGGCCGGCGGATCACCTCCGGGCCAGTACTCGTGCAGCACCCGCCCCCTGCGCCAGGCCCATCCGGGCCGGACGGCCTGGTCAGTTTGCGTGACCACGCCCGCGAAGCCCGCGCGTACTTGGTCGTAAGACCCCTGGACGAGGACCCGGCCGCTGTCGAGCACGACGAGGTGCGCGGCGCGCTCGGCCTCGTCGAGGTAGGTCGTCGACATGAGCACGGCCGCGCCCGACGCCGCGGCCTCCGACACGAGCCGCCACAGGTCGATGCGGCTCACCGGGTCGATGCCCGTGGTGGGCTCGTCGAGGATCAGCAGGGCGGGCCGGTGCACGATCGCCATGACGAAGCCAAGCTTGCGGCGCATCCCTCCGGACAGTTGCGCGGCGAGCCGGCCGGCGGCGGGGGTCAGCGCCGCCCGGTCCAGCAGTTCGGCGCGGCGGGCCGCGAGCTCATCGCCGGCCAGGCCGTAGATACCCGCGACGAAGTCGATGTTCTGCGTCACGGTCAGCGCGGCCCAGCTGCCCGCCGACGCGGGGAGGTAGCCCAGGCGCTCCTTCGGCGGCGCTTCCACCGTGCCGCGGTCCAGGGATACCTCGCCGGCCAGCGCGCGCAGCAACGTCGACTTGCCGGCGCCATCTCCGCCGACCACGGCGACGACGGACCCGCCGGGCACCTCGACGGTGACATCGTCGAGCGCCACGGCCGGCCCGAAGCGCACCGTGGCCGAACGCACCGAGTACGTCACGCGGTTCCCGCCGTCTCGGCCGGGGCCGGCTGGCCGCCAGCCGGGCTGGCGGGGCGGCCAGGGGCGAGGTCCCGGCGGAAACGCAGCGTCGCACCGGTGAACACCACGACCGCCATCGCGGCGAGCACGACGAACGGCAGCCACAGCGAGGTGAGCGGGGCGCCGCGCAGCATGATCCCCTGCGAGATCATGGTGAAGTAGGTGAGCGGCAGCAGGTAGCCGATCCAGCGAACCCCGGCGGCCATCGCCTCCAGGGGAAAGATCATCCCGGAGAGCAGTATCTGCGGGAGAAGGAAGAAGAACGCGGTCTGGATCGCCTGGCCCACGGTCTGGGAGATCGTCGAGATGAACACGCCGAGGCCGAGCACGACGAACAGGAAGATCGCGGCCCCCAGGGCGAACGCGAACGGGCTGCCGTTGAACGGGACGGAGAACAGCAGGATCCCGAGCACGGTCACGATGATCATGTCCGCCGACGCGACCAGGAAGTACGGCGCGATCTTGCCCAGGATCACCCGGCTCGGCCTGATCGGCATCACGGCGAGCTGCTCGAGCGTGCCCGCCTCCCGTTCTCGCACCATGCCGATGCTGGTGATGATGGTGCCGATGAAGGTCAGGATGAGGCCGATGATCGCCGGCACCATCACCCACGACGTCTTCAGGCCGGGGTTGTAGAGCACCTGCGTCTCAATCTTGAGCTGGTTGCCGGCCTTGTTGAGCGCCGCCACGGCCGACTGCGCGGCGAACAGGTTGGACCCGTTCACCAGGGCGAGCACCGGAGTCTTCCCGGTGACGAAGGCCACGTCCGCCTTGTTGTCCCGCAGCAGCGTCTCCGCGCCGGCCTGGGTGCCCGCTGGTTCGGTCACCGTGACGTCGAAAAACGACGGCAGCGTCCTGGCCAGCTGCGAGGCCTGCGGGCCCACCGCGGCCGTCTTGAGGCTGGAGACGTAGAAGTTCGCCGCGTAGCCGAAGATCACCAGCAGGAGCAGCGGCATCACGATCAGCATGCCCAGGGTGCGCCGGTCACGGACGAGTTCCCGGAACTCCTTGACCATCATCGCCCTCATGCCAAGCACGATAGAAACGCTCGGGAGAATAAGTCAACAGCTGGTGAAATTTTGCGGCTTGGCTAGCAGGCCCCCGATCTGGTGGTCTGGTGGCATGACGCACTCGATACGGCACACCGGGCGGTGGACGCTGGAGGACCGGTTCGCGTCCCCCTGGCACTACCTGCCGGTGGAGGTGCCGCCGGGGACGGGCGGGCTGCGGGTGGAGCTCGACTACGACCGTACCGCCGGGGCCGTGCTTGACCTGGGCTGCCTCGGCCCGGGCGGGTTCCGCGGCTGGTCGGGCGGCGCCCGCGAGTCGTTCGTCATCACCCGCGACGCGGCCACGCCCGGCTACCTGCCCGGGGAGCTCGAGTCCGGCACCTGGCAGGTGATGATCGGCGTGCACCGCGTCCCGCCGGATGGCGTGGGATACCGGCTGACCGCGACACTGGGTCCTTCCCTGGGCCCGGCGCTCGGCCCAGCACCGGCCCCGCTCGCGCCCCCGCCCCCGCGGGACCGGCCGGCGCGCCGGATCCTGCCGGCCGGGGTCAGGGTTCCGGGCCGCCGCTGGCTGGCCGGCGACCTGCACACGCACACCGTGCACTCGGACGGCAAGCTGACCGTCTCCGAACTGGCCGTCCTAGCGGCCGGGCGCGGGCTCGATTTTCTCGCCGTCACCGACCACAACACGGTCAGCCACCACGCCGAGCTGGCCGCCGCGTCCCGGCGGTACGGGGTCATCCTGCTGCCCGGCCAGGAGGTGACGACCGACGGCGGGCACGCCGGGGCGCTCGGCGACGTCGGCTGGATCGACTTCCGCGAGGAGCCGGACGCCTGGCTGGACGCGACCGAGGCGGCGGGCGGGCTGCTGTCGGTCAACCACCCGTTCGCCGGGCCGGTGAGCTGGACCCGCCCGATGCGCCGCCGCCCGCCGCTGCTCGAGGTCTGGCACTGGAGCTGGCTCGACCTGCGCTGGAACCTGCCGCTGTCCTGGTGGCTGGCCTGGGATCCCGCGGCGATCCCGGTCGGCGGCAGCGACTGGCACCAGGAGGGTTCGGACGCCCCGCCGGGGCGCCCGACGACCTGGGTCGAGTGCGAGGGGGACCAGCCGGGTGACGTGCTGGACGGCCTGCGGGCTGGCCGGGTGGCCATTTCAGCCGAACGGGATGGGCCGGTGCTCCTGCGCCACGACGACGCCCTGCTGGCCATCGGCGCCGACGGCCTGACGCTGGCCGGGCCGCAGGGCCCTTGCGCCCGGGTCCGCGGCGACCGGGCCACGCTGCCCGTGCTGGCCGGGGGCCGGCCGGGCCGTACCGCCTGCTCGACGCCGACGGCGCGACGCTGGCGCTCTGTCCGTAAGGGCCGGGCCCATCGCGGCTGATCCTGTCCTGCGGACGGCATCAGGGAATGAGGTCCAGCCGCCGCGCCCGGCTGACCGCCTCGGTGCGGTTGGCCGCGCCGAGTTTGCTCAGGACATGGCTGACGTGCTTCTTCACGGTGTCCACGGTGACGACGAGCTGGCTGGCGATGGCCTGGTTCGACCGGCCCGCCGCCAGCATCCCCAGCACCTCCAGCTCGCGGCTGGTCAGCGGCTCGACAATGCCAGGGACGGCCACGGTTGTGCCTGGTCTGGGGCCTGGCGTGGGGTGCGCCGCGTTAAACGCGCGCTGGAGCCGCGCCAGGCAGGCGAGCGGGATCTCAGCGGCATGGCCGGCCCGCTGGGACGCGATCAGCTGGCCAAGCAGCGCGGCCATCGGCGGCCCCTCATCGGCGAAGACCCGGACATAGCCTTGCGGGCAGGCAAGGGTGAGCGCTCCGGCCAGGCCGGTCACCGCGCCCTCATCCTGGCCCATGGCGGCGAGCGCCAGCGCCCGCAGCGCCCCGGCCTCGATAACATTGCCGGTCCGATCCTGGGTCACCGCGGCCGCGTACAGCCGGTCCAGCAGCGCCAGCGCCTGACCGGGCCGGCCCTGGGCGAGCAGCACGCGGGCCAGTACCAGATGCTCGGGCTCCGATGCGTAGCGCGGATCGTCCTCGGCGCCGAGGCCGTTCTCCTTCGTCCAGCGGGCGGCTCCGTCCACGTCGCCCTGAGCCAGCAGCAGCCGGGCCCGCTGTGCCGGGACGGGATTGAGCGGTCCGGCGGGGACCGGCGCGGCCTGCGCGGCCTCGCCGATCGCGGCCAGGGCTCCAGCCGGATCACCGGTGGCTTGCCGGATCCAGGCCAGCGTGGCCAGGCCGAATGCCAGCGGCGGGGTGTAGACGAATTGCCGGCATAGCGGGATGCCCTCGGTGACATGCCGGAGGGCGATATCGAGCTCGTTCCGCTGGTAGGCCACCCCGCCTAGTCCCACGTATGCGAGCCCAGCGGCCGGCCGGGCGCGCCGGCCGGCCGTCTCAGCGGCCTCCAGGGCCTGCCGGCAGGTCCGGATGGCCGCATCCAGGCGGCCCTGGCCGCATTGCACCTGGGCGAGCGAATACCCGCCCCATGCGGCGTGGGTAAGCAGGCCGGCCGCCCGCCACCCGGCGACGCCGGACGTGAAGACACCGTTGGCCTCCGCCAGCCGTCCGCGCAGCCACTCAGCCACGGCCAGGAATCCCTGGACGGTGCAGGTCAGCAGCGACTCTCCCGCGCGGCTCTCGGCCAGGGCCCGCGAAGAGAACGCGGCCGTGCCCTCGGCGTCACCGCGGAGCTGGGCCAGGTAGGCACGCTCGAGTGCGATGTGCGCCGGCACATTCACCAGCAGGCTGGCAGCCGGGCCGGCGGTGGGCTCGAACGGCTCGCCAGATCCGCTTGCGGACACGCGCTCGGCGGCGTCGACCAGCTGCTCCAAGTCGGCAAGGTGGCCGCTGGTACCCCTCAGCTGCGCTTGTGCGAGCAGCAGCCTGGGGCGAGACCGCACCAGATCGGCGGGCAGCGCCGACAACCACCGCTGGATCGTCTCTCCTTCGCCACGCAGGTTGTAGGCAGCGTCGAAGTCCTGCTCGATCAGGCGGGCGGCCCAGAGCATCTCCCCGGCGGCCACCGCGTGCCGGATGGCGTCTTCGGCCAGTCCATGCTTCTCATACCAGGCCGCCGCGTTGCAGTGCCGGTGCTCGGACTGGCCGGGTTGTTCCTGCTGAAGGCGGACGCGGAGCAGGTCAGCGAACAGGTGATGATAGCGCCACCAGCCGCGCACCTCATCCAGCGGCACCAGGAACAGGCCCGCCCGCTCCACCTGCTCCAGCAGCGCCTGGCTGCCCGCCCGGCCGGTGACCGCATCGCAGAGCGGGCCGCTGAGGCGATCGAGCACCGAGGTCTCCAGCAGGAAGTCACGCACCTGCCCGCTCTGCTGCTCCAGCACCTCCTCGGCCAGGTAGTCCAGCACGTAGCGGTGGCTGCCGGTGAACGCCGCGACGAACTCCGCGACATTCGCCTGCCCGCGCAGCGACAAGGCCGCCAGCTGCAGTCCCGCCGCCCACCCTTCGGTGCGCGCCGCCAGCGCCGTCACCATCGCACCGGGCAGCTCAGCACCGGATATTTCACGCAGCACATCCGCCGCCTCGCCGGCCGTGAACCGCAGCTCGGCGTCACGCAACTCGGTGAGCTGCCCGCGGGCCCGCAGCCGGGCCAGGGCCAGCGGCGGATCGGCACGGCTGGCCAGCACGGGATGCAGCCCCGGCGGCAGGTGCTCGAGCAGGAAACCCAGCGACGCATGCACCGGCTGGGAGCCGACCAGGTGATAGTCATCGAGCACCAGCGGCACCTCGCCGGTCCCGGGCCGGGCGGCCAGCTCGTTGATCAGGGCCGTCACCAGTCCTTCGAACGACGGCGGTGACGGTGGGCCGAGCAGCGGGCCTACCCGCTCGCCTACACCGGGGCACACCCTGTCGAGCGCGGCCACCGCATGACGCCAGAACCTGGCCGGGTCGTTGTCCCCGGCATCAAGCGACAGCCAGGCCACCGGTCGCTCGCAGTGCTCTGCCCAGCCGGCCAGCAGGGCCGTCTTGCCGTACCCGGCCGGCGCGCAGACGAGCACCAGGCCCCGTCCCAGGGCTTCGTCGAGCCGTTCGGTCAGCCGGGGCCGGGCCACGAAACCCGGACGCAGGCCAGGCGCGTGCAGTTTGGTGGACAGCAGGACGTCCCGCCGGGCCGCGGCAAGTGGCGGCGATACCGCCACGGGCCGCTCAGTCACCGCTGACCTGCACGCTCACCGCCTCCAGCGCCTCGGGTTGCCGCAGCGGGAACAAGCTGTCGGGATCGACGCGCGGAACCTGGGCCGCTTCGCCAAAATCGTATCTTACATCGATATTTAATGGCGGCCGGGCGGGCGGCACTTTGGTGCCCGGTGCCGGTCCAGGAGATTCCACCCGGTACCTCCACTTTCTGGTGACGCCTGGCCTGCCGGGGCCTGCCTAGGGTGCAGAGGAACCGAGACGCAGCTATATGCCGATTCACTCCGAGATACTGAACCGCATCTCCGGCGCGTTGCCGGTGCGGCCGTTCAGCCTGGCCCTGACGGGCCCGTTCGCCGAATGACCAATACTCCATACGGAGGCAGGCCAATGTGTCCCCATCTACCCGCGTGCCCGCCGGCTGACCGCCCGGACCGTGACGCCGCCCGCACCGTGGCTTCTCACCCCGAGCAAGGATGGAGCCTGCTCTGCAACGGCGTGATCGTGTTCGACGACCTGGGCGAGATCCTGCCCGGCGGCCTGGTCACTCCTGCTCCGCACCGCCGGGCGCGCTCCCGGCTTCCCGCGGCGGCGTGACAGACCCGTCGGAGGAACCTGCCCCGTAGCTGGCCGCGGCTAAGTGGGTGAACCCATAAGTTCGTGAGGGGTCTCAGGCCGCCTTCGCGAGGTCGGTTTGCCGCCTGGCGTCTTGTTTCTCGTGTTCGCGGATGCGGTGGAGCAGGTCCTTGAGGTCGTTGGCGGTGTATTTCCAGTTGAACGGCTCCGCGGTCCGGTTGTAGCGGTCGATGAAGGCGAGCAGGGTTTCGGATAGCTTCTCCAGGCTGGGAAAATCGTTCGGGGAGACGACTTTCTTCTGGATGACGGAGAAGAAGATCTCGATCTGGTTCAGCCAGGACGCGTGGACCGGGGTGTGGATCATGACCGCGTTGGGGTGCGCTTTGCGGAGCCGGTCGGCGGCGGCCTTGCCGCGGTGGTCCGACCCGTTGTCCACGATGACGAGCACGCGCGGGGCATTCTTGTACTCCGGGCGCTGCATGACCTGGCCGACGAGGTCCATGAACGGGACGATTCCCGTGGTCCCCGGGGTTGAGGCGAACACTTCGCCGGTATGCACGTCCAGGCCGGCGAGCAGCGCGAGCGCGCCGTGGCGGACGTACTCGTGCTCCACGCGGGCGGGCCGGCCGGGCGCGGCGGGCAGCGTGGCGTGGATACGGCCGCGGGCCTGGATGGAAGGCTTGGCGTCAAAAGACAGGATCCGGTCACCCGGGCCGAGCGGCTCGCCCTGATAGAACCCCTGGTAGAGGTCCAGGATCACCCTGGCCTTCGCCTCGAAGTCCGGGTCGCGGGGGAAGATCCAGGACTGGTACTGCCACGGCTTGACCGGGTTCTCCGCCAGGATCCGCAGCAGCGAGGACACCGACACCGGCCCGCTGACCAGGCCCTGCGCCAGCAGCTCGGCGGCCAGTTCCGGGCCGGTCCAGCGGGACAGCGGCACGCCCGTGGCGGCCGGCAGCTGGCAGGCCAGCGCGACGACGGCCGCCCGGTCCGCCTCGCTGATCACCCGCGGCCGCCCGGACCGGGGCAGGTCCTTCAGCCCGGCCAGCCTTCTCTCCGCGAACCGGCCCCGCCACTTGCGCACCGTATTCACGCTGGCCCCCAGGCCAGCGGCGATCCGCTCATTATCCCGGCCGCGGGCGGCAGCCAGCACGATCTGGGCCCGCAGCCGGTCACGGTACGGCGTCTTCGCGCCGCGGACCCGCTTCTTCAAGATCTTGCGCTCCGATGCGGTCAGCGTGACCGGCACCGCGGCAGGCGGCATGCCATCTCCCCAGGCAAATTACACCGATGTAATTTATTCCAGGGCACATGATCATAACCAGGGCGGGCGCTCCCGGACGGCATGATGGGACACGTGCCCGCCATCCCGGAATCAACCCGCGACTCGATCACCTGGCGGCTGATCCTGCACGCGGAAAAGGACTGGCCGCAGCTGGACAAGGTCCAGGTCACCTGCCGCGGCGCCTTCGCCTACGCCGCCGGCATCCTGCCCGGCGGCCAGGTCATCCCGCTGTTCCGGCTCCGCTACGGCGGCTCGGCCCACTCCTTCGGCTTCGCCATCTACACCGCCGCCCGCGAACGCTACGAAGACGCCCTCCTGCTCACCGGCTACCCCACCGGAACCCCGCAAGAAGCACTCGACACCGCCTGCACCGTTCACCTCGCCGGCCTCGGGCACGAACCCGACTCCGAACCCGCAACGAACTTATGGGTTCACCCACTAAGGGATCAGCCCCAGTTCCCGCGCCGGGTGAAGGCCTCGGAGCGGTTGGCCGCGCCGAGCTTGCCCAGCAGGTGGCTGACGTGCTTCTTGAACTCGAGTCCACGCCCACTCGAGCCCCCACCAATTCCCAGCCCGCGCTCCCAGCACACCAGCACCACCACCCGGCACTGCCGAACCGCAACAATGTGACAGTGATGCGGTCAGCGCGCGTCTTAAATAACCCGTCGCTTCGGGATTTCTGGCGCGCTGATGTGCTGACCGCTGGGTCGATGTGCCGCTGGTCCGGCTAGAACCGGACCACCGGCACTTCGACCCAGAACCGCCGCCCAGAACCGCCGCCCCGTACCGCCGCCCAGAACCGCCGCCCCGTACCGCCGCCCCGTACCGCCGCCCCGTACCGCCGCCGCGGCTACCGCCCCGCCCGCTCGCACCCGAGATCAAACCCGCGTGTTAATAACCGACGCGCTCCGGCCCGGCGATGCCCATGTGATCCGCGATGCCCGCGTGAGCCGTGGTGCGGAGGCAGTCAGCCCGCCCGTTCGAGCGTTCCGGCCAGGCCCTCGCATCGGACGGCACCGTCGTGCCGGCTTCGTCGCGGAAAGATTCCCCCCGCCTGGGCACCTTTGGGTGACGCCGATCCCGTCGCGAGTTCCTAGCGTGCAGGTCAGAAGAACCTAAACGGAAGGACGGTGCGTATGTCTGCACTCAGGCCCGAGCACCGCACGGCCGGCGCATCGGCTTCGATGAGCTGGTCGCCCGCAGGCGCGCGGGCGTGAGCGGCATGGAGCCGACCTCGCGCGACGAGATCCGGGTCAAGGCCATCCTCGACGGGCGGTGGACCGACTGGTTCGAGGACATCCACGACCTCGGGCTGTCCCTGATCTCGGTGCGCCACCCCGGTTCAGACCGACCATCGCGCGGTAGCAGCCGCCCGGCCGTCCCCGCGGAAATACCAGGAGGAGATCATGCATCCGGCCATCATGCGGCAGCTCGCCGCCGACCATATCCGGCAGATCCACGCGGCGGCGGATGATCAACGGCGAAGACGTCAAGCGCGACGCACCCGGCGGCGCGCACCGTCTACGCGACTAAGACGTCCGGCCGGCGGGCCGCAGCCGGACATGACCGAGCAGCCCAGCGCGGCGCCGCTGCCGGTGATGGCCGGCCCGCCGCCAGATATCCGCGACGCCACCGCGCGGCACGAAATGCTGGACCTTCGCCACTGATCAGAGGGACGCTGCGGGGGCCCAGCCGGAGGGCCGGCCCGCGAGAATGCGCTGGCGGGCGATCTCGTACAGCATGGCGGTGGCGGCGTTCGCGGCGTTCAGCGAGCTGGCGGCGCCGGTGATGGGGATCCTGACGGTCAGGTCGCACAGGTCACGCCAGGCGCTGCTCAGGCCGGTGGCCTCGGTCCCCACCAGGAGCAGGACGGGCCGGGTGAGGTCGGCGTCGAAGACGTCGACCTCGCCGTGCTCGTCGGTGCCCGCCAGCACGACCGGGCAGCCCCGGGCGCGCTGGGCGCTCACCCAGGCGGCCACCTCGCGGTGCGAGGGAGCGCGGACCACCGGCCGGGCGAACAGCGAGCCGGTGCTGGCCCGGACCGCCCGGGGATCGTAGACGTCCGCCGCGTGGCCGGCCACGATGATCCCGTCCGCGCCGAAGGCGTCCGCCGAGCGGATGATGCTGCCGATGTTCCCAGGGCTGGCCGGGCGGTCAAGCAGCACGCCGAGGAAGCCCGGGCCGGCCGTGATCCGGTCCAGGTCGTCCGCTGGCATCCCGACCACGGCGACAAGCTCCGGGGGGCCCGCTTCCTTCTCGCCGAGTTCGGCCAGCAGGCTGGGCGACATGGCGACCTGGAGAGCGGGCACGTCGCGCAGCACGGTCCGCGCCCAGCTCGACAGCGGGCGCTCGGCATCATAGAGCAGCGCGCGGAACGACCAGCCGAACTCGGCCGCCAGCGTGATCGGCCGGACGCCCTGGACCAGGAACTCGCGGTTACGCTGGCGCTTGCCCCGGTTGCCGAGCAGCGATTCCCACTGCTGGAACCGGGCGTTGCGAGACGAGATCCGCAGCATACCGATGAGTGTGGCACTCGGGCAGCTCGCGGTGCTGCCCGGCTCCGCTGAGCCCGGCTCCGCTAAGCCGTCGCGGCCAGCAGGTCGAGGCGGGCGCGCAGCAGCGCGCGGTGCGCCGCCACGTCGTCGATCTGGTCGGGCTGCTCGGGACACTCGCCCACGCTGATCGCGCGCTCCAGGCGGAGCCTGGCGGCGGCGGCGGCGATCACCTCGAATACCACCAGCGGGTCGCGGCCCGCCTCCAGCTCGGTATCGGCACGCAGTCCGGCGCCCTTGGTGACCCAGGTGTCCCTGATCCCGCCGCCGCGGCCGTGATCGATCAGCACGCTGACGGCGTGCTGCCGGTCGCCGTAGGCGAACGTCATGGTCAGCGACTCCTGGCGGCCGCCGACGTCGGCGTAGTGCCAGCACTCACCGACGCGCGGGGCACCGATCGCGCCGGCCCACGGAGGGTCGGCCACGTCGCGGGCGTGCAGCCGCCCGGCGGCCTGCCTGGCGGCCGCGCGCAGGGCCGGCGAGCCCACCGCGGCGAACACCCGCAGCAGGGCAAGGGCCTCCGGGGTGGACGCCGCCTCGGCCGCGGGCACCAGCGACCCGGCCAGGGTGCTCATCAGCGAGGCCTGCCCGGCGGCCGACGAGGCCAGCGCGCCGATCAGGTCGGATCCCCAGAGCTCGGCGTCCACCGGATCGTCCAGGCCGCCCAGCACCTGACGCGCCTCGGTCAGCACCCCGTCGAAGGTCTCCTCGACGGCGACCGGCGCGAACAGGCTGGCGACATCGGGCTCCCAACGCTCGCGGGCATCCATGTCGAGCAGGATAAGCGAAGGACCCCGTCCTGGACGGGGTCCTTCGCGTCCGGCGCCCAGGGCGCCGGAGTATTGCCTGCTGCCTAGCCGCTCACGCCGGACAGCGGGCTGCTGATCGAGCCGCCCTGCTGCAGGCCGCCGGTGATGCCGCTTACCGCGCCTGTGACCCAGCCGAGGCCGGCGCTGGAGCCGGTGCCGCTGCCGGTGCTGGCCGGGGCGCCGCCGGTGAGCATGCCGGACGTTTTGGCCACGCCGGGGGCCTTCTTGGCGGCCGGGGCCAGGTCGGGGATGGAGCCGGAGACCGAGCTCAGGCGGGACAGCGCGCTGCTAGCCGGGCTGCTGCCCTGCATCGGGCCGTTGGCCTTGATCATGTTGCGTCCGGTCGACGACGAGCCGGACGAGGAGGAGGTGGTGGTGCCGCAGGACGCGCCGATGACGTTGGCCGCGGCCGAGACCGCGCCGGGCACGGGCAGGGAGCCCAGGCCGCAGAGGACCCCGGTGGCCGAGTTGAGCGCGGTCAGCGGGACGGGGGTGGCCTGCGCCTGCGCGAACGCGGGCGCGGCGACACCCACCGTCAGAATGGCCGCCGAGGCGGCACCCCCGAGCAGAATTCGCCAGTTATACACGAAGCACTCCATTTCGATATGGTAATAGCGGAGAATATGACTCGGCTGGTGAAAATGACCGTGACGCTTACGGCTGACCATGGGGAGTGAGTCTGGCGCCAGCGGGCCGGACGGAAGACCGGTCTGCGCCCCCGATATGGTTATGCAGCTATGACCGGCAGCGTAAGCCGGGCAAAACGGCGAGCCCCGTGGTCAATTCGCCATTTGTTCACGATCGCTCCATTCCAGCTTGGGGTCTGGAAATCGACTGGGCCGAGATTTGGCGGACTGTTGGTGAGTCGAATCCAGACCTTAGCACACTCTGAGTGATCGCTGAGTAACTCTTTGAAGCATCAGCGCGCCGGCCGGGTGACCAGGACCGCGTCGAGCAGTCGCTCGTAGGCGGCCAGATCAACGCGATCCCGCTCTTCCGGGCCGCCGGGCGCCCTGGCAGAGGAGCCGGCGCCGCCCGTGGCCAGGGCCAGGGCGTGCCTGAGCCGGTCCGGCCAGGACCAGCCGAGCAGCTGGCCGGGAACCAGGCCCGCCACCAGCGCGCCGCGAGCCGGGGAGTAGGAGGGGACGGGCCCTTCGACGCCCGCGTCCTCCAGGCGCGCCGTCCACTCGCCGTTCGGGGTCACCGCGTGGACCTGGGCGCCGACCATGACCGCCGCCGCGCCCGCGCCCAGCCGGATCAGGTCGGCGCCCAGTGCTCTGGTACCGGGCGCCTCACCGGGTTCGGCCGCGCTCAATTCGGCCACCACCAGGTCGGGACCGTGGCCGACGGCGTACTTCAGCTCCTCGCCGCCCGCGTCGAGGATCACCGGCACGCCCGCCTCGGCGGCATAGGTCACCAGCGACCCGTAGGTGTCCGCGGGCAGGCCGTCGGGCAGGCTGCCGCAGAGCACGACGGCCGCGGCGCCCTCCAGCAGCCGCCGGTAGTCCGCGGCGAACCGGCCGAGTTCCTCGGTGGTGATGAACGGCCCCGGCTCGGAGAACCTGAGCGCCGTGTTCACCAGATCAGGGTCGGCGAACCTGAAGAAACGGCGGGACTCGCCGCGGATCAGCGTGAACGCCGTCGGCACCCCCGACCTGGCCAGATCCTGGATGATCAGCTCCCCGGAGGCGCCGCCGGCCAGGCCGGCGGCGAGCACGTCGTGCCCGAAGGCGCGCAGCACCCGGGCCACCGTCACGCCGCGGCCGCCCGCCCGGTAGCCGGGCCGCGAGATCGCGACGGGGGGGCCAGGGGGGATCGTTTCCCCCGGGGCTAGCACATCGTAGGCGACGTGCAGCGCTGCGTTGAGCGTGACCGTGACGATCACGTCGCCGCTCAATGGCTCCCCGCCTTCCCGGTGACGTGGGGTAGGACCGTTCGGCCTATTATGCGTGGCCATGCACAACGGATTCGAGGACCTCGACCTTGACCGGCTACGGCGGCGGCGCAGCCAGAAGTGGCAACTGCACCCGCCGGACGTGCTGCCCGCGTTCATTGCCGAGATGGATTACGACATGGCCGAGCCGCTGCTGGCGTCGCTGCGCACGGCCGTCGACCTGAGCGACTGCGGCTACGCCAGCCTGGGCGGGCTGGGTGAGACGTTCGCGACGTTCGCCGCGGCCAGGCACGGCTGGGCGGTCGACCCGGCCCGGGTGCACCTGGTGCCGGATGTGATGGCCGGCTTCGACGCCATCCTGGCGCTGGCCACCGAGCCGGGCGACGGCGTGGTCATCAACCCGCCGGTGTACCCGCCGTTCTTCGGGCACATCGGCTTCGCGCGCCGGCGGGTGGTGGAGGTGCCGCTGGTCCTGGTCGACGGCCGCTGGGAACTCGACTTCGCCGGGCTCGAGGCGGCGTTCGCCGCGGGCGCCCGCGCTTACCTGCTCTGCAGCCCGCACAACCCGACCGGCCGCGTGTTCAGCGCGGCCGACCTGGGCCGGATCGGGGAGCTGGCGGAGCGGTACGGCGTGCTGGTGGTGGCCGACGAGATCCACGCCTCGCTCACCCTGCCGGGCGCCCGGCACACGCCGTTCGTCTCGCTCGGCGGCGCGGCGGCCGAGCACGGGATCACGCTGGCCTCGGCGTCCAAGGCGTTCAACGTGGCCGGCCTGAAGGGCGCGGTCGCGGTGGCCGGTTCGGCGGCGATGGAGCAACTGCTCGCCCGGCTGCCAGACTCGTGCCATTACGGGGCCGGGCTCTTCGGCGTGCTGACCTCGCTGGCCGCGTGGAGTTCGGGCGGGGACTGGCTGGACGCGCTGATCGGCCAGCTGGACCACGCGCGGACCGAGTTCGGCGCGCTGCTGGGCGAGCGGCTGCCCGGGGCGGTGTACACGCCGCCGGAGGCGAGCTACCTGGCCTGGGTGGACTGCGCCGGGCTCGGCCTGGGTCCGGAACCGGCCGCGGTGTTCCTGGACCGGGGCCGGGTGGCGCTGGGCCGCGGCCTCGACTTCGGCACGCCGGGCGACGGGTTCGTCCGGGTCACCATCGGCACCAGCAGTGCGCTCCTGTCCGCCATCGTGGACCGGATGGCCGCGGCGGCGGGGTTAGCGGGGCCGGCAGAAGCAAGCGGCCAGGTGGTCGTTGACGATGCCGCAGGCCTGCATGGTCGCGTAGGCGGTCACCGGGCCGGTGAACGTGAAGCCGTGCCGCTTGAGCTCGGCGCTCAGCGCCTTGGAGGCCGGCGTGGCCGCGGGCACGTCGGCGAGCGTCCGCGGCGCCGGTCCCGGCTCGCCCGCGTACTTCCAGAGCAGCGCGTCCAGGCCGTCGGGCAGGCCGAGCGCGGCGCGCGCGTTGGTGATCGCCGCGTTGATCTTGGCCCGGTTCCTGACGATGCCGGTATCGGCCATCAGCCGGGCCACGTCCTGCTCGCCGAAGGCGGCCACGGCGCGTGGCTCGAACCCGGAGAAGGCGGCACGGAAGTTCTCCCGCTTGCGCAAGATGGTCAGCCAGGACAGCCCGGACTGGAAGCCCTCCAGGCAGAGCCGCTCGAAGATCGCCGTGTCGCCGTGCAGCGGGCGGCCCCACTCCTGGTCGTGATAGGCGATGTACTCGGGGGGATTCAGCCCCCAGGGGCAGCGCAGCTTGCCGTCCGGACCCGCGGCCGGGCCGCCGTCGCTCACCAGCCCTGCTCCTCGGCCGCGGCCACCGATTCGTCGTCCTGCTCGCCGGCCGCGTGGCCGTGCGCCTGATCTTCGCGCGCGGCTTCCTGCTGCTCGGCCCACCAGCCGTGCGTGTCGAAGGCGCCCTGCGGGCCGGGCACCTCGCGGGATTCCTCGTCATCGCGGAGAACCGCTGAGGATTCGGTCGCGTCGTGCGCTGCCTCGGGATCCTGCAGGATCGGGGAGGGCTGTGTGGTCTCATGGGGTTCGGGCTTGGGCGCGGAGGCCTTGAGGACCAGCGCGGTCCGCGGCGGGCCGGGGGCCTCGGTGCTTGGGGCGGCGGAAGGCTCCGCGGCGGTTAGGGATTCGGGGGATTCCAGGGCCTCGCCTGTGGGCTCCGGAGCGTCGTATGACTCCAGGGAGTCGGAGGGCTCGAGGAAGTCGTGTGGCTCCAGGGCGCCGGGGGGCTCCATGGGGTCGGGGTTGGTGGGGGCGCCTGAGCTTCCCGGGATGGCGAGGGGATCGAGGCTGCCTGGGGGCTGGAGGACGTCCAGCGGCTCGGCGCCGGGGGCCAGGCGGGCGCGGGCGCCGCGTGGTTCGGCGTGGGAGCCGTTGCGCTCGTAGGTCGCGAGCTGATCCTGCAGGTAGGCGATCGTGATGTCGCGCTCGCGCATCGCCGTGGCGATCTGATCCAGGGCCGCGTCGGTTACCTGCATGTTGTAGCCCCACATGGCGGTGGGCGGGCGGAGCAGAGCGATGTCCGCCGCGGATACGGGGCCGAGGTCGAGCGGGGCGTAGTCGGCGTGTTCATAGGCAAGTTCGCCGCCCCGGCCGGTCGCGGCGAAGAAGATGCCGACGAGAACCGTGGCGATCGCGATGAGGAATACAACAGGCACATACGAATCGTGCCATGCTCGGTCCGTGATGTCGCTTCCGTGGGGTGGCGAGCCGGGAATCGCGCTGCTCGTTCCGGTCACGACGGTGGCGCAGGCGGCCGGGGCCGCCGCGGCCGGAGCCGGGCTGGTCGACGCCGGCCGCGACGGCGCCCTGGTGCCGGCCATCCGCCGGGTGGCCGGCGGTGTGCGTGTCTGTGGCGAGCACGAGGACGCCGACCTGGTACGGGACGGCGACCTGGCGGCGCGTACCGGGGCCGCCCTGATCTGCCCGGGCCCGGACGCGGCGGCCGCCGCCGTCCGGCGGGGGATCGCCGCCGGGCGGATCGTGGTGCAGGCCGCCGTGAGCGGGATCGAGCCGGCCGTGCAGGCCGGCTGGACCGTGCTCGCTGACCTGGAGGGCCTGGACGGGCCGGCCGGCACCGAGGCGGTCGCCGCGGTCTGCGCCTGGCTGGGCGCGAGCGTGCTCCGCACCCGCTACGTGGCCGAGATCCGGCGTTGCGCCGACATGACCGAGTCGATCCTCGGCCGCCGCGCGCCGACCCGGGCGGTGCGCGGCCTGGCCTGAACCGGCCCGGCCTGGCAGCGGGGCCGGGAGCTAGACGCCCAGGCCCTGCCCCTTGTGGGCCTCGCGGATGATGGCCACCACTTCCTCCGGGTCGTCGACCACGCTGACCAGGGAGAACTCGGCCGGGCCGATATTCGCCCTGGCGAGCATGGTCTCCTTCAGCCAGGACAGCAGGCCGGACCAGTACTCCTGGCCGACCAGGACGATCGGGAACTTGGTGATCTTTCCGGTGGCGACCAGGGTCAGCGCCTCGAACAGTTCGTCCATGGTGCCGAACCCGCCGGGAAGCACCACGAACGCCTGCGAGTACTTGATGAAGACCGTCTTCCGCACGAAGAAGTAGCGGAACTCCAGGCCGACGTCGACGTAGTCGTTCAGGCCCATCTCCCTGGGCAACTCGATGCCCAAGCCCACCGAGACGCCGCCGGCCTGGGAGGCGCCCTTGTTCGCCGCCTCCATGATCCCCGGGCCGCCGCCGGTGATCACGGCGTAACCCGCCCGGACCAGGCCTGCCGCGGTGCGCTCGGCGATCTCGTACTCGGCAGTACCCCGTGCGGTGCGCGCCGAGCCGAAGATCGAGACCGCGGGACCGAGCTCGGCCAGCAGGCCGAACCCCTCCACGAACTCGGCCTGGATCCGCATCACCCGCCACGGATCGGTGTGCACCCAGTCGGAAGGACCGCGCCGGTCGAGCAGCCGCTGATCGGTCGTGGTCTGCGGTATGTTCTTGCCCCGCAGCATGGCTGGTCCCTGGCGGCGGACCCGCCGGTGCGGCTCGGGATGTCCGTTCATCGTGCTACCAAAGGTAGTCACCGCCGCCGGGTAGAACGCGCAACCACGCCCTGGGGGGTATGCGGGGGGCGGAGCCCCCCGCAGGTCAGGCGTCGACGCCGTGGTCGCGGAGGATGGCGTTCAGGGTCGCCTTGCCGTGCCGGGAGCCTTCGGGCAGGCGCTTGAGGACCAGCAAGCACGGCATGCCGAACTCGCCGCCGGGGAACCTCCGCGGCCGGGTGCCGCTCACGCAGACCGACCAGGCCGGGGCCTCGCCGCGGGGCAGTTCGTCGCCGGTCTCGACGTCGATGACGTGAGTCGTGGGGGTGAGGATGGCGCCCGCCCCGAGGGTAGCGCCGCGGCGCACCCTGGCACCGCCGACGACCATGCAGCGGGACCCGACGAACGCATCGTCCTCGACCACGACCGGCACCGCGCTCGGCGGCTCGAGCACGCCGCCGATCCCTACCCCGCCGGAGAGGTGGACGTTCTTGCCGATCTGGGCGGCCGAGCCGACCGTGGCCCAGGTGTCGACCATCGTCCCGGTATCCACGTAGGCGCCGATGTTGACGAACGAGGGCATCAGCACGGTCCCCGGCGCGACGTAGGAGCCCCACCGGGCGATCGCGCCCGGCAGCACCCGCACGCCATCCAGCCGGGTCTTCAGCGGGACCCGGTCGTCGTACCTGAAGTCACCCACCTGGGTCCTGGCCATCGGCAGCACCCGGAAGGCCAGCAGGATGGCCCGCTTGGCCCGCTCGTCCACCACCACCGCGTCGGTGGCCGGGTCGACGTACGCCACCCTGGCCTCGCCCGCGTCCACCGCGTCCACCGCGGCGACCACAGCCGAACGAGCCCGGGTGTCGGCCGGGGACAGTTCGGCCCGCAGCTCCCACAGCTCATCGATCACGTCGGCTAGGGGCGAGGGGGGTCTACGGGGATGGGTCATAACCGGCGAGCTTAGCGGGGTACCGCGATGGCGGGACGGGCACATCTGGGCTCGTGTGGCGGTAGCTTCTGATTCTGTGCCGCACAATCCCGCTCGGGTCCGGGCCAGGGCCATCGTCGGGACCGCGCTTGTGCTGGTACTGGTGGCGGCGGGCTACGTCATCTACCACAGCTTCCGTAACGTCACCTCTCCTCCCCCGCCGCCCGGCTGCCGGGCGGGCACCGGCGTGCAGGCCATCGACCTCGAGCCCGAGCAGGCCGCGGTCGCGGCCACCATCGCGGGCGTCGCGGCCAGGCACCGGCTGCCGCCGCGGGCGGTCACCATCGCCCTGGCCGCCGCGCTGCAGGAATCGAAGCTGCGCAACCTGGACTACGGCGACCGCGACTCGATCGGAATCTTCCAGCAGCGCCCCTCGGAAGGCTGGGGCTCGGCCACCCAGCTCCAGAACCCGGTCTACGCCACGACCAAGTTCTACGCCGCCCTCACCCAGGTGCACGGCTACGCCACGATGCCGGTGTACCGGGCGGCTCAGGACGTGCAGCACAGCGCGGACGGTTCGGCCTACCAGCAGTGGACCGACCTGGCCGGGCAGCTGACCGGCTACTTCACGGGGAAGTCACCGCACAGCGTGTCCTGCTGGTACACCCCGTCCGGCCAGGCGAACCTGGCGGGGGCGGAGCGGCAGATCCGCCAGACGTTCGGGCCGGCGGGGCGCAAAGCCGTCGTGGTGAGGATCACCACAGACCGTTCGGGAAAAAAGAACGCCAAGAGCACCGCGGTCCTGCACGTCCAGCGGGCCACGGCCTGGACGGTGGCCAGCTGGCTGGTCGCGCACGCGCAGGCCTACCACCTCAGCGAAGTACGGTATGCCGGTTTCTCCTGGAAAGCCGCGAATGGCAGTATGGGCTGGCAGCGCGAATCCAACCCGACATCGACGTCAGGGAAGAACGGTATCGTCGCTGGCTGAGGCGACATCGTCCGGCGACCCGCCATACTGTGTTAGCAGCAGGACGACGACAGGAGTTCACCCGTGACCTACATCATCGCGCAGCCCTGCGTTGATGTGCTTGACAGAGCGTGCATCGAAGAATGCCCCGTTGACTGCATCTACGAGGGCGACCGCATGCTATACATCCATCCCGATGAGTGCGTGGACTGCGGCGCGTGCGAGCCGGTCTGCCCGGTCGAGGCGATCTACTACGAAGACGACGTACCCGACCAGTGGAAGGAATATTACAAGGTCAACGTCGACTTCTTCGAAGACCTCGGGTCCCCCGGCGGCGCCTCCAAGACCGGCAAGACCGGCAAGGACCACCCCGTGGTAGCTGCGCTGCCGGCCGGCATCAACGCGGAGGAATGACGCTCGCGAGCCGGCTTCCCGCCTACACCTGGGACCGGATCGCGCCGCTGCGCGAGAAAGCCGGGCTCCACCCGGACGGCGCCGTGGACCTGTCCATGGGGACGCCCGTCGACTCGGTGCCCGGCTTGATCCGCGACGCGCTGGCCGCGGCGTCGGACGCGCCCGGTTACCCGGCGACGTGGGGCACGCCGCGGCTGCGGTCCGCGGCGGCGGGCTGGCTGGCGCGCGCCCACGACGTTTCTGTGTCGCACGACGACGTGCTGCCCGTGGTGGGCACCAAGGAGTTCATCGCCTGGCTCCCGGTCATGCTCGGCCTCGGGCCCGGCGACGTGGTGCTGCAGCCCGAACTGGCCTACCCCACGTACGACATCGGCGCGCGCATGGCCGGGGCCTCGGTGGTGGCCTCCGACAGCCTGCTGGGCGCCGGTCCCGCCCCGGTCCGCCTCGTGTGGGTGAACTCGCCGTCCAACCCGACCGGCCGGGTGCTGCCGGCCGGGCACCTGCGCAAGGTGGTGGCGTGGGCCAGGGAACGCGGCGCGGTGGTGGCATCCGACGAGTGCTACATCTCGCTGGGCTGGGATGCAGCGCCGGTCTCCGTGCTGCATCCTTCCGTGTGCGGCGGGTCGCCGGACCGGGTGCTCGCGGTCCACTCGCTGTCCAAGCGCTCCAACCTGGCCGGTTACCGGGCCGGGTTCGTGACCGGCGACCCGGCCCTGGTCGCGGACCTGCTGGCGGTCAGGAAGCAGGCCGGGATGATCATGCCGGGCCCCGTGCAGGCGGCGATGGCGGCCGCGCTCGACGACGACGAGCACGCGGCGGAGCAGCGCGGACGGTACGCGGCGCGGCGTTCCGTTCTGCGTTCGGCGTTCGCCGAGGCGGGGTGGGTCATCGACCACTCAGAGGCGGGCCTGTACCTGTGGGTCACGCACCCGGCGCACGACTGCTGGTCGGCGGCCGAACTGCTCGCCGCCGAGGGCGGCATCCTGGTCGCCCCGGGCGAGCTGTACGGTCCGGCAGGGAAACGGCACATCCGGGTGGCGCTCACCGCCACCGACGAGCGCGTCGCCGCCGCGGCCGCGCGGCTGCGCGGGCTGCATATCCCGGCTGGCGGGAGCTAGACCGGGTTGGCCAGGACGCGATACGAATCGCGGGCTGGCAGGAAACGGCCTGCGCACTTGCGCACGTGGGGCAAAATTTGAGAGATGTTCCGCAGGCGCGTTTCCGAAGCAAAGCACGGGGCCACCGTTCCCGACGGCGGTCAGGGTGCCGGCCCGGCCGGCCACGGTGCCCGGAAGGATCCCGGGCCGCGTCCGGCCAGCTCCGGCGGTCCGGCCAGCTCCGGCGGCGAGCAGGAGCGCGCGGCGGCCGAGCCGTGGGGGCCGCCGCCGGCCGGGCTCGACGTGAGCGCGCCGCACCCGGCGCGGGTGTGGAACTACTGGCTCGGCGGCCGCGACTTCTTCGCCACCGACAAGGCGGCAGGCGAGGAGATCGGCCGGGAGTTCCCGCACCTGGCCGAGATGGCCAGGGCCGAGCGCGCCTTCCTGGTCCGGGCGGTGCGCTTCCTGGCCGGGCCGGCCAGGATCCGGCAGTACCTGGACATCGGGGCCGGCCTGCCCGCGGGAGGCAACACCCATGAGATCGCGCAGCGCATCGCGCCGGACAGCAAGATCGTCTACGCGGACAACGACCCGGCGGTCCTGCTGCACGCCAAGGCGCTGCTCGAGAACCCGATGCTGGCCAGCACGCCGGACGGCGCGGTCTGCTACGCCGACGCCGACCTGCGCGACGTAGCCGCGGTGCTGGCCGGCGCGGGCAGCGCGCTCAGCCTCTCCCGGCCGGTCGCGCTGATCATGCTGGGCGTCCTCGGCCACGTGGACGACTACGGCGCGGCCCGGTCGATCGCCAGCCAGCTGATGGACGCGCTGCCCGCGGGCAGCTACCTGGTCGCCGCCGACGGCGTGGCGGCGAACCAGGGTATCGTCAGCGCGCAGCGGCGGTACGACGAGAGCGCCAGGCCACGGTACGGTGCCAGCGCGCCCGCGCCCTACGTGCTGCGCCGGACGGACCAGCTGACCAGCTTCTTCGATGGCCTGGACCTGATCGAGCCCGGCGTGGTGCCGTGCCTGGGGTGGCGGCCGGACGGACGGGGTCCCGACGGCGGTTCCGAGGACGCGGCGGCCGCATTCTGCGCGGTAGCCAGGAAGCCGTGAGGCGTAGACAATAAACTGCCGTTCCGGCCCGCTATTACGCAACGATTCGCCGCTGACACGCATGACCAGCGGATGTTTTCCCGTTCACATTGCCCCTACTCTGGGCTCATGACCACTGCGGAGCGCCGGGCCTCGCCGCGCGGGCACCTGATGTGGCCCTAAGGGGAGACGATGACCGAGACCACGACCGGCCTGCTCAAGCTCAGCAACGAGTACGGCGCACACAACTACCATCCGCTGCCGGTCGTCGCGGCCGAGGCCGAGGGCGCCTGGGTGACCGATGTCGAGGGACGCCGCTACCTGGACATGCTCGCCGCGTACTCGGCGCTGAACTTCGGCCACGGGCACCCGCGTCTGGTCGCCGCCGCGCGGCGGCAACTCGAGCGCCTCACGCTGGTCAGCCGGGCGTTCCAGCACGACCAGTTCGGGCCGTTCTGCGCCGAGCTGGCCGACCTGGCCGGCATGGAGGTCGTGCTGCCGATGAACACGGGCGCGGAGGCGGTCGAGACCGCGATCAAGGTCGCGCGCAAGTGGGGCTACACGGTCAAGGGCGTGCCGGCCGACCAGGCGGTGATCATCGCGTTCGAAGGGAACTTCCACGGCCGGACCACCACGATCATCAGTTTCTCCACCGATCCCGACGCGCGCGACGACTTCGGCCCTTACACGCCCGGGTTCCGCCTCGTGCCCTACGGCGACCTGGACGCGCTGACCGCGGCCGTCGGCGAGCTGGGCGAGCGGGTGGTCGCGGTGCTTGTCGAGCCGATCCAGGGCGAGGCCGGAGTGGTCGTCCCGCCGCCAGGATTCCTGGCCGGGATCAGGGAGCTGTGCACCGCGCAGGGCATCTTGATGATCGCCGACGAGATCCAGTCCGGCCTGGGCCGCACCGGTTACACGTTCGCCTGCGCGGCCGACGGCGTGGTGCCGGACGCCTACCTGCTCGGCAAGGCCCTCGGCGGCGGCATCGTGCCGGTCTCCGCGATGGTGTCGACCTGGCCGGTGCTCGGCGTGCTGCACCCGGGGCAGCACGGGTCCACGTTCGGCGGCAACCCGCTGGCCTGCGCGGTCGGGCGGGAAGTCGTCGCCATGCTGCGCACCGGCGAGTACCAGGCGCGGGCCAGGGTGCTCGGGGAGCGCATGCACGCCCGGTTGGCCGCGCTGCCGTCGTCCGCGGTGACCTCCGTGCGCGGCCGGGGCCTGTGGGCCGGCCTCGAGTTCGCGTCGCTGGCCGGGCGCGAGGTGTGCGATCGGCTCACCGCCCGCGGCGTGCTGGCGAAGGAGACCCACGGCAACGTGATCCGGCTGGCACCGCCGCTGATCATCAGCGAGGAAGACCTGGACTGGGGGCTCGAGCGCATCGAGGACGCGATCCTGGCCTAGCCCTGGGGTCAGTCCTCGGCGGGGCGGAAGCGGCGGTAGCGGCCGGCGTGGTGGATCAGCGGGCCGCGGGGCGGCGGGTCCGCCGGGCCGTCCACGGCGACCACCTGGCCGACGACGATGCTGTGGTCGCCGCCGTCGTAGACGGCGAAAGTCCGGCATTCCAGCGTGGCCAGCGCGCCGTCGAGCAGCGGTGCGCCGGTGACCGGGCCGGGGTGGTGCGCTACCTCGTCGAGCTGGCGTTCCAGCGGGCGGCCCCGGGTGGCTAGCCAGCGCGCGGTCTTCTCGCCGTCCTCGGCCAGGATGGACACCGCCCAGGCGCCGGACTCCAGCACGGCGTCGTGGAACCTGGCGATCTTCTCGGCGCAGAACAGCACGAGCGGCGGCTCGAGCGAGACCGACGCGAACGCGCTGACGGTCATCGCGTGGCCCGCGCTGGTCGTGACGACGACGATGCCGCCGGGGAACTGGCCCGTGGCCCGCCGGAAGGCGGCCTGATCGACGTCGCTCACTGGCCTGAAGCTCGCACTAGCGTCGCCCGGCCCAGCGGGCCACGCCGACGAACGACCCGACCACCGCGGCTGCCACGCTGAGCGTGCCGCCGTACAGGTACCACTCGCCGGGCGCGGTGCTGGTGATGATGACGCTGCCATTGGAAACCGGCATAGATAGTACGAACGACGCGATGATCCAGCCAATTCCGGGCAGCACCGCGCCGCTGACCGAGCGGGTGGCCCAGGCCGCCAGCAGGCAGGTAGCCAGGATGACGACACAGCAGACCAGCGCGGCCACCGGCACCGACCGGGACGCCCGGCTGTACTGGAAGCTGCCGATCAGGCCCTGCACCGCGCCGAACAGGAACAGCATGCTGTACGCGCCGACGGTGACGGGCCATTGCGGCTCGCGCTTGCCGGTCGTCCCCTTCATGCTTGCAGGTACGGCCATGGCAGCAGGCTACTGCGCAAACAGGTCCATCTCTCGCCCGCCGGGGCCGCCAGGCCCGCGCGGCCCGGCCAGCAGCGTATAGCACTCCACGCCGAGCGCCTCGCGCTTGACCTGGTTGGACAGCGCGAAGAACGGGGCGTCCACGGTGATCTGGGTGGCGTGCGCGCGCATCGCCGCGAGCTTCGGCCCGAGGTAGGCGGTGGCGTCGATCTCGGTCGTGACCTCGGCGGAATCCGGCGCGGCGGTGGCGTAGAACTTGGCTAGGCCGTACTGCCCGGCCCGCTCGAAGGCGCGCAGGGAAACCCGGTGCGCCTGGATGTGATCGGGGTGACCGTAGAAGCCGTTGGCGTCGTAGGTCACCAGCACCTGCGGCCGGACCTCGCGGATGACGGCGAGCAGCGCGTCCGCCGCCTCGTCCACGTCGGCCCGCCAGAAACAGCGCGGATCGTCGTTGCCCTCGGTGCCCATCATGCCCGAGTCGCGCCACCGGCCCGGCGCGCCGAGGAACCGGTGGTCGGTCACGCCGAGCTCGGCGCAGGCCGCGTCCAGCTCGCCGATGCGGTACTCCCCCAGCCGGATGCCATCCCCGTCGGCCAGGCGGGCCAACGACGGCGGGATGATCTCGCCGAGTTCGCCCAGCGTGCAGGTGACCAGCGTGACCTGCGCCCCCTCGGCGGCGTACCTGGCCATCGTCGCCCCGGTGCCGATCGACTCGTCATCGGGGTGCGCGTGCACCAGCAGCAGCCGCCGGCCTGAGATCACGCTGTCTGAGGTCATGGTGGCGAGCCTACGCGTCCGCCGGAACTGGCAAGATGCTGGACATGACCGAGAGTTTCCCGCGCCAGGAGGCCAGGACCAGGCGGTTCACGCTCGGCGTGCCGCGGGCGTTCCGCATCTCACCCGACGGCGCCCGGGTGGCGTACCTGCGCACCCGGGGCGGCGGCGACCCGGTGACCTGCCTGTGGGTGCTGGACGTCGGCAGCGGCGAGGAGCGGCTGGTCGCGGACCCGCGGGCGCTGGGCGGCGACGAGAAGGACCTGCCGCCAGAGGAGCGGGCCCGCCGGGAGCGGGTCAGGGAGCAGGCAGGCGGCATCGTGGCCTACGCCACGGACACGGACCTGACGGTGGCGGTCTTCGGGTGGTCGGGGCGGGTCTTCGCGGTCGGCCTCACCCCCGCGGACAGCGCCGCGCGCGAGGTGGCGGTGCCGGGCCCCGTGCTGGATCCGCGCCCCGACCCGGCCGGGAAGCGCCTGGCCTACGTCCGGGCCGGCGCGCTGCGGGTGGCCAGCCTGGGCAGTGCAGCCGGAGGGGGCCCGGCCGACGATCAAGGAGCCCAGATCCTGGCGTCCGCCGCGGGCGTCACGTTCGGGCTGGCGGAGTTCATCGCGGCCGAGGAGATGGGGCGGACGCGCGGCTACTGGTGGTCTCCGGATGGATCGGCGCTGCTGGTGGCGCGGGTGGACGAGACGCCGGTGCACCGGTGGCACATCGCCGATCCGGCTAACCCGGACCGGGCGCCCGCCGAGGTGGCCTATCCGGCCGCCGGCACCCCGAACGCCGAGGTGTCGCTGCTGCTGGCCGGTCTTGACGGCACCACCGTGGAGGTCGAGACCGACCGCGCCGGGTTCCCCTACCTGGTCACGGCGTGCTGGGCGCGCGAGCACGACCCGCTGGTGGTGGTACAGAGCCGGGACCAGCGGGTGATGCGGCTGCTGTCCGTGGACACCGGGACCGGCCGGACCGAGGTGCTGCACGAGGACACCGACCCGCGCTGGCTGGAGGTCGTCCCCGGCGTCCCGGCGTGGACCGCGGACGGGCGGCTGGCGTGGACCGCCGACCGCGAGGACACCCGCCGGCTGCTGATCGGCGCGCCGGGGGCCCTGGCGGAGGCCGAACCGGTCACCCCGCCCGGCCTGCAGGTACGCGGCGTGATCGACGTCGACGGCGACACCGTGCTGTTCCAGGCGTCCGGTGAGCCGACCGAGATCGGGCTGTGGTCTTACGGCCCCGGCGGGCTGACCCGTGTCGGCGCCGGCGATGGCGTCGAGACGGGTACCCGCGCGGGCGGGACGACCGTGGTGGCCCGCCGCGGGCTCGACCACGACGGGGTGCGCGTCCGGGTGCACCGGGACGGCGGCGCGGTAGCGAGCATCGCCTCGCTGGCCGAGAGCCCGGCGCTGCCGGCGCCGCGGCCGGTCCTGTTCGGCGCCGGGCCGCGGGAAATCCGCACCGCGGTGCTGTTCCCCTCGTGGCACCAGCCGGGGCAGCGTCAGTCCGGGCAGGGCCAGTCCGGGCAGGGAAAGCTGCCGGTGCTGCTCGACCCGTACGGCGGCCCGCACGCGCAGCGGGTGCTACGGGCCCGCTCGGCCTACCTGACCGCGCAGTGGTTCGCCGAGCAGGGGTTCGCCGTGGTCATCGCGGACGGCCGGGGCACCCCCGGGCGCGGAGCCGAGTGGGAGCGCGCGGTGGCCGGCGACCTGGCCGGGCCGGTCCTGGAGGACCAGCTGGACGCGCTGCGCGAGGCGGCGGGCCGGTTCGCCGAGCTGGACATGGAGCGGGTGGCGATCCGCGGCTGGTCGTTCGGCGGCTACCTGGCCGCGCTGGCGGTGCTACGCCGCCCGGACGTGTTCGGAGCGGCGATCGCGGGCGCGCCGGTCACCGACTGGCGTCTCTACGACACTCACTACACCGAGCGCTACCTGGGCGACCCGGCCCAGGACCCGGGACCGTACGACCGGTGCTCTTTGATTAATGTGGCCGAACGGGCGGGCGAGCCGCGTCCGCTCATGCTGATCCACGGGCTGGCGGACGACAACGTGGTGGTGGCGCACACGCTGCGGCTGTCCGGCGCGCTGCTGGCGGCCGGGTACCCGCACCGGGTGCTGCCGCTGTCCGGCATCACGCACATGGCCTCGCAGGAGGCGGTGGCGGAGAACCTGCTCCTGCTCCAGCTCGACTTCCTCCGCGGCGCGCTCGGGGAGGCGGCTTCATGATCGCGGGCAGTTTCCGGTGCTATGTGCCCCGAACTGCCCGTGATCATGAAATGGGCGCTTGGAACGGGCGGGTTTCTATCACCGCGTCGAGGTTCAGGGGGCCGTAGATGTGGGGGTAGGGGTCCGGCTGGCCGGGCACCTGCTCGTAGCGGAGCTCCGGGCGCACCCGTTCGGGGTCGATGACCAGGAGTACCAGGTCCGGGGCGTCACGGTAGTACGCGGCGGCCACCAGCGGGACCTGTTCGGCCGTGGAGGCGTGGATGAAGCCCTCCTCGGCCAGGGTCCGGCCGCGGGTGGACGTCGTGTACTGGCCGTCGCGCTGGGCCTGTTCCCAGTCGGCCGCTGCGGCGATGTGGTAAATGAGGGTCACAGGGCCGGAGTGTAGCCAGGGTCACACAGCACGATGAGGTCTCGGTCACTGCGGCATCCAGCAGACTGGAATAAATTCAAGGTCAACACGCGGATGAGCCAGCTTGTTCCGGCCAGCGGCGCGTGGCGTTAACCTTGAAGGCAGCGAGGACGCTGAGAATGACACAGGCACCGGATGCGCCGGCCAGGTCTAGGGCGCAGATTTCCGACCGCACATTCCGCAAGGACAAGTGGTGGCAGACGCCGCGGATTGTCGCGGCCGGTCTCACGGTCTGGGTGCTCTACGCCACGGTCCGGGTGTTCATGGGCCACTGGTATTTCGTGCCCCAGTACCACTACCTGACGCCGTTCTACTCGCCGTGCGTCAGCGGCGAATGCGTGCCGGGCTCGAGCACGCTGGGTCAGTGGATCCCGGCCGTGCCGCCGATCATCCCGTACGCGTTCGTGTCGCTGGTGTTCGTGCTCGGCTTCCGGCTGACGTGCTACTACTACCGGGGGGCGTACTACCGGGCGTTCTGGCGCGCGCCGTCCGCGTGCGCGGTGCGCGAGCCGCATGCCACGTATTCCGGCGAGACCAGGTTCCCGCTGATCGCGCAGAACGTGCACCGCTACTTCTGGTACGCGGCCCTGTTCGTCGGCATCCTGCTCAGCTACGACGTGGCGCAGGCGTTCCGCGGCCCGGACGGGAACTTCGGGTTCGGCATCGGGTCGCTGATCCTGCTGGCCAACGTGATCTTTATCTGGGGCTACACGCTGGGCTGCCACACCTGCCGGCACATCACGGCCGGCCGGCTGAAGAATTTCTCCAAGCACCCGGTCCGGTACTGGGCTTGGACGAAGGTCTCCTGGCTGAACTCGCGGCACTTGCTGTTCGCCTGGATCTCGCTGGGCACGCTGATGCTGAGCGACCTGTACATTCTCCTGCTGGCCAGCGGGGCTTTCTCAGATCCGAGAATCTTCAATTGACCGAACGGGCTGTGGTATGAGCGACACTGTATCGGCCGACATCGACCGTTATTCGTACGACGTGGTGGTCGTGGGCGCGGGCGGTTCCGGGCTGCGCGCGGCGATCGAGGCGCGGCTGAACGGCAAGAAGACCGCGATCATCTCCAAGTCCCTGTTCGGCAAGGCGCACACGGTCATGGCCGAGGGCGGCTGCGCGGCCGCCATGGGCAACGTGAACCCGAACGACAACTGGCAGGTCCACTACCGCGACACGATGCGCGGCGGCAAGTTCCTGAACAACTGGCGGATGGCCGAACTGCACGCCAGGGAGGCGCCGGACCGGGTTCTGGGAGCTCGAGGCCTGGGGCGCGGTCTTCGACCGGACCAAGGACGGCAAGATCAGCCAGCGGAACTTCGGCGGGCACGAGTACCCCCGGCTGGCGCACGTCGGCGACCGGACCGGGCTGGAGATGATCCGCAGCCTGCAGCAGAAGGTCGTGGCCATGCAGCAGGCGGACGCGGTCGAGTTCGGCGACCCTGAGGCGATGATCAAGGTCTACGCCGAGACGACCGTCATCCGCCTGATCAAGGACGGCGGTGCTGGCGACGGGCGCATCGCGGGGGCTTTCGGATATTTCCGCGACACGGGACGGTTCGTGTTCTTCGAGGCGCCCGCCGTGGTGCTGGCCACCGGCGGCATCGGGAAGACGTTCAAGGTCACGTCCAATTCCTGGGAGTACACCGGCGACGGGCACGCGCTCGCCCTGCTGGCCGGGGCAACCCTGCTGAACATGGAGTTCGTGCAGTTCCACCCGACGCACATGGTCTGGCCGCTGTCGGTGGCCGGCCTGCTTGTCACCGAGTCGGTGCGCGGCGACGGCGGCGTGCTGCGCAACTCCGAGGGCAAGCGGTTCATGTTCAACTACGTGCCGGACGTGTTCCGCCCGATGTACGCGGAGACCGAGGAGGAGGCCGACCGCTGGTACAACGACCAGGCCAACAACCGGCGTCCGCCCGAACTGCTGCCCAGGGACGAGGTGGCCCGGTCGATCAGGGCCGAGGTCAAGGCGGGCCGCGGGTCACCGCACGGCGGCGTGTTCCTCGACATCGCGTCCCGGCTCCCGGCCGAGGAGATCCTGCGCCGGCTGCCGTCCATGTACCACCAGTTCAAGGAACTGGCCGATGTCGACATCACCTCCGAACCGATGGAGGTCGGCCCGGCGCAGCACTACGTGATGGGCGGGGTCGAGGTGGATCCGGACTCGGGCGCGGCGCTCGTGCCCGGGCTGTTCGCGGCGGGCGAGGTCTCCGGCGGCATGCACGGCTCCAACCGGCTCGGCGGCAACTCGCTGTCCGACCTGCTGGTGTTCGGGCGCCGGGCCGGCGAGGGGGCCGCGGCTTACCTCGATGCCCAGGGCACGCGGCCGGCGGTCTCGGAGGCGGCGCTGGCCGAGGCACAGGCCGAGGCGCTCGCCCCGCTCGAGCGATCTGGCGGCGAGAACCCGTACACGGTCCACGCCGAAGTCCAGCAGACGATGAGCGACCTGGTCGGCATCATCCGCCGCGAGGACGAGATCAAGACCGCCCTGGCGGAACTGGAGAAGCTGCGGGAGCGCGCCGCGAAGGTAAGCGCGCCGGGCGGCAGTGCCTACAACCCGGGCTGGCACCTGGCTCTTGACCTGCGCAACATGCTGCTGATCGCGGAGTGCGTGGCCCAGGCCGCGCTGGAACGGCAGGAGTCGCGCGGCGGGCACACCAGGGACGACTACCCGGGCATGTCGCCGGAATGGCGGAAGGTCAACTTGATCTGCTCGCTGGGCGCCGACGGCGACATGACGCTGCGGCGGCAGCCGATGCCGGCCATGCGGCCGGACCTGCTCGAGCTGTTCGACGTGGCCGAGCTGAACAAGTACATGACCGAGGACGAGCTGGCCGACCTGCCTGGTACGGCTCAGGCCCGCGCGGAGGAGAAGCACTGATGGGCTACAAGGTGGCGCTGCGGGTCTGGCGCGGGGACGCGGGCGCCGGCGAGCTCGCCGACTACCAGGTCGAGGCCAACGAGGGCGAGGTCGTCCTGGACGTGCTGCACCGGCTGCAGGCGACCCAGGCCGGTGACCTGGCCATCCGGTGGAACTGCAAGGCCGGCAAGTGCGGGTCGTGCTCAATGGAGATCAACGGGCGGCCGCGGCTGGCCTGCATGACCCGGATGTCGACCTTCACGCCGGAGGAGACGCTGACGATCACGCCGATGCGGACCTTCCCGGTGATCAGGGACCTGGTCACCGACGTCTCGTTCAACTACGCCAAGGCGCGGGAGATCCCCTCGTTCACCCCGGACCCGTCGGTCAAGCCCGGCGAGTTCCGGATGCAGCAGGTCGACGTGAACCGGTCACAGGAGTTCCGCAAGTGCATTGAGTGCTTCCTGTGCCAGAACACCTGCCACGTGATCCGCGACCACAACGAGAACGAGCAGGCCTTCGCCGGGCCCAGGTTCCTGATGCGGGTGGCCGAACTCGAGATGCACCCGGCCGACACCGCGGACCGGCGGGAGATCGCGCAGGATGATTTCGGCCTCGGCCTCTGCAACATCACCAAGTGCTGCACCGAGGTGTGCCCGGAGAACATCAAGATCACCGACAACGCGCTGATCCCGATGAAGGAACGGGTGGTCGGCCGCAAGTACGACCCGCTGGTCTGGCTGGGCGACAAAATCACCCGCCGCACCCACAAGGACACCCCGCGGGGGGGCTCCGCCCCCCCGCGAACCCCCCCGGCCCCGTAGGGGCGCGGGCGATCCGGGGGCCGGCCCATGAAGAGAGCATGAAACCGGCAGAGCGGTTGCATTGCCCGGCTACGATGACTGGTGGCCCGGCGGATGCCTCCCGCTGCATACGCCCAGGGCCGCATGAACATGTTCACTAGGGCTGGAACCAAGGCCCGTTCGGGATCAATGGTTTTCTGGTTTCCGCTGGGTTCCGGCGTGGGGAGCGAAGGGCTGGCATGTCGCATCTGACGTACGCAGAAGCCGGGGTGATCGGGCTTCTCCAGGGCATCACCGAACTTTTCCCGATCTCCAGCCTGGGCCACGCCGTGCTCATCCCGGCGATCATCGGGGGCTCGTGGGCGCAGGACCTGAACGTGTCCAAGGCAGAGTCGCCGTACCTCGCGTTCATCGTCGGGCTGCACGTGGCCACGGCCGCCGCCATGATCATCTACTTCTGGCGGGACTGGCTGCGGATCGTCAAGGGATTCTTCGCCTCGATCGGGCACATGATCGCGCCGACGCCGGGCACCGCGCGGTTCCAGCTGCAGGACACCGACCAGATGCTCGCCTGGATGATCATCCTGGCCACGATCCCGGTCGGCCTGGCCGGGATCGCGCTCGAGCACACGTTCCGTACCGTCTTCAGCAAGCCGCTGCTCACCGCGTCGTTCCTGTTCGTGAACGGGTTCATCCTGCTCGCCGGCGAGCGGGCGCGGCGGCGGAACGCGGACAGGGAGGCCCAGGAGATAGCCGCCGACCTGCAGGCGGTCGCCGAACGGCAGAAGGCCGGGGTGGCGGCCGGAACGCAGGGCGGTGGCGGGCGGCATTCGTCCGGGCAGCGGGCGATGAAGCAGCAGCACGCGAACCTCGCGGTGGAGGCCGACCAGCGCATCGTCCACCGCACCGGGTGGCTGGGTGCGTTCCTGCTCGGCGCCTCGCAGATCCTGGCCCTGCTGCCGGGCATCAGCCGGGACGGCACCGTCATGGTCGCCGGGATGTTCCGCGGGCTGTCCCGGCAGGACGCCGCGCGGTTCTCATTCCTGCTGTCGGCACCCGTCATCCTGGCCGCCGGCCTGCTGAAGGTCCCCGACCTGACCGGGCCGCTCGGCGCCGGGATCAGAGGACCGATCCTGTTCGGCAGCCTGCTGTCCGGGGTCAGCGCCTTCTTCGCGCTCAGGTTCCTGGTCCGCTACTTCAGCGACCCGAAGCGCACGCTGACGCCGTTCGCGATCTACTGCCTGGCGGCCGGAGCGGGGGCCTTCATCTACCTGGCCGTGCGGTAAGAGGCGCCCGCGCGGCACCCCGCCGGTTAGCGGGAGGCGCGTGTTGACGGCGTGACGGCGGAGCCCGGGGTGGGCATGCCTCCCGCCGGAGGTGTCGCGGGAGCGCCCAGGGGGGTCGTACTGCCCGCGGCGCCTGGAGAGGCTGTGCTGGTGCCCTTGGCGCCGGCCCAGGGTTCGGTGAAGCCGATCGCGCCGCGGTTGGCGTAGCTGGAGACGCGGATCGGGAAACCGGTCGCGTACGCCTCGATCATCTTCCCGTTCCCGATCACCAGGCCGACGTGGCCAGGATCGGTGACGGTGCCGTCCGCTCCGGCGAAGAACACCAGGTCCCCGGGCTGTACCTGGGAGGCGGGGACCCGGGTCTCGGTGGCCCACTGCATCTGCGAGGTGCGCGCGATGCTGATCCCGGCCGTCCGGTAGGCCATCATCACCAGGCCGGAGCAGTCGAACGCGTCCGGGCCGGTGCCGCCCCACAGGTACGGCTTGCCCAGCTGTTGTTCGGCGAACGAGATCACGGTGGCCACCGCCTGGGTGGGCGCCTGGACCGCGGGCACGCCGCCCGCCGTCTGCACGCAGCCCGCCGCCGAGTTGGCCGCCGGCATGACCGCGGACGCCACCGAGAAGTTGCCACCGGCGTACTGGCCTGCGTACATCAGCACGCTCTGCACGTAGGACTGCAGGTGGTTGTAGGCGAAGATGGCCGCCGACGGGTTGGACTGCACATTGAACTCGAGCAGGTACCTGGCCGCGCCGGCGATCGCGTCAGGCGGGTCGTACACGCTGGCCGTCCCGTTGCCGTCCTCGTCGGTGGCCACGCCGCGGACCACCTGGCTGGCCGGATGGATCGGTGCGCCGCCCCAGGTGTTGCCGGACGCGCCTTCGATGCCGATCTGCATCGGCCCGGCCGCGCCGAAGCCGTTCTGGCCACTGCGCACGCCGGGCAGGGTGGTCTGGCCGTTGTTGCTCTCCACCGTGCCGATGCCGGCCAGGATCGTCCACGGCACGCCGTACTGCTGCCCGACCTTCTTGTACCAGAACATGAAGTTCGACGGGATCGACTTGGCCTTGGCGCCGGCCGGCGGCTGCCCGGCGGTTCCGGTCTGCTGTCCGGAGCAGCCGGCGGTCGCCGCGAAGAACGCGTTGGTGCCGACCAGGATGGGCACGGCCAGCAGGCCGAGGCCCACGACGGCGAGGAGCCCGATGATGCCGACCACCAGGATCCGCGGCGCGCGCTGCTCCCTGGTCGAGGTCTGCTGGGTTTCGGTGCGGATCAGGAGCCGGTTCGTCATGACTGGCCCACGCTGGACAACTCGATGTCACTGACCTGCCAGCTGGTGCCCGACCCGGTAACCGTGATCGCGTACTGGGTACTGCCGCTGCTGGTGCCCTTCGAGGTGGTCAGGTGCTGCGTGCCGGTGACGACGAAGGTCAGGCTGGACGAGCCGAAGGCCCGTATCGAGTTGATCACCGCGGTCCCGGTGGAGACCTGTCTCTGATCGATCCTGACCTTGGCCACCCCCGGCTGCGAGTACAGGCCCCGCAGGGTGCTGGCCAGCTGCGTGGTGATCAGCCCGTTCATCCTGGCCATGTAGCCGGCGGCGGTCTCGGTGTAGGAGTAGGTGTTGTAGTCGATCAGGAACTTCTCCGTCACCGCGGCCGCGGCGGCCAGGTCCTGCTGAGTGAACGGCAGCCAGGAGTAGATGTCGACGCCGCCGGTCGAGGCGGGGGACGTCGTCACGGTGGGCGGCGTGGACCCGGGCGGCGACGGGACCGGCTCGGTGACGGACGGGGTGGGAGACGGCTGAGCCTGCCCGTGGGAGTGGCTCACCTTGGGCAGGATGAGCCAGTAGCCGAGCGCGGCCAGAACCACGACGACCAGGGCGAACACGGCCTTCTGCTGGCCAGGACTGAGGTCCACGGGGGCCGCCCGCTACTTGTCCCGGCGGATCGGGCGCAGCCAGAACGGCGTGGCCGGCGGTTCGTCCTGACCGTTGGACCGCTTGCCGCCGCCATGGTCCGCGGGCTCCGCAGACGGGGCCGGGTTCGGCCTCGCCCGGCCGCCGGACCGCTGGCGGGGGCCCGCGCCCGGCCAGCCGCTGGCCGGCCAGGCCGGGCCACCGCCCGCAGACCCGCCGGAACGGCCGGACCCGCTGGACCCGCCGGACCCGCCGGAACGGCCGGACCCGCCGGAACGGCCGGACCCGCCGGATCCGCCGGAACTGGACGGACGGGGGGCGGGACGGCTGATGGGCGGCGCGGATCCGCCGCTCCGGCCCTGGCTCCTGACCGGCGGAGCCGATGGCGGCGGGGACGATGACGACGGAGCCGACGCCGACCGCGGCGCGGTACCTGCCGACACAGTGCCCGCCGACACAGTGCCCGCCGACACAGTGCCCGCCGAACGCCCGGCGCCGCGTGACCAGCCCGATGCCGGCGCGGCTGAAGGGCCGTCGCGCCGCGGCGGCAGGTCGAGCGGCGGGGCGACCCGCCCGCTGGCGCCGTCCGCCTCGGTCACGTTCCTGGCCCGGGCCGAACCTGACCCGGAGACCCCGCTGACCACCCGGCGCGAGCCTCCGCTCGCCTCGCCATCCCCGTCCCCATCGGCCGGGGGCGGGGCTTCCGGGCGCAGCCGCGACGTGTAGGAGTCGCCGGTCCCGGCGCTCGTCGCGCCGGCCGCGGTTCCCGCCGCCTCGGCGGCCGCGGCCCTGCCCGCGACGGCAGTGCCCGCCGCCGCGCCGGCCGCCGCCCCGGCGGCCACGCCGGCCGCCTGTCCCGGGTTCCGGCGCGCCCACCGGGCGGCCCGGTAGCTCGACATCCCGGGGACGGCCGCGGTCGCGGCGTCCAGGGTGGACCGGCGGAAGGTGTGGCTGGCCTCGCGCAGGCTGTACTCGGCCCGCTCGGTCGAGCCGAGGGTGCCGTAGCCGACCGCGGAGAACAGGTGCGAGAACGGCTTACGGTAGATGAATACCGCCACCGTGACCAGCGCGATCATCAAGATCTTCAGTGCCCAGGGCAGCACGGTATCCGCCGTGCCCATGATCAGCGAATAACAGTAGAGCAGCACCGACAGCACGATCGCGATCGCCGCTCCTTTCATCAGCACGCCGACGAGCATCTCGAACCAGCGGATCGCGATGACCCGGCCGAATCCGGGATGCGTGCCCACGATCAGGAAGAACGGCCCGGCCACCAGCAGCAGCAGGAAGCCGAGCTTGAGCACGATCAGGGTCAGCGCGATCAGCAAGATGAGCAGGCCCGCCACCAGCGCGGCGAACATCGCGGCGAACGCGATCTCCAGCCGGGTGGTCCACTGGTTCCCCTGGAACAGCGGGTAGACGGCCGGATCCTGCTGCTGCATGGCGCTGGCGATGCCGCTGTAGGTGGCCTGCTTGGCCTGGACCAGCGCGGTGCTCGGCGTCTCGTTGGCCGCGATCGCCTGCGACCACAGCAGCTGCCTGCCGTACTTGTTGACCACGGTCTGCTGGCCGCCGGCGCCGGTCGCGTACGCGGTGCTGCCGAGCTCCCCGTACAGCCAGGGCTTGCACACCAGGACCGACCACAGCTCGTTGGCGTTCTCGTCCACCAGGGCGCTGCCCGAGGTGAAGGCGAAGTCGCCGGTCACGCTCTGCGGGTCACCGGTCTGCACCGGCAGGCAGTTGCTGCTGGCCGGGACGGGCAGCTTGGAGAAGGCGGTGTTCAGCACGCCGGTGACGCCGTTGGAGACCGTGGTCCCGACCCCGGTGAACGCGGCGGGCCGGCCGATCAGCGCGATCGCGGCCACGCAGGCCACCACCATCCACAGCGTGCCCTCGATGGTCCGGGTGGCGCGCTTGCGGATCAGGCCCTGCCAGGCCAGCCAGATCGCGCCGAGGATGACCACAGGCGCCAGGTAGGGGAAGTAGATCGCGTTGCCCAGCGCGGTGATCAGCCGGTCCACGGCGTCCTGCAGCCACGTGAGAATGTTGTTGCCCGCCGCCGACTGGTAGACGGTGATCGTCACCCGGTCGATGGATTTCGCCGCGTCGAAGACCATCCCGGCGACGTTGTTGCCGATCAGCGACGTCATGTCGGAGCACTGCAGGCCGTGCGCGGCCCAGAACTGCCCGGCCACCCCGTAGTTGTCGTACAGCGTCTTCCCGCCGGCCGCCGCGCCCGGCGGCTGGACCATCGCGTCGAGGCCGCCGGTGGCCTGCTCGGGCTGCGGCACCGACGGCTGGCAGATGTTGTTGGCCGCGCCGAGCAGCCCGCTGGTGCCCGAGTTGCACAGCCCGACCAGGCCGCCGATATCGCCGATGCCAGGCACCTGGCAGACCCCGCCGGGAGCGGCCGGGGTGAGGTTGGCGGTCAGGGTGGCGGGAGTGGCGGCCACCCGGTCCGTTCGGTAGTTAAGGGCCGAACGGGTGTCGTGAGCCGCGTGACCGGCGGCGAACGCGGGAGTGGCTACGGCGAGCATCGCCGCCGTGAGCAGCAGCACCCGGAGAACCCAGCGGGAGATGCGGCGGCCGGATGGCGGGGTGTCAGGGCGGTCTGGCGGGACAGCCATCGTTAGGGAGCTCCTGGTTCTGCGTTCACGAGGACGCTTCCGCCGCTCGCGTGCTGGCCGCGGACGGCTCGTCCGCGCTGGGTTCCCTGCGTGCAGAAGGGTCGGCATGCCTGACCCGGGTGGGATTGGTATCGATCCAGTCCCTGAGTTCGGAGGAGACCAGATCGACCCCGATCCGGCCGGCCCTGTCGTCCAAATCCCTGAAAATGCACTCGCCGTTGCCGAGCGAGCGGAGCACGGCCTTGTGCTCGTCCGAAGGCGCGACCCCGAGCAGCGACATGACGTTGGCCACCTCGCCGCGTTCGGTCGAACGGAACGCGAACACCCCGGACAGGCAGTTGGTCACCTGCTCGTTCAGCAGGTCGCCGGCGTTCTGCGAGACCAGGATCAGCGCGGTGTTCCGCGACCGGCCCATCCGTGACACCTCGGGCACCAGCTTGGCACCCTCGGGAGTAGACGTGATCGCCCAGGCCTCGTCCAGGAAGATCGCCTTGGGCAGCTTCCGGTCGATGCCGTTGAGCAGCTTGCGGGCGAACTGGGAGACCAGGTAGAGCAGCGCCACCGATAGCCGCTGCTCGTAGGAGTAGTCGTCCCGGCTGGTGGTGGTGTCCGGCAGCGTCAGCCCGGCCAGGGTAAAGACCGTGGTCCAGCCCTCCGCGTCGATCTGCTCGTCCACCGACGGGGCGAAGCACAGCCGGGCCAGCCGCATCTCCGAGACGGCCCGCATCACCGCGCCGGTGTTCTTCCAGGCCGCGTCGTCGGACTGCTCCAGGTGCTCGATGACCTTGCCCAGGCTGGGCCGGTCCGTCCCGGCTACCGCGCCGACCGCCTGGATCATGGCGCTTTCGCGTTCCTCGCTCATCCGCGGCAGGAGCAGCCGCAGCGTCTCGGTGGCCATGGTCCGCTTCTCGGACAGGTCCAGGCCGAACGAGAACGGGTCGAGCAGCCCCGGCGCGGCCGAGTTCAGCGGCAGCACCCGGGCCTTGCGGCCCTGCCCGGACAGGTACTCCACCAGCGACTCCGCGTCGCCCTTCGGGTCGATCACCGCCACCGTCGCGCCGCGCATCGCCAGCTGATAGATCAGCAGCATGGCCAGCGTCGTCTTCCCGCCGCCAGGCTCGCCGGTGATGGCCACCGCGGTCGGGCGGTTGCGCGCCGCCGCCAGCAGCGGGTCGAAGTGCACGATGGAACGGGCCCGGCCCAGGGTCTCGCCGATGTACGGGCCGACCCAGCCGGCGCTCTCGCCCACCCGGTCGCCGATATCCACCGTCGCGGTCGGCATTCCGCCCGCGATCGTGTAAAGCGGCTGCCGCTGCACATAAGAATTCAGCCGGATCCGCTCGCCGGGCAGCGCCTCGCACAGCAGCGAGAACTGATCACCGGTGGAGTTGACCACGTCGATTCCGATATCGCGGTAATGCTCGACGACGGCTTCGACGCGCCGCACGCACAGGTCCTTTGTCGGCGCCGCGACGATCAGCCGGTGCCAGCCGTAGACAAAAGGCAGCCGTTCCTTGGTGATGCCGTGCTCGAGCATTCTGGCCGCGGCGATCTGCTCCGCCAGGGCGATGGGCGCCTCCGCGCCTGCCTCGCGGATATGCGCGTCCATGTCGCGTGCGTGCGCGAGCCGCCGGCTGACGTCTTTGCTCGCCTTGGCCGGCGGGATGAGCTTCATCCGGGCGCTGATCTCCACCGGGAACGGGAGCGAATCGGCGAAATGCAGCCACGGCTCCCCGTCAGGGAAAGACATCACATCTGGAAAACGGGCAAACGACAGGAAAGCGGCGTAACTTTCTCCGGACATATGCTCCATGCACAGCAGGGTCCGGCCGTTGTGGATCTGGCCCTCGAAGAGGGTGTCGATCTCCCCCGAGCCCCATCTTCTGCGCTTGGTCGCGGACGGCAACGGCTCCCCCACCGTCTGCATGAGCGTGTGCTGGATCAGCCAGGCGATCTCGCCGGCCGAGGCGTGCCTGGCGGCCAGCGCGCTCGCGTTCAGCGACCGGCCGAGCCGTTCGGCGTTATCGGTCCACTTGGCGACCTCAGCCGAGCCGACCGCCTCGTCGCCCAGCCCGAGCTCTTTCTCGCCGCGGGCGTAGACGCCGCGGAACTGGGAGAGCACGCCGCCGGAAAGCTGGGCGCGCACGCCGCGCTGGCCCAGCCGGACCCCGAGGTAGATCTCCTTGGCCCAGAAGTCCTTGGACCAGACGTGCTGGTAGGTCTGCTCCAGGTACTCCCGCCAGCCGGGGCCGCCGTCGGAGGTCGCGTCCAGGCCGGTCGCCCACGCGTGCGCCGGGTAGGCCCGGTGCGCGATGCGCAGGTGCACCTCGGCGTCCTGCATCCGGATCGCGGCCAGCGCGACCGTGATGTTGGTGGCCAGCGCCTCCCGCTCCTCGGGCGTGGTGAACTCATATGACACCGAGGGGATCCGGTAGTACGCCCACGCGTGGGTGTCGGTGAGCAGGACCCGGTCGTCGAAGTAGCGGATGGCCAGCCGGGTACGCCCCCGGGAGCCCCGAGACCCCTTAGTCCGCGTGCTCACCAGGGTTCCTTCCGGGGACGGGGCTCGGCGTGCTCGTCTTCGTCGCCGCGGCGGCCAGGCCCGAGATCAGCACGCCGGCCAAGGCCGTGTAGGCGAGCCTGGTCTGCGGCTGCAGCGTCGTCTGCTGCGTCGTCTGCTGGGTCGTCTGCTGGTGCGGGCTCGCCTGGCGCGATGACAAGAGATCATCCCACGGCACCCGGACGATGGCGCGGCAGCGTCCCCTGGCGACGGATTCGGCCCGGAGCACGTCGTCACTGGTACGCCTGCTCACCCCGTTGACGACCGTGATGGCGCGGGCGGTCAGCTCCCCGTAGCCGTGGGCGCCGAGCCACTGCTGGGTGTTGGCCAGCGAGGTGGCCGCGTCCGGGCTGGCCGGGGCGACCAGCACGAGCTGGTCCGCGCTGGCGAGCACCCGGAGCAGGCCGGACGGCGACGGGTCGATCATTGTCAGCGGGTACCGTTCGGCCAGCACGGCGGCGAGCCGCCGGAAGTCAACGCCGTCCGGGGGGTGGGCGGCGCCGTTACCGCCGTTGCTGCTGCCGTTGCCGTTACCGTTGCCGGGCAGGTCGTTGCCTGGCAGGTCGGCGATCACGTCGAGCCGGGTGCCCTGGCTCGGCGACTGTCCCGCGGCCTGGTCCGCCAGCAAGGCCTGCACCGAGACGGCCGGCGCGCGGCGGGCGGCCAGCGAGGTGGGACCGGGGTTCAGGTCGAGCACCGCGACCGGTACCCCGCGCACCGCGGCCAGGATGTGGCCGGTCATCAAGGCGGTCACGGTCTGCCCGGCGCCCCTGGTGCAGCCGAGCACGACGATGCGGCGCGGGCCCGCCAGCGGCAGCCTGGCCCGGTCGCGATCCAGCGCCTCCTGGTCCCGCTTGCCCGGCCCCTGGCCGCCGGCGACCACCTTGACCTGGCGTCGCCAGCTGACCTCGTCGTGGCTGCCCGGGCCGCTGAGCGCCCGCTCGATGGACGGCAGCGGCCGCTCCCGCTCCCGCTCCACGCCGACGACCCGCGGGGGGATCGGCGGCGCGTGCGGCTCGGGCGCCTGCGGCTCGGGCGTCTGGGCCTCGGGAGTCTGGGCCTCGGGCGCCTGCGGCTCGGGCGCCTGGTCCTCGGGCGCTTGCGGCTCGGGCATGGGAGCCTCGGCCTGGGATGCCTGAGCTTCGCGGGAGGGCGCGTCGGAAGCGGGCGTCATGGTGGCGAAGGGCGCGGGCGACGGTTCGGCGGGGGCGGGCCGGTCATCGGCCGGGGCGGATGCCGGACGCGCCTGGGCGCGCAGCATCCAGCGCTCCCTGGCCTTGGCCAGCACCACCGGCGGCTGAGGCAAGGCAGGCCCGGTGGCCTGGGCGGAATCCTCCGCTGCTGGCTGCGGGGAGCCTGAGGAACGTTCCGGCTTGCGGCCCAGGCTCGGCATCAGGCCGGACAGGTGCCTGCGCGCCGGACCGGTCCAGGAGCCCGGGCGCGACGGGGCGACGGGATCGGAGCTCGCGGTGGGATCCGTGCTGGTCTCGGGCTTCGGCCCGGGGGCGGCATCGGGCTCGGGGCCGACTTCGGGACCGGCCTCGGGGAACGGGCCGGCCTCGGGGAACGGGCCGGCCTCAGGGAACGGGCCGGCCTCAGGGAACGGGCCGGCCTCGGGGAACGGGGCCGGCTCGGGGCGCAGGCGGATCAGCGGGAGCAGGTTGGCCTCGGGTGATGGCCAGGACGCCGGGCCGAAGGCGGCCGGCGTCTCGCCCTGGCCGCGGAAACCGGGATCGGAATCGTGCGCGACCTCAAGCGTCCTGGCCTCCGGCGCCTCGGCCGGAGGCAGCGGAGTGGTCCACGCAGAGGCCAGGTCCGCCGTATCGGGTACCTGGGCGATGGCCGGGCCGCGGGTGACGTCGGGTTCGGGTCCGTACGGCCACGGCGACCACGACGGCTGCGACGGCTGCGCCTGCGGCTCCGGCGCCTTGGCTCGCTTGGGAACCCGGCGGGCCGGCGCGCGTTCCTGCAGCGGCATCTGCTCCTGCTCGGTCCGCGGAACACCAAGCCCGGGGGCCGGCGACACGACCGGCGGCGGGGCCGTCCGCCGCGAGGCCAGCGGCCTCGCGACCGGCCGCCTAGCCTTGACCTGACGCACGTCGGCCTGCCCCAGTTCCTCCGCCTCCGTCCCGGCGAGCTGCGGCTCGGGCGTGGTCGACCGGACCTTGGCCGGTGCCTTCTTCGCCCGCTTCGGCCGGGCCTTGGGCGGATGGGAATGCCACACCCGCGCGGTCACCAGGATCTCGTCCTTCTCCGCGAATGGTGCCATCCGGCACCAGGTCCGGGGCTCAGCGACGTACCGGAGTTGCGAGCTCACCAACTCGGGCAGCCGCTTGCTTTCAATGACCGGCCTCGTCGTCAGCCAGGTGAGCACACCGGGAGGAAGTACGTAAAGCCATACCAAGTTGTGGTTGAACGGCAAACCGACAGCAATAAGGAATATCACGTATGGGACCGTGATCCCGACGAAGACTCCGATCCAGGTGATCGGCAACGGTGCTGGCAGCCGAAAGTCGTAAAGCTTGTAAAGCCGTTTTTCGATCCGCCAGATATTTGTATAAGTGGGGAGATCCACTAGTAGCGCGCCCCTTCTTCCTGATTCGGGATCAGTGGACTCCGAGCGCGTTCGCTATACCGGTGGCGAGCGCATGTACGATGCCTGGCGTATAGAAGATGACCGCAATGGCGACGGCAAGCACGATGAACTGCACGAATCGGGTGATCTCGCGGGTGAAGAGGAAGAAGATCGCTACGATCCCGACGATACCGAGGAACAATGGCCCGAACAGACCCTGCAGGTAGGTGACGAGCCCCTGCGTACTCAAGGCCACTGGAGCGATCGCGGCGGTGAGGTCAGTATGCATAACATGTCCCTTCCGGGATCAATCGAACATCCAGGTTGTGCTGCGGCAGGCCACTCGAGCAGGTACAAGTAAAGCGGATACGCGAGGGCGGACCATCGGGGACACGGCGGACCGGGCGCCCTGACGGGCCGGCGGGACGGCGCCGGGCAGTCCTCCTGGGATCGGCGCGACGGGCAGGAGGCAGGTTTGAAGGAAGCCGACCTGGGAAAGAGAGCCCGGACGAGGGTCGGTTCGCCGGAGGCGGGCCAGACGGAGACCAGTTCACCGAAGCCAGGCCGGGCCAGGACCGGTCGGCCCGCTGCAGCGTGAGCGCATGCGGACATGGCGACGTCAGCTGGCCCTGTCCTGGTCATGGGGCTCCCACCGCCTCGGGCGACGCTCCAATCTCTTTTACATACCATTTGCCGCTTTGAAGGTCGACAACCGACATACCATATGACATCTCGAGTTTCGATGCCATCCCTAGATTTCCCGTGGTCGATCCTGGCTGTTGAGGGACCTGCCAAATCACGGTCGCCGTTATCTGCCGGCTGGCGCCGCCCGGCGGGACGTGTAGCGCGCTGATCGAGTCAAAGGTCACCGCGCCGCCAAGCCCGGCCACCGATGTGCCATGGACTCCGAACCTGTTCAGCGCGCCGCTATCACTCGCAGCGTAGGCCTGGAAAAAGGCTGGCAGCTCATTCATGAGCTGGCTTTGGGCCACCCGGTCCGAGCCGCGCGGGGCGGACGGCGGCGATATCCGCTGCGGTGCGGGCAGCCAGGCAGGCTCACCGGTGACCGCCAGCCCGCTGCCAGCAGCGGCGACCGGCACGCCCAGGTCCATGAGCTGGCCGTTGAGCAGGGCGAGCAGCGTCACCACGGCGTGCTGCGGATCCTGCACCTTAATGCCCGCGACCTGCAAAGACTGCAGGTTGAGCTGGCCGACGCCGTTCCAGCCCAGGCTGGGGTTGGCGGCCGATACGGCGGGCGGCACGAAGGCCGCCAGAGCCTGCTCCCGCTGGCCCAGGCTCTGCGGGCTGAACCCGAGGTAGACGCGGCCGAACTCGCTGGCGTAGGCCTCAGCCAGTGAAACAGGGAACTCCCCGGTGGCGGTACCCATCCCGGTTGTGCCCGCCGGGGCCGGCGACGGATTGGAGATGATCGCGGTGATACCGCGGAACGCGACGACCAGCAGGGCCGTCCAGAGCACGACCCGCAGCGGCCATATCAGCCACCTGCCGCCCGCGCCACGCCAGCTCGCGCCGATTCCGGGAGGAGCCGCGAGCGACCCGCCGGCCTGTATGCCCGCGGCCAGCGGATCCAGCTCGCTGTCCAGTGTCAGTCGCTGAGCCCGCGGACGCGGGTGCTGCGAGACCAGCCCCGCAGAATCGAGATAGTACCCAGGCGACCGCGTTCCGTTACCGGACTTCGGCCCACGAACCATCACACCTCCGCACGTTCCCGCCCCGGCAAAGCCGGGAGCGGCCGTCCCTTTCGTGCTGGCCTCGCGGTCCATTGTGCGCCAAGAAGTCTCGGTGCGGAACCGGATACAGGCGATCACCGGAACATCCGCCAGGACAAAACGACCAGCACCCGTGAAACGTGGCGACCACGTAGTGGGTTCAACTGAGTTCGGAACGTGTTTATACATCCGGCCGACGCGTCCTCGTCCGCCGGCAACGGGGCGCGAGCGGGCAAACCGGATCGAGTGGCACCATCACCGCAGGTCATCGCGTATCCAACGGACGACCGCCGGCCGGGCTGGACCTGGCCGGCTCGCTGAGTGAACGGAACGCACGCGACGCCGGATCGCCCGGCCGTCCGCCGCGCGGAGGTGTCATTTCTAGCTTTTGACCTGGGAAAACCTACCATCGGCGGTCGCCGGTCGCCCTCTGAAGATTAACGGTTGCTTACGGCCGCGATCGACGGCCGCAGCAAGCTGACACTCGCACACTTGCTCAGATACTAGCATCTAATTTCACTCAGTATCAAATACATGTACGATTACTGTCAATGGGCAGCACCCTCTGACTGGGAGAGAAGCCGGCATGACGTCCTCCGGAGGGCCGGGACGCACCACCTGGCGAGCGGCCGGGTTAGGCTTTTCCCGGGATTCCTCTGCCGGGGAGGCGCCCGTGACCACACAACCGAGAGACCAGGCAGCGGCAGCCCTCGATGGCGACGGCCGCCTGCGCGTGTCACGCGCCGACCGTAAGCAGGCGATCGACACGCTCAAGGCCGCTTTCGTGCACGGTCGGCTGACTAAAGACGAGTTCGACGAGCGCGTGGGCCGCGCCCTCGTCCCGCTGACCTACGCGGAACTGGCCGCGCTCACCGACGACATCCCGGCCGGGCCGGCGCGGGCCCGGCCGCGCGGGACAGGCCAGGGCATGGCCCGGCTGCGGGAGAGCAACGCCGCCAAGGCGGGCGCGTTCGCGGCCCTGGTGGCAGGCATGGTGGTGGTCGCCGCCGTGGGCGGCGGCAGCGCGAACCCGCTGCAAGTGCTGGCTACCGTGTTGCTGCTCAGCCCGGTGTGGATGCTGGCGCTGGCCGGCCTCCTGCTCCTGCACTCACGGCTTGACCGGCGCGCCGCCGGGCGGCCCCCGGCCAGGCCTGAACGCGACCGGTTACCCATCACCGGAGGCACGGCCCGGGGTGTTCACCCGCAGTACCGCCTCCGATCCTGCTATCCAGAGGGCGAACGTCGCGACGCCCGCCTCGAACGCGATGAGGGAGCCGTCCCAGCGGCACGGAGTCACCGGCGATGGTGAGGCGGACCGGCCCCGTCGCCGCTTGGCGCTCGCGCATCCGTGTGGGAGATCACGCCTGGCGTGCGATACGTTCACGATTATGCGGGAAGGGTCTGGCGCCATCGAGGCGGGAGAATCCCGCACGCCACGCCGTCGCCACCTCGGACCGCCCGTCGTGGGGATGGGCCTTCTTGTGGCCGGCTGGCTGATCGTCGCGGTGCTCGGGCTCGTCACCCTGCTGCGACTCGTGGCCTGGGACTCGCTCGAGCCACTGATCGTGCTCAACGCTCTTACTCCGATAATCTACCTGCCGGCCTGGGGCGTGATCGTGGGGGCGCTCGTCGCGCGGCGCTGGTGGCTCGCCGCGGCAGCTGTCGTCATCGTCGCAGCACAGCTGGCATTCGTCCTGCCGGAGCTATCCGCTGCGACCCCCGTGCCTTCATGGGCCCGGCATGCCCCGGTGGTGCGGGTATTCGACGCTAACATCGACGCGAGCCTTCATTTCCAGACTGGATACGTACGAGCCATCGAGCAGGACCACCCCGACGTCGTGACCCTCGAAGAATTCACGCCACCGGCGCTGCAGAGCATGATCGCCTCGGGCGTGCTGGCGAGGTTTCCCTACCGCTGCGAGGCGCCGACCCCCGGCGCAACCGGCTTCCTGATTGCCTCCAGGCTACGGCTGACCAATTGCCAGGTAAGGACCGTGCTCTGGAACGGTTTCCGGATGCAGTACATGGTCAAAGCGACTCTGTGGTCGGCAGGTCGGCCGGTAGCGCTGCGCGTCGTGCATACCCTGGCGCCATTTCCCGCGTACTGGCGAGAGTGGTCGTCGGCGCTGGCCGCCGTCGACCAGTCCGTACGCGCCGACGGTGCTAGCAACACGCTGATGGTCGGAGACTTCAATGCCACATGGGGCAACAAAGGGTTCGTTGCACTGCTGCACGACGGGCTGACCGATGGGGCCGCGGCGCGGGGTAAGGCGACCGACATGACGTGGCCGAACGGTGCGGTTGTACCACCCTTCGCACGCATCGACCACATACTGACAGGAGCGCACCTGGCCGTCACCGAGATCGCCGCCAAGCCGGGGTTCGGCAGCGATCACCGCTTCCTGGTCGCCTCGGTCGCAATCCGCACCTGAGCTTCGTGACGAGCTAGCGTGCCGGTGCAGAGATGCGTGAGCGGTAGCCAGGAGATGGCGCGTCCACCGCTCCCTCACTCGAACCGGGCCGGTCCCTCAACCCCACCATCTCGGAGACCTGCCCGTCCGGCGAGGACATCGCCTTGGCGGCGGGCTGGCGGTTCAGCCCATGCCTTGGGCTTCCGCCTGGCCTTCCCTGCCTGAAGCGGGGGTCACCCGCCGTTCCAGAGCCGCTTCAGTCCCGTTCCAGCCGCCGATGCCACAGTGCACCCAGGAGCTCGAGCCCGATGCCTACAATTTGACATATTTACATTACTGTATGGCATTAGACCTGGTTACGAGGGGAAGTAATCGCGGGGGGAATGTGGACATGTGGTGGTGGGTGCCGATCGGCCTGGCCCTCTGGTTCCTGGCTTCAGTCGTGACAGGACTGTGCATCGGTCCGGTTCTCAGGCGCTCCTCCCGGATCCGGGAATCCCTGGATCAGCAGGTCGCGGAGATATCAGATGGGCACGGGTCGCCCGGGGATGAGCGGCACGCCTCGCAGGAATGGCCGAGCACAGGCGCAGGCAGCAGTAAGCCCGTTCCGGCCGCTCGGCGCGCCTGCGATCCCTCCATCGTCAGGCAGCGCTGACCCTCACACGTTGAAGCGGAACTCCACAGGGATGCCTTCCAGCCTCGGCGTCGAGGCGCAGTGCCTCGCTGATCCTGGGTGTCCCCAACTTTGATATTCGCCTGGCCAGGCCAAGGAGGCAAATCTAGCGCTGTGCCACGCCGTCACCGCGCGGGATTGGCTTATCTACCGCCAGAGCAATGCCTTGATGGCACGGCGCTTGTACATGGCCTTGTAGCCGATCAGCGGCTCGGCGAGGTAGCCGTGCGGGCCTGCGCCGCGGCCGGTGACCGGCTGACGAAGACCCTGACGTCAGTCCTTCAGGTGCTTGCCGAAAAAGGCGGCGATGCGGCGGCGCGCGTCCCGGGCTGACGGCTCGTGATAGCGGGTCCCAGAGATCTTCGCCAGGAAGACCAGCAGCGGCGTCGCATCCGCCGGGTCAGGGTCGTTGAGGAATCCGTGGCCCGCGCCGGGATACACCTTGACATCATGGTCGACCCCGAGCGCGGTGAGCGCTTTCTCCAGCCGGGGCGCGGCGCTGCGGCCCATCGGCGAGCGGTCCTTGCCGCCGTAGCTGCCCACGATCGGGCAAGCGCCGGCCAGGGCCTGCTCGGCGTCCTTCGGGCAGCCGCCGTAGTTGACGCTGGCGGCCGCATAGCCGTGGCCGGGGGCCAGCGCCACCGCGTAGGCCCCGCCCATGCAAAAGCCGATCACGCCGATCTTGCCGGTGCACAGGTCATGGCGCGCCAGCCAGCCCCGCACACCGTCGATGTCGTCGAACGTGTGCCCTTGGCCGGCCGCGATCTCGCGCATGATCGTCCACAGGCAGCGCAGCCGGCTTCCCCGGTAATACAGGTCGGGCGCCGCGGCCAGATACCCCTCGCCGGCCAGCCAGTCCGCCTGGTTGCGCAGATCGTGACTCATCCCGGCGAAGTCGTGCACGACCACCACACCGGGCCATAGGCCCGCAGCCGCGGGAGCGGCCACATACGTCGGCATCTCCCCGTGCGGAGTGCGGATGACCTCAACAGTCATCGCGGCGGCCACCGAGCGCATCCGGGCACGGTCTGATGCTGCCCGCCGCCCGGCCGGGCTGTCAACCGAAACACCAGCGGGCCCGCTGGGGGTGGCACGTGCGGCGCTGATCGTGTGGCGGGGAGCAGCGTTCAGGTTGAGCGTGGTGCTGTCGCTACGGGTCACCGATGAAAGCCGCCGTTCACACCCGGTACTGCCCGCCGGACGTGGTTCGGATCGCAGACGTGGACAAGCCAGCGGTCACGGACCATGAGGTCCTCGTCAAGGTGCACGCGACGACGGTGAAGCGGACGGACTGCGGCTTCCGGGCGGCCAAGCCCTTCATCGTGAGATTCTTCAGCGGCCTGATCAGGTCGAGGGTGACCGTCCTCGGCAGCGAGTTTGCGGGCGTCGTCGAGGCGGTCGGCGGGGGCGTCACGGCTTTCACGGCCGGGGACCGGGGGTTCGGGTTCAGCGAGGGCCGCTTCGGTGCTCACGCTGAGTACCTGCTGATTCCCCACGACGGTGCGCTCGCCGCCATGCCGGCGAACACAACCTTCGAGCAGGCCGCTCCGAGTACCGAGGGTTCGCACTACGCGCTCTCGTACATCCGCGCGGCAAAGATCCGCAGCGGGCAGCACGTGCTGGTCAATGGCGCCACCGGAGCCATCGGCTCGGCGGCGGTCCAGCTCGTGAAGAGCCTGGGTGCCAACGTGACCGCGGTCTGCGGCGCACCGCACGTGGAGCTGGTCAGGGGCCTGGGCGCAGACCGGATCATCGAGAACACAGCCGAGGACTTCACCAAGGACGAGCAGACCTACGACGTGGTCTTTGACGCGGTGGGCAAGAGCTCGTTCGGCCGGTGCAAGCGGCTGCTGAAACCGCGCGGAATCTATCTCTCGTCGGACCTGGGCCCGCTGCCCCAGAACCCGCTCCTGGCGCTCCTCACGCCGCTGCTCGGCGGCAAGAAGGTCATGTTCCCGATCCCGCCGAAGCATGACCAGGAGGGGGTAAGGCATTTCAGGGACCTGATCGAGTCCGGGAAGTTCACGCCGGTCATCGACCGGCGGTATCCGCTGGACCAGATCGTCGAGGCGTACCGGTACGTCGAGACGGGCCAGAAGATCGGCAATGTCATGATCAGCGTCGACCTCCGGTCTAGCAGCCCGCCCGTCAGCGCGGGCCGGACCGTGACTTCGACCCCCGATAGCCCCGGTTCAGTACCAGGTTGCATTGACAACGTCGTCTGCGGTGCCGATGCTGTGATCACCATGGGCTGCGGCGACGCCATCACGTTCGCCTTCCCCCGGCCGGCTGCCTAGGATGCGCCTGTGTCCCGCGCCCAGCGCCTGGTCGTCGTCCTGGCCCTCAACCTGGCCCTGTTCGCTGCGCTAGTCATCGTCGGCATCGCCGCACACTCCCTCGGCGTGCTCGCCGAAGGCGGCGACTACCTCCTCGACGCCGGCGGGGTCGCTGTCGCCCTTCTCGCACTGGTGCTGTCGCGCCGTCCGCCGACCGCACGGCGGCCGTCCGGATACCCGAACGCGACCAACGTCGCCGCGCTCGTCAATGCCGGGTGGTTGCTCCTGCTAGAGGTGGCCGTCGCGGCGGCCGCACTGGTGCGCCTCGCCACGGGTGCGCCGGAAGTCCACGGGCTCCCCGTGCTCGTGGTCAGCGGTATCGCCGCGGTCACAATGACCGCCGGGGCCCTCATCCTCCAGGGTGACACCCCCGACGACGACGCCGAAGGTGACCTCAGCATCAAGGCTGTGCTGCTGGACACGGCCGCCGATGCGGCGGCGGCCGCCGGCGTTGCCGCCATGGGCGGCATCATCCTTGTGATCGGAGGCTGGTACTGGCTCGATCCCGCCGTTGCCCTCGTCATCGCCGTCGTGGTCGGGTACCACGCGCTCGCGCTCGTTCTGAAGGTGCTGCGACGACTCCGATCCAGTACCGCTGCACCCAAGCAGATCCTCCGCCTCTGACGGGCGAGACCCGCACTGCCACTGCCGGTCATGCCGATCCCCTTCGCCTGAGGCGATCCGCCCTCCCCACGCGCGCCGGGTGGCGGCCAGTACCAGCCACAACGGGCCAGCCCACATCCTGCGGTCCGCCGCCGGGCCGCCGGCGGTTTTTTGCAGCTGTTCCCCGCGCGGTAGATCTTCCGGGTGGGGACGTTCGGCTTGACAGCGGCCGGGTCGCGGTGATGCAGCCTGCCGGCCTCAGGCCACGGTGACGACGATCTTGCCGCGCGTGTGGCCCTGCTCCACGGTGCGCAGGCCCTCGGCCGTCTCGGCCAGGGGGTAGGTCCGGTCGACGACCGGCATGAGCTTCCCGTCCTGGATGAGCCCGGTCACGGCGAGCAACTCCGCCCGGTTCTGCCGGGACGGGAGCGGACGCAGCCGCTGCGAGACGAATGCGTTGGCCGCCACCGCCCGCACGATGCCAGCGACGGGCCCGAACACGTGGCCGGGCGAACCGCCGCCGTTGAGCACGAGGATCCCCTTCGGGGTGAGCGCCCCGCGCAGCCGGGCCAGCGGGAGGCTGCTGACATTGTCCAGGATCACCTCGTACCGGGTCCCCCGCCGGTGAAGTCCTCCGTGGTGTAGTCGATGACGTGCGCGGCGCCGATCGAGCGCACCAGTTCGATGTTGCGCGTGCTGCACACCCCGGTGACCTCGGCGCCCAGCGCCGCCGCGATCTGGATGGCGTACGTTCCCACCCCGCCGCCGGCCCCGTTGACGAGCACCCGCTGACCGGCCGTCACCTCGCCCACGTCGCGGATCCCGCGCAGGGCCGTCGTCGCCGCGATGGGGACCGCGGCCGCCTGCTCGAAGGTAAGGCCCGCCGGCTTGGGCACCAGCAGGTCCGCTGCGGCGCACGCGTACTCCGCGAACGCGCCCCGGAAAAAGCCCAGCACCTGGTCGCCGTTGCGCAGCCCGCGCACGTTCGCGCCGGCCGCCTCCACCACGCCCGCCGCGTCGATCCCGGCCACCCGGGCCTTCGGCCTGGTCAGGCCCACGCCCATGAGCCGCGCGACCAGCGGGTCCCCTCGCAGGATGTGCCAGTCGGCCGGATTGAGCGCGGCGGCGTGCACCCGGACCAGCACGTCGCCGGCCCCTACCTCGGGCACGCCGGTATCCGCCAGCCGCAGGACCTCCGGCGACCCGAACCTGTCCTGGACGATAGCCTTCATCCGGCCCTGCCTCCCGTCGTCACGCCGCGTCGTGGTGACCGATACTAGACCGCCCGCTGCGGGCGGTGCCCTGCAACGACCTGGCCGGCGTCCCCGCCCAGTGGACCCCCCGATGCCGGTAAACGCCACGGCCGGCAGAACGCGATCCACCTCCTCGATCCAGGCGGCGACCTTGGCCCGGGCGGCCTTGCCCGCCTGGAAGTAGGGCCGGGTGGCTGGGGCGATCCGGATATAACGCTGCAGGATGGGCCCGGACTCTGCCGCAGGGAGTTCCCGGATAGTGCAGTCCTGCCGGTCAGACCGCGGCGCAGGGTGACCCGCCCGGCGGCGCGCGCATTGAGCACCCACGCAATGGCGCCGTGGGGGGCCACCAGCCACCGCTGGTTGTCCTGGCGGACCAGGATCACCGGGTTGGTGCGCGCCCGGCCGGTCTGGCGGCCGCGGGTGGTCTCAGGTGGGGCGGCCCGATACCGGCCCGCCTGGGTCTGTCAGGCCCGCGGGGTCGGAGTGATCTTCGGGCCGTTCTGGCCGCCGTCTCTGGCATGGCTGGATCCGGCGTCGGACACGGTCTGCTCCCTTGGCGTTCAAGCTCATCGGGGCCATCTGCACTGCCAGCCTGGGAGCCGCTACCGCGTCAGACAAGACCCCGGCCCGCGCTCAGCTGCCGTCTGGGCCGGCGGGCCGCTTGACACAGGACGGCTTAGGCTCCAGGGAGCCACCAGCGTCCGGCATTATGGTGGTCATGGGCACGCTCCGTAGCGTCCGGGACCCCGCGGCGGTGCAACGCTGGCGGGGTGCACCCATTGAGGTGGACCGGATGGCGCAGTCGCCTGGTCTAGCTAGACCGTGATGTTGCGCCGTGGCGGAACTCCACGAGGAAACGATCACGCAGGATCTGCAGCTAGACATCTCCGCCGCTCTTCCGGTGATGGTCCGGACGTTTATCAAATGGCAAGCGGCACGGACGGGTGCTGACTGGCAATGGGAGTGGTGGTTCGAGGGAAGGCGGTGGTTCGGACTGCGCGTTCAGGCCAAGCGGCTCAAGCGTCTGCCATCAGGTCAACTGGGCTATGACCTTGGCTATCAGCGCGGCGCAACCGGAGGCAGATCGATGTCCTCGTTGAGGATGCCCGCCGAAGTTCACCGGCGCGATCAGGCCGTCCGCTAGGTGCCGCAGCCCGGGCATGGCCTCGCGGGCCACGATCAGTCCCCGAGGCGTACCAGCCGTCGTCGACGTTGGATACGAGAAGGAGTTGTCGAACGCCGGCGTGCTCTCGGCGCAGTTGCCCTGGCCGGGGTTGGTGAGCACGTGGCCGTTGGCGGTGTCGTGCCACTGGTACACGAAGCCGTCGTACCGCTGCAGGTGCGACACCTCGGTCAGGGTCGCCTGATCCTGGCGCGGGCTTGCGGGCTCACTGATCAACCCGAGATCCCGGGCCGAGACCACGGCCCATAGGTATACCCCGATGTTGGCCGCGGAGGTGTAGCTTGCCGTACGCGGTGGGCGTGGCCGAGCCGCCCGCGAAGGTGAGGTTGTCCATCGGGAGGCTGGTGGCCGGGTCGATATCCGCGGTAGAACTTCCACGTGTCACCGGGGATGGACATCACGTCCCCTCGCCGAGCGACGGTCAGGCCCGGTAATCCGCAACCGGGATTCCACCCGACGCGGGCATGGGCCGCCGATATCATGGCGACCCATGCCCGCAGGTCAGTCCCCGCCCGTCGCTACCGTGTCGCGATTTTCCTCAGTCAGGCCCTTCTCCGCTCAGCCGGTCACGGTGAACTGGCCCTGCAGGCCGCCGACCGAGCTGTCGCCGACGTACACGTCGACGGTGCCGGGTTCGACAACGAACTGTCCCGGGGTGTTGGTGTAGAAGCCGATGTTGCCCGGCCTCAGGGTGAGCGTGATTGTCTTGGTCTGGCCTGGCGTCAGCGTGACCCGCTGGAATCCGTCAAGCCGGCGAACGGGCTGCAGGATGGTTGTCCCGTCCTGGTGAATGTAGAGCTGGACGACGTCGTCCCCCGCCACGGTTCCGGTGTTGGTAAGGTCCGCGCTGACGGTCAGCGAGCCGGACCTGGAGATGCTGCCGGCCGACAGGTGCAGGTTCGACAGCGAGAAGGTGGTGTAGGACAGCCCGTACCCGAACGGGTACTGGGGCGTGTTCGGCACGTCGAGGTACTTCGAGGTGTACTTGTTGCTGGGATCGGCCGGGCGGCCGGTGGGCAGTTCGTTGTAGGAGATCGGGATCTGCCCGACGTTCCGCGGGAAGCTCATCGGCAGCTTGCCGCCCGGGTCCACCTTGCCGAACAGCACGTCGGCCACTGCATTGCCGCCCTCGGTTCCGGGGAACCAGGCCTCCAGCAGCGCGGGGGCGTTGTCGGCGACCCAGCCGAGGGTCAGCGGCCGGCCGTTCATCAGCACCACGACGTAGGGCTTTCCCGTCGCGGCGATGGCCTGGATGAGCGCGGTCTGCTGCCCGGGCAGGCTGATGTCGCTGCGCGAGGACGCCTCACCGGAGTAAGAGGCGGGCTCGCCGGCCACCACCACGGTCACCGCCGCCGCCTTGGCCGCGCTCACCGCGGCGCCGAACCCCGAGGCCGACGTGCAGGTGGCGTCGCAGCCTTGCGCGTAGGTGACGGTCGCGTGCGGCACGGCGGCCTTGATCCCGTTGAGCACCGACACCACCGAGGTCAGGTCGGACGCCGAGTACCCGATGGGCACGTCCGGGCCGAGCTGGTCCGATGGGTCATCGGCGAGCGGGCCGACCACCGCGACCGACGGCACGCTAGTGTTCAGCGGCAGCGCGTGGTTGTTGTTGTTGAGCAGGACCATGGAGCGCCCGGCCATGGTGCGCGCCGCGGCCAGGCTGGCCGGGGTGAGCTCGGCGGTCTTCACCCGGTTCGGGTCGGTGAGCGGGTGGGCGAACAGGCCCGCGAGGTACTTCAGGGTCAGGACGTGGCGCACGGCGTTGTTGATGGTGGCCATGCTGACCTTGCCGCTGTTGACCAGGCCGGCCAGGTACAGAGTGTAGGTGGAGAACTGGCTGGGCACCTGCACGCCCATCTCGATGGTCACCCCGGCGGTGATCGCAAGCTGCGCGGCTTCCGCGCCGCTCGTCGCGTAGCCGAACGCCTCGAGTTCCTGGACCGCCTGGTAGTCGCTGATCACCGTGCCGCCGAATTGCCACTCGTCGCGCAAGATCGTGGTGAGCAGGTAAGGGTTGGCGGTGTCGGGCACTCCGTTGAGCGAGGTGAACGAGCTCATCACGGTCGCGGCGCCGGCGTCCACCGCGGCCTTGTACGGCGGCAGGTAGATGTTGCGCAGCTGCTGCTCCGACATGTCCGTCGTGTTGTATTCCCGGCCGGCCTGCACCGCGCCGTACGCACCGAAATGCTTGACGGTGGCGGCCATCTTGTCCGGCGCGCTGAAGCCGCTGCCCTGGTAGCCGCGCACCTTCGCCGCGGCCATCGCCGACCCGAGGAACGGATCCTCCCCCGATCCTTCCACCACGCGCCCCCAGCGCGGGTCACGGCTGACGTCCACCATCGGGTTGAACGTCCACTTGATCCCGTCCGCCGTCGCCTCGCTAGCCGAGATCGACGCGTCATTCCCGACTGCGGCCGGGTCCCAGCTGCTCGCCTCCCCGAGCGGCACCGGGAAGATCGTCTTGTAGCCATGAATCACGTCCAGCCCGAAGATCACCGGGATGTGCAGGCGCGACTGCAGCGCGGCCTGCTGGACCTGGTTGATGTTGGCCACCCCTACCAGGTCCAGGACCGAGCCGACCTCCCCGCTGCGGACCTCATCCAGCAGCGTCTGCCCCGGCGTGCCGTTCGGGCCGGTCGGGCCGGACATCTCCAGCTGCCCGATCTTCTCCGCGAGGGTCATCCGGCCGACCAGCGAATCGACCTGACTGGCGATCGACGCCAGCTGCCGGCCCGTCGCGGCCGACACCGTCGTGCCCGGCCGCTGAGCCGCGGCCAGGACCGCTTGCCCGCCCAGGCCGGCCGCCTTCCCGCTCGCCGGTCCCGCGACTACCGCCAGCCCCACCACCACGGCAAGCACGGTGGCTCCCGAGACGATCTGCACGGCGCCTGCACGCCGCAGGGGACTACGCATCATTGCCCGTCCTCCCTGAGAAAGTACGGAGACGGGCCGACTGCGCGCTCGCAGCCTGTGAACCCGCCTGCTGACGATCCGGAGTCTGCCACCTCCCCACCGCACAGAAAACATCAAAATGACATCAAATCAGCCAAATATCGAACGGCTGCAGGCGCTGACGCTGCGGCCGGCCACGTCGACGCCGCCTGCGCGGCGAAGCCGACCAGCTCCGGGCCCAGGCGGATGTTGAGGTCATTGCAGCACCAGTGACCGGGGCTGACACACGGTAGGGCTCCAAGGTTGGAGCTGAGCGTTGCGCATCGCCGCCGCGGCTTCAGGGTCCAAGCGTCTTGGCATGAGATCGTAACCGGCCAGGGTCTAGCTGGACCGTGTTCACGCCGGGAGAGCACAACTCCTCCCCTACTGCGGACGAACTGAGCGCGCGCGTCACCGCCACCGGGCAGTTTGCGTTTTACCCTTCGTCGCGCAGCATGCAGGAGCGACCGTATGAGGTGGGTGAGTGCTGGGGGCATGATGCCGCCGGAGGTATGGCGGCGGCGGGCGGCCCGCCGGCCGCCGGGGACGCGGCGCCTTCGCCCAGCGGCTGGCGGCGGCGTTCCCGCTGCCGCCGGCGGTACGGCGGAAGAACTCGGTGCCGAGCATTTGCTGCAGCAGGTTCTGGGGGAGCATCGACGGAACAACCGGGTACTGGGTGCGGTGCCGCGCCAGCGCGCCGAACTTGAGGTGCAGGTAGCTGGTGACGTCGACCGCGCAGGTCCCCGGCGGCACGGCGGCGGCTGGCGGCTCGGTCGCGCTGCCGGCTCCGGCGCCACGTCCGGCGTATGGCCTGATGGGCGTGCGGGACAGGACGAGACAGGTGAGACTCTCGCGCGCTACCACGTGCGCCGTGCCCTGGCCTGCCACCAGGCCAATCTCGCCGAAGAAGTCACCCGCCTGCATCCGCCGCGCGTGGATTAGCTGGCCGCCGGGATGCTCCAGCAGGGCATCGGCGGTCCCGTTGAGGATCAGGTACAGGGCCTCGGCAGGCTCACCTTGCTCGATCACGCACGTGCCCGGGGCAAACCACGCCACTCGCACGTCGTCGCGGGTCAGCCGCATGGTGGCCGCCTCGCCGGCGAACAGCGCGATGGCCTGCAGGGCGGCGCGATCGGTGGCTCGCTGCCCCGAGTCGGCGATCCAGTGCGCCAGTTCCTCGGCCATGGAGGTGCGCCGGGGCGGGAAGACGGCGTGGTACAGCCGCTGCGCCCGGTTGTGGTCGCGGGCGAGCACCCGGAAGGCCTCGGTGGTCAGCTCGGAAATCGCGACGTGGTCCGGGTGGCCGTAGCCGCCGTCCGCGCCGAACGAGATAACCGTGTCCGGATCGAACCGCCGCATGATCTCAGCGATCGCCGCGCCGAGTGAGGACCGATGGTGCTGCAGGGCCCCGTCAGGGTAGGCCAGCACCTGCACGCGCTGCACGCCGAGCTCGGCGGCAGCCGCGCTAAGCTCGCCCTCCCGGACCGCGCCGAGCGTGCGCCGGGTCGCCGCCATAGGGTCCCGGATCTGCCCCTGCTCGCCGCGGCTGGCCGAGACGATCATGACCTCGGCGCCCGCCTCGGCTGCCCGGGCCATCGTGCCGCCCGCGCAGAACACCTCGTCGTCCGGATGTGCGAAGACGCCAAGCAGCCGCCGCGCCGAGCTAGGTCCGTTTTCCATCATGACCTCCTCCGAGCCGCGGTGGCTCAACATCCCCGCCGGGGCACCAGGCCGCCGGTGCCGACTACGCGATCGCGGTAGGTCATCTCCGCGAATGACACGAACCGCTCCGCGTCCTCGGCGTTGGAGGCCAGGCCCGCCGATGAGAACTCGGTCGCCCGCAGCCGGTTCAGCAGCGCCGTGCTCCGGTAGCCGGGGTATGCGGACAGGAAGCCGGGCGGCTCTGGTGGCCAGCCATTCTCGGCGTTGCCGGGCAGGCCGGACCGTTCTCGCACGGTTCTAGTCATGAACTTTCCTTGGTTAGGTTTAGTGAGTCTGCGGCTGATCGAAAGCCGCGGCCGCGGCGATGCAGCCTGTGTCGTTCGCCCTCGGTCAGGCCGCCCCAGATGCCGGCCTGCTGGCCGCTGGCCAGCGCCCAGCTGAGGCAGTCGTCGGCGAGGGCACCGCGTCGTGCGTCGCGGTTACACGGTCAGTGCCCGCGTCGCGCGTTCGATGATGGCGGCCAGATCATCGCGGCAGGCCTGGCGGTAGAGCGGGCCGGTGCCATCGGCCAGTAGCTGGCTCACCATCGCCACGCCTTGCACCGGGACCGGGCCGGGTCCGGCCAGGTGGCCGGCCAGCTCGGCGAGCAGCGGAGCCGACTGGCTGATCCGTGCCCGGCAGATCGGCACGTGCGGCGGATGACCGGCAACCGGCAGCGAGGGCAGGACGGCGGGCGGCTGGCCCGCCGCGACCAGTATCCGCTGCACGCTCGCGGCCAGGTCGTGGCGGAACTGCATGGACGTCAGCCGCATGGCGCGTGCCGCCAGGCTGGCGCTCGCCTCGGGGCTGGTGCCGCCGGCGAGCTCGCGGTCGAGCCGCGGCGCCCGGCAGCGGGCCGCCATCCGGTGCCACGGCCTTAGCCGCCGGAGCGTCAGGCGGCCCAGATCATCGTCAAGCAGGACATGCATCCCGCGTCCTGGGTCTGCCGGGTTGCCGACGGGCGCGCTATGGGTTGTGGTTGTCATCGTGGCTCCTCGGCGCCGATCCAAGGCCACTGCTGGCCTGGCCGGTGCCCTGACGCGGGCTGATGCCGAGTCATGGGCACCCCTGCGATGGCCTGGCGGCTGATGACGGCGGCGGGGGAGTCGTTGTCTGCCAAATCCTCGCCGCGCTGCCGCTGTATGCGGCCGCTGCGCCTCTCGAACTGGCCGCGGGATGACCCCTGGTCTGACATGCCCGACGCCGGCGGCCGGGCCAGCCGCGGAGGCTGACCGGAATCTGGTTCCTGTGCGACCGCGGTGCGCTCCAGGACAAGCCTGTGACGGCGCGGGCCAGCGCGTCGCGTTGGGCTTGGTGGCGCAGGTCAGCGATCCGGGCTGTGGCCAGTTCGTAGCTGATGGCGGGGTGCATCGCGGTTTTCCTCGGTGGCGTAGCTGGGCTATATCCTGAGGATGCGGCTAAGGCAAGGCCGCGCGGATCGGACGATCGCCCTGTATTTGGCCGGTGAGTCCTTAGATTCCCGCCGGCCCGGCCTTATGCGGCTGCGGCTTCCGTCCCTGCCCCGGCCGGGCACGACGTACTCGACCCCAGCGTCGCTGTGCTGCGGGTCGCCCGCCCGATCCGCCCCCGCGCGGACCTGAGTAGCCCAACGAATGACCTCGGCGGCTCACGTTCGATGGCAGAAACCTGCAGGTGGCTCACAGGCGATGGCAATAACCCGTCAAACAGGGCCACGAGGAATGCGATCCTAAGTTTCAGACCCCGCGACATCGGCGCCATCGCCTCGGCGGCCGCGCGGGAAGCTGACCGTGATCTCCGCACGCTTCTGCTCCGGATCCGGAGTGGCCGTTCCTCCCGTGCCGAGCAAGAGCGAGTGCCTGGTCTAGCTGGATCGTGATGTTGCGCTGTGGCGGAACTCCACATGCATGCGGTTCAGCTTCCTCTCGGAGTGTCGCGATTAGCCCATAGCGAGCGCTGCCAACCTGACCTGGCATCGGTGCGCTATGTGCTGCCCTGGACCCAAATCTGACGATCGATCAGGTGTGGCAGGGATGGGCATCACTGGACTGGCGCCGTTTGCTAGGACCGTGTCATCGACGAGCTGGCCTCAGAATGGTCTTTCGCCTTCGGCACGATGACCGTGATGGCTTCGGCAGGATGACCACACGATGTTCGGCTAACTCACCACCAAGGTGTCGGCAGCCCAGCGCTTCTGACCGGCCCTGTTCCGACAAATCCCCGATCAGGTCGTCCGCAACACTTTCCTCGAACAGGACGCGTCCTGTCGCGACCATGGCCTTGCTGAGCTCCGGATCCCACGGCGTCGGCTGTGGCCTCCCGGAGAGCAGGACATGCTCCGCATGGACCCGTACCCCCGCCATGTAATCGTCGGCGCTCATCCGCCATGGCCTTGCGCCGTGACGGCGCATCACCGCGCTCGCGATGGCCAGCCCCGGCCAGTCGAAGTCACCGTGATAGCGCAGTTCACCGCCGCCGCTGACGACAACATCCGCGAGCTGGTGAAACGCTGTCGATGGCCGTCCTTCGGTACACAGCAGAGGCGCCGAGCCCGAACCCAGCTCCGCGGTGGCGTGGCGGAGCACGGCCGGATTCTCGCAGACGTAGACGACCGCGTCGCGGATCGTCAGCGGAAGCGTCATGAGCTGGTGCAAAGTGACGTAAAACGGAACGCCGTGCCGCGCCGCGCCTGCGAGCCACTCGGCCAGCCCTGTACCCTCGGCTGACAGGTTCAGTACGAGGACCCGGCTCGCCAGGTCGTCGACGACGACATCGCCTGCCTCCCATAGATCCCTGCGCTCCCTGGCCGTCCCGGGCCTGCCCATCCCGGTCTTGATGGCCAGGGCGCGCAATACCAGCGTCGACAACAGTGTTCCGTGGTTGAGTGCCTTGGTATCCCCGGTGACGTCCGCAGCCAGGGCAGGCAGCAGCACCGGCGCGTGCTGGCGTCCAGCCATGTACTCCAGCACGCGGATCGCCTGGCCGAGCCGTGCCTGCTCGTCCTGGTTGATCAGCTTCGTCAGGGTGCCGTCCTGCCCGATCTCGGCCAGCCAGTTCCGGTACCAGGCGTAGGAGAGATATAGCGAGCTCGTCTCCGCCTCGCGGATCGCGGTGTCACGCGCTCCGGCTAGTACGCTCCGTTCGGCGGGGCGATCGCGCAACGGGCCGTCCAGTTCAGCCAGCAACTCCGGCAGGCCGCGCCCGGTGGTCTCGCGAACCGCGCGGTCCAGGTCGGCGAGGCGCACGGCGATCCGGTTCGCGCGCATGCCCCGGTACTGGCCGGTGATGCCGATTATCGCCTTGCGCTCGGCGTCGTCAGGATGGCTGAGGCTGACCGAGCCGCTCAGTTCTCCACCGGTGCGCTCCAGGGACCGGCGGGCCTGCTTGAGCAGTCGCCGGAACTCCGGGCCGTCATACTGATTCGGCATCGTCGTATTCGTCGTCGGGTTCGGCCTCCGGCGCAGCGTACAACGTGGAGGCGGTGCCGAGCGGCGCATACCGGGTCGGCCGGAAGCCGAGCAACTGCGCTACCAGGGCCTCGTTGTCCGCGTAACCGGCCGAGGCGTCGACGAGCTGTTCGCCGTCCCACAGCATGAGCAGCGAGGAGACGGTCCGTGTGGTCTTGTCGTGCAGCATGTCATAGTGCGCGATCATCGGCACCGTCGCGGTGGTGACCCACAGATCGTGGCCGGTCATGAACAGGTCGAGGTCGAACTTGACCGCCAGCCCGAACAGGTCGGGCTTGTAGCGCTCGTCGATGCCCACGAACGCCTCGTCGAGCGCGATCATCCGCGGGCAATGGTCCTTGGCCGAGGAGTACAGCGCGTTGGCCGCGGCGAACAGCGGCAGGTGGATCGCCGCGGACTTCTCGCCACCGGACATGACCGAATGCCTGGCCCGGGTTAGCCGCACCTCCGGCTCGCCGGGCCGGATGAGCAGCAGCTCGAACGCGTGCCAGGACCGGTAGTCCAGCACGTTGGCCAGCGCTTCCCGGTAGGTAGCCCGGGAGTGGCTCGCCCGGTACTCCCGGATCATCTCGCGGAGCAGGCCGCGCAGTTCGGCGACCCGCTCCGGGCCTGGCGAGTCGCGTTCCAGCAGCCGGGACGTGGCCCGCTGCCGCTCGGTGATCTTGTCGGACTGGGCCCAGCGGATGCCGACCGCGATTCCGGACGACATCGGCTTGGACCTGGTGTCGGAGTTCATGTCTCGGGTTAGGTCCCGTGCGGCGAGCACCCGGCCGTAGATCTGCTGGGCGAGCGCGGCGAGCAATTCGTCCTCGAGTACCTTGCGTTCCCGGTCCTCCAGGAGGACGCCCTGGTCGACGGCGCGTTCGGCGATCCGGGTGGCGAACTGGGCGACCGGCTTGCGGCCCTCGTCGTCGATCACGTGCACGGTGACCACGGCACCGGGGTCCCAGTCGACCCTGTAGTCCTCGTCGCAGGCGGCCAGCGCCTCGGTGAAATCCTTCAGCGCCACCGACATCCGGTCCGCGGTGTTCCTCAGCGTGCCCTCGGTGGCCTGTCGCCCGCCGCGGGTCGCGCCGACGAACGCGTCGAGGATCTCGGCAACGCCCGGGGGCAGCACCCCTCGGACGGCCTCGGCCGGGTCCGGGGCAGGCTGGCCTGCACTGGTCAGCGAGGCGGCCAGGTCCTCGCTGGCACGGGCCGGGTCGGGCCAGCGGGCCGGTTCTGGCCACGGCGCGACGGCCGTGACCGCGACGAGCGGGCGAAGGTCGGGCCGGGCGTACTCGCCGAACTGTGCGGCCTGCTCGAAAAACTGCCCGACCGCTTCGGCGAGCGACTGCCGCTGGCTGCGTAGTTCCGCCTCGGCGGCTGTAGCCTGGTCGTGCTCGGCGCGGGCCCGCGCGTCGAGATCGCGGTAGGCCCGTTCGGCAACGCTGATGAGCGTTTCGGTCTGCCGGATCTGCTCCAGGACCTGCTGGACGTCCGCCTGCAGGGTCTCTTCCAGCGTCCGGAACTCCTCTTCCAAGGCGTGCTGCAGCCGCTCCCGCTCGGCGAGTGCCTGTTCGGCCTGGGCGCAGGTGAGCTTGCGCCGTTCGATCGTCTCGGTCTGCGCGGCGAGATCCTCTTCCGCCTGGGCCAGCTTGGCCCGCTCGGCGTGCAGCTGGGTCGCGGCGTTCTCGAACTCCGCGGCCGCCCTCGCGATCGCGTCCACCTGGTCGTCCGCGGTTGGCATCCGGCGTTCGGCGGCGGCCTGCCGGAGCCGCCTGGTCATGGCGTCGACCTCGGCGATCGCCGCGTCCAGGGCCGTCCGTGCCGCCGCGGTCTCGTCCCGCGCGCGGGCGAGCAGCACGGCGTGGGTGCCGACGACCTCGGCCGCCTTCGCGACCGGACGGGTATCCGGCAGCTCGCGCCGGGCCCGCCGGAAGTCCTCGAGCAGCGCGCTGGCCCGGTTCAGCTCGCCGGCCAGCCGCTCCTCTTCGGCGATGGTTGCCTCGACCAGCTCGTCGTATTCCGCGAGCCGGACGCGGCGGCGGCTGGCCCGATTGGTCGCGCCGATGTACTCCGGGGCCGCCTTCGGCCGGGCGCCAGCGTGCACGCCGTACGTGAACTGGGCCTTCGTGCTGACCGCCGGGACCTCCAAGTCGGCGGTGCCGACGATGTCGTCGGTGAGCGCGACCGAGCCAATCAGCGCGGTGACCACGGCCGGCGCAACGCGGTCTTGCTCCTCTGGGACGAGGACGTCGGCCAGCGTGCGGCCGTTCACCGGAGCGGACGGGATCAGGTAACCATCCGCCTCGGCGGCGGCCAGCGCCGCTTCGGTCAGCGTTGGATCAGGATGGACCCAGGCGGTCAGCAGCCCAGCCCCGTACAGCGCACCCTCGATGGCGGCGGCCTCGGCGTCATCGATCCCGTCGGCGAACCGGACCAACCGCCAGAGCGGGGCACCCGGGCGCCCCTCCCGGCGGGCGGGACGCAGGTCATTGGCGGGCGGCGCGTCGTCCTGCTCCGCGGCGATCGTGTCGCGTTCGGCGCGCAGGCCGGCCAGCCGCGCGCGGATCTCCCGCCGGTCCGTTTGCAGGTGCGCGCGGGCGGTGATGGCGACGGCCTGACGTTCGGCGGTGCGGCCGTCGAACACCTCCGTGATGCTGGTGGCGCCGGGCTCGCCGATGAGGTCGAGCGCCTCGGCCAGCGCCTCGGCGTCGGGCGCGGCCACGATAGGACCGGGCGGCGGCGCGGAGGTGCCCGAGGGAGCGCCAGCGGGGCCGGACCAGCGGCCGGTCCAGGCGGCTAGTTCGTCCGCGGCCGTCTGACGGGCCGTGGCGAGGCGGGCCGCCGCGGCCGCGGCCGCCTGTTCCTGCGCTTGCTCAGCGGTCTGCTGGTCGCCGAGGTCTTGCTCGCGGAGACCGCGTTTGCCGTTGGCGTCCCTGATCGCCTGCAGCAGCCTGCGGATCTCGCCAACGTCGTCCCGGCGGGCGGCGACCCGCGCCCGGGCCACCAGCAGCAGGTCGTCGCCGGAATCGACTGGGCCGAAGCCGTCGTCGGCGACGCCGGACCGCTGCGCGGCGTCGGCCAGCTCGCGGGCGTACCGGTCGGCGTCGTTCCTGGCCGTGGCGGCGCGGCGGGTCAGCTTGCGGGCTGCCCCCTCGGCCTCGCCGAGCTCGCGGCGATCCTGGCCGAGCCGGTTACGCTGGCCCGCCACCTCGCGCGCGCCGGCCAGCATCTCGCGGCGCTTGTCCTCGATCCGTCCCTGCGCCTTGTACTCCTCGGAGTTCTTCAGCCCAGCCAGGCGGCCCTGTAGCGTCTCGCCTTCGTCGCGCCGGGCGTTGCGCTCGGTCTCGGCCTGCCGCTCGGCCTCGACCGCGCCACGGTAGGTCGCGACGGCCGCGATGATCGTCTCGGCGTGCCCGGCCGCCGCGTCGGCCCGGGCCTGTACCCGGTCCAGCTGGAATTTCGCATGGCCTCGCAGATAGACGGTGTAGTGCCCGAGGAAGTCCTGGACGGCGGCGTTTGCCGCGGTGAGGTCGTCGAACAGCTTCTGCACCGCGGCGAGGTTCTCGAAGTCGCGCGCGGCCTGCTGTACCAGGTACTCATCGACTGGACTCAGGCCCGAGGTTAGCGTGTCCGATACCTTGGCCGGGTCCAGATCCTTGGCCAGCAGCGGCAGGCGCAGCGCGAGAACCAGGTCAAGCAGCTGCGCGTACCGCTCCCGGCCGAGGCCGAACAGCCTGGTGTCGACCAGGTCCCGGTACTCGGTCGCGGTCTTGCGCCAGGCGTCCGGCTCCAGGACGGCCCTGAGCTGTCGTTCGGTCAGCGGGCGGGAGTCCGCCGAGAGCAGGCCGAAGTCCGCGCCGAGGCGTTTACCGGTGACGTAGAACGACACCCGCACGCCGTCGGTGTTCCGGTGCGCCCGCATCCCGATGATCAAGGTGACCGTTGCGCCGGGCCGGGTGAACTCCATCCACACATAGCCGTACTCGGATTCCTGCCCCCGGTACAGCAGGTTGGATTTCATCGTCCGGTTCTCGCCGCTGAACGGGTCGAGCCGCCGGGAATCGGCTACCCCGTCCAGCACGAAGGGGAACAGCACCTCGAGCGCCTTGGTCTTGCCCGATCCGTTGTGGCCGCGCAGCGCCAGCCGGCCGTCCGCGAAGATCCATTCCTCGTCGACGTAATCCCACACGTTGATCACGCCGGCGCGGGTGGGCTTGAACCGGTCACTCATCGGGGTCTCCCGCACCAAGGTCCAGGGCCAGCTGGCCGTCGGCGTGCCGTACCGGCAGGGCCAGCTTGATATTCCGGTACCGGGCGGCGGCCGGGAGGACCAGCGCGCCGCCGGGCACCGGGCGGAGCAGGCGCAAGCCGACCAGCAGGGACAGCGCCGCGGCCAGCAGGCCGTACGGGTCGTGCTGCCAGGTGACGGTGAACGAGGTGGCGCCCAGGTCGGCGTACAGGTCGTCGATCATGGCGCGAAGTTTGCCGTGCTCCACCAGCGGCGCGCGGAGGGGCGGGACCAGGGCACCTGCCGCGACCCGTTCGGCATCGTCGAACACGTCGGCCGGGGCGGACCAGGCCAGCTCTTGCACCACCCCGGCCGCAGGCAGCGCCGAGTCGACCCGGGCCAGCAGGTCACGCTGGTCTTCCGCCTCGGCGGGCACCGGCAGCGCGGTCAGCGCCTCGTCGGGATCCTCGATCAGGTCGGCGATCTTGGCCAGCAGCAGGCCGGCCGCGCGGTTGACGGCACCGCCGCGGCCGGGGAACGGGCGGTCGGTGAACCGGCCGCCGGCGTCGGCGAGCATGATCCCCTCAGCGCGGCGTTCGACGGCCAGCCCGGTTAGCCGGGCCAGGTTCTCCGCGACGCCGGGCTGCCGGAGCGCCTCGGCGATCTCGGGCTCGACCTGCGCGTAGTAGACGACCGGGTACTCCAGCAGCGCGCGGGCGGCGCGCTGGGCCGCGGCCTCGCGTTGCGCGCTCCGCTTGGCGCTGACGAATGTGCTGTCCAGCAGCCCAGCTGCGCTAGTCAGGTGCTGCACGGGGCGGGCGGGGCGGAACAGCGCGGCACAGATGTCGTGGTCGATGTCGTACAGCGCGTCGCCGCGTTCGGCGTCGGCCGTCCAGGATTCCAGCGAGCCGTCGGAGAGCCTGAGCGCGCAGCGGTCCGCCAGCCAGTCGAGCACGTCCACGACCGCGGCCTTGTGCGCGCTGACCGTCGGGTCGAAGCCGAGGCCGTCGATGGCGTTCGCCGCCGGGGTGAAGGCGCGTACCAGGTCGGCCAGGCTGATCTCCACCCGGGACCGCTGGAACGAGGCCAGCACCAGGCACAGGTAGGCCAGCCGGCGCCGGTCGAACGGCTTGCTATATCGGGACGAGAAGATGGCCGACTGGCTGGGGTCGAGCGCGTCGAGGCGGCGGCTGAGCCGGACCTGACGGGTCGTCGCGATCAGCGTGTAACCGAGCAGTTCCCGCAGGTCGGTGGTCATCTGGTCGGCCCAGCGCAGTACCTGTTCGTGGGTTCCCTGACGCGGCCGGGTGGCGGTGATCACGTCGTGGGTGAGCACCAGCCGTACCGCGTGCTGGTAGGAGCCGAGGTCGCTGAGCGGCACGGTCGCGGCGGCTTTCAGGTCGGCCACGACGTTACCGCCTCCGCACCGGTTCGAGCCGGAGCTCGAAGCCAGGCAGGTGCAGGACGCCGCTCGTGGTCTGGACCGCGCTGCCCGCCTGGTTTGGGATCAGCCGCATGGTGAGCACGTCGTTCCCCCCGGCCGCGGACGCCAGGCGTCCGGCGACGACCGTGCGGGCCTCGGTGGCCAGGGTGAGCAGGCGCAGTAGCACCTTCGCCTCCGTGTCGTCGAGCACCCGGTCATGCGCGCCCGACTGCAAGAGCCGCTGCGCGGCCTCGCGTTCGGCTTGGCGTTCGGCGGCCTGGCGGCGGCGGAGTTCGGCCTTGATCGCGGGGTTGGCCCGGGCAGGTTGCGGAACCCCGGGCGTCGGGGCCTTGCCGCGCCGGAACAGAGTGACCGAGATCTCCACGCCGGGCGCGTCCCACCAGGCCGTGCGGCTGGAGATCTGCTCGGCGTCGTCGTGCGCGGCGCCGAGGTGCCGCGCGGACCTGATGTTGAACGCCGCCGACATGAGCGCGTAAGCGGCACCCTCATCTGGCGTATTAAACACCCACCCGGCGAGATGGCGGAGCTGGGAGGAACGGTTCACTCCGCCGCGCTGCGCCTCGGTAACCTGGCGGAGCAGCGCGATTACGGCGGAGACGGCGGCACGGGTGGCGGTTCGCAGGCCCTCCGCCCTGGACTCCGTTGCGGTGTCGTCGGCGAACCAGGCTCGGAGCGCGGCCCAGCGGCGGCGCCAGTCGTCCAGCAGTTCCTCGCGGCCGAGGAATGGGCGCTCGTCGGCCTGGGCCGCGAGGCGCAGCATGACATCCGGTTCTCGCGTCCCGGCGGCGGCTTCTGCTTCGGCCACCGCCGCGGCCAGCCGGGGCAGGTAGCGGTCAAGCTCGGCCATGAAGTCGGTCATGTGGGTGAGCAGGGCGTTCTTGTACCGCAGGAACGTGTCCGGCGACGTATCCGTCGACCTGATGATCTCGCCGAGTGTCAGGTGAAACTGGGCCGCCCGGCGAGACATGTCGTCGAGAACCGTGTCCAGGCGGGACAGCCTCCGGTAGACCTGCTCGGCGTTCTGGGCTCCGGTCGCCGCGGCGAGCGCCTTGAGGTCATCGAGGATGTCGGAGAAGACAAGCCGGGACAGGTTCGCGTCCCGGATCCGCGCGCTGAGCACGTCCTCCACGGCGGCGAACGCGCGGTAGCCGAGCTCGCTGAACTGGTAGACAGACTGCCGGTTCCGGTACCTGGCCAGGCTTCCCGCCCGCGAGGCATCCTCGAGCCGGTGTACCATCCCGTCCTCGGCCAGCGCGTCCAGCTTTTCCCGCAGACTGCCGTCCAGCCTGGGTACCTCGTCGTAAACGGCGCCCAGTTCGGCTAGGGCAGCCGCCACGTCATCGGTGTGCGCCTGGACTTGATGCACCCCGCGCAGCCGGTCGAGCGCGCGCAGCACCCACAAGTAGGCGACATGGTCATCGCGCCGGGTGAAGTTGAACAGCCTGAACCTATCGCTGACGGCGAGCGCGTCAAGATCCAGCGAGTTCCGCTCGCCTCGGTCCGCGCCATCCCCTGTCTGGTCTGCCATCGGCTGGTCCCATATTCCGAATCGTCCACGGCCGCAGATCGTGGCCAGCACAATGCTATGCGCGGCCAGCGACACTGCCGGGAAACTGAGACAGGAGACATTGGCCGGTCGGTACTATGGGCCGAAACTCCAGGCAGGAGGCTGAGCGGACCTGCGGCTACTACGAGCGGATGGCGCTGACCGGGGCGGCGCAGCCACAATCGGGCGGCGTTTATGTCGAGGAGGAAGTCGGAGGTCAAGATGCAATGGAGACCCGGCCATAGGTTGTCCGACTCGATCTTGAAGGTGACCGCGTAGCCCTGGACGTGGCTCCTTCGCGTCCTGAGAGCCCGCCGCGTGTGCACCGCTGGCGGGCTCCACCTTTTACGGGTGGGGCGGGCCAGGCGCCGCCTGCCGGTCTATCCAGACCGTGATGTTGCGCTGTGGCGGAACTCCACCACGTCGCCGTCGTACCTTGAGCGATGCGCCTCTACCCATGGCCGGTGCGCGATGGCCCGGGCCAGCCTGTCCCGCGAACCCGTTACGCGGTTCGCGCCAGCATCCGGTGCTCAGTAACCGAACCGGGCTCGTCTTCCAGCTCGACATGCTTCACGTCCCCCGGCTCGGACAGGTAAAGGCTGATCGCCTCGCTCAGAGCTTCGCGCAGCTCCGCCATATTGGCACCGGCAGCGAAACAGCCAGGCAACTCGAGGACTTCGGCCCACAGTTCCTCGCCGGGCTCGTGATGGACGCGCACGGTGTACACCTCTTCGGCCATCACTCGTCGCCTCCCTTGAGTCCAGCCTGCCGCATAATCGCCATCGTTAGCCCAATCGGGTAGCCGCCACGGCCCTTGTCGTGGGGTAGCGTGATCGGCCGGTGGCCGGGCTTAGTCATTTTCACGACGTGCTTGCCGCCTGCGGTCTCAGTCCAGCCGTTCGCTTCGAGCAGCCGTTTCATCGACCGCTGGTTCTGCCGGGCTGGCTTCGTCACCTAGCTGATCCTGTCTCTCAGTGTACGTAGCCGTAGCTAGCTGCGGCGAGATCTGGCTGGTCGCTACGCTAAGAGACACGTCTGACATTTAGTATTGCGGGAACCGGCTTCGTCGCAGCCAGCTGCTGCCCACGAAGAGTGTGACGTTTAGCTGTGGCGGAACTCGACGACGTCGCCGTCGCGCATGACGTAGTCCTTGCCCTCGATGCGGGCCTTGCCCGCGGCGCGAGCGGCAGGCAGCGAGCCCGCCGCGATCAGGTCCTCGTAGGAGACCACCTCGGCCTTGATGAAGCCACGCTGGAAGTCGGTGTGGATGACGCCGGCCGCCTCCGGGGCGGTCGCCCCGGCCCTGATCTCCCAGGCCCGCGTCTCCTTCGGGCCCGCGGTGAGGAAGGTCGCCAAGCCCAGCGCACGGAACCCGGCCCGCGCCAGCTGAGCCAGGCCGGGCTCACCCAGGCCGGCCTCGGCGAGCAGCTCGGCGGCCTCGTCCTCGGGCAGCTCGGCCAGATCGGCCTCGGTCTTGGCGTCCAGGAAGATTGCCTCGGCCGGAGCCACCAGCGCGGACATGCGCTTGCGCAGGTCCTCGTCGGCGAGTTCGGAGGTGTCCATGTTGAACACGTACAGGAACGGCTTGGCCGTCAGCAGCTGCAGCTCGCGCAGGGCACTGACCTCGATGCCGGCGGCCGCGGCGCCGGACGACAGCGGGGTCCCGGAGTCCAGGAGCTGCTGGGCTGCCGCCGCGGCGGCGGCCGTCCGCACCCGTTCGGGATCCTTGGCGAACTTGGTCTCCTTGACCAGCCTCGGCAGCGCCTTCTCCAGCGTCTGCAGGTCGGCCAGGATCAGTTCGGTGACGACCGTCTCGATGTCGCGTTCTGGCGACACGTCGCCGTCCACGTGCGTCACGTCCGGGTCGGCGAAGACGCGCACCACCTGGCAGATCGCGTCGGTCTCGCGGATGTGGGCGAGGAACTGGTTGCCCAGGCCCTGGCCCTGGGACGCGCCGCGGACGAGGCCGGCGATGTCGGTGAACCGCACGCTGGCCGGCACGATCCTGGCCGAGTCGTAGAGCTTGGCCAGCTCGGCAAGCCGCGGATCGGGGACGCCGACCACGCCGACGTTCGGGTCGATGGTGGCGAACGGGTAGTTCGACGCCAGCGCGCCGGCCCGGGTCAGCGCGTTGAACAAGGTGGACTTGCCGACGTTGGGCAGGCCGACGATGCCGATAGACAGACTCACCCGCGCGAGTTTAGTGCGCCCGGGCAGGCGGGTTGAGCGACGAGGCGCACTACGTCAGCATCCAGGCGATGGCCTGATCGGCGGACGTGAACGCCACCCGTTCGGCATCAATGCCACTGCTTGCCTCGCTCCGGGCCACCAGGACCGTCCGAACGTCGGCCTCACGGGCGACCGACAGCACCGCCGCGGCGGGCTGCCGGGCATCGTCCCCGGCCGCGGGAAAGCCGCTTTCGAAGACCGATTGGGCCAGCTCAGTCAGGGCGAGCCACTGCCCAGGAGGCGGCGTGACCCTGAAATAATGCACGCCGGCCGCGGCGACGACGTGACTCATCTCGGCGCGGTCCGGCGCGCGCCCGTACAGGTAGATGGTGGGCCCGGCCGGGACCCAGCGGCCGTCGCTGTCCACGAGCCTAAACGTCGCGCACGGCCCGGTCCCGAGCCTGGCCAGCACCTCGGCCGCCTCCCTCAGCGGGGTTCCGTCGGGCTCGGAGAGCTCGCGGACGACCAGCGAGCGGCGGCCACGCAGGATGGCCGAGGCCAGGTCGGCCTCGCTGTTCTGGTCGACGGTGGGAAACGGCGTGCGCAGGGCCCCGCCGGACTGCAGCGCGATGGCGGCGGCCTCGTCGTCGGTGAGCACCAGCGTGCCGGTATCAGTCATCACCCGAATGCCTTCTCCAGAATGCCGGCCACCTGGCCGGGCATGGACTTGAACGTGGGCAGGTAATCCTCGCGGAAGGTGCCGGCGTTGAAGGGGTTGGGTATTCCCTGCTTCCAGTCGATCTGGGACGCGAGGTCGTAGTTCTCCTTCCAGATGACGATGTCCGCTCCGGCGAGGTACGCGACGGGACCCCCGCGGGTCTTCAGGTAGTCGGCGGTGGCATCGACCAGGTGGCCGCCGGCGCTGGCGTACTGATGATCATGCAGGGCAATGGCGCTCTGTCCGACATCGGAGCCGACGGCTGCCCATCCTATGGCGGTGCCGACCGGGCCCAGGGTCTCGAGCACCTTGTCGGCGTGGGTAACGGTGAGCAAATGGTCGGCGCCCTGGATGAGTGGGTTGTCGTGCAGTGCGTGCAGGACCGGCGACTGCTTGAACTTGAGCAGCGAGCTGTTGCGGTCGAGGTCCATCAGCCGCGTCCACGTCTTGTCGTACCGGCCGGTGACCCAGTCGTTGCCCGCGAGCTTCTCGATCTTCTCCAGGGGGTCCGTGAACCTGCCCACCCGGTCGTCCCAGGTATCGCTGGCCTTGCCGAGCACCGTGGTGAGCCCGGCGATGACACCCCAGGTCCTGCTCGATCCGGAATCGGCGGCGCTGGTGCGGATCTGCTGCTGGATGTTGGCCGCAAGGTGGGCGTGCATGTCGTTCAGCGCCTGCTCCGCGTTACTGAGGGAGGGGCGGTACTGTACCGTGCACTGCTGCTGGAAGGTGGCCGAGGTCGGCCCGCGCCAGCTATGGCTGAGCTCCGCGGCCAGGCCGGCGAGGGCGGCGCTGATGTGGGCCAGGGCCTGCCCGTAGCCGTCGAGTTGCCGGGCCAGGCCCTGCGCCTGGTCGACATCCATGCCTTCGAGTGACATCGTTCTCGCTCCTGTGATGCTGGCCCGGGGGGCGGGGCGGGCCCCGGCCCCCGGACCGGCGGCCGTCCGGTTAGGCGTAGCTGCTCGACGTCTGCTCCTGCTGCTGCAGGTTGGCCTGGATATGAGTGCAGATCTCCTGCAGCCCGTTCAGTGCGCTCTGCAGCTGGGCCTGGTGGGTCGGCCACTGGGACACGAACTGCTTCGCGTCCGGCCCCTGCCAGGCCGTCTCGAGCTCGCTCAGCACATGCGGCATCGCCGCTACGATGCTCTGCAACTGCTGATGCAGGCTGTTGACCTGGCTATAAGCGCTCCTGACAGCGTCGACGTCCATTCCTTCAAATGCCATTGCATCCCTCCTTGTTCGCTGCGATGACGCCTTGCCATCGCGGGTGGTGGCGGTCGCCGGGTCATTCCGGGATCGCGATCTGGGCCAGCCGGACACGGCCGTTCTCGACGAGCAGCCCGCGCCCGGGGGGAAACTCGCTGCGTCGCGACTTGGGGAACTCCGTCTTGTACACGAGCAGCCCGTCGGCCTGCTCCGGCTGGAGGGCCAGCCCGCTGCGCGCGCTCTTCACCGTGTTGAGCAGCGGCCAGGCCTGCCCCAGGGCGGAGGTCTCGGCTTCGGCGATGACCAGGTGCTGATGCCCGGCCAGCGTCTTGATCAGTGAGGCCAGCGGCATGTCCGCGGGCCCGCCGAGAAAATCGGCGAGGCCCTCGATCACCACGGCGAGCCGGCGGCCGTGGTCGCCGTCGCGCGCGACGACCTGCTCCAGCTTGCCCGCAGCCTCCGCGACCTCGTCCGGATGGGTGCCGACCTGCTGCCAGATGCCCAGCCCGATCAGCGGTGACCGCTTGCTGCCGAAGAAGATCGGGACGGTGTCCGGGATGGCGCGGTTGAGCGCGATGACCGTGGTGGCGACGGCGGTGCTGCGGCCGCTGCCGGGCGGACCGGAGATCAGGAAGACGCCTTCCGGCCGGAACCCGGCCGGCCCGAGGTTGTCGTCGGCCACCCCGATGACCGGCCGGCCGTCGGCCGTGGCGGGCAGCTCGCTGAGCCGGATCAGCTTGCGCAGCTGCTCGATGGCCGGCGAGGCCGGTACCTGCTGGCGGCGCATCGCGGCGGCGAGCTGCGCGACGGCCCTTGCCTGCGCGGTGATGTCGGGTGACCCGCCGAACACGCCGATCTGGAGCTCGGCGCGCGCGATGAGTCCCCGCCCGGCCGGGGACTCCGGCGTCAGGATGCCCCCGTCCGCCCCGGCGACCTGGTACTCGTTGTCGTCGGCCAGCCGCAGCGTGAGCCGGCGCTGGATCACCGAACTCAGCCGCGGTGGCAGCACCGTCGGCCGGTCGGCGGTGAGGACCAGGTGGATGCCGAGCGGCCGGCCGTCGGCGGCCAGCGCGACCAGCGCGTCGAACCATTTGCCGCCGTCGAGCATCTCGTAGTGCTGGCGGAAGGCGGAAAAGCCGTCGAGCAGGACCAGGATGCGCGGCTCGTCCGGCCGGCCCGCGATGCGGCGGTACTCGGTGATGGTCCCCGCGCGGACGTCGGCATAGCGGCGAGCGCGCTCATCCGCGGTGGCCGTCAGGGTACGCAGCAACCGCCGTACCCGGTCTTGCTCGTCGCCGGGGATGACGCTGCCCACGTGCGGCAGCTCAGCGAGCATCGCGAGTCCGCGGGAACCGAAGTCGAGGCCGTAGACCTGGCAGGGTCCGCCGCGCACGGTGAACGCGGCGGCGATGGCGAAGGTGCGCAGGGCGGTGCTCTTGCCCGAGCCGCCGGTACCGTAGATGGCGAGGTTACCGTCCCGATCCGGGTAGAAGGCGGCGGTCGTCTGCCGCTGGTACTCCGGCTCGTCGACGACCCCGAAGACGAGCTCATCGTCGCGGCGGCGGGTCGGCAGCCTGCTCAGGTCGTAGATGGCCGCAAGCTCGTCCAGCCATGGCCGCCGGGGCGGCGGCAGCTGGGCCCGGGCGCTGGCGTGCCGGATGGTGCTGGTGATCCGGACGATGTCGGTCGGGACGCGGCCGGCGTCCACTGCGGCGGTAGCCGGCTCGGGCGCAGGCCAGTCCCGGCCGGTGCCGACGACGAGTTCCCCGATCGATACGTCCGGGCGCCGGTGACCGGAGATCGTCCAGCCGCCGACGTACGCGGACTGGAACGGCGCCAGCCGGCCGGGGCCCGTCTTCGACACCGCGCGGCCCGGCAGCGCCGGGTCGATGTGGGCTGCCTCCGGGGAGCCGAGGACATCGAGGCTGTCGGATTCGTCGGCCATCCGCAGCGCCAGCCTCAGGTTGGTGTTCGCGCGCAGGTTCTCCTTGATCACGCCGGCCGGACGCTGGGTGGCGAGCACGAGGTGCAAGCCGAGCGAGCGGCCTCGCTGGGCGACGTTGACCACCCCGTCCACGAAATCGGGCACCTCGCGCACGAGCGCGGCGAACTCGTCGACGACGATTACCAGGCTGGGCGGGGTATCCGGGTCACCGGCCTGCTCCAGCTCACGCAGGTCCTTGACCTTCTTCTGGTCGAACAGGTGCTCGCGGTAGGTGAGCTCGGCGCCGAGCGAGACCAGCGCCCGCCTGACCAGGTGCGGACTGAGGTCGGTGACCAGGCCGACGGTGTGCGGCAGGTGAACGCAGTCACGGAACGCGGAGCCGCCCTTGTAGTCGACGAGCAGGAAGGTGACGCGTTGCGGGCTGTGCGCGGCGGCCATGGCGAGGATCCAGGTCTGCAGCAGCTCGCTCTTGCCCGCGCCGGTGGTGCCGCCGAGCAGCGCGTGCGGTCCGTGCAGGCGCAGGTCGAGGGCATGTGGCTCGCCTGCCGCCTCGCCGACGATGGCGCGCAGCGTGCCGGGGCGGCGTGGTCCCGGCGGCGGCGCCGCCGGACCGGTGAGAATCGAGCTGCTCTCCTGCCAGCGTTCGATGATCACCGCCGGGTCGTCGGCGATCCCCGGCTCGTTCAGCTCGAGCCAGGAGACGGCGCGCGGCAGGTCGCTGTCATCGTCGAGGACCGCACCCGCGTCGACGAGCGCGGAGACCATCCGGCTGAAGGACAGGGCGGTGCCGCCGTCGACAGCGTCCACGGCGATGTGCGCGGTCGAGGTGCCGGCCATGCTGTCGCCGATGCTCGCCGACCGGTCGCCGCGCGCCTCGATAAACGCCGTGCACGCGGCGGGCAGGTGCGCCGCGCGCGGCGCGAGCCAGATGCAGTAGATTCCGGCGGCCGGGCCGATCTTGCTGAGCTCGACCAGGCGGGCGCGGTCGGCGCTGGTCCGGCTGTCGACGAGCACGAGCACGGTTACGGAACTGCCCCGGTCACCGGGCTCGCGGTCACCCCGCTCCCGGGCAAGTTCTTCTAGCTGACCGAGCAGCCCGGCCGATTCGGCGCCGGTGACGAGGTGCGGGCCGGTCAGCGGGCTGTGCGCGGACGAAGTGTGCGGCAGCCACTTCAGCCAGTCCCAGTCGTGCCACGACCGCGCGTCGCAAAAAGCGGTGAGCACCACCTCGGCGGGTGAATGGAGCGCGCCGAGCTGGCACACGACGGCGCGGGTGACGTCGAGCGCGACGTCAGGTTCCCCGGCGATGCCGATGGATCCGTGCGCGGTCAGTGGGAGGGTAACCGGCACGTCACCGATGCTCCGGTACCGGGTGAGCACGTCGTCGAGCGCGACCTGAGCCGCGGCAGGCACCCGGCGGCCCCGGTGGACATCGAAGCGAAGCCGCGAGTCGAGCGTGGCGGCACCCATCCGGATATCGAGGAACCTCGGCGCGCCGGGCCGGCGGCTCCAGAGCAGAGGACTCTGCTGCGCCGCGGCGGCGAGGCAATGCGCGGTGGCCGGGTGCTCGGCGTTGCGGGCGCGCCATTCGGCGGCATGCGCCGCGCCGGCCGCGTCGTCGAGGGCGGCGAGTTCGCGGCGCAGGTCGGCCTGGGATCCGCGGGTGCCGCGGGCGGCGGCCCAGCGGCCCTCGACTACGTTCGCGATCATCATCATCGGGCTCAGCGCCACGAAGACCAGCGACGCGACGTTGCGCGTGATCGCGTAGAGGACGCCGCCCAGCAGGATCGGGGCGATCATCGGCAGGACTGGGAAGCGCTGGCTGCGCTCCGCCTCCGGCAGCTCCGGGCAGTCGAGCGTCTGGCCGGCGTAGCTGGCGGTGATGACCGGCGAGCGGTTGAACGCGGATGTCGCGGGATACGCCGCGGCGCTCGTCTGCGTGGTGAACTCGATTCCCAGGACAGTGTCACCCAGCCGCAGCCGGTCGCCCGGCAGCCACGCCCCGCGCGTGACCGGTTCGTCGTTCAGGGTCAGGCCGTTGGCCGAACCCAGGTCGAGGATGTCCGCCGAGCCGGCGCCGAGGAAGACCCGGACGTGACGGCGGGACACGAGCGTGTCCGACAACCGCAGGTCGCACCCTGCCGCGCGGCCGATGGTCTGGTTGCCGGCGGGCAGCACCACGCGTTGCCCGCTGTCCGGCCCCCGGACCACGGTGATCGCCGCGACCGGCCGGGCGGCCCGGTCCGCGTACCGCTCGCTGGCGGCGCTGACCGCGACGCGGGCGCCCGACTTGATGCCGCTGTCGATGAGCGTGAGGTCAGGATCTAGGGTGATACGCGCGCCATCGATGACGGTCAGCGTGCCGCCGCCGGATGGCGCCCCCCGCTCCGGATCGCGGCTGGCCAGGGCGTCGGCGACGTCACCGATCGTCGCATCGGCATCCGCGGTGAGCACCAGGTCGACCTCGCCCGCCGGACGCTCGAGGGTGATCTTGATCTTCATCGGCGACCGCCCCTGGCCAGCGCACCCGGTCGCCAAGGGAGGACGAGGACGGACGCCGCGCCGCGGCGCCCGGGCGTCAGCCGGAAGGGCACGGCACGGGACGCCCACAGGCTGGCCGGGTTCACCGCGACCCAGGCGCGGCGCCAGCGCGCGAGGGGTGCCGTCGCGCCGTGACGGCTCTCCTCGACCAGAGCCCAGATCCGGGCGACGGTCGCGTCGTCGGGGTCCGCGGGGCCGAACACGGCGGCGTCGGTCGCGACCGCGACTGCGACGGCGCTGGCCAGCCCGTGCTGCTCGGCGTGCGCGCCCTGCTCGCGGCGGGTCGCGTGCCGGGCGGGCGCGATGCCAAGGTCACGGCCCAGGTCGAGGAGTTCGGTCCAGGCGCCCGCCACGCGGGCCGCGGGCGGCCCTGAGTGACGGCGGCGACGGCGGCGGAGGCCCTTGGCCCCGGTGAGCCCGCCGGCGATCGCACCCAGGGCGAGCAGCGGCAGGCCCGCGTCCCGCAGCAGCGCGAGGACCCACGCGGGTATCCGGAATCCGCCGTGCTTCGGTCCGGCGGACGAGCCGTGGGAGAGCGCGCTGCTGGCGTTGTTGCCGGTGACCGGGGCCGCGTTGACCGATTGCGGCGGGACGACCTTGGCTGGCGCGGGCGGCGGCGTCTCGATGTGCGGCTTCAGCGTGGGCCGCCGGGTACCGGTGAACTGACTGGCGGTCAGCGTCACCCAGCCGTACTGGCCCAGGTGCAGCTCGACGTCGGCGTGCACGTCCCGGCCGTAGATGCTGCCGTCCCGCTCGACCGTGCCGTCCAGGCTGACCCGGGCCGGCACCCCGACGGCGTTGGCGAGCAGCGCCATCGCGGCCGCGTACTGCTCGCCGTCGCCGATGATCTGGGCAGACTGCAGGAACGTGGTGAGCCGGCCTGAGCCGTGGCCGGCGGTGATGCTGGCCTGGGCGCCGCCGCCGTCGCTGTACCGGCCGTTGTCCTTGAGGTAGGACGCGAGCGTGAGGACGCGGGCCATCGGCGAGCCGCCCTCGGTCGCGTGGGCGTCGGCGAAAGCCTGGATCACCGGCGGTATCGCGATGCCGGGGTCGGACGCCCCGTAGGGCACCGCGCGGGCCAGCTGCGCCGCGGTGGGTGCGGCCGGGGCGGCCGCCCGCACGGTGTAGCGCAGGTCGGCCGGCACGCCGCCGGGGACGACGCCGGTGGCGGTGGCGACGTTGAAGCGGAGCGAGCTCTGCACGGCCGGGCCGGGCGGCCCGGGGAACGCGAACCCGGTGGTCCCGGCGAGATCCGGCAGCCACGGCTGCTGGTACGCAGGGTCGATGGTGATCGTCGCGGTGCGGACCGGGCCGCCAGCGGCCCCGGCCAGGCCAGCACCGGCCAGGCCAGTACCGGGCAGGCCAGTACCGGGCAGCGCCGAGCCGATCCGCTGGAAGCCGGCGAACGTGGAGGTGCCCGCTTGCGCGTTGGCGACACCCCAGACGAGGCCGTCGTAGGAGTCCATGGCGGCGATGCGCACCAGGGTGCCGCCGGGCAGGCCCTGGGTGGCGAGCAGTTGCTTGCCGTACATGCCGACGCTACGCGATGCGTCCTGGGTGTAGTCGCGGAACGCGGCGAGCGGGCTCGGGTAGGCGGCGACATCGAACGGCGGCACCGCCTGCAGGACCACCCGCTGGTGGGCGTGCGCGCCGGGCAGGCGGGGGCCGAGGACCGTCGCCCCGGCGACCGCGACGGCGAGAACGGCGACTGCGGCCCCGGCCCGCTGCCAGGGGCGCTGCCGGCCGATAGTGGCACGCTGGTCGGCGCCACGCTGCTGCCGCAGTGCGGCCCAGGCCAGGGCGAGGCCGCCGAACCCGGCGCCCTGGAGGAGCGCGGCCTGGGCGTGGTCGCCGCCGAACAGGATGCTCAGGGCGGCCACGGTGGCGGGCGCGGCCGCCGGGAGCAGTACGCGGGAGGTCCGGCGGGCCAGCGCGTGGCCGACCACGCCGCTGGTCATGCCGAGGAGGTACGGAAGCACCAGCAGGTGGGCGGCCGTGCCGACCGGCCGCGCCGTGGTCAGCAGTTCCTCCCAGCCGCTGATGGCCGCGTTGACGACGGCGTGCATAGTCGCCAGGCTCGGCATCCCGCCCGCCGTCCCTGGCTGGCTGACCAGGCCGCCGAGGAGCAGGAACGCCAGCATGCCGACGGCGGTGACGGCGAGCAGCGGGAGCCGGGCGCGGTGGCCGGCGTGGCTGAGCGCCACGCCGAGGACGGCACCGGCCGCGCCGGCCGCGAGGTAGGCATGCCCGCCGTAGGCGTCGCGGAAGCCGGCGATGCCGATGACGGTCAGCGCCAGCAGGAACAGCGCGTCGACGGCCTCGTCGCGGCTGGGCCTGAGGGCGAGCGGGGGAACCCGGCGGCCGGCCTCGGCCGGCATGGCAGACGGGGTCATGCGCTCGCCGCCGTGTTCAGCAGCAGCGGCAGATCGGTGAGGGCGCGCACGGCCAGTACGGTCATCTCGCCGGAGTGGCTGATACCCGGCGGGGCGTCCGGCTCGGCGCGGATAGCCATGACCTTGACGTCGGGGCCGAAGTAGACGGCGGCCGAGCGCAGCGCGCCAAACGGGATCACGCTGCCGGTGAGCAGCATCAGCACGGTGGTGTCTGGCGCCAGCCGGGCCGCGCGGCCAGCCAGCGCGGCCAGTTCCTGGCCGTGCTCGGCGAGCTTGCCCCGGGCCAGCGTGTCGAGGATGCGCCGCTGGCTGGCGGCGATGACCGCGTGGCTGGCGGCGACCAGGCAGGCGTCCTGCTGGTCGCGCACGGCCCGGACGCAGATCGACCCGGCTACGCTCATCGCGAGCTCGAACTCGTCGTCGCTGCGGTAGCTGGCGGCGGCTCCGTCGACCACCAGGGTCAGCTGGCTGCGGCGGGTGTCCTGGAACTGGCGGACCAGCAGTTTCCCGGCCTTGGCGGTGCTGCGCCAGTGCACGTGGCGGCGGTCGTCGCCGGTGACGTAGTCCCGCAGGGTGTGAAAGGCGAGGTCGCTGGTCGACAGGTCGCGGGTGGCCTCGCCCTCGAGGTCGCGCTGCAGGCCCGCGCTGAGCGCGTCCAGGGCGATGATCTGCGGGTAGACGAAGAGCTCGACGACCGTCTGCTCGACGGCGTCGCGGCGGAGCAGCCCGAGCGGGTCTGTGCGGACCGCGCGCAGCGGGCCGATCGGGATGACCGCGCGGCGGCCGGTGGGCACGATGAACAGCTCCTCGTGGCTGGCCTCCCTGGCCAGCGCGGGCAACTGGAAGACGGCGCGGCTCGCGCCGACCGGCACCTCGACGATCAGCTGACGCAGCCGCGCCCCGGATCGGTTGGTGGCGACCAGGCGGCCGGCCGCGGGCGTTCCGACGCTGACCCGGGCCGGGTCGAGCTCGATGCTGATGTCCAGGCTAGGGCGGCCGAGGACGAAGCCGACCGCGATGACCAGCGCGATGACGCAGCACGCGGCGATGAGGAATAGCTCCTGCCAGCCGAGGCGCAGCCCGAGCAGCCAGGCCCCGGCCGCGACCCCGATGGCGGCGCGGCCCGCGGGCGTGGTGGCCTGCCAGGCCGGGCGAGCCCGGCGCAGGGCCGGCTCGAGACGGGCCCGGGCCGCGGACCGGGCGGCTCGCAGGCCGGCCGGGCGCCGTGGCCGCCGGTTCTGGCGTCGGGAGCGAGTCACGGCTACGCGACTCGCTCCGTCGGCGGCCGGACCTGGGATAGGAGCTGGCCGATGACGTCCTCGACCGTGATGCCGGAGAACTCCGCCTCGGCGTCGAGCAGCAGCCGGTGGCTGAGGACGGGCACGGCGAGCTCCTTGATGTCGTCGGGGACGACGTAGCCGCGGCCGTCCGCGGCGGCCCACGTCTTGGCGGCGCGCACGTAGGCGAGGCAGCCGCGGACGCTGAGTCCCAGCCGGACGTGCCGCTGCGTACGGGACTCCTGGGCGAGATGGCTGACGTAGCTGAGGATGGCCGGATCCACGTGCACCTGGTCGGCGAGCTGGGCCATCTGGACGACCGCGCTCGCGGTGATCACGTTCTGGATGGCGGCGGCACGGTCCCGCGTCGACGCTTCGGCCAGCAGCGCGACGGTCGAGGCGTGATCCGGGTAGCCGAGGCTGGTCTTCATCAGGAACCGGTCGAGCTGCGCCTCGGGCAGCCGGTAAGTACCCGCCTGCTCGATGGGGTTCTGCGTCGCGATGACCATGAACGGCTGGCCGACCCGGTGGGCCACCCCGTCGACGGTGACCTGGCTTTCCTCCATGACCTCGAGCAGCGCAGACTGGGTCTTCGGCGACGCCCGGTTGATCTCGTCGGCGAGCACGATGGTGGCGAAGATCGGGCCGCCGTGGAAGTTGAAGGCCCCGGTGCGCTGGTCGTAGATGGTGACGCCGGTGACGTCGCTGGGCAGCAGGTCGGGCGTGAACTGGATCCGGCTGTGGGTGCCCTTGACCGAGTTGGCGATCGCCTTCGCGAGCGAGGTCTTCCCGGTGCCGGGGAAGTCCTCGAGGAGCAGGTGACCCTCCGACAGCAGGCAGGTGAGCGCCAGCCTGACGGTGTGCTGCTTGCCGATCACGGCCTGTTCCACGTTGCCAACCAGCGTGCCGAAAGCGCGCGCGAACCACCTGGCCTGGTCGGACGTCATGGCTGCGCCATGGGCGGTGGTAGTGGTCACGATTTCTCCGCTTCCTCCGGGTTAAGTGGTGACGCTGCCGGAATGGCTCGTCGAGCCTCCGCTGACGTTGACGGTTACGGTGGTGCCGTCATGGGCGTGGAGGCACTGGGTGTAGAAGGACGTGCTGCCGTTGCCGTCGGTGCGGATCTGGGCGTTGCTCCAGTCCTTGCCGGCGGTCCACCACACACCGCCGTTATCGGCGCAGGTGTAGGACAGGTTGGTGTTCGCGGGGAAGCCGCTGACCGAGACGTGGAAGTTGAAGCAGGCGGGATTGCCGGCGCAGGCGCCGCCGGCGCTGGCGCTTCCCGCCTCGTTGTTGCCCCGCGCCACGGACACCGTCGCGGGCTGGGACACCGTGGTGGCCGAGGCGCTGACCGAGGCGCTCTGCTGACCCGCGGCGTCGACGACGTAGACCGTGATCGTGTGGGTCTGGTTGTAGCCGTAGGAGACGGACTTGCTGCCGGCCGCCATGTCGCTGCATGAGTTGTCGAAGCACACGTGGTAGGTGCTGACCGCCCGGCCGTTGCCGCCACCACCGCCCCAGCTGTAGTTGACGGACGTGCCGGCCTGCGTCGCGCTGGCGGTCGGCTTGGCGGGCGGGCCGTAGGGAATGACCTGGCTGGACGGTCCGGCCCACGGCCCGCACAGGCCGGCGTCGTTACAGCCGCGCACGTAGACGACGTAGCTGGTGCCGTTGGTCAGGCCGTTGATGGTTTCGTCGACGCTACTGCCGGGGCTGCCCGGGCTGTTCCAGGTACCGGAGACGGTGGTGGCGTTGATCCCGTACTCCACGCTGCTCAGCTGGGCCGAATTGGGCTGCGGCACGGTGAAGTCGACGTGGATGGCGCCGTTGTAGCCGGCCGCGGAGCCGGCGTCGTGATCCTTGGCGCTGAGGTTGCCCGGGGCGTTCGGCGGCGCGGCGCCCTGGACGGCCGGGCTCGACTGCGGGCTCTTCGGTGAGTCACCGGCCGGGTTCGTGGCGGTGACCGTGTACTCGTACCAGGTGCCGTCGTTGCTAACCGTGAACGATTGCTGGTAGCTGCCCCCCGAGCCGCCGGCCGCGCCGGGCGCCTGGGTCACCGAGCTCGCGAGCGTCCACGGGCCCCCAGAGCTCGACGACCGGTATTCGCTGACCGCGTAGGCGCTGATCGCCCGGCCGTTGTCATTGGCCGCGGCCCAGCTCACGGTGATGGCGCGGGTGGCGGCCGGGTCGGGCACGGCAGCGCCGGCTGCCGTCGGCGCGGGCATCGCGAGCGGCTTACCGAACGGGATGGCGGTCACGCCCACGCTCCACGGCCCCGCCCCGACGGCGTTGGTCGCCTCGACCCGGAACGAGTAGCTGGTTCCGTTCGTCAGCCCGGTTACGGTGGTGGACGTCGCCGATCCGCCGAGCGTGCTGACCGCCGATCCGCCGGACGGCGCGGGGCTGGTCTCGACGGTATAGCTTCGCACCGGGCTGCCGTTGACGGCCGCCGCCCGCCAGCTCAGCGTGACCTGGCCGTCGGCCGGGTCGGTCTTGAGCCCGGTCACCTGGTCGGGCACCTGGTCGGGGGTGGCCTTGATCTGGCTGCTGCGCGGGCCGTCGCCGGCGCTGTTGTGCGCGGTGACGTAGACGTCGTAGGGGGTGTTCTGCAGGCCGGTGACCGTACACGGGGCGGCCAGGCAGGTGTGCGGGGTGCCGTTGGTGTAGACGGTGTAGTGGTCGACCGGAGCGCCGTTGGCCGCGGCGGGGCCGAACGACACCACGAGGGTGTGGTTGGAGGCAGTCGCCCCGGGCGGCCCGGGCGGCCCGGGCGGATCGATGACGTTGACCGTGATGGCGAGGCTGATCGCCCGGTCGGCGCGGCCGCGCACGTCGGTCACTGACGCGGTGACGGTAACGACGCCGTGGGTGCCGGCCGCTGGCGTGACGGTGACGTCGGAACCGGTGCTCCTGACCGATGCGCCGGCCGGGTGGGTGACCCTCAGCACGTCGATGTCCGGCTGCGGCAGCGGACTGCTGACGTACTGGCTGAGATCGACCGTGACGGGACGGCCGGCTACGGTCCCGGCGGTGACGGCCCGGCCGGCGGGCAGCGGGGCGCTCGTGACGTCGATGGCCACCGTGCCCCCCGCGGTCGCGCCGGCCGGGGTGATCCGCAGGCTTCCGGTGGCGCCCGGCCGGGCGCCGTCGCCGGCGGTCAGGCTCAGGCTGGTACCGCCGCCGGTGACGGTGGCGTCGACCCCGCCAGCCCGGGTCGCCCAGGCCAGGGTGTACCGCGGCTGCGGGACATCGATCGTGGCGTCGACCCAGACGTGGCAGAGCAGGCCGATGTCGTACGTTTGCGGGCTGCCGCCCTCGATGACCGGCAGCGCGGCCTGCGGGCAGCGCAGCAGCGGCACGTCCGGACCGACCTGGACCGGGATGGTCACGGTGGCCGTGTTGCCGTGCGGGTCCTGCAGGCTGGTGCCGTCGTAGACCTGCACGGTGACGGCACCGGGACCGGTGTAGGCGCCAAGCGCGTGCACGGTGAAGGCGCCGGCCTGGTGCGCGTCGACGCTGACGTCGCCCTTCGGTGAGGCGAAGAGCTGGTCGATCGTGGTGATCCGCAGCGGCCGGCCCGAGCTGTCGGCCAGAACCGTGCTGAGCGGGACGCTGACCGAGCCGCCGGGCTTGACGGGGATGCGCGCGCCGGGCTTGACCCTGATCACCGAGGTCGCGGTGCCCGGGACCTCGACGACCGCGCTCGCGGTAAGCCCGTCCGGCGCGGTGACCTGGTACGGCACCTCGCGGGGATCGGCCTTCAGACCGATGGTCAGCGACGCGCCGCGGACCGCTACGCCGGGCGGCGCGGCGCTGATCTTGAGGTCGCCGGGCGACCCGGCCGGGTCGTAGTCGTTGCGCAGCACATCGACGGTGACGCTCGAGGCGCCGGCGGCCGGCAGCGAGGCGACGTCGTCGTTGGCGACCGGCGGCAGCTTCGCGCCGGCCACGGCGCGCACGGTGACCTGCGCGAGCGAAGGCGCCGATGAGCCGTCGGTGATCCCGTAGGTGATCTGCAGCGGGGTGTCGGCGGCGCGGGCGGGCGCGCGGAGGTACACCATGGAGCCTGCCAGCCGCACCCCGCTGGGCAGCTGCCGGTTGGTCCGGGCGAGCGGGACGACGGTGGCGTGGTCACCTGGGGCGACGTAGTCGTTGGCGAGCACGTCGACGGAGACCGCGGCCCCGGGCGGCGCGTTGACCACGTCGTCGACGGCCACCGGCGGCTGCGGCGGCCCTGGTGGCAGGATGCCGACCCGCACCTGTCCGGTGCCGGTCGCGCCGTACGGGTCAGTGACCTGGTACGTGAAGGTATCGGTGCCGCTGGAGGCGGGATAGGACTGGTAGGTGATCGTGTCCGGCCCGATGCTGACGACGCGGCCGAGGGCGGGCGGCACCGTGACCGCGGTGACCGCGGTGGAGTCTCCGTCGGGATCGATCCCGTAGGTCGGGACGTGGATGACCAGGAGGTCCCCGGCCGTTTCCCTGGTATCGACCTCCTCCGGCGCGGGCGCCTGGTTGGGGTGTGCCTTCGACGGCAGCGGCTCGATGGTGACGTTGAGGTGCCCGGTCGCGGCGGCTCCGCTGGTGTCGGTCGCGACGTAGCTGACGGTCGTTTCCTCCTCGGCCTGGATCGAGGCCGGGACGGTGACCCGGACGTCACCGCCCTGGTTGCTGGCCAGCAGCCCGGCGATGGGCGGGCTGGCGGCCGGCTGGATCCCGGCGAGCGAGAGCGGCAGTCCGGTGGAGCTGGTGTCGCCGGCCAGCACGGGGACGGCGGCGCTGTCGCCGGCCCGGATGATGATGGCGGAGTCCTGGGTGGTGATCTGGTCGGCGCTGGGATCGGTGGGAACGGCGGTCACGCCGACGGTGCCGGTGGCGCTGCTATAGCCGTCGCTGACGGTGTAGCTGACGGTGGCGGTCTGTCCCGGCCGGGGATCGTCGGAGCTGATCCGCAGCCAGCGCTGGTCCACGATGGTGACGTGGATCCCCGGGTAGGCCGAGGTGGCGCCGGTGACGCCGAGGATCCAGCCCTGCGGGTCGTAGTCGCTGGCGAGGACGTCGGCGAGCGCAGGCTGCTGACCGTGGATGACGGCGGCTTCCGGGGTGGTCACCGGCGGCTTGGGCTTGCCGCTCGCGGGGTTGGCCTGGATCCGGATGGTGCCGCGGGAGGTCGGCGCGGCCCCGTAGGCGGCCTGGTAGGTCAGGAAGTACGGTCCCGGCCGCTGCGCGGTGAAGGTCACCGTGCCGGTCCGCAGGTCGGTGCCGACGGCGGCGCCCGCGACGGCGGTCAGCGGTGCCGCCAGCGTGAGGTGGGCCTGCGGGTTGGTGGGGTCGGCCCCGGCCAGGTCGTTGCCCAGCGGATGCAGGGTCACCGGCATGCCGACGATGGCCTGCGCCACGTCCGGTTCGGCCTGCGGCGCCCGCAACCGGGTGCTCGATGCGGCCAGGACACCGACGGTGAGGCTGGCCCGGACGGGGTTCGCGGCGATGCCGTCGCTGACCGCGTAGCGGATGGTCGCGGTCAGCCCCGAGGTCGCCTGCGGCGCGGTGTACGCGATGCTCCCGCCGCTGCTGACGCTGACCGATCCCGCGGAGGCGGTGAGACCGCGGCTGTCCGCGAACAGCGGGTCGCCGTCGAAGTCGCGCCAGTCGCCGATGACGGGGATGCTGAGGCTGCCGCCGGAGGCGACCGTGAGGCTCGGTGGATGGTAGTCCGGCCGCAGGACCGGGGCGCTGTTCTGGCCGGCCTGCCGCGGCACCAGCGTGACCTCGGCCGTGGCGGTGCGCCCGCGGCCGTCGTCGATCGTGTACTGGAAGTGCGCGTCGCCGGTCAGGCTGTTCCCGACGGTGGCCAGGACGGTCTGGGCGTCCGGTGCGATGCTGACGGTGACGCCCGGCTGGTCAGGCGGGCCGACCGCGGTGACCGCGAGCGGCCTGCCGCTCGGGCCGCTGTCGTTGTCCAGGACGTGCACCACGGTGGTGCGGCCTGGCCGCACCCCCTGGGTGTCGGGCTTGGCGATCAGGGGCGCCTGGGTCTGCTCGGTGAGGTCGTTCTGGTTTGTGGTGTGGTTCTTGGCCGGCTGGATCACCCGCTGCCATTTCGGTTCCGCGTTGATCACGGTCGTGTCGACCAGGAAGACGCCGCCGTCGGCGGTGTCGTTGAGCACGACCTCGCCGTGGTTGACCCGGAACACCAGCGACGGGCGGGCCGAGGAAAGGGTGAACTCCAGCGGGGGCGTCGACTGCCCGCCGCAGTTGCGGACGTAGGTCCCGGCGGATTCGCTGTTCCAGGCGGCGTGGATGCAGCCGGCCACCTGGGCCGGGGCGGCGACTTCCCCGCTGCGGCCGCTGCTGAGCGTGGCGAGCTGGCCGGTGGCCAGGCTGACGCGGTACAGCGCCTGCGAGGTGGCGACGGCCACGACACCGCTCTGCGGGGACGACTGCTGCAGCCGCAGGGCGGTCGAGGTGTCCTGTGACGGCAGCGCGACGGTGTGCCCGCCGGCCGGAAGGTACAGGGTCCTGGCCGCGGGGTCGGCGACGACCGGGACGGTACCGACGGTGGTGACCTGCAGTGTGTCGCCGGCCGGGAACGGGAGACTCGAGGTGGCGGGCGGGCCGGAGGCCGGGAAAGTACGGAGTTTCGCGCCGCCGGCCACGTAGACGGTTCCGTCCGCGGCGACCGCGATCGCGGCGTTGTCCGGCAGGTGCGAGGCGCGGGCGGGGGCGGCGGAGGCGACGGCGGCGAGGCTTCCCCCGGGCGCGTCCAGGGTCGCGGTGCGCAGCGTGTGAGCGCCGAGCACGGCGAGGGTGCTGCCGCCGATGGCGACCGGGTTGGCGGACTGGCCGGCCGACACGGAGACCCCGCCGTCGGCGAACGCCGGCTTGTACACGTCGACGGAGTAAAGGCGGCTGGTGCTCGAGTCATACGCAGCGACGAGCGCGCCGTTCTGCACCACGTCGAGGGTGGGGGCCGCGCTGGTCGCGTAGACCTGCCCGTCGAGCTGCGCGATCGGCTTGTCGAAACGCCCGATCGCGCCGACCTGGTTGTCGGTAACCCAGATGCCGCCGTCGTTGAGGCTCACGTGCTTGACCGGGAAGCCCTGGGAGGTCGCAGCGAGCGCGGCGAAGGTAGCCACGGCAATGGACAGCACGACAGGCGTGCCGAACCTGCGCGGGCGCATTAATATGCGACGCAAGACCCAACCCCCCCTGCGGCAACGTCAGCAGCCGGACGTTCCCGTCAGAAAACCAACCGCCCTCTCGGGCGGGCACGATTGGCAATCATAGAGATCTCAGACCCGCCGGATGGCAGAACCTAAACATTCAGCCCAAACGTTGCATGAGACGGGCGCAGGACGTTACTTCGAGGCACGATACGAAAAAATGACACATTCCGGGCAGGAGTACGGGTAGCTCCGGGTCACGATCCGCACTGGATACTGGATGGGCTGGAACCCTCGCCGTCAGTACGCAGCACCTGGACGGTGATGCACACGGTCTGGCCGCGGGTCGCGGCGACCAGGAGCGCCGGCTTGGCCGTGGTGCCGTACGGGAGACCGGTACCGCCTTTCAGCCGGTGCCAGCGGAAGACATCACCCGGCGCGTGGTGGACGTAGGTCCACCTGAACGACAATTCGCCGGCGCCGTCCCGGGTGACGGTGACGTCCGGAGCACCCGGGGGGTCGATGCCGGGCCCGAGCGCGTTCGGGCTGGTGCTGGTCGCGGTCGGCACCGGAGCGGGAGCGTGCTGGCCGACGTGCCCGGAGTACGCGATCGCGGCGCCGGCCGCCGCGATGACGAGAATGCCGCCAATGGCGATACCGGCCATCCGCGGGGAGCGTCTCCTGGCCGGAGCGGCCGCGGTGCCGGTGTCCGGCGCGGACGCGGCCGGCTGAGCAAGACCTGGCTGAGCGAGAACGGGCCGGATCCCGGTGGCCACCTCGGGGGTCTCGGCCGGCAGCTGGCGGTGCCGCCGGGGTGGCGACGCGAGCGGCGCCTCGGTCCAGGGATCGACGCGCCCGGCCCCGCGGACCAGGGTGGTATCCCCGGCGGCTTCGTAGCGCGCCGGCTGGCCGGCGACCTGGCCTGGCGGGCAGGCAGCGGCAGACGGCGGCGCAAGCGGGCCCGCCGCCTGCGGGACAACGCGGCGGGCGCCGCGTACCAGCGTGGCCTCGCCCTCTCCGGGCGCGGGCCTGCCGGGCACCGGCCCGCGGTGCGCTGGCCCGTGGTGAGCCGGCCCGGCGGGTGGTGGCCCGCCGGATGGTGGCCCGGCGGGTGGTGGCGCGTCGTCGGCGGCGAGGACGATCTGGGTCAGCGGCAGCCGCTGCTCTTGTTCGACCGCCTGCAGGGCCAGGACGAGCTCCAGTGCCGACTTCGGGCGTGCCGCCGGGTCCTTGGCCATCGCCTGGCGGAGCAGCCGCTCCAGGCTGTCCGGCACATCCGCGCGCGGAAGGCGCGGGGGCGCGGCGGACTGGATGCGGCGCATGAGCGCCAGGGTGCTATTGTCCCCGCCGGGCTCCTCGAACGGGGAATGGCCAGCCAGCAGGTGCCACAGCGTGGCGCCGAGCGAGTAGACGTCGGCGCGCTCGTCTCCGCCCGAGGTCCCGTACAGGACCTCAGGCGGAGACCAGGGCACCGACATCCCCTCCGGCCCTCCGGCGCCCTTCCTGGTGGCGATCCCGAAGTCGGTCAGGGCCGGAGTGCCGAACTGGCCGGTGAGAATGTTGGCCGGCTTGACGTCGCGGTGCAGGATGCTGTTGCGGTGGCTGGTCTCCACGGCGCTGCCGATCTGGATGCCGATGCGCAGCACGTCGGCGACGGAAAAGCGCTCGCGGCGGGCCCGGACGCTGAGGTTGGGCCGGGAGTAGTACTGCATGACCAGGTAAGGACGACCGTCAGGCGTGACCGCCGCATCGAACACCTGAACGATATGGGGATGGTCGGCCAGCCCGGCCATGGCATTCGCCTCGGCGGTGAACTGACGGCGGGCCGCCTCGGTCAGGCCCGGCTCGTTGAGAACCTTGACTGCGACCTTGCGCCGGGGCATGTCCTGCTCATACAGGTAGACCTGGGCGTTGCCACCAGAACCGAGGTGCTCAAGGTACCGGTAGCCGGGCAAGGCGGGCGCGGTCCGGCCCGAGGTCCGCGGCGCGCTCATTCGGCGGCCTCGTAGCGGAAGTCGACGTCGACAGCCAGCACGACCATGGTGCCGGGCGGGATCGGTACCGCCTCACCCGGGCGCAACTGCTCAGCCTCACGGCCGGGCAGCACCACGAGGGTCCCGTTGGTGGAGTGCAGGTCGGTGACCAGGACATGCCAGCCGTCGAGGCTGACGTGCAGGTGGGTACGGGAGATCTCGCCGTCGCCTCCGGGCAGCTTCACGACATGAGGACGCTCCTCGCCGTGGTAGTCGGTGCGCGGTGAACGGCCCATGATCACGCCGCGGTCGAGGGGGATGACGTCGCCGGTCGACAGCCGGAGCACGCCGAGCACCGGCCGCGGCACCGACACCGGATCCTGCGGGGGCAGCGGCGCGCCGCACCGCCGGCAGGCCGGGCTACCCGGCGGGTTCACATGCGAGTCCGGGCAGAGCAAGGCGTGGACGGTCGGGCCGATGCGATCGGGGATCACCAGCCGGGATGCGGACCCCGGCAGGTCATGGCGCATAACCGTGGATCCGTCGTCGTCGCCGGCCGCCGGGCCCGGAGCGATCAGCCGTGGCGGGACCCCCGCGGCCTGGTCGCCGGGCGGCCACGAAGGGCCGGTGCCGGACGCCCACGGCACGGCATCGATCAGTATGCCCGGAATCGTCGGGCCCGCCGGGCCGCCGCCGGCCGCCGGGCTCGCCGGCGGGCCGTGCGGTGGCTCCCCGGCGGCCGCGAACGGGAACGGGAGGCTGGCATCGATCTCGGCCGCGGGCCGGACGGCGGCGCCCTCGACGGTCCGCGCCTGGGTCGCACCGAACAGGAAGTCGTAGCTCGCGTCCTCGGCCGGGCCCGGATCGACCTCCGGAGTCCACATGGTCCCGGCCTGGACGACGGCCTGCGGCACGTCAGGTACCGGCGCGGGCACCGCAGCAACCGGAGCCGCCACGGCCGGGGGCGCCACGGCCGGGGCGGGCGTGCCGGGTCCGTGATCACGCGGTGCGGCCATCAGGCCGACGGTGACGCTGTGCGCGAGGAAGACACCCGCGGAGGCCGGCAGCCGCAGGTCCGACTCGCCCGGCGGCTCACCGAGGACGACGCGCCCGACGGCCGCGGCGACCTCGCACTCGAGCCAGGTGGCCAGGCCGGCGCCGTCGACGCGCCGGGGCGGGTCGCTGCCTATTAAAGTGGCGCCGGCCCGGCCACGGCAGATCAGGCGGTGACCGCCTTCGGCCGCGGCCAGCAGCACGAAGTCGGGAACCTGGTCCAGGCCGAACCTGAGCACGCTCGCCACGAGCGCGTCCAGCCTGGATACCTGCTGCATCCGGTGCCAGATCTCGGTGACCACCGCAGAATCGGGCACCGCATCGATGAGCGCCCAGTAGCTGTCGCCGACGATCGCGGTCCGGTCACCGGGCACGTAGCTCACTTCAGCCATGACTGCCTGGCAGCTGCTCACGCGGGATGGTGGCTTCGTCGGCGGCCTGATCGTCGTCGTCGACGTCGACGTCAACGTCGAGGATGATGACGGTGACGTTGTCGTGGCCGCCCGCCTCGTTGGCCGCGGCGACCAGTGCCATGGCTGCGTACTGCGGGTCGCCCCCGGCCAGCAGCGACAGGATCTGGTCCTCGGGTAGCTCGCTGAACAGGCCGTCCGAGCAGAGCAGGTACCGGTCGCCGGCAATGGCGGGCAGCAGCCAGTAGTCAGGCAGGATGGCACGATTGCTGCCGAGGGCCCGGGTGACGATGTTGCGGCGCGGGTGAGTCCGCGCCTGTTCGCGGGTGAGCGTGCCAGCCAGGACGAGTTCCTCGACCTCGGAGTGGTCCGTGGTGACCTGGTCGAGGCGGTCGACCCAGACACGATAGACGCGCGAGTCGCCCACGTTGAACACCATCAGGTGATCGCCGCCCGCGGTCTCCAGCGACGCGAGGCCGGTGACCGTGGTGCCCATGCCGTCCGCCGCTTCGTGCTGGAAAATAGCGCGGTTGGCATCGTCCAGCGTGGCGAGGACGGCGTTGACAGACAACGGGTGCAGGCGAGCGCAGGCGGTGAGGGCCTCGACGGCCAGCGCACTGGCCAGATCACCGGCGCCGTGCCCGCCCATCCCGTCGGCTATGGCGTATAGCGGCGGCAGGGCGAGATAGCTGTCCTCGTTGACACTGCGGACGCGGCCGACTGAGGTGGCGACGCCATGGCGGAACCGGATCACGTGGCGTGCCGGGTGGGCGCAGGAGCGCGGGCTGTGACGAATACCACGGGCCCCCCCGTTGTCTTTCTCGGGCTGTGCTGTCGCAGTATGCCAGAGAGGCGTTGCCCGGCGGGGCCAAATGGACGGCTGGACCGTGACGGCCTCGGCAGCCGCCTAGAACTGGGCCTCGTACTGGGCGGGGTCTACGCGCGCTTCGACGATGAGGGGGCGGGTGCGAGTGCCGAAGCCTTCCAGGGCCTTCTCGAGGGCGGCGGGGCTGTCGGCCCGGATGCCTTCGCAGTCCATGGCCTCGGCCAGCGTAACCAGGTCCATGCCTTCCATCCGGGTGGCGGTGGGCGGGTAGCCCAGCTGCTGCTGGCGCAGCTCGATCCGGTTCAGGCTGTTGTCGGCGAACACCACTACGGTGACCGGCAGGCCCAGGGCCGAGGCGATCCGCATCTCGGTGGCGGTCATCGCGAACCCGCCGTCGCCGACCAGGGCGAGCACCGGCCGGTCGGGGCGGGTGAGCCTGGCCGCGATCGCCGCGGGCACGCCGAAGCCCATCGCGGACAGCCCGTTGGGGATCAGTACCGAGCGCGGTTCTGACGCCCGCCACACCTGGCCCGCCATGATCTTGTGCGAGCCGACGTCGGTGGTCGCGATGGTGCCGGGCGGGGCGGCTTCGCGGGCGATCGCCACCACGTCGGAGGGATTGAGCCTGCCCTCGGCCCGCCCGGCCAGCCAGGCCTGGTTTAGCCGGGCGCGGTGCACCGCCACCTCGGGTTCGGCCCAGCGGGGCTCGCCCGCCCACTGCGCGGACAGCCAGCCGAGGATCGCCCCGACGTGGCCGGTTAGCTCGCAGTCGCTGGCGTAGACCTGGTCGGTGTTCGGGGTGGTGTCCAGGTGCAGCACCGGGGTGGCGACCGACCACGGGCTGATCAGCTCCACCGGGTCGAAGCCGGCGGCCAGGATCAGGTCGGCTCCGGCCAGCAGGTCCCAGACCACGCGGTAGCCCGCCATGTCGAGCACCCCGGCGAAGTACGGGTGGTCCTCGGGGAAGACGCCCTTGGCCATCGGCGAGACGACGACGGGGATCCCGGCTAGTTCGGCCAGCCGGACCAGCTCCGGCCCGGCCGCGCAGCGCAGCGCGGCGATGCCGGCCAGGATCACCGGCCGGCGCGCGGCGGTCAGCGTCCGGACCGGAGCACCCTCGCCATAGACATCCACGGACCCCGCCGCCGCGGCCAGCGGAGGCAGGCTGACCTGGCCCTCGGCCGGGACCGACCACGCGTCGGCGGTCACGGTCAGGTGGACGGCGCCGGGGCGCTCGGCCACGGCGGTGCGCAGCGCCTTGCGGATGACGGTGTCCGCCGAGGCCGGGTCCAGGCGCAGGGCCAGCTTGCTGACCGGCGCGAACATCCGGTCGTGGTCGACCACCTGGTGGGTAAAAAACTGCTCGCGGGAGCTCTCGATCTGACCGGAGACGGCGAGCATGGGCACCCGGTCCAGTGTCGCCGAGGCCACGCCGTTCAGCACCGCCGTCGACCCGGGTCCCAGGGTGGACAGGCAGACCCCTGGCCGCCCGGTGACCATCGCGGTCGCCTCGGCCATGAACGCGGCGGTGCCCTCGCGCACCGCGGACACCACGTCGATGCCGCGGTGCCTGGCCGCCTCCATGAAGTCGATGATCGACTCGCCGGGATAGCCGAACACGTGCCGCACGCCGGCCGCGTGCAGGTACCCGGCCAGCAGCGCGGCGGTGGTGGTTTCCGGGGAGGACTGTGGCATCGCCCCATTGTGCTCGCTGCGGGCGAGGGGGCGGCCACCGAGGTCCGTTCGGGATCACGGCCTTTGCGGCGATCCGGGGGCGCCGGGCGTGTCTGCGCCGGGTTCGGCACCCGCGGTGAGATCATCGCTGCATATGGGTGCAGTCTTGTTGCTGGTCGGACTGCTGCTCGGGATTCTCATCGGGGCAGCGATCGGATACCTGTTCGCCCGCGGCCGGCTCGCGGCGGCCGACGAGCGCGCCCGGGCCGCCGAGGACAGGGCCAGGATGATCGAGCGCGGCGCGGCCGAGCGGGCCGCGCTGGTCGAGGGCCAGCTGGCCGAGCGGTTCCAGGCGCTGTCGGCGCAGGCGCTGGACGCGAGCACCACGCGGTTCCTCGAGGTCGCCGAGGGGCGGCTGCGGGCGGCCAACGCGACCGCGGCAGGCGAGCTCGACCTGCGCCGCGCGGCGGTCGAGCACCTGGTCGAGCCGCTGCGCGAGACCCTGGCCCGGGTCGAGGAGCAACTGCGCGAGTCCGACGCGGCCAGGAACCGGTCGCACGCGGCGCTGGCCGAGCAGGTCCACCTCGCGCGGCAGACCTCGGAGCAGCTGCGGGCGCAGACGCAGGCGCTGGTCACGGCGCTGCGGCGGCCGGAGGCGCGGGGCCGCTGGGGCGAGCTGCAGCTGCGCCGGGTGGTCGAGCTGGCCGGGATGAGCGCCCGCTGCGACTTCGACGAGCAGGTCACCCTGGCCACGCCGGACGGCGCCGTGCGGCCCGACCTGGTGGTCCGGCTGGCAGGCGGCAAGAACATCGTGGTGGACTCCAAGGTCACGCTGGCCGCGTACCTGGAGGCCGCCGAGGCCGACGAGGACGGCGTGCGCGCGGCCCGGCTGGACGCGCACGCCCGGCACCTGCGCGAGCACGTGGACCGGCTGGCGGCCAAGGCCTACTGGTCGGCGCTGAGCCCGTCGCCCGAGTTCGTGATCCTGTTCATCCCCGGTGAGGCCTTCCTGGCCCCAGCGCTGGAACGGGACCCAGGGCTGCTGGAGTACGCGCTCGGCCGCAAGGTGCACATCGCCACCCCCACCACCCTGGTCACGATGCTGCGCACCGCGCAGTACGCCTGGCAGCAGGCGGCGCTGGCCGAGAACGCCCGCGCCGTGTTCGACCTCGGCCGGCAGCTCTACGAACGGATCTCCGGCCTGGGCGGGCACGTGGACCGGCTCGGCCGGGCGCTAGCCAAGGCGGTGTCGACGTACAACCAGACGGTCGGCACGCTAGAGAGCCGGGTGCTGCCCAGCGCCCGCAAGCTTAGCGAGCTCGGCGTGGTCGACGGGGAGCTCACCGCGCCGGCCGTGGTGGAGGAGACCCCCCGGGCGCTGTCCGCGCCCGAACTGGCGGCCGGACCTGAGCTGGCGGCCGGATCTGAGATGGAAGCTGCCCTGATCGACCCGGCTGAGGTCAGCCTGGTGCGTGCCGCTCGATGACCCAGACCCGGACCCCGGGCCGCAGAGCGCGGGTGCAGGCGCCGCCACGTCGTGCGCGTTCGGGATCCATGACGCTGACCGGCCGCGGTGCGGCCGTCGCGCTGTTCGCGGCCTGCTTCTGCGGCCTGCTGATCGCGGCCTGGACCGGCTGGACCCTGTTCGCCGACGCGATATTCGTGATGACCTGCGGCCTGGTCACGTGCTATACGCGGGTCAGCGGGCTGCGGGGCGTGGTGGTGTGCCCGCCGCTGGCCTTCGTTGCCGGGAGCGTGCTCGCCCAGCTGATCACCGCGGCGGATGCCTTCTCGGCCGCGACCGGGGTCCTGATCACGCTGGGTACCTCGGCGCCGTGGCTGTTCACCGGCACGGGGCTGACCATGGCGATCGCGTTCGGCCGCGGCTGGCGGCCCGAGCTAACCGCGGCCGGCGTGCTCGGCAACCTGCGCGAGGCGCTGCGGGGTATCCGGCCGCGCAGTGACCGGTGGGTCAAGCGGCGGTAACGGGGCCGCCGTGCCGTGCGGTGCCGTCAGGGAACGGTGCCGTCAGGGAACGGTGCCGTCAGGGAGCGATGCCGTCAGGGAGGTGCGGTCCAGCAGGATGGCGCGGACCAGCGCGACGGCGTTCTGGACGTCGGGAGGTTCGGCGATGGGCACCGTCTGGGCCGGCGTCTGTTCGGCCGAGCGGGTGAACCGGCAGCTGTCGATGGTCTGCTCGGTGTGATGCGGCGGGCCGGTGTGCAGGACCTCGAGTTCCTGCGTTCCGTCCTCAAGGGTGATGACCGAGATCGTCAGGGCCGGATCCGCAGCCAGCTTGACGGCCAGGTCGCGGAGCCAGCCGGACGTAAGCCCCTCGGTCTGCTCCCGGATCTGGGCGGGCGTAGAGCCGCTGAGAATCGCCTTGCAGATGGTGATCATGCAGGTTTCCTCCCTCGCCAGGGCGCTTCCGTGCTGGGGGTATCCGGCGGTAACTCCCGCCGGCCGCCGTCGGTTCTCACCTGCCCTTTCCTTCCGTCACTGGGCGTGGCCAGCCGCCAGGCCAGCATGTAAAGCGCCGAGCCACCACGACCGCTGCCCCCGACAGGAGTCAGACAGCCGTTCCCTCCCGGTGACCGGCGCTAAGGACCAGGCTAGGCAAAACCGGCCGGCCCCGATAGTCGGGAGAACTCCCTATCGAGGGCGTCAGCGACGATCACTAGCCTGGGTCGATGAGTCCGTGCTCGAGCGCGAACAAGGTGGCGCCGGCGCGGGTGGACAGACCCGTCTTGCGGTACAGCCGCTGGATGTGGTGGTCGCAGGTCTTCGGTGAGATCCCCAGCTGGCGAGCCACCTGCTTGGTGGCCATCCCGCGGGCGATGAGGCCGAGCACCTCGCACTCGCGCTCGGACAGCCCGGCGGGCCGGGGTAGGGGTACTGGCCGGCGCGGCTGGCCCGCCGCGGCGAGTACCGCCCGTACCGCCTCATGCGGCAGCCTGCCCGCCTGCGCCTCCTGGGACAGCTCGTCGGCCGCTGCTTGCGGTGACAGGGCCGGGCGGTGCGCCCGCGGCTCCCGCATCGCCTGGTAGCAGTCCGCCGCCGCCAGCAGCCAGGCCGCGGCGGGCAGGTCGCCGGCCCGGCTGCCCCGGTGGTAACCGGACCCGTCGCACCGCTCGCCGTGGGATCCGGCCAGCCGGGCCAGCGGGCGCAGCGCCGGGCAGGCGTCGAGCACCCGCTCGCTCTGGTAGGCGTGCAGCCGCACCTGTTCGTGCTCGCCGCGGCTCAGCGGGCCGGGCTTGGCCCACACGCTGACCGGCACCGCGACGCGCCCGATATCGTGCACCAGCGCCGCCCGGCGCAGCGTGACCACCTCGGAGGCGGCCAGCCCGGCCACGCCTGCGGCCCGCTCCGCGAGGTCCGCGACGCCGCGGGAATGACCGGTCGTCCACATGCTCTTCAGGTCGGCGAAGTCCGCGACCGCCGACAGGCAGGCGTCCAGCCGTTCCTCGGCCACCTCGGGCTGCGGACCGGGTTCGGCGGCCATCGCCTCCTCCCAGATGGAGGGTGCGTCCAGCCCTTTGTACGGCCGGTCCCCCATGGACAGGAAGATCCTGACCGCATCCGGGTCAAGACCCGACCCGGCCCGCCGGGTCAGGTTGCTGCTCGCCAGCGCGATCCCGCCGTACTGACAGGCCATGTCCGCGTCCTGGGCCACCTGCATGAGCCGTACCGCCAGCGGGATCTGCGTGCCGCGCAGTTCCCCGGGCATGCCGTTGCCGTCCCACCGCTCGTACAGGTGCCGCAGCGACTGCTGGACCGGCCCGGACAGGCCCATCCGGGCGCCGAGCATGCGGGCGACATCACAGTGGCTGGCCGCCCACTTGCGGAACTCCGCGATGCCGCCGAAGGCCGCCCTGGCCATCATCGCCGCCCGCGCCAGCGGCGCGCTGCCCTGGTGCGCGGTCCGCATCGCGGTGGCGATCAGCTCGAGCCGGGAGCCGTGGGCAACCGCCATCATCCGCGGCCGCGCCGCCAGCTCGTCACCGAAGAACCGCGCGTCGATCTCGCTCTCGGCCGTGCACCCGGCGAAATGCAGCAGGCCGGTGTAGTACACGGTGACCTGGTCGTCCTCTGGTAGCCCCATCGCCTGCGCCATCCGCAAGGCGAGCACGGCGGTGCGCAGCCCGTGCTCCAGCGGCTGACCCATCGCCAGGTCCGTGGCCAGCGACAGCACCCCAGCGGCTTCAGCCAGCCGCAACGGGGGAGCAAGCGGGTTCATGCTCACCGGTCCCAGCGTTCGCGCGGCCCCGGCCAGGCTCGCTCACGGCGAGCCCGCGGACACCGGCTGTGATTTCGCACCAGTATGACACTGCGCCGGGGTAATCCGGGTGCCGTCGGGAGAGTCAGCAGGTCAGCCGTCCCGGCGGGACCCTGCCCCGGAGTGACCGGCGTGGCCGGCGTGTTCTGAGTGCCCGGCGTGTTCTGAGTGCCCGGCGTGTTCTGAGTGCCCGGCGGGTCGGGCGGGGCGCAGCTCGCGCGGGAGCCCGAACGTCATGTGCTCCTCCACCGCCTCGACCTCCTCCACGTCGCCGAACCCGTGCCCGGCGAGCTTGTCCAGCACCGCGGTCACCAGTACCTCGGGCACCGAGGCGCCGCTGGTCACGCCGATCGTGGTCACGCCGTCCAGCCAGCGCTCCTCGACTTCCCCGGCGTCATCGACCAGGTAGGCGGCCGCGGCGCCGTAGTCCCTGGCCACCTCGACCAGCCGGACCGAGTTCGAGGAGTTCGGCGAGCCCACCACGATCACCAGGTCGGCCTGGGTGGCGATGGCCTTGACCGCGGCCTGCCGGTTCTGCGTGGCGTAGCAGATGTCGTCGCTCGGCGGGTCGAGCAGGGCCGGGAAGCGCTCGCGCAGGGCGTTGACGGTCTGTATCGTCTCGTCCACCGACAGCGTCGTCTGGGAGAGCCAGACGACCTTGGACGGGTCCCTGACCTCGACCTGCGCGGCGCCGGCGGCGCCGTCGACCAGGCGGACCCGGGACGGGGCCTCGCCGGCCGTCCCCACCACTTCCTCGTGTCCCTCGTGGCCGACCAGCAGGATGTCATAGTCCTTGGCCGCGAACCGCCGTGCCTCGTTGTGCACCTTGGTCACCAGCGGGCAGGTCGCGTCGATGGTGCGCAGTCCCCGGGTCTCCGCGTCGGTGCGGACCTCGGGGGCGATGCCGTGCGCGGAGAACACCACCACCGCGCCGGGCGGCACCTCGTCTACCTCCGACACGAAGATGGCGCCACGCTGCTCAAGCGTGCTGACGACGTGCGTGTTGTGTACGATCTGCCTGCGTACATAGACCGGGGGTCCGAACCTGTCCAGCGCCATCTCGACCGCTTGCACAGCGCGGTCGACCCCAGCGCAATAGCCGCGAGGCTTGGCGAGCAGGACCCGTCGCTGGCTTGAAGACATGACTCCATGGTAGGTGAGTGTGTCCTGGTTCTCGGCAGGCGTACCCCCCGCCACGGTGCGGGTATTGCGACACACAAGCGAAGGCGCGAAGATAACCCGTCAGGGAACACGCGCTGACTATCAGCGATGCACTGGCGTCGGCAGATGCTGGGTACCTGCCCGAGCGCCACGTGGTATCCCGTCCTCGAGGGAGAGTGTGACATGCGCGTTCCGCAGGTCAGCGAACGCATAAAGGAAGCCCCGGCCCAGGCGCTGCGCGGCGTTTTCGCCGGCATCGGCCAGTTGCTGCTGATCACCGACAAGCTCAGGAACAAGGCCGCGCACCAGGACTTCCCGCGGGCCAGGACGCCCGAGGCGTCGGAAACCGCCACTGACACGACCGTCACCAGCCCGGCCGGTCAGGGCGCCGAGACCGCGGCGGCCCGCACCGGGCCGACCGCCACCGGGCCGGCCGATGCGGCCGCTGCCGCTACCGCCGCCCCAGCGGCTGAGGCTCCGGCTCCGGCTCCGGCTCCGGCGGTCGCCGACGGCGAGGCGGTCACGGCCGAGGCCGCCCCGGCTAAGCCGGCGCCAGCCAGGGCCGGGCGCACCACCGCCAGGCCAGCGGCCGACAAGCCTGTTACCGCGAAGCCCCCGGCCAAGCCGGCTACGGCCAAGCCCGCGGCGGCGAAGCCGGTCACGCCCCGGCGCACGGCGGCCAAGGCAGCCGCGGCGGAAGCCGCGGAAGCCGCGGGCGAGGCGGCGCCGAAGCCGCCCAAGCGGCAGAGCAGCAGGAACTTCGACAAGACCGGCAACGTGCGGCTGCTTGGCGACGAGGCGGACAGCTCTGCCGTCGTCAGCGCCGCGGCGCCGGCGCCGGCTGCCGCCGCCGAACCGGTTGTCACCCTGACCGAGCCGGTTGTCACCCTGACCGAGCCGGCCGCGGTCGCCGCCGAGCCCGCCGCGGTCGCCGCCGAGCCCGCCGTGGTCGCCGCCGAGCCCGCGGCCGCGGCACCGATGCCCAACTACGACGAGCTGTCGGTGGCGTCGCTCCGCGCCCGGCTGCGCAACCTCGATGTCGCGCAGGTCAGGCAGCTCGCGGAGTACGAGCGGGCGCACGCCGCCCGGGTCGACGTGCTGACCATGTTCGAGCGCCGGATCGCCAAGCTGGAGGCAGAGGCCTAGTGCCGCTCGACACGTCGGCCGAGGCGCCCGTTCCCGTCCGAACGGTGCTGCAGCTGGTCGGCGGGTGGATCAGCCGGCTCGGCCGGGTCTGGGTGGAAGGGCAGATCGCCGAGCTCGCCGTGCGCGGCGGCGCGGTGTTCCTGACCCTGCGCGACCCGGTCGCGGCCGTGTCCGTACGGGTCATCTGCTCCCGGCTAGTGTTCGACGCGGCCGAGCCGCCGCCCGCCGACGGGGCCAGGGTGGTCATCCTGGCCCGGCCTGATTTCAATGCCAACCGGGGCTCGTTCGCCCTGACCGCGCTGGAGATCCGCGCGGTCGGGGTGGGCGAGCTGCTGGCCAGGCTCGAACGGCTTCGCCGCCAGCTGGCCTCGGAAGGGCTCTTCTCCCCCGAACGGAAGCGGGCCATTCCCTTCCTCCCCGGCGTCATCGGCCTGATCTGCGGACGCGATTCCGCGGCGCAGCGGGACGTCCAGCAGAACGCCGGGCGGCGCTGGCCGGCCGTGCGATTCCGGGTGGAGCAGACGGCGGTGCAGGGACCGTACGCGGTCGAGCAGGTCATCGACGCGCTGCGGCGCCTCGACGAGGACCCCGAGGTGGAGGTCATCGTGATTGCCCGGGGCGGCGGCTCGCTGGAGGACCTGCTCCCGTTCTCCGACGAGGCGCTGGTACGGGCGGTGGCGGCGTGCCGGACGCCGGTGGTGAGCGCGATCGGGCACGAACAGGACTCGCCGCTGCTCGACTACGTGGCCGACCTGCGCGCGTCCACGCCGACGGACGCAGCCAAGCAGATCGTGCCCGACGTCGCCGAGCAGACCGCGCTCATCACCCAGCTGCGCGGCCGGGCGCGCCGGTGCGTCACCGGCTGGCTGGACCGGGAGACGGCTTGGCTGGCGGCGGTCAGGTCCAGGCCCGCTCTGGCCGACCCGGTGCGGGAGGTCGAGCGCCAGGCCGAGCGGGTGGACGCGCTACTGCAGCGGGCCCGGATGTCGCTGACCGCCAGCCTGGCCCGGGCCAGCGACGACGTGGCGCACACCCAGGCCAGGCTGCTCGCCCTGTCGCCCGCGTCTACGCTGCGCCGCGGCTACGCCATCGTGCAGCACCGCGACGACGGCGTGGTCCGCGGCGCGGCCGAGGTGAAGCCGGGCGAGCTGCTGACGGTCCGGTTCGCCGAGGATCAGCTCACCGTCCGGGCAGGCGATGACGGCACTGACGGATAGGGTTGGGGTCGTGACGGATGGCGCGGGCCCTCAGCCCCCGAAGGTATCCGAGACGCTCACCTACGAGCAGGCCCGGGACAAGCTGGCCGCGGTGGTCAAGCGCCTGGAGGCCGGCGGCCTGACCCTGGAGCAGTCACTCGAGCTGTGGGAACGCGGCGAGCGGCTGGCCACCGTGTGCGGGGAGTGGCTGGACGGCGCGCGGGCCAGGCTGGCCGCGGCCATCGCCACCCGCGACGACACGGGGAAGGCCAGAGCCGGGGACGACGACGCTCCCTTCTGACGACGCTCCCGGCTGAGGCTGGCCCCGTACGGAGCCGGACCGGGCGGCGGCATTCCATGCCCCGGCTGTTTGCCTGCCTGCTGGCTGGGCAACCGTTCAGCAGGCAACAAACAGGGCGGGCGCGATGAACGTCATCGAGAAGGCGATCAGGAAGCTAGACGTGACGCAGCAGCGCTACCGGCCCACCGCGTTCGTCTTCGGGGTGGTGAAGAAGTACGGGGACGACAACGGCGGCGCGCTGGCCTCCAACCTCGCCTACTCCGCGTTCGTGTCGATATTCCCGCTGCTGCTCATCCTGACGACGATCCTCGGCCTGGTCGCCTCGGTCAGTCCGTCGGTGCGGACCCAGGTGCTGAACGCGGTGGCGGGGCAGGTCCCGCTGATCGGGCAGACCCTGACCGGCAACGTGCACCAGCTCCAGCGCTCGAGCATCATCGGGCTGATCATCGGCTTCGTCGGCCTGATCTGGGGGGCCAGCGGCCTGGCCCAGGCCGGCCTGTTCACGATGGCTCAGGTCTGGAACCTGCCCGGCCCCGCCCGGCCCGGGTACGTCCAGCGGCTGGGACGCGCGATGCTCTTCATCGCCCTGCTCGGCGGCGGCGTGGTCGTCACCACCGGGCTGGCGAGCCTCAACACCTACGTGCTCAAGGGCTTCTGGGCGGTGATCCTGGCCGAGTTGCTGGCGGTGGCCTTCAACACCGGGATGTACGTAGGCGCCTTCCGCGCGCTGACCCCCAAGGGGGTGCCGACCCGCCGGCTGCTGCCCGGCGCGATCATCGGCGGGATCTGCTGGACGGTGCTGCAGGTCCTCGGCACCTGGCTGGTGCATCACTTCCTGCACAGCGATTCCCTGTACGGCGTGTTCGGCACCGTGCTCGGCCTGCTGGCCTGGATCTACCTCGCGGTGCAGGTCACCGTGTACTGCGCCGAGATCAACGTGGTCCTGTCGCGGCGGCTGTGGCCCCGGTCCATCGTGCAGCCGCCGCTGACCGAGGCCGACCGGGCCAGCATGGCCCTGCAGGCGCTGCAGAACCAGCGGCGCCCCGAGCAGCACGTCGAGGTGACCTTCGACGACCGGGAACCCGCCGTGCAGCCGCCTGCTGGAACCCCGCAGACGCCCGAGGAGGTCGCACCGCCCGCGGACGCGCGGATTCCAGGGCAGCGTGGCGCGAGCGAGCCGGATTCAGACCACGACACCGCCGGTCAGGCGCTGCCCAATGCGACAGGGCGCAGTGAGGCGGCGAGCTGACGCAGCTCGGCCCAGCCCGCGTTGCCGGTGACCACGAGGGTGAACCCGGCCGGGCTGGTGCGGTACATCGAGCGCTGGCCGCGGGCGGGGGTGGCGCTGAGGTTCCAGGCCTGCCCGTTTACTGAGGACGGCGACAGCGCGGTGCCGCTGTTGGTCATCCGCCGGACGAACGCCGCGGGGGGCGCGTTGGTCTCCTCGAGTGAGGCCAGCAGGCCATCCGGGGTCATGTAGCCGAGCTCCCAGGTGACGGTGCCCGCGCCGTTGGCGCCGCCCAGGGTCAGGCCGGAGCTGACCGGCTGCCAGGACGCGGGCAGGCCGCGCGGGGCGACCGCCGGGTACGGCGCCAGCCGGCCCAGCTTGGCCAGGTCAGCGCGGTAGCTGACGGTGACGGGTTCGGCGGCGTGCGGCGCCGGGATCGCCACCACCACGACGGCCGCCGCCAGCAGGCACCCCAGCGCGGACAGACCGCCGCCCAGGACTCTGTTCACCGCAGCACCCGGTTCGCCACAGCTCAGGGTAGCCCGGCCTCCGGGGTGGACAAGGAGGGCTCCGGGGTAGCTGCATAGGATCAACAGACGGCCAGCGGAAGGACAGCAACCATGACCGCGGAGCAGCAAGCCCACGCGCCAGCCACCCATGCCCCCGACCGCAACCTGGCCCTCGAGCTGACCCGGGTGACCGAGGCCGCGGCGATGGCCGCCGCCCGGTGGGTGGGCCGGGGTGACAAGAACGGGGCCGACGGCGCCGCGGTGAACGCGATGCGGATGCTGATCAACTCGGTGTCGATGCGCGGGGTGGTGGTCATCGGCGAGGGCGAGAAGGACAACGCGCCGATGCTGTTCAACGGCGAGGAGGTCGGCGACGGCACCGGGCCGGCCTGCGATGTCGCGGTCGACCCGATCGACGGCACCCGGCTGTGCGCCAACGGGATGCCGAACGCGATCTCGGTCCTGGCCGTGGCCGGCCGCGGCTCGATGTACGACCCCTCCGCGGTGTTCTACATGTCCAAGCTGGCCACCGGCCCGGCCGCGGCCGACATGGTGGACATCACCGCGCCTCCGGCGGCCAACATCGCGGCCGTGGCCAAGGCCAAGGGATGCGGGCCGCAAGACGTCACCGTGGTCATCCTGGACCGGCCCCGGCACCAGGAGCTGATCACGCAGGTCCGCGAGACAGGGGCCCGGATCCACCTGATCACCGACGGCGACGTGGCCGGCGCGATCATGGCGGCCCGCGACGACACCGGCATCGACCTGCTGCTCGGCATCGGCGGAACCCCCGAGGCGATCATCGCCGCCTGCGCGCTCAAGTGCCTGGGCGGGGTCATCCAGGGCCAGCTCGCGCCGCGCGACGAGGACGAGCGCCGCCGCGCCCTGGACGCCGGGCACGACCTGGACCGTGTGCTCACCACCGACGACCTGGTGTCCTCGGAGGACGTGTTCTTCGCCGCGACCGGGATCACGGACGGCGAGCTGATGGCCGGGGTCAGGTACCGGGCGGGCGGCGCGACCACGCACTCGCTGGTGATGCGGTCCCGGTCCGGGACCATCCGGCGCATCCAGAGCGAGCACCAGCTGTGGAAGCTCCGCGCCTACTCCTCGGTCAACTTCGGCTGAGCCCTCAGTTCCGGCTGAAGAGGCGGAAGCGGCGGCTCTTCGGCGGGGTGCGGACGGCCAGCTCGCCGCCCAGCACCAGCGCCTTGACCTCGATCACCGGAGCGTCCGGGCCGGTCGGCGGCGTGCCGCCCCGCTTGCGGCCCAGCACCATGTGCCCGCTCACGATCACCGACACCCCGTCGGGCACGATCAGCCTGAGCCGGCCGCCGAACACGGTCGCATACAGCTGCACCCGGCTGGTCTGCAGGATCGCCTGGGTGAAGTCGACCTCCACCTCGCCGAACATGGCGGTCACGGTGAGGTTCTCCGGCACCACCCAGCGGCCGTCCCTGCGGGCCGGCCCGAAGATCCCGGCGATCACCTTGCCGCCGTCGAGCCGAACCGGCTGCGCGGACGAGATCGCCAGATCCGTGGTCAGCTCCGCGAGCTCGCCGAGCGTCCGGGCCGCTATCGCCCGCTGCACCCGTTCGGCATGTTCGTCCGCGGTGAGCCGGCCGTCGCTCATCGCCTCGCCGAGCATGGCCAGCACCCGGTCCCGGTCCGTATCGGAGGCGCGCAGGTCACGAGGTGACGGCCGTGGGCTCATAAGGAGAATTATCCCCTCTCCGCGGACCGGCATGTCCTGGCCAGGGGCATGTTGGCAGTCGGCTGTACGCGGCGGGGTTGAACGTGCTACCCATGGGTGCATGACAGACGGAGCGATCGAAACGGTGATGGAGCGGACACGCCAGGAGGAGATTCACCTGGTCCGCTTCCTATACGCCGACCATGGCGGGATCATCCGCGGGAAGGCCGCGGGAACGGCGCGGCTGCGCGAGCGGATGTCCAGCGGCATCGGCCACACGGTGGCGATGATGGCCATGTCCATGCTGGACCAGCTGCAGCCGGTGGCCGGGATGGGGCCGGTCGGCGAGGTCCGGATCGTGCCGGACCCGGAAACGTTTGTCGCTCTCCCCTACGCGCCGGGGGCCGGCGCCATGCTCGCGGACCTGGTCAAGACCGACGGGTCGCCGTGGGAGGCGTGCCCGCGGACGTTCCTCAAGCGGGCCCTGGCCGAACTGGCCGGCGAGGGCTACACGATGCAGGCCGCGTTCGAGCCCGAGTTCACCGTCGGCCGCCGTGAGACCTCGCCCGCCGCGCCATCGATCCCGGACCGCCTCATCCCCATCGATGACAGCCTGTGCTACTCCTCCACCGGCTTCCACCTGGGGCACGACTTCACCATGGAACTCGTCGCCGCGATGGAGCAGCAGGGCCTGGAGGTCGAGCACTACTACCCCGAACTCGGCCACGGCCAGCACGAGCTCTCCATCCGGTACGCCGACGCGCTGCGCGCCGCCGACAACCACGTGCTGTACCGGGAGACGGTCCGCGGCGTGGCGTTCCGCCACGGCCTGTGGGCGAGCCTGGCCCCCAAGCCGATCCCCGACCAGGCCGGCAACGGCACCCACCTGCACGCCTCGCTCATCGACCTGGGGTCGGACGACGCGCCCGGCGGGCGGAACGCGTTCGCCGATCCCACCGACCGGAACGGCCTGTCGCAGGTGGGCTACCACTTCATCGGCGGGCTGCTCGCCCACCTGCCCGCCCTGGTCGGGCTGACCTGCGCCAGCGTCAACAGCTACCGCAGGCTCGCGCCGCAGATGTGGGCCAGCGCGTACACCTGCTACGGGATGGACAACCGGGAGGCGGCGATCAGGATCTGCTCGCCGCTGCGCGGAGACCCGGGTAGTTCGGTCAACCTGGAGCTGAAGCCGTCCGACTCGAGCGCCAACCCGTACCTGGCCCTCGGCGCGTTCATCTACGCGGGCCTGGACGGCATCCGGGGCAAGCTCGACCCGGGCGAGGCGGTGAACGTCGACCCGGCCACCCTCACCGACGCCGAACGGGCCGCGGGTAACACGCACCGGCTGCCGGCCTCGCTGAACGCGGCCCTCGACGCGCTGGCCTCCGACGACCTGCTGATGGACCTGCTCGGACCGCTGCGCAGCTCGGCCTACCTGGCGGTGAAGCGCTCGGAGGCGGCGCACTTCGCCCACTCCACCGACCCGTACTACGAGTGCTACGAGCACTTCACCAAGATCTGATGTCATGATCGCGGGCAGTTCGGACCGTATAGCGCCCGAAACTGCCCGAGATCATGGTGCCGGCTAGCTAGTCCCCGGCGGAGGGAGTGGGCTTGGGCTGCCGCCGGGGCGGAAGATGCCTTCGGCCGACCCGCCGATGACGGACAACGGCTTGGCGACGTCCTCCAGCGACTTGCCCTCGGCGTCGACCGCGAGGAACGCCGCGACGACGCCGCCCAGGATCATCGCGCCGGCGCCGAGCAGGTAGCCCCAGTACAGCGAGGTCGGGTCCTTGCCTTCGCCGATCAGGCGGCCGTACAGATTCGAGCCGAGCGAGCCGAAGCACTGCGCGATGGCGAAGAACACCGCGATGGCCTTGGCCCGGACCTCCAGCGGGAAGATCTCGCTGACGGTCAGGTACCCGGCGGACGCTCCGGCCGAGGCGAAGAAGAAGATCACCGTCCAGCACAGCGTCTGGGTGACCGCGTTCAGCGCGCCCGCCTTGAACAGCTGCGCGGTGATGATCAGCAGGATGCCGGAGAGCAGGTAGGTGCCGGCGATCATCTTCCGCCTGCCGAGGCTGTCGAACAGCCGCCCGATGGTCAGCGGCCCGAGCAGGTTCCCGGCGCAGAAGGCCATGAAATAGTAGGGGGTGTTGCCAGGGCTGACGTGGAAGAAGAACTGCAGGACCAGCCCGTAGGTGAAGAAGATCGCGTTGTACAGGAACGACTGCGTGATCATCAGCGTCGCGCCGTAGATGGACCGGCTCGGGTAGTGCTGGAACAGCGTCTTCAGCAGGGCCAGGTAGCCGATCTGCTCGGTCGGCCTGATCTCCAGTTCCCGGCTCGGGTCCACCGGCGGGAGCTCGCCCTTGGTCTTGCCGACGTCCTCCTCGATCTCGGCGATGGACCCCTCGGCTTGTTCCTGCCGACCGTGCATGATCTGCCAGCGGGGGCTTTCCGGCAGGTGGCGCCGGACGATGATGATGACGAACGCGAGCACCGGGCCGACCAGGTAGGCGACCCGCCAGCCGAGCGTAGCGCTGACGTGGTTCAGGGCAATCAGGGTGACGATGGTGCCGAGGAACGCGCCGGCCCAGTAGGTTCCGTTAACCGCGATGTCCACCCGGCCCCGGTACTTGGCCGGGATCATCTCGTCGATGGCCGAGTTGATCGCCGCGTACTCACCGCCGATGCCCATGCCGGCGATGACCCGGGAGCCGTACAGGAAGATGAACCAGTACCCGCCCTTGGGCGTCAGCGCGGTCAGCGCGGACCCGGTCAGGTAGACCGCCAGGGTAATCAGGAACAGGTTCTTGCGGCCTAGCTTGTCCGATAGCTGCCCGAAGAACAGCGCGCCGATGACCTCGCCGATCAGGTACCAGGTGGCGATGTCCGCGACCGCGCTGGCCGACATGTGCAGCGTGTTGGTCTGGGTGAGAGACGGCCCGACGTTGCTGGCGATCGTGATCTCCAGCCCGTCCAAGACCCACGCCACCCCCAGCGCGACCACCAACCTGGTGTGGAACCTCGACCATGGCAGCCGGTCGATCCGGGCGGGAATCAGGCTGCGGATACCTGGTCTCGCCGTATCGGGCGTTGCTGTCATCGCGCCCCTCCTTGTCGCGCTGAGCTGCGGGCACTGGTGCCCGATTACCCCGAAAAAGGACACGAAACCCGATCGGACCCGAGAAACTGCACATCGGCCGGGGCGCCAACTCCGGAGCGGAGTGGCACCCCGGCTGGCCCCCGGCCGCGATGGCCTAGGCCCCCTGGGCCTCCCGGGCCTCCTGGCGGACGTGTTCGCCGGGCAGGAGGGATGCGCGGACGGCCAGCCCGACGGTGCGCACCAGCACCATGACGACGGCCATGATGATCAGGCCGTCGGTGATGGCCGCCAGCGTGACGTGGTTCGCGATGGCCCAGCTGACCAGCGGGGCCTCGAACCAGTGCCCGGCGCCGTAGGAGAAGGCGGCCCGGGCTCCGATGATCACGATCCAGAAGATCGCGTAGGGCGCGGCGGCCCGGCTGACCGGCTGGCCGGTCTCCGGGCTGCGGTAGACGCCCATCAGGGCCGCGGCGGCCAGGCCGCCGAGCAGGCCGGCGACCGCCCCGGCGATCTCGACCACCAGTCCCGTCCCGTGCGTGACCGGACGGGAGACGAACAGCGGGATGATCACGGCGGCGGCGATCACCGGACGCAGCAACCGCATCGGCCCGATTTTGCGAGCGGGTCCGAGGTCGCTCGCCAGCACCGTGGCCAGCACGACGCCGTTGACGATCATGGCTTCGGTGAGTTCGGACAACATGACTTGCTTGCTCCCGGTGAGTGGGGTTTCGCTGACGAATCCACCATCGCCAGATCCGCGGTTTCGCGAATCGGAGCACGGGCCGGCATCCGGTATGAGCTGCCGGCGCCGTCTGGTACCGCGGAGTCAACCCGGGACTAGTACCTGGGGTTGACGCCCCGAAGACCGGCTCACGGGACCGGGCCGCCGCCATCGGCTACGCGCACCGGCACGATATCGGCTAGCGCCTCCGGCACGACATTAGCTAGCGCGCCTCCGGCACGACATTAGCTAGCGCGCCTCCGGCACGACATCGGCTAGCGCGCAATCGGTTGCGGAGAGGCCGCGTTCTCAGGAAACGAGAACGCGGCAACGGGAAAAAAGTACGGCGGCGGCGCCGCAGCTCAGCCGGACGCGGACGGGGGCACCGCGTGCTTAGCGTGCATCGCGCGGACGGGGGCACCGCGCGGCGCGGCGCCGCCGCATAGCGTCACGATACAAGCTTGCTCATTTATGTACAAGTCGTGATCAGGAAGACACAGCGTTTGTTTCTACCGGGCAACCCGCGGATCACTGCCGGTTCCGGCCGGGTTTACGCCAGGGACCTTCGGAATCAGTTGGGGTACAGGGGCTCTCCAGAGTTCTCCGGGATTCAAGTTCTCGCGGCGCGCCAGGGGTTGCCCTCGGGCTAGCAGAGTGCAGCGCTCAGGGTCCCGGGGCCAGCGGCGCACCGGCCGGCCTAAGCTGAACACCGGGGCCCAGGGCGGGCCACCCAGACTCCCCCGCGAGCCAAAGGGCGCCGGCGCCGCCTGGACTGAGGAGCGACGGAGGAGCGACGAGGGAAGGCGGCGCCTAAAAAGGCGCCCGGAGGCGAGTGGGAGTAAACAGTGCCCGAGTTCCGCTACGCAGACCTGCTGCCGCTCGGCCAGGACGCCACCAGCTACCGGCAGCTGAGCCGCGACGGGGTGACGAGTCGCAGGTCGTTCGGCCGTAATTTCCTGGAGATAGAGCCGCAGGTGCTCACCGGCCTGACCGCCGCGGCCATGCACGACATCGCTCACCTGCTCCGGCCCGCCCACCTCCGCCAGCTACGGTCGATCCTGGACGACCCTCAAGCCTCCCCCAACGACCGGTACGTGGCCCGCGACCTGCTCAAGAACGCGTGCATCGCGGCCGGGGGCGTGCTGCCGATGTGCCAGGACACCGGCACCGCCATCGTGATGGGCAAGCGCGGCCAGCACGTGCTCACCGACGGGCGGGACGAGGAGCACATCGCGCGCGGCGTCTACGACGCGTACACCACGCTCAACCTGAGGTATTCCCAGCTCGCGCCGCTGACCATGTGGGAAGAGAAGAACACAGGCAGCAACCTGCCGGCCCAGGTGGAGATCTACGCCACCGGAGGGGACGAGTACAAGTTCCTGTTCATGGCCAAGGGCGGCGGCTCAGCCAACAAGTCGTTCCTATACCAGGAGACCAAGGCCGTGCTGAACCCGGCGCGGATGGCCGCGTTCCTCGAGGAGAAGATCCGCTCGCTCGGCACCGCCGCATGCCCGCCGTACCACCTGGCCATCGTGGTCGGCGGGACTTCCGCCGAGTTCGCGCTGAAGACGGCCAAGTACGCGTCGGCGAAGTACCTGGACACGCTGCCTTCGTCCGGTTCGGCGGCCGGCCACGGGTTCCGCGACCTCGAGCTCGAGGAGCAGGTGCTCGGCATCACGCGAAACATCGGCATCGGGGCGCAGTTCGGCGGCAAGTACTTCTGCCACGACGTACGGGTGGTCCGGCTGCCCAGGCACGGGGCGTCGTGCCCGGTCGCGATCGCGGTGTCGTGTTCGGCCGACCGGCAGGCGCTGGGGAAGATCACCGCGGACGGCGTGTTCCTGGAGCAGCTCGAGACCGACCCGGCCCAGTACCTGCCGGACTTCGAGGCCGCCGGGGACGACGGCGAGGTGGTGGCCATCGACCTGAACCGGCCCATGGACGAGATCCGCGCCGAGCTGACCAGGTACCCGGTGCGCACCCGGGTGTCGCTGACCGGGCCGCTGGTGGTGGCGCGGGACATCGCCCACGCCAAGATCGCCGAACGGCTGGACGCGGGCGAGCCCATGCCCGGGTACCTCCGGGACCATCCGGTGTACTACGCCGGGCCAGCCAAGACGCCGGAAGGGTACGCGTCCGGGTCTTTCGGGCCGACCACGGCGGGCCGGATGGACTCCTACGTCGACCGGTTCCAGGCGGCTGGCGGCTCACTGGTCATGCTGGCCAAGGGCAACCGCTCGGCCGCCGTGACCTCCGCGTGCAAGCAGCACGGCGGGTTCTACCTGGGCTCGATCGGCGGCGCGGCGGCGCGGCTGGCCCAGGACTGCATCACGCGCGTGGATGTCCTGGAGTATCCCGAGCTCGGCATGGAGGCGGTGTGGAAGATCGAGGTGCGCGACTTCCCCGCCTTCATCGTGGTCGACGACAAGGGCAACGACTTCTTCGCCGACCCGTCGGGGCCGGTTCTGCAGATCGGGGCGCACCCGTGAGCTCTGGTCCCACGCGCATCGAGCATGACTCGATGGGCGAGGTCGAGGTTCCGGCCGAGGCGCTATGGGGGGCACAGACCCAGCGGGCGGTGGACAACTTCCCGGTGTCCGGGGAGCGGATCGGGCGGGACCTGATCGGCGCGCTCGGGTGCATCAAGGGCGCCGCCGCCCGGGTCAACGGCGAGCTGGGCGTGATCGATGCCGAGATGGCCGGCGCGATTCACGCCGCGGCCGCCGCCGTGGCGCGGGGCGAGCACGACGACGCGTTCCCTGTGGACGTGTTCCAGACCGGTTCTGGCACCTCGAGCAACATGAACGCCAACGAGGTCATCGCTTCTCTGGCCTCGCGCGCGCTGGGGCGCGCGGTGCACCCGAACGACCACGTGAACGCGTCGCAGTCGTCCAACGACGTGTTCCCTTCCGCTATTCACCTGGCCGCCGTGCGGCTGTTCGTCCTGGAGCTGATCCCGGCTATGAAGCACCTAGCCTCGGTGCTGACGGTCAAGGCGGAGGAGTTCGCCGGCGTGGTCAAGGTCGGGCGGACGCACCTGATGGACGCGGTGCCGGTGACCCTGGGCCAGGAGTTCGGCGGGTACGCGGCGGCGGTTCGTTACGGGGCCGAACGAGTCGGGGAGATCCTGCACCGGATCGGCGAACTGCCCCTCGGGGGGACGGCGGTGGGGACGGGGCTTAACGCGCCGCCAGGGTTCGCCACGCGGGTGAACGACCGGCTGGCGGTCTCGATGAAGCTTCCGCTGACCGAGGCGCGGAACCACTTCGAGGCCCAGGGCAGCCGGGACGCGCTGGTCGAGGCCAGCGGGGTGCTGCGGGTGATCGCGGTCAGCCTGTACAAGATCTGCAACGACCTGCGCTGGATGGGATCCGGGCCGCAGGCCGGTCTGGGCGAGATCATGATTCCGGACCTGCAGCCCGGTTCGTCGATCATGCCGGGCAAGGTGAACCCGGTCATCTGCGAGGCGACGGCCCAAGTGTGCACGCAGGTGATCGGGAACGACGCGGCGGTGGCGTTCGGCGGGGCGGCGGGCAGCTTCGAGCTGAACGTGATGATGCCGGTCATCGCGCGCAACCTGCTCGCCTCGGGCCGCCTGCTGGCCGCGGTGATCCCGCTGCTGGCCGACCGCTGCGTGGCCGGGATCGGCGCCTTTCCCGACCGCATGCGGCGCCTGGTCGAGTCCTCGCCGGTCATCGTCACCGCGCTGAACCGTTACATCGGTTACGAGGCGGCCGCCCAGGTCGCGCACGAGGCGCTGGAGGGCGGCGAGCCCATCCGCTCCATCGTGATCGCCCGCGGCTACGTCGAGCGGGGCGAGATCACCGAGGCCCAGCTCGACGCCGCCCTCGACGTCCTCGCCATGACTCAGGGCCAGTGAGCCAAAGGGCCGCCTGAAGCGCGGCCCGGAGGCGAGCGAGCGGGCAGCAGAGTGAGCGGGACGAGCAGGTATAAAAACCATCACGCTTCATCAATGCTTAACTGGCCCCCAGAGACCTTTCAGCCAACACCGTGTATGGTCCGGCTATGCACCCATCGGCGGACGCCGGGCGAGTGATCGCCGGGCGTTACCGCCTGCAAGCCCCCATCGGCCGAGGTGCCATGGGCGTGGTCTGGCGTGCCCGGGACCAGTTGCTCGACCGCGACGTCGCGATCAAGGAAGTGCAGATCGCCGACAGCCTCACGGATGGGGAGCGGGCCACCGCCTTCCAGCGGACGCTGCGCGAGGCCAAGACCGCCGCCCGGCTCAACCACCCGGCGGTGGTCACCGTCTACGACGTGGCCGAGGACGGCGGCCGTCCGTGGATCGTGATGCAGCTGATCCACGCGCAGTCGCTGGACCAGATGCTCGCGGCCTCGGGGCCGCTGTCGCCCCGGCGCGCCGCCGAGATGGCCCGCCAGCTGCTCTCCGCGCTGAGCGTGGCGCACGAGGCCGGGGTGATGCACCGGGACGTCAAGCCGAGCAACGTGCTGCTCGGCAGCGACGACCGGGCCGTGCTGACCGACTTCGGCATCGCCACCTTCGCCGACGATCCCAAGCTCACCCAGACCGGCATGGTGATGGGCTCGCCGGGCTTCACCGCGCCCGAGCGGATCCGCGGCGAGGATGCGTCACCCGCCTCCGACCTGTGGTCCCTCGGCGCGACCCTCTTCGCGGCGGTCGAGGGGCACGGCCCGTTCGAGCAGCGCGGCGGGGCGATCACCACGATGTCCGCCATCATCAACGAGGACGCGCCGGAGGCACCCACGGCGGGCGCGCTCGGCCCGGTCATCGCCGCGCTGCTCCGCCGGGAGCCCTCGGACCGGCCAGACGCCAGCGCGGCCGCGCGGATGATCACTGACGTGCTGCCGCAGCTGACCGAGCGCGCATCCGGCGCCCCGGCCGGCTACGCGGCCACCGCGCTGTCGGCGTCGTCGCTCCCGGACCCGCCCGGGGCGGGTTCGGCACCGCCGGGTTCGGCACCGGCAGGCCCGGCCCCCCCGGGGCCGCCCGGGGTCGCCCGGCCGCGGGCGCCGCAACCGGGCGCGACCGCGCTGGACTACGAGCCGACGGTGGTGAAGCCGCCGGGCGCTTCGGCCGCGTATACCGGCCCGCCCCAAGGCGCCCAGGCTTCGGCCGCGTATACCGGCCCGCCCCATGGCGCCCAGGCTTCGGCGGCGCAGACCGCCCCGACCGCGCCGCAGCCGTCGCAGCCTTCGGTGCCGTCACAGCCGCCGGCGCCGGCGCGGGGCGAGCCGCCGCGTTACGGACCGTCGCCGGGCAGCTGGGCGGGCTCCGGGTACAGCCCGGCGGGCTCGGCAGGTCCGGCGGGCCCCGCGGGTCCGGCCGGGTCCCCGGCCCGGCCGGAAGGACCGCCGGCCGACTTCTCCTCCTGGTACAACCAGGCCCCCAGGTCCGGCGCGTCGTCACCGCCCGGTCCCGGGCCGGGCTACCCGGAACCGGCGGGCTACGCCCCGGCGGCGTGGTCGGGCCAGGCATCGCAGCAGGCACCGGGCACGCCGCCCTGGTCCGGCGCCGAGTACGCGCCATCGCGGCCGCGGCGGTCCGGGTTTGGGTGGAAGGCCGCGGTCGCGGCGCTGGCGATCGTCGGCGCGGCGGCCGGCGCGGGCACCGTAGTGCTCCTGCACCAGGGTCATTCGGGGTCGCCTCAGGGTCAGACGACGGGCACGGGTTCGGCCTCGGGGTCAGCGTCCGGCTCGTCCTCGGCCTCGCTGCCACCCCCGACACTGCAGATCATCAACGCCATCAACAAGCCGGCCACCAGGCCGCTGCCCAGCGGGTTCACGATGACCTCGCAGCCTGCCGCGTCCAACGAGACGGCCGGCTTCACCATCGCCGCGCCGGCCAACTGGCAGAAATCCACGAGCGGCTACCAGACCTACCTGACGGACCCGACGGACCAGAACACGAACATCCTCATCGACCTCACCCCGCACACGTACCCGGACATGCTGCGGGAGGCGCAGTACATCGAGTCGCAGTCCATCCTGCGCTTCCCCGGGTACAAGCGGGTGGGCATGGCCGCGACGCCCGTCCGGGGCACGACGGGATCCTGGTGGAAGTTCACCTGGACCAAGAAGGGTGTCCAGCAGGAGGCTCTTGACCTGCTCTTCGTGGTGCACACGTCCGCGGGCCCGCAGTCGTACGCCCTGTACGTGACCGCGCCAGAGTCGAAGTTCGACCAGATGCGGCCGATCTTCGACGAAGAGGTGGAGACCTTCGCTACGCTGCCGAGCTGACGGCGGGCCGCAGGTCGGCGCGAGTCTGGTCGGTGCGGGGGGCGGGGGGGACCGGACCCCGGCCGACGCTGCTGCACTGCTCGGCTTGGAGGGCCTGGCCACCCGGCCGGGGCGGCAGTTGCCTGCGGGGGGACTTCTGGTCCAATGCGGTGAACAGCGCGTACCCCATGATGCCGACCGCCGTCCATAGGGCGCAGGCCGCCAGGGCGACCATCACGCCACGCCAGGGGCCGAACGGATCGAAGTAGCTGGCGACCCAGAAGGCGGGGAAGGCGATGATCAGGCAGGTACCGGATCTGGCGGCCGCCGTGGCCAGCGGTCGGCGCCGTGCCGGGGCGGGCGGGCGTGTCGGCCCGGCTGCGGCTGGGGCGGGCGGGATGTCGGCGGTGAGTGCGGCCAGGTCGGCGTCCGTCCGCGCCGCGAGCGCCTGGCCAACCCGCAGGTTGAGCTCTTCCTTGGTCAGCCGACCGTGCACGAACGCGTTCTTCAGCGTTTCGATCACGTCTTCGCGGTCGGCGTGGGCCGCCGTGAGCCGGTCGCAGCCCGCCACGGCCGGGTCTTCCGGTCCAATCGTCACCGGCACCTCCCCCGCTAGCACAAATGCAGGAAAAGCGTAGCGCTGTTGCTCCCTGGCCGCCATGCGCAGGAAAACTCCGTGCCCGCCGGCGGCACATACGCGCCGCCACCCTGGCAGGAGTTGTCCGGTGACAAAAGATTCTCCTCGGCGCCAGCGCTCCGGCCCGGTCGGGCAACCGTTGTCAGCATTGTCAGTACCAGGTTGTCGGTACCAGGTTGTCAGTACCAGGTTGTCAGTACCAGCCCGTGGCCTGCCCGTGCGCCCAGGCGGCACAGGGCGAGCCGTAGGTGCCCTTGATGTACCGCAGGCCCCACTTGATCTGCGTGGTCGCGCTGGTCTGCCAGTCCGGCCCGGCGCTGGCCATCCGGGAGCCTGGCAGGGCCTGCGGGATGCCGAAGGCGCCCGACCCTGGGTTGGCGGCGGTCACGCTCCAGCCGCTCTCGTGCTCCCACAGCGGGTCCAGGCAGGAGAACTGGCTGGGCGCCCAGCCGAACGAGGCCAGCATCGCCTGGGCGATCTGCCGCGGAGAGCCCGAGGCGGCCGGAACGGTCACGCTGGCGGTCTGGCCCGGCTGCGCCGTGGCCCGGGCCTGGCGCTGCGCGATGGCGTCCCGCGTCTGGGTCAGGCGGAGCTGGAACGCGTGCTGCGCCACGGTGGCACTGCTCTGCCGGTTTTCGGCCTCGGCTACCGGCCGGGCCAGCCGGTCCGCGACGGCCAGCCGCGGCGCGCCGGCCGCCGTGCGGATTACCTCGGCCGGCCCGTCAGGGCTGGCCGCGTGTCCCTGGCTTCCCTGGGACCAGGTTGCCGCCGCCGCCGAGGCGGCGGTCGCGACGGACAGGGCGCCGGCCGCGGCGATGACGATGGCCCTGGATCGGCTCAGCCGGATGTTCCGGTGTCGTAACAAGGGGACCTTTCTGTGGCTCGCGTCACGCGAGGTATTTCACCCCCGATCGCAACTGTCACCGTGCCGGTGACAGGCATCTGCGCGTGGGATGCGGCGCGGGTCTGGGCGCCGGGCTAACTTGACGTTGCCATCCGCACGGGCGGGGTGCTGTCGGCTATCTACCATGCCTGACGGAAATGCTCCAGTGACCGGAATAGGCGTGAGCAAAATCACCGCACATGCGACCGCGCCGGGTAACCGGCTGGAAGTGCCGTATTTACCTAAGCGTTCATCGCCCGGCCAACGGCGCTATGAGGAAACTCACACCGGTTAGGAAACTTCCCATTACGGCCGACATCGGACAGCATCGGGGTGGGCAATCCGACCGTAATTTCTGACACTTGGTGACAATACAGTGACAAGACATCAGTAGTAGTTGTTGGCTTCCTCGAAGGCCCAGGCTTTGCAAGGATCCCCGTAGATGGCCTTGATATAGGTGAGCCCCCACTTGATCTGGGTGGCCGGGTTGGTCTGCCAGTCCGCCCCCGCGGTCGCCATCTTGCTGCCGGGCAGCGCCTGCGGGATGCCGTACGCGCCGCTCGCGTTCTCCGCGTCGTACCGCCAGCCGCTCTCCCGGTTCCAGATGTCCTTCAGGCAGCCGAAGAAGGTGGTCGGGCTGAAGCCGAAGCTGGCCATCATGTTGTACGCGATGGACTGGGCCGAACCAGGGTCGGGCGGCGTGGACGTGACGTAGACAATCCCGCCGGTGCCGCCGGTCGTCGTCCCCGGGTTGGCCGTGGCGACCTCGGCCGGCGAGGCCAGCTTGGGCTTGGCCACCACGGTCAGCGTGCGCGCCGCCGCGGTCATCGCGATCAACTGGGAGCGTTCGGCTTCCAGCGCGGCCATGGTGTGGCTTCCCGGCACCATCTCGATCGCCTGGACAGCGCTGAAGGCGCTCGACCCCGGGGCGAATAGCTTGCCGCCGACCGCCACGGCGATGACCGCGACCACGGCGAAAATGGTGGCCGGGAAGACAAGACCGAAACGCCGGATCAGACCCCGCTTGCGCCGACTGCTGCGAGCCCCGGTCCGATGTCGCGACAAGGCAATCCTTTCGTCCGGCCATGCCCGCGAGATGCTAACCGCCGTTTCGGTGAATCCCGGCTTTCCCGCCGCGGGCGTTCGCGGGATTCCCGCCGCGCCACCGACCCCGCCGCACCTGACCTGGTGCGCCGCCTGGCCGCCGCGCGCAAGTACCGCTGGCCGACAACGATGCCAGAAAGATCGCCCATGCGCCCCGCAATTCGGCAAGAAAGCCCTCGGCGGGTTTACCGAAACGGTTGCGCTGGTGATCACAAGATGCTAAACGCTTAGTAACCAATGCAGATCAGAAAGTCATGCAATAGGCGGCCGGTGATGTGATCTGCGTCTCATCTCGACCGTGTTATCGCGCCGTTTTTCCGCGAATGGGCGCTTCGACCGTTTCGTCTGAGGCACGGGTCGCGGCTGGGCGATCGGGCGCCCCGGGCGGGCCGCGTTCGCCCGGCCGTCCGGCCGTCCGGCTGTCCGGCTGTCCGGCCGTGCGGCCGTGCGGCCGTGCGGCTGTGCGGCTGTGCGGCTGTGCGGCCGCCGGCTGTGCGGCCGTCGCTGGGCTTGCCCCTGGTGCATTAGTGTTCGCGACGCGCTGATGTGACCGGTAGGACGTGCCGGCGTGTGGCGCTTACTGCATGTGTCCTGTTCAGGTGAACGCTTCGCTGTCCGCGTGAACCTTGCGACCAAAACTTCGTTGTTCGGCTAAAAACTTCGTGTCGCTGCCGGGTCTGGGCATGCTTGTGGCTGATACTGCTGGTTTGTGACGGTATTGCCTGATATGGCCGCGCGGTTGCCGCCTGGCCTTTCGATCGCGGCTTTCGAGGTCGGCCACGTGTGCGGGGATGGCGTGGAGCATCGGGTGCCGCTAGCTGAGGCCCTGGCGGTGCCGTTCGAGCAGGGCCTGCCGGTGCGCCGGTTCGCCTCGCAGCAGGGGCAGCGGCATCTGAGCGGCCTGTGGTGGTCGGCGACGACTGGCGGGCATGTCGGGTTCGAGTCCTGGCTGGAACGTCCTGTTGACCGAACTAACCCCAGGCCAGAGTTCTCCGGCCCGTCCGGCCGGTTGTTACGGAAGGTAGCCTCCAGCGCCGTTGTCTTCGTTCACGGCCCGTCCCAGGCCGGCCCGGCTTGTGCTGTGATCTCGGTCGTCAGGTTCGTGACGAGCTGGGAGCAGACATGACGGGCGAGCAAGAGCGGAACGTCGCCGAGCTGATAGTGCCGCGGGCCGGCCGGGTTGAGGAGGTCCCGGAGAGACCAGTGCCCTACCGGCTGGTGGACGGGTCCGGCACCGAGGTGCCGGCGGTGACGGAGTTCCTGCGTGATCTCACAGCGTGCGACTGCTCGCCGGCGACGGTACGTTCCTATGCCTATGAGCTCCTCAGCTGGCTCCGGTTCTTGCAGGCAGTAGCCGTGGCGTGGGATCGGGCGACACGGACCGAGGCTCGCGACTACGCGCTCTGGCTGGGACAGGCATGCAAGCCGCCACGGCAGCGGCGGCGGGATAGCCCGCCTCCTGGATCGGTCAACCCGGTCACCGGGAAGTCCTATCCCGCCGGCACCTATGCGACGGCGACCCGCCGTCACGCCCGCACCGTGATCCATGCGTTTTACGAGTATCACCGGGTGCAGCACGGCCGCCCGCTGATCAACCCGTTCCCGGCGGCCCGCAGCGGGGCGGGCGAGCACCTCAACGCTCACCACAACCCGATGCAGCCCTGGCGGCGGACCGGGCGCCCAGCGCCATACCAGCCCAAGGCACCCAAGCGGGTCCCGCGGGCGATTCCCGACGAGCGGTTCAACGAGCTGTTCGCCGCCTTGCCGTCCAACCGGGACCGGGCACTGCTAGCGTTCTGGATCTCTACCGGCGCCCGCGCGCAGGAGCTGCTCACCGTGCTGCGAAGCCGGGTCGACCCGGCCGAGCAGCTCATCGGCGTTGTCCGTAAGGGCAGCCGTGCGCTGCAGATGTTGCCGGCGTCCGCCGACGCGTTCGTCTGGCTCCGGCTCTGTCAGCACGAGCTCGGCGATGACGTCCCGGCCGGCCCGGATGATCCGTTGTGGTGGACGCTGCGACGCCCGTATCGTCGGCTGTCCTATGACGCCGCCCGGATGATGTTCGGCCGGGCCCAGCAGGCCCTCGGCTCCAACTGGACGTTGCACGATCTTCGTCACAGTGCTGCGTATCGCATGGTCAGCGACCCGCACATGTCGCTGGTCGACGTCCGGTGGGTTCTCGGCCATGCCCATCTCAGCACGACCGAGGTCTACCTGACCCCCAATCCCGGCGAGCTGGTCGAGCGGCTCCTTGCGCATTACGCCCGTCAGGCGGAGGCACCTGCCGCCCGGCCTGCTCCTGGCTATCGGCCCGAGGTCCTGCAGGCCCTGTTCGGTGACCTGCCGATGAGCGGTGAGGCGACGTCATGACCATCGACATCGCGTCACCGGCCGGCGTCTCGGTCCACCTCACCGTCACCCGTCAAGATCGGCAGGAGTATCCGGCCCGGCCGAGGGCGGGGACCTGGCCCGAGACGCAGCAGCCCCGCCCGGTGCTGGTGGAGCGGCTGTCGAATCCGCCGTATCGATCCGGCAGCGTTGATGTCCGCAGGTGCATACGGCGCGGGCTCACCGCGTTGCTGGACTGGCTGGAACGCAAGCCGGGCCGGAGCTGGCAGGAACGCTGGCTGGCCAGTGGCGCCGAGGCTGAAGGCCGGACATGGACAGACCTGGTACGACGCGAAGTCCCGTCTCTTGCGTCCCGGCCGGCCGGGAGTGTTCACACCGATCTGCTGACGGCGATGCGGGTGATGCTGACCGGCCAGGTCCTGCGCCCGGGGTATGCCTGGTTGCTGCGTTACCGGCCCAGCGTGCTGCTTGACGAGGCTCGCGACCGGCTCGATTCCGCCGGGTTCGCCCGGCTTTGGGCTCACTGTGATGCGACGGGCCGGCGCAATCCCCAGGACCGCAAGGAGGCCCTCAACCGGATCACGTGGATCCTGCTCAACAAGGGTGGCCTGATCGGCGACATCACCGTCGGCGACTGCATCGAGATCAGCAACGCGCTGCAGGAACACCAATGTCAGGGAGCCAACAACCGGCCCTTGTTCTATGCGCTGCTGGCCGAGACCGGCGTACTTCCTGCCGGGGCTCCTCCGGTCTTGAAGGCGACCAGGATGGCGGGCCAGCGCACCCCCGCCCAACTCGTCGGCAAGTACGGCCTGCAAAGCGAGGCGATGCGGGAGCTGCTCACTTCCTATCTGGCTGAGCGGGCTGCCGAACTCGACTACGCCTCCCTAGCGGGCATGGCCAACACCTTGTGCGGCCTGTTCTGGCGAGACCTGGAGCAGCACCACCCAGGCATCTCCTCGATGCACCTGGACACCGAAGTCGCCACGACCTGGAAGGAGCGGCTCAGGCAGGTCCGGGACCAAGACGGGCGGCCGATCGGTGACCGGGCTACCGCCCGCAGCCAGCTACTGGCCGTCCGGGCGTTCTATCTCGACATCGCCCGGTGGGCCGCCGAGGATCCGTCGCGGTGGGCACGATGGGCGGCACCGTGCCCGATTAGGGCCAGCGAATGTTCCATGGACAAAGAGCGCAAGCGCCTCAAGGCCGCCATGGACCAGCGAACCCGCGCCCGCCTTCCGGTCCTGCCCGCCCTGGTCCGCACAGCCGACCAGGAACGCAAGGCCACCCGGGCCCGGCTCGATGCGGCGTTGCCGGCCGCACCTGGCCAGGTATTGGAAGTTCACGGCGAGAAGCTGCAGCGGAGAAATGCGGTCGCGGGCCGGATCTATGTCACCGATCTGGCCGCCGGCCGGCGACGCGACCTCACCTTCGAGGAAGAACGCGCCTTCTGGGGATGGGCGACCATCGAGATTCTCAGGGCCACAGGCATCCGCGCCGAGGAACTGGCCGAGCTCTCGCACCACAGCTTCGTCGCCTACAAACTCCCCGGCACCGGCGAGATCGTCCCGATGCTCCAGATCGCCCCGTCCAAGACCGACACCGAGAGATTGCTGCTGGTCTCACCCGAGCTCGGAGAGGTCCTCGCCGAGATCATCCACCGGGTCCGGGGCGCCAGGGCGACGCTACCGCTGGTCCCTGCCTACGACCCCTACGAGCGGACCTGGAGTGCGCCGATGCCCTTCTTGTTCCAGCGCCCCCGCGGCCCGGAACACCGGGCGATATCCCGTACCACCCTGCGCCAGTTCCTCCTCCACATCCTGGCCGTCTCCGGGCTCACCGACGCCTCGAACAGGCCGCTGGAGTTCACGCCTCACGACTTCCGGAGGCTCTTCGCGACCGAAGCCCTCCGCTCCGGCCTCCCGCCGCACATCGCCGCCAAGATCCTCGGACATGCCGATCTTGGAACCACGATGGGATACGCCGCGATCTACTCTGAAGACGTCGTCGCCCACCACCGGGCCTTCATCGCCCGCCGGCGCGCCCTGCGTCCCGGCGAAGAGTACCGCGACCTCACCCCAGAAGAATGGGACCAGTTCCTGCACCACTTCGAGCTCCGAAAGGTCGCTCTCGGGGTCTGCACCAGGGACTTTGGCACTCCATGTGTCCATGAGCACAGCTGTGTCAGGTGCCCGCAGCTTCGACCTGATCCGGCCCAGGAACCCCGGCTGCTGGAGATCCGCGACAACCTCCAGGCCCGAATCACCGAAGCCCGCCGCGAAGGCTGGCTCGGCGAGATCGCCGGCCTGGAGGCCACTCTTCAAGCCGCCGAACAGAAACTCCAGACCATGCACCAGATCGCCAGCCGCCACGGCGTCACCCGCCTTGGCATGCCAAGCTTCCGCGACGCCGTTGGCCAGGCCAGCACCTGACCCCGCGACACGCCGAACAGGCCAGCAAGCGCACATTCTCGGCAGAGACAGACAGTTACGGCCGGTCACTACTAGCAGTAACAGCAGTTACTCTCCGTGTTGTTCGGATAAGCGATCACCTGCTGGCCCTGGACTTCGACCCGGCGGTGACCGGGATCGCGTCCCAGCCGTTCTGGCTGCACTGGACCGGCGATGCGGGCGGTCGGGTGTCGCACGCGCCGGATTATTTCGCTCGCCGCGCGGACGGCTCGGCGGTGGTGGTCGACTGCCGCCCGGCGGAGCGCCGCAAGCCGCGGGACATCGAGAAGTTCGAGGCGACGGCGCGGGCGTGCGAGCTGGCGGGCTGGGAGTACCGGCTGGCCCGGGCGATGGATCCGGTCGTGACGGCGAACCTGCGGTGGCTGGCCGCCTACCGGCATCCGCGCCATCGGGTGCCGGCGACGGCCGGGGCGCTGCGGCAGGTGTTCACCGAGCCGGCGCCGCTGATGGCGGGGGCGGGGACGGCGGGAGATCCGGTCGCGACGCTGCTTCGCCCCTGCTAGCCTCGGCGCGACAGACGCTGCGGGTGAGGAGCCGTGATGACAGCTGGGCACACCGCGATCGTGACGGGCGCTAATCACGGCATCGGCGCGGCGACCGCCCAGGCCCTGGCCGGGCGCGGGTGCGCGGTCCTGTGCACGTTCCTGCGGGTCGATGACCCCGGCGATCCCGGAACCCCGCAGCTCGTCCGCGACCACCGGGCACACGACGCCGCAGCCGTCATCGCCCGCATCCGCGATGGCGGCGGCAGGGCAGCCGCCGTGGAGGCCGACCTGTCCGACCCGGCCACGCCCGCCATGCTCTTCGACACCGCCGAGGAGCAGTTCGGCCCGGTTGACATCTTGATCAACAACGCGACCGGATCGCTCGCCGACACCTTCGCAGCCGCCGCGATCGACCGGCTCGGCCGGTCCCTGCAGCCGGTCACCGCCGAGACCTGGACCCGGCAGTTCACCGTCGACGCGATGGGCGCTGCCCTGATGATCAGTGAGTTCGCCCGCCGTCACATCGCCCGCCAGGCGACCTGGGGCCGGATCATCGGCCTGACCTCCGGCGGCGACATCGGCTTCCCCGAAGAAGTCTCCTACGGGGCGGCCAAGGCCGCCCAGGAGAACTACACGATGTCAGCGGCCATCGAGCTCGCCCCGTTCGGGATCACGGCCAACATGGTCCACCCGCCCGTCACCGACACCGGCTGGGTCACCGACGCCGTCCGTGAGCACGTCACCGCAAGCCCCGGGCTCATCCACATCGCCACCCCGGACCAGGTCGCCGAGGTGATCGCCTACCTCGCCTCCGACGCCGCAGCCCTGATCACCGCGAACGTGATCACGCTCCGCTAAGCAACCCCGCCCGTCCTGCTTCGATGCAGGCACAGGACCTGCCTGCCTCTCGAAAGGACCGGCCAGGTCAAGCACCATCACCGAGCCGAGATGCGTCCCACCGGACAGCCCGGCAGCCCTGCCCACGGCCGGCCAGCGCCGAAACCGAAGAGATGAACTGAACAACACTCACCCGAACCGTCCAAGTCAATTCTTCGAAGCCCAGCTAGCAGCAGACCCCGTCGAAGAGATCAACTGAACGAGACAGCATGGATGCCGCGTGGGTGATGTTCGAGCGCACTGACGCCTCGCTTGCTGGACGTCCTAGGGCGGGCGCACCGGGCGCGGGAGGCGCTTCAGTCACTGCGGCACCTCCCCTGCAGGGTCTTACGACGCGGCGAGGCGGTAGCCGCGGCGGCACAGGGCGGTGGTTCTGGGTCGATGGGCCGTTGGTCCGGCTGACACGGAAACTGGGTCCCGGTGGGCGTGCGGGAGCGAACCCTGGCCCGGGCGGTGGCGAGGGCTGCGTGGTCGCGCTGGTTTGTCCGGCGGGGGCGGGCCGGGGGTGCCGGTTCGGCGGCGGCTCCGGTGCTGCGGGGATCAGGGTGTGGTGCTGGCGGTGGATGTTAAGACGGCCTCCGGCGGGCTGATGGTGATGGCGCAGCCGGGATAGAGCTTCTGGAGCCGTCGTTCCAGGTAGGCGCGCTGCTGGTCGGGTGATTCCCGGCGGGTGTAGAAGTCCGCGCCCAGGTCCTGGTAGGGGGTGCCGCTCTTGAGGACCTGGTAGGCGATCTTGAGCAGGGTGTGCGCGATCGCGGTGATGGCCTTCTTCTTCGCGGCGGGGTTCTTGTCTCCGCCGAACCGGCGGACCAGCCGGCTGTAGCGGGCCTGCAGCCGCCCTTTGGTGCGGATGGCGTTCCAGGCGGCCTGGATGAGCACCGGCTTGATGTAGGTGCCGGCGTCGCCGGTGCGGCCGTGCTTGCGCTTGCGGGCGCTGATGTTGTTGCCCGGGCAGAGCGTGACCCAGGAGGCCAGCTTCTCGTGGCTGGCGAAGTGCCGGTGCGGGGCCGGGCCGATCTCGGCCAGCCACGCCTGCGCGACCACGTCGCCGAACGCGGGGATGGTCTTGAGCAGGTCCAGTTCCCGCTGCCAGCGCCCGGCCCGGCCCGCGATCTGGTCGTCCAGGTCAGCCACGGCGGCGTCCAGGCCGGCGATCCGGTCCCGGTGCAGCCGGCACATCAGCGCGTGATGCCCGGTGAACCGGCCGGTCAGGGCCATCGACAGGTCAGCCAGCTTGCCCGCGGTCCGCATCCGGCCTTTGGCCAGGTCCGCCAGCACGGCACCGCGGCGCTCCCCGTCGATCAGCGAATCGATCATCGCCGTGGCGGACTTGCCGGTAATGTCGCTGGCAACCGAGCCGAGCTTGATGCCGGCCGACTCCAGCGCCTTGGCAAGCCGCTGGATCTCCGAGGTGCGGGCCTGCACCGTCTTCATCCGGTACCGGGTCAGGTCCCGCACCTCCCTCAGCTCCGCCGGCGGGATATACGAGCCGCGCAGCAGCCCGCACTCGAACAGTTCCGCCAGCCGCCGGCAGTCCGCCGCGTCGGTCTTATGGCCCTTCAGCGCCCTGGCGTGCGCCGGGTTGACCACCGCGACCTCGGTGAAGTCCTGCTCGGCGAGCGCGTAATACACCGGGTCGGTATAGATCCCGGACGCCTCCATCACCACGTGCGTCACCCCGCGGCGGCGCAGCAGGCGGGCCATCTCCTGCAGCACCCCGTAAAACGTGCGGAACTCCAGGATCTCGGTCGTGCGGGTCCACGGCTTCTCACCCGGGGACCGGATCGCGACCTTGATCATGTTCTTGTGCACGTCGATCCCGGCGACATGCTCATACAGCACTCTCACCTGCGTCCACCTCCTGCAGCGGCATCATCTGACTGGGATAGGCGCGCCGCCGGCCAGGGCCCCCGTCAGTACAGGAGACTGACACGCGCGCACGTAGCAGCAGCGGGGGTTACCCGGCAAGGGAGCCCTCAGGACCTGTCTCTAACACGGCCTCGAACGGCCCAGGCTGGAACGGTCACGACCGGCGGCAGCCGCCACGAGCCTGCACCCTCCGCGCCCGGCCCCGCAGCCCGGACACCGCAAAAGACCCCAGCCCGTCACCACCCGCACCCGCCCGCGGCGGCAAGGGACCCAGTTTCCATCACCTGCGGCAGAGCCACGCAGTGGCTCATGATTTCTCTAACCGGACCAGCGGCCCATCGACCCAGCGGTTACCGCATCAGCGCGCCGGAAATCCCGACGCGACGGGTTATCTTCTGACGCGCCCCCGGAGCTGCATGAACGCGGCAACCATGTCGTATCAGCGAGCGGGCCCGGGGCAGTGGGTGCGATGGCTTTGCGGGGGGACGCGCCCAGGTCGTTCGGGGGAGTGATCTTTTTGTTGAAAGCCATAAAGCAATCGGTTTCCGGTTGTCGGAGCTCGCGCGAAGCTGTCCACTTGGGCCCTAGGTTGCGTTGGTTCGAAGGGGAATTTGATGAAAAGGTCTAAGGATCCTGGAGTCCGAACGAGGTGGGCGGCTGCCCTGGCGGCCGGGCGACGGCGGCGGCTGGTGGTGGCGGCGGCGGCCTGTGCGGCGGTCCTGGCGGCGCCGCTCGCGGTGGTCGCCGCGACGGGAACGGCGGCTCAGGCGCGCCCGGACGGGGCGGCGGCCGACCGGGGCGCGGGGGCGGCGGGCGGAGGCGGGGGGTCGGCGCCCGCGGTGAACTGGGCGCTGGCCGGGACGGCCAGTGCCACCACGGCGGAGTCGGGCAAGCCGGCGGCGAACGCGGTCGACGGTGACGCGGGCACCGACTGGTGCACCTCGGGCTATACCGGGACGCTGACCGTTGACCTGGGCCAGGTCAGGTCGCTGGACGACCTCGGGCTGACGCTGGACGCGGCCAGCCCGTCGGCTTCGGCCACGATCGAGCTGGCCAGCACGGCCGGGGCCTGGCAGCAGGTGCCGGCGCTGCACGACATCGCGCTGGACCCGGGCAATCCGCTGTACTTCCCGCTGCCGTCCGGCAGCCGGGCCAGGTACGCCGAGGTGACCGTGTACAGCGACACCGGGGCGGACGTGTGCGTGGGCGAGTTCCGGGCGTTCGGGCCGGACGCCGCCGCGGCCGGCCTGGACTTCGGCACCGACCTGTCCTTTACCCCGCAGGAGCTCGCGGCGGGCGCCACGTTCAGCTACAACGGCAGGCGCGGCACCCCGGTGACGATCACCCGCGAGGCGGGCGCGAACTACGTCAGGATGCGGGTCTGGGTGAACCCGCCGCCCGGCTACAGCGACCTGGCCAGCGACCTCGCGCTGGCCCGGCAGGTGCACGCGGCCGGGATGAAGATCTACCTGGACATCATGTACTCCGACTTCTGGGCCGACCCGCAGCACCAGGACATCCCGGCCGCGTGGGCGGGCCAGGACCTCGGCCAGCTCACCGCCACGGTCCGCTCCTACAGCCAGCAAGTCATCACGGCGTTCGCCCATCAGGGCACGCCGGTGGACCTGGTGTCGATCGGGAACGAGATCAGGAACGGCATCCTGTGGCCGGTCGGCGAGATCAACTGCACGGACTGCGGCGGCTGGGACAACCTAGCCCAGCTGCTGAAGGCGGGCGTCGCGGGAGCGGAGGCGGGTAACCCGGCCGGGCACAAGCTGCTGGTCATGATGCACTACGACCAGGGCGGGGACAACACGCTGAGTTCGGCCTTCTACTCGCAGCTCACCTCGCACGGCGTGCCGTTCGACGTGATCGGGCTGTCTTACTATCCCTTCTTCCACGGGGCGATCTCGGCGATGCGCGCCAACGTCGACGCGCTCGCCACCCAGTTCCACAAGCCGATCGTGATCGCCGAGACGCAGTATCCGTGGACGCTGGCCAACGGCAACTCCCCGCTCGGCGACAGCACTGGCGACTTCGTCTGGCAGACCAGCCAGCTATCGCCGGGTTACCCGGCGAGCCCGGGCGGGCAGCTGTCCTTCATCACCGACGAGCTGTCCATCCTGGCCCAGGTGCCCGGCGGGCTCGGCGCCGGGCTGTTCTACTGGGCGCCGGACTGGATCCCCGGCGTGCCGTGGGAGCCAGGGGCGAACATCGGCTCGCCGAACGTCAACCTCACCCTGTTCAACTTCGAGGGCGCGGCGCTCCCCTCGATCGGCATCTTCCAGAACCCGGCCGGCGTGTGCGAGAGGTACGCGCCGGACAGTTCGCCCTGCGTAGTGGGCTGAGCGTAGTGGGCTGAGCGTAGTGGGCTGAGCATGGCGGGCTAACCGCCGCTGTCTTGGCAGATCGGCCACGGGACCGGCACGTCCGACGGGAAATGTCGGTCCCGGCCGATATGCTCCCCGGCATGAAAATCGAGCTCGCCGACATCGATCCCGATGTTCTCGAAGATATTATCGGGACCGATTCCTACGACGCGGCGCTCGAGTATGTACGGCGCCGTGCCGTCGGCAGGCAGGTGTGGGCCGACGCGCACAACGCGCTGTTCGGCATCGTGCTGGACAGCCACGGCGACTACTACACCCCGGCGATCTGGTTCTCGCCGGGGCCGCCGCTCGAGGTCCTCCGCGTGCACTGCGGCTGCGCCGCCCGGCATGGCTGCGAGCACGCCGCCGCGCTGCTTCTCTCCGCCGTCGAGGGCGGCGCGGAGGCCGCGGCGGGGCGGCCGACCGTCCCGCCTCAGGTCCGGCGCACGCCGGCGTGGGACGCCTCCCTGGAGGCGTGGCTGCCGTCTGGCCCGGAGGCCAGGCGGCAGCCGGAGACGACGCTGGCCATCGAGCTGACCCTGGTACCCGAGCGGCCCGGGACCGAGCCGACGACCTCGCGGATGCGCCTGGTGGCCCGCCTGGTCCAGCCGGGCAAGCACGGCGGCTGGATCGGCAGCTCCCTGAACTGGGCCAAGCTCGACAGCTACGGGTACCACCCCACCCACTCGGCCGCGCAGCTCCAGCTGCTGCGCGAGCTGCTCGGCCTCTACCGGGCGCGGGCCGACCGCAGCTTCTACTACTCCTCCTACAGCGGGGAACGCTCGATCGAGCTGTCCGCGGTCGATTCGAGCCGGCTCTGGCCGCTGCTCGACGAGGCGGAGAAGGCCGGGCTGGAGCTGGTATACGGCCGCAAGCTGGGTGCGCTGGAGCGGTACCGGGAGGCGGAGCTCTGCCTCGACGTCACCCGGCCCGAGGCCGGCGGCCCCCTCGCCGTCACCCCGGCGATCCGCGTCGATGCTCCCGGGGGCGAGGAGATCGTCGTCCCGCTGCGGTTCATCGGCACCGGGGGTCACGGGGTGGTCTACCTGGACCGGGACGAGGCGCAGCGGGGCGAGGATCCGACCGGCTGGCGATTCCGCCTGGCCAGGCTCAGGCGGGGCGTCCCCGCGCGGCTGCAGGAGATGACGCTGGGCGGCCAGCGGCTCGAGGTTCCCGCCGACGGCCAGGCCCGGTTCCGGGACGAGTTCTGCCCGCGGCTGCAGCAGACGGCCACGGTGATCTCCTCCGACGGCTCCTTCACCCCGCCGGCCATCTCGGACCCGACCCTGGTGCTGCGCGCGTCGTACGGCGACGACCACGAGGTCCTCCTCGACTGGGAGTGGGCGTACCAGGTCGGTGAGTCGCACTTCCGGGCCGGGCTGCACCAGTCCCCCGGCGATGCCGGGTACCGCGACCTCGCGGCCGAGCAGGCGCTCCTGAACCGCCTCCGACTCGGCGGGATCCCGGAAGACATGGTCGCCAGCTCCCGGCTCGGCGGCCTGGATACCGTGCGCTTCACCACCGAGCTGCTGCCGTTGCTGACCGGCCAGCCCGGGGTGAGCGTCGAGGTAACCGGAGACGTCGCCGACTACCGGGAGGTCAGCGACTCACTGTGCATCGGCGTCTCGACGGCCGAGGTCACGGGTGAGGTCGACTGGTTCGATCTCGGGGTCACGATCCTGGCCGAGGGCCGCGCGATCCCGTTCGCCGACGTGTTCGCCGCGCTCACCCTGGGGCAGTCGCACCTGCTGCTGTCCGACGGCGCGTACTTCAGCCTGGACAAGCCCGAATTGCGGCGGCTGGCCCAGCTGATCAGGGAGGCGCGGGAACTGCAGGACGTTCCCGGCGGGCAGCTGCGGATCAGCCGGTTCCAGGCCGGGCTGTGGGACGAGCTGACGACGCTCGGCGTCGTGGTGCGCCAGGCCCGGGTGTGGGAGCAGCAGGTGCAGGGACTGCTCGCGTTGGGCGAGGTCAACGGGGTCAGCCAGGCGCCTCTGCCGGGTGGCATCCAGGCGCAGTTGCGTCCCTACCAGCTGGAAGGTTTCCAGTGGCTGGCGTTCTTGTGGCAGCACCGCCTCGGCGGGGTCCTCGCCGACGACATGGGCCTGGGCAAGACGCTCGAGACGCTGGCGCTGATCTGCCACGCCCGGGAGGCGGATCCAGGCGGCGGGCCGTTCCTCGTCGTCGCCCCGACCAGCGTCGCGCCCAACTGGGCCGCCGAGGCCGCCCGGTTCGCGCCCGGCCTGAACGTGGTGACGATCACCGACACGCTGGCCCGCAGCGGCGCCGACCTGGCCGGGGTCGTCGCGGGCGCCGACGTCGTAGTGACCTCGTACACGCTGCTGCGTCTGGACTTCGACGCCCACGCGACGGCGGGATGGTCGGGGCTGATCCTGGACGAGGCACAGTACGTCAAGAACCACCAGTCGAAGATCTACCAGTGCGCGCGCCGGCTGCCTGCCCCGTTCAAGATCGCCATCACGGGCACGCCAATGGAGAACAACCTGATGGAGCTGTGGTCGCTGCTGTCGATCACGGCGCCGGGGCTGTTCCCCGACCCCGCGCGCTTCCGCGAGTACTACGCCCGGCCGATCGAGAGGCAGGGCGACGCCGGGCTGCTGACCCAGTTGCGGCGGCGGATCAGGCCTCTGGTCAAGCGCCGGACGAAGGAGCAGGTGGCCACCGAACTGCCGGACAAGCAGGAGCAGGTGCTGGAGGTGGACCTGCACCCGCGGCACCGCAAGCTCTACCAGACGCACCTGCAGCGCGAGCGGCAGAAGGTGCTCAAGCTGATCGACGACATGGACGCTAACCGGTTCACGATCCTGAGCTCGCTGACCCGGCTGCGCAGGCTGAGCCTGCACGCCGCGCTGATAGACAGCGCGTACGAGGACGTGCCGTGCAGCAAGATCGACACGCTGATCGACCAGATCCTCGACGTGGCCGCGGGGGGCCACCGGGCCCTGGTCTTCAGCCAGTTCACCGGGTTCCTCGGCCGCGTCCGTGACCGCCTCGACGCCGCCGGGGTCGGGCACTGCTATCTGGACGGCAAGACGCGGGACCGGGCGGAGGTGCTGGGCCGGTTCAAGCAGGGCACGGATCCGGTGTTCCTGATCAGCCTCAAGGCCGGCGGGGCCGGGCTGAACCTGACCGAGGCCGACTACTGCTTCCTGCTCGATCCGTGGTGGAATCCCGCGACCGAGACGCAGGCCATCGACCGGACCCACCGGATAGGGCAGACCCGCAACGTCATGGTGTACCGCCTCATCGCCAGGGACACGATCGAGCAGAAGGTGATGGCGTTGAAGGCGCGCAAGGCTGAGCTGTTCGCCAACGTCATCGATGAAGGCAACGTGTTCGGCGGCGGGTTGGACGCGGACGATATCCGGGGGCTGCTCGCCTAGCGTTGCGCCAGGGCGCGCCCAACCTCACCCGCCAGTAGGCGGCTACGCCCGGTTTGGGTTGGCGGAGGCGGCGCGGACGGCGGTTACCAGTCGAAGGCCTGGGCGAGGTTCTTGTACTCGAACAGCTCGGTCTTGTCGAACCAGAGGTTCACCTCGTACTCGGCTTCCTCCTTGTTACCCGAGGCGTGCACGAGGTTGGCGACGGCCTTGCCGGTGGCGGCGGCGACGGCCTTGGACTGGTGCGCGAAGTCGCCGCGGATCGAGCCGGGCTGGGCCTCGTTCGGGTAGGTGGTGCCGACGATCTTCCGTACGGTGGACACCGCGTCCTCGCCCTCGAGCACGAAGGCGATGACCGGTCCCCGCTGCATGAAGGCCGCGGTCGCGTTGTAGACGGCCGAGCTCGTCCGTTCTTCCAGGTCGAAATAGTGCTTGCGGGCGAAGTCGGCGTCCATCTCGCGCATCTTCGCGCCGATGATCTTCAGCGACGCGTCCTCGAACCGCTGGATGATACGTCCGGCCAGGCCGCGGACCACGGCATCCGGCTTCAGCACGACAAGCGTGCGCTCCCGCAACTGCTGAGAGTCGGCCACGGTAATCCTTTCCCCATTTGTGAATGGACACAGGGTAGCGGCCCGTACCCGTGATCAGGCATGCCGGCGCGATGGCGCCACGTCTCGGTCTGATACACGGCGGGCGCGCCGAAGGGCCTGTCACCCGGCTGTTTGACACGGCCTACGGCAGCGCCGAAACTGGGCCGTGGTCCGGCGACGGTTCAGGCGGCTGACTGCCGCCGCCGCGGCCGGGTTTCTCGTCCTGCTGCTGGTCACTTCGGCCCAGGCGACCGTCGGGCCGCCCCCCGGTGCCCTGCCCTCCCGTCCGTCGACATTCGCCGCTGCCGGGACGCCCGGGCCGGACCGGGGGAACGCACGCCAGGCCGCGGCGCTGACCGGGTGTGAACAGCGGCTTCAGCCAGGCCGGCGCCCCGGCGTGCCCGTAGTCGCGATCGTCGGCGCGTCGTTCACCGCGGGAGTGGGGGCGGAGGATCCGGCCGGGTCCTGGGCCGTGCTGCTGGCCCGGCAGCTGCGCTGGAACGCCTTCGTGTACGGGGTTCCCGGGGCCGGCTACGTGCACCCCGGCCTCGGCAGGAAGGGACCGGTCTCCGCCGAGATCGCCCGGGCCCACCTGGGCACGCTCCGGCCGGCGCTGGTGATCGTGCAGGCCGGCCACGACGACATGTCGGTGCCGCCGGGCCTGGAGCAGCACCGGGTCGAGCAGACGGTGGCCTCGATCAAGGCCCAGGCGCCGCAGGCGCAGATCGCGCTGCTCACCGTCTTCGCCGGGCGCAAGCGCCCGCCCTCCATCTACCGGACCGACCAGGCGATCGTGGCCGGGGCGCAGGCCGCGGACCCCCAGGTGATCATCATGGACCCGCTCGCGTCGGGATGGCGGTTCCCGCGCGCGCGTGACGGCCTGCACCCCTCGCCCCTTGGCGACGCGTGGATCGCGGGCAAGGTGGCGGGGATCTTGCGGCAGCACGGGATGCGTCCCGCCCCGGCCGGACACGGCGCGGTCCTGTGCGCCATCGCGATCCGGGCTCAGGCCGCGCCGGTCACGGCGCTGAACCGGCCAGGGCCGCGCCCGGCGCCGGATTCACCCGGGATTCCTTACCCGGTAGCCAGAGCCGGATGAGCGTTCCCCCTCCGGGCGCGGCTTCGGCCAGGACCGTTCCGCCGTGGCGTTCGGCCACCTGCCTGACGATGGACAGCCCCAGGCCCGAGCCGGGGACGCCGCGGGCCGACGGCGCACGGTAGAAGCGGTCGAAGACATGGGGCAGGTCGGCGGGCGCGATGCCCGGGCCGTGATCGCGCACGGTGAGCTGGCCGGCCCGCAGGCGCACCTCGACCCGGGCGCCGGGCGGGCCGAACTTGGCCGCGTTGTCCAGCAGGTTCCTGACCGCGACCTGGAGGCTGTCGGTGCTGCCCCCCGCAACCGGCCACGGCTCGAGCTCGGCCGTGAAGACGGTCTGGGCCCAGTCCCGCCGGGCTCCCGCCAGGCTGGCCTCGACGACCTGGTTTAGCTCCACCTCGCCGAGCGGGCCGGGCTGCGACTCGTCCCTGGCCAGCTCGGTGACGCTGGCTACCAGCTGGCCGAGCTCGGCGACCTGGGCGACCACCCGGTCGAGCACCTCCCGGCGGTCGGGTTCGGGCAGGCCGGGCTCGGCGGCCAGCAGCTCAGCGTTGAGCCGCAGGCTGGTCAGCGGGGTGCGCAGCTCGTGGCTGGCGTCGCTGACCAGCTGCCGCTGCGCGGTCAGCGACCGCTGCAGCGCGCCGAGCATGGTGTTGAACGACGCGGCCAGCCGGCCGAGCTCGTCGGCGCGGTTCACCTCCACCCGCCGGCCCGGATCCCCGGTCGCCGTCACGTCCTCGGCGACCGCCGCCAGCCGCCCGACCGGCGCCAGCCCGGCTCGGGCCACCCCCCAGCCGGCCAGCGCGGCCAGCCCGGCCCCGATCACGCTGAGCAGGGCCAGGGTCGTGCCGACGCTGGTCACCTCCTGGTCCACGGTGGCGAGCGGCACGGCCAGCTGCACGGCCAGACCCGGCGCGAGCGGCGTGGTGTAGACCATGGCGCGGACCCCGTCCAGCTTGCTCACGGCGTAATAAGAAGCGTGCCGGCCGGCCGCGACCCGCTTCGCGGCGGCGTCCGCCGCCAGCAGCCCGCCGTCGCCCGGCGGCGCCCAGACGACACCGCGGGCGGTCACGACCTGCGCGTACGGGCTGGATACTCCGAACCGGTCCGAGTGCGGCGGGACCCATCCTGGCGGTATGTGCCCGTGGTAATGCCTGGCCACCCGGTACACCACATCGCTCCGCTGCCGCAGCTGCTGCTGCACCTGGTCCTGCAGGTCGGAGCGGAGCACCAGGAAGGCCACCGCGGTCACCGCCAGCGTGACCGCGGCGACCGCGCCCGCAGCGGCCAGGGTGAACCGGGTGCGCAGCATCAGCGGGCGACGCGGGCGCAGCCGTTCCGGCCACGCGGTCACGGGGCGGTCCTGATCACGTAACCCACGCCGCGCACGTTGTGCACCAGCCGCGGGCCTCCGCCGTCCTCGAGCTTGCGCCGCAGAAGTACGACGAATACCTGGAGCGCGTTGGACGCGGGCGCCTCGCCGTAGCCCCATACCCGCTCCCGGATCACGTCGTAGCTGATCACCTGCTCGGCGTTGCGCAGCAGCAGCTCAAGCAGGCCGAACTCGGTCCTGGTCAGCTCGATCACCCGGTTGCCGCGGGTCGCCCTGCGGGCGCTGACGTCGAGGGTCAGGTCGGCGTAGCCGAGCACGTCCCGGCTGGTCCGGCTGCGCCGGAGCAGGGCCTGCACCCGGGCCAGCAGCTCGCGCAGGGCGAACGGCTTGACCAGGTAGTCGTCCGCCCCGGCGGCGAGCCCGGCCACCCGGTCGTCGACGTCGTCCTTGGCGGTGAGCACCAGGATGGGGGTGGAGTCGCCGCGGGCGCGGAGCCTGCGGCATGCGTCGAACCCGTCGACCATGGGCATCAGGACGTCCAGGACGATCAGGTCCACCGGCGACCGGGCCATCGTATCGAGCGCCTCCGCGCCGTGGACCGCGGTGGTCACCGTGTACCCGGCGCAGCGCAGCGCGCGCTTCAGCGAATCCCGGACATCCGGGTCGTCGTCCACGACCAGCAGCCGCTCCCCGCGCAGCGCAGGGGCGAGCGGTTGCCCGGCTCGTTCGGCCCTCATTCCCGTTACCGAATCAAACGAGGCTGAGAAGATGCTGGAAGCTTGCCACAGGGGCCTGTAATTTCACTGGTCTTTCACAAAGACACCCCACTCTTGCCGGTCATGGTCCGGAGCGCTCTTCCGCATGAAGCCGATCAGGTCACCGGCGCCGATGACGACCAGGTTCTCTGGCTCGTCCGGCACGGCGAGAGCACCTGGAACTCCCTCGGCCTCGCCCAGGGTCATTGCGACCAGGCCCGGCTGACCCGCCAGGGCCTGCGGCAGGCCTGGGCGGTCGTGGCCCGGCTCCGCGACCGGCCGGTCGGCGCGCTGTACGCCAGCGACCTGCGCCGGGCACTGGAGACCGCCGCACCGCTGGCGGAGGTGCTCGGGCTGGCCGTGACCCGCGACACAAGGCTGCGGGAGAGGTGCCTGGGCGTGCTCGAGGGCGCCGCCACCGCCGCGATCGGCCCGGCGGCCAACGGGCTGCACGGCGACCGCGTCGTCGACCCCGACGCGCGGCCGGAGGGAGGGGAATCCATCAGGGATTTCTACCGCCGGGTGGCCGGGTTCGCGGACGAGCTCGCGGCGCGGCTGCCCGCCGTAGCGGGCCGCGCCGCTGATGCCGAACGGGCCGGGGAGATCGTCGTGGTCGCCCACGGCGGCACGCTCCGGGTGCTGAACGCCTACCTGCGCGGCATCCCGGTCGAGCGGATGAGGTGGGAGCCGCTCGGCAACGGGTGCATCCTGCGGTCGCCGGCGGGCTGGCCGGGCCGCCTGGTGAATCCCGATGAGAATCCAGATGAGAAGGAGTAACGATGAATCCGACTGCTTTGCGTTTGCCGCCGCGGGCCGCCAAGCCGCGCCAGAGCGGCCTGACGATGGTCATTGACGGCGGGATCGGTGTGGCGCACTTCGCCGACCTCGTCTCGTCGGCCGCTGAGTACATCGACTTCGTCAAGTTCGGCTGGGGAACGGCGCTGGTGACCAGCGGGCTGCAGGCGAAGATCGATGTGCTGACCGCAAACGAGATCGGGTACTACTTCGGCGGGACGCTGTTTGAGAAGTACCTGCTGCAGGGCCGGTTCGACGATTTCAGGAAGTTCTGCGAGGCCTGGTCCGGCCGGCACGTCGAGGTGTCCAACGGGACGATCCCGCTGTCCAACTCGGAGAAGGCGAGCTACATCCGCAAGCTGGCCGACGACTACACCGTGATCTCCGAGGTGGGATACAAGGACCCGGGCCGGTCCGAGCAGCTGCCGCCGAGGATCTGGGCCGAGTACATCGCCGAGGACCTCGCCGCCGGGGCGTCGCTGGTCACGCTTGAGGCCAGGGAGAGCGGGCGGTCCGGGATCTGCCGGCCGGACGGCGCGCTCAGGTTCGGGCTGGTCGAGGACGTGCTCGCGTCCGGCCTGAGCCAGGACAGCCTGCTGTTCGAGGCCCCGTCGACCACGCTGCAGGCGTACTTCGTCACCAGGCTCGGCCCGGACGTGAACCTCGGGAACGTCCCGGCGGCTGGCGTTATCGGGCTAGAGACCCTCCGGCTCGGGCTCCGCGCCGATACGCTGTCCGTTTTCGAGTAGGCGGACACCGATGCGAACCAGCCATGATGTCTTCCACCTGGCCATTCCCGTCCACGACATGGACGCGGCCCAGCGCTTCTACGTCGGCCTGCTCGGCTGCAAGCTGGCCCGGCGCTACCCGGACCGGATCACCGTGGACTTCTTCGGCGATCAGCTGGTCTGCCATCTCACCGAGGGGATGAGCGCGGAGAGGCCGGCCAGCCTGTACCCCCGGCACTTCGGCGTCACGTTCCGCGCCGAGGCCGACTTCGAGGCCCTGCACGCGTGCGCGGTACTCCGCAAGATCCCGTTCTACCAGGAGGTCTCGACGCGGTTCGAGGGCCTGGTGGAGGAGCACCACACGTTCGTGCTGCTCGACCCTTCGGGGAACCTGCTGGAGTTCAAGCATTACCGTGATCCGCGGATGATGTACTGATGGCGGGCCGTCAGCGGCTCGACCAGATCGACGCCATGCGCCCGCTCAAGCAGGTCGGCGTCGTCAGCACGCACACGATCATCACCTTCGCACCCGCGACGGCGGCCGTGCTCTCCAACGCCACGCTGCTGCTGCTGCACGTGTCGCGCGAGGTGTTCTTCTTCATTTCCGCGTGCATGCTGACGTACGCCTACACCGGGCTGAAGCGTGACGGCTGGCGCACGTTCTACTGGCGCCGGTTCGTCTCGGTCGGGGTCCCGTACCTGTGCTGGAACCTCATCTACTTCCTGTGGTTCCCCTACGTGCTGCACGACGCGAGCTATACCGCTACCCCGTCGTCGGCCCTGGCGCACTTTGGCCATCTGCTCGAGGTCGGCTACAACCAGCTGTACTTCCTGATCGTGATCATGGAGTTCTACCTACTGTTCCCGCTGGTCCTCGCGCTGCTGCGGCGGACCAAGGGGCACCACGGCCTCGTTCTCGCGGCGGCGGTGGCGGCGCAGTTCGCGATGTCGATCGGGATGCACTGGAAGCTGCTCCCCGACGTGGTGGTCGCGTACGGCCAGGAGAACGCCCTGTGCTACGTCCTCTACCTGCTCGGCGGCGCCATTGTCGCCTTCCACCTGAGCGACGTGCACGACTGGGTGATGCGCAACGCGTCCCTGGTGGTATTCCTGACCGTGGCCTCGGCCGTCTTCGCCGAAGGCGTGTACTTCCTGTCTGAGGCCGGATATACCCACGCGCTCGGCTACGGCAGCGACCCGTTCCAGCCCAGCGTGATCCCGTTCAACGTGTGCGTGATCGGCTTCGGGTACCTGATCGGGATGTTCCTGGTGCGGCCCTGGCGGTCGCGGCGGACCAAGGCCGCGGTGCGTATCGGCTCGGACAACGCGTACGGGATCTACCTGGCCCAGATGATCTTCATCACCTCGCTGGGTGCGCTCGGCTGGAAGGCCTTCGTCGGCTCGGCGCCGTTCTGGGTGTGGGTCCCGCTGACTGTCGCGGTCGCCTACTTCGGCGGCATCCTGCTCACCGCCCTGCTGGCCAGGACGCCGCTGGCGGTGCCGCTGACCGGGCGCAAGCAGCAGCCCTGGCGGACCTTGCTGCCGCGGCGGGCTCCTGCTGCTGCGCCTGCGCCCGTGACTCCTCCCGTGCGCACCGTGCTGGCGGGCACGGCGACCGATCAGAACGGAACCTGACTGTGCTGACAGAGCAGATCGACGAGGCGGCCGCCAGCCGGGGCGACGCCGCTTACCTGGAGGACGCGGCCGGCGCCGCGACGCTGACCTACGCCGGGCTGCAGACCTCCGTACGGGCCTGGGCCAGGCACCTGGACGAGGCCGGGATACCTCCCGGCGCCCGGGTGGCGGTCCGGCTGCCGGACCCGTTCGGCTACGCCGGTGCCCTGGTCGGCATCCTCGCGGCGGGCCGGGTAGCGGTCCCGCTGGATCCCGGCGCTCCCGCCGCCGAGGTGGCGCGGGTGCTGAAGGTGGCGCAGCCGCTGGCGCTGGTCGGTGATGACCGGGAGCCTGGGCTCCCCGTGCTCGGGCTGCCTGGGCACGCCGTGCTCGGGCTGCCTGGGCACGCCGGGCTCGATCCGGCCCCGGCCCTGCCTCCTGCCCAGGCGGCCGGCCGCGGCGGGATCTTCCTGTGCACGAGCGGGACGACCGGGACGCCAAAGGGCATCCTGCTGGGTGAGGATCAGCTGATGCACGTGGCAGGTTCTGTCACCGCGCACCACCGGCTGAGCCCGGCCGACCGCGGTTACTGCTGCCTGCCGCTATTCCACATCAACGCCGAGGTGGTCGGGCTGCTCGCCACCCTGGCCGCGGGGGCCTGCCTGGTGGTCGACCGCAAGTTCAGCCGGCGCGGCTTCTGGGAGCTGATCGAGACACGGCAGATCACCTGGATCAACGCGGTGCCCGCGATCATCACCATCCTGGCCATGGATCCGCCCGTGGCGACGCCGGGGCGAGTCCGCTTCATCCGTTCGGCCTCCGCCCCGCTGGCCCCCTCGGCGCTGCGGCGGTTCGAGGAGACGTTCGGCATCCCGGTGGTGGAGACCTACGGCATGACCGAGGCGGCCAGCATGATCACCGCCAACCCCCTGGACGGGCCGCGCAAGGCCGGCTCGGCGGCCGGCCCGCCGGTACCGAGGTCCGGGTGGTCAGCCGGGACGGGGACCTGCTCCGGCCTTGCCCGCCCGGCGAGATCGGCCGGGTGCAGATCAGGGGTCCGGGCGTCATCACGCAGTACGCAGCGGGCGGCCCGGCCGGCGCCATCGACGCGGACGGCTGGCTCGAGACCGGCGACCTCGGCCACCTGGACCAGGACGGCTACCTGTTCCTGGCCGGGCGTTCCGACGACGTGATCAACCGCGGCGGGGAGAAGATCTACCCGCGGGAGATCGAAGAGTTCCTGCTCACCCAGCCGGGGGTCCGGTCCGCCGCGGTGGTCGCGGCACGCGACGAGGTGCTCGGGCAGCGGCCGGTCGCCTACGTGGTCCCGGCTACGGACCCCGCCGGGCCGGATCTGGCGGACACGCTGCGCGAGGCATGCTCGGCGGCGCTGCCACGGCCCAAGGTGCCGGCCGAGTTCTGCCTGGTGCCGGAGCTGCCCCTGGGCGCGACGGGCAAGGTTTCCCGGCGCCGGCTGCGGGAACTGGCCGCGGCGCCCGCCTGACTTAGGCGATAGCCGCCCGCGTCTCGCTGAGCCCGCCCCGGTCGGCTCAGCGGGACGCGGCGGCCAGATCGATGCCGAGCGCCACCAGGGTCGCGCCCAGGACGCGTTCCAGCCGGCGGCGTATCGCGGCGCGGGACAGCCAGCGCCGGGCCCGGGACGCGAGCAGCACGATGCCCACGCAGTAGCAGGTGTCAAGGACGAGCTGGACGGAGGCCAGCGCCAGGGTGGTGCCGAAGACCGGGCCGTGCCGGGGCAGGAACTGCGGGAAGAACGAGAACGCGAAGACGGCCGCCTTCGGGTTGGCCGCGATCGTCACCAGGGAGGCGCGGAACGAGGCGGCCGGGGTGCGCCCGGACGGCAGCCGCCGGGCGAAGGCCGCGCCGAACTCGGCGTCGTCGCCCTGGCGCCGCGCGCTGCGCCACGCGGACACCCCGAGATAAACGAGCACGACCGCGCCCACGATGTGCAGGGCCAGGTACAGCCACCGGTTAGCGCGCAGCAGCCCGGTCAGGCCCGCCCCGGCGGCCAGCGCCCAGCAGAAGACGCCGATCTCGTTGCCGGCCACGGCGGCCAGCCCGGCGGCGCGCCCGTCACGGACCGTCCGGTGCAGGAACAGCGCCGTGGACGGCCCCGGCAGCGCCGCGACGGCCAGGCAGGCCAGCAAGAACGCGGGCAGCACCGCGAGAACGTGGCCGATGATCTCACCCATCCGCTGATTACAACGCCTGCCGCCGCCGGCTCGCAAAGCGTTTTCCGGCCGGCTCGCGCGGATCGGTGTCAACGGCGACCGGCCGGAATGTCAGCCTGTTGATGACCTGACGGGCTGCAGCTGCAGAAACTGATGGCTGCGGGTCGCACGCCTGCATAGCCGGCGCTGCGTCCCGCGGTTTGAGGGTTTCATGTGCGGGTAGCTGGAGCGAACCTAATCTCGAAGATGGCGCCAGGAACCTTATCGACTATGACACCGGCGCTGCCAGGAAAGGAATATTCGATGTATATCGGTATCGGGACGGTAGTCGTCATCGTGATAATCGTGCTAGTCATTCTTATGCTGCGCAGGAGCTTATGCTTCGCAGCTGCGCCCACGCGCTTAGTCTGCATTCTGATAAACCTCCTGCCCATCGCGGTCGCCACCCTCGCCTTCTACATCGTCTGCGGAGCCCGCGGCGAGCCGCGGGCTCCGTGAGAGCCTCACGGAGCCCGGGGATCGTCAGGCGTTTCAGTCTGGGCGGCGAGGGCAGGGAGGTACCGAGATCTGTGGCAGTGGAGCGGTTGCGCATCCGGGCCGACAAGGCCAATCGAGGTGGATTAGACCTGGTTCCGCTTGTCTTTGCAGGTACAAGCGATCGATCCCAGGAGGCACCTGCCATGACCAATTCTGATAGGCCCCGGCACATCGAAGTCGGCGATGGCGACCAGCCGGTCGCGGCTGCCGAGGTGACAACTAGCGCCGGAGCCGACGGAACTGTGCGGGCGTCGCTGCACGCGTCGGCCGGGCACATTACCCCTGGCAGCCGTGCGAGCCTGGTTGATGCGGTCATGGATCTGCCCGAGGTGCAGGCCAGCGCGCGCATGGAAGCTACTATCCCGCTCGGCGACGGCGAATCGCTCGAGCGTCTGCGGGAGCGGACCGAGGATGCCGTCACGCGTTCGGCTGGCTCTACCACGCTGCTGGACGCGAATATACCTTCAGGCGGCCGACCGGGACCCCATCAGGACCCTGACGGCGGAAGTACCTCGTGAACGTTACTGCCCGGGGCAGTGCTGATGTCGAGGAGGCCGGCGCGGGCGAGTTCCGCATCAGCTGGGCTTAGGCAAGTGGGTAGCGGCCAGGCAGGCTAGGGCGCTTCATGGGCCTCAGGCTGTTTGCGATCGGGGGCATCGGGGGCATCGGGGGAAGGGCACAGCCGAGACTGCGCCAGGCTTTGCGGCCTTCACGTCGTTCGTCCTCGCGCTGGCGCGCGACGGGCGCTGCACGTTGACCCCCGCGCAGGCCCGGCATTGACTGGCACCGGCCGGGGAACCCTGTCGTTATCCGCTAAGCCACCGGACTGGAGCAACCATGACAGAACCCGCGCCCCGCATCGACTTCGCTAACCTCCCCGCGCCCGCCGAGGGCTTTCTGGTGACGTTGTTCATCACCGTGCGCAAGGTCGCGCGGTCCCGGGACTTCTACTCGCGCGTCCTGGGCGGCACCGTGGTCCTGGACGAGAACCCGTGCGTGGTCAGGCTGTCCAATTCGTGGATCATCATGAATCCCGGCGGGCCGCCCACCCCGGACAAGCCCGGCATCTCGGTGGTCGACTACCAGCCCGGCGACACCACCTCGATCTTCTTGAACTTGCGGGTCGCTGACATCCAGGCCTGCTATCAGGAGTGGAGGGCAAAGGGGGCAGAGTTTGTCACGCCGCCGATCGACCGCGGAGCAGAGATCCGCTGCTACATGCGGGACCCGGACGGATATCTCATCGAGGTCGGTCAGTCCACCGGCCTGATGCACGGCAAGCTCGCCGCAAAGCGCCCGGAGGACCTCCCCGGCTGAGCTCTGTCACCGGCCGGGAGACTCAGGCCAGCAAGCCACCATCCGCCAACCTCAGGTGGTGCAATCGCGCCGCCGCGCGCTTCAGGCTACGAGGACCACCTTGACTCCGAGCGCGTCATAGGTCCCGCGCGCACGTGCGTCTCTTGTCGCAAGGGCCACGCCGTGCTCCATGGCGGCGAGGGCCACCAGCCCGTCGTACACGGCACCCCCGGCAATGCCCAGGCGGCTCAAGGTCACATGGACCGTCCGGGCACGCGGGCCGCTCAGCAGCAGTGGCGTGGCGAACCGTGCGTCGAGCAGGCGTGCAGCGTCCTCGGCGGAGAGCCTGGCGTCGCCCGGCAGCCTGGTGAGCACGGAGTAGGTCTCCGCCAGGGCATGGCCGCTCAGCGCGAGCTCTTGCCCGTCCCACCAGCGCACCACTTCCGCATGATGCTGATGCGAGCGAACCAGGAGAGGAACGGCGACACTCGTATCGACCGCGACGGTCACTTGCGGCCCGCGTCAATGAGCCCGAAGAGGATGTCGTCATCGACGGGTGTGTCTCCGGCCGACACAAGCACGCCATCCTCTTCGACTAGGCGCGCAGTCCGGCCGGCAGGCACCACCTGCACGCCAGCACCGTAGGGCGAGATATCCACCTTGGTACCGGGGAGCAGGCCGAGCGCGTCGCGGATGAACTTAGGCAGCACGATCCGGCCTGCCTGATCCACAACAGCTTCCATGGGAATATCATACCATCCAGATCCCATCGAGTTGGAAACTGTCCCGGGTACCTCGTGATCAGCCAGTTGATCCAGCTCCGGCGGCGGCTATCGCTACTTCAGCAGCTGCCGTGCCATGACCATGCGCTGGATCTGGTTGGTGCCCTCGTAGATCTGGGTGATCTTGGCGTCGCGCATCATCCGCTCGACCGGGTAGTCGTTGACGTAGCCGTAGCCGCCGAGCAGCTGCACCGCGTCGGTGGTGACCGACATGGCGACGTCGGAGGCCAGGCACTTGCAGGCCGAGGAGAAAAAGGTCAGGTCGTCGGCGCGGTCTCCGGCCATCGCGCGCTCCGACTTGGCCGCCGCGGCGTAGGTGAGCTGGCGCGCCGCCTCCAGTTTCATGGCCATGTCGGCGATCATGAACTGCAGGCCCTGGAAGTCGGCGACCGCGCGGCCGAACTGCTTGCGCTCCCCGACGTAGTCGAGCGCGTAGTCGAGCGCTCCCTGCGCGATGCCCAGGGCCTGCGCCGCGATCGTGATGCGGGTGTGGTCCAGCGTCTGCAGGGCGATCTTGAACCCCTCGCCCTCGGCGCCGATCAGCCGGTCGGCCGGGATCAGGCAGTCGTCGAAGTAGAGCTCCCTGGTCGGCGAGCCCTTGATGCCGAGCTTGTGCTCGGGCGCCCCGAACGTGAATCCCGGGTCCCCGTCCTCGAGCACGAAGGCGGAGATCCCGTTCGCGCCCGCCGACGGGTCGGTGACCGCCATCACCGTGTAGTACTTCGACACCCCGGCGTTGGTGATCCAGCGCTTCACCCCGTTCAGCACATAACCGGAATCGGTGCGCACCGCCTTGGTCTTCATCGCCGCCGCGTCCGAACCGGCCTCCGGCTCGGACAGCGCGTAGGAGAACATGGCCTCGCCCCGCGCGACCGGCGTCAGGTACCTCGCCTTGACGTCCTCGGACGCGCCGAGCATCAGCGGCACCGTGCCCAGCTTGTTCACCGCGGGGATCAGCGACGACGAGGCACAGGCGCGGGCCACCTCCTCGATGACGATCGCGGTGGCGATCGCGTCGGCGCCAGCCCCGCCGTAGGCCTCGGGGATGTGCACGGCCTGGAAGTCCGCTTTGACCAGCGCCTCGTACACGTCCCAGGGGAATTCGGAGGTGCGGTCGATGTCGGCGGCCCGGGGCGCGATCTTGTCGTCGGCCAGGGCGCGGACGGCCTCGCGCAGCGCCTCGTGCTCCTCGGGCAGGGCGAACGCAGGGAAATCATCGCTCATGGCTCGATGGTATTTCGCAGGCCGGCCGACGGTCAGCGGTGGCCCTGGACGGTGATCCGGTAGACGGCTGCCTGGTAGTGGCCCGCGTTGTCGGGGGGCAGCTTGGTGAACCAGATGAGGAGGTAGCGGACGTGCACCGGCGTACCGGGCCGCAGCTGTACGGTGCCGCCGGCGTTGGCGGCGCTCGCCACCTGGGGCAGCCAGGCCGGGACCGGCTTGCTCCCGGCGCGCAGCGCGATGCCGGCGCCGGAGCGGCTGACCAGGGATAGCCGCACGGAGGAGACCGTGACGGCCCGGCCCATGTCGAGGAGCAGGCCCGTTCCGTTCTTCAGCGCCCCGAACCTGGGGGTGGCGTACCACTGGCTGTTCCAGGGCCTGGCCGCGTTCCCGGCGACCGCGAGCGCGGCGTTCCGCGGGTTGTCGCCGTCGGCGGTGCCGGCCGGGCCGAACGCCGCCACGCTGGCCGGGGCCAGCGCCTGCACCGCTACCGGGGTCACGGAGGGGGCCGAGGAGGTCGGGGCCTGGGACACGCTGGCCTGCGACGTGCTGGCCTGCGCCGTGCTGCCCTGGACCGCAGGGGCGCTGGCAGGCGGATTGGTGTGGCCACCCGCCGGGGAGGGATGCGGGCCGCCCGCGCTCGCGTGCGGGGTACGGCCCACGCCGGAGGCGAACTTGTAGCCGGCGAAGCCGAGGACCGCCAGGACCAGGACGGCCAGGAAGGCGGTCCAGCGCACCCGCCGCCGCTCCCGCTTCCTGAGCGGCATGGCCGGCTGGAAGGCTTCGGCTGCCGTGATCTCCTGGGCGGACCGCCAGGTCGAGTCGAACTCGTCAATCAGCGGCACAGGATCCTCCCCCACGGCGCGGGCTATCGCGCGGATGTGGCCGCGCGCATAGAAATCACCCCCGCACGCAGCGTAGTCATCCTGCTCTATCCCCCGGATGATGGGTTCCGTGACACGGGTACGCTGACTGACCTCGCCGACGGTGAGCCCGGCCCGGCGGCGGGCCGCGGCCAGCGTCGCGCCGATGCTCACGCGCGCCTCCTCGCCCCCGGACCATCCCTGTCCGGGGAGCGTACCCGGGCCGGCATCCGGGCAAGCACCGTTATCTGGGCAGAAACACCGCTCGTTCGGTACGAAACTACGAACGCCGGCCGCGCAGGGCGGCACCCTTGGCGCGGGCCTGATCGGCGAGGGCCTCGGCGAAGGCGGCGAGCCTGGCCCGCAGCGCGGCGCCGTCGGGGCCCTCGGCCGCGCCGAGGATGCGGACGGCGAGCAGGCCGGCGTTGCGGGCACCGCCGACCGCGACGGTCGCGACCGGGATGCCGGCCGGCATCTGGACGATGGAAAGCAGCGAGTCGAGGCCGCTCAGGTTGGCCAGCGGGACCGGCACGCCGATCACCGGCAGCGGCGTGACCGAAGCCAGCATGCCGGGCAGGTGCGCGGCGCCGCCGGCGCTGGCGATGATCACTCGCAGCCCGCGGCGTTCGGCCGACGAGCCGTACTCGATCATCTCGCGCGGCATCCGGTGCGCGGATACCACGTCGGCCTCGTAGCGGACTTCGAACTCGTCGAGGGCTTCGGCCGCGGCCTTCATCACCGGCCAGTCCGAGTCGCTGCCCATCACGATGCCGACGACGGGGTTCTCGCTCAATCGCCGTCCTCCTTGCCCCAGCGCAGGTAGCTGGCGGCGCGGCGGGCCCGGTCCGCGAGCTCCTCCGGATCCCGGTGCTCCCGGTCCGCGGTCACCGTGACGTGGCCGATCTTGCGGCCCGGGCGCACCGGCTTGCCGTACATGTGCACCTTCACGGCGGGGTCGGCCGCCATCACGTGGATATACCTGTCGTAGACGTCCGCGTCGTCGCCGCCGAGCACGTTGGCCATCACCGCGACCGGGGCGGCCAGCGCCGGGGACCCGAGCGGCAGGTCCAGAACGGCCCGTAGGTGCTGCTCGAACTGGGACGTGCGGGCACCCTCGATGGTCCAGTGACCGCAGTTATGCGGGCGCATCGCGAGCTCGTTGACGAGCAGCCCGGCCGGCGTCTGGAACATCTCCACCGCCAGCAGCCCGGTCACGCCGAGGTCCGCGGCGATCCGCAGGGCGAGTTCGGCGGCCTGCGCCGCCCGGCCGGGAGCCAGGCCGGGGGCGGGGGCTATCACCTCACGGCAGATGCCGTCGCGCTGGACCGTCTGCACCACCGGGTACACCGCGCCCTGCCGGTGCGGGGAGCGCGCCGCGAGCACCGCGAGCTCGCGCTCGAACGCGACGTACTCTTCGGCCATGAGATCGATGTCGTGCGCGAGCACTTCCGCGGCCTCCGCGGCGGACTCGCACATCCACACGCCCTTGCCGTCGTAGCCGCCGCTGACGGCCTTGAGCACCACCGGCCAGGAGCCGTCCGCGAACTCCTCGACCTCGGCGATGGTGCGCACCGGCGCGAACCGCGGGCAGGCGATACCCATCCCGGTCAGCCGCTCGCGCATGGCGCGCTTGTCCTGGGTGAAGCGGAGCGCGGCGGCGTCCGGCCTGACCTTCACGCCGTCCCGCTCCAGGGTGGCCAGGTGCGGGCCTGGCACGTGCTCGTGGTCGAAGGTGAGCACGTCGCAGCCGGCCGCGAAGTCGCGCAGGCTGGCCAGCGAGCGGTAGTCGCCCAGCCGGGTCCCGGCCACGACCTGAGCCGCACTCTCGCCGGGGCCGGCGGCCAGGACGCGGAAGCCGATGCCCAGGCCGGTGGCGGCCTGGCTGGTCATCCGGGCGAGCTGGCCGCCGCCGACCATGCCCACCACGGGGGGTGTTGGAGCCGGGGCCGTCGACTCCGCGGAATCGGTCACGCTCCGTACCCTACGGGACTGGCCACGGTGCACGTGGCCAGGATGTAACGCAACCGTTTCCTCGCGGGCAGTGTTTTTCTGCTACGAACCATTAGAGCCTTTCGCCCTGCATATAGGGCGTGTCGCAAAACCCTGCCGGATGTTTTGCCTGGCAGGATGGGGTTTATGAGCCGTAAGTACCTCCCGGTGAACCGGGAGCGGCCGATGTTTCTGCCCCTGGATATGCGCTCGTGGGTGCCTAAGGATCATTTTGTCTGGTTCCTGGTTGATGTGGTCCAGCAGTTGGACACCTCGGCGCTGGAGGCCGGCACGAGCCCGGGGAAGGGCCGGCCGGGCTATGACCCGCGGATGCTGGCGATGCTGGTGATGTACGCGATGTCGTGCGGGGAGCGGTCCTCCCGGGAGATCGAGGACCGCACCCGGACGGATGCGGGCTTCCGGATCGCGTCGGCGGGCCAGTCCCCGGATCATTCGACGCTGTGCCGGTTCCGGCAGCGCACCGGAGAGGAAGACGGGCCGCTGGAGGACCTGTTCACGCAGGTGCTGTATGTGTGCGCGGTGGCGGGGCTTGGCCGGCTGCGGGTGATCTCGGTGGATGGCTCCAAGATCTGGGCGGACGCGGCGAAGGAGGCCAACCGGACCCTGGAGGGGCTGCGGAAGCTGTCCCGCAAGGTGCTGGAGGAGGCCGCCGCCGCGGACGGCGAGTGCGGCTGCGACGGGCACGGCCACGGCGAGGCGGCCGGCGTGCAGGGCGGGGACGGCTGCGGGTGCTGTGCCGGGGGGATGCTGCCGGGGCTGGGATTGTGCGGCCCGGCGGTGCTGCCGCAGGGATGGGGCGGGGCGTCCCGGGAAGAGCGGATCGCGGCCGCCCTGGCAGACCTGGAGGCCGCGCGCGAGGCGGAGGATGCGGCCCGCCGGCAGCAGGCGGAAGCCTACCTGGCCAAGGCGCGGGCCGGGCAGGCGCCGCCGGGCCGGATCCCGGAGGACGTGGCGGTGCCGGTGGCGGAGATCGCGCTGGAGCAGGCGATCGCCGCGCAGCAGGCTAAGCGCGACGCCTATGACCAGCGGGTCGCGGCCTCTGGCGGTCGCGGCGTGCGCGGCACCCGTCCCGCCCCGCCGGAGCAGGCCGCGCCGGTGCGGCGCTGCCGGGAACGGCTGGCCGCCGCCAGGAAGGCCGCAAGGGCCAGGGCCGCCGCGCCCGCAGAAGCCGGAGCCGGGCAGGGGCCGCCGGGCGGGGACGGCACGGGGAAGGGCAAGCGGGACAAGAAGCCGCCCCGGCCGGTGCGCAACATCACCGACCCGGATTCCCGCGCGATGCACTGCACCCGCAACGGCACCGTGCAGGCCTATAACTGCCAGTGCCCCCGCTCCGACGACGGGCTGGTCCTGGCCGCCCGCGCCACCCAGGACGCCAACGACGCTGCCCAGGTCAAGCCGACGCTGGCCGCCATCACTGCCGCGCAGCAGACCATCGCCGCCGGGCACCGGGCAGGCGGCCATTCCCCGGCCTGGTCCCGCATCGGCACCGTGGCCTACGACGCCGGGTACTTCAGCAAGGACAACTGCGAAGCGCCTGGCCCGGACCGGCTGATCAGCCCCGGCGCGTGGGAATCGGCCGAGAGCAGCGGGCCGCACACCCCGGCCTGCCGGCACCAGGACCCCCGCGATCAGATGGCCCATAACCTGTCCACCCGGCAGGGCCGCGACATCTACCGGCGCCGCGCGCCGCTGTCCGAGGGCGGGTTCAGCTTCCTCAAGGACAGAATCGGGCTCCGCCGGTTCTCCATGCGCGGCCTGCCCTTCGCCCAGGCCGAGCTCACCTTGGCCGCGACCGTCAGCAACCTGATGCTGCTCCACCGAAGGCTCTCCAGCCTTCCCTGACCGGCACCCGGCCGCCACTATCCACAGCACTGATGTCACCCGGGCCAGTCCGGCATGCCCGGAACCGGTCTCCCGCCGCGCCGGGCCTGGACCGGGGAACCCGCAACACCCGAAACAGGCCGCCCGCGCTGCCATCAAAGACCCGCAACCCGCGACTGGACCGGCGCAGCCGATCACCAGCTCCCGCCGCCGCGAAAGTTCTGCAACACGCCCTATATCGGGGTAAAAGACCTGTGATCATGGCCACCCCGGAGGGGAGCGCGTAAATGGCGACACGCGATCAGGACGTCACACACAGCGGCGACGCCGGGCCTGGCGTCCTTGTCCGTGAGGGTAGTTACGGCACCCAGGTCTTCGAGGTCGAGCCCGGCGGGGCGGAATTCATTCCGCTTAACGAACGGCACGGCCGGCCGCTTCAGCTTTTCTGGACCTGGACCTCGCCGAACATGGAGTTCGCCACGATATTCGTCGGCATGCTCGCGGTCGTGGTGTTCGGTCTCGGCTTCTGGGAGGCGGCGCTCGCCCTCGTCCTGGGCAGCGCGATCGGCGGCATCACCCAGGGGATCCTGTCCCTGCGGGGCCCCAGGTACGGGGTGCCGCAGATGGTGCTGAGCCGGCTGGGGTTCGGCTACTGGGGCAACGCGCTGCCGGCCGGGCTGAACTCGGTGACCGCCGGCATCGGGTGGTTCGCTGTAAACAGCGTCAGCGGCGCCTTCGCGCTGAACGCGCTGATCCACTGGCCGAAGGTGCTGTGCTTGCTCATCATCGTGCTGGTGCAGGTCGCGGTGGCGTTCTTCGGCTACAACCTGGTGCACACCTTCGAGCGGTACGCCTTCCCGGTGCTCACCGTGATCTTCCTGATCGCGTCCGGGGTCATCCTGAGCAAGGCCCACCCGGGCGCCTCGCACCACACCATCCCCGGCGCGTTCCTGCTGACGTTCGGCGCGTCGTTCGGCTACGCGGTGGGGTGGAACCCGTACGCGTCCGACTACACCCGGTACTTCAAGCCGGACACGAGCAAGGCCGCGATCGCCTGGTGGTCCGGGCTCGGCCTGTTCCTGTCCTGTGCGCTGCTCGAGGTCGTCGGCGCGGGGGCCGGCACCGTGGCCAGCGCGGTCAAGGCCTTCGACACGAACCCGACCGGCGGCTTCACCGGGCTGCTGGCCACGCCGCTGGCCGACCTCACGCTGCTGGCGATCGCGCTCGGCGCCGTCTCGGCGAACGTGCTCAACATCTACTCGGGCGCGCTGTCGTTCACCGCGATCGGCATCAAGTTGCCGCTCTCGCTGCGCCGGGCAATCGTGGCGGTCGGGTTCGGCACCATCGGGTTCTTCCTGGCCTGGAGCGGCCTGCACGACGCGGGTACCAAGTACGAGAACTTCCTGCTGATCATCGCGTACTGGATCGCCCCGTGGCTGGCCGTGTACTTCTGCGACCTGCTGCTGCGGCGCAACCCGGACGAGACGCTGCTGTTCTCGACGCGGCGGACGAACTGGGCCGGGCCGGTCGCCATGCTCATCGGGATGGGCATCTCGATCTGGCTGTTCTCCAACCAGACCGAGTACGTCGGAGTGGTGCCCTCGCACGTGGGGGCCGTCGGGGACCTGACCTTCGAGGTCGGGTTCGTGATCACGGCCGTGGTCTACCTGACCTGGCACGCCATCGCCAAGACGGGGCGGGAGAACACGCTCACCGCGTGATGGCTGGTTAATTCCTGGCCGCCAGCCGGACGCGCCCGGTTCGCGGATTGTGTTCTGTTTCATACCACCGCCTGAGGGAAGGCGCAGTCGTCACTAAGCCGCGGCCGGTAGCATGTGCGGGTCTTGAGTGGGGCCTGTACGGGGGTTGCGCACAGGCCGGATGATGATGCCGTCCCGAAAGGACCATTTCGTATGCCCAGGATGGTGAGCCTTCGTAAGCGCTGCGCCGAACTGATTCCTGAGCTCGCGAAATTCGGCGCGGTCGGCCTGGTCGGCTCGGTCGTCGACCTAGGCGGCGCGGCCTACCTGCACGGCGCGCTCGGCATCGGGCCGATGGTCTCCAAGGGCCTGTCCATCATCGCGGCCACCGTGCTCACCTATCTCGGCAGCCGGTTCTGGACCTTCAGGCACCGGGTGAACCAGGCCATGCTGCGCGAGGGCGTCCTGTTCGCCGGGCTCAACATCGTCGGGCTGGCCATCGCCGAGTGCGTCATCGCGTTCGTCACCTACGGGCTCGACATGAAGAGCACCCTGGCTTACAACGCGGCCAGCCTGGCCGGTACCGCGCTCGGCACCATCTTCCGGTACTTCTCGTACAAGAAGTGGGTGTTCCTGGCCGGTGTTCCCGGCGCCGCCGTGGCCGCGGGGGAAGCCGCGGTGTCCGGGTTCGTCGACGCCACCGAGACGAGCGAGGCGTTCGAGCACGAATACGGGCCGGCGAGGGAGTTGCTCGACACCGCGGACGCGCGGCGCCGCTAGCTACTGGCTGTGCCGTCTGGGTTCATGCCGGGCCGCGGACCGGCTGGGCGGCCGTCTGCGGCGGGTTCCTGGGCAGGAAGACCGCGAACGTGGCGGGCTTCGGCTTGATCAGCACGACGCGGCCGCCGTCCGCCGCCGCCATCGTCCGGGCCAGGAACAGGCCCAGCCCGGTGCCCTCGGGACGCCCGCTGACGCTCCGCTCGAAGATCCGGGATGCCAGCTCGGGCGGGACGCCCTTACCCTCGTCCCGCACCTCGATCACCACCGAGCGCGAATTCTGCGAGGTCTGCAGGGTCACCGTTCCCCCGCCGTGCATGAGGGCGTTGTCCAGCAGCGTGGCGAGCACCTGCGCCAGGCCGCCCGGACTGACATGCGCCTGGAGGCCGCGCACGCCGATCACCGCGAGCTTGCGGCGCGCCCGGCGGAAGGCCGGATCCCACTCGACGACCTGCTGCTGCACGATCTCGTCGATGCCGGTCAGCGCGGCGGCCGACGCGGTCCCCCGCCGGGCCGGGCTGAGCAGCTGGGTCACCACGTTGGCCAGGCGCTCGGCCTGGGCGAGGGCGGCGCTGCCTTCCTCCCGGACCACATCGGGATCGTCCGCCGCCGCGATCATCTCCTCCAGCCGCATCGACAGGGCGGTCAGCGGCGTGCGCAGCTGGTGCGAGGCGTCCGCGGTGAGCTCGCGGTCCGCGGCGAGCAGGCTGCTGAGCCGGCGCGCGGACGTGTCGAGGCCGTCGGCCACCTGGTCCAGGTCGGCGGCCCCGTACCTGCGGCCGAGCGGGCGCGGATCGCCCCGGCCCAGCCGCGCCGCCGCCTCGGCAAGTTCCTCGACGGGCCGGGCCAGCCGCCCCGCGAGCACCGCCGTCAGCCAGCCGGCCAGCGCGGCCGTCACCGCCATCACGACGGCGACCACGCCCAGCGCGGCTGCCCCGCGGCCGGCGCCGATCACAAGGGCGGGCACGCCGACGACCAGGACCGCGACCAGCGCCACGGCGAAGCTCGAGAACCACAGCCGCCTGCGCATCAGTTGCCTCGGGTAGCGCCTGCGCTGGCGTGGTCAGTCGCCGCGCTCAAAGCGGAACCCGACGCCCCGGACCGTGGTGATGTACCTGGGGCTGTGCGCGTCGTCGCCGAGCTTGCGGCGCAGCCAGGAAATGTGCATGTCGAGCGTCTTGGTCGAGGTCCACCACTTCGCGTCCCAGACCTCGCGCATGATCTGCTCCCGGGTGACCACCTTGCCCGCGTCGCGCAGCAGGATCCAGAGCAGGTCGAATTCCTTGGTGGTCAGGTCGAGTTCGACCTCGCCGTGCCAGGCCCGGCGGGCGTCCGGGTCGATCCGCACGCCGTGCGCGGCCGAGCCCTCCGCCGTCCCCCGCCGGAGCAGGGCGCGGACCCGGGCGAGGAGTTCGGCCAGCCGGAACGGCTTGGTTACGTAGTCGTCGGCGCCCGCGTCGAGACCGACCACGGTGTCCACCTCGTCGGCCCGCGCGGTGAGGATCAGCACGGGCACGGCGTATCCGCCGGCCCGGACCCGGCGGCACACCTCGAGCCCGTCGAGTTCGGGCAGGCCGATATCGAGCAAGATCAGGTCGACGCCCTCGCCCAGCGCCTTGTCGAGGGTGCTGGGCCCGTCCGCCGTCACGTCTACCTCGTACCCCTCCCGGCGCAGGGCGCGGGACAGCGGTTCGGAGATCGAGGTGTCGTCCTCAGCGAGGAGTACGCGGGTCATGAGTAAATAGTAAAGGAACGGCAAAAAAGCACGCCCCCGGACCCAGAGTCGGTCGCTGCCAGTGATTTCCCTGGCGCATGATCCACGCCGACCGGGGTGAAGGGGCCCCTGCCCCCATCTGACGTCTTCGATCGTTACCTGATCGGCCAGCCACCGCAATCGCCCGGAATACGCGTCAGAGCGCAGGCGGAATACATCCTGCGTGATGCGGCGTACCGGGTTCTTGGTGCGGGAGCCGGCCGTCGGCGCGGGGTCAGGCGGGGCTGATGCCGTGGCGGCGCCTGGGCGGGGTGCGGTCTTTGGTGCGGGCGGCGGCGAAGCGGCGGATGAGTTCGGCGCGCAGGTCTTCCGGCTCGACTACGTTGTCGACGACGAGTTCGGAGGCCAGGCGCAGGATATCGATGTCGCGCTCGTACTCGCGGCGGAGCCTGGCGGTCTCGGCCACCCGTGCGTCGTCGCCCAGCTGCTCGAGCTTGTTGGCGTAGACCGCGTTCACCGCGGCCTCGGCGCCCATGACGGCGATCTTGGCGGTGGGCAGCGCCAGCGTGGCGTCGGGCTCGAAGCCGGGCCCGGCCATCGCGTACAGGCCAGCGCCGTAGGCCTTGCGCACCACGACGCAGATCTTCGGCACGGTGGCGTCGGACATCGCGGCGATCATCTTCGCGCCGTGCCTGATGATGCCCTGCCGCTCCACGGCGGTGCCGACCATGAAGCCGGGCACGTCGGCGAGGAACAGCAGCGGGATGCCGAACGCGTCACAGGTCTGGATGAACCGCGCCGCCTTGTCCGCCGAGTCGACGAACAGCACCCCGCCCTTGAACATCGGGTTGTTCGCGATCACGCCGGTGACCTGCCCGTCCAGCCGGGCGAAGCCGGTCACGACCTCGCGCGCCCACAGCGCGTGGACCTCGAAGAGCGAGTCCTCGTCGACCAGCCCGCGGACGAACCGGCGCATATCGAAGGCCTGCCGCTCGCTCTCAGGGACCAGCGCGCGCAGGTCGGTCGGCTTGGGATCCCGGGCCGCGAGCACCGGCGGCGGCGAGGCCCAGTTCTGCGGCAGGTAGGACAGGTAGTCGCGGACCGCGCCGAGGGCGTCCTGCTCGGTGGCGGCGAGGAAGTGCCCGCTGCCGGAGGTGGTGCAGTGCAGCCGGGCGCCGCCCATCTCCTCCAGCGTGGTCTTCTCGCTGACCACCATCTCCACCATCCGCGGGCTGCCCAGGTACATCGAGGCGTTGCCGTCCACCATGGCGGTGAAGTCGCAGAACGCCGGGATGTACGCGCCGCCCGCCGCCGAGGGGCCGAATAGCGCGCAGGCCTGCGGGATCGAGCCGGAGGCGCGGACCTGGGTGCGGAAGATCCTCCCCGCCCCGCGGCGGCCGGGGAACATGTCCACCTGATCGGTGATCCGCGCCCCGGCCGAGTCGACCAGGTAGATCATCGGGATGGCCGCGTCGTAGGCCTTCTCGATGATCCGGATGATCTTCTCCACGGTGCGCGCGCCCCACGACCCCGCCTTGACGGTGGAGTCGTTGGCCATCAGCGCGATCGGCCGGCCGCCGATGAGCGCGGTGCCGGTGATGACGCCGTCCGCAGGCAGCCCGTCCGCCAGCGCGTTGGCAAACCGGCCGTCCTCGGTAAAACTGCCCTGGTCGACCAGTGCGGCGATCCGGTCCCTGGCGAACAGCTTGCCGCGCGCCGCGGCGGTCTCGTGGTACCGGACGGCACCGCCCCGCTCGATGGTCTCGCGCAGCTTGGGGAAATCGGTCATGGGATCCGTCTCGCGCAGCTCACCGGAATCGGTCATGGTGCGATTGTCCTGGTGCGCGGCCCGGCGCGCAGCACCTGGGAGGGCAGGGCGCGGCCGACGATGCCCTCGGCCTCGGCCGCGGCCGCGATCATCGCGTCCAGGTCGATGCCGGTGGCCACGCCCATGTCCTCGACCATGTGCACGAGTTCCTCGGTCGCGATGTTGCCGGTCGCGCCGGGGGCGTACGGGCAGCCGCCCAGGCCGCCGACCGAGGCGTCGAAGTCGGACACGCCGAGCTCCAGGGCGGCCAGCACGTTGGCCAGCCCGGTGCCCCGGGTGTTGTGGAAGTGCAGGTTCAGCCCGGTCTCCGGATGGGCCGAACGGAACGCGCCGATCAGCGCCCGCACCCGGGTCGGCGTAGCCATTCCGGTGGTGTCGCCGAACGAGGCCGAATCCGCCCCGTCGGCGATGGCCCGCCCGGCCACCGACACCACGCGGCTAACAGGCACGTCGCCCTCGTACGGGCAGCCCCACGCGGTGGACACGATCACCTGCACGGTGGCGCCGCGGTCGTGCGCGACCGCGATGATCTCGGCGATCTCGTCGAGCGACTGCCCGGTCGAGCGGTTTACGTTCTTGCGGTTGTGCGTCTCGGAGGCCGAGACGACTGCCTCGAGCTCGGTGAAGCCCGCGTCAAGCGCGCGCAGCGCACCGCGCAGGTTGGGCACCAGGGCGGAGTACCGGACCGAGGGCGCCCGCGCCGCCCGCTTCCACACCTCGTCGGCGTCGGCCATCTGCGGGATCGCCGACGGCCTGACGAAGGAGACCGCCTCGATCCGCTGCACGCCGGTCGCGGACAGCGCGTCCAGCAGCGCCACCTTCGCGTCGGTCGGCACCGGGTCCTCGTTCTGCAGCCCGTCGCGCGGCCCGACCTCGCGCACCGAGATCCGGTCCGGCAGTCCCCAGCTCATGAGACCAGGCTAGCCCGGCTGGCGACGGTACAGGTCTTCAGATAGCCGAACGGGCCTGGGTTACTGCCCCGGCCAGGCCGGCTTGCGCTTCTCGACGAACGCGGCGATGCCCTCCCGCCGGTCCGCCGACAGCGCGGCGGTCCGCCAGGCGGCGTCCTCGATGTCCAGGCCTGCCTCCAGCGAGACGCCCCAGCCGTGCCTGATGGCCCGCTTGGCCGCCCGGACCGCCACCGGGGAGTTGGCCGCGATCTGCCCGGCCAGCTCGAGCGCGGCCTGGCCGGCCTGCCCGGCCGGCACCCGCCGGTCCACCAGGCCGAGCCGTTCGGCCTCGTCGATGCCGACCTTGCGGCCGGTCAGCACCAGGTCCGCGGCCCGGCCCGGGCCCAGGCGGCGCAGTGCGAGCTGGGTGCCGCCGCCCCCGGGCACCAGCCCGACGGTCACCTCGGGCAGGCCGAACGTGGCGGTCTCGTCGGCCACCACGAGGTCGCAGGAGAGCGCCAGCTCGCAGCCGCCGCCGAGGGCGAAGCCGTGCACCGCGGCGATGGCGGGCTGCGGCAGCGCGAGCATCGCGCCGAACAGCCCGCGGATCGCGTGCCGCTGTCGCATGATGTCCGCGTCGGTCATGCCGGCCCGTTCCTTCAGGTCCGCCCCGGCGCAGAAGGCCCGCTCCCCGGCCGCGCCGAGCACGACCACGCGGACCTCGGGCGCGGCGGCGAGTTCGGCGCAGGCCCGGGCGAGCTCGGCCGCCATCGCGGAACTGATGGAGTTCATCGCCTCGGGCCGGTTCAGCGTAATCTCGGCGATTCCGTCAGCGGGACGTGAGGTGGTCACAGGGCTCACGGCTGGCTCCTCTCGTTCCGCTCCAGCCTGCGCTGCTCCTCTTCCACCAGCCGGAACAGCGTGGCCTGGGTGAACTCCACCCGGGGGATGTCGGTCAGCACGATCTGGCCGTGCTCGCCCGCCGACTCGACCACCAGCCGCCCGCTGCCGAGCAGCCGGTCGAGCGGGCCTTTCTCGAACGAGACGTCGTTGATCCTGGCCAGCGGGATGTCCCGGCCGCTCCGGGTGAGGATGCCGTCCCGTACCCGCAGCCGCCGGGTGGTCAGCTCGTACGTCGTCGTCCGCCAGCGCAGCACCGGCACCATCAGCCACACCATCAGGACGAGGATCGCGACCGCGGCCACCGCGAGGCGCCCCGCCCCTGCCACCGAGCCCGACGGGATCAGCACCTCCGCCACCAGCGCGATCACGATCACGAGCACCGCTACCGCGAACGGCCGGATCAGCGTCTTCCAGTGCGGATGCAGCAGCAGCACCAGGTGCTCGTCCTGGGTGAGCGAAGGGTCCACGGTCATACCGCAAATACTGGCATGTCCCGCGAGCAAGCGCCGAGTGAGGCGAACGAGGCATAAATTGAATCAGTGGACTCGGTTGGGCTGGCGGCGAGGGCGCGGCGGCACTGGCTGTTCGGGCTGGTGCTGGTCGCGGCGCTCGCGCTGCGGGTGCTGACCGCGCTGGCGTTCCGGCCGATCATGTGGTTCGGCGGCGACTCGGCCTCGTACCTGGCCACCGGGCTGCGGCTGATCCCCGACCCCAGCCGGGTAGGCGGCTACGGCTTTATGTTGTGGGTGCTCAGACCGCTGCACAGCTTCGCGCTGGTCGCCGCCGTGCAGCACGTGATGGGCCTGGCCATGGGCGTGCTCATCTACCTGCTGGCGCGCCGTTTCTGGCTGCCCGCCTGGGCGGCGACGCTCGCCACCGTCCCGGTGCTCTTCGACGCGTACGAGCTCCAGCTCGAAGCCGACGCAGTGCCCGACATCCCGTTCGGCTTCCTGGTTCTGCTCGCCCTGTACCTGCTGCTGCGGGCACCGGGCGAACGGCGGCCCGCCAGGACCACCGCGGCCGCCTTCCTGCTGGGGACCTCCGCGCTGCTCTGGCCGGTCGGGCTGGCGCTGCTCGCGGTCCTGCTCGTGGTGCTGCTGGCCGCGCTGCTGACCCGGCGGGCGGGGCTGGTAACCGTGCTGGCCGCGCTGCTGGCCGGGGCGCTGCCGGTGGCGGCGTACAGCGCCTGGTTCAGCACCCGCGAGCACCAGTTCAGCCTGACCAGGAGCGACGGGGTGTACCTGTGGTCGCGGACGATGTCGTTCGCGAACTGCGCGGTGATCAAGCCGCCGCCCGGCGACCTGGTGCTGTGCCCGCCGCCCGGGCCGCGGATGGCCTCCTCGCTCTACATCTGGTCGGGCGCATCACCCCTGCTGCGACTGCCGGGCGGGCGGTTCTCGGCCCGGACCAACCGGCTCGCGCTGCACTTCGCGCTGCGGGCCATCGCCGCGCAGCCGGGCGACTACGCCGCCGCGGTCGGGCACGACTTCGCGCTGAGCTTCTTCTGGGACCGGCCGGTCCACCCGGACGCCGGGATCGTGGACCGGTACCAGTTCGCCGACGCGGCCACGGCCTGGGTACCGGCCAGCATGCGCACGCCCGGCGGCGGGACGGTGGCCGGCGACCAGGCCGCCTACAACGGCGGCCGTCACCCGGCGCCGACCCGCGCGGTTCAGCCGTACGCATCCTGGATGGTGAGCTACCAGCGGTACGCGTACCTGCCGGGCACGCTGCTCGGGGTGATCCTGCTGGCCGGGCTGGCCGGGATGGTCGCGCGGCGCCGGGTCGGGGGCGCGGGGCTGCCCTGGGTGTTCGCGGTGACGATCCTGCTGGTGCCGCCGCTGATCGCCGACTTCGACCTGCGCTACCTGGTGCCCGCGGTGCCGGCCGCCTGCCTGGCCGCGGCGCTGGCGTTCGCCCCGGGAGCGACCCCGGGAATGGTTCAGCGCAGGTGGACGACGTCGCCGGCGGCCACCGCCACCTCGGATCCCGGGGCCACCCGGACCAGCAGCCTGCCGTCGGAATCGACGCCGGCGGCCGGGCCGGAGAGCGCCTGACCGCCGGGGAGTTCGGCCCGGACGGTGCGGCCGATCGTGGCGGACAGCCGGGTGTATTCGGGGCGCAGGCCGCTGCGGTCCGGGTCGCCCCCGGCCTGCTGCCAGGTCAGGTACCAGCGCTCGAACCCTTCCAGGATGGCGAGGATCAGCTCCTCCCGGTCCAGCGCGGTCGCGCCGGCCGCGCGCAGTGAGGTGGCGGGCAGCGCGCCGGGGCGGAGGCCAGGGAACTCCGCGGGTTCGGTGGACACGTTGAGGCCGATGCCGACGACGATCGCGCCGCCGGCCGCCTCGCCGAGGATGCCCGCGAGCTTGGCGTCGCCGGCCAGCACGTCGTTGGGCCACTTCAGCCTGGTGTCGACGCCGGTCACCCTGGTGACCGCGGCGGTGACGGCCACCCCGGTCAGCAGCGGGAGCCAGCCGCGGCGGGCGGGCGGCACGGCCGGCTTCAGCAGCACCGAGAAGGTCAGCGCGGCGCGCGCAGGCGAGGTCCAGGTGCGGCCCATCCGGCCGCGGCCCGCCCGCTGCTCCTCGGCGGCCAGCAGCACGCCCTCCGCCTCGCCGGCTAGGGCCCGGGCCAGCAGGTCGGCGTTGGTCGAGCCGGTGCTCTCGACGACCTCGATCTCGCGCCAGAGGCCGCCGGGCCGGATCACGGCGCGGCGCAGGGCCACCGGGTCCAGGGGCACCCGGGCGTGCGCAGGGTTCTCGGCTCGCATGGCAACCCACTATTGTTCAGGAAGCCAGGAGGAGGGAAATCGGTGACCGACGTCGGAACCAGCCAGCGGCGGGGCGCGGACGACGGCAGCGCGCCGGACCGCGCGACGGCGCCCGGGCGGGGCTTCCGGCTGTGGCCGCCGCGGGTTCCCTGGGACCGCGGCGCGCTGAAGGCGCGGGTCAGGGCCGTCGCGGCCGGGCTGACGCCCGCCGCGCTATGGCGCAACCACCGGCTGTTCACGATCGCGGCCTGCCTGTCCGTCATCCCGCGGGTGATCGCCGCCCTCGGCTTCAAGCCCGCCCTGCTCATCCAGGACTCCTTCTCCTACATGAAGCAGAGCGTCCAGCTGCTGCCGCTGGCCGAGCTCAGGCCGGCCGGGTACCCGCTGGTCCTGCACCTGCTCCAGCCGTTCCACAGCCTGCTGCTGGTGACGACGCTGCAGCACCTGATGGGCATCGCGCTCGGCGCGGTCATCTACGCCGTGCTGCGCACCCGCGGGCTGCCCGCCTGGGGGGCGACGCTCGCCGCCGTGCCGACGCTGTTCGACTCGCGGCAGATCTGGCTCGAGTCGTCGATCCTGCCCGACACCCTGTTCACCCTGGTGCTGATGATCGCGGTGGCGATCCTCGTCGTCCGGCCGAAGCCGGCCATCTGGCAGGCGGTGATCGTCGGGCTGCTGGTCTCCTGGGCCTCGGTCATCCGCGGCAACGGCGCCCCCGTGATCGTGATCATCCTGGCGTTCCTGCTGGTCATGCGCGTCGGCTGGAAAGTCCTGGTGGCCTGCCTTGCGGCCTTCGCGGTCCCGCTGGCGGCCTACGCGCTGATCTTTTTCTCCGAGCACGGCCAGCTCAACATCACCGACAGCACCGGGCTGTTCCTGTGGTCGCGGACCATGTCATTCGCCAACTGCGCGGTGATCAAGCCGCCGCCCAGCCTGGTCCCGCTCTGCCCGCAGAACCAGCCCGGTCACCCGGCCGCGGCCGCCCCGGCCTGGTCCGTGCCCGCGGCGCTGAACGGGCGCACCCCGGCCGACTACCTGTGGGCCCAGGGCGCCTGGTACCGGGTCGACGCCCACCCCGGCGTGAACGAATACAACAACAAGCTGGCCATGCAGTTCGCCGAACGGGCGATCCTCGCGCAGCCGCTGGACTACGTCAGGACCGTGGGCAAGGAGGTGCTGGAGACCTTCTTCGCCACCGACCGGCCGACCGACTACCTGGCCATGCAGTTCACCGTGACCCCGCACGTCGACCCGATGGCCCCGTACATGCGGTACTGGGAGAACCGGTACGCGCACGCCCACTCCAACACGCACGTGGTCCAGCCGTGGGCGTACCTTGTCTTCCTGTACCAGCTCCCCGTCTGGTTCCCCGGCTGGGTGTTCTTCCTGGTGATGGCCAGCGGGCTGGTCCTGCTGATCCGGAGGTGGCGCGGCCCGGGGCGGTACGCGGCCCTGGCCTGGGGCGTTGCCATCGTCAACCTGGTGCTGCCGATCGCGGCGCACGAGCTCGACTACCGGTACGCGATCTCCGCGGTCCCGTTCGCCTGCCTGGCGCTCGGCCTCACGTTCACCCGCGAGCCGGTGCCTGCCGTCTCGGCTGGCCAGGCTGTCCCGGCTGCCGAGGCTGTCTCCGCGGACTAGGCTTCCGTCCCATGGACGACACGCAATGGCGCACGCATCGGCTCGAACTGGACGACCAGACCCTGCGGGAGTGGGACGCCAAGGTGCTCGCGGCCGGTGACGATGGGATCGTGCTGGACCGTTCGGCCTTCTACCCTGGCGGCGGCGGTCAGCCGCCCGACCACGGGGTGCTGCTCTGGGGCGGCGTGCAGACCAGGATCACCGGCGCCCGCAAGGGTGACGACCTGTACCTGATCCCGGCCGAGGGCGACCCGCTGCCTTCCGCGGGCACTTCGGTGCGCGGGGCGCTGGAAGACGACCGGCGGACCGCGCTGATGCGCACGCACTCCGGCCTGCACGTGCTGTGCGGCGTGGTGTTCCGCGACTTCGGCGCGCTGGTGACCGGCGGCAACATGGAGCCGCTGACCGCGCGGATGGACTTCAACCTGCCGGAGGTGCCGCCCGGCTTCCGCGAGGCCGTCGAGGCCGCGTGCAACACCGAGGTCAGTGCCGACCGGCGCATCGACGTCCGGGTGCTGCCGAGGGACGAGGCGTTCGCGCTGCCCGACATCATCCGCACCGCGACCAACCTGGTGCCGCCGGAAGTCAAGGAAGTCCGGATCATCGACATCGTGGGCCTGGACCAGCAGGCGGACGGCGGCACCCACGTCGCGTCCACCCGCCAGGTCGGCCGGATCGAGGTCGTCAAGATCGAGAGCAAGGGCAAGGGCTTCCGCCGCCTGCGCATCCGCATCGCGGACTAGCTGCGATGACGGCCGCAGCGCGTTGCGCGGGGATAGTGCCTGCGATGTGCTGTGGGTGGAGCCCGTGCGGCCTGTGATGCTCGAGCGCATGGTGTTATGGCTCGCGGCTTAAAGATCCGGGTGGATTGGGGCTCCGGGGTGATTTTTGTGCACCATGGTCCCCCAAATTCACCCGGAGGCCCGAATCCACCCAGGTAAACCTAGGGTTCTCGCGCTGGTGCGCTAATTGCCGTGCTGGCTATGTTCGTGTGGCTAGTGGGACGACACCTGGGCGCGGGGCATGCGCAGCGGGCGCGGGGGCGGGTGGTGCGAGGCGGCGGGCGGGGCTAGCCGGTGTTCTGGAGGCCGGCGGCTACGCCGTTGACGGTGAGCAGGAGCAGGCGCTCCAGGCGCTCGCGCTCGTCGGCTTCTGGGTCCGCGCCGCGGAGGGCGGCCAGGGCACGGAGCTGGAGGTAGGACAGCGCGTCCACGTAGGGGTCGCGGAGCGAGACCGCGCGGGAGAGCACGTGCCGGTTGGCCAGCAGGCGGTCATGGCCGGTCACGGTCATGACGAGGCGGCGGGTGAGGTCGTACTCGGCGAGCACCATCTCGGTCAGGTCCTCCCGACCGCCCAGGGCCAGGTAGCGCGCCCCGATCAGCCGGTCCGTCTTGGCCAGGCTCATCTCCGCGTTCTCCAGCAGCACGCCGAACAGCGGCCACTCGCGGTACGCGCGGCGCAGCACGTCGGGGCCGTCGGCGTCCGCGACGGCGGCCAGCCCGCTGCCCAGGCCGAACCACCCGGGCAGGTTCATCCTGGTCTGTGACCAGGCGAAGACCCACGGGATCGCCCGCAGGTCGGCCAGGTCCATGGCGGGCGCCGGCCCGCCGCCGGAGGCGGCCCCGGCAGCAGTGTCCGCGGGGCTGTGCGCGGGGCTGTTCGCGGGGCTGTTCGCGGGGCGGAGACCGCGCTTGGCCGGGCGCGAGCCGATGCGCAGGCCGCCGATCTCGCCCAGCGGGCTGATCCTGGCGAACCAGCCGGCGAAGCCGTCCGCCTCGACCAGGCGGCGGAAGGCGGCGCAGGCGGCCTGGTCGATCCGGGCGGCGACCTCGGAGTAGGTCTGCGCGGCGGCCGCGGTGCGTTCGGCGATCCGCGCGGACGAGGCGAGCAGGACGGCCGAGCCCACCTGCTCCAGGTGCCGCTTGGCGATCGCCCGCTGCCCGTACCGGGCGAAGATGACCTCGCCCTGCTCGGTGACCTTGAACGAGCCGTTGACCGAGCCGGGCGCCTGGGCCAGCACGGCCCGGCCCGCCGGGCCGCCGCCCCGGCCGAGGGCGCCGCCGCGGCCGTGGAACAGGGTCAGCCGGACGCCATTGGCCGCGGCCCAGGCGGCCAGCCTGGCCTGGGTGTCGAACAGGCGCAGGGTGGCGCTGGCCGGGCCGAGTTCCTTGGCCGAGTCGGAGTAGCCGAGCATCGCCTCGAGCTCCCGCCCGGTGGCCGCCAGCCGCTCCGCGACCTCGGGCAGCGCGAGCATGCCGGTCAGCACGTCGGGCGCGTTGGCCAGGTCGGCCGCGCTCTCGAACAGCGGCACCACGTCGAGCACCGGCGGGCGGCCGCCGGCCATGGCGTAGCGGGCCAGTTCGTGCACCGCGGCGATGTCGGCGGCCGAGCGGGTGAAGCTCACCACGTAGCGGCGGCACGCGTCCACGCCGTACCGGTCCTGCACCCAGGCCACCGCGCGGAAGGTGGCCAGCACCTCCTCGGCCGGGGCGGACAGGGCCCCCTGAAGTGCCGTTGGCTCGGCGCCGGGCGGGCCGGCCGCGCGGACTTCGGCCAGCGCCCGGGCATGCACCTCGCTGTGCTGCCTGACCTCCAGGCCGGCCAGGTGGAAGCCGAACGTCTCCGCCTGCCAGATGAGGTGCTGCAGCTCGCCGTGGGCCTGCTTGGCCGCGCCCGCCTCGGCCAGCGCCTGCTGGACGGTGCGCAGGTCGGCGAGGAACTCGGCCGGGCCGGGGTAGGCCAGGTCGGCGTGCCGGGTCCGGGTGGCGTTGATCCGCTGTGCCGCGTACAGCAGGTAGGTCCGGTACGGCTCCTGCGGCGAGCGCGCCTCGATCTCGGCCAGCAGTTCCGGGTGCGCGGCGTGCGCCGCGGCCAGCGCCCGGCGCAGGCCCGCGGACGGCGGCGTGGTTCCCGCGTGCAGGGTCAGCGCCCGGCCGATCCTGACCGTGGTGTTCTCCAGCGCGCGCAGCACGTGGTCCGCCTGGATCGTCGCTGTCTCCCTGGTGACCTGCGCGGTCACGAACGGGTTGCCGTCCCGGTCTGCGCCCACCCAGCTGCCGAACCGCAGGAAGGCCGGGACCGGGGATCCCGCGCCGGCGGCCCCGGCCGCGGCCCGGTCCAGCTCCCGGTATACCTCAGGGACGACCCGGAACAGCGTCTCATCGAACGCGGTCATCACCGTGCGGACCTCGTCGATGGGGTCCATCGCCTTGACCCGCAGCTGTGAGGTCCGCCACAGCAGGTCGACCTCCTCCCGCAGCTTGCGCCGCGCCTCATCCCGGTCCGTCGCCGCGGTGCGCTGGTCGTCCAGCACGTCGAGCAGCCCGCTGATCCGGCGCAGCGCGGCCACCACCGCGCGCCGGCGCGCCTCGGTGGGGTGCGCGGTGAGCACCAGGTGCACCCGCAGCGACGCGAGCAGCTCGCGCAGGTGCTCAGGCCCGGCCTCCCGGCTGATCTCGGCCACCGCGGCGGCCAGCGACTCCCGCACCGGCTCCTGGCCCGTGTCGCGTTCGCGCAGGTTGCGGATGCGCTGGTGCTCCTCGGCCAGGTTGGCCAGGTGAAAGTAGACGGCGAAGGCCCGGGCCACCTGCTCGGCCCGCTCCAGGTTCCAGGACGCGACCAGCCTGACGATCTCGTCGCCGGCCGCGGCCAGGTGGTGTTGTTCGCCCCGCCCACCTCCCCTGCCCCCTTCACGTGCCTCGATCACCGCGCGCCGCAGCCGCTCCACGTCGGCCAGCAGTTCCGGTCCGCCGGAGTCGCGGATGATCTCACCGAGGATGTCGCCGAGCAGCCGGACATCGCGCCGCATCGGCTCGGGGAGCGCGGCCCGGTCCCTGTCGCGGGTCCTCTCCATGGCTCTGTTCACGCCTAGAGCGTAATCCGCCACGGTTAATGGCCCGCTAGCCTGATCCCCATGACGACGCAAGCCGCCGGAACCGGACCCGTTCCCGACCGGCACACCACCGCGGGCAAGCTCGCCGACCTGGAGCGGCGGCGGGCCGAGGCGGTGCACGCCGGCTCGGAGCAGGCGGTAGCCAAGCAGCACGAGCGGGGCAAGCTGACCGCGCGGGAACGGGTCGACATGCTGCTCGACCCGGGCTCGTTCACCGAGTTGGACGAGCATGCCAGGCACCGTGCCACCGACTTCGGGATCGCCGCCACCCGGCCCTACGGGGACGGCGTGGTCACCGGGTTCGGCACCGTGGACGGGCGCCCGGTCTGCGTGTTCAGCCAGGACTTCACGGTGTTCGGCGGGTCGCTCGGCGAGGTCTACGGCGAGAAGATCGTCAAGATCATGGATCACGCGCTGAAGACCGGCTGCCCGATGATCGGGATCAACGACGGCGGCGGTGCCCGCATCCAGGAAGGCGTGGTCGCGCTCGGCCTGTTCGCCGAGATCTTCTACCGCAACGTGATGGCCTCCGGCGTCGTGCCGCAGATCTCCCTGATCATGGGCCCGTGCGCGGGCGGCGCGGTCTACTCCCCGGCCATCACCGACTTCACCCTCATGGTGGAGGGCACCAGCCATATGTTCATCACGGGCCCCGACGTGATCAAGACGGTGACCGGCGAGGATGTGAGCTTCGAGGACCTAGGCGGCGCGCATGCGCACGGCGTCAAGTCCGGCGTCTCGCACTACCAGGCCTCCGACGAGCAGGACTGCATCGACTTCGCCCGCGAGCTGCTGTCCTACCTGCCCTCCAACAACCTGGACGAGCCGCCCCGGCTGGAGGCGGCCGACGGTGCGGACGTAACCGAGCCCGGCGAGCGGGACGAGGAACTCGACACGCTCATCCCCGACTCGCCGAACCAGCCCTACGACATGCACGAGGTGATCACCCACGTGCTCGACGACGGCGAGTTCCTCGAGGTGCACGCCGGGTTCGCGCCGAACATCGTGGTCGGCTTCGGCCGGGTGGCGGGCGCGTCCGTCGGCGTGGTGGCCAACCAGCCGATGCACTACGCCGGCTGCCTCGACATCGACGCCTCGGAGAAGGCGGCCAGGTTCGTCCGGACCTGCGACGCGTTCAGCATCCCGATCCTTACCTTTGTCGACGTGCCGGGCTTTCTGCCCGGGGTGAGCCAGGAATGGCGCGGGATCATCCGCCGCGGCGCCAAGCTCATATATGCCTACGCCGAGGCCACGGTGCCGAAGGTGACGGTGATCACCAGGAAGGCGTACGGCGGCGCCTACGACGTGATGGGCTCCAAGCACCTCGGCGGCGACGTCAACCTGGCCTGGCCCACCGCGCAGATCGCGGTGATGGGCGCGCAGGGGGCGGTGAACATCTTGTACCGCCGCGAGCTGGCCACCGCCGGGGACCCCGACGCGCTGCGCACCCAGCGGATCACCGAATATGAGGACACCCTGGCCAATCCGTACATCGCCGCCGAGCGCGGCTACGTCGACGCGGTCATCCGCCCGGCCGAGACCAGGCTCGCGGTCACCCGCGCGCTGCGCGCCCTGCGCACTAAGCGGCAGACCCTGCCGCCCAAGAAACACGGCAATATTCCGCTCTAGGGCAATTGCATGAAGGAATTGCTAACCATGCGTATCGACGTCGATCCATACGGTCTGCCAAAGTGGCGCATCTGGCACACGCATCCAGCTGACTGCCCTAGAGTCTGAGATGATGACCGAATTCGCGACTCCGCTTCCCATCCTGGCCCGCTACGCGGTCATGGTGGACGTCGGCTATATCTACGCCGCAGCGGGTGAACTGCTGTTCGGGTCGAGCTCACGGCGGGATTTCCGCGTCGACGCGGTCCCGCTGATCCAGGTGATCACCAAGCACGCCGACGATCTGATCCGCGGCGAACTGCTCCGCGTCTACTGGTACGACGCCGCCAGGGACCGGGTGCCGACCATCGACCAGCGGGTCATCGCCCAGATGCCCTGGGTCAAGCTCCGGCTCGGCAACCTGAACGCGCGCGGCCAGCAGAAGGGCGTGGACGCCCAGATCAGGGCGGACATGGAGGCGCTGGCCCGGCACCGGGCCATCACCGATTCCGTGCTCATCGCCGGCGACGAGGACATGGTCTCCGCGGTCGAGGCGGCGCAGGCCTTCGGGGTCCGGGTCCACCTGTGGGGCATCGAGCCGCCGTACGGCACCAATCAGGCCGAGCGGCTGGTCTGGGAATCGGACACGGTGGACGTGCTCGAGGGCGCGTTCCTGCGGCCCTACTTCGCCAAGAACCCGACCGCCGTGGACCCGAGGTCCGACCCGACGCTCGGGTCCTCGGCGACGGCGCCGACGCCGTCCCAGTTGTTCGGCGAGCGGCACGCGAGGGCCACGACGCGGACCGGTGGCCATCCGATCCTGTCCAACACCGGCGGCTTCCCGGCCATCAGGGACACCGGGCCGATGCCCCGCCTCGGCCCCGACCGGATCCGGGTCGAGGAGGCCGGCGAGCACGTGGCCCAGAAGTGGATACTGACCCGCGGCCGGGACAACATCAGGGACCTGCTGCCCGGGCCGATCCTGCCGCCGGTCATCGACAAAGAACTGCTGGTCGACGCCGAGAAGGAACTCGGCCTGTCACTGCGGCCCTACCAGGAGGCCCGCGAGTGGCTGCGGGACGCGTTCTGGGAGCGGGTGCACCGCGAGTTCGGCATCAGCATCGGCAAGTCACGCGGCTGAAAGACTTTCATGCCGAACGGACCTCGATGACACGCCCCGGCGACCGCGGGGAGCCCTCCGGGCCGCCGCTTCTGCGCGTGGTGCGCGGCGACGCGACGCCGGAGGAGATCGCCGCCCTGGTCGCCGTCCTGCTGGCGCGCTCGGCGGACGCCGGGGCTCCCGGCCAGGCCCGTTCGGTGCCTGGGTTGTGGGCGGACCGGTCGCGGCTACTACGCCGGCCGCTGTCCCCCGGCCCCGGCGCCTGGCGCCGCTCAGCGCTGCCCGGTTAGCCGGATGAGCTAGCTGCTGAGACGTGCCAGGATCAACTCGCGGACGCGGGCGGCGTCGGCCTGGCCGCGGGTGGCCTTCATGACCGCGCCGACTAGGACGCCGGCCGCGGCCACCTTGCCGTCGCGGATCTTGGCAACCACGTCGGGGTTCGCGGCGATCGCATCGTCCACGGCCTGGGTCAGGGCGCCCTCGTCGCTGACCACGGCCAGGCCGCGGGCCTTGACCACCTCGTCCGGGTCACCCTCGCCCGCCAGCACCGCGTCGATCACCTGCCGGGCCAGCTTGTCGTTCAGGGTGCCCGCGGCGACCAGTTCCGAGATGCGGGCCACCTGAGCCGGGGTGATCGAGAGGGCAGCCAGTTCGGTACCGGTGTCGTGCGCACGCCGGGAGAGCTCGCCCAGCCACCACTTGCGGGCGTCGGCCGGGGAGGCGCCGGCTGCGACCGTCTGCTGGACGAGATCGAGCGCGCCGGCGTTGACGATGGCGTCCATCTCCAGCGCGGACACATTCCACTCGGTACGCAGCCGGGCGCGGACCCTGGCCGGCGCCTCGGGAAGGGAGGCGCGGATCTGCTCCACCCATTCGCGCGGCGGGGCGACCGGCACCAGGTCGGGCTCGGGGAAGTAGCGGTAGTCCTGGGCCTCTTCCTTGGAGCGGCCGGACGTGGTGGTGCCGGTGTCCTCGTGGAAGTGCCTGGTCTCCTGGATGACCCGGCCGCCGGCGTCGAGCACCGCGGCCTGCCGCTGGATCTCGAAGTGAACCGCGCGCTCGACCGAGCGCAGCGAGTTGACGTTCTTGGTCTCGGTGCGCGTGCCCCACTCGCTCGCGCCGGGCGGCGCCAGCGAGGTGTTCACGTCGCAGCGCAGCGAGCCTTCCTCCATCCGCACGTCGGAGACGTGCAGGGAGCGGAGCAGGTCGCGCAGTTCGGTGACGTAGGCCCGCGCCACCACGGGCGCGTCCGCGCCGGTGCCGGTGACCGGCTTGGTCACGATCTCGACCAGCGGGATGCCCGCCCTGTTGTAGTCCACCAGCGAGTACTCGGCGCCGTGGATCCGCCCGGTGGCCCCGCCGACGTGCAGCGACTTGCCGGTGTCCTCCTCCAGGTGGACCCGCTCGATGCCGACCCTGACCGTCTTGCCGTTCACCTCCACGTCCAGGTAGCCGTCCGTGCACAGCGGCTCGTCGTACTGGGAGATCTGGAAGTTCTTCGGCATGTCCGGGTAGAAGTAGTTCTTCCTGGCGAACCGGCACCATTGCGCGATGCCGCAGTTCAGGGCCAAACCGATGCGGATCGCGTACTCGATCGCCATCCGGTTCACGACCGGCAGCGAGCCGGGCAGGCCCAGGCAGACCGGGCAGACCTGGCTGTTGGGTTCGGCGCCGAAGGTCGTCACGCAGCCGCAGAACATCTTGGTCCTGGTGCCCAGCTCCACGTGGGTCTCCAGGCCGATCACCGGCTCGTACCGCTCCATCGCCTCGGCGAACGGGACCAGCGTGTCGCTTACGGTCATGGTGTTACAGCCCCTTCGCCTCGGCGAGCAGCGGGTGGCCCCAGCGCTGCGTGAAGGCCGCCTCCGCGGCGGCGGCGACCCGGTAGAGCCGGTCGTCGGCCAGCGCGGGCGCCATCACCTGCAGGCCGACCGGCAGGCCGTCCTCGGCGGCCAGCCCGCACGGGACCGAGATGGCCGCGTTTCCGGCCAGGTCGGACGGGATCGTGCACAGGTCGGCCAGGTACATCGCCATCGGGTCGTCGGCGCGCTCGCCGAGGCCGAACGCCGTGGTCGGCGTGGCCGGCGACACCAGCACGTCGACCTGGCCGAAGGCCGCGTCGAAGTCCCTGATGATCAGCGTGCGGACCTGCTGCGCCTTGCCGTAGTAGGCGTCGTAGTAGCCGCTGGACAGGGCGTAGGCGCCGAGGATGATGCGCCGCTTGACCTCGGCGCCGAAGCCCTGCTCGCGGGTCAGCGCCATGACCTCCTCGGCGTCCCTGGTCCCGTCGTCGCCGGCCCGCAGGCCGTACCGCATGGCGTCGAACCTGGCCAGGTTGGACGAGCACTCGCTGGGCGCGATCAGGTAGTAGGCGGGCAGCGCGTACCTGAAGTGCGGGCAGGACACCTCGGTGACCTTGGCACCGAGCGACTCGAGCAGTTCGACCGACTCGGCGAACCTGGCCAGCACGCCCGGCTGGTAGCCGTCGCCGCTCAGGTCGGTGACCACGCCGATCCGCATGCCGCTCACGTCCGCCTCGCGGGCCGCGGCCACCACCGGCGGCACCGGCGCGTCGATCGAGGTGGAGTCCATCGGGTCGTGCCCGGACATGGCCTCGTGCAGCAGGGCGGCGTCGAGCACGGTCCGGCCGAACGGTCCAGGGGTGTCGAGGGAGGACGCGAAGGCCACTACCCCGTATCTTGACGAGCCGCCGTAGGTCGGCTTGGTGCCGACGACGCCGCAGACCGCGGCGGGCTGGCGGATCGAGCCGCCGGTGTCGGTGCCGATGGCCAGCGGCGCCTCGTAGGCGGCCACCGCGGCGGCCGACCCGCCGGACGAGCCGCCCGGGACCTTGGCCAGGTCCCACGGGTTGTGGCTGGCGCCGTAGGCGGAGTTCTCGGTGGACGACCCCATGGCGAACTCGTCCATGTTGGTCTTGCCGATGATGATCGCGCCGGCCTGCCTGAGCCGGTGGACGATCGTGGCGTCGTAGGGCGGGTGCCAGCCCTGCAGGATACGTGAACCGCAGGTGGTCGGCAGGCCCCTGGTGGTGAAGACGTCCTTGACCGCGACCGGGACGCCGGCCAGCGGGCTGAGCTGTTCACCGGCTTTGCGGCGTTCGTCTATGGCGGCGGCCTGTCCGAGCGCGCTGTCGGCGGCGACGTGCAGGAACGCGTGCACGCGGTCGTCCACGGCGGCGATCCGGTCCAGGTGGGCCTGGGTGACCTCGGTCGCGGAGACGTCTCGTCTGGCGAGGGCGGCCGACAACTCGGCCGCGGTCATCCGGGTGAGCTCCATTTGTTCTAGTCCTCCCCCAGGATCCGCGGCACCTTGAACCGCTGCTGCTCCACGGCGGGTGCCTGGCTGAGGGCCTCCTCGGGGGTCAGGCACGGAGCCGGCTCGTCGTCGCGGTACACGTTGGTCAGGCCGGTCGCGTGCGAGGTCGGCGGGATGCCCTCGGCGGCGACCTCCTGGACCTGCGCGACGGCCGTGATGATCTGGTCCAGCTGGGGCGCCAGATGGTCGAGTTCGGCGTCGCTGAGCGCGATCCTGGACAGCCGCGCCAGGTGCGCGACCTCGTCACGGGTAATGGGCATGCACGCGATTCTAGGGGCCCTGGGGCAGCAGGCTGTAAGCAATAACGTCGTGAGCGGTGATTCCCGGCCTGGCGGTTCGTCGTAGCTGTGCGGTAAGGAGGAGTGATGCGATACCTGCTGCTGATCCGCGGCGACGAGAGCGCCGCGGCGCACGCGGACGAAGGCTGCTTCGGGTGGAGCGAGCGGATGCTGGAGCGCGGCGTGCTGCAGGGCGGCGGCGGGCTGCGGCCGCCCGCCGAGGGCCGGGCGGTGCGGGTGCGCCGCCGCCAGCTGCTGCTCTCCGACGGGCCGTTCGCCGAGACCAAGGAACAGGTGGGAGGGTTCTGCCTGATCGAGTGCGCGGATATGGACGAGGCGGTCGAGGTGGCCGCCCAGCATCCGGCCGCCAGCTACGGGACCATCGAGGTCCGTGAGCTGTGGCCGCCGCTATGACGGCTGAGGTCAAGGCGGCGGTGGACGCGGCGTTCCGGGAGGAGTGGGGCCGGGTCGTGGCCACGCTGATCCGGGTCACCGGCGACTGGGACCTGGCCGAGGAATGCGCCCAGGACGCGTTCGCCGTGGCCCTGCAGCGGTGGCCGCGCGATGGCATTCCCGGGCGCCCTGGGGCGTGGCTGACCACGGCGGCACGCAACCGGGCTATCGACGTGCTGCGCCGCAGGACGGTCGGGGCGGCCAAGCTCCGCGAGGTGGCTGCCCTGTCACCTCCGGACTCCGGTTCGAGTTCGGCGTTCGAGCTGGAGACCGACCACAGCGGCGTCCCGGACGACCGGCTGCGGCTGATGTTCACCTGCTGTCACCCGGCGCTGTCGCTCGAGGCACGGGTCGCGCTGACGCTGCGCACGCTGGCCGGCCTGACCACGGCGGAGATCGCCCGGGCGTTCCTGTCCAGCGAGGCGACCATGGCCAAGCGGCTGGTCCGGGCCAAGCAGAAGATCGCCAACGCCGGGATCCCCTACCGGGTGCCACCCGCGCACCTGCTGCCGGACCGCCTGCCGGGCGTGCTCGGCGTGCTGTACCTGCTGTTCAACGAGGGCTACTCGGCCACGGCCGGCGCGGAGCTGATCCGGCGGAACCTCAGCGCGGAGGCCATCCGGCTGGGCCGCGTCCTCGACCGGCTGATGCCTGCCGAGCCGGAGACAGCCGGCCTGCTGGCGCTGATGCTGATGCACGACGCGCGCCGGGCCGCCCGGCTGGACGCCGACGGAGAGATCGTGACCCTCGAAGACCAGGATCGCGGTGCGTGGGACGCCGCCGAGATCGGCGAGGGCGTCGCGTTGCTCGAGGCGGCGCTGCGGCGGGGACGGACGGGTCCCTACCAGGTGCAGGCGGCCATCGCCGCCTGCCACGTCACCGCGGCCCGCGCGGCCGACACCGACTGGGCCCAGATCGCCCGCCTCTACGGGCAGCTGGAGCAGTTCCTGCCGACGCCGGTGGTCGAGCTCAACCGCGCCGTGGCGGTGGCCATGGCCGAGGGCCCTGAGGCCGGGCTGGCCCTGGTCACCGCGCTGGAGGCGTCGGGCCGGCTAGCCGGTTACCACCTGCTGTCCGCGACCAAGGCGGACATGTACCGCCGGCTGGGCCGGGCGGACGAAGCCGCGGCTTGTTACCGGGAAGCGCTCGGGCTGGCCAGCACCGATGCCGAACGGCGTTACCTCAGCCGGCGCCTGGCCGAAACTGGCTCCGGCTGAGAAACTGGCTCCGGCTGAGAAACTGGCTCCGGCCAAAACGTCCATTTCCGCATCGGCCCAGTCGTCGCTGGCACGTAGACCCCTTCTTCACGAGGAGACGTGACAGCAATGGACACCACCGTAAGGGACATGATCGCCGCCCAGCGCGCCGAACTGGCCGAGGTTCTGGCCGGGCTGCCCGCACCGCGTTGGGACGAGCCCACGCTCTGCGCGGGCTGGCGCGTGCGGGAGGTCGTGGCGCACATCACGATGCCGTTCCGGTATGGCCGCGGGAGGTTCGGGCTCGAGCTGGCGAAGTCGCGCGGCCGGTTCAACGAGATGGCCGACCGGGTGGCCCGGCGCGACGCGGCCGGAATGTCACCCGCGGACCTGACCGGGGCGGTCCGGTCCAACGTCGGGCATCCGTGGAAGCCGCCCGGCGGCGGGTTCACCGGGGCGCTGGCTCATGACCTGATCCACGGTCTGGACATCACGGTGCCCCTCGGCCTAGCCGGGCCGGTCCCGGAAGAACGGCTGCGGCTGATCCTGCCGGGAAGCCTGACCGACAGGTCGGTGAAGTTCTTCGGCACCGACCTGGACGGAATCGAACTGCGGGCGCAGGACATGGACTGGACGCTCGGCTCCGGCGCGCCGCTGGAAGGCGCCGCGGCCGATCTGCTGCTGGTGCTGTGCGGCCGGACGCTGCCAGGCCTGGCTGACCGGCGAGCCGAGCGCCCGGTTCAGCCGGCCTGGTCCGCGGGGGTAACCGCGTCGGGGCCCTGGGCGAGGAGGACGTTGAAGGCGGCCTCGTCCAGGACGGGGAGGCCGAGCTCGACCGCCTTGTCATACTTGGAGCCGGCGTTCTCCCCCGCGACCACGAAGTTGGTCTTCTTGGACACCGAGGACGTCACCTTGCCGCCGGCCTGGCGGACCGCCTCGCCCGCCTCGTCCCGGCTCATCCCGGCCAGCGTCCCGGTGATGACCACGGACACGCCGGCCAGCAGCCGGGCCGCGGCGCGGTTCGGGTCCCAGTCCGGGTCCTCGAGCCGCACCCCGGCCTCCCGCCACTTGGCCACGATCAGCCGGTGCCAGTCGACGGCGAACCACTCGCGCAGCGACGCCGCGATCGTCGGCCCGACCCCGTCCACCGCGGCCAAGGCGTCCACGCTGGCCCCTTCGATGCGGTCCAGTGAGCCGAACTCGCTGGCCAGCGCCCGCGCCGCCGTCGGGCCGACGTGGCGGATGGATAGCGCCACCAGGATGCGCCACAGCGGCCTGGCCCTGGCCTCGGTCAGGTTGGCCAGCAGCCGGGTCGCGTTGGCGCTCAGCGTGCCCTGCTTGACCATGAAGAACGGGCAGGTCTCCAGCCGTTCGGCGGTCAGCGCGAACACGTCGCCCTCGTCGGCGACCAGGTCGCAGTCGAGCAGCGCGGCGACCGCCTCCCAGCCGAGCACCTCGATATCGAAGGCACCCCGCCCGGCCAGGTGGAACAGTCGCTCGCGGAGCTGGGCCGGGCATGACCGGCTATTCGGGCAGCGCCAGTCGACCTCGTCCTCCTCCCTGGCCAGTGTGGTGCCGCACGACGGGCAGACGGTCGGGAACCCGAACTCACGCTCGTCGCCCTTCCGCAGGTCGGCGACCGGCCCGAGGACCTCGGGAATGACGTCGCCGGCCTTCCGGAGGATCACCATGTCGCCGATGAGCACGCCCTTGCGCTTAACCTCGTCCGCGTTGTGCAAGGTGGCCCGGTCCACCGTCGACCCGCTGACCTTGACCGGCTCCATCACGGCGAACGGGGTGACCCGGCCGGTGCGGCCGACGTTCACCCTGATGTCGAGCAGCCGGGTGGTGACCTCCTCCGGCGGGTACTTGAAGGCGATGGCCCAGCGGGGCGCCCGGCTGGTCGAGCCGAGCTGGCGCTGCAACGCGATCTGGTCGACCTTGACCACCACGCCGTCGATCTCGTACGGGGGATCATGCCGGTGAACGGCGTAGTGAGCGATGTACTCGCGCACCCCGTCCATGTCCGGGACGACCTTGTAGAGGTTGCTGACCGGCAGGCCCCACTCGCGCAGCCGCTCGTACCAGCCCGACTGGGTGCCCGGCGCGCCCTCCAGGTGCCCCTCCTCGCCCGGGCCAGCTGCTTCACCGCTGATGCCCTTGTCGCCGGCCGAGCCCTCGACCCGCCCGATGCCGTGCACGATCGCGTCGAGCGCCCGGGACGCGGTGATCCGCGGGTCCTTCTGCCGCAGCGACCCGGCCGCGGAGTTACGCGGGTTGGCGAACGCGGCCTTGCCCGCGTCCAGCAGCGACTCGTTCAGCTTGCCGAACGCCTCGACCGGCATGAACACTTCGCCCCTGACCTCGAGGGTGGCCGGATGCCCGGAGCCTTTCAGCCGCGCCGGGATGGAGGAGATGGTGCGGATGTTCGGCGTGACGTCCTCGCCGGTGCGCCCGTCGCCCCGGGTGGCCGCCTTGACCAGCGCGCCGTCCCGGTAGACGAGGTCGATGGCCAGTCCGTCGATCTTCAGCTCGCAGAGGAAGGGACCGGTGCCGCCGAGCTTGGTCGACGCGGTCCGCCCAGCCGCCCAGGTCCTCGTCGGTGAACACGTTGTCCAGGCTGAGCAGCCGCTCCAGGTGCTCGACCGGGGTGAACAGCGTGGAGATCGCGCCGTGCACGGTCTGGGTCGGCGAGTCGGGCGTACGCAGGTCCGGGTACTGCTCCTCGAGCGCGCGCAGCTCACGCATCTTGGTGTCGTAGTCGATGTCGGAGATCGTGGGCGAATCCAGGATGTAGTACCGGTGATCGGCCTCGGTGATCTCCAGGCTGAGGTCCGCGTGCCGGCGTCTGGCCTCCGCCGGAGCCTCCTGGACGTCCCCGCTGGTCTCGTTCTCGCTCATCTGGGCTCTTCCCCCGTCTCCTCGATCAGCTCAGCCAGCATGCTCCCCGCCTCCCGGCACCGCGTCAACGCGGCGCGCGCCTGAGGCGGGGAAGCGCCCGCCAGCCCGCATGCGGGCGTGATCACGGCCTGCTCCGGGCACGTTTCCAGTGGCAGACCGAGCCGCCGCCACAGCCCGATGACCCGTTCGGCCGCCTGCCTGGCCTCGGCGCTTCCGTCCCCCGGCCCGGCCGGTCCCGGGCGGGCCTGCGTGGTCTGAGGCGCGGGTATGGCGGACACGACCCCCGTCAGCAGCCCAAGGCCCGCCTCGGCGGCCTCGGCCACCGCGTCCTCTTCCCCTCGCCGTAGCTGGCTGAGGTCGAAGGACAGGGCACCGGCGCCCGCCGCCCTGATAATTCCGAACGGCACGGCCGTCGAGCCAGCTGTGTACCACCGTGTACTTCCCGGTGGCCGCGATCACCTGGGCCAGCCGCTCCCGCAGCACATCGGCTTCGACGGGGCGCGATCCGCGACAGCCCGCTCGCCGTCGGCACCTCGCCCCCGGCCACGGCGGCCAGGGCCGGCTCGTCGAGCTGGACGACGAGCCGGGCGCCGGGCACGCGCTTGGAGAGTCTCGGCCGCGTGGCCGCGGCCACGCCTTCGGCCAGCGAGGCGGTCAGGTCGGCCACCGCGCCAGGATCGGCGATGGCCACGTTCATCGTGCGCGTAAGTTCCAGCGTGGCGGCCAGCGTCCAGGGTCCGCACACCTGGATCTTGACGGGCCCGCGGAAGCCATCGAGCACCTCTTCCAGCGCGTCCAGGTCGGAGGAGAGCATCGTTCCTGGCCCGGGCCAGATCGCGGCCGGGACGTTCGGCCAGCCGCCAGCCGCGCGGAGTGACCTCGACGGGGATGTCGACCAGCAGCGCCGCGGTCCGGCCGGTGAGGTCCGCGCCGGGTCCGCGGTCCGGCAGCTCGGGAAGGTGCGGGAAGTCGGGTAGTTCCCCGGCGACCACGCGCATCGCCTCGGCCGGGCTGGTCCCGGGCATCGAGCCGATACCGGTGGCGCTCCCGGCCGGCCAGGGGAAGCCGGGTCCGTCATGGTCAACAGGCACGCTTTGAGCTTAGAGCGGTCAGGTGACAATGCTGGCGGGTACCTGGTGGTGGCCGCGGGCGGCTCAGCCGCCGCCCCGGGCGTGCCACCACGGGGGCTGGCCGGCGTCCGGCCCGGGTTCGTCCGGGTCGTCTTCGTCTTCGTCCGCTGGCCGGTCCTGTTCCCGCGGCTGGCCGGACTGGCGCGCGGCCATGACGACGACCACGACGATGCCCACGGCGATCCCGGCCAGGAAGAGCACGAGCAAGATGACCGTCAACGCCGTGGCGCTCACCGGGGCATCCGCTCGCCGGACGGTACTCGCGCGCCGGGCGGCGTGATGTCGCGCACGCCCATCGCGATGATCGCGGTCACGAGTCCCACGGTACGTCGCGGGGGTCCGCGTGCATTGCGTCACGCGACGCAGGATCGCTGGCTCATCCGAGACAGGCTGCTCAGAGCCTGCCGGGCAGGCAGGTCCAGGCGCGGAACCTGGTCTTCTTCACCTGGCACCTGACGGCCTCGAAGGCGTCCGGGCCGACCAGGCTGGGGTGGCGGCGGACGAGGCTGTCGTAGACGTAATCCGACACGATCAGCGCCAGGTCGGCACGGGAGCCGGTGAGCGCCCGCTTGAGTGCCCCCGAATCCAGCATCCGGAACAGTAGGTTGACATCGCTGCCGACGAAGCCGTGACCGTCGTGCTCTACCAGGCCGACGTGGGCCGCGGTCCGGAGCTGGATCCGGGCGGCGTCGCAGGAAACGTGATTGTGGCGGCGCACCAGGCCGCGCAGTCGCTCCGGGACCGAGCCGACCAGGCCCTGACCGGAGAGCCCCGGCGGGAGCACGACCAGCGTGCCGTCGCCGCGGTCCTCGTGCCAGCACCCGGCCCACGGGACACCCGCGCCGTCGAACGCTTTCCGCTGCATTTCATACAGCTGCTCGTGCACGTGGCGACGGATATCGTCATCGCGGCCCTGCCGGGTAAATCCGGCGATGTCGACGGCGAACATGGCGCAGATCCCGCCATCGGCCAGCGTTGCCGCCGGTCCGGCGGGGAGGGCCAGGCCCGGCGGCGCGCGGCCGGCGTCTCCCGTCCCCGGGCCGCTGGCCAGCCGGGCCAGCCCGTCGAGATCCCCCCAGGCCCGGGCGAGCGCGGTGTCGAGCTCAGCGGCCAGCTGGTCCAGCTCCGGATGGCCCAACCGTGACGAGATACCGACGCCGGCCGGGAAACGTTCGCGCAGGAAGGCCGTTACCGCCGCCGCGACCACGCGGCCGACGGCCTCGGCCGTCAGCGGGCCCGTGGTCGCCGGACCGTCGGCGAACCCGGCGAGGCCGTCGATGACGTCGAGCGCGCGGCGCGGCCTGGCCAGGCGCGCCGCGCTGACGTCGTCAGCTAGCGCGGTATGGGCGGACACGCCGTCCTCCGATCCCCGGGTTCATACTGCTCGCTTTCTGGTCGTCCGGCGTGGTGGTCGTGGGAGCGGGCAAGCCCTGTCCCGGAGGCGCGTCACTGGCCGCGCCTCCGGGACAGGGGCGAACGCCGCTGTCCACCTCCTTCCGATAGTCCCGCTTAGCTGCATGTATCATCGATGTTGCAAGATTGGGATGCTCTTTTGCAGCCAGTCTCGCGTCCACCTCCTTCCTTCGTGAGGAAAATTCTCTCATGCGCGTCAGCAAATTAACAGCGATCTGCTGTACTTCTTGCTAGCTTTTTATGAGCTACCGTAGACTGGCTTCACTAGCTGAGAACGTGCACGTCGAAGGCTCGCCAGGAGAAGAACCTCGTCCGCGACCGACCTTCACGACATCAGTGGCTGTCTCTGGACCTGGGCCACGACCAATGGCCGCCGCGTTCCAGCGAACAGCTGGCCGACCCCGGCGACGCGGGGACGGCTACAGGTCCGTTAAGGAACCCGAGGAGGCAGGTCCATGGCAGGAGATAGCCCGTCCCCGCGCGGGACGGGCTGGGCCGGACTGGACGGGGCGTCCGACCCGAAGACCGAGGGTCCCACCCAGGCCGCCGAGCTGAAGGTCGCCGTCGGGCTCGCGACCGCCGGAGGGCGGGTCCCGCAGAGCGACGCACACCACTTCATCACGGTGGGCGGAATTGCCTGGTGCATCGCGGTGGCCATCGCCGGGGTCGTCCTGACCTTGCAGATCGCCGGCCGGCCCCCCGGGCTCCGCGTCGGCAGCGGGCTGGCCGTGCTAGCCCTGAGCGAACTGGGCCTCGGCCTGCTCGGGGCGGTACTGGTCGCGGTCTGCGACCGCCGCCACGCGCATCGCGCCGTCGCGAGCGCCGACGGCAGGGCAGGCCGGCCGGAACAGGCCGCTACCCAGCCAGCCGCCGACGAGCAGAGGCCGGGCTCATCGGCCGACGAGACCGGCCGCCGGCCGCCGGCGTAGCCAGGCCCGGGGGCAACCGGAGCCGGTTACGGCCGACGGCCCTCCCTCCCGGTGCGGGAGGAAGGGCCGTTTCGCCGAGCGTGATCCGGGGTCAGTCGTCACAGGAAGTGGACGGCCTTGCTCTGCCCCGTCTCCGGGTCGTAGATGTGTATTTCATTGCCGGCGCGCATCTGCGCGTCGATGTACTCGTACAGGCTTATTGCACGGTTGGTGATATCGGTCTTGGAAAAGTCGGTGCGTTCCTGCAGGGCCTGCAGGTCTTTCGCGACCTTCGGGATAAGAGCGACCGTGATGCGCTCGGCTGACGCTGCTGCTGGTGCCTGCTTCCCCTCGGCAACCCCCGCCCCCGCCTTCATGGTCCTACCGCCAGGGTTGGCAGCCATCTTGACAAGAACCTCCTCCATGTGATCCCTACTCAGAAGCAGTCACGCTTTCCCCGGTTCCCGGCTGGCCCGGCTTCCTCGGCTTTCCCCGGCACAAGGAGGCGGTGCGCAGCTCAGTTGCAGCGCAGACCTGCTTGATAGCAGAACACATGATGCTAGCTTAGGTCATTATCTGCTGCGCAACAAGCAGCGGAAAGCCAGCGGAACCTCTTGACGGAGTATAGTACAAGGTTGGACTGAGCCCGATGTCTTCCGCATCAGGGCGCCCAGCACGCCCGGCCACAGACGCCATCCGGGTTCTGCGAGGCGGCGAAGCGATCCGCCTAACGCCGGTTCCTGGATGGCCGTGCGCACCGATCCAGCCCTGACCGCTGGTGCAGTACAGGCGGTCCGGTACGTCCTGCTATAACCGAGCAGTCGGATATCTGGAATGCTTCTTCTCATTCCAGCCATCCCAACCTATGCGGGAGTGTCCGGTCATCACGCGCTCGCGCGACTTGGGCCGACGCTCGCTCGGCCCTGCGCCTATCGCAGCGGGCGAAGGAACTCGAGGCTGAGGTCGCGGCGCTGCAGGCCGTTCATGCGCCGGGCGATCCCGGAGACCCGGTCCGGCGCCTCGACGGCCAGGGTGACCCGGCGGTCCTCGCGGCGTACGGCCCAGGCGATGACCAGGAGCAGGCCGGTCACCACCCCGCTAAGGAAAAGAGCTATGGTCACTGCGATTTCGAAACCGGCCATGATGGCCTCCAAGCTTCCTCGCCGCGGCGCCTTGCGTCGCGGATCCTGCTACCGGCGCCCCGGGCCGGGCGAGCGGCGCTCATCCGGCCTGGTTCTTGTGGGAGACGTGCCCGTCTGTCCACGATCCTTCCTTACTATCCGATCCGTCCGGTTGAGTCCGACTGTTCGACTGGATGGGTGTGTCCGGCAGGTTCCACCGCCACCTAGTAGTCGTACGGTTAGACTTTCCCCAACACGCCCTACCGTTCTAGTCATCCCAACCTTTGGGATGGTAAGGTTTTACCACTTGGCAGGTGGGCACAAACCAGACGAGGATGAAAATGTTCGGCTCAGGCAGACGATCCCAGCGGTCCGGATCGCTGGGACTGACCAGACAGCCCGGGAGGAGGACCGATGGGTAACCCGATGTACCGGCAGATCGCCGAGACGTTGCGCGAGCAGATCCAGTCGGGCGATCTCCAGCCCGGCGAGCAGCTGAAAACCGAATTGGAGCTGCGCGAGGCCTTCGGGGCCTCGCGGAACACGGTGCGCGACGCGATCAAGCTCCTGACCAGCCTCGGCTTGGTCGAGACGAAACCCGGCCAGGGCACCTTCGTGATCAAGAAGACCAGCCCGTTCGTTACCACGCTGTCCGCCAACCAGACCGGCCTGGGCATCGAAGAGAGCGTGCGCAAGCTGTCCGAGGTGGACAAACAGAACAGGAAGGTGACCACCAGCCCGGTCCAGGTCGAGATCCAGGAAGGGACAGAAAACGTCACCGCGGCCCTGCGCTTGCCCCTGCGCGCCGAGGTCATCAGCCGTCACGAGAAACGGTACATCGACGGCGATCCGTGGTCGCTGCAGACGTCGTATTACCCGGTTGAGTTCGCGGACCGCGGAGCGGAGCGCCTCAGAAGCGCTCGCAACATCGACGAGGGCACCGTGAACTACCTGGCCAATACCCTGCACATCCGCCAGGCCGGCTACCGCGACTGGATCATCGTGCGGAGCCCGATTACCACGGAGACGGAATTCTTCAAGCTGCCGCCGGATGGCCGGATCGCGATTTACGAGATCTCCAGGACCGCTTTCGACGGCAACCGGAACCCGATACGCGTCACCGTTACCGTATATCCGGCCGACCGCAGTCAGTTCATCGTCGAAGACGGAGAAGTACCGTCAGTCGAAGATCAACTGGGGCGTCCGCTCACAGAGAATTAAAATAACCGCTCCGACAGGCTATACCTGTCCCGTCGAGCAATTGAAGGGGAGGCAAGATGATAAGAACCCGCACTCTCGCTGCCGCCCGTCTTATCGTCGGGCAGCCAGCCGGAAGAGGGTTTCTGATATGCCTATAGAACCCCCCCCGTCGGTCCACGAACAGCCGACAGAAAGCGCACTGCTGCACATTGTGCTCGCGCCCGTCAGCACGCCCCGATCGGGCATGGCCGAGACCGACAGCGAAGTCAGGAAACCGGAGTTTTTGACGCGACTCATGCATCGATTCTTCGGTCGTTGGATAAAATGAAAATGCAGTTTCCCTCGGCTGCAGCCAATGAACTCGCAGAAGCCGGCTAACCAGCCCCGTGCTGCGCCCGTCCTGACGGGGACCTGCCCACCCGAGGTTCACCCGTCGGTCCTGTCCACGGCAAACCCGATGCCATCGCCCATACCGAGCAACCTTAACTAGAACGAGATTTTAATTCTTGGCCTATCTTGCTCGCCACGGTCTTGCGTGGCGAGCAAGATGGGTTAAGCCGACCATAGATGGAACCATGACACTCACGATGAGCATCACCCGTGCCATTGATACGAGCACAGGCACGGAAACGAACACGCCCACGGGGGATCTGAAGGTCGTTCTCGACCTTATCGATGAGGCCAGGGAGTGGCTTCCGACCAAGAACACGGACCAATGGGCGATCCCCTACCCTGACCCGCACGGCAAGCTTGCACAGGTGCTCCAGGGGATAAAACGCGGTAACACCTGGATCGTCCGGCACGAAGGCATTCCCGCCGCCACGGTTACGCTTTCGGCCAGACGCAACAAGCACGTGTGGACCACGGGCAGCACCAGCTGTGATCTATCCGAGCGAGCCGCTTTCGTAAACCGGTTGATCACCGCCCGGGATTTTGCCGGGCTCGGGCTGGGAGCCGAGTTGATCAACTGGGCAGGACTGCGCGGCCGCCAGGAGTGGGGAGCCAAGTGGATCAGGATTGACGTGTGGGCCACTAACAAAAAGCTGCACGAGTACTACCGGAACACGGGTTTCACTCGTTGCGGCACCTATGACGACCCTACTTATCCATCTGGGGCACTTTTCCAGAAGCCGATGTCATCGATTGACAAGGTCTGTATCCCGTCATTCAAAGGCTCGTCGGCTGATTTCGTGCTGCCTGGCGAGTTGCGCAGCAAGTCCGCCGGGGAGCGCGTGCTGGCCGACGCGTAACCTGCGACTGGCTTCGAGAGACACCGGCTAGGAACCAGGGGTCGACCAGGAACACGCTGCGCCCCCCGGCAGCCTGCGTCATTTGACGCAGGCTGCGTCAGCACACCAGGCTTACCTGAAGGTTATGCTTTACTTACCAGGCAGGTATCTGCCGGACGGCGGCTGGCCGCACAACCTCCCTGGTCACGCGTGTCTAAAGTGATCATGAAGCCATTTCGTTGATTCGGCTCCCAACCGGATCCAAAACAATCCGTTCGTGACGTCAGGGCTGTCGTACCTGATACTCGACTTTGAAGGGGATGGCGAGCCTCGCCGTGGCCACGCCCTAAAGATCGGCTTTAGGAGAGCGCTCGCGTGGCCAAAACCACTAGGCGAGAGAACCATCCAGACTCAGCAAGGAGGTGTCATGGCCAAGCGTCACTGCCGCCCTTCAGCGCAGTATCGGTACGAGCATTACGACCCCTTCACGTCGTAACAAACCGGTAACGCGCGAAACGGCCGATGGCGCCCCTCGCGGGGTCTGATCGCCGTTTTGACCAAGCCGCCGGCGCAACTCGTTGCTGCGGGCTGCGCCGGCGGCCAGCCAGGATTACCCGCTCACATCGGCACGAATCGATACGCACGACCGGGCGCCAGGTCGCCGGGTCAGGCACGCCGACACCGGGCCGTGCGAGCTATGATCGGGTCTGAATTTTCTATTGTCACGTTCAGCTATGCTGCTCCGGCGGCTGCGTCTGGGTCATGTCCGGCTAACCCGGTCAGGGCGGTGTCCGCGTGACCTGCCCGGGATCATCCCGCCATCGGTGGCTGCTAGTCCTCATCTGCTTCTCACTACGCTACTTGCCTGCAGCCATGAAATCAACAGTCGTATTACAGCCTTTCGATGCACCGGACCGGGCATCCCGACCTGCTATCCGCCAGCGGTAAGGCTCGCCCGGGATGCTCCGCGGTCCGCCAGCGCGCCGGGCTCGAGACAAGGCCGTCAGGGCAGGCCGCAGGTCCGGCGGCATCGCGGGTCAGACGAGGCGGACTTGCTGGATTTCGCCGGTTTCCCTGTCTCGGATGAGTAGTTCATTACCCGCCCGGAGCTGGGCGTCTACAAACTCATACAGGGTTATCGCGCGGTTTGCGATATCGGTCCGGGATAGTTCGGTCCGGTCGCGGAGTTTCTGAAGATCACTCTCGGCCTTGGCTATCAAAATCACGTTGAGGTGCTCCGCAAGCATATAGCTGGCGAAATCCCCATCGGTAACGTTATCGCCTGCGGTAGCGCTCATCGCTGCGGTCTCCCTTCGAGAGGCACTCCGGTCCGAGGTGTCCGACCGATCCTCCTCATGGCATTTATAGAGCCCAGCCTCGCTGTCGCTATAGCCGACTCCTCTATATACCACAGCTCCCTCGTCGTAGGTGGAACGTTTACAACGATACGATACGCTGCGGCCCGGCCGATTACAATATGTAGCGGCCGCTCACCTGCGGATACATCCTGCTCAGCCCGGTGGTCATGGCCAGCCGGGACGCGGGCCTGGGCCACTGCCTGGCGGTACAGCCCGGACATTCCGGAAGCCGCCGCTATCACCAAATAAGAATCTCCGGGAACAGTCATCACGGTCAGCCGACGCGAGGGCGAGCATTTCACCGCACTGGCCAGATCCCGGCCGATTGCACCAATTGGCTGCGGCGACCGCCCCGGACACCGGTCAACGGCGAATCGCGCATGAGCGGGGGTGTGCGCCGGCGCGCCCGCGGCCACCGGGACGCGGATACGGCCCGGTGATGCGCCCGGGATCAGCGAACGGCCCGACCGGAGCGTCACCTCAGCTGGACCTCCTCGGCCAGGCCGCTGCGCGGCCGGTAGGGCAGCAGCTGAGCACCGGAGTCCAGTTCCCCGGCGACCCAGGGAATGAGCAGCACAATGACCCTACGAAGTGTTCTTCTGCCCGGCGTCTTCACCTGCACCCCCTCCTGCCCCATGTGATGCGTCGTCTCCGGCTGTCGGCATGAGCATGACACCGGACGCTACCAACCGGGCAATCCATCACCATACGCCCCTCGCGCAGCTGACATGCATGGTTGTTACATTTTTTACCTGTTCTCTGCACGCTATTGCACTGCTAGCTATGCTCAGAAATGCCAGTAACGAAACATAGGCGGTTAATCGTCCATGTCCAGGCCACTCCCGGCCGGGAGCGGCGTGGCCAGGGTCGACGGGACCTGGCGGAATGTGCATCACGAGCATTCCCGCGCAAAAGGGGCCGATCAAGAAGATCGCCGGACGCTCAGGCGAAAGCCGACCGCCGGTCCGGCCCGGGCGGCCGCGGTGCGGAGCGGCCGTGAACAGCCTCACTACTTTTCCCCGGCCGTGCGGGCCGGGTAATTTCCGCACGATGACAGGGGACCGGGATGTCGGGCGCGCCCGCGGGCTCGCCAGGTCGGGTTCTCGCTGAAGCCGGGCCAACGCTCCGTCCCGCGAACGCCAGACGACCGCGGTGCCGGTTCGCCGCCAGCCCGGGCAAGCCCTCGTGCGGCCGGCCGCGGCGGCGGCCGGAAGCGCGGGCGCTTCATATCGAGGCGCCGTGTACTGGTTCAAGTCACTCGAATGCTGATCGGTACCCTTCCTCACTGTCAGCACATTACCTTCGATGGAACATGCAATCAACATTTTTATTACAGTCTTTAGATGCTGTATGATCGTATAGATACAGAATGCCGTCAGTCAAACGCGCCCCGTCGCGGACGTCCGCGCCCGTCGCGTAGCCCTGGCGTGGCCGGCGGGCTTCGTCGCCGGGTCGGCGGGACTTGTTTCGCGGAGGAGAAAACGTGCGGCAGCCAGGTGGTACAGAGGGCAGCGGCGAGGCGCCACGAGCATTCCAGTGGACAACGTTCGACCCGTCCAGCCGGCTCCCCCGCGATTGGCAGCAGGACGCCGTGGCCGCCGCCACCGACGCGCACTTCGGCGACTTCCCGCGTACGCTTCACCTGTCACGGGAAGGCGAGGATGTCACGCACGTCCACCGCGGCCGTGTTCACGCCGACCAGGTTCGCCAGTGCTTGCCCTGGCTATATGACCTCTACCTGGGATATTTCACGGACCTCGCGAACCAGGCATGCGCCGAAAAGGTCGTACCCGCGCTCGACCACCGGTACGGCCTCAGGCTGAACGTCCAGCGGGGGACCGAGATGAGGTTTGAATGCCATATCGATTCAAACCCCCTGACGGGCCTGCTGTTCTGCACCGACCACCCGGTGGGAGCGGGCGGGGAACTGGTCTTCGGGCACGATCCCGCCGCAGCCGACGTGGCGGCGGTCGAACACGACTGCTCGGTGGTCCGGCCGCACGCGGGTCATCTGATCTTCTTCGATGGCCGGGAATACCCGCACTATGCGCGCCGTCTTACCTCGGCGTCCGATATCCGCGTCGTCGCGGTCATGAACTACTACACCGCGTCCTACCCGGAGTCGACGCGCCCGCTGGGGCTGAACCGCCACCTATTCGGCGAGGATTAAGCCGCGACGCATCTGGCTTGCCCGCGGTTAGCGGCCTGAGGTGGAAGCCGACCCGAGCGTCGGGGCCGCCGTGGCGCTGATGGTGCCGCTGCCCAGCACCGCGGGGCCGTCGTACAGCACGGCGGCCTGGCCCTTGGCTACGCCGCGCGCCGGGTGGTTGAGGCGGATGTGCACCTCGTCGCCGTCCAGCCAGGCGGTGCAGGCGTGCACCTCGCCGTGGGCGCGAAGCTGGACGAGGCAGTCGCGGGGCTCGGCCGGCGGGGGGCAGCCGGTCCAGACGGGGCGTGACGCCGTGATCTCGGTGACATCGAGGCCCTCGGCGGGGCCGACGGTCACCGTCCTGGTCACGGGCTCGATGTCGAGGACGTAGCGGGGCTTGCCGTCACCGGCCGGCGTGCCGACGCGCAGGCCGCGGCGCTGGCCGACGGTGAAGGCGTAGGCGCCGTGGTGCTCGCCGAGAATGGCACCGGACTGATCGACGATCTGGCCGGGAGCCTGGCCTAGATGCCTGGTCAGGAAGCCCCTGGTGTCACCGTCCGCGATGAAGCAGACGTCGTGGCTGTCCGGCTTGTCCGCGACCGCCAGGCCGCGCCGCGCGGCCTCGGTGCGCACCTCGGCCTTGGGCGTGTCGCCGAGCGGGAACATGGCGTGGCTGACCTGCTCGGGGGTGAGGACGGCCAGCACGTAGGACTGGTCCTTGCCGGGATCCGCGGCCCGGTGCAGGATCCCGTCACGGATCCGCGCGTAGTGCCCGGTGCATACCGCGTCGAACCCGAGGGCCAGCGCGCGGTCCAGCACCGCCGCGAACTTGATCTTCTCGTTACAGCGCAGGCACGGGTTCGGGGTGCGGCCCGCGGCGTACTCGGCGACGAAATCCTGCACCACGTCGCGATGGAATCGCTCGGCCATGTCCCACACGTAGAACGGGATCCCGATGACGTCGGCGGCCCGCCGGGCGTCCCTGGCATCCTCCAGCGTGCAGCAGCCGCGCGCGCCGGTCCGGTAGGACGACGGGTTGGCGGACAGCGCCAAGTGGACGCCGGTCACCTCGTGACCCGCGTCCACCGCACGAGCCGCGGCCGTGGCGGAATCCACCCCGCCTGACATGGCCGCGAGCACCCGAAGTCCGCCCATCGTCCTCCTAGGTTATGCGGGCAGGGCCGGTAGACCGGCAACCTATCACCCGGCAGGCACCATCCGCGTTCCGGCGGCCTGGCGGCTACGCCAGGCCGCCGGGCCTTCATTGGACTTATTCCACTGTTACCATTGAATGGAATAAGCTTGTATTCGCAAGCAGTCTCAGCGGGAGCACGCGAGAGGCGAACCGATCATGGCCGGGCCGCTATACAGGCAGATCGCTGATCAACTGCGGCACCTGATCGAGTCCGGTGAGCTGAAGGCCGGCACGCAAATACCCACCGAAGATCAGCTCATGAGTCAATTCCATACCTCCCGCAACACGGTCCGCGGCGCACTGAGGGAACTGACCACGCGCGGCCTGGTAAACACGCTCCACGGTAAGGGCACATTCGTGTCCGAGCGGCTGGCACCCATCGTCATCACGCTGACAAGCGATCCGGAAACGGGTCGTGAAGGGCTTGTCTACACGGCCGAGGTAGCGGGCAGCGGCCGGAAGCCCGAATTGAGAGCCCTTGTGGTGGGATTCAGGAGAGCCAGACCCGCGATCGCCCGCTGCCTGGAAATCCCGGAGGAAGCCGAAGTCATCTTCCGGCAGGAGGACGGCTACGTAGATGGATTGCGATGGTCACGGCAGACCTCGTACTACCCCCGGAGCCTGGAGGTTCCTGCCCCGCGGTTGCTCGGCACCAGCGACATCAGCGAAGGAGCCGTCGCCTACCTCGCGCAGGTCGGCATCAGTCAAGAGGGATACCAGGACTCGATCGAGTGGCGAGCTCCAAACGAGGAAGAAACGGTTTATTTCGACCTACCTCCAGACGGGCATGTTCCGGTAGTCGAGACTCAGCGCATCGCTTTCGACGAGAAAGGGAACCGCATCCGGCTTACCGTCACGACCTACCGGGCCGATGTGAACCGGTTCGTCATCAACGACGGCAACGTCCCGCGAAGCGCGATAGACCAGGCGTAGCCGCCCGGCGGGCTCTGCCGCCTTAACCGACGCTGAGCTGGAATTTCGCGCAATCCGCCGGGCGGGCACCTAGACCTGACGCGGTTCGGCTAGTCGCAACCAGCCCGCTCACTTCCATCATTAGAGTCATTCTAATATTCCAATTCATGCCCGTGGCATAGTTCATTCCTCGTTTTCATCAATGCCTTGACGGCAAGCCACCGGAATCAGTAACTAGAAGGCATGGCCGATGCGACGGAGATAATATCCGCGATTTGGTCGGCCGGGTCAAGGTTCCTAGTACGGAGGGTGAAATGCTGATCTTTTTCCTGGGCATGCTGCTCGGCGTGCTCCTCGGCGGCACGCTGTGCGTGACCTATCTTCGCCAGGAGATCGCCGCGGGTATCAGCCCGAAGCTCAAGCGCGTCGAGCGCCAACTCGACACCATCGAGACCCAGCTGAATCTCGCAGTCATGACACGGTACGCGGACCTGAGCGCCCATTCCCAGGGAGATGTCCCGCGTCGGCTGCCGGAACACGATGACCGCTAGCCGTCACCGTCGACGGGCCGCTGGTCACCCTGATCCGGTGAACCAGCGGCCGACCGCGGATCAAAGGGAGGGGGGTGACCGAGACGCCATCATTTTCTACGATGGGCGCGTGGCGGATGCCCTCTTCGGTGAGCCGCGGCTGGCGGCGATCTATGACCTGGTGGAAGGCGAACGCGGCGACCTCGATCACTACCTGGCGATAGCGGCCGAACTCGGGGCCCGCAGCCTGCTGGACGTCGGCTGCGGTACGGGCACCCTCGCCTGCCGGGCGGCCAGCCAGGGCATGGACGTCACCGGGGTGGATCCCGCGGGGGCGTCGCTCGATGTAGCGCGGGCCAAGCCGGGGGCGCAGGGGGTGCGGTGGCTGCACGGCGACGCGACCGGCCTGCCGGACCTCCAGGTGGACCTGGCCACGATGACCGCCAACGTCGCTCACGTGTTCCTGACCGACGCGGCGTGGTCCGCGACGCTGCGCGGCATCCACGCCGCGCTCCGCCCGGGCGCTCACCTGGTGTTCGAGGTCAGGGACCCGGCGCGCCAGGCGTGGCTGAGATGGAATCGCGAGGGCACCTACCGCAGCCTCGAGGTGCCCGGCGCCGGCCGGGTCGAGACCTGGTGGGACCTGACCGAGGTGAACGGTGCCTTCGTGAGTTACCGGCGCACCTACGTTTTCGCGGCGGACGGGGCGAGGCTGACGTCGGAGTCCACCCGGCGCTTCTGGTCGCGGGCCGAGATCGCGGGCTCGCTCCGGTCGGCCTGCTACGCGCTGGCCGACGTCCGCGACGCGCCGGACCGCCCCGGCTGGGAATGGGTCTTCATCGCCAGAAAGCCCTGAGCGGGTGGCGCAGGCCGGCGGCGCGGGTCAGCGGGCGGCGGCGCGGCGGGCGCGGTCTGCCACCTCGCGGATGACGAGGCCGAGGGCGTCGACGTCGCGCTTGGTGGAGGTGTGGCCCAGGGAGAACCGCAGCGAGCCGCGGGCGCGCGAGTCGTCGGCGCCCATGGCGAGCAGCACGTGGCTGGGTTCGGCCACGCCCGCGGTGCAGGCCGAACCGGTGGAGCAGGCGATGCCGTTCGCGTCGAGCAGCATGAGCAGGGCGTCGCCCTCGCAGCCGGGGAAGGAGAAGTGCGCGTTGCCCGGAAGCCGGTGCGGTCCCGGCGGCGGGCCGTTGAGCATCGCGTCGGGCACGGCGGCCAGCACCTGGCGTACCAGGTCGTCGCGGAGCGCGGCCAGCCGTTCGGCCTCGTCGGCCAGCTGCCTGGCGCACGCCTCGGCCGCCACCGCGAACGCCCGGATCGCGGGGGTGTCCAGGGTGCCGGAGCGGATATCCCGCTCCTGGCCGCCGCCGTGCAGCACCGGCACCGGCGCCGCGGCGCGGGCCAGGATAAGCGCGCCGACGCCGACCGGGCCGCCGAGTTTGTGGCCGGTTACGGTGAGCGCGTCCGCGCCGCTGGCGGCAAAGTCGACCGGGAGTTGCGCGGCGGCCTGCACCGCGTCGGTGTGGAACGGCACGCCGTACTCGTGCGCCACCGCGGCCAGCTCACCGACCGGCTGCACCGCGCCCACCTCGTTGTTCACCCACATCACGCTGACCAAGGCGACCTGCTCGGGGGCGCGGGCAATCGCGGCGCGCAGCGCGCCGGGGACGACCATGCCGTCGTCGCCGACCGCTAGCCAGGTTGCCTCGGCGCCCTGGGCCTCCTCCAGCCACCGGACCGAGTCCAGGATGGCGTGATGCTCGACCGAGCTCGTCAGCACGCGGCGCCGGTTTCCCAGGGGCCGGGCGCCGTCCCGGCGCGCCCAGTACAGGCCCTTCACGGCGAGGTTGTCCGCCTCGGTCCCGCCGCTGGTGAAGATGATCTCGCTCGGCCGGGCCCCGAACACCTCGGCGAGCTGCTCCCTGGACTCCTCCACCACCCGCCGGGCACGGCGGCCAGCCGCGTGCAGTGAGGACGGGTTCCCGAGGTGACCGAGCTCCTCGGCCATCGCGGCGATCGCCTCGGGACGCATCGGCGTGGTCGCCGCGTGATCCAGGTAGACCAGGTCTGTGCTGTGCGAAGTCATAACTCCGTCCAGCGTAGCTGCCGGGAAGAACCTGGTGAAACAGGTGTAACGGGCAAACTCCGGGCTACTGGCGCTTGCCGATCTCCTCCAGGAGCTGCGGGACGACCTTGAACAGATCCCCGACCACGCCGAAGTCGGCCAGCTCGAAGATCGGCGCCTCGGGGTCCTTGTTCACCGCGATGATCGTCTTGGAGGTCTGCATGCCGGCCCGGTGCTGGATCGCGCCGGAGATGCCGATCGCCATGTAGAGCTGCGGCGAGACGGTCTTGCCGGTCTGGCCGACCTGGAACTGATGCGGGTACCAGCCCGCGTCGGTCACCGCGCGCGACGCGCCGACGGCCGCGCCGAGCGCGTCGGCGAGCTGCTCGATGACGCCGAAGCCCTCGGCCCCGCCGGTGCCTCGTCCCCCGGAGACCACGATCGAGGCCTCGGTGAGATCGGGACGCTCGCTCCGTTCGGCCACTACCCGGTTCGTGACCCTGGCGCCGGTCGCCTCCCCGGCCAGCGACACCGCGGAGATCTCGGCCGCGCCCGTCTCTGGCTCGGGGGCCACCGCGTTGGGCCGCATCGCCACGATCGGCGTGCCCCGCCTGACCCGGGAGTGGACGATGGTGGCACCGCCGAAGATAGACTGCTCGGCGACCGGGCCGTCGTCACCGGGCTGCAGGTCCACCGCGTCGGTGAGCACCCCGGAGTCGATCTTGACCGCGAGCCGGCCCGCGACCTCCTTGCCCTGGGCGGTGCCGGCCAGCAGCACCAGCGCCGGGGACTTCTCCCTGACCAGCTGGGCCAGCAGTTCGGCGGCCGGCGCGACGACGTAGTCGTCGAAGTCCGTGCCGTCGGCCACGTACATCCGGGCCGCGCCGTACTCGGCGCAGCGCGCCTGGCCCTGTTCCGCGCCCGGCCCGGTCCACACCACCGACGGCTCGCCGAACCGGCGGGCCAGCGTGATCAGCTCGAGCGTGACCTTCTTGACGTCCTCGCCGACGTGCTCCGCGAGCACCAGGATTTCAGCCATGTCCCTGTGTTTCCTTCCTGGCCCCTAGATGAACTTCTGCGCGGCGAGGAACTCGGCGACCTTGACGCCGCCGTCTCCTTCGTCCTTGACGACCGTCCCGGCCTGGCGCGGCGGCCGCTGGGTGTGATCGACCACCTCGGTGGCCGCGCCACCCAGCCCGACCAGGGCCGGGTCGATGCCCGCGTCGGCCAGGCTCATCGTCTGCACCGGCTTCTTCTTCGCGGCCATGATGCCCTTGAACGACGGGTAGCGAGGCTCGTTGATCTTCTCTACCACGCTGATCACCGCGGGCAGCGCGGACTCGACCTCGAAGTACCCGTCCTCGGAGACCCGGCGGATGCGGAGCGCGGAGCCGTCGATCTCCACCTTGCTGGCCAGCGAGACCTGCGGCACGCCGAGCCGTTCGGCCAGCATCGCGGCCATCACGCCCATCCGGGCATCGGTGGATTCCGAGCCGCAGATGACCAGGTTGAAGCCGGTCTGGGAGAGGACCTGGGCGAGCGCGTAGGAGGTCGACAGGGCGTCAGACCCGGCCAGCCCGTCGTCCAGCAGGTGCACGGCCTTGTCCGCGCCCATGGACAGGGCCTTGCGGATGGACTCGGCGGCCTTGTCCGGACCCATGGTCAAGATGGTGACCTCGGCGTCGGCGCCCGCTCCGCGCTGGGCCTCGGCGATCTGCAGGCCTTCCTCGATGGCGTACTCGTCAAGCTCGTTGATGAGCCCGTCCACCGACGCGCGGTCCAGCGTGCCGTCGGGCTCCTTGAGCTTGCGTTCGGCCCAGGTATCTGGCACCTGCTTGACCAACACGACGATGTTCATCGACTACACCGACCTCCTTGTCAGCCGGGGGCGCGGGGGGTTGTCCCCCCGGAGCCAGCAGGGCTTGCTGGCATACAGCCTGCCAAACCGCGAAGCGCCATCGGGCACCGGGTCCGCGGGCGCTATGTTACTAGCCGGTAGCTTGTTAGGGGTAATCGTAATGGCTGGCAGACGGTTACCCGGTCATGGTCGTTTCATGCAACGGCAAGTTGCCCGCCACCGTGATGTCGGCGCTTAGAGTCGCTGGTGAGCAAGAATCGATCGGGAGCATTTCACGAGAAGGAGGCCCAGTTGCCGCGGGTCACCGTCATCGGGACCGGATACCTCGGCCTTACCCACGCCGTCTGCCTGGCCGACCTCGGCCACGAGGTGCTGGCGATCGACGTCGACGCGGAGAAGATCGCGATGGCCGCGCGGGGTGAGGCCCCGTTCTTCGAGCCCGGTCTTGAACCGCTGCTGCGGAAGAACCTGGACGCGGGCCGGCTCCGCTTCACGATGTCTTTCGCCGAGATCGGCGCGTTCGGCGAGGTGCACTTCCTGTGCGTGGGGACGCCCGAGGACGAGTCGGGCCGGGCCGACCTCGGCTCGGTCTACGCCGCGGCCGAGGCGCTCGCCCCGCATCTGAGGTCGCCGTGCCTGGTCGTGGGGAAGTCGACCGTCCCGGTCGGGACGGCGCGGCAGGTGATGACCCGGATGCACGCGATCGCGCCGGCCGCCGACGAGGTCGACCTGGCCTGGAACCCGGAGTTCCTGCGGGAGGGGTTCGCGGTGCAGGACAGCCTGGCGCCCGACCGCATCGTGCTCGGCGTGACCTCGGAGCGGGCCGAGGCGCGGCTGCGCCAGATGTACCGCGGGCCGATCGAGGCGGGAAGCCCGCTGCTGGTCATGGACCTGGAAACGGCCGAACTGGTCAAGGTGGCCGCGAACGCGTTCCTGGCGACCAAGATCTCCTTCATCAACGCCATGGCCGAGGTCTGCGAGCAGGCGGGCGCCGACGTGATCCCGCTCGCCGAGGCGCTCGGCTACGACGCGCGGATCGGGCGGCGGTTCCTGTCGCCCGGGCTCGGCTACGGCGGCGGCTGCCTGCCCAAGGACATCCGCGGGTTCCGCGCCACCGCCGCGGACCTGGGGGTGAACTCGCTGGAGAGCCTGCTGACCACGGTGGACGAGATCAACCTCGGCCGCCGGGAGCGGGTGGTCGCGCTGGCCCGCCAGGCCGCCGGGGGCTCGCTCGACGGCTGCCGGATCGCGGTGCTCGGCGTCGCGTTCAAGCCCGACAGCGACGACGTGCGGGACTCCCCCAGCCTGGCCGTCTGCGACCGGCTGGTCGCGGAGGGTGCGGTCGTGTCGGTGCACGACCCGGTGGCCATGCCCAGCGCGGCCAGGAAGCGGCCGGGGCTGCGCTACGCGCCGTCGGTCTTCGAGGCGGCCGAGGGCGCCGGCCTGGTCCTGCACCTGACCGAGTGGTCGGACTACCGGGCCATCGACCCTGCCGCGCTGGCCCGCGTCGTGGCCCGCCGGGTGATCATCGACGCCCGCTGCTGCCTGGACGCTGCGTTGTGGGCCGACGAGGGCTGGACCGTGCACGTGCTCGGGAGGCCCGTAGGCGGCTAGGGGCTGGCTGCCTCGGCGGCTTCCACGACGTTGGCTAGGAGCATGGCGCGGGTCATCGGGCCGACGCCGCCCGGCATCGGGGCGAGCCAGCCGGCTACCTCGGCGACCTCGGGGGCGACGTCGCCGACCAGGCGCCCCGGGTCGGCGTCGGTCCGGGTGATGCCGACGTCGACCACGGCCGCGCCGGGCTGGACCATGTCGGCGGTCAGCAGGCCGGGCCGGCCCGCCGCCACGACCACGATGTCAGCGGTCCTGGTGTGCGCGGCGAGATCCTTGGTCCCGGTGTGGCACAAGGTGACGGTGGCGTTCTCGGTGCGGCGGGTCAGCAGCAGGCCGAGGGCGCGGCCCACGGTGATGCCGCGGCCGATGACGGTGACGTCGGCGCCGGCGACCGGCACGCCGTAGCGGCGCAGCAGTTCCACGATGCCGCGCGGGGTGCACGGCAGCGGGCCGGGCTCGCCCAGCACCAGCTTGCCGAGGTTGGCCGGGTGCAGCCCGTCCGCGTCCTTGGCCGGGTCCATCTTGCTGAGCACGGCGTGGGCGTCGAGCCCGGCGGGCAGCGGCAGCTGGACGATGTACCCGGTGCAGGCCGGGTCGGCGTTCAGCTCGGCGACCACCGCCTCCACCTGCGCCTGGGTCGCGTCCCCTGGCAGGTCCCTGCGGATGGACGCGATCCCGACCTGCGCGCAGTCCCGGTGCTTGCCGTTCACGTAGGCGCGGCTGCCCGGGTCGTCGCCGACCAGGACCGTGCCCAGGCCGGGTACGGCATCGAGCGCGGCCAGGGCCGCCACCCGCTGGGTCAGTTCGGCCCGGATCTGGGCGGCCAGGGCCTTGCCGTCGAGTACCTGTGCGGTCACGTCCGTCCCCTCAGTGGTAGAAGTGGCGTACGCCGGTGAAGTAGAGCGGGATGCCCGCGGCCTCGGCGGCGGTGACGGTCAGGTGGTCGCGGATCGAGCCGCCGGGTTCGGCCACGGCGCGCACCCCGGCCTGGGCCAGGATCTCGAAGCCGTCGGGGAACGGGAAGTACGCGTCGCTGGCCGCGACCGAGCCCGCGGCCCGGTCACCGGCCCGCTGCACGGCCAGGCGGGCCGAGTCGACCCGGTTGACCTGGCCCATGCCGACGCCGACCGAGGCGCCGCCGGCCGCAAGCAAGATGGCGTTAGATTTGACCGAACGGCATGCCTTCCACGCGAACGCGAGATCAGCGAGCACATCGGGGCTGACCGGCTCACCCGCCTTGAGCTGCCAGTTCGCCGGGTCGTCGCCCGGCTCGTCCACCCGGTCCGCGGACTGGAGCAGCATGCCGCCGGTGACGGGCCGCCACTCTACGGACGCGGCGGCGGGCGGGGCGCACCGGAGCAGCCGGATGTTCTTGCTGGCGGACAGGATGTCCAGCGCCTCGGCGTCGAAGTCCGGCGCGATCACTACCTCGGTGAACACGTCCGCGATCTGCCGGGCCAGGGCCGCGGTCACCGGGCCGTTGGCCGCGATCACCCCGCCGAAGGCCGAGGCCGGGTCGCAGGCGTGCGCCTTGGCGTGCGCGTCGGCTACGTCGGAGCCGACCGCGATCCCGCACGGGTTGGAGTGCTTGATGATGGCCACGCACGGCTCGGCGAAGTCGTAGGCCGCGCGCCGCGCCGCGTCCGCGTCCACGTAGTTGTTGTAGGACATGGCCTTGCCGTGCAGCAGTTCGGCGGTCGCGATGCCCTCCGGGGCGCCGGGCCGCGTGTACAGGGCGGCGCGCTGGTGCGGGTTCTCGCCGTAACGGAGCACGTCGGCGCGCTGCCACAGCGCGCCGGCCACCCGGGGCCAGCCGGCCTCGCGCGCGGTCTCGTCGGGCGCGTAGGCGGACGCGAACCAGGACGCCACCGCGACATCGTAGGCGGCGGTGTGCGCGAACGCCTCGGCGGCCAGCGCGCGCCGCTGGTCCAGGGTGAAGCCGCCCTCGGCCAGCGCGGCCAGCACGTCGGCGTACCGGGACGGGTCGGTGACGACGGCCACCGAGCCGTGGTTCTTGGCCGCGGCCCTGACCATCGCCGGGCCGCCGATGTCGATCTGCTCCACGCACTGCTCCGGCGAGGCACCGGAGGCCACCGTGGCCTCGAACGGGTACAGGTTCGACACGAGCAGCTGGAACGGCTCGATGCCTAGGCCGGCCAGCTGGGCCTCGTGCGCGCTGTCGGACATGTCCGCGAGCAGGCCCGCGTGCACCCGGGGATGCAGCGTCTTGACCCGGCCGTCGAGGCACTCGGGGAAGCCGGTCAGCTCCTCTACGCCGGTGACCGGCACGCCGGCGGCCGCGATCCTGGCCGCGGTATTGCCGGTGGAGACGATCTCGACGCCGGCTGCATGCAGCCCGGACGCCAGCTCCTCAAGGCCGGTCTTGTCGTGGACGCTGACGAGCGCCCGCCTGATCGGGATCTGAGTCACGGTGTCTCCAAACACGGGCCGATCCTTACCTTCCGGCCGCGGACGGACCAGCCGTCCCTGACCATCGCGCCCACCGTGCCGGCGAGCAGCGCCCGCTCGGCTACCTTGATCCGCTCGTGCAGCGTGGTCTCGTCGTCATCGTCGGCCACCGGGACGCTGGCCTGCGCCACGATCGGCCCGGCGTCGACGCCCTCGTCGACGATGAAGACGGTGCAGCCGGTGACCTTCACCCCGTGCGCGAGCGCGTCCCGCACGCCGTGCGTCCCGGGAAACGACGGTAGCAGCGCCGGGTGCGTGTTCAGGCAGCGGCCGCCGAAGACCTCGAGGAACGTCTTGCCGACCAGCTTCATGAAGCCGGCCAGGATGATCAGGTCGGGCTCGTAGCCGGCGCAGGTCCTGGCGAGCGCCGCGTCCCACTCCTCCCGCCCGGGATAATCGGCAAGCCGGAGGACGAAGGAGGGGATCCCGGCCCGTTCGGCCCTGTCCAGCGCCGTGATCCCGGGCCGGTCCGCGCCGACCGCGACCACCTGCGCGCCGTAGCCCTCGTCGCGGCACGCGTCCAGCAGGGCCTGCAGGTTGGTCCCCTCCCCGGAGACGAGCACCACCAGCCGCGAGGTCACGCGGTAACCCTATGGCACGGGACAGGGAGGCCGGCCCAGTCAGTCGGCACAGAGGGCAGAATAGGTAGCGATGGCCAGATATCAGCCGCAGGGCGGGCGCGGGTCGCAGCCGAGAGGGATGCTGCCTGGCCGCAGGCAGCTGCCACCACCCGAACCCCCGGTGCGGCAGCGGGCGCTGACGGCGCTGCTGCTGGGCGTGCTCAGCCTGATCGGGCTGATGCTCGGGCTCGGCAACCTGCGCCGCGGCATCTTCGTGGCCGTCCTCACCCTGCTGTTCGCGGCCGCCGCGATCTGGCTCGGTGTCACCGCGAGCAAGAAGGCCCGGCGCAGCGGCACGGCCCGGCCTCGCTGGGCGGTCGGCGGCGTGGTGCTCGGCAGCCTCGGCCTCGCGTTCAGCGCGCTGTGGCTGCTCGTGCTGGCGGTGTTCTGGCCGCAGCTGAACACGTACTACAACTGCATGAGCGGGGCGAACACCGTGACCACGCAGCAGGCGTGCCACGACCAGTTCACCAAGTCGGTGGGCAGCGAGATCAGCGTGCTGCAGAGCGGCAAGTTACCGGTCCTCGTCGGCGGCGGCCCAGGGGTTGACGTAGATCCGGTGCCCGTCGGCGTCATCTGCCTCGTCGCGCTGGCCGGGGGGAAGGAGCGGGCCCGGCGGTGGTGGCTGGGAGCCTGCCGGGGCTGCCTCGCGGAACCTCTTCTGGGCGCGGCGCAAGATGAGCCAGTTCGCGCCGGCCGCGGATAGCGCGGCGGTGATGCCGAGCTCGAGGATCGCCACCAGTCCCACCTGGAACCCGGACGGGCCGACCGAGGCCAGGCGGCCGTTGCCGAGCGGGCCGCCGGCGAACGCCGCGGCCAGGCCGGCCAGGAGGCCGGCCGCGGTCCCGGCGGCGAATCCCCACAGCGGGGCCGCCTCGATGACCGGTGTCGGCGCGATCCGGACCGTGACCACGCCGGCGAAAACGCCGGCCAGGTACGGCAGGGCCAGCACCGCGACGGGTACCCAGCCCGGGCCCCCGGGCCGGGCGCCAGCCGGCATCGCGGCCAGCATGGGGAAGAGCGGCACCGCGCCGAGAGCCGACCCGGTCGGGGCGACCACCGTGCCGGTGCCGAACGCGAAGCCGGGGCCGAGGGTGTAGGCGACGGCCCAGATGATCGCGTTCGGGATGTAGGCGAGCTGGGCCAGCAGCAGCAGCGCCGCCCCGCCCACGCCCGGCGCGAGCGCGTCGCTGGCCGCCCTGACCTCGGGCAGGTGCACCGCGAGGGAGGCCCCGGCCAGCACCGCGCCGGCCGCGGCCAGGATGGCGGCCGAGCCGAGCATGCCCATGACGATCGAGCGCGGCCGGGCGGGCATCAGGCTGCCCAGCCGGGACCACGGCGCCAGCGCGCGCGCACCGCCGAGCCCGCCCGCCACCAGGGCCAGCAGGAAGGCGGCGATCACCGCCTGCAGCAGCGAGGGCGCCGCGAGGGTGGTGCCGCTGGCCACCGCCAGCGCGCCGGCCAGCAGCGCGTACGGCAGGGCCAGCGCGATCGCGGCGTAGCCGACATGGCGCAGTCGGGTGACGGCCCCGGCCCGCACCACCCAGCGCCCGGCCATGGCCAGCAGCGCGCCGGGCAGCAGCACGAGCCCGAGCGGGAGCAGGCCGATCCGCCCGGCACCGCGGACGGTGAAGCCGACGTGGTGCCCCACCAGCCAGAGCATGGCGGCGGTGCGCAGCACCCCGCCCAGGCCGGTGCCGATGCCGACGTGCGGCGCGGTGATCCAGCCGATCGCGGTCAGCGTGACCAGCACCGCCATGCCGCTCGCGGCCGCCGCGCAGGCGGCGATGCCGCCCGTGACGACCAGCGGCCGGGTCGGCTGCGGTCGCGCCTTGCCGCCGTCACCCTCACCTGATGCCGACGCCCCCGGCCGCCCGTTCGGCTCGGAGGCCAGCGGCGCCTCGGCGGAAACACTCACACACCCGATCCTCGCAACGATCCCCACCCCGACCGGGGAGGCGCGCCGAGCGACCCCTACGGCGAGAAGCGCGGGCGTAAGCCCGCCATCGCGCGGCCCGCGAGGGCCTGCCAGGCCCTCCGGCCGCGCGATACTACGGCGAGCACCACAGCGGGGCGCGGAGCGCACCGGGGGGTTCCGGGGGGTCGTCCCCCCGGGCCAGCGCCTCCCCCGGGCTAGCGCCTCTAAAACAATCCGCGGACCAGCGCGGCGGTCTCGCTCGGGGTCTTGCCCACCCGGACGCCGGCCTTCTCCAGGGCTTCCTTCTTGGCCTGCGCCGTGCCCGAGGAACCCGAGATGATCGCGCCGGCGTGCCCCATCGTCTTGCCCTCAGGGGCGGTGAACCCGGCCACGTAGCCGACCACCGGCTTGGTCACGTGCTGCTCGATGAAGGCGCCGGCCCGCTCCTCGGCGTCGCCGCCGATCTCGCCGATCATCACGATGGCGTCGGTGTCCGGGTCCTCCTGGAACGCCTGCAGGCAGTCGATGTGCGTGGTCCCGATCACCGGGTCGCCGCCGATGCCGACCGCGGTGGAGAAGCCGATGTCACGCAGTTCGTACATCATCTGGTAGGTCAGCGTGCCTGACTTGGAGACCAGCCCGATCCGCCCCTCGCTGGTGATGTCGGCCGGGATGATGCCGGCGTTGGACTTGCCGGGCGAGGCAACGCCCGGGCAGTTCGGCCCGATGATCCTGGTGCGGTTGCCCGCGGCGCTGGCGCGCGCCCAGAACTCCGCCGTGTCGTGCACCGGGATGCCCTCGGTGATCACGATGCACAGCGGGATCTGCGCCTCGATCGCCTCGATCACCGCGTCCTTGGTGCCGGACGCGGGCACGAACACCACCGATACGTCGGCGCCGGTCGCGGCCATGGTGTCGGCGACCGTGCCGAACACGGGCACGTCGGTGCCGTTCAGCTCGACGTTCTGGCCCGCCTTACGGGGGTTGGTGCCGCCGACGATCCTGGTGCCCGCGGCCAGCATCCGCGCGCCATGCCTGCGGCCCTCGGAGCCGGTGACGCCCTGGATCATGACCCGGCTCTGGCCGGTCAGGAAGATGGCCATCTCATGCTCCCTTCGCCAGCTCGGCCGCCCGCCGCGCCGCGCCGTCCATCGTCGCCACCTGCTCGACCACGCCTATCGACGCCTCCTGCAGGATGCGCCGGCCCTCGGCCGCGTTGTTGCCGTCCAGCCGGACCACGATCGGGCGGTCCACGTGGTCGCCGCGCCCCTCCAGCATGCCGATGGCCGAGACTATCCCGTTGGCCACCGCGTCGCAGGCGGTGATGCCGCCGAAGACGTTCACGAACACGCTGCGCACGCTCGGGTCGGACAGCACGATCTCCAGGCCGTTGGCCATGACCTCGGCGGACGCCCCGCCGCCGATGTCGAGGAAGTTGGCGGGCTTGATGCCGCCGAACGACTGGCCCGCCTGCGCCACCACGTCCAGGGTGGACATGACCAGGCCGGCCCCGTTGCCGATGATGCCGACCTCGCCGTCGAGCTTGACGTAGTTGAGGTGCTTTTCCTTGGCCCGGGCCTCGATCGGGTCGGTGTTGCTGGTGTCGGCGAACCTGGCGTGCTCCTGGCGGAACGCGGCGTTATCGTCCAGCGTCACCTTGCCGTCGACGGCGAGGACCTGGCCGTCCTCGGTGAGGGCCATCGGGTTGACCTCGACCAGCGTGGCGTCCTCGTCGCTGAACATGGCCCAGAGCCGTTCGGCCAGCAGCGCGGCGCCCTCGGCGGCCTCGGCCGGGATGCGGCCGGCCGCGATGATCTCTTGTGCTTTCCCGGCATCCACGCCGGTCAGCGGCGAGACCGGGATCCGCGCCACGGCGTCGGGGCTGCTGTGCGCGACATCTTCGATCTCCATGCCGCCCTGCACCGAGCAGATCGACAGGAACGTCCGGTTGGCCCGGTCGAGCAGGAACGACAGGTAGTACTCGGCCGCGATGTCGACCGCCTGGGCGATCAGCACCGTGTGCACGATGTGACCCTTGATGTCCATGCCGAGGATCTGGCTGGCCTTCTCGTAGGCCTCGTCCGGGCCGTTCGCCAGCTTCACCCCGCCGGCCTTGCCCCGTCCGCCGGTCTTCACCTGCGCCTTCACCACGACCAGCGGGTGGCCTTGGGTGGCGAACTCGGCGGCGATATCGCGCGCTTCGTCAGCGGTGCTCGCGACCTTGCCCGGCTGCACGGGCACGCCGTACTGGGCGAACAGGTCCTTCGCCTGATACTCAAACAGGTCCACAGGGGGTCCGTTCTAGGTTCCGTCTGGTTTCGCCGCGTCACGTGCGGCGTTCACAGGGAAGCCTAGCCTTTGCCCGGGGGCCCGGGCGGCACGGCCCGTGACGGTGACCGTGTGAGCTGACTCTCAGCCGGCTCCAGGCCTGGTCCTGCGTCACCTCGTGGCCGAACCTCTCCCGTCGACTCAGGCCCGGGTGAACGCCCAAATGTGTACCAGGGAGGTACTCTTCGGCGGCCGCCGCAGGGCAACAGCCGGTGGCCCCTCGGCCTTGCCTGGCTGTCTAGAACGGTGTCGGGATGTACCGCAATGGCAGGTTCGGCTCCACGTAGCCGCGGGCCTGCTGCCGCTTGGGCAGCGTGATGTCCAGGGGGGCGAGGGGCTTGTAGGGGACCTGGCTGAGCAGGTGGCTGATGATGTTGAGCCGGCCGCGCTTCTTGTCGTCGGTGTGCGCGATGTACCAGGGCGCCCACGCGGTGTCAGTCGCGGCGAACATCGCGTCCCTGGCCCGGGAGTAGTCATACCAGCGGCTGTAGGACTTCAGGTCCAGGTCCGACAGCTTCCAGATCTTCCGCGGGTCATGGATGCGGCTCTCCAGCCGGCGGGTCTGTTCGTCGGCGCTGACCTCGAGCCAGTACTTCAGCAGCAAGATCCCTTCATCGGCCATGGCCTTCTCGACCAGCGGCGTCAGCTCGAGGAACCGCTCGGTGTCTTCCGGTGTGCAGAAGCCCATCACCGGCTCGACGCCCGCCCGGTTGTACCAGCTGCGGTCGAAGATCACGACCTCGCCGGCGGCCGGGAAGTGCGGGAGGTACCGCTGCACGTACATCTGCGACTTCTCCCGCTCGGTTCGGGGAGGGCAGGGCCACGACCCGGAATACGCGCGGGCTGACCCGCTCGGTGATCCGCTTGATCGTGCCTCCCTTCCCGGCGGTGTCCCGGCCCTCGAACACGATGCAGATCTTGGCTCCCGACGCCTTGACCCACTCCTGCATGGCGACGAGCTCGCCGTGCAGGACTCTCATCTCCCGCTCGTACTCCTTGCGCTTCATCTTCGAGGACTGGCCGGCCTCGGCTGCCTGCCGCGCCGCAGGGACCTCCGCGTCGTTGTCCTTGTTCTTCTTGGCCATGTCGCTTACCTCAGGCGGGTATGGCACGCACAGCGCGGCAGCCGGTCAGCATGAATACCCTCGAACGGCTCACGCATGGTGGCACGGCACCTGGAGTATCACGTTGCCGGCGCTGGTGGCATCTGGCCTTCTGGCGGAGCGTCATTCCGCCAGGATCGTCTGCTACGGGCGCGCGGGGCCTCATCCCGCATGGGTGATGCGGCGACTTGCCCAGCCGAGAAAATTACGGTTAGGACGTATGACCAGCGGCCGGGGGTGTCCATGTTCGGTTCGGTGCCCGGGCTCCAAGTCATTGCGTCCTACCAGCGCAAGTGGCTGGCCAAGGACGTCATCGCGGGCGTTGTGCTCACCACGTTGCTGGTCCCGCAGGGGATGGCGTATGCGGAGCTGGCGGGGCTGCCGCCGATCACCGGCTTGTATACGTCGATCTTGTGCCTGCTCGGTTATGCGGTGTTCGGCCCGTCGCGGATCCTGGTCCTGGGCCCGGATTCCTCGCTCGGGCCGATGATCGCCGCAACGATCCTGCCACTGGCCGGCGCTGACGGCGACCCCAAGCGGGCGATCGCGCTGGCCTCGCTCCTGGCGATCATGGTCGCGGCGATTATGATCCTGGCCGCCGTGGCCAAGCTCGGCTTCATCGCCGACCTGATCTCCAAGCCGACCATGATCGGCTACATGAACGGCCTGGCCCTGACCATCTTGATCGGGCAGCTGCCCAAGCTGTTCGGGTTCAAGGTCAGCGCCGACGGCCTGATCCGGGAGTTCACCGGCTTCATCAAGGGGCTGGCCGACGGCAAGGCGGTGGCCGCCGCGGCCGTGGTCGGGATCGCCGCGATCGCGCTGATCCTGGTGCTGCAGCGCTGGCTGCCGAAGGTCCCGGCGGTGCTGATCGCGGTGGTGCTCGCGATCGCGGCGACGTCGGTCTTTGACCTGGGCGGTCATGGTGTCAGCCTGGTCGGGGTGCTGCCTAAGGGCTTCCCGCCGCTGACAATCCCGTCTGTGCACCTGGCCGATCTCGGGCCGCTGTTCGCCGGGGCACTGGGGATCGCCCTGGTGTCCCTGGCCGACACGATCTCGACCGCGTCGGCGTTCGCCGCCCGCACCGGGCAGGAGGTCCGCGGCAACGGCGAGATGATCGGCATCGGCGCGGCCAACCTGGCCGCCGGTCTCTTCCAGGGGTTCCCGGTCAGCACCAGCGGGTCCCGGACCGCGGTGGCCGAACGATCCGGCGCCAAGACCCAGCTCACCGGGGTCATCGGCGCTGCCCTGATCATCTTGATGATCGTGCTGGTCCCGGGCCTGTTCAAGAACCTGCCCCAGCCCGCCCTGGCCGCCGTGGTCATCACCGCATCACTGTCCCTGGCCGACATCCCCGCCACGATGCGGCTGTGGCGCCAGCGCAAGGCCGAGTTCCTGCTATCGATCGCGGCCTTCCTCGGCGTCGCCCTGCTCGGCGTCCTGCCCGGCATCGCGATCGCCGTCGGCCTGTCGATCCTTAACGTCTTCCGCCGGGCATGGTGGCCGTACGACACCGAACTCGGGCGCGTGGAGGGGCTGGAGGGCTACCATGACGTGCACTCCTATCCGGAGGCGCAGCACCTGCCCGGGCTGGTGATCTACCGGTTCGACGGCCCGCTGTTCTTCGCCAACGCCAAGACGTTCCGCGACGAGGTCAGGCGGCTGGCCAAGGCGGAACCGAAGCCCTCATGGATCCTCATCGCGGCAGAGCCGGTGACCGATGTGGACACCACCGCCTCCGATGTGCTGGAGGACCTCGATGAGATGCTGAACGCCCAGGGCATCAGCCTGGTTTTCGCCGAGCTCAAGGACCCGGTACGCCGCAAGATCGAACGCTACGGGCTCACCCGCACGATCGACCCGCACCACTTCTACCCGACCATCGAAGCCGCCATCGCCGCATTCCGCGACCAGACCGGCGCCCAGTGGGCCGCCGCCGGCCAGTCCGCCACCGATAGCGGCTAGGAATACCAGCGCCACGAGATGCCCTGGGCGGTGCCGGTGAACAGAGACCCCGGGCCGGCGGGGAAGCCCGGCGCGGGTCCGGCGAAGGATGGTATAGACCACCACTGCTACCGGGCCCGTCCCGGGTTTTCCGATTCCTCCCCCTGGCCTAAGCCTGCGTTAGACGGCTTCGAGGTTCTGACGACTTCCGTAGGCGCACAGCCCGTACAGCGCGACCACGTCCATGGCGATGATGGTCAGCGCCCAGAACGGGTAGGCCGGGAGGAAGAGCATCATGTCGATGGCGTTGAGCGCGAGCACGGCCACCGCGAACCAGCGTGCTAGCTGGTTGCCCGCCAGGATGCCGCCCGCAGCGAGCAGCTGCAAGACGGCGATGATGAGCGTGATCCAGCCCCAGGCGCGCAGGTTGGCGAACACGTAGTGCGCGTTGGCGACGAAGACGTGCGAGTTGGCGATCGCGGCGATGCCGTAGATCAGGTTGAAGAAGCTGACGACGAGCAGCAGGATGGCGGCGAAGAAGACCAGCCCGTAGCCGCGTCCTTCCGCGCGATGGCCGCCCGTGCCCCTGGGCGTGGTTGTTGCTGCCGATGTCATGTTGGCCTCCCAGCCAGAATCGGTCCATGCCAGGATCGCCGCAGCCATCGCCGGGACTGCCTGGCGGCTTGTCCCCCGATCCTGTTTGAGCCGTCTGAATATGTCATCACTCCGCTAGGGTGATTCCCGCCAGCGGTCTTAGCGGTCACGGCAGCATTGCGCTTCATGCTGGCCGCACGGTAAGAGCCGGGCTTTTCCAGCAGGACGGCTTCAGAGGGAGCTTTTATCCTCGGCATTGGCTCATCGCAAACGGCATTAACCTCATCGCCACCTGAGACTGCCCGCCACTTCTCAACGTTGCTCCGCCGAAGGTCAGGGACGGATTCGAGGGGTGAGCTAGCCAGGCATCGGGCTCGGATGGCAACGATTCAATGGCCGCTCATCCACGATCAGGCCAAAAGGCCTTCCTGGCCTCACCCACAGGGGCAGACGTCTTGCCGACGCAAGCCCACTTAACCTTTTAGTTCAAGGGCGGGAGAACCAGGAGCTTGCCCGGCATGTTCAAGGCGAGGTCGTCATCATCCCGGCCCGCCGCCAGATTCCCAACGCGGTGCGGGCATCGCGGCGCGGCCACCGTCCCTGCACCTCGCCCCACGGACACTCGCCCCACGGTATGCACGGACCCAACTCCGGCGGGTTGTTGTCCGGAGCGTCGCACAGGTATCACCCGCCGCGGGTGACTCATTACCCTCACGGCTTTCGTACTCGCCCAGCTCCCGGTGGCCGCGGAGGCGTGAGCGCTCAACGGCGCCGTCCCCGGGTCAGCTGCCCTACGGCCGGCGCCTCGCGCTAGAGACATCGAACACCTTCACCGCGCTGGTTGGCGGGGACGTCGCGGTGTTCGCGCTCCGGGTCAGGTTCTTCCAGCGCAACGGGCACGACGCGGCCGCCGCGGTCAGCTCCGGCGCCATCGCGTCCACTGCGAGCTGGGCCGCCAAGGCCCACCCTCGCCTGGATGCGCCGACGCGAATATGTGTGAGTTCGCGGGCAGTGAGAACGTCCGCCGGGTGCGAAGGCCGATCCTCACCCCTGCCGGGCGAGGCCGGCGGCCGCGTGGCGTGCTTGCCTGATCTCAGCACCAGCGGAGGTGCGGGCGGCATCGCCCAGCGGTGACCGGAGGGAGTGGCCATGACAGCGAGGACTAATGGCCTGGCTGGGCACCCGTCCGCGGAAGGGGACCCTCATGACCGACGGACCGGCAGGCCGGGGCCCGCTGGCTGCTAGGAGCGCCCTGAGGACGCCCCGGGCGGCCGCGGTCGCCGGCATCGCCTTTTCAGCGCTCCTGATCACATCACTTGCCCTGCTCAGGGTGTCTGTCCCGGCTACGCCTGCCGTCGCCGGCACATGGCTGACCGATTCGGGAAAAAGAACCGCCGTGGCGATCGGGCTGAACCTCATCCCGTTCGCCGGAATCGCCTTCCTGTGGTTCATCGGAGTGATCAGGGACCGGATCGGAGCGCACGAGGATCGCTTCTTCGCGACCGTGTTCCTGGGCAGCGGCCTGTTGTTCGTCGCCATGATGTTCGTGGCCGCGGCGGTCGCCGGCGGGATCATCGCGGGCATGTCCTCATCCGCCCCGCCGGGTGCGGACACCCTGGCGCTGGGCCGCAACGTCACCTCGCTCCTGCTGAACGTCTACTCGATGCGGATGGCGGCAGTGTTCACGCTCACCACGGTGACCATCGCCCGCCGCACCAGGATCGTGTCCAGATGGCTCACCTTTGCCGGGCTCGCGACCGCGCTGGTGCTGCTCGTCGGCGTCGGTATCTCACAGTGGGTAGAACTGCTGTTCCCGGCCTGGATCCTGGCCATAAGCATCGATATCCTCGTAGCCGGCCCGAGCGCCCCCGTCGGCACCACCGAAACGACCGCGTGATAGTAACAACTGCCCGTACGATTTCCGCGGTCACCCCTCAAGAAGATTCCGCCACCGGCCATCCGGCGAGATGCTGCCGGCACAGGCCGGTGAACGGGAAAAGAAACATGACGATTGGGCCCGTGCAGCTCATCGTGCTGCGCGCCGGGTAAGGCGATGAGCGAGTCGGATCTGGCGCTCGTGGCGGCGCTGGTGTTCGCGTGGGGGACCCTGTCGGCGCGGCTGGAGCGGTTCGACGTGACCGCGCCGATCATCTTCGTCCTGGCTGGCGTGCTGCTGACCCACGGGCCGCTGGCGGTGCTGGACGTCGTCCCGGCACCTGAGCTGGTCAAGGGGCTGGCGGAGGCGACGTTGGTGCTGGTGCTGTTCTCTGACGCCTCCCGGGTGGGGCTGCGGGAGCTGAGAGGCGGTTCCGGCCCGGATCCGGCGGCTGCTCAACGTCGAGAGCGGGCTCAACGACGGGATCGCCACGCCGTTCGTGCTCGTCGCGGTGGCGGGCGCGGTCGCGGCGGCACTGCAGGACCTGACCTGGCAGATCGCGCTGTATGCCGTGCTCAGCCTGACCGTGATCCGGATGGCGCCGGTAGCGGTCGCTTTGGCCGGGGCGCGGCTGGGCCACGCGGCTGTTGTGCTACCCGAGCGCAGGCTCATCCGCCGGGTACCCGCCGCAGCGCCAGCGACCGTCGCGGACCCGACCCGCCTGGACGGCGGCCAGCCAGTCCCTGGCTCGGGCCGTTATGCACCTGACCTGCGCTGGGCCGCCGGCGGGCCTGGCTTCGGCCGTGGCGGCGCGATCGGAGCCGACGTCATCCGCCCGGGGTGATTCCGGCCCCGCTGTGGCGCCGCAGAATATTGGCTAGCGGCGGCTAATGGCGAGCAAAGGGAGGCGTCCGGATGGCCATTGTCGAGTATGAGCAGGGGGCGGCGTTCCCGGGTGTGATCGGGCGGACCGCCGATGAGTCCACCCCGGCGTGGCCGGCCCCGGTGCGCGCTCGCGAGGGTGCGCCTAATGTGCTGTTCATCGTGCTGGACGACACGGGGTTCGGCCAGCTGGGCTGTTACGGCAGCCCGATCGAGACGCCCAGTTTCGACGCGCTCGCCGCGAACGGCCTGCGGTACAGCAACATGCACACGACGGCGTTGTGTTCGCCGAGCCGTTCATGCATCCTCACCGGCCGCAACCATCACAGCAACGCGATGGCCTGCATCACCGAGCTGGCGAGCGGCTATCCCGGGTACAACGGGGTGATCCCGTTCGAGAACGGCTTTCTCTCTGAGATGCTCCTCGAGCACGGCTACAGCACGTTCATGGTCGGGAAGTATCACCTAACGCCGAGCAACCAGGAGACGGGCGCGGGCCCGTTCGACCGGTGGCCGCTCGGGCGCGGCTTCCAGCGTTACTACGGGTTCCTGGGCGGTGACACCAGCCAGTGGTATCCGGACCTGGTGTACGACAACCACCAGGTGGAGCCGCCGCGCACGCCCGAGGAGGGTTACCACCTCAGCGAGGACCTGGTCGACAAGGCGATCGAGTTCATTTCCGACGTCAAGCAGGTCGACCCGGCCAAGCCGTTCTACCTGCATCTGTGCTTCGGCGCCACGCACGCGCCGCACCACGCGCCGAAGGAATGGGCGGACCGGTACGCGGGCAAGTTTGACGAGGGCTGGGACGCCTACCGGGAGAAGGTGTTCGCCCGGCAGAAGGAACTCGGCATCGTTCCCGCGGACGCCGAGCTGTCGCGGCACGATCCGGACGTGCCCGACTGGGGGTCGCTGCCGCCGGAAGCGCGGCGCCTGTACAGCCGGTTCATGGAGGTGTTCGCCGGTTTCCTGTCCCACACCGATCATCAGGTCGGGCGGCTGGTCGAGTTCCTGCGCCAGCAGGGTGAGCTGGACAACACCCTGGTCATGGTCATCTCCGACAACGGCGCCAGTGCCGAGGGCGGCCCCACCGGGACCACCAACGAGGCGCAGTTCTTCAACAACGCCCAGGAGCCGCTGGAGGAAAGCCTCAAGCTGATCGACGAGATCGGCGGCCCCAAGCACTTCAACCACTACCCGTGGGGCTGGACGTGGGCCGGGAACACGCCGTTCCGCCGGTGGAAGCGGGAGACCTACCGAGGCGGCGCCAGCGATCCGTTCATCGTCTCCTGGCCGCAGCGGATCACGGCCAGGGGCGAGGTCCGCACCCAGTACGCGCACATCATCGACATGGTGCCCACGGTCCTGGAGCTGCTGGACATCAAGCCGCCGCAGGCGATCCGCGGCGTCACCCAGTCACCCCTGCACGGGGTCAGCTTCGCCCGCACACTGCACGACGCCGCGGCCGAGACCAGCCATCACACGCAGTACTTCGAGATGCTGGGTCACCGGGCGATCTACTACGACGGCTGGCGGGCCGTCTGCCCCTGGCCCGGCCCGTCGTTCACCGAGGCGGGCATGCCCTTCGGCCAGCCGATCTCGGCCCAGACGCTCTCTGAGCTGGACGCCAACGGCTGGGAGCTCTACCACGTGGCGGAGGATTTCGCCGAGAACCACAACGTGGCCGCCAGCAACCGCGACCGGCTGATCGCGATGATCGGGACGTGGTACGTGGAAGCCGGCAAGTACGGCGTGATGCCGGTCGACGGCAGCGGCCTCGCCCGGATGGTGGCCGAGAAGCCGCTCGTCGCGCTGCCCCGCGACAGCTACACCTACCGGCCCGGCACGCAATCGATCCCGTTCTTCGCCGCACCCAGGGTCCTGAACCGCCCGCACAGCATCACCGCGGACGTCGAGATCCCCGCCGAAGGCGCCGAGGGGGTGCTGCTGTCCCAGGGCACGTCCGCCGGCGGATACTCGTTGTTCGTCAAGGACGGCAAGCTCCGCTACGTCCACAACTACGTCGGCCGGGCCGTATACGGAGTGGAATCCGACGCGGTGCTGACGCCGGGCAAGCACGCGCTCAGGTTCGAGTTCGAACCGACCGGACAGCTAGACATGGCGCACGGCAAGGGCGCGCCCGGCAAGCTCAAGCTCTACATAGACGGCACCCTCACCGGGAACGCGGAAGCGCCCGTCACCAACCCGTTCGTGCTCAATCCCGGCGCGCTCACCTGCGGCGCCAACCCCGGCTCCGCGATCACCGACGACTACTCCAGCCCGTTCAAGTTCACCGGCACCATCCACAGCGTGACCGTAGATGTCAGCGGAAAGCTGATCGACGACCCTGAGGCCGAACTGCGCGTGCACATGGCCCGCCAGTAGGCCAGGTGTGAGCTGACTCTCAGCCGACTCTAGGCCTGGTTCTGGGTCACCTCGTGGCCGAACCTCTCCCGGACCCAGGCGACGATCTCGGTCGTGGACGCGCCGGGGGTGAAGATCCTGGCCACCCCCATCCGGGACAGTTCCTCGATGTCCCCGGCCGGGATGATGCCGCCGCCGAACACCACGATGTCGGCGGCGTCCCGCTGCTTGAGCAGCTCGATCACCCGGCTGAAGAGCGTCATGTGTGCGCCGGAGAGAATGGAGAGACCGACCGCGTCCACATCCTCCTGGATGGCGGCCGCCACGATCTGCTCCGGCGTCTGGTGCAGCCCGGTGTAGATGACCTCCACGCCGGCGTCGCGCAGCGCGCGGGCCACGACCTTCGCTCCGCGGTCGTGGCCGTCGAGCCCGGCCTTCGCGACGATCACCCGGATCTTGCCCATGACGGTAAGCGTAGCCGGAACGTCGCGGGAGCCGGCTAGAGCGTGTCCTTTGGATCGTGGCAGGTAACCGCGCTGTTACGGCGAGCTGTGCAGGGCTGGCGGGGGACGGACGGGCCCAGGCAGGCCGCCGCGGGGCGTGACGGTCCATTTTCCCGCCGAACGGGCGGGCTGTCTGCCACGCATTAAGGCTCTCGTCGGGGCGCCGGCAGGAGCGGACGTTCGGGGTGAGGGGCCCCCTGCCCCCGATAGAGGGAACACGCCAACTCTGCCGACATCCGCCCTGCCTGACGGCTCACCATCGAGGCGACAATGCAGCTGTGACATGACGCCGAAGGTAACGGCCACACCCGACGCCGGACAGGGAGGAGCCCGCCATGACAAACCCGGTCCATCGCGACGCGCCAGGGGCGCTGTCCTCCGCGGCGGCAGCCTTCCTCAGGCGCGTCGCCTGACCGATACCGATATGTGGACTGGTTCCAGAGCCCGCTGGACGACTCCGGCTAGGTCAGCTCGGATCGAGTCCAGGTCCACCTCGTCCTTCAGCCGGGCCGCGAACGCGGCCACGGTCTGGTCGGCGTCGTAGCGGGCCCGGTTGAACCGGCGGTCCACCGATCGCTGCACCCGCCGCCGCAACGGGTTGAACAACGCCGCCGCCGCCAGGGTCGAAGCGGCTACCGCGATGGTGCTGGAGAACGGCGGCGGTTCTGGGTCAAAGTGCCGGTGGTCCGGTTCTATGCGGACCAGCGGCACATCGACCCAGCGGTTAGCGCATCAGCGCGCCAGAAATCCCGAAGCGACGGGTTATTTAGGACGCGCTGACCGCATCACTGTCACATCGTTGCGGTCGGCAGTGCGGGGTGCTGGTGCTGGTGTGATGGCAGCGGGGGCTGGGACTGGGGGGAGCGGCCGAGGATTGGCGGGGGCTCTAGTGGGCGTGGCCGCCCGGACCGCGGGGCCGGCCGCCTGGCGTGCGCGGGCAGGCTAGTCGACGCAGGGGATGCCGTTCCTGGCGATGACCGCGCCGCCCTGCGCGCCCGTGGTGGGCAGCGCCGTCGCGGAGTTCGAGGCCGAAGGCGTGGCGCCGGGGACGCTGGCTTTCGGGCCCAGGTTCACCTGGACGTGCCCGGGCGCCACCGTGGCGCTCGCCGTCGCGGTCACGCCGAACAGCGAGGCGATCTTGGCGCCGCTGTTGGCCGCGCCGGTGCCGTAGAGCACCTGGGTCGCGGTCAGCGTGGTGATGTTCGAGACCTGCCCCGCCTTGAACCCGTCCTTGACCAGGGCGGCCGAGACCTGCCCGGCGAGCCCCTGGGTGCTGCCTCCGTTGAACACGTCGACGGTGGTCGCGGCGGCCTCGGCCGGGCTGATGGTGACCGTGGCCTTGGGCTTCGGCCGGGACGAACCGGAGGCGCTGGGGGCCGGGTAGAAGGTCTGGTGTACGAGCTGCTGGATATAGGGCAGGTTGACCTGGTTGGCGTCCTGGCCGGCGATGGTGATGTAGTTCTCGATCGGCAGCGTGTTGAAGCTCAGGTTGCCGCTGGTCAGGCTGCGCATCTGGGTGGCGAAGTCGAGCAGGTTCCAGCCGGAGTCGGTGATCACGTACTGCTTGGCCACCGACAGCAGCGAGTTGATCTTGGCCAGGTCGCCGAGCACGCCCTCGGTGCGCAGCTGCTGCATGACCGAGTTGAGGAAGGCCTGCTGGCGATGGGTACGGTCGAGGTCGCCGTTGAGCAGGCCGTGCCGCTGACGGACGAACGCCAGCGCCATCTTGGCGTTCAGATGCTGGTAGCCGGCCTTCTTGGCGTAGAAGCCCGAGTAGGTGTCGAGCGGGACCGGCTGCTTGAGGCAGACCTGCACGCCGCCGAGTACCTTGGCCAGCTCGTAGAACCCGTCCAGGTTGACCTCAGCGAAGTGGTCGATTTGCACCCCGGTGAAGGACTCCACCGTGGCTACCGTGGCCGCGCGTCCCGCCTCGTTGCCCTGGAACGCCACCTGGCTCTGGCTCATGCCCGGGTTCTGCTGCCTGACCTGGGATTCCTTCTCGGCGAGGGCGTCTCCGTAGGCCTGGTCGATCTTGCCCTGGGTCTGCCCGTCGTAGGTCTCGGGGAAGGTGACCCAGTCGTCGCGCGGGATCGAGAAGCCGATCGCCTTCTTGCCGCCGGCCGGGATGTGGATCAAGATCAGCGTGTTCGTCGCGTTCCCGCCGACGCCCTGGTACAGGACGCCCTGCCTGCTCCCGGCGTGCAGCGCGTTCAGGATGTCGTTCGGCAGCACGTTGCCGTTCCAGTCGGTCCGGCTCTCGAGTCCCATCAGCAGGATGTTCTGCGCACCGATGGACGGGCCGCTGTTGATCGCGTGCGAGCCGCCGATGCTGCTCACGTCGCGCACGACAAAATAGGAAAAACCGCTCACCGCGAGGACCAGTGCCGCGGCCACGCAGCTCAGGGCATATCCGGCCTTACCGGCGACCCCCCACAACGGGGGCGGAGAGCCCGGCCTAACCATGGCATCTGTCCTCAGCAGTCGCAGCTCGGGATCGTTACCGTCCGTCGAAGCCTACCTTCACGTTCCCGTTACCAGGCCGCAACGGCTAACATCCGAAGCACATATGAGCGACCCACCACGGCGCGAAACACGCCCGGACAGGCCGTATGACGGCGAGCCTGGAGCCGGGCCGCGCGGCCGCGCACCCGGGCCGCCGCCCGCTGCCCCGGGAGGGCGCGGCGGGACCATCCCCCCCGGAGGGCGCGGCGGGACCGTACCCCCGGGAGGGCGCGGCGGGACCTTCCCCCCCGGAGGGCGCGGCGGGACCGTACCCCCGGGAGGGCGCGGCGGGACCTTCCCCCCCGGAGGGCGCGGCGGGACCGTTCCCCCGGGCGGGGGCGGCACTGCGCCGCGACCGCCCGCGGCGGGCGCCCGGGCGCCCCGGCCTGAGGCTGGCCGTGGCGTGGCCGATCCGCGGGACTCCGGTCCGCGAGGGCGTGACCCCGGCCTGGACGGCCGGGGCCCCGGCGGGCGCGGCGCGGGCGGGCCTGGCGGACGGGGCGGCGGCGAGCGCCGCGTGGGTGACGGGCCTCCCACCCGGCGGATGCCCGCCCAGCCCGGGGAGACTCAGCCGGCCAGGACGCGGCAGGCTGCGGGCCCGCGCGACGTGGCGTGGGAGGGACGGGAGGGTTCGGGCCGGGACGCGAGCGGGCCGCGCGAGGGCCGCGGGCGGCGGAACCCCCGGCGGTCGCCAGCCCCAGGCCGGTGGGGTGCCCTGCAGGGCGGCCTCGGGGTCTGCATCATCGTCGCCAGCGCGGCCGTCGGCACCATCGCCACCATGGTCACCAAGAGCTCGCCCGGTTTCCTGCTCGGGCTCTTCGTGGAGGCCGGGACGGTGGTCGCGGCGCTGGCCGTGCGGCCCAGGGCCGGCCGGATGATCTTCCCCGTCCCGGTGCTGTCGTACCTGGTGGGCGCGCTGATAAGCGGGATCGTGTTCGACCGGTCCACCGGAACATCCAAGACGGCGCTGGCCCTCGGCGCGGCGCAGTGGGTCGCCGACGGCTTCTTCGCGATGGCCCTCGCCACCGTGCTGGCCGTGACGATCACCGGCGTCCGCTGGTACCTCTGGCGCCGCCGCAGGACGCCAGCTATGGCCGAATCCGGGTATCAGGCGGCACGGCGGGGTATGCGGGCACAGCCGGACGGAAGGGCACAGGAGCGTCCCAGGCACCAGGGGGCCTGGGATGATGCGGACCCGCGCGGTGGCGGCCGGCGTCCGGGGCCGCGGTCAGGAACCGGGCCCTACAACTTCTCCAGCGGGGCGTAGCGGAGCACCAGGTGCTTGACGCCGTAGTCGGCGCCGAAGTCGATCTTCGCCTCGGCCTGGTCGCCGTAGCCGTCCGTCGACACCACCGTGCCCAGGCCGAACTTGTCGTGGGTCACCATGTCCCCCGGCGACAGCGCGGGCACCTGGCGATTTCCCGGTGACCGGGTACCCGGCCGCTGGGCCATCCGCTCCTGGGCGGGCATGACCGACGACTGGGCGGCCGTCGCGTCGCGTCGCCACTCGATCAGGCCGGCCGGGATCTCGGTGAGGAACCTGGACTGCTTGTGGAAGGACGGGCGGCCCCACCAGTTCCTCGCCAGCGCCCGGGTCAGGTAGAGGCGCTGCTCGGCGCGGGTGATGCCGACGTAGGCCAGCCGGCGCTCCTCTTCCAGTTCCTTCGCGTTGTTCAGCGAGCGCTGATGCGGGAACACCTCTTCTTCCATCCCGGTAAGGAACACCACGGGGAACTCCAGGCCCTTGGCCGTGTGCAGGGTCATCATCGTGACCAGGCCGCCGTGCTCCTCCCCCTCGGGGATGTCGTCGGCGTCGGCGACCAGCGACACCTGCTCGAGGAAGTCGGCCAGGGTGCCGTCCTCGTGGATACCGTCGTACTCGCGCGCCACCGACACCAGCTCTTCCAGGTTCTCGATCCGGCTGGCGTCCTGCAGGTCGGAGGACTGCTCCAGCGCCTCGATGTACCCGGTGCGGTCGAGCACGGCCTCGGTGAGGTCGGCGACCGGCACAGTCTCCGACAGCTCCCGCAGTCCCGTGATGAGCGTGTTGAACCCCTCGATCGCGCGGGCCGACCTGGCCGCCAGGCCCGGCACGTCGGCCGGGCGGGCCAGCGCCTCGGCGAACGTGCTCCGCTCCCGCTGCGCGAACGCGGCCACGTACTCCTCCGCCCGGTCGCCGATGCCGCGCTTGGGGACGTTCAGCACCCGGCGCAGCGACACCTCATCCGCCGGGTTGGCGATCAGCCGCAGGTAGGCGAGCAGGTCGCGGACCTCACGCCGCTCGTAGAAGCGCACCCCGCCGACCACCCGGTAGGGCAGCCCGACCCGGATGAACACTTCCTCGAAGACACGGGACTGGGCGTTGGTCCGGTAGAACACCGCCACCTGGCCCGGCGTGGCCTGGCCCGCATCGGTGAGCCGGTCCACCTCCTCGGCCACGAACGCGGCCTCGTCGTGCTCGCTGTCGGCCACGTAGCCGGTGATCGGCGGCCCAGCGCCCTGGTCGGACCACAGGTTCTTGGGCTTGCGGCCCTGGTTCACCGAGACCACCGCGTTGGCCGCGGCCAGGATGTTCTGGGTGGAGCGGTAGTTCTGCTCGAGCAGGATGACCTTCGCGTCCGGGTAGTCCTGCTCGAACTCCTCGATGTTGCGGATGGTGGCGCCGCGGAAGGCATAGATGGACTGGTCCGCGTCGCCGACCACGCAGAGTTCGGGGGGTCCCGGGGGGTCGTCCCCCCGGGCTGGCACAGCGGAAGGCGGGAGAGGGTCGGCGGAAGCGTCCGACCCGCCCGTTCGGGAGGAAAAGAGCGGGGAACCACCAGAGACCAGTTCCCTGACCAGGACGTACTGTGCGTGGTTGGTGTCCTGGTACTCGTCCACCAGCACGTGCCTGAACCGGCGGCGGTATTCCCCGGCCACCTCGGGCAGGGCCTGGAAGAGGTTGACCGTGACCATGATCAGGTCGTCGAAGTCCATCGCGCCCGCCGCGACCAGGCGGCGCTGGTACTCGCCGTAGGCCTCGGCCAGGGCCTTGTCCCGCGCGGTCTGCGCGCGGGAGGCGAACGTCTCGTAGTCGATCAGCTCGTTCTTCAGGTTCGACACCTGCGCGGCCATCGCCTTCGGCGGGAATACCTTGGCGTCGAGCTCGAGCTCACGGCAGGTGAGTGCCATCAGGCGCTGGGAGTCGGCCTGGTCGTAGATGGAGAACGAGGAGGGATAGCCGAACCGCCGGGCCTCCCGGCGCAGGATGCGCACGCAGGCCGAGTGAAACGTCATGACCCACATGGACCGGGAGCGCGGGCCGACCAGCGCGGCGACGCGGGCGGCCATCTCGCCGGCCGCCTTGTTGGTGAAGGTGATGGCCAGGATCTCGTGCGGCGCGACGTCGCGCGCGGCGAGCAGGTACGCGATCCGGTGGGTGAGCACCCGGGTCTTCCCCGAGCCCGCGCCGGCCACGATGAGCAGCGGACCGCCCTCGTGCACCACGGCAGCACGCTGCTCCGGATTGAGTCCGTCGAGGAGGGCATCTATCGCGAGGGCGGCCACCTCCATAGCGTAGGCGGTCGTGCCGACAAAAGCTCTGAACGCGAAGCGCCGCGTCCGCGGCACCGGGAGTAGCCATCCTTCACTACCTGCGATAACGCGTAGAAATTGGCGCTTATGACGACGCACGAGGGCTATCAACGGATATATCTTCTTTTGGCACCGGACGATGCCTGTTATGGGCTATTCTGGCCGTCTTGACCGTTAGTTGGGTGCGACGGGGAGCAGCTCGCGTCCACGCCTCTGAATAGTGGGGGTGCCATGGGATCGCGTGGTCGATCCATAAGGCTCCGAATATATTTTCTGGTGGCGATCCCGCTCATCGCCATGGTCGGGCTGCTCGCCTACGTGGCCAGCACCACGGTCAACAACGCCATCAACCTGGACCGGGCGCCCAACCTGATCAACGCGACCTCGCTGCCGACGGCGGAGTTCATCAACCTGCTCCAGAACGAGCGGGCCGCCGCGGTGATCTACCTGTTCCAGCCCACGCCGGAGAACCAGGCGGCCTACGCCGCGGCGGTGAAAGCGACCCAGGCCGGGCAGCCCAAGTTCGTCGCGGCGATGAACTCACCGGGCACCAAGAGCAGCCAGGACGCCGCCGAGGCGGACGCCATCAAGGCGATCGTCGGGGGGCTGAGCCAGCTGCCGCAGATCCGCGGCGGCGTGACGAACCGCGCCTTCACCCCGCTGGTGGCGCTCGGCGGGTACAACGGGGTCATCCTGAACGAGCCCCGGCTGTTCCTGGCCGAGGCGAACAGCCTGACCAACGCCGTCGCGGCCGGGCAGGCCCTCGGGCTGATCGCGACGGTGTCCGCCAGGGAGGCGCTGTCCCAGGAGTACGCCCTGCTGTCCGGGATGATGGCCGGGCAGCGGATGACCCAGGCCGACCGGGCCGCCTTCGCCGTGATGGCCGCCACCCGGCAGGGCGACATCCTGGACGCCGAGTCCGTGTTCAACCAGGCCAACCTGGTCGTCTTCAACAAGCAGATCAACAACAACCAGCAGGGCCAGCTGACCCAGATCGAGGGGGCGGTGTCGGCGGGCACGCCGCCCACCAGGATCCCGGCCGGCTCGCCGCCGACCGGGCAGGCGCTCACCCTGCAGCAGTGGCAGGGGCTGGCCGACGGGCTGCTCAAGCAGTACTTCGTCGGCGGCGTCAACGTGGCCCAGGCCCAGCTGGACTACGACCACACGGTGAGCCGGTCGGCGTGGACGAGGGTCGCTGTCACCGCCGGCATCGGCCTGATCGGGCTGCTCCTTACCATTACGGTGACCATCCTGGTCGCGCGCAGCATCATCCGCCGCCTGGGCGGCCTGGAGCGCAACGCCCTCCAGCTCGCCGAGGACCAGCTGCCGGACGTGGTCGGCAGGCTCAGGCGCGGCGAGAACGTCGACGTGAACGCCGAGGCGCCGGCGCTGCGGATCGGCCGCGACGAGATCGGCCGGGTGGGCCAGGCGTTCGACCTGGTCCGGCAGACCGCCATCCGGGCCGCGGTGGAAGAGGCGCGGCTGCGGCAGGGCCTCAACGACGTGTTCCGCAGCCTGGCCCGGCGCAGCCAGTCGCTGCTGCACCGCCAGCTCACCCTGCTGGACCAGATGGAGCGGCGCGCCACCGACCCGGAGGCGCTGGACGACCTGTTCCGCCTCGATCACCTGACGACGCGCATGCGCCGTCACGCGGAAGGCCTGGTCATCCTGGCTGGCGCGCCGCCGGGCCGGGGCTGGAGCTCGCCGGTGCGGATGGTCGACGTCATGCGCGGCGCCATCGCCGAGGTCGAGGACTACGCGCGGGTGTCGGTCGCGACCAGGAGCCAGGCCGCGCTGACCGGTTCGGCCGTCGCGGACGTCATCCACCTGCTGGCCGAGCTGATCGAGAACGGCACCACGCTGTCGCCGCCTTATACCTCGGTGCGGGTTTCCGGAGACACGGTCGCCAACGGGTTCGCGATCGAGGTCGAGGACCGCGGGCTCGGCATGAGCCCGTCGCGGCTGACCGAGCTGAACGAGCGGCTGGCCAACCCGCCGGAATTCAACCCGTCCGACAGCGAGCAACTCGGCCTGTTCGTGGTCAGCCAGCTGGCCAAGCGGCACGGGATCCGGGTCACGCTGAGGGCCTCGCCCTACGGTGGCACGGCCGCCATCGTGCTGATACCGCGGCACCTGGTGGTGACCGAGGAGGCGTTCCGGGCCGGACTGCCCGGCGAGCCCGCCATGACTCAGCTCACCACCAATGGCAACCACGCGGTCCCGGCTACCGCGGCATCTCCGGCCGAGCTAGGCGGGCAGGGGCCCGCCGGGTTCACCGAAATCGGCGCGATGCCCGGGCTCGGCCAGGCGCCCGGGGTCCGCATCTCCGGGCCGCTGCGCCGCTCCCAGGGAGTCGTCCCGGAACGGCCGGAACGCGGCACGCACGCCACGCCCGCACTCGGCGCGGCGAACGGTGCGGCGAACGGTGCGGCGGGCCACGGGCCTGACGACCTGCCGAGGCGGCATCACGACCAGCCGGGGACGCCGGCCGGGGCCGGCCAGCTGCCGAACAACGGCGGCATGACGCCGTTCGGCGTCCCGTCGTCCTCCTTCGACGTGTTCACGCCGCGGCAGCAGCCGCAGGACCCGGGCGAGACGCCCGGGCCGGCCGACGCCGGGCCCGGCGCGCCTCCCGCGGGCAACGGGGCCTACAGCGCATCGCCGTATCCCGCGGTCGGCTCGTCGCCGTTCGCGGGCCCGGGCTCGGCGCCCTTCCCCGCTGGCGGCGCGCCGTATCCCGACCAGCCCGCGCCGTTCCCCGGCTGGACGCTGCACAACACACCGGGTGCAGCAGGCGGGCGCGCCACGCCGGGAGCGGGTGGCCCGGCTGGGCCGACTACCCCGATGACGCCGGTGGCCTCACCGCGCCCTGACCAGGTCACCGGGCCGCCGTGGGAGATCTCCCGGGAGACAGGGCCGCTTCCCGCCGTGCCGGGTTCGGCTGGGTCAGGGACGCCGAACGGGCCTGCTGGATCGTCTCCCGCCGAGCCGGGGGCCGACGGCGACTTCAAGGGCCTGCCGCGCCGCGTCAAGCAGGCCAGCCTGGCCCCCCAGCTCAGGGAAACCCCGCCGCCGCGGCGGACGACGCTGGCCAGCAGCGGGCCGCCCGGCGGTGCCCCCGGCCCGGCCGGATCGCCCGGGTCTGGGGGCTCTGCGGGCTCTGCGGGCCCAAGCCCGGCCGAGATCCGGCAGACCATGTCGGCGCTGCAGCGCGGCTGGCAGGAAGGCCGGTCGCGGCGGATGGCCGAGGCCGCGAGCGAGCCGCAGGGCGCGGGCCCTGGCTCGCCCGCCGGAGCCGGGCCGGACCCGGCCCCCCGCGGCGACGCCCGTAACTCAACCGCGAATGAGGACACACGTGGGGACTCCGATGGATCATGACGCCGGCGCGGCCGGGCGGGTCGGCCAGCTCGACTGGCTGCTCGACGACCTCGTGCGCCGGGTCGGCCACGTGACCAAGGCGGTCATCCTGTCTCAGGACGGGATGGCGCTCGGCGCGTCGCAGACGCTGGGCCGCGACGACGCCGAGCACCTGGCCGCGCTGGCAGCGGGATTCCAGTCGCTAGCGCGCGGCGCCGAACGGCACTTCGGCAACGGCGGCGGGGTCCGGCAGACGATCATCGAGATGGAGTCGGGATTCCTGCTGACCTCGGCCGCGGGCAGCGGCACCTGCCTGGCCGTCATCGCCGAGCAGGCCGCCGACCTCGGCCTGGTGGCCTACGAGATGGCCATCCTGGTCCGCCGGACCGGTGAGCACATCCGGGTCAACACGCGCGCGTCCGCGCTGAGCGGCTGGGGCTAGGAAGCCATGCCGTCCAACGATGAACGGTGGCTCGACGCCGAGGCCGGACCCGTAGTCCGGCCCTATGCCCTGACCCAGGGCCGGACCAGGCACGCCGGGGAATCGTTCGACCTGGTGGCGACCGTCATGGCCACGCAGGCCGCGATCACCGATCCCGGCTCGCTGGCCCCCGAGCACGTGAGCGTCCTTCAGCTGGCCCGCGCGCCGACCACCGTGGCGGATATCGCCTCGGACGTCGATCTCCCGCTCGGCGTCGTCCGGATCATCCTGGCCGACCTGCGGGAGCTCGGCCTGGTCATGATCCGCACGCCGGTCGTGATGGCCGAGCGGATAGACAAGCACACTCTCAGGGAGGTCCTCAATGGACTACGGGGTCTCTGATCCCGCCGGCGGGAACCCAAGGAGCCCTGGCCAGCATCGCGCCATCAAGATCCTGCTGGCCGGGGGCTTCGGCGTGGGCAAGACCACGCTTGTCGGCGCCGTGAGCGAGATCAGGCCGCTGCGTACCGAGGAGCCGCTCACCGAGGGCAGCCTGCGCACGGACAGCACGGCCGGGGTGGAGGGGAAGACCACCACGACGGTCGCGATGGACTTCGGCCGGATCAGCTTGCGCAGCGATCTGGTGCTCTATCTCTTCGGCACGCCGGGCCAGCAGCGGTTCTGGTTCATGTGGGACGAACTCGCCATCGGGGCGCTCGGCGCGGTGGTCCTCGCCGATACCCGGCGGCTGGCCGACAGCTTCCCCGCCATCGACTACTTCGAGCGCAGGGCGATACCGTTCATCATCGCGCTCAACTGCTTCGACGGTGCGCGCAGGTACGACACGGAAGACGTCAGGATGGCCCTGGACCTCGAGCCCGAGATGCCGATCGTGCTGTGCGACGCCCGCAGCAAGGAATCGGCCAAGGATGTCCTCATCGCCCTGGTCGAGCACGTCCTTGTTACCGCGTCCGAGGAGCCGCTCTCGGGGATCGCCTAGGTTTCGCCGGGCGCGGAGTTCAGGGGCGCGCGGGGTTCAGGGGTCCCTGAGCACGGCCCAGACCGCCTTGCCGTGCCCGGCGATGGGACTCCAGCCCCATACGTGACTCAGCGCGCCCACGATCTGCAGGCCGCGCCCGCTCTCGCCGCCCCAGTCGGGCTGCCTCGGCATGGGCGTCTCGTTGCCCGGATCCACCACCGCCAGCATGACCTCGCCGGCCCGCCTGAGAATGCACAGCCGCAGCACGGTCAGGCCCGTCCCCTGGCTGGGCCGGGTCAGGCCCGCCCGCGTCCCGTGCAGGACGGCGTTGACGACTAGCTCGTCGACGATCATCTCGGCGTCGTCCGCCAGCGCCTCCAGGCCCCAGCAGGTCAGCATCTCGCGGACGAACCGGCGGGCGGTCCTTGCTTCCTCCGGCCGGGCACTCAGCGCGCGGGTGGTGACCGCCGGGGTCTCCCACCACGCCGAGGGCACAGGCAGCAGCCGCGGCATGCCGTCACTGACCGTAGGCCAGGGGATGCTGACTTCCTCATCGTCATCCCCGCTACCTGTAGCGACACTGAGATGGGCCAACGCAACAGCTTCCTGCATGTCATTGGGCACGAAAATCCTTGCCCGTCACGGTGTTAACTGCGTGCTTGAAGACATGTTGCCTGATATATTGTGCAAATGCAAGACCAGATGCACGTTCATTCGCTTTGTGCACAGGTCTCCGTATAGACGCATAGGGGGCCGGCAGACAGGCAGAACGCATTAGGCAACTTACTCACCAGTTGCTAACTGGAGATTACAGCGAGTGAACTCAAGGGGCCTGACGCGCGTTAACCTGTCGAAAGGGGATAAACATGGTCATTACCTACAACGGCATGCTCGCCGCGGAACTCGGGGAGGTCTGCTGGCAGAAGAGCTGGCACAGCAACCCGAACGGGGAGTGCGTCGAGCTGGCCGGGCTGCCGACCGGTGAGATCGCGATGCGCAACTCCCGTTTCCCGGCGGGCCCCGTCTTGCTCTACACTCAAGCGGAGATCACCGCATTCCTGGCAGGAGCCAAGGATGGGGAGTTCGACCACCTAACCGGCCAAACAAACCATCCTACTCGTTAGTAACAGCACCAACGCCCGGTAAGCGGAGACTCGAGGGTTAAAGCCTGGCAAACTGATATCGCGCGACCTGCGGAAACGCGGAGGGATCCCGACATCTTTTGAATAGTCACATATCCCCCTTCCGTAAGCGTGAGATCACATGGGAGACTGGTCCACACCCCGCCAGGGTCAGGGTGCGACGATGCGAGGAGAGCCGATGGTCTCGTCTGAAGACTCGGCCTGGGATGTTCCCCCCAGCATTTTTGGCACGCGCGCGGGCGGTCCGACCGTGCAGCGCCTGGTGCTCGGCAGCCAGCTCCACCGGCTGCGCGAATCACGGGGAATTACCGCCGAGCAGGCCGCCGAGGCTATCCGCGGCTCGCACTCCAAGATCAGCCGGATGGAACATGGCCGGGTCGGCTTCAAGGAGCGCGATGTGGGCGACCTCCTTACCCTCTATGGCGTAACCGACAGTGAAGAGCGCGCGGCCCTGCTGAACCTGGCCAGGGAAGCGAACACCCCCGGTTGGTGGCACGCCTACTCCGACGTCCTCCCCACCTGGCTGGAGCCCTATGTGGGCCTAGAGGCGGCTGCGTCGGTCATCAGGACCTATCAGATCCAGTTCGTGCCGGGGCTGCTGCAGACCGAAGCCTACGCGCGCGCCCTGATCCGCCAGGGCGCGGCGGAATCCGAGGAGGAGATCGCGCGCCGGAGCGAGCTGCGGGCCAGCCGCCAGGAGATCCTCCGCAGGCCCGACGCGCCGCAGCTGTGGGTCGTGGTCGACGAGGGCGCGCTGCGCCGCCCGGTCGGCAGCCGGGAGATCGTCCGCGAGCAGCTGGAGTATCTCACCGAGATAGCGGATCACCCGGCGGTGACGCTGCAGATCCTCTCGTTCAGCGCGGGTGCGCACTCGGCCATGGGCGGCCCGTTCAGCATCCTCCGCTTCGCCGAGCCCGACCTGCAGGACGTCGTCTACATCGAGCAGCTGACCAGCGCGCTCTACCTGGACAAGCCGGTCGAAGTCGACAGCTATCTCGAGGTCATGGAGCAGCTCTGCCTCCAGGCCGAGCCGGTAGCGAACACCACCAAGGTGCTCCAGCAGATCCTCTCCGACATCTAGGCGGGGGTGCGCTCCTCGCGGGCCCAGGGGGCGCCGTAGTCGTTCAGCAGGTCCAGGAACGGCCGTGGAGGCAGCGCCTCGGGGCCCAGCACGCCGGCTGCGGACCAGGCGCCCGAGTCGATCAGCTCCAGCGCCACCACCGGGTTCACGGCCGTCTGCCAGACCACGGCCTGGGAGCCGTATTCGGCCATCGACCAGGCGTTGTCGACCACGTGGTAGAGGTAGACCTCGCGCGGCGAGCCGTCGGTCCCGGTGCCGGTCACCCAGGTGCCCGCGCAGGTCAGGCCGCTCATCTTGTCACCCAGGCCGGCCGGGTCGGGCAGGCACGCCGCCACCACGTCACGCGGCGACACGCTCGCGCTGCCCACCCGCACCGGGTCGGTAGAGTCGAGGCCGAGCTTGTGCAGGGTCTGCAGCACGCCGATGAACTCCGCGCCGAGGCCGTACTTGAACGTGACCCGCTGCGCCTCGAGGAAGCGCGGCATCAGCAGCACCTCTTCGTGCTCCACGTTCACGCACTCCACCGGGCCGATGCCGGCCGGGAAGGTGAAGACCTCGGGCTCGCTGAACGGCTCGGTGGTGAACCAGCCGCGGCCGCGCTCCCAGATCACCGGCGGGTTCAGGCACTCTTCGATCGTGGTCCAGATGGAGAAGGTGGGCGCGAACTCGTACCCGGCCACCTGGAGGCTGGCCCCGTCCCTGACGCTGAGCTCGGCGATCTCGCGGAACAGCTCGTCGGCGGCGTACCGGGCGAACACGTCGGAAAGCCCCGGCTCGACGCCCATCCCGGCCAGGGCCAGCTTCCCTGACCGCTCCCACTCAGGCGCCAGCGCGAACTGCTCGTCGCCGAGCTTGACGCCGGTCTGGCGGTACGGCTCGTCCGGATGGGGGTAGGACAGCGACATCGCCATGTCCAGGTAGTGCGTGCCCGCCTGGAGCGCGGCACGGAATAGTGGCATCACGAAGCGGGGATCCGTAGCATTCATGAGCACATCGCAACGGTGCTGCCTGAGCAGGCCGGCCGCGCCCTGCTCGTCCCGCGCGTCCAGCTGCACCGCCTCGTACCCGTCGCGGGCCGCCGCGGCGCGCTGCGCCCGGCCCAGGTCATAGTCGGCGATGACCAGCTCAGCGAACGGGCGGCGGGCGGCGATGCGGGCGAACGCGGTGCCGACGCCGCCTGCGCCCACCAGGAGGATGCGCATGGGCCGATCCTAGACCTTTCCCGATCCGGCTAACGAGACCGGCAGTGATATCTAGCCGTTACTACGGATATCGTTGCTGCAAAGCGGAATTCATGCTAGAACCGTAGCAACGTGGGCGCTGATTCCGTCGTCGTGCCCCGGATGCTCAGATCGTGTCATCAGATCCGGCCCGTCCGGCGGACTGCCTGCCGGGTATCGACGGTCCCGGCCGCACCGGGCCGAAGCCAGGAGGGTGAGACATGGCCACCGCCGAGCAATCCGTAGAGCCGCAGGAACAGCAGCTTGACAAGGGCCTCAAATCCGGAGCTCTCGGGCTGATCTCGACCACCGTCATCGCGACGGCGTCGGTCGCGCCCGCGTACAGCATCGCGGCCACCCTGGTGTTCGTGGTGGGCGCGGTCGCCCTCCAGTCGCCGGCCGTGGCCGTGCTGGCCTTCGTGCCGATGCTGCTGACCTCGATCGGCTACAGCGAGCTGAACAAGGCCGACCCGGACTGCGGCACCACGTTCACCTGGGCGACCCGCGCGTTCGGGCCGAGGACCGGCTGGGCGGGCGGCTGGGCTATCGTAGCGGCCGACGTACTGGTGATGGCGAGCCTGGCGCAGGTCGCGAGCCAGTACGTGTTCCTGCTGTTCAACGCCAAGGGCATCGGGGGCAACGCGACCAGCGGCTGGGTGCTGCTCGGCGGCATCATCTGGATCATCCTGATGACCGCTATCTGCTACGTCGGCATCGAGGTGTCGGCCAACTTCCAGAAGATCCTGCTCGGCATCGAGCTCACGATGCTGTTTGTGCTGTCCATCGTCGCCCTGGTCAAGGTCGGCGCCGGCACCGCGCCGCCCGGTCACAAAACCCCGAGCATCCAGTGGCTCAACCCATTCCACATCTCCAGCTTCAGCGCGTTCGCCAGCGGGATCATCCTGATGGTGTTCATCTACTGGGGCTGGGACACCGCCGTCGCGGTCAACGAGGAGACCAAGGACAAGACCAGGACACCCGGCCTGGCCGCGATCTTCTCCACCTTCATCCTGCTGATCACCTACGCGCTGGTGATCTTCTCGATGCAGGCGTTCGCCGGCGTCGGGACCACGGGCAACGGCCTGGGCAACACCGCTAACGCGGGCGACGTGCTCTCGGTCCAGGGCAGCGCCATCTTCGGCACGACCGGCTTCGGCCCGGTCTTCTACCACCTGCTGCTGCTCATGGTGCTGTCCTCAGCGGCCGCGTCCACCCAGACGACGATCCTGCCCACCGCGCGGACCACCCTGTCGATGGCGGCCTACAAGGCGCTGCCCAAGTCGTTTGCCACGGTTCACCCGCGGTTCATGACCCCAACGGTGTCCACGGTCGTCATGGGGTTGATCTCGATCGTGGTCTACGTGGGGCTGAACTACTCATCGAACGGAATCGGGGTGATCGGCGACGCGGTCATCGCGATCGGCCTGTACATCGCGTTCTACTACGGGCTGACCGGCTTCGCCTGCGCCTGGTACTACCGCAAGAACCTGACCAGCAGCACGCGCAACCTGTTCATGCAGGGCATCCTGCCGGTGACCGGCGGCCTGATCCTGTACTTCCTCGGCGGCTGGAGCATATGGCTGGACTATGACGTGGCGACCGAGAACGACTACACGATGTGGACCGTGCCGGGCCTGCACTGGCAGGTCGGCGGCGCCTTTGTCATCGCGGTGGCGGCCGGACTGGTCGGGGTGGTCTTCTACCTCTACTGCCGGTACGTCAGGCCGGGCGCGCCCTTCTTCAAGAAGCAGACCCTGACCAGGGCCACCCCGACCCTGGTCCCCGACGAGTAACCCGTCCAGGGGGCGTCGCGGCCCGGCCGCGCGCCCCCTCTAGGATGGCGGCGTGCTCGATGACGCGGAGATCAGCCGGATCCTTTCCATCACCGCCCACCCCGACGACGTGGACTTCGCGGCCGCGGGAACCGTCGCGCGCTGGACGGAGGCCGGGATCGAGGTGGTCTACTGCGTGGTGACCGACGGCGACGCCGGCGGTTTCGACGAGGACTTCCCCCGGGAGGAGATGCCGGCCCTGCGCCGGGCCGAGCAGGTGGCCGCGGCCAAGTGCGTCGGCGTGAACGACGTGCGCTTCCTCGGCTACCCGGACGGCCGGGTGGAGGCCACCCTGGACCTGCGCCGCGACCTGGCCCGGGTGATCAGGCAGGTCCGGCCGGACCGGTTGCTCTGCCCCAGCCCGGAGCGGAGCTACGTCAGGATCGGGATCGGCCACCCCGACCACCGGGCGGTGGGCTCGGCCGCCCTGGACGCCGTCTACCCGGACGCGCGGAATCCGTTCGCGTTCCCCGAACTGAGCGAGCGCGAGTCGCTGGCCGCCTGGACCGTGCGCGAAGTCTGGATCGCGGGCGGGCCCGACCCGAACCACTACGTCGACGTGACCGGTACCTTCCCGCGCAAGATCGCGGCGCTGCGGGCGCACGAGAGCCAGATCGGGCACATGGAGGACCTGACCGAGCGCCTCAGGACCCGGCTGACCACGGTGGCCGAGCAGGCGGGCCTGCCCCGGGGACGCCTGGCCGAGGGCTTCCGGGTGCTGGACACCGCCTGAGCCGCGGGGCGGCCGGGCACGCCGGCCTCGGCAGGCGTTTTTGCTGACGCGGACCTATACCGGGCATAATTCACTGATTGATTCCAGCCAGAGAGAGCGTGACGCACCATGGCCATGGAGATGGACCACTCGTTCACCGTCCCCGTCCCGCCCGACCGGGCCTGGGACGTGCTGCTCGACGTGGAGAGGATCGCGCCGTGCATGCCCGGCGCCACCGTGGACGAGTTCGACGGCGAGGTGGTCACCGGGCGGATAAAGGTCAAGGTCGGCCCGGTGTCGCTGACCTACCGCGGGACCGCGAAGTTCACCGAGCGCGACCCCGACGCCAGGGTGATCCTGCTCGAGGCCTCCGGCAAGGAGACCCGCGGCGCGGGCACCGCCTCGGCGACCGTGCGGGCGAGGCTGGAGCCCGAGCCGGGCGGCGAGGCGACCAAGGCCAGCATGCACACGACGATGAACGTGACCGGCCGCTGGCCCAGTTCGGCCGCGGCGTGATGGTCGAAGTCGGCGGCAAGCTGGTGGAGCAGTTCGCCCAGAACCTGCGCCAGCTGATCACCGACGACGGCGCGGACGGAGGCGCCGCAGCTGCTGAGGCCGGCGCCGCGGCGGACGGAGCTACCGAGACTGGCGGCGCGAGCGCCGACCAGGCCGCCGCCCAGCCGCAGGACGGTCCGGGCAGCACCCAGCCGTCGCCCGTCGTCCCGTCCGCGGCGACGACGACGGCGCCGTCGGCCCCGCCTGCTCAGGCCAGCGCCGACTCCATCAACCTGGTCAAGCTGGCGGGGCCCGCGCTGCTCAAGCGGGTCGTCCCGGTGGCCGTCATCGCAGCCGTGCTCGCCCTGCTCGGCCGGCGCCTGTTCCGCCGGGGCGGCAAGGACTAGCCCGGCGCTAGCGGACCACCACCTCCGTGACGGGGAGGGAAGAGTCCGCGGGCAGGTCGAGCGGCGACGGCTCCAGGCCGCGGGACACGATCTCCGCGCCCAGGGCCGCGACCATCGCGCCGTTGTCGGTGCACAGGCCCGGGCGCGGCACGCGCAGCTTGATTCCGGCCGCGTCGCAGCGTTCCGCGGCTAGCGAGCGCAGCCGGGAATTGGCCGCCACGCCCCCGCCGATGATCAGGTCGGTGACGCCGTGCCGCCGGCAGGCCTGCACGGCCTTGCGGGTGAGCACATCGGCCACCGCCTCCTGGAAGGAAGCGGCCACGTCCGGGGCGTGCACCAGTTCGCCTGCGGCCTGCCGCGCCTCGACCCAGCGGGCCACCGCGGTCTTCAGGCCCGCGAACGAGAAGTCCAGGGTGCCATCGTGGTACTTGCCCCGGGGGAAGCTGATCGCGGCGGGATCGCCGTCGCGGGCCGCCTTGTCGATCGGCGGACCGCCGGGAAACGGCATGCCGAGGACCCGCGCCACCTTGTCGTACGCCTCGCCGGCCGCGTCGTCGATGGTGGCCCCGAGCGGGATGACCTCTTCGGCCACGTCCGGCACAAGCAGCAGCGAGGAATGCCCGCCGGAGACCAGCAGGGCGACCGCGGGCGACGGCAGCGTGCCGTGCTCAAGCTGGTCGACGGCGATATGCGCGGCCAGGTGATTGACCCCGTACAGCGGCTTGCCCAGCGCGAAGGCGTACGCCTTGGCCGCGGCCACCCCGACGAGCAGCGCCCCGGCCAGCCCCGGCCCCGCGGTGACGGCCACGGCGTCGATCTGGCCCGCCCGGACGCCCGCGGTCGCGAGGGCCCGGTCAAAGGTCGGGACCATCGCTTCCAGGTGCGCCCGGCTGGCCACCTCGGGCACCACCCCGCCGAAGCGCGCGTGCTCGTCCACGCTCGACGCGACCGCGTCGGCTAGCAGGTCGTGGCCGCGGACCAGCCCGATGCCCGTCTCGTCGCAGGACGTCTCGATGCCCAGGACCAGGGGGGAAACCATCACCGGAGCGCCTTCCGCATGACCACGGCGTCGACGCCGGACGGCTGGTAGTAACCGCGCCTGATCCCGGCCTCGGTGAACCCGTGGCGCAGGTACAGCCGCCTGGCCCTGGGGTTGTCCTCCCGCACCTCGAGCAATACCTCCTCGTAACCGCGTTTGTCCGCCTCGTCGACCAGCGCCAGGAGCAGCGCCGTACCGGTCCCCTCGCCCCACCGGTCCGGAGATACCGCCAGCGTCACCACGTCGGCCTGCGACCCGCCGGTGAACATCATCCCCGCGTATCCGACCAGCGCGTTTCCGTCCTCGGCCACCAGGTAGAGCCGGCGCGAGGACGGCTGCGCGAACTCCGCCGCGAACATCTCCGGCGTCCACGCGTCCTCGGGGAATAGCTCCTGCTCCAGGGAGATGATCGCGGGGATGTCGGCCCGCTTCATCTCCCGCAGCCGTACCGTGCTCCGGCCCTCCGGACAGGCGGTCATGGCTGTGCCACCCGGCTCATGGCTGTGTCACCCGGCTCATGGCTGTGTCACCCGCTTGGGCGGTCCGGGCTCCCTGGCGTCCGGGCGCCTCAGGTAGAGCGGCTCCGCGGCCAGCAGGGGCACGGCGGCCTGCCCGTCGCGCGATCCGGCCACGAGCGCGCACAGCGTCCCGGCGTCCGGGTACGCGGGGCCGGTGACCTCGCCGAACGCCTCCCGGTAGAGCTGCCCCCCGCGGCCGGCCACGACGGACCCGGCGGCGCCGGGGATCGACGCCGCGCTGCCGACCAGGGGACCCTCCAGGCGCGCGCCGGCGGCGTCGTACCTGGCCCAGTAGACCTCCTTGCGGCGTGCGTCGGTCGCCACCAGGAACTCCCGCCCGCGGGGCATGGCGGCGGCGATCACGTCCAGCGAGCAGACCCCGTGCACGGGGATACCGAGCACGGCGCCGATCACCCGCGCGGTCACCACGCCGACCCGAAGCCCCGTGTAAGGCCCGGGGCCGACGCCGACGGCGACCGCGGTGAGGTCCGCGCGGGACGCGCCCGCGTCGGCCAGCACCTTCGCGATCATCGGCGCCAGCAGCTCGCCGTGGCGGCGGCCATCGGCAGCCGACGCCTCGGAAACGACTCGCTCCCCGTCGTGCAAAGCCACGCTCACCGCCGGGGTCGCGGTATCAAAACCCACCACAAGCACGCCGACCAGCCTAGTAGCCGCGCGGCGTGGCCGAGCCAGTCCAGCGTGCACGCCAGACGCCAGTCAGGGACGGCTAGTGGATGTAGCCATGCTGGTGCCGTGGGCCACCGTGCCGCAGTGAAAGAAGTGCTGACTGGGAATTGGCCAGGGCGCGGGTAGGCGTGATCGTCCGGGGTGAGGGGCCCCTCACCCCCAATAGATGGGGGCAAGGTGCCCCTCACCCCATTCGCTGGCGGGCGCGCGGATGCAGCTGTGAAACGTGGGGCCAGCGGGGCGCGGTGGGCGGGCGGACAGCCGACACGATGTGGAACTGGCCCGGCACCGAGCGCCTAGTGCAGGGAGGCCTCGGCCGCCCGGGCGAACGCCATGGCCGCCGCGGCCAGCTGGGGCTTCGACACCGGCCCGTAGTTCCCCTTGTTGGAGTGCTCGAGCCCGTTCAGCGTCACGGTCACGACCACGTTGCGGTACCGGACCACGACGGTGGCCACGTCGGTCACCGCGCCGCCGACGTGGAACACCTGCAGCGCGCTGAACGCCTGGCTGCCGAACCCGGACAGGACCTGGACCGTGGCCCGCGCGGCCGGAGAATTCTTGGGCGGGGCCTGCATATCCTGCAGCGCCAGTCCGTAGGCGTCGGTCGCGGCCCTGGTGGCGCTGCCGTTGCCGCTGGCCAGGCCGTTCGGCGCGTACGCGTTCAGGCTGACCTGCATCAGCCGGTACAGCGGCGGCTTGTCCACGGTCCAGTTGCAGGCGGACCCGGCCGACCCGTTGACCGGCAGCGGCGAGGCCACCTTGGGCGTGCCCGGCAGGTACTGCTGCACGGTGGCGGCGGACACCAGGCGGCACGCGTTCGGCACCTGGCGCAGCTCACCCGGCTGGAATGTGGTGATGAGCGCGCCGGGCGTGACCGCCGCCGGTCCCGGCCGGCCGCCGGCCAGCAGCACCACCGCAAGCACCGCCCCGACCACGACGACCACAGCGCCGCCCGTGTAGTACCACCGCCGTCGCCTGCGCGCCGCGGCCCGCAGCGCTCGCCCGCCTGGCCCGCGCGGTTCACGGGCCGGGGGCGGCGAGGCGGCCTCCTCGGCCTCGTCCTCGTGTTGCTCCCACTGGGCCCACTGCGACTCGAGTTCGTCCTGCGCCGGATCGGAGACCCGGCGCGAGCCGGGGTCGGCGGCCCGCGGCGCAGGCCCGCCGTGGCCGCCGTAGCCGCCCTCGGGGCCCTCAGGACCCTCGGGGCCCTCAGGACCCTCGGGGCCCTCGGGGCGGCCGTGACGGCTGACGCGGGCGCCCACGCCCGCGGGACGCCCGCCAGGGCCCTCAGGGCCCGCAGGGCCCGGACCTGGGGCGGCGGGCTGGCCCGAGCGGGCCGGGCGGATCGGAGGCAGGTTAGCCCACGGCGGCGGCTCCTCATCGTCGCGGTCAGGCCGGTAGGGCCTGGCCAGTCGACGCGGCGGCGGGAATTCCTGCTCGGGCACGGCGCGCCTCCGGGTTCGGGGGTACGGTACGTAACGGCGCGATACGCCAAACTGGGAACAGTACAGCGGAACTATAAACGATCTACGGCGCCGGTGAGCACACCATGCCATCTAGCGCCATGACCATTTATCCAAACCGTCCGGACATCACCGTCCTGATCGGGTTCGATCGAGATCTCCAGGCGGTCCTCGGCGAGGGCTTCGGCCAGGCCCGTGCCCCACTCCACCACGGTGACGGCGCTGGCCGCGTCGGTGTCCAGGTCCAGGTCGTCCACCTCGCCGAAGCTGCCGAGCCGGTAGGCGTCCGCGTGCACCAGGGCGGGGCCTGCGCCTGCTAGCGGCGGATGTACCCGGGCAATCACGAACGTCGGCGAGGTGACCGGGCCGCGCACGCCGAGACCGGCGCCGATGCCCTGCACCAGCGTGGTCTTGCCCGCGCCGAGCGGGCCGGCCAGGATCACCAGATCCCCGGCGCGGAGCAGCGCCGCCAGGCGCCGGCCGAGGTCGCGCATCTCACCGTCGGTGGCGATACGCAGTCTGGCGGGCGGGAAACCGGGTTCGTTCGGCTCCATCAATGATCACCACCCGGATAGGTACGCGGGACCCTGGCCCCGATGCCGGTCGCGATGTCATAGGAAATGGTGCCGAGCGCGTCTCCCCACTCCTGGGCGGTCGGCTCGCCGTCGTCCCCGGGGCCGAACAGCACCACCTCGTCGCCGACCGCGGCAGGCTCGTCGCCGAAGTCGACCACGAACTGATCCATGCAGACCGTGCCCGCGACCGGCCAGCGCCGGCCCCGCGCGCTGACCAGCGGCAGGCCGGCCGCACCGCGGGGTACCCCGTCCGCGTACCCGAGCGGCACCAGGCCGAGGGTGGACTCGCGGGAGGTCACGTAGCGGTGGCCGTAGGAGACGCCGGTGCCCGCGGGCACCCGCTTGACCATGGCCAGCCGGGCGCGCAGCGTCATCACCGGGCGCAGCCACGACGGCGCGCCGCCTGGCAGGGTGGACAGGCCGTAGACGGCACCGCCGAAGCGCACCAGGTCGTACCGGGACTCCGGCACGGTCAGCGCGGCGGCCGTGTTGGCGATGTGCCTGACCTCGGGGGTGACGCCGGCCTTCTCGGCCACCGCGACCGCGTCGGCGAACGTGGCCAGCTGGGCGGCGATCGACGGGTGCCCGGGAATGTCGGCGCAGGCGAAGTGCGACCACAGGCCGACCACCCGGACCGATCCCCGGGCCTGGGCCGCCAGCGCCGCCGCCACCACGCCGGGCCAGTCCGCCGGGGTGGCACCGCCCCGGCTCAGACCCGTGTCGGCCTTGAGGTGCAGCCGGGCCCGGGCCCGGACGCCGGCCCGGACCGCCGCGGCCTCGACCTTCGCGACGGAAGCGGCCGATCCGGCCGCGAGGTCGATCTCGTGGCGGACCGCCTCGGCCGGATCGCCGAAGGTCATCATGCACAGAACGGGCGCGGTGATGCCCGCCCGGCGGAGCGCGACCGCCTCATCCAGGTCGGCGACACCCAGCCAGGCTGCCCCGCCGGCCAGCGCCGCCCGGGCGGCCGGGACCATGCCGTGGCCGTACCCGTCGGCCTTGACCGCGGCCAGCACCTGGCTGCCGCGGACGAGCTCGCACAGCGCGGCGACGTTGGCGGTGATCGCGCCCAGATCGACGAAGGCTTCCCTATCTCTGGCAGTACTGTCCATACCGTCACAGGCTCCTGAACGCGGCCGGGAGCGCCCGGACCAGGTTTGAGGCGCCGATCGGGGCCTGGCCCGTTCCGTCGGGGCTCGCGGCGAGCCGGCCGGCCAGGCCGTGCAGGTACGCGCCCGCCAGGCCGGCCTGGGCGGGCACCAGGCCCTGGGCGAGCAGCGCGCCGGCCAGCCCGGACAGCACGTCACCGCTGCCCGCGGTGGCCAGCCACGGCGTGCCGGTGGGGTTGACGAGCACGGGCTCGGCCTCTGGTGACGCGATGATCGTGGTCGAGCCCTTCAGCAGCACCGTGACGCCCAGTTCGGCGGCCGCCCGGCGGGCGTGCTCGAGCCGGCCCGCCTCCACGCTCGCCGGGTCGGTGCCGAGCAGCCGGGCCAGCTCGCCGGCGTGCGGCGTGATCAGCGTCGGGGCCCCTTCGATGCCTCCGGAGCGCGGCAGCAGGTCCTCGTGCTGGCTCAGGATCGTCAGCCCGTCGGCGTCCACCAGGACCGGGAGGTCGGTGCGCAGGATCGCGGCCAGCCGCGCGGTGGCGACCTCGTTGGTGCCCATGCCGGGGCCGGCCACCCAAGCCTGGACCCGGCCAACCGAGCCAAGCAGGTCCCAGTCGCCATCCTCGGGCCGCGCCGTGTCCGGGTGCACGGTGACCACGGTCTCTGGCCACTTCTGCCGCACCAGGACGGCGGCGACCTGCGCGGTCACCACCCGGACCATGCCCGCCCCGCCGCGCACCGCCCCGCCCGCGGACAGCAGCACCGCCCCGGTGAAGCGGTCGCTGCCGGCCAGCAGGCCGAGCACCCCGCGGCGGTACTTGTCCGACTCGGCCCCCGGCCGGGGCAGCAGCTCGCGGATGTCGTCCCGCTGCGGGGCCCTGGCCGCGGGCTCCGCTGTGAGATACGGCCCGAGGCCGATGTCGATCAGCTCGACGGTGCCCGCGTGCCCCGCACCCGGGTCGATCAGCAACCCTGGCTTGATCGCGCCGAAGGTCACGGTGACGTCGGCCAGGACCGCCGGGCCCTGGACCGTCCCGGTGTCGGCGTCGATGCCGCTGGGCAGGTCGACGGCCACCACGGTGGCACCGGCCTGCCGGGCGCGTTCGGCCCGGGCCGCGAGCCCGGCGAACGGCTCGCGCAGGCCGCCGCGGCCGCCGATGCCGAGCAGCCCGTCGACGATCAGGTCAGCGCCAGTAATGGACTGAGCGGTCAGGACGGCCGCGTCCCCGGTGTCATCGGTCACCCGGCCGCCCGCCTGGCGCAGCGCGGCGGTGCCGCCAGCGTGAACTTTGGATCCGGCCGCGATCGCGGTGACGGCCGCGCCGCGCCGGGCCAGCAGGGCGCCGGCGTAGAGCGCGTCGCCGCCGTTGTCCCCGCTGCCGGCCAGCACGACCACCCGGGCGCCGTACACGCGGCCGGGCGCAGCACGGAGCAGGGCGGCGCAGACCGAGGCGAGCCCGGCGGCGGCGCGGCCCATCAGCGTCCCGTCAGGGACGAGCTCCATCAGCGCTTGCTCGGCGGCCCTGACGGCGGCGACCTGGTAGGCGTCTCGCATGGTTCTACCTGCTCCCTGGCCTAATCTCCGGCCAGCGCGCGCCGAACCTCCTCGGCGAGCTGCCCCACGACGCGTTCGGCCAGGGCCGCGTCCCTGGCCTGGATCATCAGCCTGATCTTGGGCTCGGTGCCGCTCGGCCGGACCAGTACGCGCCCGTCGCCGCCCAGCGCAGCCTGCGCCCGGCGGACCGCCGCGTCGGTCCGCGGCCCGAGCCGCGACGCGTCGCCCGGCACGTTGACGAGGACCTGCGGGTATTTCGGCATCATCTTGGCGGCCGCGGCCATCGGCACGCCGTGCCGGTTCACCGCGGCCAGCAGCTGCAGGCTGGTCAGCACGCCGTCACCGGTGGCGGCGTGCTTGAGCATGATGATGTGCCCGGACTGCTCGCCGCCGAGCACATAGCCGCCGTCCCGCATGGCCGCGGACACGTGCTTGTCTCCCACCGGAGTCTCGATCACCGCGATGCCGGCGTCGCGCATCGCCACGTGGAAGCCCTGGTTCGACATCACGGTGACCACCACGGCGTCGCCGGCCAGCCGGCCCGCCTCCTTCAGCCCGGTGGCAAGCACGGTCAGGATCTGGTCGCCGTCCAGCGGCTCACCGTCCGCGTCGACCGCGAGGCACCGGTCGGCGTCCCCGTCGTAGGCGATGCCGGCGTCCGCGCCGTGCTCCACCACCGCGGCGGACAGCGCGCCGAGCGCGGTGGAGCCGCAGCCCTCGTTGATGTTCAGGCCGTCCGGATCGGCCCCGATCGTGATGACCTCAGCGCCCGCCCGGCGCAGCACCTGCGGCGCGATCTGGTACGCGGCGCCGTGTGCGCAGTCGGCCACGACCCGAAGACCCGCCAGCGGCGGATGCGGCTGATCAGGGAGCGTGGCCAGCAGGTGATCCAGGTACAGCTCGTGCACCGCGCGGGCGTCGCTGACCCGGCCGAACTCCGCCGGCGGCGGCTGCTTCTCCCCGGCCTCGCGCAGGCTGGCCTCGATCGCGTCCTCGGTAGCGTCGGGCAGCTTGACCCCGCCGCGGCCGAAGAACTTGATCCCGTTGTCGGCGGCCGGGTTGTGGCTCGCCGAGATGACCACGCCGAACGACGCGTTCAGCGCCCCGGTCAGGTAGGCCACGCCCGGCGTGGGGATGACCCCGAGCCTGATCACGTCGACCCCGGAGCTGGCCAGCCCGGCCACCACCGCCGCCTCGAGAAACTCACCCGACGCGCGCGGATCCCGGCCCACCACGGCCACCGGCCGGGCTTGGGCGTGCGCGCCGGCCGCGGTCTCGCCGCGGCCGAGCACGGCGGCCGAGGCCACGCTGAGGTTCAAGGCCAGGCAGGCGGTCAGCTCACGACCAGCGACCCCCCGGACACCGTCCGTACCGAACAAACGGCTACGCTGCCCCGCTTCAGCCATTTCGCTCCGCTCGCTGCTCAGTTGTACGCCTCGGGCCGGTACGCGTCGGGCTGGTGTACGCGCCGGGCTCGTTCGCATAGCCTCGGCAGGCTCCGCGCGGACGGCACTTACCGCTTGGAGTACTGCGGCGCCTTGCGGGCCTTCTTCAGGCCGTACTTCTTGCGCTCCTTGACCCGTGGGTCCCTGGTCAGGAAGCCGGCCTTCTTCAGCGCCGGGCGGTTCTCCGGGTCCACCAGGGTCAGCGACCTGGTCACGCCGAGGCGCAGCGCGCCCGCCTGCCCGGTGACGCCGCCGCCGGTGATCCTGGCCACCACGTCGAACTGGTTCTCCGCGCCCAGGGTGACGAACGGCTCGTTGACGAGCTGCTGGTGCACCTTGTTCGGGAAGTACACGTCGAGCGACCGGCCGTTGATCGTCCACTGGCCCGAGCCGGGACTGATCCGGACCCTGGCGATGGCCTCCTTGCGGCGGCCGGTACCCGCCGCGTGGCCGGTGACCACCGGACGGCGCGCGGCGGCTCGCGCCGGGGCGTCCTGCGAGCTCTCGGTGGTGTACTCCGACGGGGCGTCCGCGCCGAACTCGTCGTTGGCGTACTCGCCGTTATTGGCGTCGTCCTCGACGACGGTGCTGCTGCTGCCAGTGGGCTCGGACACGTTCTGGACCTCGTGCTTCCTCTGCTCTGTCCTACTGCGCGATCTGAGTGATCTCGTACGGCTTCGGCTGCTGCGCCTCGTGCGGGTGAGCGGGACCCGCGTACACCTTGAGCTTGCGCAGCGTCTTCCGGCCGAGGGCGTTCTTCGGCAGCATCCCGCGCACCGCCTTCTCCACCGCGCGCTCGGGGTGGCTCGCCATCAGGCTGGCGTACGAGACCGCCCGAAGGCCGCCCGGGTAGCCGGAGTGCCGGTAGGCCTGCTTCTGCTCGAGCTTGCTGCCGCTGAGCGCGACCTTCGCCGCGTTGACCACGATCACGAAGTCGCCGGTGTCCACGTGCGGCGCGAAGATCGGCTTGTGCTTGCCGCGGAGCAGCACGGCCACATGGCTGGCCAGACGGCCGAGCACCACGTCAGAAGCATCGATGACATGCCACTGCCGGGTAATGTCACTGTCCTTCGGGCTGAATGTGCGCACAGTCCTAAGCCTTCGCGTATGTATCGTGATCTTCCACCGGCCTGCACCTGGTGGTGAGGCCGCCCTGGGCGTCATGCTGGCGTACCGCTGCTGGGTAAACCACTGCTTGTACATCGCGCGGGCGCATCACGCCGCGCGAGCCGCGCGTACGAAGGCACACCGCGTGCATGCCCGTAGCGCATGACGCCAATGCAGCATACTCCGTCTCACGCAGCGATGCCAAAGCGAAGCCGCCCGCGACCCGTCCGGGCGCGGGCATCACGGCTCGTCGCCGCCCGGCTACGGCCGATAGCACCGGGCGGCAAAGTTCCGCGTCCACCATACCGGAACTGAGCAGGACGCTACGCTCGATGCTATGGACTATCAGGGCGCGGGACGCACCCGTCCGGGCACGCGCCGCCAGCCGCCCTGGCCGTCGGCGGACGGCCCCGGGTATCCGGAGGGTTCGGCGTTCCCAGGTGATCCCGGGTTTCCCGGTGACTCCGGGTTCGGAGAGCGCACCGGTTCGCTGCCCGTCCCGTCGCCCGGGGCCAGCCGGGCCGTCACCGCGCCGCAGCGGGCCCTGGGGCCCGGGACCGGTCCGCAGCGCCTGAGCGGCTCCGGGCCCGGCTCTGCCGCGTCTGGCCCCTGGCACACGCCTACCGGCCCGCTGCCCGTCCAGGACAGCGCGGACGCCTACTCGCAGGACGACACCGGCTTCGCCGACCCGACGGCCCCGGCTGGCGAGCCTGCCCCGCAGGGACGGCGGCGCGGCGGCCGGACCAGGCGCCGCAGCACGCGGTCCCGCGTGGCGTGGCTCGCCGTGGCCGTCGTGGTCGCGGGCGGGGCCGGGTTCGCCGGGTACAAGTACCTGTACGAGGCGCGAGTCAACGCGCCGGTGCCGCCGACGCTGCGACTGCCGACGAACGCGCCCGGCTCCCCCGGCTTCGACAAGACCCTGGGCAAGTGGCAGCACATCGGCACCCGGGCCAAGGATCCCCAGCCGCTGACCATCGCCGGGCTCTACCCGCCGCAGTTCTCTCTCAACGGCAAGTCGTACGTCAGGACCGCGGCCAACTCCACCAAGACCTGCTCCATGGCGGTGTACGGACCGGACCTGCAGGCCGCGCTGCAGACGGGGCATTGCAGTCAGGTGGTGCGGGCGAGCTACATCTCCGGTGACGGCACGATGATGGGCACCGTCGGCGTGGTCAACCTGATCAGCTCGAACGCCGCGCAGAAGGCCGGCCAGGTCACCGGGCCGAAGGAGATCATCGCGCCGCTGACCGGCAAGAAGGGTCCGACCAAGAAGCTGGGCACCGGGACCGGGGTGGTCCAGGCCGAGATCAAGGGTCACTACCTGATCCTGATGTGGGCCGAGTACGCGAACCTGAAGTCGCCGTCGGGCCAGGCCCAGCGGCAGGCCCTGGAGCAGTTCGCCGCGAACCTCGTGACCGGCAGCGCCAACATCAACCTCAGCACCCGGATGCTCACCGGCAAGCAGTGAGCGGACCCGATGCTCAGCGGGGCGCGCGGGGGGCCACGGCCGGGTCGGGCGGGGTTCGGACGGTGCGCGTGGCGGCGGCCCGGGCGGCCAGTTCCTCCGGCGGCGGGTAGCCGACCTCTTCCAGGCACAGGCCGTGCGGCGGGACCACGCGAACGGCCGGATCGCGGACCGCGGCCGCGAGCACTCCGGCAGGCCAGCCGGGCGGCCGCCGCCCCTCGCCGACGGCCAGCAGCGCGCCGACCAGCGCGCGGACCATGTTGTGGCAGAACGCGTCGGCCACCACGGTGGCGACCGCGATGCCGTGGTCGTCCCGGTGCCAGGCCAGGGTGCGCAGCGCCCGGATGGTGGTCGCGCCCTCCCGGCGGCGGCAGAAGGCGGCGAAATCGTGCTCGCCCAGGCACGGCTGCCCGGCCTCGTTCATGGTCGCCAGGTCGAGCCGCCGGAAGTACCACAGCGTGTCGTGCCTGCGCAGCGGGTCGGCCGCGGCCTCGTCGTCACAGACGCGGTAGGCATAGCGGCGCCAGAGCGCGGAAAAGCGTGCGTCGAATTCACCGGGCACGGGGCCGACGGCGCGTACCCTGACGTCGGCGGGCAGCGCCCCGGCCAGCCGGGCGACGGCCCGGTCCGCGGCGGCGGACCAGGCCCCGGCGGGGACATCCAGGTGGACGACCTGGCCACGGGCGTGCACCCCGGCGTCGGTCCGGCCGGCCACCGTCAGCTTCGGAAAAGACGGCAGCCGCAGCGCTCGTCCGAGCGCTGCGGCCAGCACGTCCTCTACGGTCCGCCTGCCGGGCTGGGCGGCCCACCCGGAAAAGGCTGACCCGTCGTAGGAAAGATCAACCCGGATCCGAACGGTCCGAGGTTCTCCTTCCGAGTCCACCTCGGGGCGGTCCTGGGTCAGGCGTCCGCGGCGGGCTTGCCGTCCTCGTCGGCGGCTTCGGCGTCGTCCTGGCTGTCCGCCTCGTCGTCGACGTCCTGGACCTCGTCCGCGTCCTCGGCCTCGGTCTCCTCGGCCGTCGCGGTCGCCTCGGCCGTCGCGGTCGCCTCGGCCGCCTCCGCGGCGGTGGCGTCCGTGGTCTCGGCCGCTTCGGTTGCCTCAACCTCGGCTTCGGCGGCCGCGGCGGTGCCCCTGGCTGGGGCGGCCGTCGTGGCCTCGGCCGGAGCGCGGCGCGTCCGGCGCCGCGGCCTGGCCGCGACCGGCTCGCCGCGGACCAGCTCGATGACGGCCATCGCCGCGTTGTCGCCCTTGCGCGGCCCGATCTTGGTGATGCGGGTGTAACCGCCGGCCCGCTCGGAGAACTCGGGCGCGATCTCGGTGAACAGCTGGTGCACCACGCCCTTGTCGGTGACCACGGTCAGCACGTGGCGCCGGGCGTGCAGGTCGCCGCGCTTGGCGAAGGTGATCAGCCGCTCGGCCACCGGGCGCAGCCGCTTGGCCTTGGCCTCGGTGGTGGTAATCCGGCCATGCTGGAACAGCGCGGTGGCCAGGTTCGCCAGGATGTGCCGTTCGTGAGCCGGGCTGCCGCCCAGGCGGTGGCCCTTGGTGGGCGTGGGCATACTGACCTCTCCTCGTTATCCGTGGCGGGGTGCCACGTCAGTACTGCTCGGTCTCCACGTAGCTCTCGTCGTCGTCGCCGTAGGCACCGACCGCGCTGCTCGGGTCGAATCCGGGCGGCGAGTCCTTGAGCGAGAGACCCATGTCCACGAGCTTCTGCTTGACTTCCTCGATCGACTTGGCGCCGAAGTTCCTGATGTCGAGCAGGTCCTGCTCGCTGCGGCCGACGAGCTCGCCCACCGTGTGGATGCCCTCGCGCTTGAGGCAATTGTAGGACCGGACGGTGAGGTTGAGGTCCTCGATCGGCAGCGCCAGGTCGGCCGCGAGCGCGGCGTCGGTCGGCGACGGGCCGATGTCGATGCCCTCGGCGTCGACGTTGAGCTCGCGGGCCAGCCCGAACAGCTCGACCAGCGTCTTGCCCGCGCTCGCCACCGCGTCCCGCGGCCGCATGCACGGCTTGGTCTCGACGTCGAGGATGAGCCGGTCGAAGTCGGTGCGCTGCTCGACCCGGGTGGCCTCGACCTTGTACGTCACCCGGAGGACGGGCGAGTAGATGGAGTCGATCGGCACCCGGCCGATCTCCTGGCCGGGCTGCTTGTTCTGGGTGGCCGAGACGTAGCCGCGGCCGCGCTCGACGGTGAGCTCCATCTCGAGCTTGCCCTTGGCGTTCAGGGTGGCGATGTGCAGCTCGGGGTTGTGCACCTCGACGCCGGCCGGCGGCGCGATGTCGGCCGCGGTCACCTCGCCGGGACCCTGCTTGCGCAGGTACATGACGACTGGCTCGTCGTGCTCGGAGGACACCACCAGTTCCTTCAGGTTCAGGATGATGTCGGTGACATCTTCCTTCACCCCGGGGACCGTGGAGAACTCGTGCAGGACGCCCTCGATCCTGATGCTGGTGACGGCCGCGCCCGGGATGGAGGACAGCAGCGTGCGCCGGAGCGAGTTGCCGATCGTGTAACCGAAACCCGGCTCGAGCGGCTCGATCACGAACCTGGACCGGAATTCGTCTACCTGCTCCTCGGCGAGCGAGGGGCGCTGAGCAATAAGCATTGTTCTTCCCTTCCGCGATGCCCGCTATATGACAACCGCGACTTGCGGGGGCAAGCCCCGCATCCCTCTGAGCCATCCGGGCCCCGGGGGGTTCGCGGGGGGCGGAGCCCCCCGCGTGTGCTACTTCGAGTAGTACTCGACGATTAGCTGTTCCTGGACCTGGGTGTCGATCTGCGCCCGGACAGGCAGCGAGTGCACCAGGACCCGCATCTTGTCCGGCACCACCTCGAGCCAGGCGGGCACGGTGCGCTCGCCGGCCTCGGCCCGCGCGATGACGAACGGCGTCATCTCCAGGAACTTGGGGATCACCTCGACGATGTTGTTCTCACCGACCCGGTAGGACGGGATGTCGACCTTCTTGCCGTTCACCGTGAAGTGGCCGTGGGTCACCAGCTGGCGGGCCATGTCGCGGCTCTTGGCGAAGCCCGCGCGGAAGACGACGTTGTCCAGGCGGCGCTCAAGCAGCTGGAGCATGGTCTCGCCGGTCCGGCCGTGCTTGCGGGCGGCTTCCACGTAGTAGCCGTGGAATTGCCGCTCCAGGACGCCGTAGATCCGGCGGGCCTTCTGCTTCTCCCGGATCTGGGTCAGGAAGTCGCCTTCCTTGGGCCGGTTCCGGCCGTGCTCACCCGGCGGGTAAGGCCGGATCTCGATCGGGCACTTCGGGGAGTCGCACTTGGCGCCCTTCAGGAAGAGCTTGGTCTTCTCCCGGCGGCAGAGCTTGCAGTCCGGGCCTGTGTATCGAGCCATCTGTTGCTATCTCCTCAAGCCCTGTCAGACCCGGCGCCGCTTCGGCGGCCGGCAGCCATTGTGCGGTACGGGGGTCATGTCCTGGATCGAGCCGACCTCAAGACCGGTCGCCTGCAGCGACCTGATGGCGGTCTCCCGGCCCGAGCCCGGGCCCTTGACGAAGACGTCGACCTTGCGCATGCCGTGCTCCATGGCGCGGCGCGCCGCGGCTTCCGCCGCCATCTGGGCGGCGTATGGCGTGGACTTGCGTGATCCCTTGAACCCGACCTGCCCCGCGGACGCCCACGAGATGACGTTACCGGTCGGGTCGGTGATCGAGATGATCGTGTTGTTGAACGTGCTCCTGATGTGGGCGTGCCCGTGAGCGACGTTCTTCCGCTCCTTGCGGCGCACCTTCTTGGCGGCCTGCTGACGGCTCCTTGGCGGCATATCCTTCTTCGGCTTCCTTGTGAGGTGATCGATCCGCGGTACGGACTACTTCTTCCCGGCCTTCTTCTTGCCGGCCACCGTCTTCTTCTTGCCCTTGCGGGTGCGCGCGTTGGTCTGCGTCCGCTGCCCGTGCACCGGGAGCCCGCGACGGTGGCGGATCCCCTGGTAGCAGCCGATCTCGACCTTGCGCCTGATATCGGCCTGGACCTCGCGGCGCAGGTCACCTTCGACCTGGTAGGTCGAGTCGATCCAGTCGCGGAGCTTCATCAGCTCCTCGTCGGTGAGGTTGCTGACCCTGGTGTCCCCGCTGACGCCGGTACCCTCGAGCGTCTGCAGCGCCCGGGTGCGGCCGATGCCGTAGATGTAGGTGAGCGCGACCTCGAGCCGCTTATCGCGGGGCAGGTCCACTCCAGAAAGCCTGGCCATGTGCGGGCAGTTCTCCTTAGTTTCGCGGAGGTCCTTCGCGCCGCCCCCGCGTCCTGCCCGGACGCGGCCCCGGCCTCCGTCCGGGGGTCGCAGCCTGAGATGGCTGCCTGCGGTGCGCGTCTATCCTTGCGTTAGCCTTGGCGCTGCTTGTGCCTGGGGTCCGTGCAGATGACCATGACCCGGCCATGCCGACGGATGATCCGGCACTTGCTGCAGATCTTCTTGACGCTCGGCTTGACCTTCACGGTGTTATCTCCACTAAATCTGATGCTTGCTATTACTTGTACCGGTACACGATCCGCCCGCGACTGAGGTCGTAGGGGCTGAGCTCCACGACCACGCGGTCGTCAGGCAGGATGCGGATGTAGTGCATCCGCATTTTCCCGCTGATGTGAGCGAGAACCTTGTGCCCGTTGTCCAGCTCCACCCGGAAGAAGGCATTCGGGAGCGACTCGACAACCGTGCCTTCAATCTCAATGGCGCCGTCTTTCTTGGGCATGTCCTCCGCGCTTCGTTCTGTGGTGATGGCCCGCGCCTGGGCGCGGTCTGGTCTGGCCGTACTGTGCTGGCCGTACGTGCCCGCCCGGCTCACGCCACGCTGGCTTACGACAGCGGGACGAGAAGATCCGGAAGGACATTCTTAGGTCGGTATCGTGGTCGCGTACGCGAACCCCCGAGCGCCGGCCAGGCAGAACCCAGCAGATGGGCCGGAGATGAGTGTACTCGACCCCGTGCCCCGACGCGAACCGCCCAGGTTATATGACACTCCAGGGTACGCCGCTATTCCCCGTGACGCTGCGAACGGCGGACTATCGCCCAGATCCACGGCAGCGCGATCAGCGCCCACCAAGGGAACCAGGTGCCGCCGCCGACCACGGCGGCGACGGCCCAGACGGCGACGAGCGCCGAGGTCACCGCCGCCCACACGCCCATGGCCACCGCCCCCGGCGCGAACCTGGCCGGGCCGTGACCGCCCAGGTCGGCCGGCAGCAGCGACTGCCCGAGACGCGGCGGGGCGCGCCGCAGCGAGGCGTCGGGCAGCTGGTACAGGTCGATGGCGGGCAGGTCTCCCATCAGCTCGTCGAGCTCGCCGAGCGTCTTCGCCTCCATGGCGCGCTCCATGCGCTCGTGGAATTCCTCCGCGGTCAGCCGTCCGGCGGCGTGGTGCTCGCGCAGCAGCGTTGCCGCGCGGTCGCGATCCGTGTCCGAGGCGCGGATTCGCGGGTCACCAGGCACCGGGCACCCTCCTAGGTCGGCGGAACGCTCTCCGGGTCCTTCTTCCTAGTATCACCGAGGCTTGTTTCCGTTATGTCGGGGTACCCGGCGAACCCGGATTCGCCGCCGTCCTCGGCCGTCAGTACCCAGGGCCCGTCGGGAGTGATCGCGACCGTGTGCTCGAAGTGCGCGGCCCGGCTTCCGTCGGCGGTGATCACCGTCCATCCGTCGTCGAGCAGGACGGTCTCCGGTCCTCCCAGCATCACCATCGGCTCGATGGCCAGCGCCATGCCCGGCCGCAGCCGCGGGCCGCGGCCCGCCCGGCCGTGGTTGGGCACCGGCGGGTCCATGTGCATCGCGCTGCCGATGCCGTGGCCGGTGTACTCCTCGACCAGGCCGTACCGGCCGGACCTGCCGACGCTGGTCTCCACCGCGTGTGAGATGTCGCCGAGCCGCCGCCCGGCGCGGGCCCGGGCCAGCCCGTGCCACAGCGCGGTCTCGCACGCCCCGAGCAGGGCCGCGTCCGCGGCGGAGATGGCGCCCACGCCGACGGTGACGGCCGCGTCCCCGTGCCACCCGCCGACGATGGCGCCGCAGTCGATGGAGATGATGTCGCCCTCGCGCAGGCTCCGCCGCGGGCTCGGGATGCCGTGCACGATCTCCTCGTTCACCGAGGTGCAGATGGTCGCCGGATAGCCGTGGTAGCCCTTGAACGACGGGGTCGCGCCCGCACCCCGGATCTCGGCCTCGGCGATCGCGTCAAGCTCCGCGGTGGTGACGCCGGGCCGGACCGCGTCCGCGAGGACCTTCAGGGTCCGCGCGACCACAAGCCCGGCCTCGCGCATCACCGCGATCTGCTCCGGGGTCTTGATCTCAATACTCATCCCACCCGCCTCCCCTCCCCCCTTCCCCACCACGCCACATGCCTGGCCGCTCTCAGCGCACGAACGGACGGAGCGCGGCCATCGCCCGGCTGGTTACCTCTTCCACCGGGCCGGTCGCGTCGATGCCGATCAGGATGTTCTCGTCGGCGTAGAACGCGATCAGCGGGGAGGTCTGCTCGGCGTAGACCTCGAGCCGGTGCCTGATCGTCTCCTCGGAGTCGTCGTCCCGCTGGAAGAGCTCGCCGCCGCAGTCGTCGCAGATGCTGGTGCGGGCGGGCGGATCGTACAGGACGTGCCAGACCCGCTCGCAGCGGCGGCAGGTCCGGCGGCCGGACAGCCGCCGTACCACCTCGTCCTCGTCCACGACAAGCTCGAGCACCACGCCGAGCCGGACGTCCCACTCCAGCAGCATCTTCTTCAGCGTCTCGGCCTGCGGCACATTCCGCGGGAAGCCGTCGAGCAGGAAGCCCTCCTGCGCGTCGTCCTCGGCCAGCCGGTCCCGGACCATCGCCACCGTCACCTCGTCCGGTACCAGGTCGCCCCGTTCCATGAACTCCCTGGCCTTGCGGCCGAGCTCGGTGTTACTGGTGACGTTGTACCGGAAAATATCACCTGTCGAGATCCTCGGGATCGCCAGGTGGGAAGCGATGAACTGGGCCTGTGTCCCCTTGCCCGCACCGGGGGGCCCGACGAGGACGATGCGCACTATCGCAAGAAACCCTCATAGTTGCGCTGCTGCAACTGGCTCTCGATCTGCTTCACCGTGTCCAGCCCGACGCCGACCATGATCAGCAGGCTGACCCCGCTGAACGGGAACTGGTTCGCGACGCCGGCGGCGCTGAGCGCTATCAGCGGGAACAGCGCGATTATCCCGAGGTAGACCGATCCCGGCGCGGTAAGCCTGCTGAGCACGTACTGGAGGTACTCGGAGGTCGGCCGTCCTGGCCGGATGCCGGGGATGAACCCGCCGTACTTCTTCATGTTGTCGGCTACTTCGGTCGGGTTGAACGTGATCGACACGTAGAAGTAGGTGAACCCGACGATCAGCACGAAGAACGCGAGCATGTAGAAAACGGAGTTGCTCTGCTCGACGTAGCGGGCGATCCAGGCTACCCAGCCCTGCGGCTTGTTCTGGTTGCCGAAAAGCTGGGCCGCCAGCGTCGGGATGTAGAGCAGCGACGAGGCGAAGATGACCGGGATGACGCCGGCCTGGTTGACCTTCATGGGGATGTAGGTCGAGGTGCCGCCGTACATCCGCCGGCCCACCATCCGCTTGGCGTACTGCACCGGGATGCGGCGCTGCGCCTGTTCCATGAACACGATGAACGCGACGATGGCGACGACGACCACGACGGCGATGGCCGCGTAGAACGGGCTCTTGTCCCGGTAGATGGCCAGGATCTCGCCCGGGATGACCGAGATGACCGTGGTGAAGATCAGCACCGACATGCCGTTGCCGACGCCGCGGTCGGTGATCAGCTCGCCCATCCACATGATGACCGTGGTGCCCGCCACCATGGTGATCACCATCGTGGCGATGGTGAACGTCGAAGCGTTCGGGATCAGCGGGTTGGTGGTGCCCGACGCGCCGCAGCCGTTGAACAGGGTGCCGGACCTGGCCAGCTCCACGTACCCGGTGGACTGGAGCAAGGCCAGGCCCACGGTGAGGTACCTGGTGTACTGGGTGATCTTGGCCTGCCCGGCCTGGCCCTCCTGCTTCAGCGTCTCAAGCCGCGGGATCACGACCGTGAGCAACTGCAGGATGATGCTGGCGGTAATGTACGGCATGATGCCGAGCGCGAACACCGACAGCCGCAGCAGCGCCTGGCCGCTGAGCAGGTTGACGATGGCGAGCACGCCTGCCGCCGAACCCTGGGTGGCCGCGTTCGAGCAGAACGCCACGTTCTTCTCGCTGATGCCGGGCGTGGGCAGCGAGGCACCGAGACGGAACAGCGCGATGAGGCCGAGGGTGATCAGCATCTTCTTGCGAAGGTCCGGCGTCTGGAACGCCCGCACGAAGGCCGTCAGCATGCGCAGTCCTCGGTTCGGTTGGTCGGGCAGTCCACGTATCTTACCCGGCACGCCATGGGTTGTCTCCCTTGGTTAGGAGAGCTCGCTGGAGGGTCAGGAGAGCTCGTTGACCGTACCGCCGGCCTGCTCGATCTTCGCCGCGGCCGTGGCCGAGAACGCGTGCGCGGTCACCCGCAGGGCCACGGCGATCTCGCCGGTGCCGAGCACCTTGATCAGCTCACCCTTGCGGGCCGCCCCCCTGGCGACCAGGTTCTCCGGGGTCACGTCGCCGCCCTCGGGGAACAGCTCGGCCAGCCGGCCGGTGTTCACCACCTGGTAGCTGGTGCCGAAACCCGCGTTGGAGAAGCCCTTCAGCTTCGGTATGCGGCGGTTCAGCGGCATCTGGCCGCCCTCGAAGCCGAGACGGACCTGGGTGCGGGCCTTGGTGCCCTTGGTGCCGCGTCCCGCCGTCTTGCCCTTGGACGCCTCACCGCGGCCGACCCGCGTCTTGGCCTTGTGCGCTCCCGGGGCAGGCCGCAGATGGTGCAGCTTGAGCCCGCGCCCGCTCTGCCGTTCGCTTGCCTCCGCCGAGACGCCCTGTTCGGCGGTGTTCTTCTCCGGCATTAGTCCACTTCCTCCACCGTCACCAGGTGGCGCACGGTCTTTATCATGCCGCGGAACTCAGGCCGGTCCGGCTTGACCACCACCTGGCCGATCCGGCGCAGCCCGAGCGAGCGCAGTGAGTTCCGCTGCGCGCTGTTCCCGCCGATCTTCGATTTGATCTGTGTCACCTTCAGCTGTGCCATGTCAGCTCCCTGTTAGCTCCGGGGGGGACGACCCCCCCGCACCCCCCCGAGCGCGCTACGGACGCCATCTCAGGCCCCGGCCGCGGCCGCACGCGCCCGCAGCATAGCCGCGGGGGCCACGTCCTCGATCGGCAGGCCACGCTTGGCCGCGATCTCCTCGGGCCGGTTCAGGCTCTTCAGCGCGGCCACCGTCGCGTGCACCACGTTGATCGGGTTGGACGAGCCGAGCGAGCGGGACAGCACGTCGTGGATACCCGCGCACTCGAGCACGGCCCGCACCGGGCCGCCGGCGATGACGCCGGTTCCCGGGCTGGCCGGCTTGAGCAGCACGACGCCGGCCGCCTCCTCGCCCTGCACGGTGTGCGGGATCGTGTTGCCGATCCTGGGCACGCGGAAGAAGTGCTTCTTCGCCTCCTCCACGCCCTTGGCGATGGCGGCGGGCACCTCCTTGGCCTTGCCGTACCCGACGCCGACCATCCCGTTGCCGTCACCCACCACGACCAGCGCGGTGAAGCTGAAGCGGCGGCCGCCCTTGACGACCTTGGCCACGCGGTTAATGGTGACCACGTGCTCAATGTAGGCGGCCTGCTTCTCGGCTGCGCCGCCGCGCCGGTCCTCACGGCGGTCACGCCGTTCGCCGCCGCCGCCGCGCCGCGGTCCTCCTGGCATTAGCCCTTCCTCATCTCTGTATTGCCGTGCTCGGTGCTCACAGTTGCAGGCCGCCTTCCCTGGCGCCGTCCGCGAGCGCCGCGATGCGGCCGTGGTAGCGGTAGCCGCCACGGTCGAACACCACGGCCGCGATGCCCGCCTGGATGGCCCGCTGCGCGAGCAGCTCGCCAACCTGGCGCGCCTTGGCCGTCTTGTCGCCCTCGGCGGCCCGGACCGACGCGTCCAGGGTGGACGCGGCGGCCAGCGTGCGGCCCGCGCTGTCGTCGACGATCTGCGCGAACATGTGCCGCGCCGACCGGTTGACGACGAGCCGGGGACGGCTCGCGCTGCCGGTGACCTTCTTGCGGACCCGCAGGTGCCGGCGGACGCGCGCGGCCGCGGTGGCGTGCGTGTGCGGGCGCACCCGTCCGGTGGCGCGTGCGTGCGACCTGGTTCTTGGTGCCAGCCATGACTTACTTCCCAGCCTTCCCGACCTTGCGGCGGATCTGCTCGCCCTGGTACCGCACGCCCTTGCCCTTGTACGGGTCGGGCTTGCGGAGCTTGCGGATTTGCGCGGCGATCTCGCCCACCTGCTGCTTGTCGATGCCCTCGACCACGAACCTGGTCGGAGCCTCGACCCGGAAGGTGATGCCCTCGGGTGGGGTGATGGTCACCGGGTGGCTAAACCCGAGCGAGAACTCCAGGTTGCTGCCCTTGGCCTGCACCCGGTAACCGACGCCGACGATCTCCAGGGTCTTGCGGTAGCCGTCGGTGACGCCGGTGACCATGTTGGCGATCAGCGTGCGTGACAGTCCGTGTAGCGCGCGCACCGGGCCCTCGTCGTTCGGCCTGGTGACCTTGACGATCCCGTCCTCGCGCACGACGTCGATGGGGTCGGCCACGGTGTGCTTCAGGGTCCCCTTAGGGCCCTGCACGGTGACCTGGCGCCCGTCGATGTCGACCTGTACCCCGCTGGGGATGGTCACGGGGAGCCGCCCGATCCTTGACATTGCAGCTCCTTACCAGACGTAGGCGAGGACTTCCCCGCCCACGCCACGCTTGTTGGCCTGCTTGTCGGTCAGCAGCCCGCCGGACGTGGAGATGATCGCCACGCCGAGGCCGCCCAGGACCTTGGGCAGGTTGTCCTTCTTCGCGTACACGCGCAGGCCGGGCTTTGACACGCGCTTGATGCCAGCGATGGAACGCTCGCGCTGGTTCCCGAATTTGAGGGTGACCACGAGGTTCTTGCCGACTTCTGCGTCTTCCACTCGCCAGCCGGCGATGTAGCCCTCCTGCTGGAGGATCTCCGCGATGTGCGACTTGATCTTCGAGTACGGCATGCCCACGGTGTCGTGGTACGCCGAGTTGGCGTTCCGCAGTCGCGTCAGCATGTCCGCGATCGGATCGGTCATCGTCATGGCCTTGAGGCCTTCCTCACCGCGGTTTCCCGCTCAGTGACACCTGGGGGACGACCCCCCAGACCCCCGTAGCGGGACCTGCGGTGTGCTCGTTCTCGGTTGTTACCAGCTGGACTTGGTGATGCCGGGCAGTTCGCCGCGGTGCGCCATCGTGCGGAAGCAGATCCGGCACAGGCTGAACCTGCGGTAGACGGCACGCGGCCGCCCGCAGCGGGTGCACCGCGTGTAGCCCCGCACCTGGAACTTCGGCGTCCGCTTCTGCTTGACGACCAGCGCTTTCTTCGCCACTTGTCACCCCTCCTTGAAGGGGAAGCCGAGCCGTCGCAGCAGCGACCGGCCTTCGGCGTCGTTTGTTGCTGTAGTGACCACGGTGATGTCCATCCCGCGCTGCCTGTCCACCTTGTCCGGGTCGATCTCGTGGAACATGACCTGCTCGATCAGGCCGAACGTGTAGTTGCCTTTCCCGTCGAACTGCCGGTCGGACAGGCCGCGGAAGTCGCGGATCCGGGGCAGCGCGATGGTCAGCAGCCGGTCGAGGAACTCCCACATCCGGTCGCCGCGCAGCGTGGTGTGCGCGCCGATGGGCATGCCCTCGCGCAGCTTGAACTGGGCCACGGACTTCTTGGCCCGGGCCACGGCCGGCCTCTGCCCGGTGATGGTGGACAGGTCGCGGACCGCGCCCTCGATCAGCTTCGCGTCCCTGGCCGCCTCGCCGACGCCCATGTTCACGGTGATCTTGGTCAGGCCGGGGACCTGCATCACGTTGGCGAAACCGAACTCGTCCTTGAGCGCGGGCGCGACCTCGGCCCGGTAGCGCTCCTTGAGCCGCGGCACCGGCGGCGCTTCGGTGGCCATCAGATGTCCTTCCCGCTCGGCCTGGCGACGCGGATCTTGTTGCCGTCCTCGTCGAACCGGTAGCCGACCCTCGCGGCCTTCTTGCTGTCCGGATCGGCCAGCTGGACGTTGCTCACGTTGATCGGGGCCTCCTCGTGCGTGATGCCGCCTTCCTTGGCGCCCCGCTGCCCCTGGTAGCTGACCTTCTTGTTCTTCTTGACCACGTTGACCCCCTGGACCAGGACCTTGCCCCGGTCCGGGTAGGCCGCGATGACCAGGCCGGTACGACCCTTGTCGCGGCCAGCGATCACGACCACGTGATCGTTCTTCTTGATCTTCATCTAGAGCACCTCCGGTGCCAGCGAGATGATCCGCATGAAGCGCTTCTCCCGCAGCTCGCGGCCGACCGGGCCGAAGATGCGCGTGCCCCGCGGATCACCGCCGTCCCTGATCAGCACCGCCGCGTTCTCGTCGAACCGGATATAGGAGCCATCGCCGCGGCGGCGCTCCTTGCGGGTGCGCACCACGACCGCCTTGACGACATCACCCTTTTTCACGCCGGCGCCGGGAAGGGCATCCTTCACGGTCGCCACGATGACGTCACCGATGCCCGCGTATCGCCGGCCGCTGCCGCCGAGCACACGGATGCAGAGGATCTCCTTCGCACCTGTGTTGTCGGCGACCTTGAGCCGCGACTCCTGCTGGATCACGTCAACTCCTGCTATCTCTCGCCGGCATCGGAGCCAGGCGGATCTGTTACTTGGCCTTCTCGAGGATCTCGGCTACCCGCCAGCGCTTGGTCGCGGACAGCGGCCGGGTCTCCATCAGCAGCACGCGGTCACCGACGCCGCAGGCGTTGGTGGCGTCGTGTGCCTGGTACTTCTTGGTGCGGCGCAAGACCTTGCCGTACTTGGGGTGCTTGACGTGGTCCTCGACCTGGACGACGACGGTCTTGTCCATCTTGTCGCTGACCACCAAGCCTTCCCGGCCCTTGCGGTAACCGCGCGTCGCCGCGGCACCATCTGGGGCGTTCTCGCTCACTTGCCGGCCTCCTCGTCGTCCTCAGCGGAGCCGCTCGCGGCGACTGCCACCGGGGCCTCGTCCTCGCCGGAATCCTCGATCAAGGTGATGATCCCGAGCTCGCGCTCCCGCATCACCGTGTAGATCCTGGCGATTTCCTTGCGCACCGCACGAAGCCTGCCGTGGCTCTCCAGCTGCCCGGTCGCGCCCTGGAAGCGCAGGTTGAACAGCTCTTCCTTGGCCTCGGCCAGCTTGGCGTGCAGTTCCTCTTCGGTGGAGACGCGCAGCTGCGCGGTCAGGCTGTTAGCCATCAGCCCTCACCCACCTCACGCTTGACCACCCTGCATTTCATGGGCAGCTTGTGGATCGCGCGGCGCAGCGCCTCCCGGGCCACTGGCTCGGCGACACCGGAGAGCTCGAACATGACCCGGCCGGGCTTCACGTTGGCGATCCACCACTCCGGCGATCCCTTGCCCGAGCCCATCCGGGTCTCGGCGGGCTTCTTCGTCAGCGGCCGGTCCGGGTAGATGTTGATCCACACCTTGCCGCCACGGCGGATGTGCCGTGTCATGGCGATACGGGCGGCCTCGATCTGCCGGTTGGTCACGTAGGCGTGCTCGAGAGCCTGGATTCCGAACTCGCCGAACGTCACGTGGGTTCCGCCGGTAGCGTTGCCGGTCCGGTGCGGACGGTGCTGCTTGCGGTGCTTGACCCTACGCGGAATGAGCATGCGTCAGCCCTCCTCGCCCGCGGCCGCGGTCTCCGGGGCCCGGCGACGCCGCTGCGGCTCACGCGGGCCTGCGGGGGCCGCTGCTGGGCCGCGGCCCGCAGCGCAGCCTGCTGCGCCTCACGCCCGGCCCGGCTGGTCGGCGCCTCGCCCTTGTAGATCCAGACCTTCACGCCGATCCGGCCGAAGGTGGTGCGGGCCTCGTAGAAGCCGTAGTCGATGTCCGCGCGCAGCGTGTGCAGCGGCACCCGGCCCTCACGGTAGAACTCCGACCGCGACATCTCCGCGCCGCCGAGGCGGCCCGAGCACTGGACCCGGATCCCCTTGGCGCCGCCCTTCATCGCGCTCTGGATCGCCTTGCGCATGGCCCGCCGGAAGGAAACCCGGCTGGACAGCTGCTCGGCGACTCCCTGGGCGACCAGCTGGGCATCGATCTCGGGGTTCTTCACCTCGAGGATGTTCAGCTGGATCTGCTTGGCGGTCAGCTTCTCCAGGTCGCCGCGGATGCGGTCCGCCTCGGCGCCGCGGCGGCCGATGACGATACCGGGCCTGGCGGTGTGGATGTCCACCCGTACCCGGTCCCTGGTCCGCTCGATCTCGACCTTGGAGATGCCGGCCCGCTCCATGCCGCGCTGCAGCATTCGCCGGATCGCCACGTCCTCGGCTACGTATTCCTTGTACAGCTTGTCGGCGTACCAGCGGCTCTTGAAGTCGGTGGTGATGCCCAGCCGGAACCCGTGCGGGTTCACTTTCTGTCCCACTAGCGGGTCCCTCCTTCGGAGTCGTCAGAGACGATGACCGTGATGTGGCTGGTGCGCTTGAGCACGCGGTAGCCGCGGCCCTGGGCGCGCGGCCTGAAGCGCTTGAGCGTCGGCCCCTCGTCCACCCAGGCGCGGCGCACCCACAGCATGCCCCGGTCCCCGCGCCCGCCGCGGGCGTCGGCGTTGGCGATCGCGCTGGCGAGCACCTTGCCGACTGGGTCACTGGCCGACTGCGGCGCGAACGCGAGCACGGCCTGCGCCTCGTCGGCGGGCAGCCCGCGGATCAGGTCCACCACCCGGCGGGCCTTCCGCGGCGTGACGCGGACGAACCGCGCCATTGCCCTGGCTTCCATCATTCCTCCTGGGTCCGGCTAGCGACGGCTTCGCCGGTCGTCCTTGACGTGAGATCGGAAAGTCCGCGTAGGCGCGAACTCGCCGAGCTTGTGGCCCACCATCGACTCGGTGATGAACACCGGGATGTGCTTCCTGCCGTCATGCACGGCGATCGTGTGCCCCAGCATGGCCGGGACGATCATGGAACGCCGGGACCAGGTCCTGATGACGGTCTTTGATCCCTTTTCGTTCTGCACGTCCACCTTCTTCATCAGGTGGTCGTCCACGAAGGGGCCCTTCTTAAGGCTACGAGGCATCGCGTGCTGCTCCTACCGCTTGTTCCTGCCGCGGCGACGGCTGATCAGCCGGTCACTCGGCTTGTGCGCCTGCCGGGTCCGGCCCTCGGGCTGGCCCCACGGGCTGACCGGATGGCGTCCGCCAGAGCTCTTGCCCTCGCCGCCGCCAAGCGGGTGGTCGACCGGGTTCATGGCCACGCCGCGCACCGTGGGACGGCGGCCCTTCCACCGGTTGCGGCCGGCCTTGCCGAGCTTGATGTTGCCCTGCTCGGCGTTGCCCACCTCGCCCACCGTGGCCCGGCAGGTCGCGTCGACCCGCCGGATCTCGCCGGACGGCATCCGCAGCTGGGCGTAGCCGCCCTCCTTGGCGAGCAACTGCACCCCGGCAGCCCGCGGACCGCGCGATCTTCGCGCCGCCACCCGGGCGAAGCTCGATGGCGTGCACCACCGTGCCGGTCGGGATGCTGCGCAGCGGCAGCGAGTTGCCCGGCTTGATGTCGGCCCCGGCGCCGCTCTCCACCCGGTCGCCCGCGGACAGGCCCTGCGGGCAGATGATGTAGCGCTTCTCGCCGTCCGCGTAGTGCAGCAGGGCGATCCGGGCGGTGCGGTTCGGGTCGTACTCGATGTGCGCGACCTTGGCCGGCACGCCGTCCTTGTCCGCCCGCCTGAAGTCGATCAGCCGGTAGGCCCGCTTGTGGCCGCCGCCCTGATGCCGGGTGGTGATGCGGCCGTACACGTTCCTGCCGCCCTGCGAGTGCAGCGGGCGCACCAGCGACTTCTCCGGCTCACTCCTGGTGATCTCGGAGAAGTCCGAGCCGCTCGCGCCACGCCGGCCTGGGGTGGTCGGCTTGTACTTACGGATAGCCATGTCTGGTCGAGTCTCCCTTAACGGACTGAGCCGCCGAATATGTCGATCCTGTCGCCCTCGGCGAGGGTCACGATCGCCCGCTTGGTGTCCGCCCGCTGCCCCCAGCCGTACCGGGTGCGCCTGCGCTTGCCCGGACGGTTCAGGGTGTTCACCCCGGTCACCTTGACCCCGAACACGGCCTCGACCGCGAGCCTGATCTGGGTCTTGTTGGCGTCCGGGGCGACGACGAAGGTGTACTTGCCCTCGTCGAGCAGCCCGTAGCTCTTCTCCGAGACCACCGGCCTCAGCAGGATGTCCCTCGGGTTGCTGTCCCGGCTCACTTGCTGGCCTCCTTCGAGGATCCGGTCCTGGCCACGAACGCCGTCAGGGCCTGCTCGGTGAAGACCACGTAGTCGCTGGCCAGCACGTCGTAGGTGTTGAGCTGGTCCTCGGTGAGCACATGCACGCCGGGCACGTTCCGCAGGGACTTCCAGGTGACCTCGTCATCGCGGTGCGCGACCACGAGCACTCGAAGCGGGCGGTCCAGCGCGCCCGGCCCACCGCGGCGACCAGCACCGCCACCGCGTCCTTGGTCCGGGGCACGTCGCCGTCGACGAAGCCGCTGACCACCTGGACCCGGCCGTGGCTGAGCCGGTCGGACAGGGCGCCGCGCAACGCGGCCGCCTTCATCTTCTTCGGCGTCCGCTGCACGTAAGAACGCGGTACCGGACCATGGGCGACGCCGCCGCCCGCGTACTGGGGCGCGCGCAGCGAGCCCTGCCGGGCGCGCCCGGTGCCCTTCTGCCGGTACGGCTTCTTGCCGCCGCCCCGCACCTGGCCGCGGGTCTTGACGGCGTGCGTGCCCTGCCGGGCCGCGGCCTGCTGCGCCACCACGACCTGGTGGATCAGCGGCACGTTCACCTTGGCGGCGAAGATCTCCTCGGGCAGCTCCACCGTCTTGCCCCTGTGCTGCCATCTGGGCCAATGACGCTGATTGCTGTCATCGGACTTCCTCCCGTAGGGTCCTGGCCGCGCTGCGGACGAGCACGACACGGCCACTCGGGCCGGGCACCGCGCCCTTGATCAGGAGCAGCCCGCGCTCGGCGTCGACGGCGTGCACGGTGAGCGACTGCACGGTGGTGCGCACGCCGCCCATCCGGCCCGCCATCCGCACGCCCTTGAACACCCGGCCCGGGGTCGCGCACGCGCCGATGGAGCCGGGCGAGCGGTGCTTGCGCTGGGTGCCGTGCGAGGCGCCGAGCCCCTTGAAGCCGTGCCGCTTCATGACGCCCGCGGTGCCCTTGCCCTTGCTCTTGCCGGTCACGTCGACGTGCTGCCCGCTGGCGAACACCTCGGCGGTGACCTCCTGCCCGAGCGTGTATTCCGACGCGTCGTCGGTCCGCAGCTCGGCCAGGTACCGGCGCGGGGTCAGGCCGGCCTTCTCGAACACCCCGCTGACCGGCTTGGTCACCTTGCGCGGATCGATCTCGCCGAAGCCGAGTTGCACGGCCGAGTAACCGTCGTTGTCGGGGGTGCGCACGCCGGTCACCACGCACGGCCCGGCCTGTACCACCGTGACCGGCACGATCTGCCCGGCGTCGTTGAAGACCTGGGTCATGCCTAGCTTGGTGCCCAGGATCCCTTTGATCTGCTTGCCCATGTCGGTGCGTTCCTCAGAGCTTGATCTCGATGTCGACGCCAGCCGGCAGGTCGAGGCGCATCAGCGAGTCCACCGTCTTGGGCGTGGGGTCGATGATGTCGATCAGCCGCTTGTGCGTGCGCATCTCGAAGTGCTCGCGCGAGTCCTTGTACTTGTGCGGGGAGCGGATGACGCAGTACACGTTCTTCTCGGTTGGCAGCGGCACCGGGCCGGCCACCCGCGCGCCGGTACGCGTCACGGTGTCGACGATCTTCCGCGCCGAGCTGTCGATGACCTCGTGGTCATATGCCTTGAGCCGGATGCGGATCTTCTGTCCCGCCATTGTGGCCTCGGTGTCCTTCGCTCTGCTTGCTTTGGGGGCTCCGCCCCCGGGGCGACCCCGGTTGTCGCGCGAGGCGGACCCGACCTTCGGCCGGGCCCGCCGTCGCGCGACCCCTAGTCGCGCAACACCTACTTGATGATCTTCGTGACCCGGCCGGCGCCGACGGTGCGGCCGCCCTCGCGGATCGCGAACCGCAGGCCTTCCTCCATGGCGATCGGCTGGATCAAGTCGATGTGCATGTCGGTCCGGTCGCCCGGCATGACCATCTCGGTGCCCTCAGGGAGGTTCACCACGCCGGTCACGTCGGTGGTCCGGAAGTAGAACTGCGGACGGTAGTTGTTGAAGAACGGCGTGTGGCGGCCGCCCTCGTCCTTGGACAGGATGTAGACCTGGCCCTCGAACTCGGTGTGCGGGGTGTTGGTGCCCGGCTTGATCACGACCTGGCCGCGCTCCACCTCCTCGCGCTTGATGCCGCGCAGCAGCAGGCCCACGTTGTCGCCGGCCTGGCCGTCGTCGAGGATCTTGCGGAACATCTCCACGCCGGTGACGGTCGTGGACTGCGCCTTCTCCTTGATGCCGATGATGTCGACGGTCTCGCCGGTGTGGATGGTGCCGCGCTCGATCCGGCCGGTCACCACGGTGCCGCGGCCGGTGATCGAGAACACGTCCTCGACCGGCATCAGGAACGGCTTGTCGACCTCACGCACCGGCTGCGGGATGGAATCGTCGCACGCGGTCAGGAGCTCCATGACCTTCTCGCCCCACTCGGCGTCGCCCTCGAGCGCCTTCAGCGCGGATACCCGCACCACCGGCACGTCGTCACCGGGGAACTCGTACTCGGTGAGCAGCTCGCGGACCTCGAGCTCGACGAGCTCGAGGATCTCCTCGTCGTCCACCATGTCCGCCTTGTTCAGCGCCACCACGATGTAGGGCACGCCGACCTGGCGGGCGAGCAGCACGTGCTCACGGGTCTGCGGCATCGGGCCGTCGGTCGCGGCGACCACCAGGATCGCGCCGTCCATCTGGGCGGCACCGGTGATCATGTTCTTGATGTAGTCCGCGTGACCGGGGCAGTCCACGTGCGCGTAGTGCCGCTTCTCGGTCTGGTACTCGACATGGGAGATCGAGATGGTGATGCCGCGCTCCTTCTCCTCCTTCGCGTTGTCGATCGCGTCGAAGGGGGTGAACGGGTTGACGTCGGGCATCTTGTCGTGGAGCACCTTGGTGATCGCCGCGGTCAGCGTGGTCTTGCCGTGGTCGATATGACCGATGGTGCCGATGTTGACGTGCGGCTTAGTCCGCTGGAACTTGGCCTTCGCCACTGATTTCTCCTCGTTGGTTGCGTCCACCCCCAGGGCGAGCCGGGGATGGGGCCGAACTGACTGCGACTACTCGCCTCGCGCCTTGGCGATGATCTCCTTGGCGATGCTGGGCGGGACCTCGGCATACGAATCGAACTGCATGCTGTAGTCCGCCCGGCCCTGCGTCCGGCTGCGCAGGTCCCCCACGTAGCCGAACATCTCCGACAGCGGGACGAGTGCCTTGACTGCCCTGGCCCCGGATCGTTCCTCCATGGCCTGGATCTGGCCACGGCGGCTGTTCAGGTCGCCGATGACGTCGCCCATGTACTCCTCCGGGGTCCTGACCTCCACGGCCATGACCGGCTCGAGCAGCACGGGATCCGCCTGGGCGGCTGCCTTCTTGAACGCCATCGAACCCGCGATCTTGAAGGCAAGCTCTGACGAGTCGACCTCGTGGTAGGCGCCGTCGGTCAGCGTCACCTTCACGTCGACCATCGGGTAGCCGGCCAGGACGCCGAACTCGGCGGCCTCCTGGCAGCCGGCGTCCACCGAGGGGATGTACTCCCTGGGGATCCGGCCTCCGGTTACCTTGTTCTCGAACTCGTACCCGCCGCCGTCGCCGCCGGTGGGCCCGAGGTTGATGAGCACGCGGGCGTACTGGCCGGAGCCGCCGGTCTGCTTCTTGTGCGTGTACTCGACCTTCTCGACCTTGCGCCGGACCGTCTCGCGGTAGGCGACCTGCGGGCGGCCGATGTTCGCCTCGACCTTGAACTCGCGGCGCATCCGGTCGACCAGCACCTCGAGGTGCAGTTCGCCCATCCCCGAGATGATCGTCTGCCCGGTCTCCTCGTCGGTCCTGACCTGGAAGGTCGGGTCCTCCTCGGCCAGCCGCTGGATCGCGGTGCCCAGCTTCTCCTGGTCGCTCTTGGTCCTCGGCTCGATGGCCACGTTGATCACCGGCGCCGGGAACGTCATCGACTCCAGGATCACCGGCGCGTTCTGCGCGCACAGCGTGTCGCCCGTGGTGGTGTCCTTCAGGCCCATCACCGCGACGATCTGCCCGGCCACCGCGAACGGGCGCTCCTCGCGCTTGTTCGCGTGCATCTGGTAGATCTTGCCGATCCGCTCCTTGCGGCCCTTGATCGAGTTCAGCACGTTGCTGCCCGACTCCAGGGTGCCGGAGTAGATCCGGATGTAGGTGAGCTTGCCGAGGTGCTGGTCCGACATGATCTTGAACGCCAGCGCGGCGAACGGGTCCTCGGGATCCGGGCTCCCGCTCGACCACGGTGCCCTCGTCGCCGACGGCGTGTCCCTGGACGGCCGGGATGTCGATCGGGCTGGGCAGGTAGTCCACGATCGCGTCGAGCATCGGCTGGACGCCCTTGTTCTTGAACGCGGTCCCGCACAGCACCGGGGTCAGCGCGCCGGCGATGGTCGCGCGCCTGATGGCCGCGACGAGCTGGTCCTCGGACGGCTCAGAGCCCTCCAGGTACAGCTCCATCATCTCGTCGTCGTTCTCGGCGATCGTCTCGAGCAGCCGGTCGCGCCACTCGCGCGCGGCCTCGACGTGATCGTCGGGGATCCCGACGACGTCGTACTTGTCGCCCTTGCCCTCGGTCTGCCAGAGCAGCGCGCGCATCCGCACCAGGTCGATGACGCCGCGGAAATCGGATTCCACGCCCCACGGCAGCTGGACGACGAGCGGCGTCGCGCCGAGCCGGTCGGTGATCATCTCCACGCAGCGGTGGAACTCGGCGCCCACCCGGTCCATCTTGTTGACGAAGCAGATCCGCGGTACGCCGTACCGGTCAGCCTGCCGCCACACGGTCTCTGACTGCGGCTCCACGCCGGCTACGGCGTCGAAGACCGCCACCGCACCGTCGAGTACCCGCAGCGAGCGCTCCACCTCCACGGTGAAGTCCACGTGCCCCGGGGTGTCGATGATGTTGATGGTGTGGCCGAGCCAGCTCGTCGTGGTAGCGGCAGATGTGATGGTGATGCCGCGTTCCTGCTCCTGCTCCATCCAGTCCATGGTGGCGGCGCCCTCATGGACCTCACCGAGCTTGTAGTTGATTCCGGTGTAGAACAGGATGCGCTCGGTGGTCGTGGTTTTGCCCGCGTCGATATGCGCCATGATCCCGATGTTGCGGACCTTGGCGAGGTCTACGGCGGTCATGGTGGCCACTTTTGTTCCCTCGTTCTCGTAAGTCTGTGGTTCTGGTCAAGCTTGCGGTTACCAGCGGTAGTGGGCGAACGCCTTGTTGGACTCCGCCATCTTGTGCGTGTCCTCGCGCCGCTTCACGCTGGCGCCGAGGCCGTTGCTCGCGTCGAGCAGCTCGTTCATGAGCCGCTCGGTCATCGTCTTCTCCCGGCGGTTCCTGGCGTAGGAGACG
>CAVWBQ010000015.1:0-802789 GCA_963753225.1 uncultured Actinomycetota bacterium | reverse complement strand
CGGGTGACTCGCCTCACCGGTCTGGGGATTCCCCGGCCGATGGCCGAGGTGGACGCGGACAACGTGGACTGGCATCAGATCGCCAGGCTTGTGCGGCGCGGCTGCCCCCCGATGCTGACCCTGCGGATCATTCGCTGAGCCCACGCATGGCAGCGGGGCGGTCCCGCCGTTGGCCGCCGGATGTGGGTTCAGCGCTCCCAGGTGGCTGCTCGATCGTCTGGGGGTGCGCCAAGCCGGCTTCCGGCCGCCGCAATCGCCCTGACAAGGTGACGCCTGCTCACCCTGACGAATCCGAGGGTGACATCAGGCAGCAAACCCGGAACGGAAGGAAGACAATGTCCAAGGTCCAGCGTGAACGGCTCGACGCGCAGCTGCGCGGCACCGGTGTCGGGTACGAGCAGTCCGTCGGCGAGAGCCGCGAGAACTTCGCGAAACTGATGAACGCGCTGCCGGTGCCCGAAGGCATCCGCGTGTACGAGACGTCACTCGGCGGACGCCCCGCGCTGCGCATCAGCCCAGACGCCGGAGCCGACTCCGGAACCCTGCTCTACCTCCACGGCGGGTCGCATGTGGTCGGCTCTCCCCGGACGGCGCTCGGGCTCACCGCTGGCCTGGTGGTCAGGACCGGGCAGGTCGGCACCAACGAGATGCTCCTCGATGACGTCCGCCGGCTCGCTGTACGCGCGTCCGACGCAGAGGTCAACGTCGTCCTCGACATCACCGCGAAGGTGCCGCACGTGTTCCAGTCGTTCGCGGGCGTACTCGACGAGGCCGACGGGGCGCTTGACCGGGCCGCGCTCTTCCTGCGCCAGCGCGTCCGCGGCTGACCGGGAGGATGATAATGCCGTCCCTGAACGCTAGCCCTCTACTGGCGCAGCGGGCCTTGGAGGGAGCGCTCGGAAGGAGCGCTCGGAGGGCTGCGCCGCCTCGTCTGCGACCTCCGTCTCGATGCGCACCTTCACGGCGACCTCATCCTGACGGGCCTCCGTGGGTGGTGAGGAAGTGACCGGTGCGCACAGTGATCCGCGGCCGCACCGGTACCGTATCCGTGTCCGTGGTCGCCTGGGCGAGACGATATGCTCCGCGTTCCCGGCCCTTCGGGCTCGGGCGAGCGGCGGCGACACCGTGCTGACGGGGCCGCTCTGCGACCGGGCCGCGCTGTACGGGGTGCTCGCGGAGATCGAGGCGCTCGGGCTCGAGCTGCTCGAAGTCCGTCGGCTGCCACCGGTGTGACGCCCGCTCCCTGCCGCCCGCCGTCCCCGTCCTCAGCTATCGCCGCAGGTCTTGCTGCCAGCCGCGGATTCGATTTTCCGAACGGGCCGTGGTGACTCTCGCTGAGCAAGCCGGTGCGCGCCTCCCGCGGGCACCCAATCCCACCAATCGGGTGACGCCCGCTCACCCTGCCGGACGGCAGCCTGGCCCCGAACCTGCAGATCAGCTCCTAAGGAGGAGATCATCGTGCCAACTGAAACACCGGACACCAGGGCTGTCGCCACACAAAGACGCGCCGCGCCCGCCGTGCCCGCCGTGCCGGCACCAAGGCGGCTGGGCCTGGCGCTGGCCGTCATCGCGACCGCCCAGCTCATGGTCGTGCTCGACCTGACCATCGTCACCGTCGCTCTGCCGCACATCCAGACCGCACTGCACTTCTCCGGGACGAACCTGGAGTGGGTGGTCAACGCCTACGCCGTGGCGTTCGGCGGGCTGCTGCTGCTCGGCGGCCGATCCGGCGACCTACTGGGGCGTCGCCGGATCCTCATCGCCGGGCTGCTGGTCTTCGTGCTGGCCTCGCTGCTCGGCGGGCTGGCCACCGACCAGGCCTGGCTGCTCACCGCCCGCGCCGTCCAAGGCGCCGGCGCGGCGATGGCCGCGCCCACCGCGCTGTCGCTGATCGCCGTCACCTTCCCCGAAGGCCCGCCGCGCAACCGCGCGACGGCGGTGTACTCGGCGACGGCCATCCTGGGCATCGTGGCCGGGCTGCTCGCCGGCGGCCTGCTGGTCACCTACGCCAACTGGCGCTGGGTGATGTTCGTCAACGTGCCGATCGGGCTAGCCGTCGCGGCCCTGGCCACCCGCGTACTGCCCGCGACGGGGCGGCGTGCCGGGCGGTTCGACCTGCCCGGCGCGATCACCGCGACCGCCGGGGTCGCCGCCTTGGTGTACGGGCTGTCCAACGCCGCGACCACCCCGGACGGCGTCTCGCACTGGGGCGACGCCAAGGTGGTCGCGTCGCTGGCCGCTGCCGCGGTGCTGCTGGCCGCGTTCGCGGTGATCGAGACCCGCAGCACCGACCCGCTGCTGCCCGTCCGGGTGCTGCGCAGCCGGGACCGGTCCGGGGCCTACCTGATCACCTTGTGCATCGGCACCGCGCTGCTGGGCATGTTCTTCTTCCTCACCCTGTTCATCCAGGACGTGTGGGGGTACAGCCCGCTGAAGACCGGCGTCGCCTACCTGCCGTTCGTCCCGGCGGTCCTGGTGACGACCGTGGTCACGCAGCAGGCGGTGACCCGGATCAGCGCCCGGCCGCTGCTGATCGCCGGTAGCGCGATCGCGGCCGGCGGGATGTTCTGGCTGTCCCGGATCACCGAGCACAGCACCTTCGCCGGCGGGATGCTCGGCCCGGAGATGGTCCTCGGGGCCGGCCTGGGCCCGCTGTTCGTGCTGATCTTTCTGGTCGGGCTGACCAAGGTGCGCAACGACGACACCGGAGTGGCGTCCAGCCTGGTCAACGTCGGGCAGCAGGTCGGCGGCTCGATCGGGCTGGCCATCCTGGGCACTGTGGCCTGGAGCGCGGTGGCCAGCAGCCTGCGATCTCAGGCCGCCGCGGCCGCCAGCGCAGGCGTACACGCGTCCGGCGCCAGGGCCGCCGCGCTGCAGACCCAGATATACGACCACGCGCTGGCGACCGGGTTCTCCCGGGGCTACCTGGTCTCGGCCGGCATCCTAGTGCTGGCCGCGATCATCGCGCTGACCATGATCCGGATCAGGCGCCAGGACCTGTCCGGCGCGGACCCGACGTCGGAACCAAGTTCATGACGGCGTTGAACCGCTTGGTGGTCGGGGGTGGCGTCTCGGGCGGGGTGGTGGCCCGTCCGGGGCTGTTGGAGCGGCTCGGGGCGGGCGGCGTGGGTGGCGGCGGCTACTGCTGCCCGCGGTCGGCACGCTTGACCCACAGCCCCGGGCCGAGCTGCCCTGGGCCGCGGCCGGTGCTCGCCGTCGACACCGGGCACGATGCGGCGGCGCTGGCGGCCCGCCAGCGCCTGGCGCTGCTGCTGGCCGTGATCTCCGACCCCTTCCTGCGCGCGGTGTCGCAGCTGGCCATGGCGTGGACCTTGCCGATCACCGGCGACTTCGACGGGGCTTTACGGGAGGTGACGGTCGCGCTGGAGGAGTTCCGCGGCCAGGATGAGCCCGTCTTCACGGCGATGGCCGTAGGCTCGCTCGGCACCCAGGTCCGCCAGATGCTGGGTGCGGAGCGGTTCGATCAGGCGTTCTCCGCAGGCTCCCGGCTCACCCAGCGGGAGGCGGTAGCCATCGTCCGGGACCAGCGCCGTACAGGCACCCGGACGCCCTGAGCCGCTACGCGCACTGGCGCGGAAACCCGCGGCTTGGAGCCAGATGCAGAGGCGAACCGGAGCCGGATTTGCGCTGTCGGCCTGGAACACCACATACGGTCCGTGGACGGGCAGGGGTGCCCGGGACCGGGCTCCGGCTCTGGCGTCGAAGGGCTAGACCAATGGTCTAGCCAGCTCGAGCGCCGCAGCCCCTGCCGCGGCCCGGATCCGGCCGGATTTGACAAGTCCGCCGCGACCCGGTCCTAACTCACGAGCGAACACGGAGCCAACATGGGACAACCCGCACAAAACGACCTGGAGCAAAATATAACCCCAGGTCAGTACGGGTGCGCCGCCAGGGACTCGAACCCCGAACCCGCGGATTAAGAGTCCGCTGCTCTGCCAGTTGAGCTAGCGGCGCATTCAGAACGCTGTGATCGTAGCAGCAACCGGCGGGGCATTGCGAATCGCGGCGCCCGCCAGAGTGGGCTCCCGCCGGTGGCGGCGGGAGGGTCCTCGGACGTTCGGGAGAAAAGGTTCAAAAAACCAATATTCCGAACGGCCCGTGGTAGCTGTGTCAGTGCAACGGTCCGCGCTGCTGGGCCGTCGCCACTACGATGTGCGATGAACCGCACGCGAGATGTGGACGTGAAGAGACGTAAAAGAAACGATAGGGCAGAGCGGGGTAGTAGCGGGTGACCAACTCATGACCAGCCGTGACGTAGTTGAGGCAGGATCTGTGTCCGGACCACCGCGACCGCCGCAACGCCCCGCGAAGGACACGGCCGGGACGGGAACCCGGCTGGGCTGGCTCGACGTACTGCGCGGGCTGGCCGCGCTCGCGGTGGTCTTCGACCACGCCAGCTACTACGTGCTGCATCACGGGCGGACAATCGTCTACCAGTGGTTCGACCCGGGCAACTACGGCGTGTTCGTCTTCTTCATCATCAGCGGGTACATCGTGCCGGCGTCGCTGGAGCGCAAGGGCAGCGTGCGGACGTTCTGGGTGAGCAGGCTGTTCCGGCTGTACCCGCTGTACCTGCTGGCCGTGGGCATCGCGGTGGCGCTCTACTTCGCCCATTTCGGGTCGATACGCGGCGAGGACTCTGACCCGGCGACCTCGGTCCTGTCCCAGCTGCTGATGATGTCCAACGTGCTGGAAGGCAAGAACCTGCCCAACGTGGTCTGGTCGCTGTCCTACGAGATGGTCTTCTACCTGCTGCTCACCGCCTTGTTCATCGCCCGGGTGCACAAGCGCAGCAGCTGGTACGCGCTGGGCTTCGCGGCCGCCGCCGTCGCCCTCGGCGGCCTGCTGCCGCAGGCCTTCCTCACCCACAACGTGGCCACCCCGCGCCTGATCGCGCTCGTGGCCGACCTGGCGGTGATCGCCGGCCTGGCCTTCGCGGTCGTGCTGCGCGGCATGTCACGGCTGGCCGGCGCCGCGATCGCCGCGGTGGTGGCGATCGCGCTGCTCGCCTTCAACGGCGGCTGGATCTGGCCCTGGGAGGCCCTGTCGATCCTGGCCCTGATGTTCACAGGGACGATGTTCTACCGGGCCGAACAGGGCCAGTATCCATGGCGCCGGGCCATCGCGATCGGGCTGGCCGTGCTGGGGCTCGCCATCGTCGCGGGCCTGTGGCACAGCCGCGCGTGGGGCATGTCGGCGCACGCCGAACTGCTCTGGTCGCGCCGCTGGGTCTCCGCGTTCCTGCTGGCCGGCCTGACGTTCGCGGCCGGGCTGGCCTTCCGCCACGTCAGGTGGCCGCGGGCGCTGACCTGGCTCGGCCTGATCAGCTACTCCCTCTACCTGCTGCACCCGCTGGTCATCGAGGTCTACCATCACTACACCTGGACCCGGCATCCGCACCCCTTCGGGCTGCAGGTGCTGCTGGCCGTGGGGCTGCTGGCCAGCATGATCGCGGTCAGCTCGCTGACGTACCTGTCGGTCGAGCGTCCGATGCAGAGCCTCGGCCGCCGGGTCGGCCGCTGGCTGGATGCCCGCTTCGGCCCCGACCGGATCCCGGATGCGGCGCCCGTGCGGCGCCCGGCCATGGCCGGGCGCGGTCACCCGGCCACCGAGTAGCCCGCCCCGTACTCCATGCTGGTGTCATGGCTCTAGCACCGGCGGCTGAGCTGCCGTCTTCGCGCGAACCCGGCGCGCCGTACCGGGTCTGCCTGGTCTGCCTGGGCAACATCTGCCGCTCACCGATGGCCGAGACCGTGCTGCGCGCCGAACTGGCCGCGGCGGGCCTGGACGGCGCGGTCGTCGTGGACAGCGCGGGCACCGGGGACTGGCACGTCGGCGACGCGATGGACCCTGGGGCCCGGGCCGCGCTGGCCAGCCGCGGCCACGACGGTTCGGCGCACCGGGCCCGCCAGTTCCAGCCGTCCTGGCTGCCCCGGTATGACCTGGTCCTCGCCATGGACGCGCGCAACCTCGCGGACCTGCGGCGGATGGCCCGCGGTGAGGACGCGGACAGGATCCGGCTGTTCGGCGAGGTGGGCGGGCTGACCGAGGCTCCGGCAGGCAGCAGAGCCGGCGGAGGCGACATACCCGATCCCTGGGGCGGCGGCCCGGACGAGTTCGGCCACGTGCTCGACCTGCTCGGCGCGGCCGCGCCGGTCATCGTCGCCCGGCTGGCCCGGATGCTCAAGACCGCCGCGGAGTGAACCTACCCGCCGCGCGCCGGATCGCGCGGCAGACCGGCCTGGCCGTCCGCGAGGCCCGCGTCGTCGGCTCCCAGCACGGCTATCAGCACCTGATGATCGCCCTGGCCGGCGGGCAGCGCGCGTTCGCCAAGGTGACCGCAGCTCTGCCGGCTCCGGGGGAGACGACCCCCCCGAACCCCCCCGCAGCCGAAGAGGCGGCCCCGGCGGAGATCGGGGCCGCGTTCGCGGCCGAGGCGAGCGGCCTGCGCTGGCTGGCCGAGGCGGACGCCGTGCCGGTGCCCGGGGTGCTGGCCGTCACCGAGACCGCGCTCGTCATCTCGATGATCCCGCCCGGGCACGCGACACCGTTGGCCGCGTTCGGGTTCGGCGCCGGACTCGCCCGGCTGCACGCCGCCGGGGCCGCGGACTTCGGCGCCCCGTGGCGCGGGTTCATCGCCAGCCTGCCGCTGGACAACACGCCGGGCGAGACCACATGGCCGCAGTGGTACGCCCGCCGCAGGCTGCTGCCCTACCTCAGGATGGCGGTCGACTCCGGCGCGCTGCGCCCCGGAGACGGGCGGCTGGTCGAGGCGGTGATGGACCGGATCGACGCGCTGGCCGGGCCGCCCGAGCCGCCGAGCCGCATTCACGGCGACTGCTGGGCCGGGAACGTGCTCTGGTCCGGCGACCGGGGCTGGCTCATCGACCCGGCCGCCCACGGCGGTCACCGCGAGACCGACCTGGCCATGCTGGACCTGTTCGGCGCGCCCCACCTGGACCGCATCCTGGCCGGTTACAACGACACGGTGCCGCTGGCGCCGGGCTGGCGGTCCAGGATCCCGCTGCACCAGTTGCATCCGCTGCTGGTGCACGCCTGCCTGTTCGGCTCCTCGTACCGGGAGGGCGTGGTTTCCGCGGCCCGTTCGGCCCTGTCGGCCTAAGGTCGCATGTCTGCCGACCCCACCAAGTACTGCACCGCCGCCGGGCACGGCACTGAGCCCGCGCTGATGCGGTAACCGCTGGGTCGATGTGCCGCCGGTCAGGTTAGAGCCGGACCAACGGGACATCGACCCAGAACCCCGCGGGTCAAGCCGACGGCGACCCGCCCGTTCCCTTGCCGCCGAACGCTACGACGTCATCGCCCGGCTTGCCCGCGTCGGGCACCGTGGCACCCGCCTCGCCGGCCGCGCCGGCCGCGCCGGCCGCGCCGTCAGCCTCGGCACCTACGCCGCTCGCCTCGCCGGCCTCGTCCAGGTCGGGGTCGTCGTCCGCGGCCGCGCCGCCGCGCGCCTCGGGGGCGAGCGGCAGGGCGATCCGGAACGTCGCGCCCTGGTTGGGCGCGGTCCTTACCGAGGCGACGCCGCCGTGCGCGGTGACGAGCGCGTTCACGATGGCCAGGCCGAGCCCGCTGCCGCCGGTGGCGCGCGTCCTGGCCTGGTCCGTCCGGTAGAACCGCTCGAACACGCGCTGGGCCTGCTCCGGCGTCATGCCGGGCCCGTGGTCGATGACGTCGAGGGTCACGGCCGGGGGTGAGCTGGGTGTCCGGGGATCGAGCGTCCCCGACCCGATCGACACCTCGATGGGCGTCCCGTCCGGGGTGTGCGTGAGCGCGTTGCTCATCAGGTTCCCGATGACCTGCCGCAGCCGCGGCTCGTCGCCGATGACCAGGAACGCGGCGCCGGGCTGCACCGACAGGTCGATGGTCCTGGCCGGGGCGAGCAGCCGGGCGTCGTGCACCGCGTCGGCAGCCAGCGAGAGCAGGTCGATCGGCTGCCTGGCCAGCGGCCGCTGCTGGTCGAGCCGGGCCAGCAGCAGCAGGTCCTCGACGAGCAGGCCCATCCGGGCCGCTTCCTTCTCCACCCGCTGCATGATCCGGTCCAGGTCGTCGGGGGTGAGCCCGGTTGCCCCGGCCCCGGAGGCTCCCGGGGGGACGGCCCAGGCGGCCGGGGCGGCGGGTGCCACGTTGTCCCAGTGCGGGACCATCCCGCCGCGCTGGCGGTAGTACTCGGCGAAGCCGCGGATCGCGGTCAGCGGGGTGCGCAGCTCGTGACCGGCGTCGGCGACGAAGCGCCGCATCCGCTCCTCGGAGTGGTGCGCCGCCGCCTCGGACTCCTCCCGGGCGTGGAAGGCCGTCTCGATCTGGCTCAGCATGATGTTCAGCGACCGGCCGAGGCTGCCGATCTCGGTCCGCGGATCACGCTCGGGCACGCGCCGGTTCAGGTGGCCGTCCGCGATCTCGCCCGCGGTCTCCTCGATGTCGACCAGCGGCCGCAGGTTCGCCCGCACCACGGCGATGATGGCCATGGTCAGGATGACCAGGATGATGAGGCCTACGATCAGCTCGGCGCCGACCAGCCGGCCGACCGTCGTGCCGACGTCGCCGAGGTCGGTGCCGATGATCAGCGTCCCGTTGACCTTTATGGTGCCCTGGTCGGTGGTCAACTGGTAGGAAACCGGCTCGGTGATCACCCGCCAGGCGTCGCTGCTGCCCTGGGCGCGGACCGTCATCAGCTTCCCGTTGTTCGAGTCGGCCCAGGCCAGGGACGTGGGTACCGCCGGGAGCGACTGGAACTGAACGGAGCCGCCCCAGTTGGGGATCCCGGACTGCCCGCCAGGGATGCTTAGCGGAGCCCCCGGCTCCTGCACGCCCACCAGCACGTTCGTGCCCTTGACCATCCAGACCTGCCCGGGCACCAAGCCGTCCGCCGGATTGTTGACGACGGCGTTGAAGACGGCTTGCAACTGACCGTCGTGCTGGGTGGTCAGGTACGACTTGAGGATCCATCCGCTGCTGACGCTGATGGCCACGAGAGCGGCGGCGACCAGTGCGAGCAGCGAGGCGATCAGCTTGGTCCGCAGCGGGGTCCTGGCGGAGAGGTTGCGGAGTACCTGCCAGGGCCGCCCCGCCCTGCGGAGGCCCATGCCGCTGGCTTCTTCTGCTGTCATGGCCGAACTCACGCTAAGAAGAAGGCAGCCGCAGCACGTACCCCACACCGCGCAGGGTGTGGATCAGCCGGGGCTCCTTCGTGTCCACCTTGCGCCGCAGCACCGACACGTACGACTCGACGATGCCGGTGTCGCCGCGGAAGTCGTAGTCCCAGACGTGATCGAGGATCTGCATCTTGGACAGCACCCGGTTGGCGTTGCTCATGAAGTACCTGAGCAGCTTGAACTCGGTGGGGGAGAGCTGGATCTGCTGGCCGGACCGCCACACCTCGTGGCTTTCCTCGTCCAGTTCGAGGTCGGCGAAGGTGAGCCGGGGCGTCGGCTCGACGCCGTCCCCGCGCGTCCTGCGGAGCACGGCGCGGATCCTGGCGATCACTTCCTCCAGGCTGAACGGCTTGGTGACGTAGTCGTCGCCGCCCAGCGTGAGGCCGCGGATCTTGTCCTCGGTGGCGTCCCTGGCGGTCAGGAAGACGACCGGGATGCGGGCGCCCCCGCCCCGCAGCCGCCTGATGACATCGAATCCGTCCATGTCGGGCAGCATCACGTCGAGCACGATCAGGTCAGGCCGGTGGCGCTGAGCGGCCTGTACCGCCTCGGTTCCGGCTGCCGCCGGTGACGACGTCGAAACCCGCGTAGCGCAGGCTCGCGGACAGCAACTCCAAGATGTTGGGCTCGTCCTCGACGACAAGAAGCCTGGCATCCGGTCGCTGCCGCGCATCGGTCAGCGTTTCCATGTTCTGCATTCTCGCCCCCCACGCTGAGGATAACCTGAATGCCCGCTGAATAAGCTCTCCGGCCCGCGGACCCCGCGCCGGGCGGCCCGGTTACTGGTGCGCGGGCCCGGCGGCCTGACGCCAGTAGGCGATCGCGGCGGGCCTGGAGCCCACGCCGAGCTTGGAGTAGATCCGGCGGACGTGGTTTTTCACGGTCTTCTCGGCCAGGAACAGGCGAGCGGCGATTTCCCCGTTGGTCTGGCCGTCCGCGATGAGCGACATGACCTCCGCCTCGCGCGCCGATAGCCCGTGCGGTTCCCCTGCCCCGTTGACAGCGGAGTTGAGAGCTGGTCCCTCGCCCACGCCCGGCCGAGGGACCTTCCGATCATCCATCTGACCTCCGGCTGCGGACGGCGGCCCGGTACGGGGTCGTACCGCAGCGAACGTACCAAACACGGTAGGTACCGCGTCAATCCCATGAAGGTTCATGCAAATAAGCACATGAACCGATATGGGACGACTTAATCAGTACTAGTACCCAGCATCCCGACCTGCATACACGAGGCGGGGACAGTGCTGATCTGGAACGAAGGCCGTGTTAGGCCGTGCCCTCGACGGAAGAGCCGGTAATGAGGTCCTTCGGCAGCGCCTGATCGTGAGCGAGGTCGTTGAAGAACTGCTTGGCCACGGTGTGGTTCCACTCCACGGCCGACCCGACGCTCGTGCTCAGCCCCGGGTTCGCGATCGGCACCGTCGTGGTCACCGGGTTGCGCAGCGCGAACGCGACGGAGACCAGCTGCGACAGGCCGGTGCCCTGGTCGATCGTGATCGCGGACGCCGCGCCGTTGGCGGCGGGGATGACCGCGAACGGGTTGGCCAGCGTGCCCGGCGACGTCATCTTGCTCAGGATGCCCCTGATCAGGATCCTCTGGTCCTGCTCGCGCTGCAGGTCACCCAGGGCGAACTCACGCGTGCGCACGAAGCCGAGCGCCTGGTCGCCGTTGAGCACCTGGCATCCCGCCTTGAGGTTCAGGCCGGCCTTGGGGTCCTTCATCGGCGCCTTCAGGCATATCTGCACGCCACCGACGTCGTTGACCACGCTCACCAGCCCGCCGAAGCCGATGCCCATGTAGTGGCTGACGGGCAGGCCGGTGACATTCTGCACGGTCCGCACCAGCAGCTTCGGGCCGCCGAACGCGTAGGCGGCGTTGAGCTTGTTGTAACCGTGTCCGGGGATCGGCACGTAGGAGTCCCGCGGCAGGCTGACGAGCGTCGGACGGGTCCCGTTGGCCGGCACATGCAGGAGCAGGATTGTATCCGAACGGCTGCCGGAGATGTTGTGCCCGAGGGCGAGCTGGTTCTCTTCGGACTTACTCAGCCCGGCGCGGCTATCGGAGCCCGTGATCAGCCAGTTCGTCCCGGCCGAGGTGAACGCCACCGGGGTCAGCACGTCGACCTTGGTCAGCTTGGAGCTCACGCTGAAGTAGACGGCCACGGCGGCCACCACGATCAGCGCGACCAGCCCGGCCAGGATGGCCAGGATGCGCCGCGGGCGCGTCCACCGCCGCCACCCGCGCCGCCGGTACCCCCCGCCGCCAGCACCGCCCCCGCCAGTACCTCCCCCGCCGGCCCCGCCGCCGGTCCAGGATTGCGACGGCGGCTGCGCGGGCCACGCGGCCCGGTTACCGGGACCGGCCGCGTTCCGGTTGCCGCCCGCGTCGCCCGGGCCGTACCGGCCACGGTCCGGCGGGCGCTGATCCCGCGCCCCCTGCGGGCCCTGCCCGCCAGAGCGCGGCGTGAAGCCCGGCCGCTGCCCTCCCGCGCCGCCAGGCTGGTCAGGCTCGTCGCTGTACCACCCGCGTGGCCAGTCATTGCTCATGACGCCCCCCAGACCGGCTGAGACGGAACATTCCCTCCGAAGGCACGGAGTCGATGCTAATGACAAAACCCCAATGCTGAGTCAACCCCTGACATGAACCGCCGGCGGCCCCGAGACTGGCGGTCATGACTTTCGCCGAACTCACTCCCGGCCAGTTGCGACCGGACCCGCTGCCGCTGCGCGGCCGGGTCGCGGTAATCACCGGCGTCAGCCGGCGCGCCGGCATCGGGTACGCCATCGCCCGCAGACTGGCCGCGCAGGGCGCCAGCCTGGTCCTTCACCACTTTGCCCCGCACGATCGAGAGCAGCCCTGGGGCGCCGATCCCGGCGGCCCCGAAGCCGTCGTCAGTGGCGTGACCGAGGCGCTGGCCGACCCGGACGCGGCCGTCTGGCACCAGGAGGCGGACCTCTCGGACCCCGATGCGCCCTCCCGGCTCATCGAGTCGGCCGCCGCAACTTCCAGATTCCTGGACATCCTGGTCTGCAACCACGCCCGCAGCGGCGGCGACGGCCCGCTCGGTACGCTGACCGCCGGGATGCTCGACGCCCACTGGGCCGTCAACACCCGCGCGTCGATCCTGCTGGCCCAGGCATTCTCCGAAGTGAGGGGGGCAGGGGAGGTGGGCGGGGACAGCCGGCCCGGCGGCCGGATCGTCTTCATGACCTCCGGGCAGAACCTCGGCCCGATGCCCGGCGAGGTCGCCTACGCGGCGAGCAAGGGCGCGCTCGCCTCGATCACCCAGACCCTGGCCGACCAGCTCGCCGGCCGGGGCATCACGCTGAACACGGTCAACCCCGGCCCGGTCGACACCGGCTACGCCGCGTTTGCAGACCAGCCGGACGTGCACGAAGCGGTCCGCCGCCACTTCCCGCAGGGCCGCTGGGGCACCCCCGACGATCCCGCCCGCCTGATCGCCTGGCTGGTCACCGACGAAGCCGCCTGGATCACCGGCCAGGTCATCAACTCCGAGGGCGGCTTCCGCCGCTGGGACTGACCCGCACCCGCCAGCTCATCGGCTGTCTCGTTTGGCCTGCCTGCGGGCACCCATGGAGCGCGTGCTAGCCCGGCGCTTCTCGGTGGCAGGCGAGCGCAGGGCACGGTCACCGGTGGGCTCTGGAGTAACGCCCGGGCCCTTCTGGCTCGCCCCGGCGGCCGCTGTACGTACGCCGGGCCGTTGACCCTGCTTCGCGGCTCTGGCCGCCTCAAGCCGTTCCGCCCGCAGTTCTGCCGCCGCCTGCCGGGCCAGAACCGCGACTCGCCGGCTTACCCGGGCGAGGGCCTCTTCGAACGCCTCGGCCTTCGATGCGGCCAGCGTGTTCTCCGGCCGCGCCTTGCCGCGCCCGCCCTGTTCAGCCACACGAGCGCTGGCGCCCCTGCGGTACTGGCCGACGTACTTGTTGCGGGCTCGCCTGATCCGGGCTTCGAGCTCGATGGCCGCGTCCTCGTCGAGCTTGGCGAGCTCAGCCGGCTCGGTCTGGGCCACCAGCAGCCGCTCAGTGTCGTTGAGGACCGCCAGCAGGGATGCGTTCACGGGAGTCTCATCTCGTTCACCGTCGGGCCGCCGTCCGGCAGGTTGATCGCGCTGGTCCTCGCGCCTCTGACCGCGTGCCGGAGGATGAAGGCACCGCCGATCTCGAACAGGCCCATCACGACGAACCATGTTCCGGTCAGCACCGCGAGCACGGTCAGGGACGTGGCCGGCGACGATATGACCACGATTCCGGCGATCAGGCTGACTAGGCCGAAGAAGATCCACCAGCCGCGCCCTTCGCGCAGGCCGCCGGAAAGGCTGGCGATGAGCGCGGAGACACCTTGACAGATCCAGGTCAGGCCGATGACCAGGCCAATGATGGCCAGGGTGAGGTGCAGATGGCGGATCAGCACTACGCCGAGCGTGATGAACAGCAGGCCGGCGATGCCCAGCCAGACGCGATGCCGCTCGGCTGTGTCAAGCACCCGGGTCAGGTGAAACAGGCCCGAGATGATCATCAGGACGCCGAGCAGCACGGCGATCACGTTGAGCGAGGTAGTCGGGTGAAAGCTCACGATCAGCCCGAGTATCAGGGTCACCACGCCGAGGAAGAGCGCCGTCTGCCACGCGCCGCTCGCCGCCATGACCAGTCGCTGTGTGTCATCGTCTTCCGGCTGCATTGGTCGCACCTTTCCCGCGCCCGCGCGTGCCTGATGCCCGTACGTGCCAGCTGCCCGCACGTGCCAGATGCAGTGCCCTCAGGGCGCCGAGGTCAATATTTCCGCATGGAGCGGTCGCTTTCATCACCCGTAATTGGTGACCTTGGCTAGCAGGGGAATCCTCAAGGCAGGAGCAGCTGCTCAGGTGGATTCCCGAGCAGCATGCGCAGGGCGGGCGTGACGAGAGCGGGCCCGGGAAGCGCGGCATGCGCGGCAAGCACCGCCGTGCGGACGCTTGTGTACAAGGCATCCGGCCCGATGGCGCCGGCGGTGCCGCCATCGCACAGGGCGGCGCGGGCTTCCGCGTCCGGCAGCACGAGCCGCAGGCGCGCTTGGCTCTCTACCAGCAGGTCGCCCAGCGACTTCAGTGCCGCTCGGGCGCCATCGTCGACGGCGGGGGTGTCAGTAAGGTCGAGTACGACCTCGTAGGCGGCAGGCATGGCCGCCGGCACGCGAGCGCTGACCGCGTCGAGGAGAGCCTCCGCGGTGTCGGCGCACAGCTGGCCGGTGAGTCGCAGGCAGACGATCTGCCCGGCGGCCGGTCCGGCCTCGGGCCGGCGCCGGGCCACCATGCGCGGCCATGCGGCCGCGATCTGCCAGGCCGGGAAACGCGCGGCTGATACCGACATTGGCTCCCCCGTGGTCATGCTGTCGCTTTGAGCAGTGTCGCGCATCCTGACCTGGGTGTCTTCATGCCTTTCGGGTGATGTGGCGGCGCGGTGGCGCGGGCTCAGGACACCGGGGCGGGTGGTGCGGGGATGCCGAGTAGCTGGTCGCGCCGGGCCGGGTTGCGCAGGAGGTCTCGGGTCAGTTGCTGGAGTTCGCCGGCGAGCTGGGCGTCGTGCTCGGCTGACCAGTTGCCCAGCAGCTGGGTGAGTCCTTTCTGGCGGGCGCGGACGAGCCGTTCGATGGCGGCCGCGCCGGCCGGGGTGAGCTGGGCGATCAGCGCCGGGTTTTGCGCGGGGGCCGCGATCGTCACGTAGCCGGCGTCGGCGAGCGGGGCCAGGAGCGCGCTGAGCTGTCCGGTGCTGGCGTTCATAGCCGCGGACAGCGCCGACAGGTCCAGGCGGGGGTGGCCGTCCAGGCGGAACAGCACCCACGTCGAGCGGGGATCGAGGCCGACCGATGCGGCTTTAGCCAGCTCCTCATACACGCGGACCCGGTTCTTGCTTCCCGGCGAGCACGGACAGCGCCCGGGTGACCTCATCGGCGGAGTCCCTGGCCGCGGGCATGGCGGTGGGCGCGATGACCTGGGCCGGGTCGGGGACGCTGGCCGCTTTGCGCAGCGGCACTTCCTTGAGCAGCCAGGTCAGCGCGAAGGCGACGGCGGTGATGGGCACGGCGATGAGGAACACGGTGTGCAGAGAGGCCGCGAAGGCGTGGATGTAACCGGCGTGGACCGCGGGCGGCAGCTTGGCCAGCGTCGCGGGGCTGGCTCCCGCGGAGGCGTTGAAGCCCGCGGGAACGGGCGTGCCGGCCAGGAAGCGGGCCAGGTTGCCGGTGAGCTGGCTGGCGAAGATGGCGCCGAAGGCCGCGGTGCCGAACGATCCTCCGATGGAGCGGAAGAAGGTCACACCGGAGGTCGCGACCCCCAGGTCGGCATAGGGCACGACGTTCTGCACCGCGATGACCAGGACCTGCATCACGGCCCCGATCCCGACGCCGAGAACGAACATGTACACCGAGCTGGCCAGGGTCCCGGTAGCCACCCCCAGCATGGACAGCAGGTACATCCCGGCCGTCATCAGCGCCGTGCCGACGATGGGAAAGATCTTGTAGCGGCCCCACCGGCTGATCGCGATGCCCGACAGCGTCGACGTCAGCAGCAGGCCGACCATCAGCGGCAGCAGCTCCAGGCCCGAGCTGATCGGGCTGGCGCCCCTGACGACCTGCATGTACTGCGGCAGGTAGGTGATCGCGCCGAACATGGCGAACCCGACGACGAAACCGACCGCGCTGCTGACGGAGAATACCCGGTTGGCGAACAGCCGCAGCGGAAGCACCGGCTCGGCCGCCCGGCGCTCCACCAGCACGAAGGCCACCAGGCAGACGACACCGGCCGCCGCCATGATGTAGACCTGCGGTGAGGCCCAGCGGTAGGTGGTTCCGCCAAGGGTCGTCAGCAGCACCAGGCTGGTGGCGCCCGCCGCCAGCAGGATCGTGCCGAGGTAGTCGATGACGTGAGCCACCCTGCTCAAGGCGCCAGGCAGCACGATGGTAGTCACCACGAGCGCGACCGCCCCGACGGGCAGGTTGACGTAGAACACCCACCGCCACGACAGGTTCTGGACGAAGAACCCCCCGATCAGCGGGCCGATCACGCTGGTCACCCCGAACACGGCCCCGAAGACGCCCTGATACTTGCCCCGGTCCCTGGGCGCGACCACGTCGCCGACGATCGCCTGGGCGCCGATCATCAGCCCGCCGCCGCCGATGCCCTGAATAGCCCGGAAAGCAATCAGCATCACTATCGAGGTGCTCAGCCCGGACAGCACCGACCCGACCAGGAAGATGACGATGGCGGCCTGGAAGAAGATCTTGCGGCCGTACAGGTCGCCCAGCTTGCCCCACAGCGGGGTCGACACGGTGGAGGCCAGGATGTAGGCCGTGACGATCCAGGACAGGTCCGACAGGCCATGCAGGTCGCCGGCAATGGTGGGCAGCGCGGTAGCCACGATGGTCTGGTCAAGCGCCGCCAGGAGCATCCCGAGCAGCAGCGCCCCGATGATCACCAGCCGCCGCCGCTGGTCGATCGCAGCTGTCTCTGGGGCGGCCTGGGTACTGGTCACGACCCTGATTCTCCGCCTCGCCAGGATGACGCAAGTCACCCGGCAGGTATGAGAATACCTGCGGAACTACGTGGGGTGAGCGACGGGACTCGAACCCGCGACATCCAGGACCACAACCTGGCGCTCTACCAGCTGAGCTACGCCCACCATCGTCGCCCGCCAGTACCGCCAAACGCCAGTACAGCCAGACGACAGCAGAACGCGCGCTGCCCCCGAAGGACATCGCGCGGCTGAGACAAGTATAGCGGTCCGCGCGCCTCCGCGCGTCACGTGCCCGCAGGACCGGCTGAACCAGGACCAGGGCCGGCGTACCGCGCCGCGATTGCCCGGGCGGTGGCGGAATCCGGTCCCGGCTGCGGTACGAACAGCGCCTCCCGGTAGTACCGGAGTTCCTGCACGCTCTCCTTGATGTCCGCCAGCGCCCGGTGCCCGCCGTGCTTGCCCGGCGAGGCGAAGTAGACCCGCGGGTACCAGCGCCGCGCCAGCTCCTTGATGCTGGACACGTCGACCATCCGGTAGTGCAGGTAGGCGTCGAGTTCGGGCATGTCGCGGGCGATGAACCAGCGGTCGGTGGCGATCGAGTTGCCGCACAGCGGCACCTTCCTGGGCTCGGTGACGTGCCCGCGCACGTAGCCGAGCACGAGCTCGGCCGCCTCGGCCATGGCGATCCCGCCGGGCAGCTCGGCCAGCAAGCCGGAGGTGGTGTGCATCTCCCGGACCACGTCCGGCATCGACTCGAGGGCCTCGGCCGGGGGCTTGATAATCAGGTCGATGCCCTCGTCGAGCAGGTTGAGCTCGCCGTCGGTCACCAGGCAGGCGATCTCGATGAGGGCATCGCGTTCGATGTCGAGCCCTGTCATCTCGCAGTCGATCCAGACGAGCCGGTCGTTCATCCTCACAAGAGTAGGACCTCGGCCGCCGGACGTCGCCAGCAGGAACCCTTTTTTAACCGAACGACCCGTCGCGCGTGCCCCGCCGCCACGATCCGCCCCGCCCTGGAGTCAGACCGCCGCGGCGCGGAGCTCGTGCGGGCGGGGACCGAGCAGGACCGGGGATCCGCTGGTACGGACGGGCTCGGGCAGTTCGCGGGCGATCTTGACGTCGAGCTGGGTCAGGTGGTCGATGTCGATGCCGCCCGGGCCGAGGTTGTTGCACTCGGGGACCTGGGAGGCGCCGAAGTGCCCGCCGCGTGCCCACACCGCCCGGCTGCGGGGCCGGGCCGATTGCCGGTACGGGGCCGGCTGGCCGGCCAGCGGCGCGGGATCTGCCACGAGTCCAGCCAGCCGAGGATCGCGCTCAGCCCGATCATCTGGAAGCTGGTGAACGGCTCGCGCGGCGAGCCGAGCACGCCGACCTGGACGCAGAGCCTGCCCTCGCGGTTCACGTTCGCGGGGTGGGGTGGCAGCCGGTCAGGCTCGTAGTCCAGGTACTCAGGCATGCCGAGCGCGCAGCCGGACCGGACGATCGGCAGCAACTGCGCGATGTCACCGGTAAGCGGGTCCCACACCAGATGGGTCGGACGATTTTCCTGGTTGAGCCGCTGCGCGGCTGACCAGACAGAAACGACACGCGGATCGGCTCCCAGTGTGAGCCAGACCACGCGCGGTGCTCCACCCCCGAGCTTTCCCCCGTCGATCTGGGCCCGTATGCATCTGGCGCCCGGCATCCACGCGTCAGCCACAGGGTTCCCTCCCAGCTTCAAACGGTCTAGACCTTCTAGCTCCCTTTTCTCTGCTTACGTCACCTTTCAGGAAGTGTCTAGGGGGTGGGGCGTCAAGATTTTCCGTTCTATCCGTCTGCGATTCGGTAGATCGGGAGGGACTCGTCGCCCCGACGCTAGTCGCCCGCGCTCACCAGATACTCGACGCGGACGACCGAACCCGCAGGCCTCAGCGGGCGGAGATTGGCGGAACCCGGCGCCCCGCTCACGCCGGGCAGGAACCCGGCGCCCCGCTCACGCCGGGCCCTCCGCTCGGCTTCCGCCTGCCGAGCTGTAGAGGTCCGGCGCCCCGCTTACGCCGGACCTCTACACAAAACGACGCGCCACCCCCGCGGCAGGTTCACCCGCGGCCAGGTAACGAACAGGTCAAGCTGTTCCGGTCAGGCTGCCGGCGCGCCGGCCGTGGCGGCGACTTCGGCCTCGATCGCGGCGGCCAGCGCCGGGTCCGGCGGGTCGACGGTCATCCGGCCTGCCGCGCTGCCAGCCAGGCCGCGCACGTGCAGCGCGTGCTTGAGCCGGCCGACGCTCGCCCCGAGCGCGACGATCCGGTCAAGGCGCCACTGCTGGCCGGCGTCGTGCCGCAGCGCCCCGTAGACCTCGGGATAGGCGGAGCTGCGCCCGGAGATCACTCCCGCGCCCCCGGCCCGCATGGTGGCCCAGGGGCTGGTGTCGTTGCCGGAGAAGATCCGCAGGCCGGGCGCTGCCGCGACGTAGCCGGCCAGCTCGGCCGAGGCGGACCCGCTTATCTTGGCCCCGGTCAGGGCCGCCGTCTCCGCCACCTCGGCGAGTAGCGGCGGGGGCACGGTCAGCCCGGTCCGTTCGGGAAAAATGTAGGCGTAGAGCTCGGGGCCCGGTGCGGCGTCGCGGATCCGCCGGTAGTGACCGGCTACCTCGTCGGGGCGGGCCGGCAGGTAGTACGGCGTAATCGCGGCGATGCGGGTCGCGCCGAGCGCGACCGCGGCCCGGGCCAGCCGGGCGGCGTGCCGGGCGTCCGGGGCGCCGATGTGCGCGATCACCCGGTCCGGCCCCAGCTCGGCCAGCGCCAGCTCGAAGAGCGACAGCCGTTCTGCGTCCTCAAGGGCCGGGAACTCGCCTGTGGTGCCGGCCACCAGCAGGCCGTCGAGCAGCCCGGCGACGAGCTTGTACAGTGCGCGGTTGGCGCCGGCATCCAGCTCGCCGTCCGCGTCGAACAGCGTCGGGACGGCGGACAGGACGACCGGGGCCGCGGTCACACGAAGCGCCGCGGCTTGAAGAACTCGGTCGATTCCTTCCGCCACAAGAAGACGACCGCGCCCAGGCCGACCAGCCAGGTCAGCACCGGGAAGATCAGGCCGAGCAGCGTCTTCGGCTGGCTGAGCACGCCGAACAGGTCCAGGGTGGCCAGCCCGAACAGGACGGTGGACAGGATCCGCGCCCAGTTCTTGCCCTGGCCGTTCGCCCGCGCCATCCACAGCCACAGTGCCACGCCGAGCACGCCGGACACCACGGCCAGCGCGATGATGAACGTGTTCAGCTGGTTGACCTGGGCCGCGGTCAGGCTCGGCCGTGCCTTCCTGATCGCGTCCTTGGTGCCGCCGATGCTGACCAGGGAGACGATCAGGCTGACCGTGCTGATGGCGGCGCCCGTGTACATGAGCTTGACCGCGTTCAGCACCGGCTGCGGGGCAGGAGGCCGGTCCGGCTCGACGGGTTTTCCTGTCGACGGATAGGGCTTGTACATAGCGACCTCTGCTGGGGTGAAAGATTCCGAACCGGTGCATACCGTACCGATCTACCGAGCTTAGTGGTTCGCCCCATAGCGGGCCATTCGGCTCCGCCGGTTCGGTGATACTGAATGGCGATGACGGACGAGACCTCGGTGAGCTCCCCGGTGCCGGCGGGCCCGGAGCCGCCCGCCGGCCGGGCGGCGACCCCGGCGCCTCACGGCACCCCGGCGCCGCCCGCGGCCACGACGGCTCTTTCTCCCCCGCCGCCCTGGCTGCAGCGCTGGGAGATCGCCGCCGTCCTCGCCGTCTCGCTCGGCGCCAGCGCGCTGTACGCGCTGCTCTCGTTCATCGGCTCGCTGACCGCGAAACAGTCGCTCAGCCATCAGACCGCGAACCTCAACGGCTCGCTGGCCCCCGGCCGCCCGCTGCTCGACCTGTTCTCGCAGCTGCTGAACCTCACCCTGTCGCTGGCGCCGGTCTTCCTGGTCTTCTACCTGCTGGCCCGGGCGGGGGAGCGGCCGTCCTCGATCGGAGTGGACGGCCGCGAGCCGGGCCGGGACCTGGCCCGCGGGACCGTGCTGGCCGCGGTCATCGGCGGCACCGGCCTGGGCTTGTACCTGATCGCGTTCCACACCGGCGTCGAGCTGAACGTGGTGGCGGAGAGCCTGCCGGACATCTGGTGGCGGTTCCCGGTGCTGCTGCTGTCCGCGGCACAGAACGCCATCTCCGAAGAAGTCATCATGATCGGCTACCTGCTGAGCAGGCTGGACCGGCTCGGCGTCAGGCCCGGCCGGGCGATCGTGCTCAGCGCGGTGATCCGCGGCTCCTACCACCTGTACCAGGGCGCGGGCGCGTTCCTCGGCAACGCCGTCATGGGCCTGATCTTCGGCTACCTCTACCGCCGCTGGGGCCGGGTGATGCCACTGATCATCGCGCACTTCCTGATCGACGCGGTGACCTTTGTCGGCTACGCGCTGCTGGCCGGCCACGTCTCCTGGCTGCCGAAACCATGAAGGCGAAACCATGAAGGCGAAACCATGAAGGCGAAACCATGAGCGAGCCGGCGCCATGAGCGTGCTCGCCCGGCTCTGGGACCGGGTGTCGGGCAGCCAGCCGCTGCCGGCCGCCTGGGTGATCGGCCTGACCGGGCTGCTGGCGCTGGCCGTCGTGCTCAACTCCGGGTCGTGGCGGCTGGCCGGCAAGGTCATCACGATCGCGCACGAGGGCGGGCACGCGCTGGCGTCGCTGCTGTCCGGGCGGCGGCTGGACGGCATCAGGCTGCACTCGGACAGCTCCGGGGTGACCTACTCGCGCGGCAAGCAGACCGGCCCCGCCCTCGTGCTCACCGCGGCGGCCGGGTACGTGACGCCGTCGCTGCTCGGCGCGGGCGCCGCGTGGCTGCTGGCGGAGCGCCACCTGACCGCGATGCTCTGGCTGGCCCTGGTGCTGCTGGCGGCGACGTTCCTGGCCATCCGCAACCTGTTCGGCGCGCTGGCGGTGCTGGTCACCGCGGGCGGCGTGTTCGTGGTGAGCTACTTCGCCCCGGCCGCCGTGCAGGCCGGCTTCGCCTACCTGGCCGCGTGGTTCCTGCTGTTCGGCGGGCTGCGCCCGGTGGTGGAGCTGGCCCGCGGCTCTTCGGGTCGGCGCCAGCGGTGGACCCGGGGCTCCGATGCCGACCAGCTGGCCCGGCTGACCGGTGCCCCGGCCGGCCTGTGGATCACGCTGTTCATGCTCGTCGCGCTGGCCGCCCTGATCGCCGGTGCCGCCCTGCTCGTGCCGCCCGGCGCTCACCTCGGTCTGCCCTCCGCCCGTTCCTGACGCGCCCGGCCCGTGGCCCCCGGGTCCGTGGCCCCCGGGTCCGTGGCCCCCGGGTCCGTAACCCTGCGCCGCCGCGCTTAGTTCGCTAGTATTTCGCAGTAGCTAATTGAGTTCCGTTGACGGTATACGACTGACACCGTTATCATCTGCCGATAAGAAAATTCTGACTCCCCGAGAAGGGTCAATGGCCAGGGCTTCCGCGGTCAAGATGCCTCCGGAGGCGAACGCCGCGCACGGGTGTGAGGGCGCACGACGCGTCCTCGCCCTGATGCTCACGTTCTCCGCCGACGATCACACCCTCAGCGCCCGCCAGCTTGCCGAACGCACCGGCATCGCGCTGCCCAGCGTCTACCGTTACCTCACGCTGCTGCGTGAGACCGGGCTGCTGGCCGGCGACGAGCGCGGCAGTTACCGGCTCTCGGCCCGGCTCGTCGGCCTGGCCCGGGCGGCGGAGGCCGCCGAGAGCATCATCGACGTAGCCGACCCGGTCATGCGCGACCTGGCCGTGCGGACCGGCGAGACCGTCATCCTGGTCCGGCTGATCGGCCGGTCGGCGGTCTGCGTGCACCGGGTGCAGTCCGCGCAGCAGCTGCGCATCTCGTTCGAGGCGGGCCAGCCGCTCCCGCTGGACAAGGGGGCCAGCGCCCGGCTGCTGCTGGCCAGCCTGGCGCCGCACGTCCGCCGGGAGTACCTCGCCCCGCTGGCCGAACGGGATCCGGAGGCCGCCGCGCTGCTCGAGAAGAAGATCCTCATCGCCGGCCAGCAGGGCTTCGCGACCAGCGAGCAGGAGATTCACCGGGGGGTATGGGCCGCTGCGGCCCAGGTCATGAAGGGCAAGCGCATGGCGGCCGTGCTCACCGTCCCCTCTCCTTTGGTCCGGGCGCCTGCCGAGCAGCGGACGCAGCTGCTGGGCCAGGTCCGGGCCTCGGCCCGCGCTATCGAGGACGGCCTGCGCCTTGCCCGCCGATAAGGATTAAGGCCCCGTGAAATCCGCGCGCCCTCGCTTATCCGCCACCGATTCCACCGTTATCCTTCCCGCATGCCGGAATTCCGCGACGTGATCCCGGGCAGCCAGGTCAGCGTGAGCCAGCCGTCGCTGGCTGGCCTGCAGGCCGCGCTGGCCGCGGGCACGCTCAGCTCGGCCGTCCTGACCGGCTTCTACCTCCAGCGCATCGAGCGGCTGAACCCGGCGCTGCACGCCGTCATCACGGTGAACCCGGACGCCGCGGCCGAGGCGGCGGCCAGCGACGCGGCGCGCGCGGCGCATGGCCCGCGGGGGCCGCTTGAGGGCATCCCGGTGCTGGTCAAGGACAACATCCAGGTCACGGGCATGCCGACCACCGCGGGCTCGCCCGCCCTGCTGTCCGCCGAACCCGGCGACGCCTTCCTGGTCGCCCGGCTGCGCGCGGCCGGCGCCGTGATCATCGGCAAGGCGAACCTGTCCGAGTGGGCCAACTTCCGCTCCACCCACTCGACCAGCGGCTGGTCTACGCTCGGCGGCCAGACCGCGAACCCGTACGCGCTGGACCGCAACCCGTCCGGGTCGAGTTCGGGGTCGGCGGCCGGGGTGGCCGCCGGGCTGGCGCCGCTCGCGATCGGTACCGAGACCGACGGCTCGATCGTCTGCCCGGCCAGCGCCTGCGGCATCGTCGGCATCAAGCCCACCAACGGGCTGGTCAGCCGGCGCGGCATCGTGCCCATCTCACCGGTGCAGGACACCGCCGGGCCGATGGGGACCTGCGTGGCGGACGCGGCGGCCCTGCTCGCCGTGCTGGCCGCGGCCGACCCAGGGGACCCGGTCTCGGCCGCGGAGAACGAATTGGCCGAACGGGCCGGGGTTCACCCTTCCGGCGCCACTTTCTCGCGCGCCCTCGACCCCGCCGCCCTGGAGGGCGCCCGCCTGGGCATCTGGCGGGACGGCTCGGCAGCGGCCGGGCCGGCTACCGCCGCGGTGCTGGACGAGGTGGTGGCCCGGCTGCGCTCGCTCGGCGCTGTGCTGACCGATCCGGTGTCGCTGTCCGACGCGGACAAGATCGCCGAGCCGGAGTTCGCCGCGCTGCGCCACGAGTTCAAGTACGGGATCAACGCGTACCTGGCCTACGTCGCGGAGTTCAGCGCGGCCGGGGCGCTGCCCGGCGCGCTGTCCGAGCTGATCGACTTCAACAAGCGGAACGCGGACCTGGTGCTCTCCCGGTTCGGCCAGGAGATCTTCGAGCAGGCCGAGAGCACGAGCGGCGACCTGGCCGACCCCGGCTATCTGGCCGTACGCCGCGACGCCACCCGGCTGGCCCGCACCGCCATCTCCGCGCCGCTGGCCGACCACGACCTCGAGGCCATCGTGGCGCTGACCGCCAACCCGGCCGGCCTGACCGACTACGTGCTCGGGGACCACAACGTCTTCAACACCTCCGGCCCGGCCGCGGTGGCCGGCTGCCCGTCGATCACCGTGCCCGCCGGCTCGGTGTCCGGCCTGCCGGTCGGCGTGTCCTTCTTCGGCCCGCGCTGGACCGAGCCGCGCCTGATCGCCCTGGCCTACGCCTTCGAGCAGGCCACCCACCACCGCCAGCCCCCCACCCTCCCCCCCAGCATCCGCTAACCCGCTGCCCCCCGCAGCCCTCGTCCCCCCGCTGCCCCCCGCAGCCCTCGTCCCCCCGCAGCCCTCGCCCCCCCCGCTCCCCGCTCCCCGCTGCCCCCTGCGCTCCCCGCTATTGGGGTGAGGGGCCCCTTGCCCCCGTCTATCGGGGGCGGGGGCACCCTCACCTCTACCGGAACGGGGGCGGGGGCCCCCTCACCCCACGGGGCCGCGGCCGCTGAAGCCCCAACGAACCCCAGCGCCATTCCCGCCACGACAGCACCAGCGGGCCGGAACCACATATAAACAGGCACGGCTTACGCGGCTGGCGCAGCGGCCCTCCATGATCCTCACTCACGTCACTCTGGCCTGTTCTGTATCTCACGAGCTGCCTGGAGGTGGGGACGGCCTGGCCAGAGACGCACGATAACCTGACGAACATGGAGTCTTGGCGCCGAGCGGATGTCCCCGAGCTACCTGGGAGCGGTCCGGCGCCGCGGCTGCACGACACGGTCACCGGCGAGCTGGTCCTGGCCGCGCCGGGACCGGTGGCCACGCTGTACGCCTGCGGCGTTACCCCGTACGACGCGACGCACATTGGGCACGCCGCCACCTATACCGCCTGGGACCTGCTGGTCCGGGCCTGGCTCGACGCGGCCCCAGAAGCCCCGAAAGCCCCAGAAACCCCGGAAGCCCCAAAAACCCCCGGTGTACCGGCCCGCCCGGCCCGTTACACCGTCGTCTACGTGCAGAACGTGACCGACGTCGACGACCCGCTGCTGGAGCGGGCCGACCGGGACGGCGAAGACTGGCGCGACCTGGCCCGCCGGGAGACCCAGCGGTATCGCGAGGACATGGAGGCGCTGCGCGTCCTGCCCCCGACCCACCTGATCGGCGCGGTCGAGGCGCTGCCCGTCATCGAGCGGTTCAGCGCCCGGATGGCAGACCGGGGCGCTCTGTACAACGTGGACGAGGACGTCTACTTCGCCAAGTCGGCGGATGCCGGGTTCGGTTCGCTGTCCGGGCCCGGCACGGCCTGCGGGTACAGCCCGGCCGAGATGGCCGAACTCGCCGCCCAGCGCGGCGGCGACCCGGACCGCCCCGGCAAGAAGGACCCGCTCGACGTCCTGGTCTGGCGGGCGGAACGGCCCGGCGAGCCTGCCTGGGAGTCCCGGTTCGGGCGCGGCAGGCCAGGCTGGCACGTCGAGTGCGCGGCGATCGCCACCGAATACCTGGGCAACTCCTTCGACGTCCAGGCGGGCGGCTCTGACCTCGTGTTCCCGCACCACGAGATGAGCGCCTCGCACACGCGAGTGGCTCTGGCCTCGGGGGGGGTCGGGGGGGGCTTCCCCCCCGGAACCAGCAGGGCCCCGGCCGGGGACGTGTTCGCGCGGGTGTACGTGCACGCCGGGATGGTCAGCTACCACGGCGAGAAGATGTCCAAGTCGCTGGGAAACCTGGTCTTCGTAAGCAGGCTGCTGGCCGACGGGGTGGACCCGATGGCCATCCGGATGGCCCTGCTCGCTCACCACTACCGCTCGGACTGGGAGTGGACCGACGCCGTCCTGGGCGACGCGCAGGCCCGGCTGGCGCGCTGGCGCGCCGCCCTGGCCCGCGTCGAAGCCGCCGCCCCCGAAGCCGCCGCCCCCGAAGCCGCCGCCCCCGAAGCCGCCGCCCCCGAAGCCGCCGCCCCCGAAGCTGCCGCCCCCGAAGCCGTCACCTCCGGCACGGCCCCAGCGGCCGCCGCCGAGATGGTGCTGTCCGGCGTGCGCGCGCGGATGCGCGACGACCTCGACGCCCCCGGCGCGCTCGCCGTCGTGGACCGCTGGGCCGACACCCTGGTGGCCGAACCCCCTACCCGCATCACCGCCGCCGACCTGGCCGGCGCCCGCCTGGTCACGGCCACCGTCGACGCGCTCCTCGGCATCAGTTTGTAGATCATGACCGCCCCCGGCACTCGCGGACGCGAAACCGTCCTGGCCTACTCGGGCAGCGTCATCGACCGGGCCGCCAGCCAGCGGAGCGACCCGGGCTGGGTCGACGCGACCCTGGCACAAACAAGCACGCGGGTGATCCCGATGTGGCGCGATCAGTGCGTCGTGTCCGGCGAGCCTGCCGTCCCCGTCATCCTGCCGGCCGCCGAGGCGGGAGGGGTGCTGAACGCCGCGGCCGAGGTGGTGTTCCTCGGCCTCGACGATTACGGCGGGATCTTCGCGGCCGACGTGTCGACGGCCGGGGAGTCCCTGGTCGTCGAGGCGGCAGGCGGGGAACGGGTCCTGGACGTGCGGGGCCTGGTCGGCGCCCTCAGGCCTGCCGAAGCCGCCCTGCTGGGGTACGCGCGGGGGATCCTGTACTGGCACCGCCATCAGCGTTACTGCGGCACCTGCGGGTCCCCGACCCGCATCGGCCATGGCGGGCACCTCAGGACGTGCCGGAACGAGGCATGTGCACGCCTGCATTTCCCCCGGGTCGAGCCCGCGGTGATCATGCTCGTGGAGAACCAGGACAAGTGCCTGCTGGCCCGGCACAAGGGTTCGCCCGCCGGCTCGTACTCGACGCTGGCGGGGTTCGTCAGCGTCTGCGAGAGCCTGGAGGACGCGGTGCGGCGCGAGGTCGCCGAGGAGACGGGCGTGCCCGTCGGGACGGTGACGTACATGGCCTCCCAGGGCTGGCCCTTCCCGTCCGGGCTGATGATCGGGTTCCGTGCCACCGCGCTGGCGGAGACCGTGCGCGTCGACGGCGAGGAGGTAATCGAGGCCCGCTGGTTTACCCGCGCCGAGCTGGCCGAGCACGCGGCGGCGGCGGGGCGCCTCGGCCGCGAGGACTCGATCGACAGCTACTTGCTGCGTTCCTGGCTGGAGGAAGTCAGCTGACCCTCCGGTAATCCGACGACGCTGATTGTCAAACGGCGCCACCAGCCTGTGGATAACGCCCAAATTATCCACAGGCTCCGGATTGGGTCAGGCTGCGCACCCCCGCCCGCCACATGCTAACGGCATGGTACAAACGCTCACCGCGGGTGACGACTCCCCGCACCCCCAGCCGGATTCCCGCTTCCCGTGGAAACCCCGCAACCTGGACAGCGGCCCCGCCCCGGAGTCGGCCCAGGCCCAGCTACGGGTCCGCCCGGATTCGCCGGCCGAACTGCTCGCCATCGTGCCGCACCTGCTCGGCTTCGCGCCGCAGGCCAGCCTGGTGGTGATGGGAACCGAGCCGCCGCGTGGCCGGGTCAAGGTCACCCTCCGCTATGACCTGCCCGACCCGCCCGGTGCCGGGATCGCCGCGGACATCGCCGCGCATGCCGTCGGCGTCGTCGGCTCGCAGCAGCTGAAGGCGATGACGGCGATCGGATACGGGACCGAAACCCTGGTCGACCCGGTCGCGTACGCGCTGCGCGACGCGGCGCGGCAGGCCGGGATCGAGCTGCGGGACGTTCTCCGGGTCGAGGACGGCCGCTACTGGTCCTACGCGTGCGGCGACGAAGCCTGCTGCCCGGCGGCCGGCACGCCGTTCGATCCCGCCGCCAGCCCCGCCGCGGCCGCCATGGCTGCCGCGGGAATCCCCGTGCTAGCCGACCGGGCCGCGGTGGCGGCGCAGGTCGCGCCCCTTGGCGGCATCGCCGCGCTATCCATGGGCCAGGCCACCCGCCGGGCCGAACGGCACGCCAGCCAGTTGCTCAGCAAGGTCCGCAAGTCCTCCCGCCTGGGCGCCGCGCGGCAGATGATCGCCGCCGCCGGGCTGAACGCGATGGGCGCCATGATCGCCGCCTACCGCGGCGGCGGCAGGTACGCCACCGACTATCAGCTCGCGTGGATCACGGTGGCACTGCGCGACCTGCGGGTCAGGGACGACGCCTGGGCCCGGATGGACCCGGCGCACCTGGACGCGCACCGGCGGCTGTGGATCGATGCGACCCGGCGGGCGCAGCCCGGGTACGTGGCCGCCCCGGCGTCCCTTCTCGCCTTCGTGGCCTGGCAGGCCGGTGACGGGGCGCTGGCGAACGTGGCGCTCGACCGGGCGCTCGCCGACGAGCCGCGGTACTCGATGGCCCTGCTGCTCCGGCAGGTAATCACGGCCGGGGCGCCGCCGTCGCTGGCCCGGCTGCCGATGACCCCGGAGGAGGTGGCCGCCAGTTACGACGAAGCCGAAGACGACCCGGACGGCGACCATGACCACGAACTGGACCCCGACGTCCACGACCCGGACCCGGAAGGCGAACATTGAGGTCAGAGGCGTGCCGATAGGGGAGGCCTATCTTTGGGAGATACACTGCCTGAGATGTTCGTCCGGCTCAGCGCGGATCTCGGCTGTTTGTCCGTCCCCGGTCGTTTCCATAAATAGGTAACAGCCCTTTACCGGAAGGATGCCCGTGTTGGATGCCCGCACGACCTCCGGTGCGCACGAGGCCGCGGTCGCCCGACTCCGCGAGGCCTACGCGGCCCTGCCGCCGGACGCGCCGGTACGGCTGGCCAAGCGCACTTCCAACCTGTTCAGGTTCCGCGACGCCGGCGGCCGCGCGGATCCGGCGGCCCGGGCCGAGCTTGACGTCTCGGCGTTCAGCCGCGTGCTGAGCGTCGATCCCGTCACCAGGACGGCCCGCGTCGGGGGCATGACCACCTACGAGGACCTCTGCGACGCCACCCTTCCGCATCAGCTGATGCCGCTGGTGGTACCCCAGCTCAAGACGATCACCCTCGGCGGCGCGGTCACCGGCCTCGGCATCGAGTCCACCTCGCTGCGCAACGGCATGCCGCACGAATCCGTCACCGAACTGGAGATCCTCACCGGCGACGGCCGCGTCGTCGTCGCCACCGACGACAACGAGCACGCCGACCTGTTCCGCGGCTTCCCCAACTCCTACGGGACGCTTGGCTACGGCCTCTCCCTCACCATCGAGCTCGAACCGGTCCGGCCCTACGTGCACCTGCGCCACTTCCCGTTCGACCGCGCCGAAGCCTGCATGGAAGCCGTCGGCCAGATCGCCGCCGAGGGCGGCTACCGCGGCCACAAGGCGGATTTCCTCGATGGGACCGCGTTCGCGCCCGACGAGCTCTACCTCACCGTCGGCGCGTACAGCGACGTAGCCCCGTGGCGCAGCGACTACACCGGCCAGCAGATCTACTATCAGTCGGTCCGGCGGGACAAGGAGGACTTCCTCGCCATCCGCGACTACCTGTGGCGCTGGGACACCGACTGGTTCTGGTGCTCGCGGCCCTTCGGAGTTCAGAGACCCCTGGTCAGAAGGCTTTGGCCGCGCCGCTACCGACGCTCCGACGTGTACAGGAAGCTGGTCGCCCTGGACCGCCGCTACGGTCTGACCGGCGCGCTGACGCAGAGGCGGAACCTCCCGGCTCGCGAGGCGGTGATCCAGGACGTGGAGATCCCGGTCGAACACGGTGCCGACTTCCTGCGATTTTTTGCGGCAAATGTGGGAATGAGTCCGGTATGGATGTGTCCGCTGCGGCTGCGCGGCGAGCGCACCTGGCCCCTCTACCCGCTCCAGCCTGGCGAGGTGTACGTGAACTTCGGGTTCTGGGGGACCGTGCCGCTGCCCGCGGGTCTGCGGGACCAGGCGGACGGCCACTACAACCGCCTCATCGAGGATGAGGTCGGGAGGCTGGGCGGGCACAAGTCGCTGTACTCCACGTCGTTCTACGCCGAAGACGAGTTTTACAAGCTCTACAACGGCGAGGCGTACCGCGCCCTCAAGCGCGCCTACGACAGCGAGGGCCGCCTGCTCGGCCTGTACGAGAAGTGCGTCAGGGGAAGCTGACCAGCTGACCGGAAAGGAACAGATGCGATGGCATTGGCCGAGGTCTTCGAGGCGTTGGTGGGGCCAGAGGCCCCGGTGGAGTTCACGGCCTACGACGGCAGCCATGCCGGCGCGGCCGGCTCTGCGGTGAAGATCACTGTCCGTTCGCCGGCGGCCGTGGCCTACCTGGCCCAGGCGCCGGGAGAACTCGGCCTGGCCCGGGCCTATGTGGCCGGGCAGCTAGATGTCGAAGGCGACATGTACGAGGCCCTGGCCAGGATGACCGGGGCCCAGTCCGCCAGCATGACCATGGCGGAGAAGCTGCGCCTGCTGCAGGCCCTGGGCGGCCCCAGGCTGCTGCTGCACCGGATGCCGCCGCCGCCCCAGGAAGTCACGCAAACCCGCCGCTGGCTGACGGGCCCGCTGCATTCCAAGACCCGCGACGCCAAGGCGATATCGCATCATTACGACGTGTCCAACCGGTTCTATGAGTGGGTGCTCGGGCCGTCGATGGCGTATACCTGCGCCTGCTATCCCCGCGAGGACGCGACCCTGGAAGAGGCGCAGGAGAATAAGTTCGACCTGGTCGCCCGCAAGCTGGGGCTGCGCACGGGCATGCGGCTGCTCGACGTCGGCTGCGGCTGGGGCGGCATGGTGATCCACGCCGCGCGGGAGTACGGCGTCAAGGCGCTCGGCGTGACGCTGTCCGCCCAGCAGGCCGCCTGGGCCCAGGAGGCGATCGAGCGGGAAGGGCTGTCCGGGCTCGCCGAGGTGCGGCACCTGGACTACCGCGACGTGCCGGAGACCGGCTTCGACGCGGTCAGCTCCATCGGCCTGACCGAACACGTCGGCAAGGCGAACCTGCCGTCCTACTTCTCGTTCCTGTACGGGAAGCTGAAGCCCGGCGGGCGGCTGCTGAACCATTGCATCACCCGGCCGGACAATATCGAGCCCGCCATCCGCAAACGCGGGTTCATCAACCGGTACGTCTTCCCCGACGGTGAGCTCGAGGGGCCCGGCTACCTGATCTCGCTCATGCACGACGCCGGCTTCGAGGTGCGGCACGAGGAGAACCTGCGCGAGCACTACGCCAGGACCCTGGCCGCCTGGTGCGCCAACCTGGACGAGCACTGGACCGAGGCGGTCGCCGAAGTCGGCCAGGGCACCGCCCGGGTGTGGCGGCTGTACATGGCCGGCTCCCGGCTCGGCTTCGACCGCAATCACATCCAGCTGCACCAGGTGCTGGGCGTGCGGCTGGCCGCCGACAAGATCTCCGGCATGCCGCTGCGGCCCGACTGGGAGCAGTCGAAGGTGCTAGCCGGTTAAGTTACCGAACGGACCGGGTTTCCCGCCGCGGCGCCACTGACCGCCTCGGCGGGGCCGCCCTCCTCCGCGGTCCGCATCCGCGGCACGCAGCCAACCACCGCCCGGCTGGCCAGCGTGCCTCCTTCCCTGGCCGGGGACACGAACGGCGTCAGGTCGGTGAGCGCCCCGGCGGCGAACAGCGCGGCGATGGCCTGGGCCATCGCCGCGCCGAGCCTGCCCCTTTGCTCCCGGTCACCGGGCGGTAGTGCCGCCGGGATCGGCACGGCGGGCACGCCTCCGCACTCGGCCGCCCTGGCGGCCAGCCCCGCGTCCGGCCCGGCCGTCACGATCAGGTCGGCGCCCGCGGCCGCCTGCGCCATCGCCTGGGCGAACAGCACCGGACGGGTGACCTGGCCGGCCAGCAGGTGCGCCAGGTCGTCCTCCGCGGTGACCAGGCGGCCGGTGATGGTGGAGACCAGCCGCCGCCGCGGCGGGCCGAAGCTCGTGCCCGCCAAGACGCTCCGCAGCGGGGCGGCGCACCTTGCCATGCCGGGGAAGTGCATGGGTATTGCCCCGTCAAGCACCTCGACCGCGATGCCGAGCATCGCGGCCCGCCTGGTCAGCTCGCGCACGCCGGTCGTGGAGCCGGCCAGGACGTGCGTCCTGGGCCCTTCGTAGGCGGCGATGTGCAGGCGGTCGGGCGCGCTCAGCACGCGAGCCGTCTCGGCGTCGGCGGTGACGCGGGCCATCGCCCCCGTCCCGCAGGCGCAGGCCCGCAGCACCTGGCCGCACTGGGCCACGAGCCGCGCCGCCTCGGCCGTGGGTATGCAGCCGGCCCAGGACAGCCCGGTGATCTCGGCCAGGCCGTAGCCCACCCCGGTGGCCGGCCTGACGCCGAGCATGTCAAGGGTGCCCAGGACCTGGAGCGAGACGGCGAGCAAGGCGGGCTGGACCGCCGCCGATTCGGCGCACCCAGGGAACAGCACGACGACCGAGCCGCCCGCCCCGGCCGAGATGCGCACCTCCGGCGACCCGCCCGTCTCGGCCAGGCTGCCCGTCTCGCCCAGGCTGCCCGTCTCACCCAGGCTGCCCGTCCTGAGCAGCCTGGCAGCGTCCCCGGCCTGACCGGCCAGCTGGCGCGGGCTGCCCGCGGTCAGGGCAACCCGCAGCGGCGCCGGGTGATCGCCGGCCTGCAGCGCGCCCACGGCCAGCTGCCGGGCCAGCCTGTCGAGCCCGGCGTCAGCGAGTCCCGCGGCGCTGGCCGCGATGACGTCGAGCTGCCCGGCCAGCCTCCCCGGATTCCCGCCGCGTAGCACGAAGACGCGCGGATGCTCCCCGCCCTCCCGCACCGCTACGACCCCCGACCCGCGCAGCTCCGCACCCGCACTCACACCATCCGCCACATCCACCGCACCAGCCTGGTCCGCCCCACCTGCTTCGTCCACCGCACCAGCCCGGTCCGCGCCGCGGCGCCGCCTCCCGGTCCAGCGGTCGGTCTCGGCCTCGCGGCGCAGCACGAGATGGATCCCCTCGGCGTCACGCAGGCTCGGATGCCCCGCCATCACCGCGGGGTCGGCCGTGCCCAGCGAGTTAACCGCGGCGAACCTGGGACGCCGGGCGCCCGAAGGGCCGAGGTCGCCATCCGGCCAGGGCTCGGGCCGGACCGGCAGCCGGAGCAGCGCCTCGCTCGACGCGATGAGCTGATGTGGCCTCGCGCCGCCCGGCCCGGGCGGGATGGTTCCCGCGGCCATCGCCACGGCCGTCTTGACCAGGCTCGCGACGCCTGCCGCCGCCCGGGCGTAACCGATGCACGCGGAGATCGCGCCGAGCGCCGCGACGCTCCTACCGCCCCGCCTGAGCTGCGTGAACGCGGCCAGCTCAGCCGAATCCCCCGTCGCGGTCCCGATACCCTGCCCCTCGATGAGCTGAACGTCCGCGGGATCGACGCGAGCCCGCTGGTACGCCTGGAGCAAGGCCGGGCCGGCGAGTTCGGACGGCGCGGCGGGCGACGTGCTCCAGCCTGCGATCTCCGCGTAGATCGGTACTCCGGCCGCCCGGGCATCGGCCGCGCGGACCAGCACCACCATGCCGCAGCCCTCCCCGGGCAGCAGCCCGGCCGGGTCGGCCGCGTACACCCGCATCTCGCCGGTGCCCAGCGTGCCCGCCCGGTCCTGCAGCGCCAGCCAGACCGGGTCGAGCCCGAGCTCGGCCCCGCCGGCCACCGCTAGGTCGAGCTCGCCCGTCCGCAGTGCCCCGGCGGCCGCCACCACGGCGTGCAGCGAGGACACCCGCGCCGGGCGGGGGGAAGGCCCGCACGCGGCGAACCCGAGGTCCTCCCGGACCTGGTCGCCCAGCCCCGGCACGCTGCTCGCGATGATCAGCCCGGTCCGGCAGGTCCCGGCCACCTCGCGCAGCCCCGCGTCGGTCAGCGCCAGCGCGGTCATCTCGGCGGCCAGCTTCCGCACCGGCCCCAGGTCCTGCGGCAAGAGGGCACCGGCCAAGGGGTCATCCGCCGGCATCTGCGGAACGCTCCAGTCGTCCAGCACCGCCGCCCTCAGCGGGCGGCCAGGCAGCGCGGTCGCGGCCTGGAACATGCCCCGCCCGGCCACGGTGAGGTCGTGGAATTCGGCGGGATCCCGCGCCCCGGGAAAGCGGCAGGCCATCCCGATGATCGCGACGGGCTCGCCGTCATCCCCCCGACCGTCCATTGCCCTCCGTCACCTCTACTGGATTCTCCAGTAGGAATAGGCCGTCCCGGCCCGCCGGTCAAGGGGAATGACGAGACACGCTGATATCCGCGCCCCCATGCATTTTCGCACGCGATAAGGCCATTTGCCCCATCCGCCGATGCCGCCCGCCCCGCCCCGCACCCGCCGCCCATCGCCGCCCGCACCCGCCGCGCCAGGGCCCCGGCCGCAACGGCCTGCACGGAGGAGGCAACGGGCGGATGCGCGGCACGTACGCTATCCTGTGCGCATGCGTGCCGTCCGGCTGCTTCTTACCTAGCCGCGCCGACCTACGTCGTTGGCGCGGCTGCCCCTCGTCTCGAGGGGCGTTTTCATTGCGGGTGATCATCACTCGCAGGAGCCGGACCGAATCAATGGTGAGGAAACGATGACAGCGGCCGAGAGCGCCGACCTGGCGCAGCGCTATGACCCTCGTGACGTCCAGGAGAAGTGGCAGGCGCGCTGGGCGGAGCTGGAACCGTTCCGCGCCAGCGAGGATCCGGCCGATCCGCGGGGGCGTTTCTACCTGGTGGACATGTTCCCGTATCCGTCGGGTGACCTGCACATGGGCCACGCCGAGGCGTACGCCATAGGCGACGCCCTCGCCCGCTATCACTTCCTGCGTGGTGAGAACGTGCTGCACCCGATCGGCTGGGATGCCTTCGGCCTGCCCGCCGAGAACGCCGCCATCAGGAACAACACGCACCCGGCCGACTGGACCTACGCCAATATCGAGACCCAGGCAGCCTCGTTCCGACGGTACGCGACCTCGTTCGACTGGAGCCGGCGGCTGCAGACCTGCGACCCCGCCTACTACCACTGGAACCAGTGGCTGTTCCTGCGCTTCTACGAGCGAGACCTGGCCTACCGGCGCGACGGCTACGTTAACTGGTGCCCGGTGGATCAGACCGTCCTGGCCAACGAGCAGGTCATCGCGGGTAAGTGCGAGCGCTGCGGTGCCGACGTGGTGCGCCGGATGCTGAACCAGTGGTATTTCAGGATCACCGAGTACGCCGACCGGCTGCTGGCGGACGCCGGGCAGCTTGAGGGCTGCTGGCCGGACCGTGTCCTGCTGATGCAGCACAACTGGATCGGCCGGTCGGAGGGCGCCGAGGTCCACTTTGCCGTGGAAGGCCGCGACGAGCCCGTCACGGTGTTCACCACCAGGCCCGACACGCTGTACGGGGCGACGTTCTTCGTGGTGGCGGCCGACTCGCCGCTGGCCGAGCAGATCTGCGCCCCGGATCGCCTGCCTGAGCTGCGCGCCTACGTGGAGCAAGTCAGGAAGCTGACCGACATCGAGCGGCAGTCCACCGAACGCGAGAAGACCGGCGTCTTCCTGGGCCGGCACGCGATCAACCCGGTAAATGGCGAGCAGATCCCTGTGTGGGCCGCCGACTACGTACTGCCCGACTACGGCACCGGGGCGATCATGGCGGTGCCCGCGCATGACCAGCGCGACCTCGACTTCGCCCGCGCCTACGGGCTCGATGTCCGGGTCGTGGTGGACACCGGGCTGCCGGATCCTGCTGAGACCTGGATCGCCACCCCCGGCAACGGCAAGCTGGTGAACTCCGGTCCGATCAACGGCCTGGCCAAGGCCGAGGCGATCGCCGCGATCGTCGCCATCCTGGAGGAGAAGGGCCTGGGGAGCGGGGCGGTCAACTACCGGCTGCGGGACTGGCTGGTGTCCAGGCAGCGCTTCTGGGGCACGCCGATCCCGATCATCCACTGCCCGTCCTGCGGCGAGGTGCCGGTGCCGGACGACCAGCTCCCGGTCGTCCTGCCCGACCTGCGCGGCCAGGACCTGGTGCCGCGGGGCGTGTCTCCGCTGGCCGCGGCCGACGACTGGGTGAACGTGCGCTGCCCCTCCTGCGGCGGGCCGGCCAAGCGGGACACGGACACCATGGACACCTTCGTGGACTCCTCCTGGTACATGTTCCGGTACTGCTCGCCCAGCTATACCGAGGGCCCTTTCGACCCGGCCGAGGTGCGCCGCTGGGCGCCGGTGGACATGTACGTCGGCGGCGTCGAGCACGCCATCCTGCACCTGCTGTACAGCAGGTTCTTCACCAAGATCCTGTACGACATGGGCATGATCGACTTCACCGAGCCGTTCACCCGGCTGATCAACCAGGGCCAGGTGATCAACCACGGCAAGGCGATGTCTAAGTCGCTTGGCAACGGCGTCGACCTCGGTGAGCAGATCGAGCGGTTCGGCGTGGACGCGATCAGGCTGACCATGATCTTCGCCAGCCCGCCCGAGGACGACATCGACTGGGCGGACATGCACCCGGAGGCCATGGTCAAGTTCCTCGGCCGGGTCTGGCGGATCGCCGCCGACGTGGCCGAAGCGGACCAGGGCATGGTCGAACAGGCGGCTGCCACCGGCGACACCGAACTGCGCAGGGTCACCCACCGGACCATCGACGAGGTCACCCGCCAGGTGGAGGCATACCACCTGAACGTGGCCGTGGCTCGGCTGATGGAGCTGGTCAGCGCCAGCCGGAAGGCGATCGACTCCGGGCCCGGGGCGGCCGACCCAGCCGTCCGCGAGGCGGCGGAGGTACTGACTGTGCTGGTGTCGCTGTTCGCGCCGTACACCGCCGAAGAGGCCTGGCAGCTGCTCGGGCACAAGCCATCGGTGGCGCGCGCCACCTGGCCGGTGGCCGATCATGCGCTGCTGACCCAGGAGAAGGTCACCTGCGTGGTGCAGGTCAACGGCAAGGTCCGCGACAAGCTCGAAGTCTCGCCGCAGATCGGGGAGGACGAGCTACGCGAGCTCGCGCTGGTCGCGCCCGGGGTCGTCCGGACGCTGGGTGATCAGCGGGTGAGCCGGGTCATCGTGCGGGCGCCGAAGCTGGTCAGCATCGTCGCGGCGTAACGCTCGGCCCCTCCGGGGGGCGAGCGGCGCCACCAGCGATCAGCCGGGGCCGCGTCCTGGGACGCGGCCCGGCTCAGGCACCTCGCTCGGACAGTCCCCCCGCTCCAATCGGGTAGAGCTCCAATCTGGTAGAGCCGCTCAGACGCGGCGCAGCACGGCCACGACGCGGCCGAGGATGGTGGCCTCGTCGCCGAGAATCGGCGTGTAGGCCGGGTTGTGCGGAATTAGCCAGACGTGCCCGTCGCTCCGCTTGAACGTCTTCACCGTGGCCTCGCCGTCCAGCATCGCGGCCACGATCTCGCCGTTCTCCGCGTCTTCCTGCTGCCGGACCACGACCCAGTCCCCGTCGGTGATGGCGGCGTTCATCATCGAGTCACCAGCCACCTTGAGCAGGAACAGGGTGCCCTCACCGACCAGCTGCCTGGGCAACGGGAACACGTCTTCGATCGCCTGCTCGGCCAGGATCGGCCCGCCTGCGGCGATCCGGCCGACCAGCGGCACGTAGGCGGCTTCCTGCGAGGGGATGTCGAAGCCCGGGATCTCGCCGGCCTCCTCCTCGTCCCGGCTGGGCTCCCGGCTCGGTTCCGGCCGCACCGCCGGGTGCCCGGGCAGCCGCACCTCGACCGTCCGCGGCCGGCCCACGTCCCGGTGCAGGTAGCCCTTCTTCTGCAGCGTGCTGAGCTGGTACGAGACGCTGGAGGTGCTGGTCAGGCCGACAGCCTCGCCGATTTCCCGCATCGACGGCGGGTAGCCGCGCTGCTGCACCGACTCCCGGATGACCTGGAGCACCTTGCGCTGCCGCCAGGTCAGTACGTGATTGGGGTCCGGCTTGTCCGGGGTTTCCGGGATGACGACCGGCACGCTGCCCTTCGGCTTGCGCCCTGGCCGCCCTTTAGGTCTGGGTGCCCCCGCTGGATCAGTTCCGGGCGCGCCGGTTACGGCACCTCCCATGACGGTTTCCTCCATCTGATGACCTTCCGTGTCCGAGTTCTTGCGTGCTGAGTAGAGAGTAACGGTTCTTATTCGAGATCCCAAACATCTGTTCGACGTGTCGCCAAATTGTCAGACCCGCGGCGTACAACGACTACATACCCCGTTCGATCGAACAGTAATACGATCGAATGGGTGTACGATCGAACACCGTGAGGATCGAATGAAGGTTTGATCATGGAGGGCGCCATGAGTGCAATGCCAGCGACAGAGCTGACCTGCGGTTCTGATATCCGCCCGGTACGCGCCCTCCATCCGGTCGGCACGCCATCCGGCCCCCGGGCCGACGAGCCGGACCTCCCAGGAGACACGCCGGGCCCTCGGCACGCCGCGCTCGCTCCCCGGCGCGACACGCCGGGCATCCGGCGCGACACGCCGGGCATCCGGCGCGACACGCCGGGCGTGCGATCCGGCCGTCGGCGCGACACGCCCGCCGCCCCGCTGCGGCTGACCAGGCGTGGCCGGGTCGTGGCCGTGACGGCGGTCGCCCTGCTCGTGACGGTGATCTCGCTGTTCGTGGCGGGCGTCGCGCAGGCGACGAACCATGGCCCGTCCGCGCGCGCCGCGCGGCAGAACCTCGTCCAGGTGGTCGTCCGCCCGGGCCAGAGCCTGTGGTCGGTGGCCGAGAGCGCGGATCCCGGCCAGGACACCCGCGCCGTGATCCAGCAGATCATCGACCTCAACTCGCTGAACGGCGACACCCTGTTCCCCGGCCAGCAACTCTGGGTCCCGCGCGGCTGAGGCCGGCCCGGGATTTCCGCGCCCGACACTCGCGCCGGCTTGCCTCCGGCCGTCCTGTGGTCTACGGTAACCACAACATCTAGTACTTACACCGATGTGTTTTTTCCACAAGTTGTGTTCACAGGTAAACTGATTGGTGAACACGAGCAGCGGACAGGGAGGTGATCGCGTGCACTGCCCATTCTGCCGGAACGCCGACAGCAGGGTCATCGACAGCCGGACGGCCGACGACGGCACCGCGATCCGCCGCCGCAGGGCGTGCCCGGAGTGCGGGCGGCGGTTCACCACCCAGGAGACGGTCATCCTGATGGTCGCCAAGCGCAGCGGTGTCACCGAGCCGTTCGCCCGGGACAAGATCATCCGCGGTGTGCAGCGCGCGTGCCAGGGACGGCCCGTCAGCGAGGACAAGCTGGCGATCCTGGCTCAGCAGGTGGAAGAGACGATCAGGGCACGGGGACTGGGCGAAGTGCCCTCGCACGAGGTGGGCCTGGCCATCCTGGGCCCGCTCAGGGATCTGGACGAGGTGGCCTATCTCAGGTTCGCCTCGGTCTACCGAGGGTTCGAGTCGCTCGCCGACTTCGAGGATGAGATCTCCGCCCTGCGCCAGGGCCGCGACGCCGGTACCACGGCCGCGGAACCGGCGTCATAAGGACGGGACCAGCAGTTGTCATCGTTGCATGTGGCCATGCAGGGCCGGGCAGGGATCCGAACAGATCCCGGAAGGGGGACACGAAATGACCGAGACGGTGAGCGGCGCGACGACCCGCAAGGGGAAGGCCGCCCAGGCGGCCCAGCCCGGGCGTAACCGGCTTTCGATGCAGCGCATCCACACCACCCCGGGCGTGCACCCCTATGACCAGGTGACCTGGGAACGCCGGGACGTCGTCATGACGAACTGGCGGGACGGCTCGGTCAACTTCGAGCAGCACGGCGTGGAGTTCCCCGACTTCTGGTCGGTGAACGCGGCCAACATCGTGACCACCAAGTACTTCCGCGGCGCGGTCGGCTCGCCGCAGCGCGAGTGGAGCCTCAAGCAGCTCATCGACCGGGTGGTGGGCACCTACGAGGAGGCGGGCAAGGAGCACGGCTACTTCGCCACCGAGCAGGACGCCGAGATCTTCGGACACGAGCTGCGGTACGCCCTGGTCCACCAGATCTTCAGCTTCAACTCCCCGGTCTGGTTCAACGTGGGCACCGCGTCTCCGCAACAGGTGTCGGCGTGCTTTATCCTCGCCGTCGACGACACGATGGACGCCATCCTGGAGTGGTACCGGGAAGAGGGGCTGATCTTTAAGGGCGGCTCGGGCGCCGGCGTCAACCTGTCCAAGATCCGGTCGAGCAAGGAGCTGCTGTCCTCCGGCGGCACCGCCAGCGGCCCGGTCTCCTTCATGCGCGGCGCCGACGCCTCGGCCGGCACCATCAAGTCGGGCGGCGCCACCCGGCGCGCGGCCAAGATGGTCGTCCTCGACGTGGACCACCCCGACGTGGCCGACTTCATCACGACCAAGGCGCGCGAGGAAGAGAAGGTGCGGGTGCTCCGCGACGCCGGGTTCGACATGGACCTCGGCGGCAAGGACATCGTCAGCGTCCAGTACCAGAACGCCAACAACTCGGTCCGGGTCTCCGACGAGTTCATGCACGCGGTGGAGGAGGGCAAGGAGTTCGACCTGCTGGCCCGCCGTACCGGCGAGGTGGTCGAGCGGGTCGACGCGCGCAAGCTGATGCGCAGCATGGCGCAGGCCGCCTGGGACTGCGCCGACCCCGGCATCCAGTACGACGGCACCATCAACGACTGGCACACCTGCCCCGAGTCCGGCCGTATCAGCGCCAGCAATCCGTGCTTCCCTGCCGACCAGCGAGTTGTCACAGACAAGGGGCTCATCCGGATAGGCGACCTAGTGCGCCGGGCCACGAACGAGGAAGAGTTCGCGGTCTACACGAACGACGTCACGGCCGAAACTGATCCTCAGGATCGGGTGACGGCGACCATCCCGACCCGGTACATGGTCACCGGTCGGAACGAGATCCTTGAGCTTCGCTTCTCCGACGGCGCGAGGCTACGGTGCACTCCCGGCCACCGGATCTGGACCACGAACCGAGGGTGGGTCCATGCCGAGGAACTGACCGCTGAAGACAAGGTCGTCCGCTCCTTCCAGCACGCGCCGCGTCCCATGGCCGACAACCGCTTCCCCATGCACGCCGTCCTCCAAGTCCAGTACGAGAAGACCCGCAAGCCGATGCAGGTCCCGGACAAGTGGGACCAGGAGTTCGCCCACTACCTGGGCTGGTTGGTTGGCGACGGCTGCGTCGACAGCACCGTGACTACCGTGACCGTCTATGGCTCTGACGAGGACAAGGACGTCGTGCTGCCCCGGCACCATGCCTTGCTCACTCGAATAACGGGCTTTGAGAGCAAGCCGAGCGTGCAGCCGAACGGCACACTGCAGCTGCGCGTGACACGGCAGGCGTTCGGCCAGTTCCTCTACCAGTTGGGCGTTGCTGAGGGACACGCCGCGGACAAGGTCGTCCCGTCAGCGGTTTACGAGGCCCCCGAGGACGCCGTGGCCGCCTTCCTACGCGGCCTGTTCGACGCCGACGGTTGCGTGGTGCACCAGACGAGCAACGAGACCAGGTACGTCGGCCTCGGCAGTCGCTCAGAAGAGCTGCTCATCGGCGTTCAGGAGCTCCTCGCCTCGCTCGGAATCGCATCTCATATCTACAAGACCAGTGCGAGGAAGGCGGCTTCGTTCCACTACACGCGCAAGGACGGTACCGAAGCCAGCTACGGTTCCGACGGTCCGTCCCACGACCTGCGCATCACCGCCGGAGCCATCCGGGACTTCTGCCGACTGATCGGTTTCAGCCTTCCCGGTAAGCAGGCCAAGCTGGCTGCGATCGTCGAGGGCACTGGCTTCTATAACGTGGACCGGACTGTCCGTATGGTCAACCGGGCGTCGAAGGGCTTCGAGACCACCTACAACCTCACCGAGCCGCGGAACCACTCCTACATCGTCGGCGGCACCGTGGTAGCCAATTGCTCGGAGTACGTCCACCTGGACAACTCCTCCTGCAACCTGGCCAGCATCAACCTGCTCAAGTTCCTCCGCGACGACGACACCTTCGACGCGGCGCGGTTCCGCAAGGTGACCGAGCTGATCATCACCGCGATGGACATCTCGATCTGCTTCGCCGACTTCCCGACCGAGAAGATCGCCGAGACCACTCGCGCCTACCGCCAGCTGGGCATCGGCTACGCCAACCTGGGCGCGCTGCTGATGGCGACCGGGCACGCCTACGACTCCGAGGGCGGCCGGGCCATCGCCGCCGCGATCACCTCGCTGATGACCGGCGCCGCCTACAAGACCTCGGCCGAACTCGCCGCGGCCGTCGGCCCCTACGACGGCTACGCGCGCAACGCCAAGCCGCACAAGCGGGTCATCCGCAAGCATGCGGACGCCAGCGAGCGGATCCGCCCGGTCGGCACCATCGATCGCGAGGTCCTCGACCTGGCCAACGCGACCTGGCAGCGATGCGCGGAGCTGGGCGAGACAAATGGGTACAGAAATGCCCAAAGTAGCCTATTGGCACCCACAGGCACCATAGGCCTGATGATGGATTGTGACACCACCGGCATCGAGCCCGACCTGGCCCTGGTCAAGTTCAAGAAGCTGGTCGGCGGCGGCTCCATGCAGATCGTCAACCAGACCGTGCCGCGGGCGCTGAAGAACCTCGGCTACCCGCACGAGCAGGTCGAGGCGATCACCGAGTACATCGCCGAGCACGGCCACGTGGTGAACGCCCCCGGCCTGCGGACCGAACACTACGAGGTGTTCGACTGCGCCATGGGCGAGCGCGCGATCGGCCCGATGGGCCATGTCCGGATGATGGCGGCGGTCCAGCCGCACCTGTCCGGCGCGATCAGCAAGACGGTCAACATGCAGGAGAGCGCCACCGTCGAGGACATCGAGGGAATCTACATCGAGGGCTGGAAGCTCGGCCTGAAGGCGCTGGCCATCTACCGGGACAACTGCAAGGTCGGCCAGCCGCTCTCGGACGCCAGGAAGAAGACCGAGGCAGCCCCGGCCCCCGCTCTCGCCCCGGCGGCGCAGCCCGAGCAGCACCGGCCGGTCAGGCGGCGGCTGCCCCGGCAGCGGCCCGCCACCGTGACCAGGTTCTCCGTGGCCGGGGCCGAGGGCTACATGACCGCCTCCAGCTACCCGGACGACGGCGTCGGCGAGGTGTTCCTCAAGCTCGGCAAGCAGGGCTCGACGCTGGCCGGCGTGATGGACGCCTTCTCCATGGCCATCTCGGTCGGCCTGCAGTACGGCATCCCGCTCGACTCCTACGTGGCCAAGTTCACCAACATGCGGTTCGAGCCGGCCGGCCTGACCGACGACCCGGACATCAGGCTCGCCAGTTCGGTGATGGACTACATTTTCCGTCGCCTGGCGCTGGACCACCTGTCCTACGAGGACCGCGCCGAGCTCGGCATCCTGTCCGCCGCCGAGCGGGCCGCCGAGGTGGCCGGTCACGACCCGGCCGGGCTGGCCGAGGAAGTGGACCCCATCGAACTTGCCCAGTCGGCCGCCGTCGAACAGCCTCATACCGAACGGACCGCGGTTCCCGCCCAGCCGTCGGCTCATCCCGCTCAGCCAGCCGCCGCCCCCTTTCCGGCCGGGCCGCACAGCACGGCCGAACTGATCGAGTCCCAGCAGGGCCGCACCGCGGACGCTCCGCTCTGCCTCACCTGCGGCACCAAGATGCGCCCGGCGGGCAGCTGTTACGTCTGTGAAGGCTGCGGCTCCACCAGCGGCTGCAGCTGAAATGAGCGGTATTGCATCAGATGCAACAAGCGCTCATGAGGGAGCGGTTGAGTATCTGATCTGCTGAAACGCTGCACGCCCGGGCCTGCAGGGGTCCGGGCGTGCAGGGGTCCGGGCGTGCGGAGCGGCGCGAGCTGATGTCGTGCCTGGCTCAATGCCGAGCCGGGGCCCTACGCCGTCTTCGCCGACCGCGCGGCCGCGTCCCAGACTCCCGGGACCAAGCAGCAGCGCGTCCGCGAGCACATCCTGCGCCACGCGCCAGCCACATTCCGCCTCGCCGACATCAGGACGGCAGTGCCCGGTGTCAGTGACCCGACCATCCGGCTCGTCCTGGAGCAGCTGAGGGGCGAAGGCAGGGTCCGGGCCGACGGAACCGGCCGCTCCGCGACGTGGACTCGGACGAATACCACACGCTCCTGAGCCCGCCCCGTATGTCGAATGTGATGCTAAGGACCGCTCAGGTTCCCGATATCCATGATGTGCCAATTCGCAGAATAAGCGCCAGATGGGCGCCATCTATCACTTTATTTCAGGATTCTCTGCAGATCTAATATGACCGGCTGGCATCTACGGAGGTCAGCGGCGCCAATATCTTGGCCGCCGACTACGATTGTCTGCTATGACACCTGACAGCGGCGTGACGGGCCAAGACGGAGGCCGTGGCTTCGTCGTGAGCAGTGAGGTTACTATCTCGCCGGAGAGCGCGGGGATACTGGAGCGCTCGTTCCGGGAGCGTTTGCACCTCGTCGAAAAAGCCCCAGGTTTCCAGCGGCTAGAGACCTGGCGGGATGTCACCCGGCCTGGCGTCTTCCAGATGGTGTCCTGGTGGGACAACGCCGAGAGTTTCCGCCGCTATATGCGGTCGGAGGAACATCGGATTTCCCACGCACGGATTCCTGCTGCGCCGGACAGGCCGCGCGGCACGGGAGTCCGCCGTTATGTGCTGCTTCCAGATAGCTGACCGGACCGGGGAACTCATTACCTCCGCGCCGTGCTGCGCTGGGGCACCGGATGGGGGCCACGAATGAGCCAGGACATGGAAATACCGGCCGAGCCGCGCTACCAGGTGCCGGGCGCTGTGCACGAGGCGACGCGTTCCCTGCTCCGGCTGCGCACCGGCGGCGACGCCCGACGCATCGCCGAGCACCTGGTCCGCGAGCTCGGCGGCCGGCTGGTCCCGGCCGAAACGGACGACCCTGGGGTGCTCTCGGTCGACGTCTCGTTCGGCGACGGTGAGCCGCTGCTGCCCGCTGCCCCGCCCGGCAGCGCAGCGCGTACACTCCTCGAACGGCACATACCGCCCTTCCTGCTCGACGCCCGGCATGTACTGCAGCTCAGCGGGCGGAACGAGCGGCTGGCCGAGTCCGCGTGGACCGACTCGCTGACCGGCCTCCCCAACCGCCGCATGCTCGATCGTGCCCTCGGCAGGCTCTCGGCCGAGAACACCGTGATCATGCTGGACCTCGACCACTTCAAGCAGGTCAACGACACTTTCGGGCACGCGGCCGGCGATGAGGTGCTGCGCATGTTCGGCAGCGTGCTGCGCGGTGCTGTCAGAGGTCGCGAGACCGTCGGGCGATTCGGCGGTGAGGAATTCCTCATCGTCCTTGGCCCCACGGAGGGCGCGGACGTCCTTCTCCGGCGGCTGCGCGCCGAATGGCTGGCCGAACGGCCGTTTCCTGTCACTTTCTCGGCGGGCATCGCCGCGTCGGCGGGCGATCCCGACGAGACGGTGAGCCTGGCCGATCAGGCCCTCTACCAGGCTAAGGAGGCCGGTCGCGACCAGTGGGTCTGGGCCACTGCCCGTCGCCCTGCCAGTCACCGGCCGCCACGCGGCTACGTCCAGACCTACCTCCGCGATGCCGTCCTCGGCAACCGGCGGGCGGCGGTCCGGCTCACGCTTGACTTGCTCGACAAGCGTGTATCCCGCGAGGAGATTGTCGTGGACCTCCTTGCCGCAGCTCAGCAAGAAGTCGGCGAGCGCTGGTACTGCAACGAGCTCACCCCGGCCGACGAGCACCTCGCCTCCGGGGTAACCGCGGCTGCGCTGGACACGCTCATGGGCGAGACGAGCCAGCCGGCCGCGCCAGCCCCACCGTGGTCGCATGCGCGGAGGGTGACTTCCATTCGCTGGCCGCGCAGATGTTCGGCGAGTTGCTGCGCGAGTATGGCATCGGCGTCATGGTGCTCGGCGCCTCGACGCCCGCCGACGTGGTGGCGGAGTTTCTCGTCCGCTCGGGCGCCGGCGCACTGGCGGTCTCGTGCAGCGTTCCCATCTTCTTCCCGGGCGCGGTGCGCCTCATCGACGCCGCGCACCGCCAGGGGATCCCCGTTATAGCGGGCGGCCCGGCGTTCGGCAACGGCCCCGGCCGAGCCGAGCGCCTCGGCGCCGACGCATGGGCGCTCACGGCGGCCGACGCCACGGCGATCCTGTTGGGCTGGAAGTCAGAGCCACCCTCGGTAAGCCGTGAGCCGACGCTCGTCGACCCGGTAGCACTTCGCCTCACCGCGCAGGCCGATGCGCTGGGCGGTGCCGCGCTCGACGGACTCACCGCCCGCTTCCCGCCGATGGCCGGTTACGACGAACGCCGGATGGCCCGCACGCGGGAGGATCTGGTGTTCATCATCGAGTTCCTGGCGGCGGCCCTGCTCGCTGCCGACCAGGCGATCTTCGGCGACTTCCTCGGCTGGCTGGAAACCCTGCTCGTCCAGCGCGGCGTGCCGTCGCAGGCCCTGATCGCCGGGCTTGAGGCCCTCCGGCCCGTGGTTGAGGCCGCCGATGCCGGAGCAGCGCTGCTGCTCGACCTCGGACGCCAGGAACTCCTCGATGGGCTGCGCCGGCCCAGACCGCAGCTCTTACACGCGATAACAGCAGGCCTCATACGCCCGTGTCGGTACGGGGCGGCGAAAACATTGCCTTTGCAGGCTAAGTAACATTCCTGGGTGCGTGCCGATCTATCAGTTCATAAGACTGGGCAACTCCCCAGGGTCGTGATCGGCATCCTCGCCGCCGTCTTCGCCGCCGTGGCCGGCTGCACCTCCCCGGCCGCCACCCACCCCAAGCCCGCGCACCCGGCCGCAGTCCACGACCGCGCGCGGCCGAACTTCGTCTTCGTGCTCACCGACGACCTGTCCTGGAACCTGGTCAGCCACATGCCGCACCTGCTGGCCCTGAAGCAGGCCGGGACGACGATGTCCCGCTACTACGTCGTGGACTCGCTGTGCTGCCCGTCCCGCTCGGCCATCTTCACCGGCCAGTACCCGCACGACGACGGGGTCTTCACCAACGCCGGCGACGACGGCGGGTACTTCGCCTTCAACCAGCACGGCGACGAGCAGAAGTCGTTCGCCCTCGCGCTGCACGACGCCGGCTACCGCACCGCGATGATGGGCAAGTACCTGAACCAGTACATGCCCGCCTACCCGGAGCCGCCTGGCTGGGACGAGTGGGACGCCGCCGGGAATGCCTACGGCGAGTTCGGCTACAACCTTAACCAGAACGGCCGGCAGCAGCACTACGGCAAGGACCCGAAGGACTACCTGACCGACGTGCTGGCCGCGAAGGCCAGCTCGTTCATCGACTCATCGGCCGCCTCGGGCCGGCCGTTCATGCTCGAGGTGGCCACGTTCGCCCCGCATGCGCCGTACACGCCCGCGCCCCGCTACGCGCACGCGGACCAGCAGCTGACCTACCCGAAGACCCCGGCCTACGACCGGCTGCCCGCCAACCCGCCGCCGTGGCTGGCCGGGCATCCGCGCCTGTCGGCCGCCGATCAGGCCGCCATCACCGCGACGTTCCGCAAGCGGGTGGAAGACGATCTCTCCGTCGACGACATGATCGGCGAGCTCGAGAACGAACTCAGGGCCAAGGGCCTGGACCGGAACACGTACTTCGTGTTCAGCTCGGACAACGGCTTCCACATGGGCGAGTACACGCTCACTTCGGGGAAGCAGACCGCCTTCGAGACCGACATCCGCGTGCCGCTGATCGTCAGCGGCCCGGGTGTCCCGGCCGGGCAGGTGGTCAGCCAGCTGACGTCCAGCATCGACCTGGCCCCGACGTTCGAGACCCTCGCGGGCCTGCCCGTCCCGGCGGGCGTCGACGGCCACAGCCTGGCCGGGCTGTGGCACGGGCAGGATCCGGTCGGCTGGCGGCTCGCCATCCTCATCGAGCATCACGGCCCGGATTTCTCGCCGGACGACCCGGACCGGCAGACTTCCAAGCCGGGGGACCCGCCGACCTACGAGGCGGTGCGGACCGCCACCGCGCTCTACGTGCGGTACGCGGGCGGGGCGCAGGAGTACTACGACACCGCGACCGACCCCTACGAGCTGGATAACCTGGCCGGGAAGGGCGTCCCCGCGGTCCTCCGCCAGGCGCTCAGCGCCCTGGAGAACTGCCACGGCGCCGCCGCCTGCTGGGCCGCCGCCCAGCTCGGCTAGGGCCGGCCAGCTGAGCCGCGTCAGCTTGCGGTGACGCCGCCCTCGCAGGGGAAGACTGTCCCGGTGGTCCAGCGGGATTCGTCGGACAGCAGGAACAGCGCGGCCCGGGCCATGTCGTCCGGATCGGCGATGTAGTTCAGCGGGAAGTGACCGGCCATCGCGGCCCGGGCTTCCTCGGTCGGCATCCACCGGTCGAACATCTCCGAGCGCGTCGGTCCCGGGGCGATCGCGTTCACCCGGATGCCGGCCCGCGCGTAGTCGAGCGCGGCGCACCTGACCAGCCCGGTGAGGCCGTGCTTGCTCGTGGCGTAGACGGTATTGGCGGCGCCCCCGACGAGGCCGCCAACCGACGAGGTCACCACGATCGATCCGCCGCCCGCCTCGAGCATGGCCGGGATCTCGTATTTCATGCACAGGAACGGGCCACGCAGGTTGGTGGCCAGGACCCGGTCGAAATCGGCGGTGCCGGTCTCGTGCAGCGGGCGGTGGGTGCCGCCAACGCCGGCGTTGTTGAAGGCGCCGTCCAGTCGGCCGAACGTGCTGACCACTTCGTCCACCGCCCGGGCCACCGACGCTTCGTCGGTGACGTCGCATCGTACGGCGAGCGCCTCGTGACCCGCCGCGCGCAACTCGGCGGCCAGCGTCGCGATCCGGTCCTCGCGCCGGGCGGCCGCCGCGACGATGGCGCCTTCGGCCGCGAACCGGCGGACGGCGGCCGCGCCGATGCCGCTGGACGCTCCGGTGACCAGGATCACCCGGCCCAGCAGGCGCTGGCTGACGAGGGTGAGTGGCTCCGGCTGCTGGTATAGCATCCCCGCTCCTCTCTAGGTTGACGTTGTCAACCTAACTCGCCCAGGTTGACGCCGTCAACCAAATAGGACCTAGGATTGGCCGATGGTGTCGAAGACGCGGGATACGCTGCTGGCCGCCGCGGCGCAACTGCTCGACGAGGGCGGCCCCGAGGCCGTGACCCTGCGCGAGGTGGGTCACCGGGCCGGCGTCTCGCACAACGCGCCTTACAAGCACTTCGCCGACAAGGAGGCCCTCCTCGCGGCGGTGGCGGCCAGGGAACTGGACCGGAGCAGCTCGGCGCTGTCCGCGACGGTGGCCGGGCCGCCGCCGCCGGGAGCGGCCGTGCAGGCGGTGATGCGCGGCTACGTCGCCTGGGCGCTGGAGTACCCGCAGCGCTTCAAGCTGGTCTACGGCTCATGGTCGAAGGGCTCGGACGAGCTCGCGGCCGCCGCGGGTTCGGCCCGCGCCCTGTTCACCGGCGTGGTTACCGCGGCCCAGCGGGCCGGCCAGCTTCCGGCCGGAGACCCAGAACGGCTGGCCTCGCTGCTGCTGGCGCTCGCCCACGGCGCCGTCGATCTCGCCCTGGCCGGCCACCTCTCGCCCACGGGCAAGGGCCGGGCCACCCCGGCCGAACTCGCTGACGACCTGCTCGCCTACCTCCGTGCCGCCGCCCGGCAGGAGACCGGCTAGCGCGGCACCGCCAGCAGTGTCTTGCCGACCGTCTGCCTGGCCTCGATCGCCGCGTGCGCCCGGGCCGCCTCGGCCAGCTCGAACTCCTGGCCGACGACCGGCCGCAGCCGCCCCGCCGCCGCCTCGGCCAGCGCGGTCCTGGCCAGCGCCGTCAGTTCCTCCGGGCTCCCGCCCGCTCCGGCCCGCACGGTGACCTGGCGGTCCCGGGCGAGGTCCGGGGTGACCGGGGCGAAGCTCCCGCTGGCCATGCCGAATGGGCAGAACCGCCCGCCGGCGCCGAGCAGCCAGAACGCGGCCAGCCCGATGTCCCCGCCCACGCCGTCGAAGACCACGTCCACCTGGCCGGCCAGGTCACGGACCTGGCGCTCCCAGCCGTCGTGGCTGTAGTCGACGGTCACGTCCGCGCCGAGGTCCCTGGCCAGGGCGAGCTTGCGCGGCTGGCCGGCCAGCGCCACCACCCGGGCCCCGGCCCGGCGGGCGATCTGGACCAGCAGCGTCCCCACCCCGCCGCCCGCCGCCTCGACCAGGACGGTCTCGCCCGCGCGCAGGTCCGCGTGGCCCGTCAGGGCGAGCGCCGTCCGGCCGTCGGCCAGCAGTGCCACCGCGGCCCGCATGGCCAGCCCGTCCGGGATCCCGATCAGCCGGGCCACGGGGGAGACCGCCCGTTCGGCGTACCCGCCGGTGCCGTTCAGGCTGGCCACGACCTGCCGGCCGGCCCACGGGCTCCCCTCGCCCACCGTCCCGCCGACGCCGTTGCCCAGGATGGCCGGCAGCGCGGGCAGCATCGAAGGATGCGGCGGCAGGCCCGCCCTGACCTGCGTCTCGACGAACGTGACGTTGGCGAACTCGACCTCGATAACCACCTCGTCCGGCTCGGCCCGCACCTCGGCCACGTCGGCAGGCTGGAGCACCTCCGGCGGGCCGAACTCCCGTATGACCACCGCGCGCATGCCAGGCCTCCTTCACCGGAACGATTCCTTCCGGCCACGAGCCTAAAGGTCCGCGTCGAGCAGCGCAGCGGGCCACGGTCCTAGGCCCATCGTCCGACGCCGGCCTTATAACCTCCGGGGCACAGACGTGATCATGGCCTCATAATGGCGACGTGAACGAGCCGGAAGTCAGGATCAGAGCGGTCAGCGAAGGCGACCGCCCGATGCTTTCCTGGCTCGTCGCCGAGCTGTGGGGTTCCGAACTCGTCGCCGTGCACGGCAGCGTGCTGCGGCCCGCCGAGCTGCCCGGGTTCATCGCCGAACGGTCCCGGCGGGTCGTCGGCCTGCTCACCTACCAGGTGCAGGGTGACGTGCTCGAGATCGTCACGCTCAACGCCATCGAGCGCCGGGTCGGCATCGGGACCATGCTCATCGAGGCCGCGGCGGGCGCGGCGCGGCACTTCCGCTGCCGCGAGGTCCGGCTCACCACGACCAACGACAACGTTGACGCGCTCCGGTTCTACCAGCGCCGCGGGTTCCGGCTGGCCGAACTGAGACCGGGCGCGGTCGACCGCTCCCGCCTGGAGAAGCCGCAGATCCCGCGGACCGGCGACTACGGCATCCCGCTGCACGACGAGATCGACCTCACGCTGCGGGTCTAGCCGGCAACAGCACCCTTCACCTGCCGCCCGCGGGTCCACACCGCGGTGATCCTGGCCGGGTCGGCGAGCGCGCCGATGTCCGCCAGCGGATCGGCGTCCAGGGTGATCACGTCGGCGTCGTAGCCCTCAGCGAGCTGCCCGCTGCGCGGCGCCTGCGGCCCGAGGGTGAGCGGCCCGGACGCGGTGGCCGCCTCGATCGCGTCGCGCGGTGACATGCCCAGCTTGACCAGGTATCCGGGCTCCGAACCGTTCTGGCCCCACGCGTTCGGCAGATCCGGGCCGGTCAGCGCGATGTCGGTGCCCATCGCGACGATGACGCCGTGCTCGTAGGCCCGGGCCACCGCCTGCGCGTGCAGTTCGGCGATCGCGTCCAGCTTGGCCATCGCGTAGTCGGGCACCGCATCGCGGAAAGACAGCATGTCCTCGATGATCGTCCTGGTCGGGACCAGGATCGCGGAGGTCTCGCGCATCGCGTCGCAGCACTCGTCGTCCAGGTAGGTGCCGTGCTCGATGGTCCGCACCCCGGCCCGCAGCGCGGCCATGATGCCCGGCTTGCCGTGGCAGTGCGCCGCGACCACCCGGTCGGCCAGCCCTGCGACCTCTACGATCACACGCAACTCAGAAACCGTGAACTGCTGGTGGATCGGGTCGTCGACCTCGGAGAGCACGCCGCCGGACGCGCACACCTTGATCACCTTCGCGTTCCGCCTGAGCTGCTCGCGGACCGCCCGGGCACACTCGTCGGGCCCGTCCGCCAGCCGCATCAAGCCGCCCCGGGCGGAGTAGTCGCGCATCCAGTCGAGCGGGAAGGAGTGCAGGTCGCCGTGGCCGCCGGTGGTGCTCAGGATCGCGCCGGCGCCGTAGATCGCCGGGCCGTCGACGGTGCCCTCGGCGACCGCACGCGCCAGGTGCAGGCCGAGGCCGCCCACGTCCCGCACCGAGGTGATCCCGGCGTCGAGCGCGGCGCGCAGGTCCCTGGTGCACCGGGCGGCCCGCAGCGCCTCGGGCTCGAGCGGCATCCGTCCCAGGTCGAAGGTCCTGGTCCCGAGGAGGTGCCCGTGGCACTCCCACATCCCCGGCATCACCGTCGTGACGCGGCTCACCGCCGCCCCGGGGGTCGGCGGGGCCACCCCGGCCGGCCCGGCGTAGCTGATCAAGGCCCCGTCCAGGACGACCACCCCGTCGCTGACGGGGCCGCCGCGCCCGGGTATGAGCAGCTCGGCCTCGATGCGGTGCATGAGTCCTCCTCCAAAGGAGCCAGGGGCCAGGGGGCCAGGGCCAGGGGGGTACGGGGGGGCGGGCAGCCCCCCCGTAAGCAGGGGGGTCTGGGGGGATCGTCCCCCGGATAATACTGCCCATTATCTTGACGGCCCGCCGCCTGCGCGGTCCATCATGGATGACCGGTTGCGTGCACCAGGGAGGCGCCAGGTCGGGACGATCCTGCCGTATTTTCACCGACAGTATCTACGTGTGTGCTGTCGCGAGTACGGGTCATGCGCTATACAGGGACATACGACTGTCCGGCAACTGGGTGCGGGAATCTGGGCTCTAGGGAGGCAGGGACATAGGGGCGAGGAAGCGTGATGCTGCCAGACGATAGGGCCCAGCCTGCGGCACCGGACAAGCCGAGCTTGGGCGCTAGGGTCATGCTCACCTACCGACGGCTTCCCCTATGGCTCAAGGTCGTCTCGGCCATCGCCGCTGTCTTCCTCTCCGGACCGATCATCCTCGCCTCCATGGTCTACGGGATCGTCGCGGTGGCTCAGGCACGGCGCACCGTGGGCGCGTCCATCTCAGTCGCGCTCTGGGGCGTGGTGGTGTTCTCCTTTGCCTCCAAGGGCCACGGGAGCTGGCTCTACTCCGTGATACTCCTGCCCGTCTTGGTCGCGCTGGCTGCTCACGCCAAGCCGCTGGCCCGATGGTTCATCCCGTGCCGTACGGTCGCCTGGGTCCTGGCCTGGTCCGTGCCCGCGGGCGTCATCGCCCTGAAGGCCGCGCCGGGCCAGCCGTTCCTCGGCACGATCGCCGCCTGGCTGCTGGCCGCGGCCGTACTCGGCTGGCGGGTGGCCAAGGGCATGCAAGACGCCCGCATGTACGGCGGCCGGGTCCCGGGAACCCCGGAAGCCCCGGGAACCCCAGTAGCCCCGGCGGTCCAGGGCGGGCGGCCCGCCGGTCATCCGGGCGCCCAGGCCCCGGGGAGGGCGCAGGCCGCGGCGCTGCCCTACGCCGACCACGCCGCCCGCGACCATCAGGGCGGCGCCCCCCGGCCGCGGCCGCCGATCTCGGTCGAGGACGCGATGGCCGAACTCGACGCGATGATCGGGCTGGCCCCGGTCAAGGAGCAGGTCCGCTCGATCGCCGCCTCCATCGAGGCGGCGCGGCGGCGCACGGTGGCCGGGATCAGCACCGAGCGCCCGATGCGGCACTTCGTGTTCCTCGGCCCGCCCGGCACCGGCAAGACGACGGTAGCCCGGGTGCTGGCCAAGATCTTCTACGCTTTCGGCTTGCTGGCCACGCCCGAAGTGATCGAGGCGCACCGGGCCGACCTGGTCGGCGAGTACCTCGGCGCCACCGCGATCAAGACCAACGAGCTCGTTGACTCCGCGCTGAGCGGAGTGCTGTTCATCGACGAGGCGTACAGCCTGGTCAACGAGGGCGACGGGCAGGTCGACCGGTTCGGGCAGGAGGCGGTGCAGGCGCTGCTCAAGCGGGCCGAGGACAACCGCGACAACCTCATCATCATCCTGGCCGGCTACGAGAAGCAGATGGAGTCGTTCCTGTCCTCCAACCCCGGCCTGGCCTCCCGGTTCGCGACCCGGCTGAAGTTCCCGAGCTACTCCCCGAACGAGATGATGGCGCTGGCCCAGGCCGCGGTCGAGCGGCGCGGGGAGAGGCTCGACGCGGACGCGCGGCCGGTGCTCTACCGCAAGTTCGAGGAGATCGGCCGTCGCCGGATCGCCGACGACCTGGGCAACGGCCGGTTCGTCCGGAGCCTGATCGAGAAGGCCGGGCAGGCCCGCGACGTGCGCGTCATCACCAGCACGTCGAACACCGCGGAGCAGGACTTGCTCACCATCCGGGCGGGCGACCTGGAGCAGGGCTACGCCGAGCTCACCAGCAGGCTGCGCGGCTACGAGGACACGCCGACGGTGGAGGGCGCGCTGGCCGAACTCGACTGGCTAGTCGGCCTGGACCCGGTGAAGCAGCAGGTCCGCGCCATCGCCGCGCAGCTGCGGGTGGCGAAGATGCGCAGCCGGCAGGGGCTGAACAGCCAGCCCCCGGCCCGGCACTTCGTCTTCACCGGCCCGCCGGGCACCGGCAAGACCACGGTATCGCGCATCCTCGGCCGCATCTTCGCCGCGCACGGGCTGCTGGTCAGGCCCGAGGTGATCGAGGCGCACCGGGGCGACCTGGTGGGCGAGCACCTCGGCTCGACCGCGATCAAGACCAACAAGCTGATCGACTCGGCCATGGGCGGCGTGCTGTTCATCGACGAGGCCTACTCGCTGAACAACGTCGGCTACGAGGGCGGCGACGCGTTCGGCGCCGAGGCGGTGCAGACGCTGCTCAAGCGGGCCGAGGACGACCGGGACCGGCTGGTCATCGTGCTGGCCGGCTACCCGGACGACACGGACAGGTTCCTGCGCAGCAACCCCGGCCTGGCGTCGCGGTTCAGCACCAGGGTCACCTTCCCCAGCTACAGCCCGGACGAGCTGGTGGAGATCGCCGACCGGCTGGCGAAGGGGGCTGACGACCGGTTCGACCTGGCCGCCCTCGAGGTGCTTCGCACCATCTTCGCCCACGCCTGCGCCGGCGGCCGGATCGACGAGCTCGGCAACGGCCGGTTCGCCAGGTCACTGTACGAGCGCGCCTGCGCCTGCCGGGACATGCGAGTGGAGCACCTGGCCGACCCGTCGCGGAACGACCTGGTCATCCTGACCGCCGCCGACGTGCAGGCCGCGTACGGGGAGCTGGACCATAACGTCTCTTCGGGGGGGCACGGGGGGGTCGTCCCCCCCGGAACCAGCAGCGCTCCGTCCCGTCCGATGGCCGTCCCCGAACAGAATTAGGCCGAACGGGCCGGGCTCGCCGCTTCATGGACGAACAGGGGCGCTGGGAATTCTGGATCGACCGGGGCGGCACGTTCACCGACATCGTGGCCCGCCGCCCGGACGGGCGGCTGGTCGCCCGCAAGCTGCTCTCGGACAACCCGGCCGCCTATTCCGACGCCGCGGTGGCGGGCATCAGGCGGCTGCTCGGCCTGGAGCCCGGCCAGGAGATCCCCGCCAGCCAGATCGGCTCGGTCAGGCTCGGCACCACGGTCGCCACCAACGCCCTGCTCGAGCGGAAGGGCGAGCCCACCGTCCTGGTCATCACGCGGGGCTTCGGCGACGCGCTGCGCATCGCCTACCAGAACCGGCCGCGGATCTTCGACCGCCGCATCCTGCTCCCTGAGGTTCTCTACGACCGCGTCATCGAGGTGGACGAGCGCGTGACCGCCCACGGCGAGGTCCTCACCCCGCTGGACGAGGGACATCTCACCGCGGAGCTGGCCCGGGCCCGCGACGACGGGTTCAGGGCCGCCGCGGTGGTCTGCGTGCACGGCTACCGCTACCCGGAGCACGAGGCGCGGATCGGAGACCTCGCCCGCGCGGCCGGCTTCACCCAGGTGTCGGAGTCGCACCGGACCAGCCCGCTGATGAAGCTGGTCTCCCGGGGCGACACCACGGTGGTGGACGCCTACCTGTCGCCCATCCTGCAGCGGTACGTGACCGAGGTCGCGGCCGAGCTCCGGAACGTAAGGCTGCTGTTCATGCAGTCCAACGGCGGGCTGACCGACGCGGCGGGCTTCCGCGGCAAGGACTCCATCCTGTCCGGCCCGGCCGGCGGCATCGTCGGCATGGCCCGCACGGCCGCGGACGCGGGCTTCACCAAGACGATCGGCTTCGACATGGGCGGCACCTCGACCGACGTGTCACATTTCGCGGGCGAGTTCGAGCGCGAGTACGAGACGCAGGTCGCCGGGGTGCGGATGCGCGCCCCGATGCTGTCCATCCACACCGTGGCCGCGGGCGGCGGCTCCATCTTGGGTTTCGACGGCAGCCGGTACCGGGCCGGGCCCGACTCGGCCGGCGCCGACCCCGGCCCGGCCTGCTACCGGCGCGGCGGCCCGCTCACCGTCACCGACGCCAACGTGCTGCTCGGCCGGATCCAGCCGGACCACTTCCCGAAGGTCTTCGGCGAACACGGCGACCAGCCGCTGGCTGCGGATATTACGAAAGCGAAATTTACGGAACTCAGCGAGCAGATCGCCCAGGCCACCGGCGACACCCGCGGCCCGGAGGAGGTCGCGGCCGGGTTCGTCGAGATCGCCGTGGCGAACATGGCCAACGCGATCAAGAAGATCTCGGTGCAGCGCGGCTACGACGTCACCGAGTACGTCCTGAACGTGTTCGGCGGCGCGGGCGGGCAGCACGCCTGCGCGGTGGCCGACGCGCTGGGCATGACCCGGGTGCTCATCCACCCGCTGGCCGGGGTGCTGTCCGCGTACGGGATCGGGCTGGCCGACATCATCGCCATGCGCGAGCAGGCCGTCGAGGCGCCGCTGACCACCGAAAGCCTCGAGAACCTGCCCGGGACCCTGGACCCGCTCGAGCAGGACGCCCGCGCGGAAGTATCCGCCGAGGGCGTGCCGCCGGAGCGGATCACCGCCGCGCACCGGGCGCACCTGCGTTACCAGGGCACCGACACCGCGGTCATCGTCGCGGTCGGCCCGCTGGCGGACATGACCGCCGCGTTCGAGGCCGAGTACTCCCGCCGCTTCTCCTTCCTCATGCCCGGCAAGCCCGTCATCGTGGAGGCGGTGTCCGTCGAAGTCACCGGAACGCAGCCGCGCTACGAGGATGCGGATGACCCGGCCCGTTCGGGCAGTATTGATCCGGGGGGGACGACCTCCCCCAAAGCCCCCCCGCTCACGGCCCCCCGGGGGGAACCGTCCCTCCCGTACCCCCGCGGCCCCCCTGGCCCGGGTCCCCATGTTCACCGGGGGCACCTGGATCGACGTAGACCTGTTCGAGCGGGCCGGCCTGCGCCCCGGCCACGCCGTGGACGGCCCGGCCATCATCACCGAGGAACTCGCCACCACCGTGGTCGAGCCGGGCTGGCAGGCCGTGGTGACCGCCCGCGGCGACCTGCTCATGTCCCGGGTTAAAGCGCGGCCCTGGCGGACCGCGATCAGCACAGCGGCCGACCCGGTGATGCTGGAGATCTTCAACAACCTGTTCATGTCGGTGGCCGAGCAGATGGGCGTGCGCCTGCAGTCCACCGCGCACTCGGTCAACATCAAGGAGCGGCTCGACTTCTCCTGCGCGGTCTTCGACGCCGACGGCGGCCTGATCGCCAACGCCCCGCACATGCCGGTTCACCTCGGCTCCATGGGCGAGTCCATCAAGATGGTGATCAAGCGCAACCGCGGCCGCATCCGCCGCGGCGACGTCTACGTCCTCAACGACCCCTACCACGGCGGCACCCATCTCCCCGACATCACCGTCGTCACCCCCGTCTTCGCCCCCGTCTTCGCCCCTCCATCCGGGTCGATGGCACATCGGTCCGGTTCTAGCCGGACCAACGGCACATCGACCCGCCCGGAAACGGACGCGGACATCTGGTTCTACGTGGCCAGCCGCGGCCACCACGCCGAGATCGGCGGGATATCGCCGGGATCCATGCCGGCCGCCAGCACCCGGGTCGAGGAGGAGGGGGTGCTGATCGACAACTGGCTGCTGGTCACGCAGGCCAGGCTGCGCGAGGCCGAGACGGTCAGGCTGCTCACCGGAGCCGAGTACCCGTCCCGTGACCCGGGCACCAACCTCGCCGACCTGCGCGCCCAGATCGCGGCGAACGAGAAGGGCATCGCCGAGCTGCACAAGATGGTGGAGCACTTCGGCCTGGACGTCGTGCACGCCTACATGGGGCACGTGCAGGAGAACGCGGCCGAGTCGGTGCGGCGGGTGATCACCGCGCTGCATGACGGCGAGTTCAGCTACGAACTCGACAACGGCGCGGTGGTCAGGGTGGCCGTCCGCGTCAACCGGGAGGACCGGACCGCCGAGATCGACTTCACCGGCACCTCGCCGCAGCTGGCCGGCAACTTCAACGCTCCGTCCAGCGTGGCCATGGCGGCCGTGCTGTACGTGTTCCGCACCCTGGTCGACGACGACATCCCGCTCAACTCGGGCTGCCTGCATCCGCTGCACGTGATCATCCCGCCGGGCACGATGCTCTCGCCGGAGTACCCGGCCGCGGTGGCGGCGGGCAACGTGGAGACCTCCCAGGTCGTCACCGGGGCGCTCTACGCCGCCCTCGGGGTGATGGCCGAGGGGTCGGGGACGATGAACAACGTGACGTTCGGCAACGACAGGTACCAGTACTACGAGACGGTGGCCAGCGGCTCGGGCGCCGGCGACGGCTTCGACGGCACCGACGTGGTGCAGACCAAGATGACCAACTCCAGGCTCACCGATCCCGAGGTGCTGGAGTGGCGTTACCCGGTGCTGGTCGAGTCGTACCGGATCAGGCCGGGCAGCGGCGGCGCCGGCCGCTGGCGCGGCGGCCACGGCGGCGTCCGCAGGCTCCGCTTCGGTGAGCCGATGACCGTGACCACGCTCACCGGCCACCGTCGCGTCCCCGCGTTCGGCCTGGCCGGCGGCGAGCCGGGCGCGCTCGGCCGGCATTGGATCGAGCACCCGGACGGCCGGGTGACGCCGATGGCCGGCTGCGACTCGGTGAGCGTCCAGGCCGGGGACGTGTTCGTCATCGAGACGCCCGGGGGCGGGGGATACGGCCGAACGGGCTAGGTTTCCGCCCCGCCCCCTAGGGCTCGTCCGCCTCGAGCTCGCGCAGCACCGCGATCAGCGTCGCCTCGTCGCCGTTGGTGTGGTCGAGCACCGCCATCAGCGCGTGCAGCACCAGGTGCCGGTCCTGGCCCGCGTCGAGCAGTCGCTGCGCGGCCTCCCACAGCTCGGGCGGGTCGCCGCGCCAGAGCCGGTCGGCCAGCACCAGGTGCCGCTCGATGTGCCGGCCCACCCCGCCCGGGGCGGGGGTGGCGTGGTCGGCGGCGAGCAGCGCGCGCCGGTCGTTCGGGTCGGCCGGGTCCAGGATTGACAGGTCGCTGCCGGAGTGCCAGCCCTCCAGGACCGGGAACGCGAACGCTCGCCTGGGCAGCGCCTCCAGGTCGGCGTCCGGCAGCAGCCGCCGGACCAGCGCGTAGTCCAGGCCGAACTCGGCCGGATCCCGGTACGCCTGGGTGAAGGCGCCCATCGAGTTGAACACCGCCTCGAGCGACTCGGTGACCGCCGCCCCGGACAGGCCGCGGCGCCGGCCCGCCCAGCGCACCCACGCGGCCAGCACGTGCGGCATCGCGTCCTGCTCGGCGAACGACAGCATCACCTTGCGCGGCAGCCAGCTGAGCAGGAACGTCTCCACCTTGGTGGGGCTCATCCGCAGCGGCCGCCCGAAGTCCCTGTCGCACCCGTAGTCGATGATCCGGTCGGCGCAGTGGCTGGCCGAACCGCGGTCGGACAGGTCCTCGGCCTCGTCGGAGGCGAGGAACTCGGCGGCGAGCATGGCCCGGCGGTCCCTGCTCCAGGCATGCCGTCGCTCTCCGGTGGCCGACAGCGAGCGGCCGCGGTACGGCGGCAGCGCCCGGATCCGGGCCCGGATGAACGCGTGGTAGGACGGGAACGACTCGCTGACCGACGGGTCGGGCACCGTGTCGGTCACGGTCAGCGCCGTCTCCAGCATGTGCCGCGCCTGGCCCGCGTCGATCTGGCGGAACGCGTGCCTGGCCTCGGATCCCTTGGCACCGCGCTGGCTGCTGGCCTCGCGGCAGTGATCGAGCAGCTTGCTGACCCGGGAGGTCACCCAGCCGTCCTTGATCATCCCGTCGGCGTTGTAGTCCACCACGCTGACCAGCGCGTGCGGCTCTTCCCCGGCGTAGCTGAACACGCAGATGACCTCATCGGTGTCACCAAGCTCGTCCGGGTTGACGTAGCACTCGGCCGGGGTCACCGCGCCGAGGTGCTGGGCCCAGCCGGGGCACGGCACGCCGGCCTCGATCAGCTCCAGGGCCGCCCGCTCCGCCTTGGCCGCCTGCCGGGAGGTGCCCAGGCAGGCGATGCCGGACAGCAGTGCCAGCGCCGCCGGGCTGCGCTGCTCGCCCGCGTAGTCCACCAGGCCCTCGCCGACCAGCTGCTCCACGGTGGCGGCACGGCGGCCGCCGCCGCGCTGGCCCCACCAGGTGCCGAGCAGCTCGCTGACCATGAGCTCGGCGTCGAGCGGGCTGCGCACGGCCAGCAGCTCACGCGCGGCGCGGAGCAGCTCGGCGAAGAGCGCGTTGGGCGGCGAAGAACCGCCTCGCCGCGGGCCGCCTCTTGATCCGCCGGGAGGCTTGCCTCCTGGCGGCTGGCTTCGTCGGCTCTGCGGGCTCACGCTGACAGCCTCTCAGATCTGGACATGCGGACGCTATGCTACGTTGTCATGCCCGCTGTAATTCCGCCCCATAGACCGCGTGCGCCACGCCGGCGCGGTTCCGGCGGGCGCGACGTGCACTTGCAACAGCGTTCGCTGTCCGCGAATCCTTACACCTGGCCGCACTAATTGCCGGACTGTGGCACGCTTAATTGGTTGGCAGCGGGAACGATGATCCCGGGGAAGGAGCCGCCCATGGCAGCCCCCGGCGCGGCAGGCAGGCGTTCGTTGTGAGCATGGATACTTCTGTGCCTGGACAGCAGGACGCCTCAGACGCCGCCCTGGTGGACATGCTGATGCTGGAGGCGCCAGTCGGTCTTGCCCTGTTCGGGTCCGACTTGCGTTTCCGCTGGGTGAATGCTGCCCTGACCCGGCTCGCGGGTGGGTCTGCCAGGGGGGTCCGGGGGGATGGAATCCCCCAGGGGGCCAGCACTGATCCTTCCGGCTGGACCGGTCAGCTGCCGTCCGAGGCCTGGCCCGAGCATGTCGCCGTCCGGGCCGAGGCCGCGCTGCGCAAGGTCCTGGACGAGGGCATGCCGCTGGCCGAGCGCGGCTACCCCGTGGTGTCACCGCCGCCGGGCAGGCCCGCTGACCCCGCCGCCGAGGACGTGTGCGGCTGCGCCTCCTGGTTCCCGGTGCACGACGCGGCCGGAAAGGTGTTCGGCGTCGGCCTGATCATGCTCAACGTGGCCGGGCTGAGCACCGAGGCCGCCGAGGCGGCCGCGGCCGAGATCAGGCGCAGCGAGGAGCGGTACCGCTCGCTGGTCCAGGGCGGCGCCCAGGTGGTCTGGGTGGCGGCGCCGGATGGCGCGATGAAGGAAGACTCGCCGGAGTGGCGCTGGATCACCGGGCAGTCCGAGGAGGAGTACACCGGGTTCGGCTGGCTGGAGTCGATCCACCCCGAGGACCGCGAGCGGGTCGAGCGCGACTGGCGCGAGTGCGTCCGGACCGGCAAGCTCTTCGACGACCGGTACCGGATCCGTACCAAGGCCGGCTCGTACCGGCACTACGACGTGCGCGCGGTGCCGATCGAGCGGGACGGGAAGATCGTCGAGTGGGTCGGCGCCAGCAGCGACGTCACCAGCCAGCGCGAGGCCGAGGAGATGCGCGGCCGGCTGACCGAGCAGCTGTCCGCCGCGGCGCTGCGCACCGCGCGGCTGCAGCAGGCCACCTCGATGCTGGCCGAGGCGCTCACCGTCGAGCAGGTGGTCGAGGTCATCACCGAGGTGGGCAGGACCGCGATCGGCGCGCTGCGCTCGGCGGTCGCGCTGCTCGATTCCGACGGCGCCCGGCTGCGGGTGGTCAACGACGACCTGAGGAACGCCCCCGACTCGGCGGGCGGTGAGCTGACCCTGCAGTCGCCGAGCGTGATGACCAAGGCGATCGCGACCCGGCGGCCGGTGCTGGTCGAGGACCCCGAGGACCTGCGCATCCAGTTCGACGGCGAGCTGGAGATCGACCCGGCGCGGGTGGCCGCCTCCGACGAGCGCTCCTGGGTCGGCCTGCCGCTGCTGGCGGCGAGCGCGCCGCTGGGCGCGCTGCGGTTCTCGTTCGGCCGGCCGAGGAAGATCATCGAAGAAGAGCGGGTGTTCCTCGAGGCGCTGGCGGGCCAGTGCTCGCTGGCGGTCGAGCGGGCCGGCCTGTACGAGCGGGAGCACACCACGGCGGAGACGCTGCAGCGCAGCCTGCTCCCCGATCAGCTGCCCAGCGTGCCCGGCCTGGTGCTGACGGCGATGTACCGGCCGGTAGCCAAGAACATGGAGATCGGCGGCGACTGGTACGACGCGTTCCGGCTGGCCGACCAGCGGCTGGCGGTGGCGGTCGGCGACGTCATGGGCAAGGGGCTGACGGCCGCGGCCGGGATGGGCCGGGTCCGCAACGCGCTGCGCGCGCTGGCGCTCACCGACCCGCGTCCGGCGGCGGTGCTCGGCGGCCTTGACCGCCTGTTCAGCGCCACCGAAGAGGAAGAACAGGTCACCACGGTGGCCTATCTGGTCATCGACCCGGAGACCGGCAATGGCGTGCTCGGGAATGCGGGCCACCTGCCGGCCCTTGTTCTTGAGGCAGGTTGCGCGCCGCGGTTCGATCAGGTGGAGGCGGGCACGCCGCTGGGCTGGGCCAGCCCGAGAAAGCAGCACGCGTTCAACCTGCGCCCCGGAAACACCGCGGTCTTTTATTCTGACGGTCTGGTAGAGAACAGGAATCGTGGTCTGGACGCTGGTCTCGAAGAGCTGGCCACCGTGGCCTCACGGGCGGACGAGGAGCTGCTGGGCCGGCCCGAACGGCTCCTCGAGTACCTCGTCGAACGTATGCTCGCTGGTCACGAGCAAGACGACGACGTCACGGTGCTGGTCATGCACGTGCCGGCTAGCGGTCCGCGATGAGTTGAAGGGTGGGGGCCCGGGCGGAGGCGTACAAGTCACTCCCGGCCGCAGCCTATGGTGATGAGTGGGAGGCAGGCGGGTTGAATCAGTCCGGAGTGGCATCTACCCAGCGAAGGAAGGGGTGACCGTGGTCGTGAGCGCTGCCAATTCCGCAGCGCGGAAGCGCCCCAGGACCTCGGAGCAGGGACCCAGGGCCGTCGAGGATCAGGCGGTTCAGGCGGCTCCGCGGCCGGGTGGTCCCGACTCGGATGAGCACGGTTCCGAGCTGCGCGCCAACGCGGACTCAAAGCCTGGAACGGCCAATGGCCTGGCCGCGGTGAATCTCGACGAGGCGGATCTCGATTCCGAAGCGGATCTCGACAACTTCGATGATCTGGACGCCGACGACGCGGACCTGACCGACGACGCGGAGCTCCAGGCCGCGCTCGCCAACGAGGACCTTGAAGAGGCCGACCTCAGCGATGATGTCGCCGATTCCGCCGAAGCCCTGGCCGTGGACGAGGACGGCCGGGAAAGCCAGGACGTACCGGAGGAGCCCGAGGCGGACCAGCCGTCCGCGCAGGCGCCCGCCGGACCGGAAAGCGCAGCTGCGCCAGGCGCCACCGTCGTCAAGATCTCGCAGGAAAGCGCCGGCGAGGACGAGGAGGTCTTCGTCTTCGGTGACGACGATGATGATCTTCCGGCCGCGCAGGTCGCGGTGGCGGGCGCTACGGCGGACCCGGTCAAGGACTACCTGAAGCAGATCGGCAAGGTGCCGCTGCTCAACGCCGAGCAGGAAGTCGAGCTGGCCAAGCGGATCGAGGCGGGCCTGTTCGCCGAGGAGAAGCTGGCCGAGCGCGAGAACCTGTCCACGGACGCGCGCATCGACCTGGAGTGGATCGCCGAGGACGGCACCCGGGCCAAGAATCACCTGCTGGAGGCGAACCTGCGGCTGGTGGTGTCGCTGGCCAAGCGGTATACCGGCCGGGGCATGCTGTTCCTGGACCTGATCCAGGAGGGGAACCTGGGGCTGATCCGCGCGGTGGAGAAGTTCGACTACACCAAGGGTTACAAGTTCTCCACGTATGCCACCTGGTGGATCCGGCAGGCGATTACCCGGGCGATGGCCGATCAGGCGCGCACCATCCGGATCCCGGTGCACATGGTCGAGGTGATCAACAAGCTGGCCCGGGTGCAGCGGCAGATGCTGCAGGACCTGGGCCGCGAGCCGACCCCGGACGAGCTGGCCGTGGAGCTGGACATGACCCCGGAGAAGGTCATCGAGGTGCAGAAGTACGGCCGGGAGCCGATCTCGCTGCATACCCCGCTGGGCGAGGACGGGGACAGCGAGTTCGGCGACCTGATCGAGGATTCGGAGGCGATCCAGCCCGGCGAGGCGGTCAGCTTCACGCTGCTGCAGGAGCAGCTGCACTCGGTGCTGGACACGCTGTCCGAGCGCGAGGCCGGCGTGGTCTCGATGCGGTTCGGGCTGACCGACGGCCAGCCCAAGACGCTGGACGAGATCGGCAAGGTGTACGGCGTGACCCGCGAGCGGATCCGCCAGATCGAGTCCAAGACCATGTCCAAGCTCCGGCACCCGTCACGCTCCCAGGTCCTCCGCGACTACCTGGACTAAGGAGCCCCGCTCTACCCGCCGCACGCGGCCGGGGGACCCGCCTCCGGGTTTCCGCCCGCCGGGTTTCCGTCGGCCGGGTTTCCGTCGGCCGGGTTTCCGTCGGCCGAGTTTCCGCCCGCCCCGGGGACCTCACACCCGAGCCATTCCGGTCGCCCGCAGGCGTGCCCCCGGTCCCGCCTGCGGCTCCGGCTGCTCCTGGTGCCCCAGCGCACTACCGTGATCCGTGATCACACTCCGGCCCAGCTCACAACCGCAACGATGTGACATTGATGCGGTTAGTGCGCGTCAGTTATTAACGCGCGGGTTGGATCTCGGGTGCGAGCGGGCGGGGCGGTAGCCGCGGCGGCGGTGCGGGGCGGCCGTACTGGGCGGCGGTACGGGGCGGCGGTTCTGGGTCGATGGGCCGGTGGTCCGGTTCTAGCCGGACCAACGGCACATCGACCCAGCGGTTAGCACATCAGCGCGCCAGAAATCCCGAAGCGACGGGTTATTTTAAGACGCGCGCTTATAACCGTCACGATGTGACATCGTTGCGGTTAGCCCGCCGAGAGGGCCGCCACGGTGGAAGCTCGTCATGCCTCACAAACAACAGCAGTCCCGCCCGTCGCGACCGGCGGAGGCTCCCGCGGCCCAGGCGAACCCGCGGCCCCGGCGAACCCGCGGCCCAGGCGAACCCGCGGACCGCTCCAGGGCGCCCGCGGACCGCTCCCGCGCACCCTTTTCCGGACACAAAGAAGCCGACGCCAATGACCCAACTGGCGCCGGCGTCCTTGCCGGTCTGGCTTGACCCGCTGACTTACTGCGGCTGCGGCTCAGACAGGCGGTTGCTCTCGTCCTGTATGTCGACGGCTACCTTGGCCAGCGCCTTCGCGTGCTGGCGGCCGTGGTGCGCACAGAAAAGCAGCTCTCCTGAGTTAGCGAGCAGCACGCGAACATACGCCTGGGCGCCGCAACGATCGCAGACGTCCAGCGCGGTCAGCGGCTTGGTGGGGGCTATCGCTCCAGTCAACGTCGCCTTCCTTCGCGTCGTGCCTCCGGCTATTTCAGCCTTCTGGCTTCAGCTTTCTGCCCTTACAGCTCAGCACAACACATACCCAGGCTTCAGCGTTCCCCACTCCGGGTCGTGTACGCCACAAGCGAAACCACCCGCAGGCCGAGCGTGGTCCCCAGCTGCTGCCCTGTGACACACGATGCCTGCGCCCCACCGGTACTCGGGGGCAGTACCGGTGGCACACAGGCATCGTGCATCTAACCAGACATGTACCCAGATACCCGCCGGTCGATACATTCGTCATGGTCAGTCTGGGATTTCGGTCGGTCAAGCCGCGTGGCATTGCCAGGGGCATACGGTCCGGAACGCTACTATTTTCGATGAGGCCCGTGCGGGCCTCGGAAGGAGACCGGCCGCTCGTGCCCACCCTCACCGCCTCGCCCAGGACGCCGTCGCCCGCCGCCGCGACCGACGCTTACACCGCCCGGCACCTGTCGGTCCTCGAGGGACTTGAGGCGGTCCGCAAGCGCCCCGGCATGTACATCGGGTCGACCGACAGCCGCGGGCTGCAGCACTGCCTGGCGGAGATCCTCGACAACGCCGTGGACGAGGCACTGGCCGGGCACTGCACCGGGATCGAGATCACGCTGCACGCGGACGGCTCGGCCGAGGTCAGGGACAACGGCCGCGGCATCCCGGTCGACGTCGAGCGCAAGACCAAGCTCACCGGCGTGGAGCTGGTGATGACCAGGCTGCACGCGGGCGGGAAGTTCGGCGGCGGCTCGTACACCGCCTCCGGCGGCCTGCACGGCGTCGGCGCCTCGGTCGTCAACGCGCTGGCCTCGCGGCTGGACGTCGAGGTGGACCGGGAGGGGCACACCTGGGCGGCGAGCTTCCGCCGCGGCGTCACCGGCGAGTTCGCCGGGCCTGGCCCGGACGCGGACTTCACCAGGAAGGCGGGGCTGCGCCAGCTCAGGCGCGCTACCAGGAGGGCCACCGGGACCAGGATCAGGTTCTGGCCGGACCGGCAGGTGTTCATCAAGGACGCCAGGTTCAGCTTCGACGCGCTCACCGAGCGAGCCAGGCAGACCGCCTACCTCGTGCCCGGCCTGACCATCAGCATCCGCGAGGAGCCGGCCGCGGGCGCGCCCGACGATGACCACGCCGAGCCGGAGCGGGTCAGGCAGGCGGTGTTCCGGTTCGACGGCGGCATCAGCGAGTTCTGCGCCCACCTCGGCTCGGGCGAGGCGGTCACCGACGTGCTGCGGCTAACCGGCTCGGGCAATTTCACCGAGACCATCCCGGTGCTCGACGACCGCGGGCACATGACCCCGACCGAGGTCGAGCGCGAGCTGCAGGTCGACGTGGCGGTGCAGTGGGGGAGCGGCTACGACGGCGTGGTCCGCTCGTTCGTGAACGTCATCGCCACCCCGCACGGCGGCACCCACGTGACGGGATTCGAGCGGGCCCTGGTCCGCACGCTGAACGATCAGCTCCGGGCGGCGCGGCTGCTGAAGAACGGCGACGAGCCTGTGACCAAGGAGGACGTGCTCGAGGGCCTGGTCGCGGTCGTGTCCGTGCGGCTGCCCGAGCCTCAGTTCGAGGGGCAGACCAAGGAGGTGCTCGGCACCCCGGCCGCCTCCAAGATCGTGACGCAGGTGGTGAGCGCGCAGCTCGGCGCCTATTTCGAGGCTCCGCCCCGCGGGGCCAAGCAGCAGGCCCGGGCGGCCCTGGAGAAGGTGGTGTCCGCCGCCAAGGCGCGCATGGCGGCCCGCGAGCACCGCGACAACCAGCGGCGCAAGTCGGCGCTGGCCAGCTCGTCGCTGCCGGCCAAGCTGGTCGACTGCCGGTCGGCCGACGACCGGAGCGAATTGTTCATCGTCGAGGGAGACTCCGCGCTCGGCACCGCCAAGCTGGCCAGGGACTCGGAGTTCCAGGCGCTGCTGCCGATCCGCGGCAAGATCCTCAACGTGCAGAAGGCCTCGCTGGCGGACATGCTCAAGAACGCCGAGTGCGCTTCGATCATCCAGGTGATCGGGGCGGGCTCGGGCAGCTCGTTCGATCTGGATTCGGCCCGGTACCAGCGGGTGGTGCTAATGAGCGACGCCGATGTTGACGGCGCCCACATCAGGACGCTGCTGCTCACGCTGTTCCACAAGTACCTGCGCCCGATGATGGACGCGGGCCGGATCTTCGCCGCGGTACCGCCGCTGCACCGGATCGAGCTGACCAGCGTCCGCAAGGGCCAGGACAAGTACAGGTACACGTACTCCGACGCGGAGCTGAACCGGACGCTGCTCGAGCTCGAACGGCGCGGCCAGCGGTGGAAGGAGCCGGTGCAGCGGTACAAGGGCCTGGGCGAGATGGACGCGTCCCAGCTCGCCGAGACGACCATGGACCCCAGGCGCCGGACGCTGCGCCGGATCAGGATCGAGGACACGGCCGCCGCCGCGGGCATCTTCAACCTGCTGATGGGGACCGAGGTGGCCCCGCGCCGCGACTTCATCGTCGGCGGTGCCGCCGAGCTAGACCCGTCACGCATCGACACCTGAGCAATCCCCGCTACTGCACCGATGTCCTGCTAACATCACGTTCCGTGACCAAGGCGATACTCGTTGCGCAGTTCCTGCAAGCACGTGCGTGGTGGCGGCTCGACAGCGCGGGCGCCAGCGCGCTGCACGTGGCGCGCAGCGTCGTCTCGCTCCTGGATGCGGCCGCTTACCTTCAGGGCCTGCCCGAGGACGACCCTGACCTGCTGGCCCTCGAGGCGATGGGATGCTTCGGCAGCGGCGCCTTCGATCCCGGCCAGGAGGGCGCGGAGATCGTCAAGAAGTGGCAGCTCGCCGACGACGCGTCGGCCGGCCCCCGCGACCTGCTGACCGAACTCGTCCGGGCCGCGCACAGCACGCCGAACGCCGCGCCCATCGGCATTCCCCGGCAGGCGACCGCCCCGCGGGCCACGAGGACACCGGGCTTCTAGTCCCGGCACGCTAGACCACCCGGGCCGAGCCTCCGAGGACGGCTACCTGCCGGCCGAGCGGAGTACCCGAGCCGTCCCGCTTCCCGACCGGGTCCGGGAGCTGGACCGGCGCGCCCGAGTCGGTCGCGGCCACCGCCGGAGCCGGCCCGGCCCACGCCATGACCAGCATGTCCTCGCCCTTGAGGAACCGGTGGCAGCGCACCCCGCCGGTGGCCCGGCCCTTGCCGGGATACTCGTGCAGCGGGGTGACCTTCACGCTGGCGGCGCCCGTGCCCGGCAGGGCGCCGGCGCTTCCCGCCACGGTGACCACCACGGCGGGGGAGTAGGTGCCGGGCGCCCCGGACGGCGTCCCTGAGGCCGCGCCCGCGTCCACCGCGCCGAACCACACCACCGACGTCCCCGCCATCAGCCGCACGCCGGCCATGCCGCCGGCCGCCCGGCCCTGCGGCCGGACCGAGGAGGCCGCGTACCGCAGCAGCTGCGCGTCCGACGTGATGAACACCAGCTCGTCCGACTCGCCGGACAGCTGCACCGCGCCGACCACCCGGTCCCCGGACTTCAGCGTGATCAGCTCGAATTCGTCCCTGTTCTGCGGGTAGTCGGGCAGCACCCGCTTGACCACGCCCTCCGCGGTCCCCAGCGCCAGGCCAGACCCTGATCCGCCGCCAGAGACGTCGACGGCGGCCAGCCCGACCACCGTCTCGCCGCGTTCGAACGACGCGAACTCGGTCAGCGGCGTGCCCCCCGCCAGCGACACCGCGCCGGCCCCGGGCGGCATCGCGGGCAGCTCGAGCACGTTGAGCTTGACCAGCCGGCCCGCGGAGGTCACCAGCCCCACGGTCCCGCGCACGGTGGCCCGAACGGCGGAGACGATCACGTCATGGGCGGCGCGTGAAGCCTCCGCGGGGGGAGGAACCAGGGCCCGTTCGGAATCATCTCCCGGCGAGACGGCCACCCGGGCGACAAGCCCGCTGGCCGACATCAGCACCACGCACGGGTCGTCGGCCACCTCGAGCGGCACCGCGGCCGTCACCGCGACCTCGGAGCCCTCGAGCAGCACCGTGCGCCGCGGCGTGCCGAACCTCTTCGCCACCTCCGCCAGCTCGCCGCCGACCACCTCGCGCAGCTTCTCGTCCGACTCCAGGATGGCCGTCAAAGACGCGATCTCGGCCCGCAGCTGTTCCTGCTCCCGCTCTAGCTCGAGCCGGTCGTAGCGGGTCAGCCAGGCGCAGCGGCGTGTCCAGGATGTACTGCGCCTGGATCTCGGACAGCTCGAAGATGTCCATCAGCCGCGTCTTGGCGGACGCCGAGTCGTCCGAGGACCGGATGACCGCGATGACCTCGTCGATGTTCAGCAGGGCCACCAAAAGGCCGTCGACCAGGTGGAGCCGCTCGGACCGCTTGCGCCGCCGGTACTCGGTGCGCCGCCGGATCACGTCCAGCCGGTGCGCGACGAAGATCTCCAGCAGCTCGCGCAGCCCGAGGACCCGCGGCTGGCCGTCGACCAGGGCGACGTTGTTGATGCCGAACGTCTCCTCCATCGGCGTCAGCCGGTACAGCTCGGCCAGCACCGCCTCCGGGTTGAACCCGCTGCGGACCTCGATGACCAGGTGCAGGCCGCGGTTCCGGTCGGTGAGGTCCTTCAGGTCGGCGATACCGTTCAGCTTCTTGGCCTGGACCAGGTCCTTGATCCTGGTCATGACCTTCTCCGGGCCGATGCTGTAGGGCAGTTCGGTGACCACGATGCCGGAGCGCCGCGGGGTGATCTGCTCGATCGTCGTGGTGGCCCGGGTGCGGAAGATGCCGCGCCCGGTCTCGTACGCCTCCCTGATCCCGTCGAGCCCCACGATCCGCCCGCCGGTGGGCAGGTCGGGGCCCGGCACGAAGCGCATCAGGGCGTCGAGGGACGCATCGGGGTGCCGCAGAAGATGCCGTGCCGCCGCGATGACCTCGACCAGATTGTGCGGCGCCATGTTGGTGGCCATCCCGACCGCGATCCCGGCCGTGCCGTTCACCAGGAGGTTCGGGATGCCCGCGGGCAGCACGTCGGGCTGCTGCTCACTGCCGTCGTAGTTCGGGATGAAGTCGACGGTCTCCTCGTCGATCGAGGCGACCATCTCCATCGCGGCCGCGGTCAGCCTGGCCTCGGTGTAGCGCATGGCCGCGGGTGCGTCGTCGCCGCCCAGGCTGCCGAAGTTCCCGTGCCCGTCGACCAGCGGCAGCCGCATCGCCCACGGCTGGGCCATCCGGGCCAGCGCGTCGTAGATGGCCGAGTCACCGTGCGGGTGCAGGCGGCCCATCACCTCGCCGACCACCCGGGCGCATTTCACATGCGAACGATCCGGACGCAGGCCCATCTCGTTCATCTGGTACAGGATCCGGCGCTGCACCGGCTTGAGGCCGTCCCGCGCGTCGGGGAGCGCCCGGGAGTAGATAACGCTGTAGGCGTACTCGAGGTAGCTGCCGCGCATCTCCTCGGCGACATCGATGTCGACGATATTCTCTTCGAAATCCTCGGGGGGCGCGGGGGTACCGCCTCGTCGTCCTGCCATACCGAACATTCTGCCGTGCCGCACCGACAGAAAAGGCCAACGCCGCGTTTACGTGACCCCGCTCATGTAACAGAGAACCCGCCGTCCACGTACAGGGTCTGGCCGGTCACGTAGTCGCTGGCCGCCGACGCCAGGAACACGGCCACCCCCGCGAAGTCCTCCGGCGACCCGTTCCGCCCGGTCATCGTGCGCGCCGCCATCGCCGCCGAACGCTCCGGGTCGCGGGCCACGTGCGCGTTGAGCCGGGTCGGCACGAACCCCGGGCAGACCGAGTTGCAGCACACCCCGGCCGGGGCCCACGCCTCGGACTGGGACCGGGTCAGCGCGGCCAGGCCGCCCTTGGACGCCCCGTACCCCCCGCTGTTGCCGAACGCCCGCGCCGCCTGCTGCGAGGTCACGTTGATGATCCGCCCCCAGCCGCGTTCCGCCATGCCCGGCCCGAACCGCTGGCCGAGCAGGAACGGCGCGGTCAGGTTGACCGCCATGGTCACGTCCCAGTCCTCGACGGTGAGCGACCCCAGCGGCGGGCGCAGGTTGACCCCCGCGCAGTTCACCAGGATGTCCGGCGGGCCGAACGCCGATTCCAGCTCATCCGCGGCCTGCGCGACCGCAGCCCGCTCTGCCAGGTCCGCGCTGACCCACGCCGCCTTCGCGCCGCGGGCACGCAGCGACGCCGCCGACTCCTCGAGCCGCTCCGCGTCCCGTGCCACCAGCACGATCCTGGCGCCGGCCTGCGCCAGCGCCCCGGCCATCCCCGCGCCGATCCCCGAGGACCCCCCGGTGACCACGGCGACCCGCCCGTCCAGCGCGAACAGGCCCCCGAGATAGCCCGTCACAGGACGGTGCTCATAGGACGGTGTTCACAGGACTGGGCGCGCGCCGATGAGGCCGAGCGCGTGCGCGGCCAGCCGGCAGCCGCCGGCCAGCGCCTCGCCCGGCGGCTTCTTGTCCAGCCAGGCGGGCAGGAAGCCGGCGATGAACGCGTCCCCGGCACCGGTGCCGTCGATCACCCGGTCGACGGGCGGCGCGGGCACCCGCACCGGCGGCCGGCCGTTGGCGTAGAACAGCGCGCCGTCGGCGGCCATCTTGACCGCGACGTGCGGGTACCAGGCGGTCAGTACCCGGGCCGCCTGCTCCGGGTCCTCCCGGCCGGTGAGCACCTTGGCCTGGGCGGAGTTGACGAACAGCAGCACGGCGCCGGAGGACAGCTCGAGGAAGGGCTCGGCCCCGGCCCGCTCCAGCGGGGCCGCGGACGCCGCGTCCACCGACGCGGTCATGTTGGTCCGGCGCGCGTAGTCGATCGCGGCAAGCCCGGCCGCCCGCGCGCCCTCCGACAGCAGCGTGTACCCGGAGACGTGCAGGTGGGCGCCCGGCACGAAAAGGTCGTGCGGCAGGTCGTCGGGGGATAGCGCCGCGTTCGCGCCCGGGTCGGAGAGCATGGTGTGCTCGCCCTTGTGGGTGACCATCACCACGCACGTGCCGGTGGGGCGCTCGGGGTCCATCACCAGCCGTGCGTCGACGCCGTAGCCCATCAGCTCCATATCGCGGTTGCGCCCCGCGATGTCCGCGCCGCGCCGCCCCACGAACGCCACGTCGCCGCCGTCGGCGGCCATCCAGGCGGCGATGTTCGCCCCGGAACCGCCCCCGTGCATGGTCACGTTCGCGGGCGTGTCGCTGCCGCGCGCGAGCGGCAGCGTCGCACGGGCGACCGCGTCAGTCATCAGGTCGCCAATGACCACCACGCGTGCCATACTCGTCATCACCTCATCGCCCGGCATACGTCCTACTACCGTAGCGGCCAGCGGGCCAGGCTCGCCAGCGGCCGGAGCAGACATCACGGCAGGATGCCCTGTAACACGCAACCCACGCAAAGATTGTCATCGGACTGTTATCCGGATTCGTTAATTATCGGGTTCTTTGCTATTCCCCCAGGGGCAGGACGCGGCCGGCCACGACCAGTTCGGCCTCCTCCGACTCGGCCGCCAGCGCCTGGTTCAGCCGCCCGAGCTCGTCCCGGAACAGCCAGGCCGGGGGTCGCGGGCACCACGCCGAGCCCGGTCTCGTCGCTCACCGCCACGACGTACCCGCGGGCCTGCCGCCACGCGCCGACCAGTTCGGCGGTCCGGGCGGCCATCTTCTCCCGCGCCGCCTCGCCCCGGTGATCCCAGCCGCACTCGTCGAGGAGCGCCGCCAGCCAGGTGCCGATCCCGTCGATCAGCAGCGCCCCGCGGGCGGTGCCGAGCAGGCCGGCCAGGTCCGTGGTCTCCGCCGTCCGCCACCAGGCTGGCCGGCGCGCCCGGTGCGCGGCCACCCGCGCCGCCCAGTCCGGATCGTCCGCGCCGCGGTTCCCTGTGGCCACGTAGGTCACATCTGGCTCGCCCGCCAGCCGCAGTTCGGCCCGTTCCGACTTGCCCGACCGTGCCCCGCCCAGCACCAGCACCCGGCGGGTTGCGGCCGGAAAGTCCCGATCATTAGGTACCGAACGGGCCGGGTCGATCGCCTCCCCGTCACCGGCAAGCCGCACCCCCCAGAACCCGCACCGCCGCGCGAGCTCGGCCTCCGACGGCACGCGATGGTCGGCGAACGCCACCGCCGTGACCGTGCCCGCGGTGATCAGTCCCCGTGCCCGCAGCCAGCCGAGCTGGGCCGGGTCGCCGAGCAGGTCCAGGAACACGACGTCGTAAGGCGCCGAACCCTCCGCCGGCGCCGGCGCGGTCCCCGGTCCGGCCGGATAGAGCAGCCTCCCACCGTCCGGCCCCGTGACATCCCAGCCCCCCGTTCCCCCGTCCCGCGCGTCCGCCACCCGCCGCACTCGATAACCCGGCCCGGCGTCTTTCCCGGCCCCGCGCCCCGGCCCCTTTCCCGGCCCCCGCTTCCCGGCCCCGGCCCCTTTCTCGGCCTCCAGCCCCGCGCCCAATCGCAGCTGGTCGTCGACGACTATGGTCGACCTTTTACGCGCCTTCCCGGCCGCGGCCTGACGCAGGCAGGAGGCGCACCGGCAGCCCGGCTGCGGCCAGCCCGCGCTGCCCCCCGAACCCTCGACCAGGACCCGCATCAGCCCAGGAAGGACAGTCGTACCCGGCGGTCCGGGTTGTCCACGTTCAGGTCGACTAGGGCGATGGACTGCCAGGTGCCGAGAGCCAGGCGGCCGCCGATTACCGGGACGGTCGCGTAGGGCGGGATGAAGGCCGGCAGCACGTGCGACCGGCCGTGCCCGCGGGATCCGTGCGCGTGCCGCCAGCGCTCGTCGGCGGGCAGCAGGTCGGACAGGGTGGCCAGCAGGTCGTCGTCGCTGCGCGCGCCGAGCTCGATCAGCGCGACGCCCGCGGTCGCGTGCGGCACGAAGACGTGCAGCAGGCCGTCGCCCCCGCTTGAGGCCGAGCCGGCGAACCCGGCGCATTCGCCGGTGATGTCCCTGATCGCCTCGCGGCTCCCGGTACGGACTTCGATGATCTGCGTCTTCATGCCCGGATCATAGGCTGCCGGTATGCGCCCGGGTCCGGAAGTGCTCGCTTCCTTCGGCGTCAGCGCCAATCCCGTCTCGCTGCCCGGCGGCGAGGGCACCGCCTGGCGGGCCGGGGAGGTCGTGCTCAAGCCGGCCGGTGACCCGCGGGTAGCACGCTGGACGGCCGATCTGTACCGCGACCTGGCCCCCTCGGCCCCCTCGGCCCCCTCGGCCCCCTCGAGCCCCCTCGGCCCCCTCGGCCCCCTTGAGTCCCTTTGCCTCCTTGAGCTCCTTGGCCCCCTCGGGCCCCTTGGCCGCTCGCCAGGACCCTGGCTTCCGCGTGCCGCGGCCGCTCGGCACCACCGCCGGGGACTGGGTGGCCGGGGATACGCGCACCGGTGCCTGGACAGCCTGGCAGTGGCTGCCCGGCGAGCCCGCTTCCTGGGCCGGCGTCTCCCCGCTCTGGCCCAGGCTGATCGAGGCCAGCCGGGCGTTCCACGCCGCGCTGGCAGGCCGCCCCGCGCCGCCCTGGCTGGGCCGGGACGGCAGCCAGTGGACCATCGGAGACCAGGTGGCGTGGGGCGAGCGGGATCCGGGGAGCGTCCTGGTGGCGGCGCCCGGGCCGCTGGGCGGTCAGCTGCGGAGCCTGCTGGCGGCGCTTCGGCCGGTGCGTCTGCCCGCCCAGCTGATCCACGGCGACCTCGGCGGGAACGTGCTCTTCGCCGCGGGCGAGCCGCCCGCCGTGATCGACTTCTCGCCCTACTGGCGGCCCGCCGGGCTGGCCCTGGCCGTCGCCGCGGTGGACGCGCTCACGTGGAGCGGGGCCGACCCGGCCATCCTCGACGAGCTGGACGGCGAACCGGAACTGGACCAGCTGCTCGCCCGCGCGCATGTCTTCCGGCTCGTCACCGAGGTCGTCTTCCGCCGCGGCGACCCGGACCCTTCCGGCTTGGAGGTGGTCGCGCTGGCCAGCCAGCCAGTGACCACGCTGATCCTGGCCCGCGTGGCCTCTATCGGCGAGTGATTCCCGATTCAGATGAGTGTGACGTGCCCGCTGTTGCTGGCGGCCTATTTGCCCTCCTGGAGGCGCTGCGCGGATCACCCGTCCGGCCGCCTGACCAGAAGTACTCCTGTCCCCTCAGCCTCCATTGCACCTCTGTTCGCTCACCAGTGCGATGATCGTAACTTTTACGGGGTGGATTAGGGCTTGCGGGTGGATTTGGGGGACTATCGTGCACAAAAATCACCCCGAAGCCCCGATCCACCCGGGTCCTCACGGGGTCGGCCGCCTCACGATGCAAGTGCGTATCAGGCACCGCCTGAATCACATTCGCCCTGCCGCCAGCGGAGGAGTCACTCATCGAGGGCACCTGCGTTGCCCCAGGCGCGTCAGTCCGCTCGCGCGGCCACTCAACCAGCTCTGAGACGCACCATAAGGTAGGGAGCAGATAACCCGTGCAGGGGAGGTGGGACGATGACGGAGATCACCCAGCCGGACGGGGCGCGGCTGCGGCTGGCCCGGCAGGCCCGCGGCCTGTCCCAGCAGCAGCTGGCCGGCGTGGCCGGCGTCACCAGGCAGGCGGTGTCCGCTGTCGAGTCCGGCCATTCCGATCCTTCGCTGCGGGTCGCCCTCGGCCTGGCCCGGGCGCTCGGCATGACGGTCGAGGAGCTGTTCGGCCCCGGTGACCTCGGCGATCCTGTGCTGGCCCGGCTGGTCGCGCCGGTCAGCGGGCCCGGCTCCCGGGTCGCGCTCGCCACCGTGGGCGACACGTTCGTCGCGCTGCCGCTGGACGCGGACCTGGCCGCCAGGCTCGGCTTCGGCGCCGCGGGGGGCCTGATGGTCCGCGGCGGCGAAAATCAAGGGGGCCAAGGGGGGCAAGGGACTCAAGGGGGCCAAGGGGTCCAGGTCGCGGTGCGGCCGATCGGGCCGCCGCGGCCCACAGTCGTGGTGGCCGGCTGCGACCCGGCGCTGCCACTGCTCGAGACGCCGCTCGCGCTGCTCGACCCGCCGCTGGCGTTCGCCTGGTGGCCATGCGGCAGCGGCGAGGCCCTGCGGCTGGCCGCCGCCGGGCTGGTGCACGCCGCCGGCGTGCACCGCGTCGGCCCTGGGGAAGGCCGCGACACGTCGGGCATCCCCGGCGGCGCCGAGGTGGTCGGGTTCGCCTCCTGGCGCGAGGGCCTGGTGGTCCGGCCCGGAGCCCGGGTCCGCGGCCTGGACGACGTGGCCAGGCAGGGACTTCGGCTGGTCAACCGCGAGCCGGGGGCGCAGGCGCGCACGCTGCTCGACCGGGAGCGCCTGCGGCTCGGCCTGGAGCCGTCCCAGCTTCCCGGCTACGACAGCCTGGCCGCAGGCCACCTGCAGGTGGCGGCGGCCATCGTCGGCGGCCTGGCCGACGCGGGCGTGTCCAGCGAGCCAGCCGCGCTGGCCTACGGGCTGGACTTCATCCCGCTGGCCGAGGAGCGTTTCGACCTGCTGCTGCCGGCCAAGCACGCCGCGTCCCGCGAGGTCCAGGGCCTGCTGAAGGTGCTCACCTCGCCGTGGCTGCTGGCCCAGCTGGCCAGCCTGCCCGGCTACGACGCCGCCCGGTGCGGCGAGCGCCCATCCTGATCAGCGCCTCTTCATCAGCGCCTCTTCATTAGTGCCCGTACACCGGGATCATCACCGCCCGGGCGATGGTGTGGAAGCGCAGGTTGAAACCCGCCACGGCCGGCGAGATCTCGTCGTTGACGTCCAGTGACTCCACGTCGAGGGCGTGCACCGCGAACACGTAGCGGTGCGGCGGGTCCCCGGCCGGCGGGGCCGCGCCGCCGAAATCCTTCGCACCGTAGTCGTTGCGGACGTGGAACGCTCCCTCGGGCAGGCCCGAGCCGTCCGTCCCGGCCGCGCCCGTCTCCAGTTCGGTCACCGAGGCCGGAATGCCGAGCACGATCCAGTGCCAGAACCCCGAACCCGTCGGCGCGTCCGGGTCGAAGCAGGTCACCGCGAAGCTCTTGGTCTCCGCCGGGAAACCGGACCAGCGCAGCGACGGGGAGATGTTCCCCCCGGTCATGCCGAACCCATCGAAGACCTGGTTACCCGGCATCATCTCGCCGTCGGCGACGTCGTCGCTACGCAGCTCGAATGACGGGACCGGAGGCAGGAAGTCGTAGGGGAGCGGCGGGCGGCTGGGGCTGGTCATGGCAAACCTCCTCGGCGAGGCGTCTGATTCCCTCAGATGAACGGTCCCACGTTATCGGTACGCCCGGCGGCCCCAGCAGGCTAGGCCGGCCCAGCGGGGCACCGTCCTGGTCACGTTTGGGGTGATCGGCAGCGTCCGTCCGCCGGAGTTCTCCTACGGTGGTTGTTGTGAGGCAGCAGCGGGGGCGCAAGATCTCCGGCCGGCCGCGCCGCGGGTCCGTCGGCCGGCACCTCGGCCAGCTCGCCGGCCGGGTGCGCCGCCGGGCCAGGCGCGGTGTCCTCGGCCGGATCCGCCTCGGCACGGCGGGGAAGTCGCCGCGGCTGCGGCGCTGGGTGCTGATCGCGGCGCTGCTCGGCGTGGCCCTGGTGCCTTACCCGGTCCAGGGCGCGGCCGGGGTGCCTCCCGCGGCCGCCTGCCGGTCCGGCTGCCGGGCTCTCGGGGCCGGGTCAGCGCCCAGCATGGTCAGATGGGCCACCCCGCTGTCCGGCGCGTGGAACGTGGCCCCCGGCCTGACCGGCACGGTGCCCGCCTCCGGCCTGGCCTACGCCGCGGTCGGCGGCGGCCTCGCCGCGGTCGGCGCCGGGCTCACCGTGACCGCGTACTCGTCCCGGACCGGCGCGCTCGAGTGGCAGGACACGCTGACCGGCTTCCCGGCCGGGGCCGCCATCATGTCGGTACGCGCCTGGCCGGGTGAGGTGACCGCGGGCGTCTCCTACCGGCCCGCCAGCGGAAAACAGCACCCCGGTGCCGCGCGGCGCACCGAGGTCGTGCTCTCCGGCGCGGACGGCGCCCAGGCCGGCCGGTACCCGGCCGCGACGTTCGGCGGCGCGGTGGCGGCCAGCCAGGAATACACCGTGGTCGTCGGCGCCACCGCGGTTACCAGCTACGACAACACGACGGGGCACGTGCGCTGGCAGCGTCCCACCGGCCCGGTCGCGCAAGCCTGGCGGACCGACGGGCACTGGCTCTACATGGCCGAATCCCCCGGCGGGTTCGTCGACTCGGCTCCGGTCTCGGCGCTGCACCGGATCGACCTGGCGACGGGATCCGAGCTCGTCGTCCGGCCGATCGAGGGCCTGTCGTTCCCGGGCACGCTCAGCGCCGCCTTCGACGGCGTGGTGCTGTTCTCCTCGGCCGCCGGGGTGACCGCGTACAACGGCAGCACCGGGGCGCGGCTGTGGTCCGCCCGGGGGGCCGTGCCGGAAGGCGCCGATCACAGTCCGCGCCGGATCTACCTCACCGAGGGATCCAACCTGGTCGGCGTCGACCCGCGGACCGGCCGGGTCAAGGCGACCGCCTCGGGCTCCGCGGTCAACGGCGCGGCCGGGGTGTACGTGGTCAGGAACGGCGTGGCGCTCGGCCTCGACCAGGGCGGTAACGGCGACGCCTGGGGTTACGCCCTCTCGGTGCAGCGGGTCACGCGGGCCGCGCCCGGGCTGCCCTGGCCGCACTACTTCGTCGACCTGAGCGGCGTCGGCGGCAGCGCCGACCCGGTCGGCAACCTGGTGGTCATCGCGGCCTGCCGGCAGCTGGCGCCCAGCCCGCCGGCCCAGCCGAGCACGTCCGCGCCCCCGTCAGGACCGCCGTCAGGACCGGCGTCCGGACCGGCGTCAGGACAGCAATCCCGGCCCCCCTCCGGCACCGCCACCAGCGCGACCTCTTCGTCCCCTTCGAACACTTCCATCCCTCCCGCCTCCTCCACCACGGCCACGCCGGACCCCGACGCCAGCCCGTCGGCCCCGGCCGGGACCAGGGAACCCGCCCAGGGGTGCATGCGGCCCGAGCTCATCGCCCTCAACTTGTAGCACCTACCTGTAGCACATCCCTCGCAATACCGTAATGTCCTGCGATAACGCGACCGGCGTTCCGGCGGATGGATGCGCTGAGCCCGGGTACGTTTTCCTCGCGATGGACAAGCTGAAAAGGCTCTTCCGGGCCGTGGACGAGTACCAGCAGCAGCACGCCTGGCTGGCCTTCCCGGTCGCGGTGTGGAAGAAGTTCGGCGACGACCAGGCGGGCAACCTGGCCGCGCTGATCGCGTACTCCGCCCTGGTCGCGATCTTCCCGCTGCTGCTCGTCCTGTTCACCGTGCTGGACAAGGTGCTCAAGAACAATCACGAGCTGCAGCAGAAGGTGGATTCCGCGCTGAAGGACTACCCGATCTACTCATATGTCAAGCCGAGCATCGGCCACCTAAATCAGACCGGGATCTTGCTCGTGATCGGCCTGGTCGGGACGTTCATCGGGGCGCTGGGGGTGGCCAACTCGCTGCAGAACGCGCTCAACTCAGCCTGGGAGATCCCCTTCGACCGCCGCCCCGGATTCCCGTGGTCCTGGCTGCGCAGCGCTGCGCTGATCATCGTGATTGGCCTGGGCTTTATCGCCACCACGAGTATCAGCACCCTCGCGGTCGGTGTCGGCCGCGTCCTCCCCAGCGCAGGCCAGACCATACTGGCCAACGCGGTGTCGCTGGTGCTGAACTTCGGGCTGTTCTGGCTCGCCTTCAGGCTCGGCACCGCGAGCGAGATCACCTGGCGGCAGCTCTGGCTCGGTGCCGCCATCAGCGCGGTCATCTGGCAGATACTCCAGAGCGTGGGCGCCAGTTTCGTGGCCCGTCAGATCGCCCACGCCTCACCTCTGTACGGCACGTTCGCCGTCGTGCTCGGGCTGATCGCCTGGCTGTACCTGCAGGCCGAGCTCACCTTGTACGCCATCCAGATAAACGTGGTCCGGGCCTACCGGCTGTGGCCCCGAAGCCTGGCCCCGCCGCCATATACGGAACAAGACCGCCATGCGTTCCGGCTATACGTAGAGAAGCGCGGGAACCAATACGACATCGTTGGGGGAGCCGGAGGTGAGGACGATCGCGAGAAAACGTCAGGCTGACCCGGACGCGCCGCACGTGGTCATCTGCGGCGCGGGGTTCGGCGGCCTGTCCGCCATCTCCAGGCTGACCCGCGCTGGCATGCGGGTGACCCTGGTTGACGGCCACCTGTACAGCACCTTCCAGCCGCTGCTCTACCAGGTCGCGACCGCGGGGCTGAACCCCGGCGACGTCGCCTACCCGGCCGGAGGCTTCGCCGGGCGGTACGGCGCGATCTTCCGGCGCGGGGAGCTGGCCGCGATCGACCCGGCGTCTCGCCGGATCAAGCTCAGCAGCGGCCGCGACATGGGCTACGACTACCTCATCCTGGCGACCGGGGTGACGACCGCGTTCTACGGGATCAAGGGCGCGGCCGAGCATACGTTCGGCCTCTATACCAGGACCGACGCCCTCGTCCTCCGTGACCATGTGATGGCCGGCTTCGAGCGGCTCAGCGTGGACAGCGGCGACCTGAACATCACCGTGGTGGGCGGCGGGGCCACCGGCGTGGAGCTGGCCGGCACGGCGGCCGAGCTGCGCCGCACCGTGCTCGCCTCCACCTTCCCCGACGTCGACCCGGCCCGGGTGCGCGTCCGGCTGGTCGAGATGGCACCGCACCTGCTCGGCCCGTTCCACCCGAAGCTGCAGGAGTACGCCAGGGCCCAGCTGCTGGCCCGCGGCGTCGACGTGCGGCTGGACACCCGCATCGGGGAGGTCACTGCCAGCCAGGTGCGGCTCGCCCATGGCGAGGACCTGCCCAGCGACATCACCGTGTGGGCGGCCGGCGTGGCGGCCGGCCCGGGGGTGGCCGGCTGGGGCCTGCCGCAGGGCAAGAACGGCCGCATCGTGGTCGGGCCGGACCTGCGGGTGCAGGGCCAGGACCGGATCTTCGCCGCCGGCGACATCGCGGTGAATCCGGACGACCCGACGCCCCAGCTCGCCCAGCCCGCCCTGCAGATGGGACGGCACGCGGCCGCGCAGATCGTCAGGCTGGAGGGCAAGCAGGCCACGGAGCCGTTCAAGTACCACGACAAGGGCACCATGGCCACGATCGGGCGCCGTTCGGCCGTGGTCCAGCTGGCCGGCGGCCTGCGGCTGCGCGGCACGCTCGCCTGGCTCGCCTGGTTCGCCCTGCACCTGGTCTACCTGCTCGGCGGGCGCAACCGGGTGACCACGCTGATCAACCTGACCTACCGCTACCTGTTCTGGGGGCACGGCGGGGCGGTGATCGTCGGGGACGAGCCGGTCGGCTCGCAGTTGCCGTCGGTAACCAGCGGAAACTAGTCCTACAGACTGTAGTAGTTCGCTGGGCCAAACCGAATTGGCCGCAGTAGGCTGATTAGGTCATGGACAGGTTCCGCGCGCGCGCCGCGCTGTCAGCGGTGGCCCTGCTCGGCGTCCTCGGCGGGCTGCCGGGCCTGGCCGCATGTAGTTCCGGTACCCCGTCGGGCTCGCAGGCCGGGAGCTCATCGTCCCAGGGGCCGAACACGGCCGCGATGGACAACCCCAACCTGGACCTCGGGTCCTCGCTCGGCGGGAAGGCCGCCCCGGACTTCCGGCTGCGCAACCAGTTCGGCCAGCCGATGTCGCTGAGCCAGTTCCGCGGCAAGGTCGTCATGCTGGCGTTCGAGGACTCCGAGTGCACCACGGTGTGCCCGCTGACCACGCAGAGCATGCTGGAAGCCAAGCAGTTGCTCGGGCCGGCCGGCAGCCAGGTGCAGCTCCTCGGCGTGGACGCCAACCCCGACGCCATCAGCACCGCCGACGTACTCTCCTACTCGCGCACGCACGGCCTGGTCAACCAGTGGAACTTCCTGACCGGCTCGCTGGCCGAGCTGAAGGCGACCTGGAAGTCGTACGACATCGCCGTCCAGATCGAGAACGACCAGATCGACCACACTCCCGCCCTGTTCGTGATCGACCAGCAGGGCCAGGAGCGCAAGCTCTACCTGACCCAGATGGCCTACTCCAGCGTCGGGCAGTCCGCCCAGGTGCTCGCCGGGGAGATCTCCGGCCTGCTGCCCGGTCACCCCAAGGTAGCCAGCCAGCAGTCGCTCGCGTCCATCTCCGGGCAGGGCCCCTCGGATCACCTCACGCTGTCGTCGGCCGGCCCCCAGGGCAGCACCGTCACGCTCGGGCCGGGCCAGCCGCGCCTGGTCATGTTCTTCGCCACCTGGCTGTCCGAGGTCGCGAACCTGAAGTCCGAACTGACCGGCATGAACGCCTACGTGGCGGCGGCGCGCCGCGCTGGCCTGCCGCCGCTGGTCGCGGTGGACGAGACGGTGGTCGAGCCCTCGGCTCAGGCCGTCCGCTCGTACGTCGCCAGCCTCGGGACCAAGCTCCACTTCGAGGTCGGGCTGGATACCACCGGCCGGGTGGCCGACGGCTACCAGGTCCAGGACCAGCCCTGGTTCGCCCTGGTCTCTGCCTCCGGCAAGATCACCTGGTCGCACGACGGCTGGATCCCGCTGCCCGCGCTGGAAGCCGCCGTCAGGCAGCACGCGGGGTGATCCCTAGCGCGTTCCACGGCACGTGCGTGAACGTGGTCAGCGTCAGCGCGGGCACCCCGTCCGCGGCCGCGCGGCACGCGGCGTGCTCCAGCAGCGTCCGGCCGAGCCCGCGGCGGGCGCTGCCCGGATCGACCGACAGCTGCTCGACGTGCAGGCAGCCGTCGACCTGGCTCCCCATCAGGAACGCGACCGGCTCACCGGCCTCGCCGGGTATGACCCACAGCAGCCCGGCCGCCAGGGAGTGCTCGAGATCCGGCAGCGGCCACGGATCGTACTCCGCCACCTCGGGCATGCCGATGTCGCGGAACATCTGCCCGGTCGCCACGTCAATCTCCTGCAGCACGGGCAGCTCCGCAGCCCCAGCGTCCCTGATAATCACACTCCCATTGTCCCGCGCGCGCCCAGCGGGGCGGTGGTTCTGGGTCGATGGGCCGTTGGTCCGGCTCTTACCGGACCAACGGCACTTCGACCCGCAGCATGAACGGTGCGACGACCATGGCTGGTAAAAGGGCCCGGCAAGGCGAATGCCGCGTCACGCTCCAGCGAGCGTGACGCGGCATCCCTATCGATACGGCCCCGGACTAGCCCCCGCCGGCGCCGATAACCCCCCCGGCCCCCCGGCCCCCCGGCCCCCGGCCGAGTCCGCGGGTCCCCCCGGCCCCCGCGGACTCGGTTGCCAATACGGAGGGCCCTTGGTCCGGTTTGATACGCAAATTCACGAAAATTCCTAACGCAATTGCCAACACCCGGCGGCCAGCACCCAGACCGGGCCAAACCTCAGATCGTGATCCACCCGGTCAGCACGTCGGTGCCGTCGGCGGTCCGGCAGCGCAGCCGGAACGGGCAGTCCGGGATGGTCTCGACCGAGAAGCAGCCGATCTCGTCCACCTCGGTCGTGCTGATCTCGCCCGTCCTGGTATGGATCTCCAGCTCGCCCGCCCGCGCCGGGAGGAGCTGGCCGAGCAGTGAGTTCCCGGTGACCTCGAGCTCCAGGCTCAGATGGGCCGAGGTGAACGTGAGCGCACGGATCGAGGCCGTCTCCGACCGCGTCACCGCGGCCTCGCGACGGTCCTCGTTGGAGTCGTAGGTGAGCCGCGCCAGCTCAGCGTCGATGTTATGCCAGGCAAAGGCGTTCTTGCCCGTCTGGATGAACCACGAGGGAACGGCCTGACGAGCCTTCAGTGCCTGGCCCAAGGCCCCTATGAGCCGATCATCGTCCCAGTCGTCACGCACTCGGCTCGCCTCCCCGTATGTCTATTTTTTCCTCGCCATCTCCGAGGGCGGCGATGGCGCTCGACCGGCGCATCCGCTCCAGGCAGCGGGCCCGCTGCGGCCCGATGCTGCCGACCGGGATACCGAGCTCTTTATGGATTTCCGCGTAGGAATGCGGCGGGTCGGACAGGAGCATCGACAGCAGCTGCTGGCAGCGGGGCTGCAGCTCGGCGAAGGCCGCGCGCAGCGCCGCGTTCCGCTCAGCCACCAGGATCTCCTCATCGATCACCGCGTCGTCCACGAAAAGCGCCGAGTCATCCAGCCCTGTACCCAGCCGCTCGGCTTTACTCGCCGCCGTCACGACGCGCAAGCATTCGCGCGCGGTGGTCGTCGCCAGCCAGCCCGGCAACGCGGCGGGCTCGCGGAGCTTGCCAAGCTGCTCCACCAGCAAGAGCCAGACATTCTGTCCCACGTCCTCGATGTCATGATTGCTCAGCCGATACCGGGTGCAGATTGTATACACCAACGGCGCATAGCGGTCGACAAGCTCGTACCATGCATCCTGGTCCCCCCCGGATGCACGGGTCACGAGCGCGACAACATGCGGGTCGTCACGCATGGCCGGTTCCGGCTAGCTTGTTCTCCACCCTGATCAGCACCTCGGTCGGTGATAATCATCTGTTTCTAACTCAGAGAGCGGCTCGGCGCATCTGATACACCTGTCAAATGATTATTTTTATCACGAGCCGACAAAATCGCAGAAAATTATCCGCCGGTGACCTTGCCCGGCAGGATTTCGCCCGTGACGAGCCGCCTTCTGTCCACACGTCATCACCCGTCACATTCGTAGCATGGATGGCGTGACCGACATGGACTGGCACGCCTGGCATCACGACTACGACGAGCCCGGCACCCCGCTCGCCCGCCGCCTGGCCGCGGTCCAGGCCCAGATCCGGGTGGCGTTCGACGCGGCGCCGCCGGGCCCGCTGCACGCGATCAGCCTGTGCGCGGGCCAGGGCCGCGACCTGATCGGCGTCCTGGCCCGCCTTCCCCGCCGCGACGACGTGACGGCCCGCCTGGTCGAGCTCGACTCGCGCAACGCGGCCGCGGCGCGGGAAGCCGCCGAGGCCGCGGGCCTGCCGGGGGTCGAGGTGGTGACCGCGGACGCGGCGCTGACCGACCAGTACGCCGGGATGGTCCCGGCCTACCTGGTGCTGGTCTGCGGGGTGTTCGGCAACCTGGCCGACGACGACGTGCGGCGCACGGTCGGCTACTGCACCCAGCTGTGCGCGCACGGCGGCACGGTGATCTGGACCCGCGGCCGGGGGGAGCCGGACCTGGTGCCGCGGATCTGCGACTGGTTCGCCGGGGACGGCTTCGAGCCGGTCTGGGTGTCCGACCCGGCCGAAGGCTGGGGAGTGGTCGCGCACCGCTTCACCGTGAAACCGGTCCCGCTCGAGCGAGGCGTCCGCATGTTCAGGTTCACCCGCCGGCCCCCGGCATTAACATTCATCCCGAACGGGCTCGGCGCGTGCCCCACCGCACTACCCGGGCTCGGCGGGGCCGCCCGCCCGGCCCGGTCCCTGCGCCCGGTCCGCCACCCACGCGGCGATCTGGCTGCGCGAGTTGAAGCCCAGCTTGGCCATGATGTTGGCCACGTGCCTGGCCGCGGTGGTGTGGCTAATGGAGAGCTCGGCCGCGATGGCCTTGTTAGACAGGCCACCGGCCACCAGCTCGGCGATCTGGTACTCCCGCTGGGTCAGTGAGCTCGGCGGCGCCGAAGCCACCCGGTAGCGGCCCACCACGGTCAGCGCCGGGCTCTCGCTGGCCGGGCCCTTCCCTTGGGGCAGAGCCCCAGGCGGCGCGGGCTTGACCGGCGCGTCCAGCGCAAGCGCGACCGCGCCCTCGCTGGTCAGCGCCCGGCCGCTGGCCCACAGCCGGGCCACCGCGGCATCGCCGAGGCGCCGCGCCGGGGTCAGGTACGCCTCGACCCGCGCGCCGGACAGCGGGCGCAGGCCGGCCATCTCGCGCAGCGTAGTCGCCGCCGCGGCCAGCTGCACGGCCAGCTCGGGGCGGCCCTCGTGCCCGGTCAGCGCGGCGAAGGCCTCCAGGCCGCGGGCCACGCCGATACGCGCGCCGGTGGCGTGGCTGAGCCGCAGGCTCCTGGTCAGGTGCCGCCGGGCCTGCTCGAACGCGCCGAGTTCCATGGCCACCCGGCCCAGGCCGGCCAGGCAGCGCGCGATCTCCGGCCGGGCGCCGATCTCCCGCAGGATGGCCAGCGCCTCCACGTACCAGCCGTGCGCCTCGCCCGGGTGGTTGCGGAACCTGGCCAGGTCACCCAGGCCGAGCAGGGCGCGGGCGGCGCCCCACTGCTGGTCGATCCGGCGCATCACCGTCACCGACGCGGTGGCCAGCTGCTCGGCCTCGCGGAGCTTGCCGCGCCGGGCCGCGATGGCGGCCCGGGTGCCGAGCGCGTAGCCCTCGTTCCAGCCGTCGCCGGCCGCCTGCGCGACGGCCAGCGCCTCGTCCGCGCTGGTCGCCGAATCGTCGATCCGCCCGGTGTGCAGGGCGATCTCGGCGAGCAGGTTCAGCCCCACCGCGATCCAGTACGGGTCGTCGGCCTCGCGGCACAGTTTCAGCCCCTCGGTGCCCAGCGACCAGGCGGCGGCCGGGTCGCTGGACAGGGTGAGCTGCCCGCGCACCACGGTGGCCGCGCCCTGGACCCGGGCCGGGACCGCGGTCATGTCCAGGGCCAGGAACGAGCGCAGCCACTCGCTGCCCTCGCCGAACGTCCCCCAGACGATCCAGCACGGGCTGACCGCGGCGCAGATCCGCAGCCCCGCCTCGGCGTCGCCCTGCTCCAGGCACCAGTTCAGCAGCTGGATCACGTTACCCGCGTCCACGTCGTAGCGGCGGAAGACGTCCACCCGGGTCTCCCACGGGCCCGCGATGCGGGCCATCCCGAGCGCCAGGTTGTGCTCGGCGGTCCGCAGCGCGTAGTCGCGGAACCTGCCCCGGAACTCCGCCACCTCCCCGGCCTGAGCCAGCCGCAGCGCCGCGTACTCCCTGATCGTGTCCAGCATCCGGTACCGCGCCTGGCCGAGCAGCTCGGGATCGAGCACGACCAGCGACTTGTCCACCAGCGCGGCGGTCAGGCCGAGCACCTCGGCGGCCGGTATCTCCTCGTCGGCGCACACCTGCTCGGCCATCTCCAGCGACCAGCCGGTGAAGATGGCCAGCCGCCGGAAGAGCGCCCGTTCCGGGCCCGTGAGCAGCTCATAGCTCCACTCGATGGCGGCGCGCAGGGTCCGCTGCCGGGGCGCGGCCGACCGGTCGCCGGCGGTCAGCAGCCCGAACCTGTCGTCAAGACGGCCGGCGATCTGCTCCACCGACAGCGCCCGGACCCGGGCCGCGGCCAGCTCGATCGCCAGCGGCATGCCGTCCAGCGCCCGGCAGATCGCGGTCACGGCCGCCACGTTGTCCGGGCCGACCGTGAACCCGGGCCGGGAGGCCGCGGCCCGGTCGGCGAACAGCCGCACCGCCTCGTAGCGCTCGGCGCCCGGAGCGGGTGCCGCCGGATCCGCGCTCGCCGGGGCCACCGACAGCGGCGGCACCCGCCAGATCGTCTCGGCCGCGACCGACAGCGGCTCCCGGCTGGTGTTCAGCAGCCGCAGCCCCGGGGCGCTGGCCAGCAGGTGCCGGCAGACCTGAGCACACGCGTCCAGCAGGTGCTCGCAGTTGTCCAGGGCCAGCATCAGCCGGCGCGACCGCAGCGCGTCGCCGAGCGTCTCGAGCAGCGGGCGCCCGGCCTCCTCGGTGATCCCGACGACCGCCGCGATGCGCGAGATCACCAGCTCGGGCGACAGCAGGTCGGCCAGCTCGACGAACCAGAACCCCGTCCGGGAACTCGTCCGCGGCCGAGGCCAGCAGGCGCAGCGCGAGCCTGGTCTTGCCGATCCCCCCGGGCCCGCACAGGGTCAGTGCGCGCGTCCGGTGCAGCAACTGGCGCAGCTCGACGAGTTCCCGCTCCCGGCCGATGAAAGTATTCGGTTCCTCGGGCAGATGGGCCCGGATCTCGTCCACGTCAGTTTCCCTCAGGCGCCGGCAACACCCTCAGCGTAAACCTGAGGGGGCGATTCCCGGGGGGAACGAGCCCAAGTCACGCAAAGTAGGCCGCGGGGTGAGCACCGTCACCGGGACCTAAAGATCGGCGAGGCGGGCTGCCCTCCCTGCCAGAAGCGCTCTTAGCAGCAACAATATTGCGCACTGGCACAGCCCGTACCTCGCCGAGGTCTCAAGGTATGCGCCCCGCGCGCCGCCCCGCATCGTATGGATTATGTAGTCCGTTATGTATTCTCCCGCCGGCCGCAAACATCACCTCACCCGTCACTCCTGCACGCCGAGTATCGCTAGCAGGTCGCGGAGATCCGTGATCGTGTAGTCGGGGACGCAGTCCCCGTAGGCCTTCTTGCCCTGGTCAGAATCGAACATCACCGTGGTCAGGCCGGCCTCCCGGGCGCCGAAAATGTCCCGGTGCATGTCGTTGCCGACGTACATCGTGTTCTCGGCGGCCACGTTCATCCCGTCCAGCGCGGCCTGGAACAGCCGCCGGTCCGGCTTGCGGTAGCCGTGGTCGCCGGACACCACGATCGGGTCGAAGTAGTCCAGCAGGCCGACCCGGTGCAGCTCGGCGCGCGCGTACACCTTCTGCGCGTCGGTGACCATCGCGAGCGGGTAGTGCTCGCGCAGCACGTCGAGCACCTCGCGGGCGTGCGGGTACAGGCTTAGCCTGCGACGCGAGATGCCGCGGCACATCTCGGCCAGGAACCGCGGCATCTGCTTGAGCTTGGCGGCGGGCAGGGCCCGGGTGTAGGCGGTCTGATGCTCGGTGATGATGCGGCGCCAGATGCCGACGGCGTCGAACTCGGGATGCTCTTGGCGGCTGGCGTGCTGCTGCTCCGACATGATCGTGAAGTACAGGTCCCTGACCTGGTTCCGGCACAGGTCGATGCCCTGGTAGGTGAGGAAGTGCGCGGCGGCACGGAAGATCTCCTCCATGCCGTCCTCGGTCAGGATCCTGACCAGGGTGCCGTTGGCGTCGAACGCGACCGCTCGGATGTCCATACATGCATCTTGCCCGAACGGGCCGCCTCGTTATCGCGGGCGATAAGCCTAGGTAGCGTCCGATTATGGCCAGGAGCTGGTGAAGGTCGAACGGTTTGGCCAGGAAGTCCGCCGCGCCGGCCGCGAGGAGTTCCCTGACGGTCACCTGGCCGGAGTCGCCGCTGAGGATAACGACCGGGATCGTGGCGGTGGCCGGGGTGGCGGCGAGCTGGCGCAGGACTTGCTCGCCGTTGGTGTCGGGAAGGCGGTTGTCGAGCAGGATGAGGTCCGGCTGGTCGTCGATCGCCGCCCTGATGCCGTCGTGGCCGGTCCCGGCCGTGCGCAGGCGGACGTCTGTACTGCGTTTGAGCAGGCGTTCGACGACCAGGATGTTGTCCGGGTTGTCGTCGATGTACAGCACGTCGCCGTTCATGGCGCCGGCACCGTCCGGGTGGCCGGGTCGGCCTCGTGGCCGTGCTGGGCCGCGAAGGAGTCGAGGAGCTGGCCCAGTTCGGCGAGGTCGAGTGGCTTGGTGAGGTAGGCGATGACACCGCTGGCGCGCATGTGGCGGATGACGGCCGGCGCGGCCTCGGCGGACAGGACGGCGACAGGAACGCCGGCCGTGGCTGGCTTGGCCTGAAGCCGCCTCAGCACCTCGTCGCCGTGCAGGCCGGGCAGGTGCAGGTCCAGGAGTATGAGGTCGGGAATCTCCCGGGCCGCGAGCGCGAGGCCGGCCTGGCCGGACATGACCGACTGCAGCCGGATGCCGGGCCTGGTCCTCATGAACCGGGAAACCACTTCGATGTTCGCGGGGTTGTCCTCGATGTACAGGACGCTGAGATCCGCCTCTGCGGGGTCCTCCGTCCCGGTCCGCGGGACCGGGACCGGGACCGGGGCCGTGTCGTCTTGCGCGGCCCGGACCATGTCCGGTGTTCGCGGCAGGGTGACGGTGAAAGTCGTCCCTTCGCCGGGGACGCTGGCCGCGGTGAGGTACCCTTCCATGGCCTCGGCGAAGGCCCGGGCCAGGGGCAGGCCGATCCCGGTGCCCTCGATCGCGGTCTGCTCGGCGCCGAGCCGTTCGAACGGGTCGAAGACGCGGCCCAGGTCAGCGTCCGATATCCCCGGCCCGGTGTCGGCCACCGCCAGGCTGACCTGGTCGGCGCTCGTCGCCTGGCAGGTGATGACGACGGCTCCGCCTTCGCGGTTGTACTTGATCGCGTTGGACAGCAGGTTGACCAGGATCTGGCGGAGTCGCTGCCGGTCGGCTCCGACCGCCAGGCCGGGGCGCTGGAAGTGCGCGCTGATCGTGATCGAGCGGTCGGCGGCGAGGGGTGTCATGAGCCGGCAGGTTTCCTCGACTACCGGCTGCGCGGCCACCGGTTCCACCGACAGGCTGAACTCGCCCGACTCGATCCTGGCGATGTCGATCAGCTCGTTGATCAGCGCGAGCAGGTGGTTCCCGGCCGCGAGAATGCGCTCGACGGAATCCCGGTCCTCCTCGCTGAGGTCGGACATCTGCAGCAGCTGGGTGAAGCCGAGGACCGCGTTCAGCGGGGTGCGCAGCTCATGGCTGGTGCTGGACAGGAACGCGTTCTTGGCCTGGGTCGCCGTCACCGCCTGATCCCTGGCGGCGACCAGCTCCGTGGTCCGGCTGACCAGGAGCTTTTCCGCGCGCTTGTGGGCCTCCGTCAGCCGGCCGAGCTCATCGCGGGCGCGGAGCCCGGGCTGCACCGGCTGTCCTTCTCCGAGGCCGGCCGTTCGCCGCGGCCGTCGCGACGCGGCGGGAAATGCCCGAGGTGAACAGCGCGATGCCGGCCATGCCGGCCAGGACGCCGAGGGCCAGGCCGGCGATGGAGACCGCATCGATGGAGGATTCCTTCCGGGTGATATCGGCCCGCCGGGCCAGGTTGATCGCGGTCGGGCCCCGGGTCAGGTCGGCGATCTGGCGCCGGAACGCGTCCATGCTGTCTTTCGCGTTCACCAGCGCCGGCGTCAGTGCCGTGCCCGGTGCGCCCGCGCTGATCGCGGAGCGCAACTGGGCCAGCTCTGCCATTTCCTTGGTCGCGGTCGTTTCCACGGCCCGCTCCGCGCGGCTGTCCCCCTCGGCGACGGCCGCGCCGCGAAGCGCGGCGCGGTCCCTGGCGATACGCGTCAGGGTGAGGTTGTACGGCTGGAGGAACAGCGGGTCGCCCGTCGCCGCGTAGCCCCGCAGGCCTGCCTCAGCGTTCACCAGGTCGGCCATAACCTGCTCGGCGGAACTGCTCAGGCCCGAGGCGGTCAGGGCCACACCGCGCTCCTGCCGCTCGTTGGACTGCAGCACCAGGCTGGCCGAGGTGACGCCGATCAGGGCGATCAGCGGGACCGCGATCACGATCTTTCCCTTGGTCCGCACCGACCGGTCCAGCCACCATTGGTGCAGCCGGCCGGGACGAGCCGCCGCAGGCGGCGTGGAGTGCTTCTCGTGTGTTATCACTGATCCCCCGGGGACAGCGACACTTCAAGTACTCAAAGTAATCACTGTCTTGCAATACGTTACCCCGTATGCGGCCCCTTCGGTAAGTTCAGCCCTTGAACTTAGCTGGAGGACGCCGCTCAGGCGGCCTGCAGCAGGCGCTTCGCCTGCCTGACCAGCCGTCCGGCGTAGTCCTGGTCGATGTAGCCGTTCCTGGCGACCCGCAGCAGGTTCAGCGCCATGTAGTACGGCGCGCGGGCGGTGACCGACTCGAGCATCCACTGGCGGTCAGGGAAGTGGCCGCTGTACTCCTGCAGGAAGTGCCCGATGAACGGGTCGGCACGATGCCGGTCGCCCGAGTCGCGCATGAACGCGTGCTGCAGTTCTCCCGCGACCCGTCCGACGTCGAACATCCGGTCGCCGCGCTTCATCCGCTCCAGGTCGATCGCTGCGACGTCCATGTCCTCGCCGAACAGGAAGTTGGCCGGCGTCGCGTCGCCGTGCAGCCAGACCTGCTGGTCCTGCCACATCAGCGGCCGTTCGCGCCAGCGGTCCCGCAGCCGGGCCAGCTCGCCGGCGTCGTCGGACCCGATGCGGCGGGCCTTCCTGAGCCGGCCCGTGACCGTGTCGAGGTAGCCGCAGTCGGCGCCGAAATCGACGGCGGTCCCGTTCGCCGTCCGGTCGTGCTGGGTGGCCAGGAAGGAGGCCAGCGCGGTCAGCCGCCGGTACAGGTGCTTGTCGTCCCGGTGCTGGGTGGCGCGCGAGATCGCCTGGCTGAACTCCTCGCCGGCGTAGTACTCGACGGCCAGCACGCCGTTGATGTCGCGGCTGAAGCCCAGCGGCCTGATCACGTGGTGCGGCGACCCGATCAGGTTGTACCGGCGCAGCGTCTCCAGGCCCTCGTACTCCTGGCGGGCCATCCAGGCGGCCTTGTCCAGGTCGGCGAACCTGGGCCCGTAGAACTTGCAGATGATGCTGGTGCCGCTGAACTTCTCCTGGTAGGCGTAGACCACGTTGCTGCCGGACAGCCGGAAGACGCGGAAGGCCGGGTGGGCCTCGCGTACCTCCATGCGGTCGCGGATGATCCGGCGCAGGAAGCCGTGCAGTGGGTCGTCGCCGGCCAGGTAGCCGACGTATCTTCCGTTCATCGGAAACTCCCATTTCCCCGTGTCGCGGCGCCGCATGACCCCCGCCATGCGCTCGAGCCGCGCCGAGAGCCGGCCAGGCCGCGCTCTCTATGAGACGGAGTCGCCTCGCCCTGGCGTGATACGTACCTTTCGCTCCGTGTTCAGATCGCGTTCACCAAGCGCCTGACCTGCACCTTGACATGACCGAACCTCTGTTCGATAATCGGATGGATGGGGAGCGCGCCTGCGGAAACCAGATGGATGACGGCGGGACAGCCTGGGTCATTCGCGGCTCCCAGCGCCCTGGCCATAGGTACGCTGCCGGCGCTGCCGGCGCTGTGCGGGCTGCTGCCGCGGGGCGGGCTGGCGCGCGGGTCGGTGGTGGCCGTGGCGGAGTTCGGCCTGCTCTGCCTGGCGCTCGCGGCCGCCGCGTCGGCCGACGGGGCGTGGTGCGGCATCGCCGGGATACCCGAGGCCGGGGTGCTGGCGGCCACGGCTCTCGGCCTGGACGCCGGGCGGACCCTGCTGGTCCCCGATCCGGGCCCGTCCTGGCCGCAGGTGGTGGCGTCGCTGCTCGACGGCTGCGAGCTCGTCCTGCTGCGCCCGCCCGCGCGGGCTTCGGCGCAGGTCAGGAAGCGCCTCGAGGCGACGCTGCGGCGCGGGCGGGGCGTGCTGCTCGTGACCGGGGACTGGCCCGGGGCGCAGCTGCGGCTGCGCGTCGCCAGCCAGCGGTGGACCGGGCTGGGCGACGGGCACGGACGGCTGCGGGCCTGCTGCGCGCAGGTGGTGGCGGACGGCCGCGGGGAGGCGGCCATGACGCGGACGCGCTGGCTCTGGCTGCCCGGCGAGGACGGCGTCGTCGCCGTGGCCGACCCCGCAGACCTCCCGTTCGATGTCCTCCATGACCCAATCGCGCCCGCCCTGCGGGTGGTGAGCGGGTGAGCGCCCGCGGGCCTGCCGCCAGCCCGGACCCGCCGCCGCCGCGGGTCATGGTCGTGACCTGCCCGGACCTCCAGACGGCACGAAGGCACGAACGGGTGATCGCCGCGGTGACCGGGTTCTGCCCGGACGTGGAGGTGGTGGAGCCGGGGGTGTGCGCGTTCGGTGTCCGCGGTCCGGCCCGCTACTTCGGCGGCGAGACGGCGCTGGCCGCCAGGATCACCGCCGCGCTGGCCGACCTCGGCGAGCAAAGCAGGGCCGGCGTCGCGGACGGGCTGTTCGCCGCGCTCCTTGCCGCCAGGGACGGCCAGACCGTGCCGCCGGGCGGGACGGCGCGGTTCCTGGCCGCCCAGCCGGTGAGCGTCCTGGCCGGCCGGGACCCGGCCGGCCGGGATCTAGCGGCACTGCTGGTCCGGCTGGGCTTGCGCACGCTCGGGGATTTCGCCGCGCTGCCCGTCCGCGACGTGGCCAGCAGGTTCGGCGACGCGGGGGAGGGCGCCCACCGGCTGGCCCGCGGCCTGGATTACCGGCCGCTCGCGACCCGCCGGCCGCCCGCGGACCTGTCCGTGATCCAGGAGTTCGACCCGCCGGAACCAAGGGCCGAGCCGGTGGTGTTCGCGGCCAAGGCACTGGCCGGGCGGCTGCACGACGGCCTGGCCGCCCGCGGGCTGACCTGCGTCCGGGTGCAGGTCAAGGCCACCTGGGCGGACGGGCGGGAGAGCAGCAGGCGGTGGCGGCACGACGGGCTGCTGTCCGCGGCCGCGGTCGCCGACCGGGTCCGCTGGCAGCTCGACGGCGGCCCTCCGGCCCCGCCGGACGACGGCGAGCAGTACCAGCAGGGCGGGATCGTGGCATTGCGGCTGCTGCCGGACCTCCTCGTCCGCGCTACCGGGCAGCAGCTCGCTCTGTGGGGGGAGACGCTGGTCAGCGACCGGGTGGCCCGCGCCGCCATGCGGGTGCAGGCCATGCTCGGGCACGAGGCCGTGCTGCGTCCCGTCCTCGGCGGCGGCAGGAACGCACACGACCAGGTGACACCCATCCCGTTCGGCGAGAAAACCGAGCCCCGCCTGCCCGCGGGCCGGCCTTGGCCAGGCCGGGTCAGGGGTACGGCGCCCGGCCTGGTCTTTCCCGCCGCCCGCGAGGCGGAGGTGACCGATGACGCCGGGCGGGCCGTCACCGTCAGCGGCCGCTGCGCGGTCTCGGCCGCGCCCGCGCGGCTGGCGATGCGCGGCGAGCCGCCACGGCGGATCACCGGCTGGGCCGGTCCCTGGCCGCTGTCCGAGCGCTGGTGGGACCCGTCCGCCGCGCGCCGGCGCGCCCGGTTCCAGCTGGCCACCGAGGACGGCCGGGCCTGGCTGGCGGTGCTCCAGGACGGCCGCTGGCTGGTCGAGGCCGGGTACTGGTTAGGTGGGCTGGGACAACCCGCCGGTCCCCTGGCGGGAGCTGCAGCGCCGGATGTCCTGGGGGACGGGCGGCGAGCCGCCGGCCGGCCGGCCGCAAGCCGGATCCCGGCGTCCCGCGCCGCGGCCGGCCGGGACGACACCCTGGGCCGAACTGCACTGCCACTCCTCGTTCAGCTTCCTGGACGGTGCGGCCACCCCCGGCGAACTGGTCACCGAGGCGGCCAGGCTCGGGATCGAGGTGCTCGCCCTCACCGACCACGACGGGATGTACGGGGTGCCGCAGTTCGCCCAGGCCGCCGCCCGGCTCGCGGGCCAGGGCGGCCCGAAGCTGGGCACGGTGTTCGGCGCCGAGCTCAGCATCGGCCTGCCGGGCAACCAGAACGGCGTACCCGACCCGGAAGGCCGCCACCTGCTCATCCTGGCCCGGGACGCCGAAGGCTACCGGCGGCTGTGCGCCGTGATCAGCGCCGCGCAGCTGGCCGGCGGCGAAAAGGGCCGTCCGGTCTACGACATCGACAAACTAACCACCGCGCACGGCGGCCACTGGGTGGTACTGACCGGGTGCCGCAAGGGATCGGTGCCCGCCGCGCTCGCTAGAGGCGGCCCGGAGGCGGCCTGGCGGGAGCTGGCCGCGCTGGCCGGGATGTTCGGGCACGAGAACGTGATGGTGGAGCTGACCTGTCAGCACGACCCGGGCGACGACGAGCGCAACGACATGCTGGCCCGGCTGGCGGCGCTGGCCGACCTCGGCGTGGTGGCGGCCGGCAACGTCCACTTCGCGGCGCCCGCGCAGGCCCGGCTGGGCCAGGCGCTGGCCGCGATCAGGGCCCGGCGCAGCCTGGCCGACATGGATGGCTGGCTGTCCGCGGCGGGCACCGCCTACCTGCGCTCCGGCGAGGAGATGGCCGCGCGGCTGCGCAGGTACCCGGGCGTCCTGGAGCGCACCGTCGAACTGGGCCGCCAGTGCGCGTTCGACTTCAGGGTGATCGCCCCCCGGCTGCCCGACTTCCCGGTCCCGCCCGGGTACACCGAGGCCTCCTGGCTGCGTGAGCTGGTCGCCCGCAAGGCTCCGGGCCGCTACGGGGCTCCGGGGGCCGAACGGGTGCCTGGCGCGCACACCCAGATCGCCAGGGAGCTCGAGGTGATCGAGCGCCTCGAATTCCCCGGCTACTTCCTGATCGTGCACGACATCGTGGAGTTCTGCGACGACAACGACATCTTGTGCCAGGGCCGCGGGTCGGCGGCGAACTCGGCGGTCTGCTTCGCGCTGGGCATCACCAGCGTCGACCCGGTTTCGCACCACCTGCTGTTCGAGCGGTTCCTGTCCGAGGGCCGGGACGGCCCGCCCGACATCGACCTGGACATCGAGCACCGCCGCCGCGAGGAAGTAATTCAGTACGTCTACCGGACCTACGGCCGGGACCGGGCCGCCCAGGTGGCCAACGTGATCTCGTACCGGCCGCGGATGGCGCTACGGGACGCGGGCCGCGCGCTCGGGTTCATGCCCGCCGACTCCGACGCGCTGCCGGATGACGCGCCCGCCGCCGTAAAGGAGCTAGCCGCCAGGATGCAGCGACTGCCGCGGCACCTGGGCATCCACTCGGGCGGCATGGTGATCTGCGACCGCCCGGTGGGGGAGGTGTGCCCGGTGGAGTGGGCCAGGATGCCGGGCCGCACCGTGCTGCAGTGGGACAAAGACGACTGCGCCTACGCCGGCCTGGTCAAGATCGACCTGCTCGGCCTGGGCATGCTGGCCGCGCTGCACGACTGCTTCAACCTGGTGACCAAGCACCACGGCGAGCACTGGACGATGTCCTCGATCCCGCAGGAGGACCCGGCCGTCTACCAGATGCTGGCCGAGGCGGACACGGTGGGCGTGTTCCAGGTGGAGTCCCGGGCGCAGATGGCCACCCTGCCGCGGCTGCGTCCGCAGCAGTTCTACGACCTGGTCATCGAGGTCGCGCTGATCAGGCCGGGCCCGATCCAGGGCGGCTCGGTGCACCCGTACCTGCGCCGTCACGACGGGCTCGAGGACGCGGCCATGCCGCACGAGTCGATGCGCCCGGCGCTGGGCAAGACACTGGGCGTGCCGCTGTTCCAGGAGCAGATGATGCAGCTGGCCATCGACTGCGCCGGGTTCGCGCCGGACGAGGCCGACCGGCTGCGCCAGGCGATGAGCGCCAAGCGGGCGCCCGAGCGCATCGAGGAACTGAGACAGCGGCTGCTCGACGGGATGGCGGAGCGAGGCATCGGCCCCGCCGTCGCCGAGGACATCTACGCCAAGATCCTGGCCTTCTCCAACTACGGGTTCCCCGAGTCGCACGCGATCAGCTTCGCCTACCTGGTCTACGCCAGCGCGTGGCTGAAGCGGTACTACCCGGCCGCGTTCACCGCCGCGCTGTTGCGCAACCAGCCGATGGGGTTCTACGCCCCGCACAGCCTGATCAACGACGCCCGACGGCACGGGGTCACCGTGCGCGGAGTAGACGTGAACGCCAGCGACGCGCTGGCCACGCTGGAGGAGCCGGGCCCTGCTGGCCAGGCCGGGCCGGCCATCAGGTGCGGCCTGTCCGCCGTGCGCAACCTGGGCACCGCGGCGGCCGAACGGGTCGCGGCCGGCCGCCCCTACCGGGACCTGGAGGACTTCGCCACCCGCACGCGCCTGCCGGCCGCGGCGCTCGAGGCGCTGGCCACCGCGGGCGCGTTCGGCTGCTTCGGGCTCAGCAGGCGCGCGGCGCTGTGGGCGGCAGGGGCCGCCGCCTCACTGCGCGAGGGGCAGCTGCCCGGCACCGCCACCGGGCTGACCGCGCCGCCGCTGCCGGGCATGACGCCGGCCGAGGAGACCCTGGCCGACCAGTGGGCCACCAGCACGTACGGCACCCACCCGGTGGCGCACATCCGGGCCGCGCTCGACAAGCACCAGGTGCTCACCGCGACCTCGGTCAAGACCGCGACCGACGGTACCCGGGCTGCCGTGGGCGGGCTGGTCACGCACCGGCAGCAGCCGCCCACCGCCCGCGGGGTGGTATTCCTCAGCCTGGAGGACGAGACCGGGATGGTGAACGTCATCTGCCCGCCCCAGGTGTGGGAACGGCACCGCCGGATGGCCGTGGTCGCGCCCGCGCTGCTCGTCGAGGGCCGGATCGAGCGGACTGGCCCCGCCGGCCCCGCCGGCCCCGCCGGCACGGCCAGCACGGCCGTCAACCTGGTCGCCACCGCGCTGCGTCCGCTCCGGCATCTGCCTCTCACCGGCGCCGCCATCGCCAGCCGCGACTTCCGCTGAACGCCGCGGGGCCCTGACTTGCCCCTACAGTATTTGCGCCCCCTAGTTGCATAGAGTAGTGTCTTAGTTACTAAGAGTAAGTTTTACGTGCCATCCTGGGTGGCGTCGCGGCCTGAGGGCGCGGACGGCCGCAAGCTAGAACCCCATCTGTTGCTCCGTGGGAGACGAGACACTTGCGGCTCCGGGGGGAATCAGGACACTCCCCGTGCGGGACTGCAGGGTCCCTGTCCTTACCCTTCGGGACGGGGACCCTGCGGCTACCGCTCCCATCCGGCCGGCCGGTCATCTCAGCTTCGAGTTCACCGCCTCGGCCGACGGCAGGCCTCTAGCGGGTCCGGCGCCCTGGGGCCGGGCAGGCCAAACCAGCGTGCATCGCCGCCCAGGGCCCTGACCTGCCCTTAAAGGGTTATGACTCTAGTTGCATAGGGTACTATGCCGACTACCAAGCGTAGGCAACCCTATGGTCGAATCTACGCCGGGCTCAATTGGGGGAACCGATGTTCACATCTGTATTCCGTATTCTGTCCGCCGCAGTCGTCATGGGGGTCGTGCTGTATCCGGCCGCCGCGTCAGCGGCGCCGCTCCGGCCGGCCGCACTCGCGTATTCCTCGTCGAGCGCCCCGTCCGGAGGTGACCCGAACACGACGGTGACCTTCGCCGTGACCACGGGCGCCCTGTCGCTGACCGCTCCCGGCACCGCGAACCTGGGCAGCGGATTGCCGGGCCACGTCATCGAGGGGCCCCTGGGGGACGTCGTCGTGACCGACGCCCGGGCCCTGGTCCACGCCGCGTGGACCGTGACCGCCTCCTCGACCGCCTGGACCACCGGTGATGCCACGCCGGATGAGACCATCCCGGCCGGCGATGTCACCTATGACCCCGGGGATGTCAATACCACGGGGACCATCACCGCGACCCCAACCACCCTCCAGCTGTCCAGTGCGGCGCAGACGGTCGTTGCCGGAACCGCCGGGGTCGGCAACAACACCGCCACGTGGAATCCGAACATCGAGGTGGCGGTTCCCGCGGCCGCGGTCGGCGGCGCCTACTCGGGGATCCTCACCCAATCCGTGTCCTAGTCCCGCTGTCGTAGCATCCTGGTCGGCCGGCTCGCTTCGAAGCGGGCCGCGGCCGGTCCGGTTGCGGGTCCGGCTCCGCGCTCCGTGCGGTGGGACGGGCACAATTCACACCAGTAACCGGGGGGAACGTGCGCCGCTCGATCACCGCCATCATGCTCACGCTGGCCGCCGGGATCTTGTGCCCGGCGGCCAGCGCCGTGGCCTCGACCCAGCTTCTGGCCGCGCCGCAGCCGCAGGAGTTCGGCGTCCGGCTCGTCGATGTACCCGTCTCGGAGGCGGACAATCCGCGCGCCCTGCGCTACATCGTCGACTACCTTCCGACCGGAACGGTCATCCACCGCAGGATCCTGATCATGAATCAGGAAGCGCGGCCGGCGCGCTTCACCGTCTATCCCGATGCCGCCGACATCGTCAACGGGCTGTTCACCGGGTACGCCGGGAGCACCCAGAACGAGCTGACTGGCTGGATCAGCGTGCGGCACCCTGCGCTCACCCTCGCTCCGGGGGCGTCCGCCATGGACACGGTCACGATCAAGGTGCCGGCCGGCGCGACGCGGGGCGAGCACTACGGCGTCATCTGGGTCCAGCAGACGGCTCGGTCGCGCGCCGCCAGACGCTTCAGCATCACCGAGGTATCCCGGGTCGGCGTCCGCGTCTACCTGGCGGTCGGGAAGGGCGGCGCCCCGCCGACCAGCTTTGCCATCACCTCCGTCACCGCGCGCCGGTCGGCCAGCGGGCAGCCGTCCATCGTCGCCCACGTGGACAACACCGGCGGCCGGGCCGTCGACCTGGACGGCAGCGCGCGCCTGGCCCACGGCCCGGGGAACAGCAGTGCCGGGCCGTACCCGGCCCGGCAGATCATCACCCTCGCACCCGGCCAGACGGGGAACATGACCTTTGCCCCGCCCAAGAGCCTGCCCGACGGCTCCTGGCGGGTCACGATCAGCCTGGTGAGCGGGATTACCACCTGCACCGCCACGGTTACCGTCCACTTTCCCGCGATCGTGGCGGCCCAGGCGGGCCTGCCCGAGATGGCGTGGATCGGGATAGCTCTCGGCGTCTTCGTCCTCGCGGTGGCCGTCGTCATGGTGCGGTACGCCCTGCAGCACCGCACTATGACGGCCTGACCGCTGGGGCGGCAGCGGGGGCGATCGTGGGTTACCGGGTCTGGTCACCGGGCGCGTGATTAATCTGCGGACCATCTGCCCTGGTCATCGGCATGCCGCACGACGAAGGCCGCCGCCTGGGTACGGCGCTGCATCCCCAGCTTGGTCAGCAGCGAGGATACGTAGTTCTTCACCGTCTTTTCCGCCAGGAACATGCGCTCCCCGATCTGGCGGTTGGTCAGCCCTTCGCCGATCAATTCGAGCACCCGCTTCTCTTGATCGGACAGCGCCGCCACCGGATCGGCGGCGGTGTGCTCCCGCAGCCGGGCCATCACCTTGCCCGACGCGAATGGGTCAAGTATCGACTGGCCGGACGCGACCGCACGCAGGGCGCTGACCAGGTCGGTGCCGCATGTCTGCTTCGACACGTAGCCTGCCGCGCCCGCCATGATCGCGCCGAGCAGCGCCTGGTCGTCTCCGTAGGCCGTGAGCATCAGGCACGCGGTCTCCGGCAGCGCGGAGCAGACCTCCCGGCAGACCGTGATCCCGTCCCCGTCCGGCAACCGCACATCGAGAACCGCTACGTCCGGCCGTAGTGCGGGCATCCGGGCCATGGCCGTCGACGCGGTATCCGCCTCGCCGATCACCTCGATGTCCGCCTCGGCGGCGAGCAGTGCCCGTATGCCCCGCCGGAAGATTTCGTGGTCATCGACCAGGAACACGCCGATACTGCCCGGCTGCCGGCTGTGTTCGTTCATCCGCCTTCTCCGTTCCACGCCTGGCGGGCGCCATGGCCAGCGGCATGGTTCCCGCCAGAGGTGACTATCCGAGGGTGCTAGTCATCCAGTCATGTTACTATAAGTGATATAGAAGTTCCGAATTGTTATGAAGGCTGGTCAGCCGCCACTGTCGCCCGACGCCAGGCCTGGCCGTCAGTGCCGCGGAGGCGATCATGAGCGACGAAGACGCACGGCGTCCTGCCCGCGGAGCCTTGGCCGTCGACGCCGCGGACGTCGGCGCCGGAAATGCCGCACCGCAAACGCTGCTCGACATGGTGCGCCGGGTCCGTGCCCGCGAACGCGGTTACCTGGCCAGCCTGTTGCATGACGGGCCGATCCAAGAACTCGCCGTAGTGGCTCTCGAACTGGGCGAGGTACGCCACGCGATGGGAGCGCCGCCGAGCGATGAGCCGAACGGCCTCGCCCGGCAAGTTCATGCGGTCGGCCGCACGCTTGGCCGTCTCCAGGACGAGCTCTGGCCCTTTCCGCGGGTAGGGTCCGGCCTGATCGAGACCCTGAAGCAGCGAACCGCATGGCTACTGGCCACCCCGCTCGCCGTGGCGGCCGGCGAGGGAGCGGCGGAACTCTCGGAAGCCGACGTCGAGGCCGTGGCCGACGTGACCGAATTGATCCTGGTCGGGCTGGACAACGCGGAAATGTGGGACCGTCCGATCGTCGCGGTACGAGCCGACCCGGACCTGATCTTCCTAGAGCTGAACATGACGCCGACACCGGGGCGCGATCCGGCCTTCGGCTCGACGGCGGTCGGGGCATGGCTGCACCGCCTGGCGGCGGCGATCCAGGCCCGCGCGGATGTCGTCCTCGACGACCGCCGCCTCCGGATTTGGATGGAGCTACCCAGATGCCCAGATCACCGACCCGGCGCTCGCGCCGAGGCGCCGTGATCGTGGAGGCCGCCCAGCCGTCGAAGGCGGCCGATTGAGCAGGAGTCCGTCAGTACTCCGGGGGGGCGTCCAGGATCGCGCGTACCTTCTCCACCAGGTCCTTCGCGGTGAACGGCTTGTTGATGACCTCTCCGCGCTCGGGTCCGAGGGCGGAGACTTGCCCCCCGGACATGCGCAGGATCCGCATTCCCGGCTTGATTTCTCGTATCCGGTCCGCGAGCGAATGTTCCGGCCTATCACCTAGCACGCTGTCGGTCAGCAGCAGGTCGGGGTCGTGCGTCGACAGCAGCGATAGCGACTCCTCGTAGCTGCCGGCTTCGAGCGTGTGATAGCCGTTGTGGCGCAAGATCCGCGAAACTACCTCGAGGACCGCGGGCTGGTCGTCGACCACCAGGATGGTCGGGGCGGTTCCCGGCGAACTCATGGGCGCCGAGCCCTGGGCCGGGGCGTAGGCCGCGGGTAGGTAGATGTGGACGGTGGTACCCCGGCCCTCCTCAGAGTCGATGGCGATGCCGCCGCCGGCCTTGGTGACGATGCCATAGACGGCGGAAAGTCCCAGGCCGGTGCCCTGGCCCGGCGGCCTTGTGGTGAAGAAGGGCTCAACGGCACGGGACATCGTCTCCGCGTTCATGCCGTGGCCGGTGTCGCTGACGGTGAGTTTCGCGCATAGCCCCGGCCGGGTCCCGGACCACACCACGCCGGGGGCTTCGCTGAGGTCTGCCGCCCCGGTGATGAACGTCAGGATGCCCCCTTCGGGCATCGCGTCGCGGGCATTCAGGGACAGGTTGACCAGCACCTGCTCGATCTGCCCGCGGTCAGCCAGCACCGTCGGCAGGTATGGCGCCGTGATGAGCCGCAATTCGATGTCCGCGCCAATGCTGGCCTGCAGCAGATCACGCATGCCCGCCAGGACCGCGTTCAGGTCGACCCTCTCGGGCTGGGCGGGCTCGCGAAGGCTGAACAGCAGAAGTTCCCTGGCCAGCCGGGCAGCGCGTCCGGCGGCAGCCTGGATCTGCTCGACGTCGGCTCGTACCAAGGGGTTATCGGCGGTCGCCTCGGCCGCCGACGCCGCGTACCCCATGATCGAGCTGAGCAGATTGCTGAATTCACTGGCCATCCCGCCCGCGAGCCGGACCGTGGTCTCGATACGGGCGGATTCCTGCCGCCCGGCCTCGGCTGCCCGTTGCTCGGCTTCGGCCCAGTTGCGCTCGGTGACATCCCGGCTAATCCCGGCCGCCCCGACGATAACGCCGCCTTCCCCGCGGATGGGGGAGACCGAAATCGACACGTCGATGACGGTGCCGTCCTTGCGTACCCGCCGGGTTTCGAAGTGATGCATCTGCCGCCCTCGGCGTATCTGCGCCAGGATCGGCTCAAGTTCCCCGGTACAGTCCGCAGGGTAAAGCACAGATATGTGACGGCCGGTCATCTCCTCAGCGGTATAGCCGTAAATGGCCTCCGCGCCGGAATTCCAGCTCGTTACGATCCCGTCCAGGGTCACGCTCGCGATGGCGTCGACGGACGATTCCACGATGGCCGCCAGCAATGATCTCCTCTGGGCGTCGTCTGCAGTGCGGTTAGCTTCCCCGATCGCCACACGCTTTCCTTCCGCCTCATAACTCTACTTGTCTAGGCGACTATATAACTACAGTCTGTAGTTGGATTGTCGAGGTGCCTGTAACAGTTCTGTTACGGCGGTATCGGCTATGGCGGCATGTGCCATCCAGGACACTATGCGGGCAAAAGGGGCGGAATATCGTGTACCGCGCAGGAATCGCTCGTGCACGGTACCCGCGAGACAGTGGTGTTCTGCATTGCGCACCTTATTCTCGAAAGTGGACAAGAAAGTCCGGTGGTATTCTGATACCCGAGCAGCGCTGCCAAGAATAGCGCAAGAAAAAGAGATGCGGAGGGAAAGGCTAATCTTACCCGCGCCGGTTTCGCCGTATCTTAGTTTTAGTTTCAAGCACGGTTCGTCTGGCCGCTGGAGATTCGGCTCGAGTCGCCTCGCAGTGAACACCCCAGATCATGCCCAGGGTCGCCAGTGCCCGCAGCGTCGGCCTGCCCAGGTCCGGCTCCCAGCCGTCCCGATCGGATGGCGGGTTCACGGTGGTTGCGCGACAGCAGGTGGCGCGCGGTTCCGGCTGTCGCGTCGGCAGCCTTCTCAATTTCGCCACGGGTGGTCACGGGATCCGGAACGTTGCGGCGATGGAGCACGAGGATCCATCGAGGAAAACTAAGCGAAGCTCTCAAAGCCGCACAAAAGTCATTTAGAGTTTGATTTATGGCAAACCTTCCGGCAGGCGGCCCGCCAAGGGGAGCGCGCATGCGTGACATGCGCGGGAAGTACTAAAGTGTATTTCTGGAACCAGCGCTCACGGCAGATATAGATGAGCATGGGGGTGGCCGTGAAATTGGGGCGATATGCGCTCGGCGGCTACGTCATTTGGTGGGCAGTGCTGGTCGCGCTGTATTACGGCCAGCCAGGCCTGCGCGCCGGGACGTGGGGCCTGATCGGCCTGAGCGGGGTGAGCGGCATCGTCGCGGGCGTGGCGATCAACCGCCCGTCCCGCAAGCTGCCGTGGCTGCTGCTCGCTGCCGCGCTGACTAGCTTCACCGCCGGTCAGGTCAGCTTCCTGGTGGCCCAGCTCATCGGGACCCATCTCTTGTTCCCGTCCTTCGCGGGCGTACTGTACCTGCTGACCTATCCGCTGTATACGAGCGGGTTGCTGATCTTCATCTGGTGGCGCACGCCCGACCGGGACCGGCGCAGTCTCATCGACGCGCACCCCACGATGACCGAACTCACCAAGCCGGTGACACGGCAGCCGGCTCAGATCTCGCGGGTCAGGCTGACCGTGCTCATGCTCGCCTCGCTGATCGCCCCGGTCGTGCTGTGCATCGAGTCGTTCCGGTTCCGGGGCGGGGACCTGAGCGTGATCGCGCTGTTCTCCGCGCTCCTCTCGCTGCTCGTGCTGTCCCGGCTGTCGGACATGGCCGCCTCGCTCGGCCGGGCGCTCGGCCGGGAGCGGACGGTGCGGCAGGCCGGGGCGTCCCTGGTGTCGGCGGTCACCGTGGAGCAAGCCGGGGCGGCTGTCAGGTCCGCGACCGACACCCTGTTCGGCCGGGGCCCGCGCGGCGACGTGCTGCTCGCGGTGCGGACCGACGGCGCGGTCCGCGCGGTGGCCACAGCCTCCGCCGATCCGGAGCCGACAAGTCCGCTCACGGACCTGGCCGGCACCTGGCTGCCGCTGCTGACCGGCTTCGCGCCGATCCTCGCGCCGGTGACCAGCCTGCCCCCGTACGCCGCTGCGATCGTTCCCGGGTACGACTGGATGCTGCTGTGCCCGCTCACGCTCAACGACCGGCCGTCGGGCGATCCGCTCATCGGGGTGCTCGCCGTATTCGGCGAGCAGCGTACCCTCGCGGACCTGTCCGCCACGATGGAGATCCTCGCGCACCAGGTGGCCCTCGCGGTGGAGCGGATCATGCTCCGCGAGGAAGTGATCCGCCGGGGCAACGAGGCGTACTTCCGCACCCTGGTCCAGAACACCTCGGACGTCATCTTGATCATGGACGACGACGGCAAGGTCAGGTACGCGACGCCGTTGGCGACCAGCATCTTCGGTGACATCGCCGTGGAGGAGGTGTACCTGTGGGACCTGGTCGCGGACGGGCACCGCGATGAACTGGTCGGCGTCCTTAGCCGGGCGTCGGCCGCCGGCGGCTTCAGTTCCGGCTACATGGATCGGCGGATCACCCGCCGCGACGGCGTGGCCGTCCAGGTCCAGGTCAGGTGCAGCGATCTGCGCGGCGACCCGACCGTGGCCGGCCTGGTGCTGACCCTGCGGGACGTGACCGAGCAGCGTCAGCTCGAGGAGCAGCTGAAGTACCAGGCTTTCCGCGACGCGCTGACCGGGCTGCCCAACCGGCTGTTCTTCCAGGACCAGATCTCGCAGCAGGTCGCCGCGGCCCGGCCGGACGGCGCGACCGCCGGCGTGCTGTTCGTGGACCTGGACGACTTCAAGGTCGTGAATGACACTATGGGCCACGGCGTCGGCGACGAGCTGCTGGCCGCCACCGCGGTGCGGCTGCTCGGCCTGATCCGCGAGTGCGACACCGCCGCGCGGCTCGGCGGGGACGAGTTCGCGCTGCTCATCATCAATGCCCCGGACTCCGCGGCGGTCGAGGCGGTCGCCGAGCGTGTCGTCCGGGCGTTCGCTAAGCCGCTCGTGCTCGCCTCCGGGATCGTGCTCACCACGGTCACCGTCGGGGTGGCCACGACCGAGGACGGCACCGACACCGACGAGCTGCTGCCGCACGCAGACCTGGCCCTGTACGCGGCCAAGGCGGCGGGCAAACGGCAGTGGCGCCGCTACCAGCCGGTACTCAGCGCCGGGCTGGTCAGGCGGCGGGAGCTGCAGGCTGCGCTGGAGGAAGCGGTGGCCCGCTCCGCGTTCACGCTGGCCTATCAGCCGATCGTCACTCTCATCAGCGGGGAGCTGGCCGGGTTCGAGGCGCTGGTCCGGTGGCCGCATCCGCAGTGGGGGACGATGCACCCCGGCCAGTTCATCGCCCTGGCCGAAGAGACCGGCCAGATCGTGCCGCTCGGCTCCTGGGTGCTGACCCGGGCGGCCGCCGACACCGCGCGATGGCGCCGGGATCCGCGCGGCGACCCGCGCCAGGGCCGGGCCCCCGATGACGGCGGGGTCCCTCGCGGTCTGCACGTCAGCGTGAACGTGTCGGCCCGGCAGTTCAGCGCGCCCGGTTTCGTCGACAGCGTGCGCCGGATCCTCGACGCGTCGGGGCTCGAGCCCGGCACGCTCATGCTCGAGCTGACCGAGAGCGTACTGCTGCGCCGGGACGAGCGGGTGCACGCCGACCTCGCTGAGCTGAAGGCCATCGGCGTGAAGCTGGCGATCGACGACTTCGGCACCGGGTACTCCTGCCTCAGCTACCTGAGGGAGCTGCCGATCGACGTGCTGAAGTTGGACAAGTCGTTCGTGGACGGGATCGCCGTCTCCGAGCAGCGGCTGGCCCTCGCCGAGGGCATCGTCCAGATCGCGAGGACGCTCCAGCTCGAGGTCATCGCCGAGGGTATCGAAACCGAGGTCCAGCGGGACCTGCTGACCACGATGGGCTGCCGGTTCGGGCAGGGTTACCTGCTGGCGATGCCCATGGCGGCCCACCAGGCGGAGACGCTCGTCCGGGTCGGGTCCCGCCTGGTGCCCGGCCTTCCGCGCCAGGTCCCCGAGCCCAGGACGACCAAACAGGCCCAGCCGACGTCCAGATAACGTGAGAAACTGACGCCCGAGCGAGCATGACGCCGAGGACCTTGCGCGGGGCGCCTGAGCCGCCTTGGTCCGTCCCGGGCCTGCTGAGCCCAGCCGTCGCGCTTGATGCCGGTAAATGGCCACAGCCCGCCCGCCCCGGGTAACCTCGGTCGGCCTGCCGCTGCCCGACAGCAACTGTTTCAAGATCGTTGCGCTGCTGGGCGTCGGAGGCCGCTCTTAGCAGCGTTTGCGCTTGGCCGCGGCCCGCTCGTAGGCGGCGAGCAGCCTCGGGACCTGCGACTCCCAGCTCAGCGAGCTCCGCAGCCGCCGGGCGCCGAGCTGCCCCATCCGGGCCCGCGCCTCGGGATCGTCGATGAGTTCGACAATGCACTTGGCGAATGAGGCCGCGTCGTTGCGCGTCGCGTACAGGCTCGCCTCGCCGGCGGAGACGCGCCCCTCGTGCAGGTCGAACTGGACTATCGGCTTCGCGAGTGCCATGTATTCCATGATCTTGTTCATCGTGGAGATATCGTTCATCCGGTTGGCCTCGTCCGGGTTGACGCAGACGTCCGCGGTCGCGAGCACGGTGCCGAGATCGGAATCTGACAGCCGTCCGGTGAGGACTACCTGATCATCCAGGCCCAGCGACCTGACCCGCTCACGCAGCCGCGGCAGTTCGGGACCCGAGCCCACGAGCACGAACTGGATATCCGGGCGCAGCAGGTCCGTGATGATCATCCGGGCGGCGTCAATCAGGTAATCCAGGCCATCCTGGCGGCCCATCACGCCCACGTAGCCGACCAGGTATCTCCGGCCGCGGCGCCACTTCTCGTCCGGCCGCGCGCCGACGAACCTGGTGATCTCCGGCCCGGATCGCACCACGAATACGTCCTCGCGCGACATCCCGCCGCGCCCGAGAGCGATATCGCGATAGCTCTCGTTGGTCTCGATCGACACGTCCGCACAGCGGTAGGTGAGGCGCTCGAGCAGCCTGGCTAGCCGGAAGGCCCGGCCGTCCTCCCGGTGGCCCTTCGCGATCATCAGCTCCGGGCATGCGTCATGGTGGTCATAGATCAGGCGCGACCCGAGCGCGACCAGCGGCAGGGCAGCCAGGAAGAGCAGGTCGGGCGGGTTGCAGATCTGCACGATGCCGATGCGGTACCTGGCGCGGATCGTGAGTGCGAGGCGGAGCTGAGCCCCGATCGCAACCGCGTACTCGATCAGGTAGCCCGCCAGCCGCCGCGCCTCGGGGCCGGATCGGTAGCGGTAGATGCGCACCCCGCTGAGCGTCTCGCGGCGGAGGGGATGCTCCCTGGCCCGCGGGCAGACGACATGCACCTGGTATCCGGCGGCGACGAGGGCCAGAGCCTCCTGCCAGACCCGCCGGTCGAATGGCACGGGAAGATTCTGGACCAGGATCAGGACATGCGGGCGCTCACTACGTGCTCGTCGGCTAGTAGGCACCGGAGCCTCGGATGACCGCAGATCCCGTCTTCCAGAGGACCTGCAGGTCCAGGGCGAGCGACCAGTTCTCCACATAGCGCAGGTCGAGCCGTTCTGCTTCCTCCCACGACACGTCTGACCGGCCGCTGACCTGCCACAGGCCGGTCATGCCCGGCTTGACCACGAGCCTGCGCCGCATGTGGCCGCTATAGCTGGCCACCTCGTCCGGCAGGGCCGGCCTGGGGCCGACCAGGGACATGTCGCCGATCAGCACGTTGATGAGCTGTGGCAGCTCATCAAGTGACCAGCGGCGCAGCCAGGCGCCCGGGCGGGTGACACGTGGGTCCCTGCGGATCTTGAACAGGACCCCGTTCGCCTCGTTATAGGTGGCAAACTGGGATTTGCGCTGTTCGGCATCTGGCACCATGGTCCGGAACTTGTAGAGGGTGAAGCCCTGGCCGTTCTTGCCGATCCTGGTCTGGCGGAACAGCACCGGGCCGTGATCGGCGAGCCTGATTGAAATCGCGATGACAGCGAACAAGGGCGCAAGCACGAGCAGAGCCAGGGCGGCGCCGGCCTTATCGAACACGCTCTTGACGGCTTGCCTGGTCCCGGCCAGCTCCGGATGGTCCACGTGCAGCAGCGGCAGCCCGGCCACGGGGCGGATGGTCGTCCGCGGGCCGGCCACATCGAGCAGGGTTGGCGCGACGAACAAGTCGGTGCCGGTCTTCTCGAGTTCCCATGCCAGCTCGCGCAGGCGCCCGCCGTCTATCTCGGGGCAGGCCAGCACCGCAACCGTATCCGCGCCGAACCGGCTCACGGCCGCTGTGACGCCGCACAGGCCGCCGGCCACGGGCACGCCGGCCACGGGCACGCGGGCTGCAGGCACGCCTGCCGCGCCGTCAGGCCCGGCACCCTCCGGCGCGTCGACCAGGCAGGCGGCGACCACCGCAAGGCCGTGGTATGGGTCCCGGCGCAGCACGGTGACCAGACGATCCACTGCTGCCGCATGGCCCACCGCGACGACTCCCCGCACGCACCAGCCCCGGACGCGCCGTCTGTGCAGGCGCTTGCGTAGCAGGTACCTGGCCGCCAGGTCCATGACGGTCGCGGACGGCAGGGCGACCGCCATGTACCCGCGAGCCAGGTCGAGCTTGGCCGCGTAGGAAACAACGGCCACGCCCGCGGTCAGGTTGACCGCTGCGCTAAGGATCCGGCGGAACTCATCGGAGCCGAGCCCGATGAACCGGGTGTCATACCCGCCGGCCAGCAGCACTGACATCCACCACGCGACGGGCAGCCCGCACGTGAGGCTGAGGTAGGTGAGCGGCAGGTAGGCCTGGCCTCCGAAACGGACCCTGGCCGCCAGGGCGCCGGCCGCCAGGGCGCACGTCCAGTCGGCCAGCGCCGCCCGGCGAAGGTAGGCGCTCGTCCACGCCTTCGTGCCCGGGATGACGGTATTCCTGTCGGTCGGCACGCGCATGCCGGTCTCGACCGCACTGTCGGATACGCTCATGCCGCAAATTCCCCCACAGCGTCCCGGTCCCGTCCGCCAGCTATACGCCGCAGAACGCGAAAGGCTCGCTCAGTCAACGGAATGGTTCCTTTCCGAATCAAACGCCGATGTGTCCGTTATCGTCAGGAATAACGTGAAGCCCTGCGGGATCTGATCTTTGGTCTGAACATAAGATTCGGGGAGGTTAGGTCCCTGGGCGTCTAGCAGGGTATACATTAGCAAGCCTACGGCGCAGCACTATCCGTCGGCGTGATTTCGGCTTCGTCTTCTCCGGATAAAGCGAATAATGTCGCGGCTGGATGTATATCGCGCCACCTGGCATTAGGTATCCGTAAACAGAAGGAGACTGAGGCATGTTCTCTGCTAGGTCGGCGGCCATGGATGCCGACTACCCGCGGCCCGGACCGGCCGCGGGTAAGAATGCCGCAATAGAGGCCTTCATTCAGTATTTCGCATTTAAGGTTCACGTCGCTTGTGCGGCATTCCTGGCCGCGGGCAGCTGAGCCGCCGCGGCGCTAGCGCCGGGAGGGGCGGCCGGAGGCATTGGTCCCGCGTCCGTTTCCGTGCTGCGTGGCGACGGCACATGCGGCCTGCGGACGGCTCCGGGCCGGCCGGGAAGACCACCCTGGCGGCCACGGCAGCCCGGGCACTTGGCTGGACCTTCATCAGTACTGCGCTGAGCAAGCTTGGCACGGTCGGGATCGGGGTTGTGCTGGCGAGGATGCTCGGCCCGCATGCGTTCGGCACCTACGCCGTCGCGTGGGTGGCCCTGCTGGCCGTGCTGAGCCTCAACGACCTGTCGGTTAGCCTGGCTATCGTCCGCTGGCCGGGCGATCCGGCCGAGATCGCGCCGACCGTCGCCACCATCGCCGTGACGGGCAGCGCCGCCATGTATGCCGTCTGCTTCCTCGCCGCGCCCGCATACGCCTCGGCGATGGGGGCGCCGGCGGCCGCCGGGATCATCCGCGTTCTGGCCCTCAGCGTCGTGCTCGACGGGCTGGTCTGCGCGCCGGTCGGGCTGCTGGACCGGAGCTTCCGCCAAGACCGCAGGATGATCGCGGACCAGGTCAACGGCTGGCTCGGCGCCCTGGTATCCATCGGCCTGGCCTGGGCCGGGCTGGGTGCGATGAGCCTGGCCGTGGGCCGGATCACCGGTGCGGTGGCGGCCGCGGTCTTGTACATAACGTTCTCGCCCGAGCCGCTGCGGTTCGGCTTCGACCGGGCCAGGGCCCGCGCGCTGCTGCGCTACGGGGCGCCGCTGGCCGGGTCGACGGTCGTAGTGTTCGCCGTCACCAACGTGGACCAGCTCGTGGTGGGCCGCGTGCTCGGCGCCACCGCCCTTGGCTTCTACGTGCTCGCGCTGAACCTCGCCACCTGGCCCGTCAGCATGTTCTCGCTGCCGGTCCGCAATGTCGCGCCTGCCGCGTTCGCGCGCCTTCAGCATGATCATGCGGCCATGCGCACAGCCTTCCTGTCGGCGGCGGCGCTGCTCTGCTCCGTGGCCCTGCCCGTATGCCTGGTGATCGGGGGGGCGGCCACGCCGCTGATCAAATTCGCCTACGGCGCGCGCTGGATGCCTGCCTCCCGGGTACTGCTGTGGCTGTCCTTGCTCGCCGCACTGACGATTTTCTTCCAGCTGGCCTACGACTACTTCGTGGTGCTGGCCAGGACCCGCGTCGTGTTTACCGTTCAGCTTGGCTGGCTCCTGGCGCTGCTCCCCGCGCTGATCGCTGGCGCCCACCTCGCCGGAATCGTCGGCGTCGGCGTGGCCGAGGCCGCGGTCGCCAGCTGCGTGATCCTGCCGTGGTACCTGCACGAGCTGAGGGGGGTGGGCATCCGGCGGCGCGTGCTGGGCTCTCGCCTGCGGCTTCCGCTGGCCGGTGCCGCGGCAGCGGGCCTCGCCGCGGCGGGCGCGGCGCGGGTATTGCCGAGCGACCTGGCCGCGCTCGCGGTCAGCGGCGTGGCGGGGCTTGCCGTCGTCGGCCTGCTTGTCGTCCGGATGCGGGCCGGGCTCATCCGGCTGTGGCAGGGTCGCGGCGAGGGGGCCGCCTCAGCCGCCTCAGCCGCCTCGGAAGTCCTGGTCGTCCCAAGTAGCACCCCAGTCTGCTCAGCCGCCTCTGACGCCCGGGCATCCGGGCCCGGTCCCTGGCACGCACCGGGGAGCACTGACGCCCAGGATCCGCTGGGGGCCGGGACCGAGACGGCAGGCCCGGCCGAACGCTGGCCCGATGAGGCCCGCTGGCCGGCCCTGACGCGGGTCGCACTGCCGCCATGGCCTGCCTACCTGGACACGACGGGCCCGCTGCCTATATTCGACGCCGTCGTCCGACGGCGGTATCCGCACCGCCATGACCAGGATTCGGGCATCCAGCCGTGAAGGCAACGTCCGGTGCCGGATAGCTAACATGCCCGGCCCGGGCGGCGTTGCGGAAAGCATCCCCAACGAGGAGATCCTTTGACTGAAGAGAAGCACTATCTGGTCTGGCTGGCGGGTGTGTCATGGGATGGTATCCGTGGTACCGATCGGCACATGGTGACAGCAATGGCGTGCCATGCCCGTATTCTTTGGGTCGATCCGCCAGTCTCACCAGTTACGGCGGCTTTGCGACGCAGCGCGACTCATTATTCTCTCAGACCGGAAATCTCTGTCGTAAATCGCCAAGTCACTCGCCTAACGCCAAAGGCCATGCCGGGGTGGAGTCGGCCTGGCCCGCGAGTGACGACGGCCGCACTTGTGCGCCTGCAGACTAGGTGGGCTTTGCGCCGACTTGCCATCCAGCCGTTTGCCGTAGTGGCGACCTATCCTGGTGACCTCCTCGGTTCCTGGGGCGGTAACGTCGTAAATGTTTTCTACGGTACCGACGACTATGTGGCTGGAGCCGAGCTTATGGGCCTATCCGTGAACCACCAGATACGGCAGGAAATCCGAATTGTGGGCCAGGCGGATGTGGTGGTGGCGGTTTCGCCGCAGCTTGCAGAGCGGTGGGCAGGCTTCGGCGCCAGCCCTGTTGTTATCCCTAACGGCTGCTGGCCGATCAAGGCCGGCGAGCGGGCTGCTCGGCCTGAGCCGATGGGTCTGCCTCAGCCGGTTGTAGGTCTCATAGGGCAGCTATCTGATCGGATCGACCTGTCGGTCCTGAATGCAATCGCCGACGCCGGATTTTCGCTCTTGATTGTCGGCCCGCTGGATCCGCGGTGGGAACCGCAACGGTTTAAAGAACTGGTCAACAGATCGCACGTCTGTTATACAGGCCCAGCCCCAGCTGAGGCGGTGCCGTCATATCTGGCTGCTATCGATATCGGGATTACACCGTATCGGGATACACCATTCAACCGGGCATCGTTTCCGCTGAAGACGCTCGAATATCTTGGCGCGGGTGTACCAGTGGTCAGTACGGACATTCCGGCGGGCCGCTGGTTGCGTGCTGACCTCACTCGTGGAGAACAGGCTCGATGGGCCGACCGTATCATGATGCTCGCAAGCAACAGCGCTGACTTTGTCAATGCCATTCGCCGAATCGCGGCGAGCGACAGTCTCCCTGCGGCGGGCGGCGGCTTCCCCGGCGTCGTGACAAAAGACCCTACCAGAGCCAGCCAATGCATAGCATTCGCCGCCAGGCATACCTGGGAGCGCCGCGCCAACTCATTCGCTTCTGTAATCGGCCTGTCACAGCAAGGCTCCGACCAGTCCGGTGAGTTACGGTTCCGTTCATAGCAGCCTCATCGATCAGACCAGCCGGGCTTGATCAAATATTGACTTCCCATCCGTACGTAGTCAAGGCCTGAGAAGGTGTGTAGGTGGATCGCAAGAACCGCATTAGAAAGCGCTCGCAGGAGAGGGTGCTTCAGGTGCTGATGAGCCCTGGACCGGATAAGTTGACTGACAATCCTTCTCTATTGCTGCTCTTTAGCGAAGTAATGAGGCACGGCGTTAAGATCAGTCCTTACTATAAGAAGAAAAGTCTTCTGAGCCGACCCGATGTGATTCATATCCATTTTCCCGAATGGTTTATTCGCTGGCGACGTCCTTGGATTGCGCCGCTCGATGCTGCTGCCATTTTGGGTCTCCTGTGGCTCGCGCGCCGTCGTGGTGCAGTTCTCGTATGGACAGGGCACGACCTGGAGCCTCACGAGCTTTCTCGCCCTCGGCTTTGGCGAGCCTACAATAGGTTCTTTATTTCCCAGGTCGACCTCCTAATTTCCTTCAGCAAAGGGGCGACATCATTGCTTGTTGAACGGCATCCCCAACTGGCGGGAGTTCCAACAGTAGTAGTGCCACATGGTCACTACCGAGACTACTACACGGCTCCGCCAGAGGCCGCGATCCTCCGCAAGGGGCTCAAGCTCGATCATCGACCTGTCCTCCTCTGTTTTGGGCTGATACGCCCGTATAAAAATTTGCCCCGTATAATACGGTCCTGGCGGCAGTTGCCTGAACCCCGACCGCAGCTCGTGATAGCAGGCCGTCCGATGGATTCGGAAATCGCGGAAGTCATCAAGAAGGAAGCTGGTGACTCCAAGGATGTTCACCTGCTACTTCGCTTCATCCATGACGACGAAGTACCGACCATCTTCGCGATAGCGGATGTTGTCCTCATGCCCAATATGGCCCGGAGCGCTCTAAACTCGGGGGTGGCCCACCTGACGCTTTCTCTAAGTAGGCCTGCAGTACTGAATGACACTCCAGCAAACCGAAATTTGCGCGATGTATTCGGAGGTGAATGGGTATGGCTCTGCGATGGAACACCAGAGGATGCTCTACGCGCTGCATTGGTGGCTGCCGCGACTACTCGGCCTGAGACGCTGGATCTTGATGTGATAAACAATAAGCGGCTGGCCGCTCAGACCCTCTGTGCCTACTCGGATGCCATCGCCAGACGAGGTAAGCGAAGTAGGCCATTTAAGACGCATAGATAATGTTCAGCTCAGAAAACCCGCTGGAATTTGACAAAATGCATGTCCAACTAGCCTTGACCCTACATCGGGCTTGTATTACAGTTGCCGTTTCACGGTGAGTGTTCGCCAGCAATGTTTTCGGTGACGGGTGTGCTGCAGCTCGCGGTTACGTGAGTGGCTGCTGGGGCTGGTGTCTCGATTAGGGCACAGGCCGGCGGTGCTGATGCGCGAGACGGCCGTGGCTCGTTCCCTTGATTTTGTGGAAATACAAAACAACGAGGCCACGGCCGCGGTGGCCAGCATAGAGGATGCCGCGGCCTGTGACGAGAGAGCGGACGCGCTGGTCATCGGCCTGCTGGCCCGGGTGATGCGGCGGCGCGGCACCATCGCGACGGCGCTGGACTATGTCCGGTCGCTGGCGCGGGACACGCGGGCGAACTGCTGGGAGCTGGCGGAAAGGGCAGGTCACGGGCTTCCGTACCGGATGCAGGGCCTGCTGGGCAGGAGCAGGTGGCGGTGGGAGGACCTGCGGGATCTGCTGCCCGGCCTGGCCCAGGACGTCCTCGGCGGCGATCCCGGCGACGGGATCGGGCCGGGGCTGGCCATTGACGAGACCGCTGACCTGCGCAAGGGCAATTCGGCTGCCTGCGTGGCGCCGCAGCATGCCGGGGTGACCGGGAAGATCGAGAACTGCGTGACCTGGGTCTTCTCCGCGCTGGTCACCGCGTCAGGGCAGGCCTGGGCCGACTTCGACGCGTACATGCCGGCCTGCTGGGCGAAGGACCCGGGACGCCGGGAGAAGGCGGGGATCCCGGAGAGCCTGGCGTTCGCCACCAAGCCTGAGCTGGCCATCGCGCAGGTGAGGCGCCTGGTGGCGGGCGGGCTCCGGGTGCTGTGGGCCGCGGCCGACGAGGTCTACGGCCGGTCCGGCGATTTCCGGGCCGCGCTCCGCGGCCTGGGCCTGTCCTACGTCGTCATCATCCCCTGCGACTACCAGGTCACGTTCGCGAGGAACAAGGTGACCCGCGCTGACCAGGCCGTTTCCGAGGCGGTGTTCGAGCGGCGGTCAGCCGGCAACGGCACGAAGGGCCCGCGCTACGCGGACTGGGCGCTGCTCGGCACGAAGGACCCCCGGGAGCTCCTGCTGATCCGCCGCCTGCCGGACCGCGGGAAGAACCAGTACACGTATTACCTCTGCCACGCGGCGGAAGGCAGGCCCGCGACCCTGACCTATTTCATCACCATAGCGGGAAGCCGCTGGCCAGTGGAAACTACTTTCCGGACCGGGAAAGACGCCTTCGGCTGGGACCAGTCCCAGGCCCGCACCTGGAACGCGATCAACCGGCACACCGCCCTGACCGCCCTCGCCCAGCTGCGTACCGCCGCCGCCCGGGCCGCCCTCACCGGATGCCGCGTCCTCCCCGCGGCAACGCCGGCAGTCCCCGGCACCGCTCCCGTTCCGGAGGAACCGGCCGTGAACCCCGATGACCTGCAGATCCACACGGGTGACGCGCCGCTGCCCGCCACCGGCGGGCTTCCGTGCCCGCCCGGCATCCCGCCGATCACGCTGTCGCACGCCGAGACCAGCAAGATCACGCGCCTCGCCCGCGACTGGAAGCAAGGACTCCTCACCCGCGCCCGCCTCGCCTTCCATCTCCGCTGGTCAGCATGGCGGCGACGCCATCAGGCCCGCGCCCGCTGGCACCACTACTCCGCCCGTCTCGCAGCGCTCGCCGACTGAACCCGGCCGACCGGAAAGGGGTGACGACATGTAGCCGAGCCAATGGGAATCAAGCACCACGCTGGGCTTCAGCACGGTCACTGACCGAGAAACAGCAACTGTAATACTTGATAGCCTGGAACTCGTATATGGATTAGCTATACCGGGTAGCCCCAACGGTGCCGTACATGCGGATGAACCGGCGACTCCCGGACACGTTCAGGGTCTGGGTGCCGCCGGTGCCGGTGGTGTAAGTAATCGGTGATCCCGTGGGGCGGGGGCGCGCCTGGGTCGCGACACGCCGGGTTTGGTGCGTGACGTCGCTGGTGTAGCGGTGTGTGCTGGATCATGTGTTTCCGGTGCCGGTGATCGATGAGGATGCTGATGTCGGTTACTGGCGTGTCCGCGCCGGGCGGGCCGAGGCGCTGGTGGCGGAACTGCGGGCGGAGAGTGCCGGGCTGACCGCACGGGTGGCCGAGCTGGCCGGGCAGGTGGCCGGGCTGCAGGAGAGCGTAACGACGCTGAGCGGGTTGCTGTTCGGCTCGTCGTCGGAGAAGGGCGGCTCGCCCTCGCGGAGGAACGGCCGGGAGCGGGCTGACCGCCCCGGCGGCGCGGGTAAGCGGGGGCAGCGGCCGGGCCGGCCTGGTCACGGGCGGCGGGACTATTCGCATCTGGAGACCGAGGAGCGGGTCATCGATGTGGAGGCCGGCCAGCGGTGCTGCGCCGAATGCGGGGAGCCGTTTGAGTTCCCGGGCACCGAGGACAGCGAGCAGATCGACTGGCAGGTGAAGATCACCCGGATCGTGTGGCGGCGGCGCCGCTACCGGCGGCGGTGTTCTCATCCGGGGCCCGCGACGGTCTGCGCGCCGCCGGCGGCCAGGCCGGTGCCGAAGGGCCTGTTCACCGCCGGGTTCCTGGCGCGGCTGGCGTATGAGAAACATGTGCTGGGCCGGCCGGTGCACCGGATCGTGCAGGCGCTGGCCGCCGACGGGTTCGACGTGGCCCCGGGCACGCTGTGCGGGGCGCTGAAGCAGGTCGCGCCGCTGATCGCGCCGTGGGCGGAGGCGATCGCCGCGCACGGCCGGACCGCCGGGCATGTGCACGCCGACGAAACCAGCTGGCAGGTGTTCGAAGACGTCGACGGCAAGGACGGCCACCGGTGGTGGCTATGGGTCTTCGTCACCGACGCCACCACCGTGTTCGTGATGGATACCTCCCGCTCCGCCCAGGTCGCCGCCGGCCAGCTCGGCATCGACCGGGAGCAGGCCGCGCTGGAGGCCTGCCGCCGCCTGGTCATCTCCTCGGACTTCCACAAGGCCTACCAGTCGCTGGCCCTCATCGACGGCGTCGACCCGTTGTGGTGCTTTGCTCATATCCGGCGGTATTTCCTGCGGGCCGGGGCCGCTCACCCCGAGGCGCTCGGCGACTGGTGCGACGCGTGGACCGAGCGGATCGCAGTGCTGTACCGGGCCCACCATGCGCTCGCGGCCACCACACCGGGCACCGAGGCCCACGAGGATGCCGCCGGCCGCTGGCAGCGGGCCTTCACCGACATCGACGCGCACCGCATACTCCAGGCCGGCGACGCCGCCAAGGGCCTGCTGCACCCGGCCGCCGCCAAGGTCATCGCCACGCTGAATAACGAATGGGACGGGCTGGCCCGCCACCAGGACCTGCCCCAGCTGCCGCTGGACAATTATCCCGATGACGCGGTTATGCCGATGTCCGCGGTCTGCGGCGGTCCCGCCGCTGGTCAGGGCGGTGCCCTCGCCGCATAGTGCGGCATAGTCTCACAGGCTTTCGAGGAAGGCGAGGAGCTTGTCGGGGGGCGTGTAGCGGCCAGTCCGGGTGTGCGGCGGAGCGGTTCGGTCGAGTGCCTTCTGCTTGAGCTCGAGGTCCGCGTGCAGGTAGGGACGTGACGACGCGGGGGATTCGTGGCCGAGCATGAGGGCGATGGACGGCCCGCCGACGCCTGCGGATTGCAGTTTCATCGCGAAAGAATGCCGCAGGACATGGGGGGTGACGTTCTTGGCGGCGATCCCGGGGCATGCCGCTGCTGCTGCTGCTGCGTGGACCTTGATGCGCTCCGCGACGGCGTCGGTGCTCATCTTCCTGGTGGTGCCGCGGGCGGTGAACACGAAACTGCCGGGGCCGGCGGGGTTCTCGCGGTGCCACTGCCGCAGTCCGGTAACGGCGGGCTGCTGGAGCGGGCTCAGCCGTTCCTTCCGGCCTTTTCCGTGCCAGAGGACGCGGGCTCCAGGCTTGTCCAGGGTGACGTCAGCCCAGGTGAGGCGGGTGATCTCTGATACCCGGGGACCGCTGGTGAGCATGAGGAGCATCAGGACGCGGTCCCGGCGGCCGGTCCAGGTGCCGGTGTCGGGGGCGGCTAGGAGGGCGTCGGCTTCGCCTGCGGTCAGCCAGGCGACCGTCTTGCGGGACGGCCTGCGCGGCTGGATGGCCAGGACCCGGGCGATGAGGGCGGCGTGCTCGGGGTGCCCGAGGGCCGCGTGACGGTAGAGGGAGTGGATGGCGGCGAGCCGCTGGCTGCGGGTCCGGCTCGTGTTGTGCCGCTCGTCCTCGAGCATGGAGAGGAAGCCGCTGACCGTCGCGGCGTCGATGTCGGCGAAGTCGAGGTCTGACGGGCGGGTGCCGGACTGCTCGCGGATCCACGCGAACAGGAGCCGGAGCGTGTCCCCTATTGACCGAACTTGGGGTTGATCTTTCAGGCTTGAGCGATGTGAGGACGGTCTGGCGGCTACCGTCTCGGACCGTGATCTCAGACGGGGATGCGCCGCGTGACCTTGCGGCACTGGTGGTTCCGCTGACCGGGTCGGTGCAGGACACCGGGGACGTATTCGTGCCGTGGCGGCTGGCCGACGCGGCCGGGGCGGTGGTGGAACCGGTAAGCGCGTTCCTGGCGGAGTTGCAGGCATCGGGCCGGTCCGAGGCGACACTGAAGTCGTACTGCAAGGCCCTGCTGCGCTGGTTCCGGTTCCTGTGGGCGATCTCGGTGCCGTGGGATCAGGCGACCCGGGCCGAGGCGCGGGACTTCTGCCGCTGGCTTCAGCTGGCCGACAAGCCGGCCCGCCCGCATTGGCGGCGACCCGGCGATCCTCCGGCGCCGCGGCCGGATCCGGGGGCGGTGAACCCGGTGACCGGCAAGTCCGCCCCGGGCCGCAGGTATGCGGCATCGACAGTGGCGCACTGCGAGACGGTGATCCGCACGTTCTATGAGTTTCACCTGGACGCCGGATCCGGGCCGATGGTGAACCCGTTCCCGCTGGCCCGCCACGGGCGGGCTCATCCGCACCACAACCCGATGGACCCCTTCAGGTCCGAGCGCGCCGGCTTGTACCGGCCCAAGCTGGCCCGCAGGCTGCCGCGGCAGATCCCCGATGACATGTTCACGAAGGTGTTCGCGGCGCTGCGTTCGGATCGTGACCGGGCGCTGGTGGCTTTCTGGGTGTCCAGCGGGGCGCGGGCAGCGGAGCTGCTGGGCTCAGCAGCCGGCGACCCTGACCCGGCCCGTCAGGTGATCAGCGTGGTCCGCAAGGGCTCCCGGGCGATCCAGGAGCTGCCCGCCTGCCCGGATGCGTTCGTTTACCTGGCGTTGTATCAGCACCGGCTGCAGGGCAAGGTCACCTTCGCTGCCGATGATCCGTTGTGGTGGACGCTGCGGCCGCCGTACCGGCAGCTGACCTACGATGCGGCGCGGATGATGTTCACCCGGGCGGGCGCGGTGCTCGGCGCCGATTACTCTTTGCACGATCTGCGGCACACTGCGGCATACAGAATGGCCCGTGACCCGAAGATGCTGCTCACCGACATCCAGTGGATCTTGGGTCACCGGCATCTGTCCACCACGCAGGTCTACCTGAACCCGCTGCCCGAGGATGTCATCGCCTCTGCTGTCGCGTACTTCCAGCGCCGCGGCCAGGCCGCGCCGGCGACGGCCGCGCCGTGCGCGGAGCCGGGCGCCGCACCGGTATATGACCCCGCCAGCCTGCGCATCCTGTTCGGCACGGACGGGTCGTGACCGCCGCCGGCCAGGTGACCGCGCAGTCCGCAGCGGTCACTGGCACCGCCCGCGGGCCGGGTCGCAGGAAGATCGATGACCGGGAACTGCTGGGCCGGTTCCCGCCCCGGGCGGTCCCTGCTGCCTGGCCGGTGACCTTGATGGGCCGCGATCAGGTGTGGGGCCACCTGATCGCCGCGCCGTCCGCCAAGACCGGCAGTGCCCCGGAACGAGCCCGCCGCCGCGGTATGGCGATCGTGCTGGGCTGGCTGGAGGACCAGCCCGGTGGCACCTGGCAGGATCGCTGGCTCGCTGCGGGCGCCGAGGCCGATCCGGCCGCCGACTGGCGGCTGCTGCCGCTGGCGTGGAACCTGCACGGCAGCGAGGGCAAACCGCGCCAGCGTGATCAGCACGCGGTGGCGCCGGGCCTGCTGAGCCTGATCGCCGCCGACGTGCTGCGGCCGGGCCTGGCCTGGCTGATTGGCTCCCGGACCCCCAAGTTCCTGGCGGCCGAGCTGGCTCGGGTCCGTGATCCCTCCGGTTTCGCCGCCGTGTCCGCACGTGCTCAGGCCACGCCCGTCAACCTGGCGGCCACCGGAGTTGCGCTGCACCGGATCGCGGCGATCGTGGCCGCCAAAGGCGGCGGTGTCGCCAGCGTCTGTGCCGGTGACTGCCTGGAGCTGCTGACCGCAGCAGCCGGGACATCCAGCTCATGGCAGGCCCGGAGCCCGTACTTCTACCAGCTGCTGCACGCGGCCGGGATGCTGGAGGCCTCGGCCCCGCCGACGATCCGGATGGTCCGCTGGCGGGGGCAGCCTGCCATCGAGGAACTGGTCGGCAAGTGCGGCATCGAGTGCCGCCCAGTGCGAGACCTGCTGGTCACCTACCTGGCCGAGCGGCAGCCTGCCCTGGATTTCTCCACGCTGCGCCGCCTGGCCGACGATCTGGGCCGGCTGTTCTGGCGCGACCTGGAAGTGCACCATCCGGGCATCGACTCGCTGGCGCTGAGCGCCGGGGCCGCCACCGCATGGAAACAGCGCATCAAGGTCAAGCCGGCCGGGCCGGCGAGCACCCCGGCAGCGCTACCGAACCCCGGATCAACGCCGACCAGCTGCTGGTCACCGTCCGTACGTTCTATGCCGACATCGCCCAGTGGGCTGCCGATGACCCTGGCCGCTGGGCCGCCTGGGCGGCACCCAACCCGGTCAAGGAAACCGCCGTCGCGTTGCGGAAGACCAAAACCCAGCGCAAGTCACGGATGGACCAGCGGACCCGCGAACGGCTCCCCGCGATGCCCGCGCTGCTGGCCCACGTCCGCGCCCAGCGCACGGCCACGCCCGGACGCCTCGCCGCCGCGGCCGCCGCGGCGCCCGGTGAGCTGTTCACCTCCGGTGGCGCCACGCTGCGCCGGACGGTCACCTCAGCCGGCAGGCAAGCGGTCCACGTGTGGGCCGAAGACCCTGCCAGCGGCGTGCGTGCCGATCTCACCGCAGCTGAAGACAACGCATTCTGGACCTGGGCGTGCACCGAAACCCTCAACGAGACAGGCATCCGGGTTGAAGAGCTCGGCGAGATCTCCCACCACAGCCTGATCCAGTACCGGGACGACGGCACCGGTGAGGTAATCCCGCTGCTGCACATCGTCCCGTCCAAGACTGACCAGGAGCGCCTGGTCGTAATAAGCCCGGTGCTCACCAGCGTGCTCAGCGCGGTCATCTCCCGGATCCGTGACGCCACCGGCGCGGTTCCCTGCGTGCGCCGTTACGACCGCCATGAGCGGAAGTTCGACGACGCCACCGTGCCGCTGCTGTTCCAGCGCCGCTTCGGCGTGGAGAACCGGCCGATCCCATACAGCGCGGTCCGGCTGTTCCTGGAGAAAGCCCTGGCCGCAGCCGGGATCACCGACGTCACCGGGCAGCCGCTCACCATGCAGCCCCATGACTTCCGGCGGATCTTCATCACCGAGGCGATCTCCAACGGCATGCCGCCGCACATCTGCCAGCTGCTCGCCGGCCACAAGGACATCAACGTCACGATGAACTACAACACGATCTATCCCCAGCAGGCCATCAACGCCCACCGGGACTTCATCGCCCGCCGCCGCGCCCTGCGCCCAGCCGACGAATACCGGCCCGTCACCGACGCCGAATGGAACGAATTCCGCGGCCACTTCGCCCGCCGGAAAGTCGCCCTCGGCGACTGCGGCCGCGCCTACGGAACCCCATGCGCGCACGAAAACGCCTGTTTCTCTGAACTTAGGCATTTGTACTGAGTTGTCCGGTTTTTCTCATTGCCGATCCGGTGCGGCGCTGCTGGTAACGATGTCAGGAAACGCAGGCAGGCCAAGCTGGACCGCCTCGCCCTGCCGGCGCAGGGCCGCCTGGATCTGGGCGAGCTTGTCCTCGGTGCCGGCGAGGCTGACCTTGAGTCCCTCGATCTCGCCGGGCCAGCCTTCGCGTTCGGCCTCGGCGATGCGGTCGTGCAGGTTGGCCCGGATTTCCTCGAGCCGTCCGCGCTGGGCGGGGTCCGGTCTCAGGAGCGAGCACCTGACGCATGCGTGTTCATGGACGCAGGGTGAGGCGAATGCGCGGGCGCACGTGCCGACCGAGACTTTCCGCTTTTCGAAGTGGGCGAGGAAGGCGTCCCATTCTTCGTCGGTGGGAGTACGGTATTCCTCGCTGGGCCGGGTGGCGCGGCGGCGGGCGATGAACGCCCGGTGGGCCTCGATCGCCTCGGCCGGGTAGACGGCCTTGTAGCCGATCGTGGTGCCGATGTTCTTGTGCCCGCAGATGACCTGGGCGATGTGGGGCGGCAGGCCGCTCATGATGGCGTCGGTCACGAAGATCCTGCGGAAATCGTGCGGGGAGAACATGAGGGGGTCGCCGGCGGCGTCGGTCAGGCCGGTCGCGGCGAGCGCGTTGATGAGCAGCTTGCGGACCGCGCTGGGGGTGAATGCCCGGTTCTCGCTGCCGATGGACCGCTGGAACAGCAGCGGCATCGCAGGGTTCCAGACCCGTTCCCGGACGTCGTAGGAGACGGTCAGCGGGACGTCGCCGCCGGGGCCGCGGAGCCGGCTGATGATCGCCGAAAGGACGTCGGCCAGCTCGGGGCTGACCAGGAGAAGTCTTTCCGTATCGGTCTTGCTCGGGGCGATCTGCAGCAGCGGGACGAGCTCGCCGGTCGTGGGCAGCCGGTACTCGGTGATGCCGTGGTGGGTGAGTTCCAGGAGCTCTTCGCAGCGGATGCCGGTGAGTCTCAGGACCTCGATCACGGCGAAGCCCCAGAACGCTTCTTCTTCCTCATAGGTCAGGTTGCGGCGCTTGCCGGTGGCGGTGTCCTCGGCCCACACGTGTCGCCCGTTGGCCTTGGGCGCGAGGGTCCTGCGCAGTATCCCGCCGGTGCCCTCGATGATCTCGCCGGGCGGTGTCGTGATGGCGGCCTGGAGGTGGCGGGCGGTCGCGTTCCTGCGGTCGGCGGCGATGCGGGCGAGGACGGGCAGGACGGGCAGCCGCTCGCGGGTCCGCTGGTCCATCCGGGCCTTGCGCCGCCTGCGTTCCTTGGCCCAGTTGACCTCGGCGTCGCTGACCGGGCTCGGGACTGCCCACTGCGCCCAGCGTCCGGGCTCCTCCATGGCCCACTGGGCGATGTCGAGGTAGAGCGCCCGGACGCGTATCAGTTCCTCCTTGGTGTTGATCCGCGGCCGGGTGACGACGGTCCGGTTCCCGTCCGGGCCGGTGACGCTGCGCTTGATCGTCTGCAGGTCTTCCTTCCACGCGCGTGCGACGTCCGGCGGCAGTTGCAGCGTGGAAATGCCTGGGGACAGGACTTCGATCCTGGCCCAGAACAGGCCGGCCAGGGACCGTGAGACCGAGTCCAGGCTGGCGTAGTCGAGTGCGGGCTGCCGTTCCTTCAGGTAGACCACGAGCAGGTCGCGGACCGGCTTGCACTGCAGCCGGTAGCGGTCGACGAGTTCCTCGACGGTCAGCTGCCCCTGGGCCAGGCCGAACGCACGGATCGTGGCCGGGGCGTCGGCGGGGAAGATGCCGAGGGCTCGCAGCCGCAGGTAGAAGTCGACTTTCCTCTGGCCGCCGCGGGCGTGGACCCGCCGCTGGGTATCGGCCAGTTCCACGCAGTCGCCGACGGTGATGTCGCTGACGAGGCCGCCTTTGCAGGCCATCAGCGTCGCGACCCTGGTGGCCGCGTAGCGGGCGTCGTTCATGGAGGATGCCGGCCCGGCTTCGGCCAGTTCGCGCAGCCGGGCGAACCCGACGGGGTCGCGGGTCTCGGCCATGACGATGGCCAGGTATCTGTGGGTCCTGGTCAGCATCCACGCCAGTCCCGGCCGGATCGCGTCTCCGCAGATGAGCATCAGCAGCCCGGACGACAGGTCGTTGTCGTCGGAGGAGACTCTCATGCCGTTGTCCTGCAGCCACCGGAGCGGCAGCTGGACCCAGGAGCTGCCCGGGTGGTCCTCGGCCTGTGACGCTTCCCACCGCTGCTGCCAGGTGTCCCCCGGGAAGGAGGACAGCCAGCGCAGCATCTTGGCCGTGCCGCGCCGCCGGCCTGCCTGGGTCGACTTCATCTCCGGGAGGAACGGCGGTGAGGTCAGCCGTTGCAGCAGCTCGTCCTCCCCCTGGGCCGTGGCCGGCCACAGCTCCTGGACGGATCTAGGCAGGAACTGCCTGCGCAGCTGGCTGTTGCGCGGCTGCGCCGGAGTCGCGGTGCCCTCGGTTCCCGCCTTGCTGCGGGCCATATGCTTCACGATGGCCGTCATGACGGCCGCCCGAACAGCACCGACAGCGACTGAGGATCATAGCCCGGCGCCGGCTGCGGGGGCGGGGCCTCCTGCACCCGGGACTGGCGGGCATGGTGGGCGAGGACGCCCTCGATCACCTCGTCCCGGGTGGGCGTCAGGTAAATTTCCGTCGTGGACAAATGGGCATGGCCCATCACCCACTGCACGTCGGTCAGGCTGAGCTCTTTGTCGCGTGACATCCTGGACGCTGCAGAATGCCGGAGGTCGTGCAGGGTCCAGTCCGCTCCGAGCGAGGCGTTGACCCGCTCGAACATCCGGTGCGCCCCGTGATAGCTCAGCGGCCGGTAGGGACGCCGCAGCGTCCACCAGGCCGGCTGCCGACGGCCCCGCGGCACTCCCATTTTCAATAGTTCCTGCTGGTAGAGCCGGTGCCATACGAACGCGTCCGCCGACGCCGGGAGCTCCTGGACCGCCCGGGTGCCCTTGCGGACCACGCTGATCAGCTGCTCGCCGGGCCTGAAGTCGCACTGCCGCATGCCCAGCAGCTCCGCGGCCCTGGCCCCGGTGGAGATCCAGAACGCGACCAGGGCCCGGTCCCGGTCCGAGGGCAGCGACGCGAACAGTTTGTCGAACCAGCCGTCGGGGATCGCCCGCGGGATCCGCCTGGGCACCGTCGGCCGGTAGCGGCCCGTCCGCTCCGGCTTCCATTCGTCCATCGGGTTGTGGTGCGCGTTCGGGCGGCCGCGGCGGCGGCGGGAGGCATCCAGCGGGAACGGGTTCAGCACAGGGCCGGTCCCGCAGTCGCGGTGGAAGTCGTAGAACCGGCGCAGCACCGTCTCGCTGTGCGCCACCGTGGACGGCGCATAGCCGTCACCGGACGCCGGCTTGCCGGTCACCGGGTTCGGCGCTCCCGCTGCCCGCGAGGACAGGCGGGGCTTCCGCGGCCGGGACGTCTGCAGCCGCTGCTTGGCCGTCAGCTGGATCCAGCAGCTGAAGTCCCTCGCCTCGGCCCGCGACGCCCGGTCCCACTGAACATCCACGGCGTCCAGGAACCGCCACCACCGCAGCAGGTCAACCGAGTACGACCGCAGCGTCCCCGCCGACTTCCCCGACGCCAGCAGGTCCCGCAGGAAAACCGATACCGGTTCCACGACCTCGCCGCCGGGTCCGACTACCTGGTAGGGCTCATGGGCATCGCCGGTGGTCACGAGACGGCCCGCCCGCGACACCACGAGCCGGGACAGATCGCGTCCCTGTTCCTCATCTGATCCGATCACGCGGACAAGTTAGCGTCGATGAACGAAAACACGCTATGAACTGCTGAAACATCGCAGTTAGTTCAGTTAATGGGGCTTGAGATGCCCGCTCCTTCGCCCCGATCCCGCCGAGAAACCCCGCCTCGCCGAGATCATCCTGAACCTCGCGGTGCGCATCGAAGAAGCCCAGGACCGCGGTCAGCTCGGCGAGGCCGAAGGCCGCAAAGCCGACCTGGCCGCCGCCAAAGACAAGCTCGCCCAGATGGAGTACATCGCCGCCAGCCGCCGAGCCACCGTCGACCTGGGAATGCCTGCCTTCAGTCAGGCCGCCCCCGCAGACCATCACTGCCAGCTCCAACCCTGACGACACATGACTTGCCACCCACGGGTGGAGACCTCGCTCAGCCAAGTTCGGAGAACGCGGTAGGACGCGATGGTGTGCGGGCTGGCGCCGCGCTGGGCGATGAGGTAGCCGGTGAAGAACGACTCCACGGCGGGGGCGAGGGCGGTCATCGGAAGTTTCCTCCCTGGTAATACAGGGCCGCGCGCTCGGAGACGGCGTCGGCGAGCGCGGGCGTGATCGTCAGGTACCAGTACGTGTGAGCTGGGCCGATATGCCCGAGATGAGTGGACAGGACCGCGATGCAGGCGTCCACGTCACGGCCCTGGCGGTGTGCGTCGATGAGGGTGCTGACGGCGAAAGGAATGGCGGAAATCATGCAACCGCGGGGACCTGCAGCCGGGCTGGGGCTCCAGGCCGCATCCGGCAGTCAGTGACCGGAACGCCGGGTAGGCCACGCTCCGGCCGAGGCGGCGGCCCGCCTGGCCGGTGAACAGCGCGGTGGTGCCGTCCGCAGCGTGCTGTTCCCGGAACCGCAGGTAATCCGAGAGAGCTCCGGCAGCCGACGAGTGCAGCGCGATCAGCCGCTTCCTGCCGTACTTGCCGGTGACCGTCAGCACCTGCGCCTCGGTGTCCAGGTCGCTGACGTCCAGGGCAAACGCCTCGCCGCTGCGGACGCCGGTGCTGGCCAGCAGCCCGATCAGCGTCCGCATGCTGGCCGCGAGCACCGGCGACGGGAGCGTCCCGGCCGCGGCCATGAGCCGGGCGGTCTCCTCACCGGAATACAGGTAAGGGACCCGCCGGGCGGTCCTGCCAGGGATGAGCCCTCCGGGGACCGGGTCGGCGGCGGCCGGGTCCAGGGCGTGGACGTAGCCGGCGAACGACCGCACGGCCGCGAGCCGCTGGGCGTGCCAGGCCCGGGTGGTCCCGGCCGGGGCGGTCGCGAACGTGATCGCGGCGGGCACCGTGATCCGGGTCTGGCCGCGGGCGTCCAGGCTGTCCAGGAACGCGCCGAGCAGGCGCTCGCGTCCTTCGAGCCGGTAGCCGCGGGCCCGCCGCTCGGCCAGGTGGCCCGCGATTGCCGCGCGCAGGTCCGTGCTCACCGCGGTCCTCCTTCTTCCGGCCAGGGCCGGGCTATCGACCGCAGCGCGGCCAGGTCGGACCGGGCATAGACGGCGGTCACCTGCGGGCCGTCGTGCCGCAGCAGCTCCCCGGCCTCGGCTAGGCCGCCCCCGCCGGCGAGGACGCCACAGGCCGCGGTGTGCCGGAGGAGGTGCGCGGCGCCGTTCACGCTGATCCCGGCATTGCGCAGGGCCCGGCCGGCGACGCTCGTCACCGCGAACCCGGTCACCGGGGCATGCGGCGCGTCCAGCGCCAGGAACACCTGCCGGCGCGCCGTCCCGGCAGGGCGCCCGTCGCGCAGGTAGCGGGCCAGCGGGCCGCCGACGTCGGCCGGCAGCGGAACCTGGTCGGCCCGGTCTCGCTTGCCGCGGACGGTAATGACTCCCTGGCGCCAGGCGATGTCGTCCAGCAGCAGCCCGGCGGCTTCCCCGGCCCGCAGCGCCAGCCGCAGGAGCAGCGCCATCATCGGCTCGTTCCGCAGCCCGCCCGGGGCCGCCCGCACGAACGCGAGGAACTCCGCTGCCTGCACGGGGCTGAGGCCCTTCGGGACTGCCGGGCCGGCCGGGGCGGCGAACGACCCGACGAACTCCGCGAGCGGGACGGCGGTCAGGCCTTCCAGCCACGCGAAGCGCAGCAGCGCCCGGACGGCGTTCGCCCGGACCTGCGCGGACCGGGGCCGCAACCCCGCGGCACCCTCGGTAGCCAGGACGGTGACCTGGACAGCGGTCAGGCCGCCGAACTGCCCGGCGCAGGCATCGGCGAACGGCCGTGCCTGGTGAAGGTAGCTGGACACAGTGGCCGGGGCCAGGCCCCGCTCACGGGACAGCCATCCCCCGAACCGCGCCAGCAGCACGTCCACGGGCTCGCGCGGCACGACGACCGCGGCCGGCGGGACGGCACCGAGTTCCCGCAGGTAGCCCAGCACCGGCCAGAGCGCTCGTTCCGACCGCAACTGCACCCGTTCCCGCCGGACGGCGGCGTACTCGTCGGCCACCTCGCCGGTCAGCCCGGCCAGCGGCACGTTGCGCTGCGCGAGCCAGCCTGCCAGGTGCCGCAGCAGCGCGCCCTGCGCCTCGCGGGTCCTCGGCGAGTACCCCAGACGGCCGAGCCATGCATCGAAGCCATTGGCGTACTGCGCCAGCTCCGGAGTTCCTGCTTGTGGTTCCAGGCGTTCCATGATCTTCTCCTCTCCACCTCGATGGATGAGAAGATCGTCGCCCAATCCGTAGTTATGCCGCACTACGCGGCGAGGGCACCGCCCTGACCAGCGGCGGGACCGCCGCAGACCGCGGACATCGGCATAACCGCGTCATCGGGATAATTGTCCTTATCCGGATGTCGGAATAAGGACAACAACATCGCCGTTATGCGATCAGTGGTTCGTGTCCACGCGGCCGGTGTCTCACGACGGTGGCTCGCTCGGGGCAGGAAGTGTCTCACCGGCAAGGGGTCCGCGGGCGGGGCGTCCGTATCGGTCCGGGGCACCTCAGGTTGTCAGGTTGGCTGGCGGGATGCGGGAAGACGGGTGATCCCGGCGTCGCGTTCGACGCGGGCGAGCAGTTGGGCGTGCTCGTCAGCGAGCTGAGCCAGTCGCAAGGTGAGTACCTGGATGTGGTTGGCGTAGATTTTGACCTGCTCGCGCGCCTCGCGTAGGTCGGCGGCGTGCTGGCTGCGCTGCTCCTTGTCAGCGGCTTTGAGCTGGCTGGCCTGGCGGCGCAGTTGTTCGGCCTGGGGTTGCTGGCTGGGGTTGTTGAGTATCTGCTGGAACTCGGCGGCGCGGGCGGACCGGTAGAAGCTGGCCCGCGGCACCTGGGCTTCGGCGCACAGGTTCTTCACGGTGAGCCTGCCGTCGGTGTGCTCAGGCCGCCCGGCCTGCAGCCGGAGCAGGGCGGTTTGGAGCCTGGTCTCGATCGAAGGGCCGGCTGGCTGTGTCATCGGGGAACGTCGTCCTTCCCGCTGGTGCACTGGCAGATGAGCTGGTCGAGTTGGTTGAGGTGGTCGTTCAGGGCGGCGCGCTGCAGCGGCGGCAGCGGCCGGCCGGCGGTTTCCTCGAGTGCCTGGCGTGCCTGGTCGCGGGCCTGCTGGAGGCGGGGCTGGTGCGTGGGGGTGCGGCGGGCGTTCGGGCACGACAGGCAGGAATTCAGCATCGGCAGGGGCCGCCCGGTGCCGGCCGGCACGCCGCGTTTGAGGCAGGCTGCGGTGGCGGGCTGGAAGAAGCAGTCGCCGAGCACGCCTGGGTGCAGGGTGATGGAAAGGTGCTGCAGCATGGTGCGCAGCCGGGCAGGGGAGGCGATGGTGCCGGGCAGGTCGGCCAGGTCGGCGCGGATTCTGGAGAATTCGGCGTCGATCCGGCGGGCGGCGCCCGCCGGCCGGCCCGCCGGTGTTCCAGTTCCGGTACAGGTCTTCGAGGTAGTCCAGGCGGGCGATGTTCTGCTCGGCCTCGACCTTGGCGGCGAATCCCGATTGCGATGTCCCGGCGTAGCCTTCGAACACCGCGACCTTGGCGTGCTGGTACTGGCGGGCGCCGGCGACCACGCCGAACGGCTGGTGCGCGATGTGCCAGGCCAGGCTCCTGCGGAACTGGCGGGCATCGAAGACCCACGGGCTGCCGTCAGCGTCGGGGATGAATGGGCGGCCGGGTGCGGACCACAGCTGGTTGCAGTGGGCGGCGAACCGGTTCACCCGGCTGGGGACGTCGCGCATGAGCTCCTTCTTGCCGCCCCGGTCCCAGCCGAACAGATGGGTCGGGTGATCGTTGACCTGCCGGAGTACGGCGACGGCGTCGTGGACGATCCCGAGAACCACCCAGTCGGCCTGATCACCGGACAGCTTGCGGCCCTTGAACACGCGGCCGCGCAGCTTGCGGCGGATCCGGCCGTCGGAGCCAGGTTCGGTGACCGCGCACGCCGGGGCGAGTTCCCGCACCTCCGGGTCGCGCATGCCCGACAGGTAGGCGATAACGATCCAGCATGCGGTGCGCAGGTGGTGCAGTTCCTGGTCGAGGCTGCTCGCGTCCAGCCCGGGCCGCCAGGGGCGGCCGGTGCCGGGTCCTTGCGACCGGGGCGTGCTGAGACCGCCGTCTTCGAACCCGATCCGCCGGGCGGCGTCGTCCAGGTAGTCGCGGTGATAGTCGGCGCTGCTGGGGATGCCGGCGAGCAGGCAGATGAGCTTCCTGTTCGGCTGCCGCACAGCCGGGCCGGAGTTCTGCCGGGAGGGCATTCCGCGGCCCTCCCGGGACCGGGCCGCGGCGAAAGCCTCCAGCCGCGCGCGGGCCTGCCCCGCGCTGAGGCGGGGCATGCCGGCGATGGCCGCGTGCAGCCCGGCGAGTTCAGCCTGCGCGGCGAGCAGGTCGCCGGCGGCCGTGCAGACGTAGAACACGGCGGCTTTGAGCAGCGGCGCGATCACGTCTTCTGGGATGCGGGGTGTCGTGTTCTCCTGCAGCGGCATCCGGCCGGCCACCTGGTTCGCGGTGCGGCCCAGCCACGGCATGAACGTCAGCTTGTCGGTGAGGAAGGGCCCGTGCGCGGCCATGTGCCTGACCACCCCGGCTTTACCCGCGGCAGCGACCGCGGAGGTGCGCCACCGGGCGAGCACGCCTGTCAGCAGGGCGGGCGTGACGTCGGCCAGCCGGGGTGCCCCGGCTGCCGCGAGGTCGGCCAGGATCGCCCGGACCTCATGGAACTCCCCGGGCAGGTTCGTGATCTTCATGGGCCGGGCGGTCGCGCCGCCGACCGGGATGGCGCGGTTGATCCTGGAGTACAGGAATTCCTTGGCGGTTCGCCGCTGGCCGGGATCGGCGATGGCGGTGAAGTCGATCCTGCTGCTTCTGGTGGTCCAGGGAACGAACGCGGTGACGTCCCACACGTCGTCGGCGAACCGCGGGCCGTCGCCGCTGCGGCCTTCGGTGATGCGGGCGGGCAGCACGAACGCGCCGGGGCTGACTGCGGACTCAACGGCGGGCCGTCCGTCGGCAGGAACGGCGGCCGCTGCGGCAGCGCTCATGCGAGCTGTTCCAGCAGCCGGGCCGGCAAGGCGGCGGTGTCATCGGCCGTGGCCGAGGCCCTGGCCGCTGCCAGCCGCCCCGGTGGGAAGGCCGGGAACACGCCATCATTCAGGCGCTGCCAGGCAAGGCCGTAGCGGGCGGTCCACTCCGCGGCGCCCAGCGCCTCCCGCTGGTCCTCCAGGAAGCCGGCGAACGCGACGAGACTGGGCAGGTGCCGGTCAGCGAACACCGCGTTCGGGCATTCCAGGCAGCCCCACACCGCGACCGGGCACGGCCCGCCTGGGTTGCGGGCAAACGGCGAGTCATGGAAGCTGGTGCACGAGGCGAGGAACACGTCGTTGTCGTCGCTGCGGGCTGCGTGGAGCTGGGCCGGCGACAGCACGCCGGACAGCCCGGCGCCGGCGGGGATGACGGCCGGCGGCGGGAGCGCGACAGCCAGCGCCTGTTCCAGCCCGGCTTCGACGGCCCGGTCGTGGATTTCCCGGTGCGTGCCGATATCGGCATACCGGGACGCCGCGACCTGCCGGGAGTGGCCGGCGGTGAAGTCATCCAGCACCCCGCCGGCCGCCAGGTACTTCCCGGATTTCACCGTCTTGCGCAGTCGCCGCAGATCTAGCCGGACCCGGCCGCCGCCGTAGTCGGTCAGCTGGTCCAGCTGATGGCGGTCCATCCACGACCGCACCTGGGTGTTCATCTGGTGGGTGTCGTCGAAGAACGCGCGCAGCCCGTCGTCGCCGGCACCGACCCACAGCGCGGTGCTTCCGGCCACCTCCCGGGCCGGCTGGGTCAGGCGGACGGCCAGCTGGATCAGTCCGGCCGGGGTTGCGATCCCGCCGCCGCGGACCCGCATCGTCTTGCCGGTACCGGTGTGTGCCCGCGGCTTGTCATACGCCAGTGTCCAGAACCCGCCCGACGGGCTGGACAGGCAGTCGCCGCGCAGCCCTTTGGCGCATTCAGGTTCAAGGCCGGTCAGGCAGATCAGCGCGACCAGGAACGGCACCAGGTCGTTGACGCTCAGGAACAGGTCAGCGTTCAGGTCCCGTGCCCCGCCGTGCCGTTTGCCGTGCCAGCCGAGCTCGCGCATCCGCCCGGCGGTCAGCGGCCCGTGCTCGCGGATGTGCCAGAGCACGTTCTGCCGGGCGAGCCATCCGGCCGTCTGCGGATCCTGCCCGGCGCTGGCCAGTGCCCGGCCCGCGTCCAGGCGGGCGGTGATGGACCGGACGTCGGCCAGCGCCGCCTCCTTCACCGCGGCCAGCACCGGCAGCGGGTAGGCATCCAGCGGGGCCGACGGCACGCACCGCTCGCTCGCCGCGTAACCCAGCCGGGCCTGCAACTCGACGGGCAGCGCGCTGCTCTCGCCCTGCGCGGCTATCCGCAGCAGCCGGACCACCGTCGCCAGGTAGAAACCGACCGGGCCCGCACCCGCACCGAAACGACGCGACAGCGCAGCCTCGAAGTCATCCAGCAACCCGGGGGTCACGTCGGCGAGCCCGGCCTCCGTGCCTAGCACCCCGGCGGCGAACGTCACGAACGTGCGCAGGTGCATCACCCGCTGCGCAAAGCCCGGGCTCCAGGTCCGGATCGTGCCGGTGTCTCCGCCGATCGAGGCCAGCGCCGCCGCCAGCGGCCGGACCAGCAGCGGGCACGCAAGATCCGAGAAGTCCACGCTCTTCTCAGCGCCGCCGAAGGTGAGACTGAACACGACCGGGCCGAGCTGCGGCACCGGCACCGGATCGGCGTGCCCGCCAGCGCCGTCAAAACGGACCCGGCTGCCCCGGCCGGTCACCCCGCCACGCTCATCGCGCTGAGATCGCTGCCGTCATCGAGGCCATCATCACCCTGACCGCGGCCGGGCCGCTCGTCCAGCTGGTCCAGCGCCGCAGCCTGCGTCTCCCACTGCTCCAAGGCCAAGGCCACGATCTCCTGGGCCTCATCCAGCACATCCAGGTACGCATAGACAGTCGCCTCGTTACGGTGCCCCAGCAGCAACTGCAGCTTGCGCATCGGATTCCCGACCAGCAGCCGCTTCACCTGCGCCGACGTCAGATTGCCGGCAGTGTGCGCCTCGCCGAGCGCGGCGACCGTCTGCCGCAGCAGCAGACCGAGCATGTGAACCGCGAATGCGTGCCTCAGCATGTGCGGGGTCGCCCGCACCTCGAGCCCGAAACCGGCGCACCGCTCGTTGGCCCGCGTGAACACCGCCTGCCACGCCGCCGGCTGCAACGGCATCCCGTCGTCACCCAGCCACAGCGCCAGCGGGCCGGTCAGTTCCCCGCTGCCGGTGATCCCGATCAGATGGCGGCGCGTCAGCGGATCCAGCTTCCCGACGCTCACGCCCCGGCCGTCAGCCAGGCCCAGGCTGCGCGGGCCGGCCCGGCGCACCAGCACCGCGCCATCGCCGGCACGGTACCTGCCCGCGGCGCGCATCCGCTCGACCACCTCGCCGCGCTCGATCGACTGGTACCGGTGCAACGAGCGGACCAGCCGCAGCGGCGGGAACACCGACCGTGCCCGCGACCGCTTGGTCACCGCCGCCGCCAGCGAGATCGCGGCCACCTGCCCACGAGCAGGCCTGATACCAGGCAGCTCCACGGCCAGAAGCGACGCCGCCTCGCCGAGCCGCATCCCGGTGAAGATAAGAAGGTCGGCGAACAGGCAGTTCCGCTCGTCGTGACGGCCCCGCCAGGACGGGTCCAGGCTGCCATCCGGCAGCCTGCCCGCCAGCCCGACATCCCGCCAGGCCAGGTAATCCTCGAACGCCAGGAAACGAACCGGCGCCGGACCCGGATCCGGCTCAGACGCGGCGTTCACCCGGATCCGCTGCAGGCCGTTCGGCGTCCACACAGTCTTGTCCAAATAACGGAACGGCAGTTCCCCGATCAGGCCCTCGTACCTGGCCCACGCCGCCCACTTGTCCAGCGCAGCGATCGACCGCCGCCACGTCGACACCGACACCGCCTGCTCCGGATCGCCGTGCAGCCGCACCCGCTTGAACGCAGCCAGATCCGCGGCATCGCACTCCCAGATGCGCTTACCCCCGCGGGCCTGCTCAAGGAACCGGCAGAACACCGCGATGTCCCGGGCATAGGCACTGACACTGCTGGCCGCACGCACCCCCCAACCGTCCAGCTCGCGGAAAAAGCGGTTCAGCTCCACGTCATACGAACCGTCCGCCCCCAGCACGAACACCTGACGCTCACGAACCCCGGCGCAGGCCAGCACCGCAGCGGCCGTCATCCCCGCATCAAGGCCCGGCGCCGACTCCGCACGAACCGCCTCGGTCACCCGAAGCACGGCTACACCCCCGCTGCCATCCGGGCAGCCGCCATCCCCGCGATCCATCCCGTCCCCCCGTCTGAGACAGTCAACGCGATCGCATAATAGCGGAGCGTAATGAGACACGCTCACCCGGTCGCATAATCGCCGAGCGCGCCCTGCGCACCCCGGTGACCGGCCGCAAGAACTTCTACGGCTCCGGCGCCCAATGGGCCGCCCACCTGGCCGCCGACATCTGGACCATCACCGCCACCGCCGCCCGGCACGACATCGAACCCCTCAGCCTGCTGACCGGCTACCTGCGCGAATGCGCCCGCAATGGCGGCACCGCCCCGGCCGGAGCCGGCCTGGACCCATTCCTGCCCTGGACACCCCAAGGACGCGCCCGCCGTTGTCCCGCCGGCGATCCGGGTCCCGGCCCGTAACCCCGGCAATCCGCAGCCCGGCAAAGCCGGCCCATGCCATTCCGCCACATGCCGCCGAGGGTAACTTCGCCCTGCCCAGCCCGCCGACCCCACAACACGATCTCCCACGGGTTCCCCGATTACTTACCCGGTGGTAGTGGCGTAAATCGTGGTCCAGGTGGTGTTGTAGATGGTAAAGACCTGGATCCGGACCGCCCGGAAGGCAGCGTCCAGATCTGCTGTGCCGAGCCGGTACAGGTCTCGATGTCGAGCCGGGAGCCGGTGTTGCCGCGAGGATCGGTAAGGCACAGCCTGGCGTGCGAGTTCACCAGCTCCCCAGCTGACTCATGGGTCCAGGTCTGTGCCGCAGTGCCGTTACACGGATACCAGTCCACGTCGGTGCCGCTTGTTGCGCCGCCCAGGACATCAAGGCATCCCCCCTCAGTCCGCAGCGTGCTGTCGGTGTAGACCGACCACTGCTGACCGGAACTCCCGTGGCACGCGCTCACGTACATCGGGTTGTACTCGGTGTTGAGCGAGTTCTGGTTGGTCAGGCAGAGCCCGTCGATGCCGTTGACCTGCCCGGTCGCGGTGGGGGTGGCGGTCGGCGTGGAGTTACCGCCCTTCTCGTAAACGGCTACGTACGACACGCTCATCGACGCGCCGGATCCCGTGGCCGACGTCGGGGTCGCGCAGCCGCAGGCCGCGTTCGGGTAGTAGCCGCCCATGGCCAGGTCGAAGATGATGAAGAAGCCGTGGTCGATGGCCTCCCGCCAGGTGGTCGTGCCGACCTGCGCCTCGGTGGCGGTGCTCTCCACCCTGCCGTCCATGAGGAACTGCAGGTACTCCGCGCTGGTCTTGGTCCGGTTGATGATCACCGAGTAGGTGTGGTAGCCGGTCTGGCACCCGGATCCGGCGGCGGGGCACGCGATCAGCCCGTGACTACTACTAGTGCCCGCCCCGGTGTGCAGGAACTGCGCCGCCTTGTTCAGGCCGTTGACGTCCTCCATCATGTCGGTCTCGCCGGAGGTGACCAGGGCGCCGCCCGTCCGCACGGGCGACCCGAGCGCCCAGAACGCCGGCCAGTACCCCAGCCCGTGGGCCGGATTCGGCTGCTCCAGGGAGGCGGTCATCTCCAGTTCGCCGCCGGGCGGGGCCTGGAAGTCGCCGCGGGTGCTCTCTATCCGGGCCGAGGTCCAGCTACCACCGCTGTTGATCGCCTTAAGCACCAGGTGACGCTTACCGTCCAGGTAGACGTTGCTGGTCGAGCTGGTGTTGCGATTGACCTCCTTGTTGCCCGAATCCGTGCCGATGTCGTAGAACCAGTTGGCCGATGATGGTGCGGATCCGGCCGCGCCGGTGAAGTCGTCCCCGAACACGGTGGTCCATCCTGGGGGAGCGGGAGGCACGGTAGCCGCGAGGGCCTGCTGCGCGGTAGCCACGGCCACCGCGGCCCCGGCGAGGCAGCCGGCGAGTAGAATCAGCGCGTTCAGCGCAATGCGGACGCGCGACGTGATCGGGTGATCCACCTAAGCCCCCCTAGTCGGGAACCCCCGTCCCCGCAGTACTGGTGCAATATCCATCGAAGCATTATTCGCAGCTTATTTCAAGGATTTTTGAACGGAGTTACAAGAAGTTGGCTACTAGTGGAACAGTCACCTACGACTGGGTGATCAGCTCTCTTGACCGGATATAGGTTGGCTTTGGCGTGGTTTTTACGGCTTAGGTCGAAGATGACATGAGTTCCGGCCGCTATCCACATTGATTCAAGACTTAGATGGCAACCGCCGATGTGCTGTCGGCGCGCTCACGGACCAGAGAAGCGCGTCCTGGAGTTCTTCGGCGAAGGGCTGACGGAACCGGCAGATCGCGGAGCGCATGTTCCTGGCGGAAAGGATAGCCAGGAATGAACTACGTGGCAGCCCTGCTCGGCAGGCTGGACATGCAACGGCGCATTCAGGCGGCGGCCCTCGCCGATCCGACGCTCCGCCGCCGGCAGCCCGCGCGGCCCGTACCGGCAGCAACCAGGCATCCAACCGTGAAGGCAACGTTCGGCGTCGGATAGCTAATATGCCGCACGCGGACGGATTCCGCATAATAGAGCGCAATTGGCCTGTCCGGATATCCGGGTAAACGCCTGCATATTCCGGGCTATGTTCCCTGTGGCTGCGAAAATAAATCTCCTGGCGCATCACCAATTGCTATCCGCGGCTGCCGCCGTCGTTCATAATGCTGTGTCGTGACGACAGTCGTGATTCCCGCGCACAATGAGGGCCGAGTAATCCGGCGCCTTCTCGGGCAGCTCATAAATGGCGCCGACCCGGACGAGATGGACATAATAGTTATTGCCAACGGATGCGCAGATGACACCGCCGAGGTAGCAGCCTCATTCGGGCCGGCCGTCCGGGTGCTGACCCTTCCCGTCGCCTGCAAGCAGGAGGCGCTGACCGCGGGAGATCGCGCTGCCGCAAGTTTCCCGCGCATTTATGTCGATGCGGATCTCGAGTTGCGGATAGACGACGTCCGGGCACTGGCGGCGGCGCTATCCCAGCCAGGGGTGCTGGCCGCCGCACCGCGGCGGGAACTGGTCATGGCCGGACGGCCGTGGCAGGTGCGCTGGTATTACGACGTCTGGACGCTGCTGCCAGGGGTCCAGCGCGGGCTGTGGGGCCGGGGGGTCATCGCCGTGAATGAGGCCGGGCACCGGCGCCTGGCCGGCCTGCCGCCGCTTCAAGCCGACGATCTTGCCGCATCGCTGATGTTCGAACCGCACGAGACGGCGCTAGTGCCCGGCGCCCGGGTCATCATTCACCCGCCGATGACGTTTCCGGCCTGCTGTGCCGCAGAGCCCGCTGCGTGACGGGGGCCGCGCAGATCGAACGCGCGCAGGGCCTCGATGGCTCGGCCGACCGGACGCGGATATCCGACCTGACCGCCATCATCCGGCGTCGGCCCGGCATGCTGCCGCGGGTCGGGTACTTCCTGTCGGTGGCCGTCTTCGCTCGGCTCAGGGCCAGCCGCGCCCGCGCCCGTGGCGACTACCTGACCTGGCTGCGTGATGAGAGCAGCCGCACCGCCTCCGGCACGGCGGCCGCCCAGCCGGCTGCGCCGCCGTCCGGAGCCAGGCCCGAGGTCCCCGTGGCCGCCGTGCCCCGTCAGCTGGAGGGCCGGGACCATGTCCCGCACACCAGGTAATTCGCCGGTGCCCGTCAACTCCTCGGTGTCCATCGTCTGCGTGTATAACGACCCCGCGGTCCGCCGGGAGTGCCTTGACCGGTCTGTCAACGCGTATGGTCGCCACGCCCCCGGCGTGGAGTATCTGCCCGTCGACAACGCGGACGGACGCTATCGGAGTGCCGGCGCCGCGCTGAACCACGGAGCCTCCATGGCAGGAAACGACGTGGTCGTATTCGTTCACCAGGACGTGTTCCTGCACTCGCTGGCGGCGGTGATCCGGGCTGCGGGCCAGATGCGGGTCGGCGGCCTCGGCGTCCTGGGTGCGGTGGGCGTCCGCAGCGATGGCCGGATAGCCGGGCGGATCAGGGACAGGGCCGTGCTCCTGGGCGTGGCCGTCCAGCAGGCCGCCGACGTGGACAGCGTCGACGAGCTGCTCTTCATGGTGCCCCGCCCCCTGGTGCTCCCGCCATCCGCTGACGGAGTCGCCGGACATGGCCTGGCATGCGTACGCGGTCGAGTACGGCCTGCGTGTCCGGAGGCTCTGATTGCGCGTAGGGGTCACCGACATCCCGCTGACGCACAACAGCCTCACAGTAAACCTGGCCAGGCTCGATGTCGCTCACGCCGCCGTCGCGGCCCGCTACCCGGAGATGCTCCCCGTTCGGACCACGTGCGGGGTAGTCGCCAGGCAGACGGTCAGGAGCTCGTCCGGCGGCTGGCTCGGGTCCCAGCGCTGGCGTTACTCATGGCTACGCGAATCGCTCACCGTGCGAAGAGCCCGCCGGATTACCGCAGCGCCGATCGTACTCGCCGACATCCGCCGCGACGTCGATAACATCGTCGAGCGCGCGCGGGACCGGCGGCTTCGCATCGTCAACTGCTCCGGCGATGCGCGGTTCATGGATACCGACGGGGATCCGCTAGAACTGACGCGCCGTAGCGGAAGGGTGGTCGTCGACGCGCGGCAGCTCTCGGACATACCGGCGGTCCTCGCCGCCGGCCCTCCGGGCTCATGGTTCCTGCTGACTAATATGCCGCAAGAGGACCTAGGAGACATCGGCGCGCGGTGGCGGTTGAACCGGCAGGTGGTTGGCTTTCACGCCGGCATAGGATTCTGGATCCTGCTGGGGGCCGCGGCCGCAGCCCTCCCGCCGCACTGGCGCTCCGAGCGATCCGTCCCGCTGGGCATGCGGCGCCCTATATCAGAACCCGGATCCTGCATGAACACCGCAAAGCGAATGCACATGCTAGCCCGGATCTTTCGTGCGCCCAGCAGAACGGGAGGTGACACCGTGACCTAGTGCCATGGTGTTCTTCGTGTTCGTAAGCTCGTCGTCGCCTGCCGGTGGAAGTCCGGTCCGGGTAGCTGCCAGGAGGCCCGGTAGCAGGCTGGCGGCTCGGTCTGGAAACGGGCCGGGTCGGAGCCCAGCGTCAAGAGCCCTGTAAGGGGGAGCGACGATGCGGTCCGTAGCATGACGCGAAGCCTGCGGCGTCGTTAGAGGTCCTGCCCGTGAGGGCGGGTGCAGGGAGTGCCGAGCCCCCGAATTCAGGGTGAAGGCCATGGAAGCGGTGTAGAGCCTGGAAGCGCAGCCGTGAGGGACTCCCCGGCGTATGGGGCGCGGAACGTATCGAGGGTGGCGGCGGGAACTGGGGAGGCCCTCCCCGGCCCGGTGACCTGCGGTGTTGTGTCGCCGGAGCGTGGCGTCCTATAACCGGTGCACGCCGGGAAGCGGACTGCTGGCCGGGTGGGCGTCGGAGGCGGCCGTAGTACCGGTTGAGCCGCAGGACAACACAACCTGCGGTGATGGGAAGGGCCGCTGCTTCGTCGGTGCGTATTGCTGAGGAGGAGGGGCCCGGTGAGTGCCGTTAGTGCTAGTCCCGCCGCGAAGGGATCTCCGGTATCGGGGGATCCGGTCCGTGCCTTGCAGCATGCGCTGTACCGGGCGGCCAAGGCCGATCCCGGGCGAAGGTTCCACGCGCTGTATGACAAGGTCTGCCGCAGGGATGTGCTGTGGCGCGCGTGGGTCGCGGTGCGCCGGAATAACGGCGCGCCGGGCATCGACAAGGTCACCCTGGCCGCTGTCGAGGAGTACGGGGTGACCCGGCTGCTTGATGAGCTGGCTGGCGAGCTGGAGGAGCACCGGTACCGGCCGCTGCCTGCCCGGCGGGTCTATATTCCCAAGCCGGGTGCGCCTGCGGGCGAGCAGAGGCCGCTGTCGATTCCTCCGGTTCGTGACCGGATCGTGCAGGCCGCGGTGAAGATCGTGCTCGAGCCGGTCTTCGAGGCGGATTTCCTGCCGTGCAGTTTCGGGTTCCGCCCGAAGCGGTCGCCGCACGATGCCCTGCAGGTGCTCATCGATGAGTGCTGGCAGGGCCGCCGGTGGGTAGTCGAGACGGACATCGCGAGCTGCTTTTCCGCGATTCCGCACGAGAAGTTGATGCAAGCGGTGCAGGAACGCGTCTGCGACCAGCCCGTCCTGAAGCTGCTGCGCGCGATGCTGCGCGCCGGGGTGATGGAGGACGGGCAGGTCCGGCGGCCGGTCACCGGGACCCCGCAAGGCGGGGTGGCCAGCCCCGTCATGTGTAACGTCTACCTGCACCGGCTGGACCGGGCATGGGATGACGGGGATGGGGTCCTGGTCCGGTTCGCCGATGACCTGGTCGTGATGTGCTGGTCCCGCAGCCAGGCCGAGCAGGCGCTGGAGCGCCTGACCGGGCTGCTGGCTGATCTCGGCCTGGAGCCGAAGGCGGCCAAGACCCGCATCGTGCACCTGGAGGAGGGAGGCGGGGGTTTTGATTTTCTCGGCTTCCACCACCGGCTGGTGCGCTCGCGGGGACTGAACGGGAAACGGCCGGTGACGTTCCTGGCCCGCTGGCCCGCGGACAAGGCCATGCAGCATGCCCGCGACCGGATCAGGGAACTGACCCGCCGGTCCCGGCTGCTGCTGGCACCGGAGTGGATCGTGGAGGACCTGAACCGGTTCCTGGGCGGCTGGGCCGCCTTCTTCCGGTACGGCAACTCAACGGCCCGCCTCGAGAAGATCAGGAACTACGCGCGGATGCGGATGGCGCTGTTCATCAGCAAACGCCACCGCCGCTCGCGGGCGTTCGGCTGGTCGGTGATCACCTACCAGTCCCCGGACCAGCTCGGGCTGATCACCTTGTCGGGAATCGTCGTCGAACCCAGGCCCTTCCGGGCCTGGCGGGAAAGACCGAATGCCGGCGGTGAACGGCGTCGGTGAGCCGTGTGCGGGAGAACCGCATGCACGGTTCGAGGCGGCGGGGGCTGGAAACGGAGCAGACCTGACCAAGGGCACCGGGTGGCGCAACCGACCGGGAAACCGGCGGCCATGAAGGCCCAAGGCCCTACCGTCAGCGAGCCACCGCGCCAGCCCCCCCCGACCCTACACCGGGTTGATAGCTGGCGCTGAGCGGTGCCGGAGCGCGTTTCCGGCACGGATTTTACGGATCAGGCATGACTGTAGCCCGGCTAGCGAGCCGGGCGGCCGGGGTTCCACGGGCCCCGAGGTTCTCCTTCCTGGGTCGCAGGGACGGGCTGAGGCTGGTCAGGGGGCTTGCGGAAGGGCGTCGATGCGCTGCCAGGCAGTGGTGATCGCCTCGGCCCATGGCCAGGTGGCCAGGATTTCAGGCGGCGCCACCGGCCGCCGCGGACCAGCCGGGCGGCGGCGTGCAGCAGCCGGCGCAGCGTCTTGGGCTCGGCGCTGGCCAGGTCGCCGTCCAGGGCCAGCAGCTTCAGCCACGCCAGCAGGATCTGCCCGGTCATCGGGGCGGTCAGCCAGGCGGCGTTGACCGCGAAGTCATGGGAGGTTCTCTGAACTGAGTTATTTATGCCTTGTTGTCCGGTTTTCCGCTCAGTGATCCGGGGTGGCGCAGCTCGGAAGGATGCCCGGGAATGCAGGTATGCCGAGCTGGACCGTGGTGGCTTGACGCCGTAGGGCGGCGTCGATCCGGGTGAGCTTGTCGTCGGCGCCGGCGAGGCAGACCTTCAGTCCGTCGGCTTCGCCGGGCCAGCCCTCGCGTTCAGCTTCGGCGATGCGGTCGTGCAGATTGGACCCCGCATCGCTGCGGGCCAGCCGGCCAGCTGGTCCCCGTGCGGGCCGCCGCGCAGCAGCGATGTCAGCTCGGTGACATGGGCTCCTTCGATCCAGCAGGTCCGGTGCGCGCAGCACGGGTCCGCGCGGGAGTCATCGGCGCGGCGCTCGCGGACCTCCCCGCGGCCGTCGATGGCGATCTGCCAGGCTGGCTCCGGGACCAGGCGCGGCGCGGCCCGCTCCCGCTCGCCCAGCACCCAGCCGACCGAGTAGACCAGCTCGTAACCGCGGCGGGCGGCGAGCTCATCCAGCCGGGCGATCAGGCCGTGGCTGGCCCCGGCGCCGTCGGCCGTGACCATCAGCCTGCGCCGGAATGCGGCAGCGCGGCGATCGCCGCGTCCAGCAGCACCAGGTGATCCGCGGTCGTGTTGCTGCCGGCCGAGCCGCGGCGCAGCATCCAGGCCAGCGGCTCCCCGCCGGTGTTATCGCACGCCCCGATCAACGTGTGATGGTCGTAGCCCTTGTAGCCGGCCTCTGCCAGTTCCTTGTCCGCGTGCGCGAGGGTGACGGTGGCATCGAGCCGGATGCAGACCACGCCAGCCAGCGTCTTGTCCGCCAGCCGGATCCCGGGCAGCGCGCCGTGCCGGGCCGCGATCTGCGCCCACGCGTGCCGCCGCGCCGCGTTCACCGCCGCCATGATCCGCCGGTCGGCCCGGGTCCCGGCGCGGGCGATCTCCGCCAGCGTCCGCCACGCGGTCGGCACCGAGGCCACCAGCCCGAACAGCTCCCGCTGGTCGGACATGACCCGGAAATCGGAGATCACCCGGGCGCCGTCCGCGATCGTGCGGGCCAGGTCCGCGACCACCCGGCCCCGGTCATGCACCAAGATCCGCGCTGTCGTCAGCGCGGCCGACAGGCCGCCCGTCCGCCCGGTCTTGTCGGCCAGGTGCCTTCTCACCTCACCCATGACAAAACCGCTACGGCCACATCAAGGGATCAACCGGCCAGTGCCATCTCAGGTATCCGAGAATGACCAGAGCCCTGGTTACCGAAGCGTCTGACTCTCGGGTGAGCCGCCCGATTCTCGGGTGAGCCGCCAGAAAGCGGCGAGGCAGCCAAGCATGAGAAATGTGATGCCCGCAGCCATCGGGAAGTAAAGCGCGTCGAAAGCTCCGTAGACAATCAGCATGACGGCACATGACGCTGCCATGCACTGGCCTAGATGACGGATCTCTGGATCAGCGGAGCGACGCCGCACGTTCCGCGCGCTCCACCATCCGGTGACAAACAGCGCGATGATGGCCGCCACGCCTACCAGGCCGAGCTCGATCGCCGAATTCAGGTACTGGTCATCAGTATAGAAAAACACCGACGGCATGAAAGTGCCGAACGCTTCACCAAACCAGGGATGCTGGCTGATTAGCGGCAGGGCATTCGAGAACGCGGACGTCCGGGACGTCGTGCTGGCATCGGTGCCTATTGCGAAGAAAAGGCTGATCAGGCCTTGCATGAGTCCCGGGACCAGGACCTGGATCCCGAGGACGCCGATAACGATCACGCCAAGCGCGCGCCACCGATCCCGGCTCGGCCATACTGGGAGGACCACGGCCAAGATGACGACGAAGCCGAGAATTGCCGACCGGGACACGGTCAGTGGAAGCGTTGCCGATATCAGGACAACCTGAAGCCAGCGCTTGAACCTCTGGTTCCTAGGTGCGAACCGGGCGCGGTGAATGGCGATCGGCAGCACCGTCGCCAGCACGAAGCCGAACTCGATCGGGTGGATCGCGGTTGCGGATGGGCGGTTGTACGATCCACGCATGGAAAGGTCATCGTATGGCTGGTTGGCCGTCAGTCCCGGGATCACGATGTACTTCGCGATATTCAGGCCGGTAAAGAACTGGACGGTGCCAAGGGCGGCCATCGCTGACGCACCGAAGACGATTCGCTTGAGGAGAACCTCGAGCCGCTCCATGCTGCTCACGCCGTCCGCGGTGAGCAGCAAGACGCCCACCCAGCCGCAGATGACGATAACTCCGCGGTCCGCGCCGTTCAGCTCGAGAGGCTCCATCTTGTGCAGGTTCGCCGCCGTGTACGACGCGAGGAAGGCACAGAAGATCCCGAGGGCAGCTACCCGCAGCGGCTGTCGCACGCTGCCGATGGGTGATGCGGGGTGCACCCAGCGCAAGATGTACACGACCAGGAAGATCGCGCCGAGCATGGTGGACAGCGCACCCGCCCCGCCGAAGGGCGAGAAGACATACCGGGACGGGATAGCCATCAGGACCAGTACATACAGGGTTACCAGGGAGACGATGTCCCGTCGCTCCGGCCGATTCTTCCCGGTCACAACGGGCTTCAGGTCGATTGCGGTGACAGCACTCACTTGATTCGCACCATTTACTGGATATTTATCGGTTAGCTGCTTGCTGACGGCCGTGTTCGGCTAGGACATCCGCCCAGATCTCCTCCAAGCGGGTCACCTTGTGCTCCCAGAGCATGGTCTCCGCGACCCGCCGCCGGGCGCCCGCCCCGAGGACGAGCCGGAGTTCCCGGTCTGTGGCCAGCCGCGTGATGGCCGCGGCGATGTCGGCCGCGTACTGATCTGGCGAGTGCGGAGGAACGCGGATGCCCGAGGTGTCGTCCACCGCGTCCGCCGGACCTCCAACGTCCGCCACGATGACGGGCAGGCCGTGGGCCATGGCTTCGTGGACTGCGAGCCCGCCAGGTTCTCGGTAGCTCGGAAAGACGAAAACGTCTGCGGCGCGGTAGAAGTCGTCCACCCGGCTTCGATCCACCCAGCCGTGGAAACGCACCCGGTCACCGAGCCCGAGGTCCGCCGAGAGCGCTTCGCAGGCAGCCCGGTCGAAGCCATCGCCGACGACATCCAACACCACGGGCAGGTCCTTAACCATGCTGAGAGCGCGGAGGGTGTCCCTGACTCCCTTGGTCCGGATCACCCGCCCGACAAAGAGCAGGCGGATGTCCCGGCTGTCGCGGGTAGCACGGTCAGCAGGGACGGGAAGGCTGTCGATCCCGAAATCGCTCATCACCTCGAAACGGCGCAATGGGATGTCGGCGAGCACGTCCCTGACGTACGGCGCGATCCCGATCACGCAGCTCGCCTGCGCGTACGTCTTCCGCAACCACGGATCGGCGCGGAGCCGGAACTGGTCGAGGCGCCGCAGTTGCACATACCACGGTGCGGTGTCCTCACTGAGGGCAAAGCCGGGCGGCGAGGACAAGCTGCCGCCAACCGGGCCGATCACGTAGGGAATGCCGAAGCCGACCGCCGGCGAGGGATAGCGGATCGCCACGGGGCTGGCCTGGTAGGCGAGGTCAAAGCGTTCTCCCGCAGCCAGGCGCTCACGGATCCAGCGCCGCGCACGTGCGTAGAACGGCACCCACCCAGGCTTGAGTAGGCTGTTCAGCCGCTCCGCCTTGCCCACCAGCGCCGGTTCCGGCCACTCGACGACCCGGACGCCGGGGAGTTGGCGAGATAGGGGATTCCTGCCACGCTTGTGATAGGTGAGGATGGTCACCTCATGGCGGGCAGCCAGACGTTTCGCCCACTGGAAACCAAGCCACGCCTCTCCGACATCTTCGCCATCGAAAATGCCGATCAGCAGCACCTTTTGCATGCTTGCCAGAATATCGAGCCGCAACAGCGATTACCGGAGATCCTCACACTTCGCACGACAGCCGGCCAGCAGCTTGCCTATTATGAGCTGCGTGCCTTCAGAAGTTGACATCATCGTAGTCACTCACAACAGCGCCCGGGACATAGGCGATCTGCTTGATTCGCTTCCCGCCGCACTCGGAAATATCACCGCGAATGTCATCGTTGTGGACAACGGATCCACGGATAGCACTGTCAAGATTCTGCTCGACCGCAACGATTACCAATTGGTGCAATCCGCGAATGTCGGATATGCGGGGGGGATCAACCGGGGCGTCCGGGAGAGTAGCGGGGCAAGTGCGATCTTGATCCTCAATCCGGACGCCAGGCTGTCCCCTGGATCGGTAGCGCCCCTGCTTGATGCGCTGCGCGCTCCGGGTACCGGCATGGTCGCACCACGCGTGCTGTCCGATCATGGCAGCCTGGAATTCTCGCTGCGTCGCGAGCCTTCCCTGCTCCGCGCGCTGGGCCTGGGCAGTACAAAGCATCCCGCCCTCTCGGAGTACGTCCGGGAGTCGGCGGCATACGAGCATCCGCATGCCGCCGACTGGGCCCTCGGCGCAGTCCTCATGATCTCAAGGCATTGCTTCGACACGCTTGGCGGCTGGGACGAGTCTTTCTTCCTCTACTCGGAAGAGATCGACTTCGCCCTCCGCGCCAGGGACATCGGACAGCGCACCTGGTACGAGCCGCGATCAGTCGCGGTCCACATCGGCGGCGGTTCCGGCAGAAACAATCAAACGCACGCGATGCGGGCCGTCAACCGCGTCCGATTGTACCGGCGGCGCCACGGGCTCCTGGCGAGCTGGTGCTTCTACTGGCTCACCGTCGCCAGCGAGTTTTGGTGGGGGCTGCGCGGCTACCCGTATGCACGCTACGCCGCGTTGGCCCTCCTGCGGCCCTCGCTCCGCCCCAGGGAACTCAATTGCTCAGTTCACTTGATGCCGCGCTGAGCCCCCCTGCCTGATGGCAGGGGGGCTCAGCGCGGGCGTGGTGTGGGTCATTGGCTGACTGGCGTGCCGGTGTTGTCCCAGATGTTGCCGGACCAGACGTTGCCGTTCTTTCCGGCGGCGGCAACGGCCGTGTCCGTCCCGTAGTAACCGCTGTGCGGGTAGTAAATGGGCGAGAATCTGTTGTTGGTGATGACGATGTTGGTGGGCGTCGGGTGGCCGACGTTGGCGCCGCCGTACACGGGGTAGCCGCCGCCGGCGACGAGGTTGCCGGTGATCGTGGCGTTGAACTGGGGACCGAAGTCCTGGAACAGGCAGATGGCACAGGTCTGGGTGAGGGAGTTGAGGACGGTGTTGTGGACGATGGTCAGGGCGGCTTGGCCGGCGTCGCTGGCGATGCCGTCGATGTGATCGCCGGTGTTGTAGCCCAGGTTGTGGATGTAGTTGTTCTCGACGTTTCCCTCGCTGATCTGGATGGCGGTGCCGGTGTTCCAGATGTTGTTGGCGTTGATGGTGGTGCCGGTGGAATCGCCGAAGATGTCCTTGATGGCGACCTGGAGCCTGTTCGGGCCGGTGTTGTAGGGGCTGGAGATGTCAGAGTTCTCGATGGTCACGTTGCTGGTGTGGCGCAGGCTGATGCCGAAGTTGTTGCCGGTCTCCACCACCTCGACGTTGTTGATGGTGACGTTGGACGCGGAGATGTCGAGGTTGTGGGGGATGTAGAGGCCGCTGAGGCTGGCGCCCTTGCCGGACACCTCGACCCAGCCGCGGGGGTCGTACTTCCAGCCGGGCCCGGAGGAGACCTGGCTGGGGACTGACAGCAGGTGCGCCGTGGGGGAGAACCCGGTATTGGTGGCGTCAGGGAACCCGCACACGTGCGGCGACGCGGCACAGTTCAGCGGGACGCTGGCGTGGACGTTCACCAAGACTACCAGGGCGAGGAGGCCCAGAGCCAGGGCCGTTACGGCCGCCATGATGAGCCTGGTCACATGCCGGGTGGGGCCGGTGACCGAACGCGCGAGGAATGTTTTTGCTGTTCCGTAGAATCGCCGGTCGGGACTCATGACTTTCTCTTTTCTCGTATTCACGCTACGTTTGTTACATGAACTAATCACCACTCTCTGTTTTCTCCGGGGGTGCGCACCAGGGGCGTATGGCACGTCATTTTCAGTCTTTCCACCTGAGCCATTCAGCCCGGGCCATTCAGCCCTGAGCCTTTAGGCCCGGGTCATTCGGCCCGGGCCGTTCAGCCCTGCGCCTTTACGCCCGGGTCATTCGGCCCGGGCCGTTCAGCCCTGCGCCTTTACGCCCGGGTCATTCGGCCTGATTGAGGCAGGGCATCCTGCTTATTCTTAAGGTCCGGGAAAAGGACCCAGGAAAAAGACCCAGGCAAGAAGGCCCGGGCCTTAATTAGGACCCGAGCATCGCGGGAAACCGGTGTCCTGGCGCCAGCGGGTGATCTTGATGGCCTGGCTGGCGTGCGGGAAATCCAGCCGGCTGACGTGTGCGGCCTTCACGGTGCGGGTCTCGATGCGGCCGTGCCCGGTCTCGCGGGCGGTGGCACCGGCTGGTAACTGCCGCCAGGGCAGTGCCCTGACCCGGGCATGAAACGGCGACGCCGAGCAGGTGGACCCGGGTGCCGTCGGCGCGGCGGGCCCGGTAGCCGCGCACGCTGGCCGAAGAGAGGCCGCCGCGGCCCGGGAGCTGTCCGGGCGCCCGCCGGGTTCACCCCATATGGCGCTGACCGGGGCAGAGCAGGATAAGTCCGGAACGCGCCGGAGCCCTGGCGGCCCCTCCACCGTCAACAGCGCTTCGCGTTTCCTGACCAAGAGCGACGTGCATTAACGCGCAATTAGCCCGGGAGTATCAGCCCTCCACGGGGACCCGTCAAGTGTTCCAAGATCCTTCGGCCGTGTCCTCCCCGATCGCACAGCCCCTCCACGCCTATCGATCCTCCCTCCTGGCGGGTGGAGCGGGCTCTGGGCCAGAGGTTCCGGGCCGTGGAGCCGGCCGACGACATCAACAGCCACATGCCCGACTACGTTGTCCGCTGGCTAATGCTGGCGCTGGATAAGCGCGGGCGACCGGTCGGCGGGTCCCGGATCTTGCTATTGGGGCTCGCCTATAAGAAGAACACCGGCGACGCGTGGGAATCGCCCGCCGTCTTCAAGTTCGTGCCGCAGGCAATTTTCTCGATAATCCCGCCTTGCACTGCTCTGCCCTCAAAGAAGTTATGCGCTCCCGTGTCTCACGCGAGTTTGACAGAGCGGGATCCGTTAAAGATACTTTCCAGGTGCAGCTCGGCGTCGGGAGCTAAGCCTCCCGCCGGATGAATCGATAGATTGGGACGCTATGTTCAGAAAATACTCGCAAAGTGCAGCCTGCATGCCTGATGATCGTTACACGGCAGATACAGGAGGCCTCAAGTATGGTCTCTCTGAACGATCTGAGCTGCTACCATTCATTCCCGCAACTGCGCATTCCCTGTTGGGATGTAGGCTGTGGATATGGTGCATTTTGCAGATCCTTGCGACAGTTGCGCCCTGAGATGGAGTTGTGGGGTGTCGAGCCTGATCCGGAGTCAGCCCAGGCAGCGACAGACGTCTTCGATCGTTTTATTGTGGGAGAATTCCCCGACGGCACGATCCCCAATGATCGATTCGACGTAGTCCTATGCGCGGACGTCCTAGAGCATATGGCTGCGCCTGAAAAGGCACTGTTCGCGGCTGCCGCTGCATTGACTCCAAATGGAATAATGGTGGCATCGCTACCAAATGTTAGAAACTGGCGTAAGGTTGTATGGCCGTTGCTGCGCCATGGTAAGTGGGATTATACAGAAATCGGTACCCTCGACCGCACGCATCTACGCTTTTTTACCCGAAGTTCGATGGTGGACTTCTTTACTGATAACCGATGGATTGTAGATTCTGTAACTGGGATTAAGTCCACTAGCCGCCGCGACTGTCTGATATCGAGAATATCGGCGCATCGTCTGGACGATTTCCTCTTTAGTCAGTACATCATTGTCGCGCGGCCAATGATGGCGTCGTAGCGCTATTCTCATTTCTAGCTATGCAGGGCTGGCGCTGCTTTGACAGCTGTCGGACAGGACGGGCCTGATAGGTGGTGTCTCGGGCCGTGGTGCCATAGCCTAGGCCCGGCTGGAGCAGGTTCGCCACCACCGATCGATCGTGAGCATTCAGGCCCCTACTGGGGAGCCACGACTCGGCGAGCCGACATGTTCACCGCGGACGGCAAGTTCACCGCGGACGGCAAGCCGTCCAAAGCGTGATGTGGCAGTCGGCCTGCCATATTCTCGGCTGCGGCACGTGTCAACGCATCGTTCTGTTTATTGGATGTTGAACAGCGCCTCGCCAGCGTGCCCACTCATCGGCCGGCCAGTTCACGGGCAAGGCGACCAGCGCCGGGCCTAACGTTAGTTACAGTAGGCCCGCCGGGCACAAGGCCCAAGCCTGCTCAACCTGAATCAGAATTTCAAGCAACCCGGCTCAGCGTGTCACACATCAAGCCCCGGCCAGCCCCGAGCCGAATCAGTCCCGTGATGCGACAGAACTCACCGGCTGGCTGCTGACGCTGACCGTCGCCTACCTCTCGAAGGCCCAGGCCATCACCGTCTATTCTCGTCGGGGCCGATTACAGACGCTATATAGTTGCTCACGCCGCGGAAATGTTCGAGATCTTCTCGGTACACGGACATTGGAACCAACCGACCTCCGGGGACGATGCGCCACACAGAATAGCCGTGATCAGCGATCAGATCCCAGCAGTCGCGAAAAAATACTCGCGAATAGATGTTAGCTCCCCCGAACTCGAAAGCGAACGAGTGGATAGCCTTAGCCTTTAGAGAGTGCTGCGCGCCTCGCAATACCTGCAGTTCAGCGCCCTCCACATCTATCTTCATGAAGTCAATGTGGTCCAGTCCGTGGGCCTTGAGCTCCGCGTCGACCGTCGTCACCGGCACTCGCTCCACTCGGGTTTGTCTCGGGAGATAGCTATCGTATCGCTCGTAGAACGATGCGAGGCCGCTGCCGACGCTATCCGAGTACAGATCCATCTCTCCGGATTGATCTGACACCGCGCTCTGGACAATCGTAAGCTTCGGCATAGACGAATCCTTCAGACGAGGTAGACACGCCTCCTGCGGTTCGTAGGCGAAGTATCGTCCCCTACCGAGCGCTTGCCAGATCCCGCGCGTCCACTCGCCGTTATTGGCGCCGATGTCGAAGATGACGGGATCGGTGACGCCTTCTAGGAACACTAGTGCTGCGGACACCTCCCCGGACATGTCCCAACCAGTGCCCGAGCCCATGCCCTGCAGGATATCCAGGTAAATGCCAAGGAGACGCGTAGGGTTGCGCAGACCCCGCATGTTTACTACGCGAGCAAGCACGGGCGCAACTCTCTTGCCGAGGCGGCCAACGCCTCCTGCTGTATGTGGTTCCATGGCTCCCCCTTGTCGCTACGCGCTCAGCCCTTCATGCTAGCCGATTGAGACTCCGTGATCGCATTAGCTCACCCACACGAGCAGCAGCCGGGCATCTAACGCCCCAGAATGATGCTAATTAATCGGCTTGAGAGTCATGTCCCAGATGTTGCCGGACCAGACGTTGCCGTTCTTTCCAGCGGCAACGGCCGTGTCCGTCCCGTAGTAACCGCTGTGCGGGTAATACAGCGGTGAGAACCTGTTGTTCGTGATGACAATGTTGGAGGGCGTCGCGCCGCCGGGGTTGGCGCCGCCGTACACGGCGTAGCCGCCGCCGGCGACGAGGTTGCCGGTGATCGTGGCGTTGAACTGGGGACCGAAGTCCTCGAACAGGCAGATGGCACAGGTCTGGGTGAGGGAGTTGAGGACGGTGTTGTGGACGATGGTCAGGGCGGCTTGGCCGGCGTCGCTGGCGATGCCGTCGATGTGATCGCCGGTGTTGTAGCCCAGGTTGTGGATGTAGTTGTTCTCGACGTTTCCCTCGCTGATCTGGATGGCGGTGCCGGTGTTCCAGATGTTGTTGGCGTTGATGGTGGTGCCGGTGGAATCGCCGAAGATGTCCTTGATGGCGACCTGGAGCCTGTTCGGGCCGGTGTTGTAGGGGCTGGAGATGTCAGAGTTCTCGATGGTCACGTTGCTGGTGTGGCGCAGGCTGATGCCGGGGTTGTTGGCGGTCTCCACCACCTCGACGTTGTTGATGGTGACGTTGGACGCGGAGATGTCGAGGTTGTAGGGGATGTAGAGGCCGCTGAGGCTGGCGCCCTTGCCGGACACCTCGACCCAGCCGCGGGGGTCGTACTTCCAGCCGGGCCCGGAGGAGACCTGGCTGGGGACTGACAGCAGGTGCGCCGTGGGGGAGAACCCGGTATTGGTGGCGTCAGGGAACCCGCACACGTGCGGCGAGGCGGCACAGTTCACCATGTCGCCACCCGGCGTCACATCTGGGGCAGCCGAAGGAGTGACCGAAGGAGTGACCGACGCCCGATGGGGCGCCCACAATTGCGGGAGAGTGAGGCCCGCTATGACGACAACCGCGGCCAAGGCCGCCGCCAACCACGCATATCTCACCGAATTACCCCCAATTAACCGCTACCGCAGTCCCTTGAGTTGGCAGTATCAGCTTGCCGTGCACTGAGCTCACCGGATCCTCACAGGCACTTGTTTCCGCTTATGAACGGCTGATGTCCCCGAGGTCCGCTCGCCTGCCCTTCGGCCCCGGATGCCTGGTGTGGCGTGACGGGCCGCCATTGCGCGCGGGCGACCAGGAGGACGAAGGCAGCCGCGGTTCGCCCTGGGCCGGGTGGTCCCCGGCCTGCTGATCGGCACTTCCCGTGGCTCCTCCTGGGAAGGCCAGATCCCCCGGGATGGTCGGTCCCCCCGGGGATGGTCGGTCCCCCGGGATGGTCGGTTCCCCCGGGAGCGCCGACCGGTCAGGAGAGGCCGCGGTATTCAAGAGCGCCCAGTCCTGAGAGAGCGTCGAGTGGTCCGGGAGCGCCGACCGATCCCTGAGCCGCCGCCGGGTGACCAGCCCGTCCACGATGATCGGTGTCCCGAGGCAGATCACGAGCAGCAGCACGCCGCCGACGACCAGTGGCCGCGCCGTCTGGCTGATGGCGAGCGTCGCCTGCGGCGTGAAGGAGAGCGTTTCGGCGCGCACCTGGCGGCGGGCCCGGATGCCTTGCTGCAGCTGGGCAAGCTGGGTGCTGATCTGCTTGGTCACCGCCTGGAGCGTGCGCTGTACCCGGGCTGCGTGCGGGCCCGTGACCGTGACCAGCAGGACGGATCCGGTCGTCGAGGTGCTATAAGTCGGGACCGCGACGGTGTACGAGTCGGTGAATCCCTGTGCGGCCAACTGCCTGGCGGTTCCCGGTGCCATCAGTTCCCTGTTGACGGCGTCGGCGGTCAGAGTCAGCGAGGGGCTGAAGCTCAGGAACGGGTTGCCGCCGTTCTGCATGGAGGCAGCGCGTGATGCCAGCAGGACCACGGAGGAAGCCGACTGGTAGTAACGCGGCATCTTTGGCGCGGCCTCGGCGGCGCCGACCATTGCCAAAATGAGCAGCACAGAGGTCAAGATCCACCGCGCCCGCCAGATACGGACTGCTTGCCTTAGGTCCATCCATCCCGCCTAAATAGTCGAATGTACGGCTTCCGCGTTGGTGGCACGCACGTTTCCGGAAAAACAGACCATAAGGGATTTCCTGGATGAGGGGTGCCGCCTTCCTTTGTCCTGAGTTTACGGCTGATGAACTGCCCGTGCTCCGCCTTGGTTCACTATAGTTGTCTCGCGGCGGACCGGTATCGTCCAGAAGAGCCCGCGGTCTTCGCGCGGGCAGCAGAAAAGCAGGGAGAATGCGATGGCGGTGGCGTGATGAATCCTCTCGGGAAGGCGCGAAAAAGGCTTCGCCTGACCCTGGCGATGGCGGTGCTCCTCCTGGCGGCCGGGGCGGGGTACGGCATTGAGATTAGCCAGCCTATGTACCTCGAAAGCGCAACAGTAGAGTTGTCCCTGCCTAACACTCAGAATGCCCCGAATGCCTACTACATGTTCGCGCCGTCGCTCATCAGCAGCTGCGAGGCAATGGTCCAGATTCTGATGAGCCCGTCGGCGCAGCGCCAGATCGCCGCCGCAGGCGGCGGCGATGATGTCAACCTCGCGCTCGTCAACCTGTCTAACGAGGAATATCCCGATTACGGCCTCCCGCTTGCCAAGCTGACGGCGGCCTCGCCGGTTGCAGCGGATGCCCACCGCACGTTCGTGGTCGCGGCGCACGTGCTCGGCCTTCTCCTGGCGGCACAGCAGGAGCAGGCGAGAGTCCCGCCTCGCGAGCGCATCTCGTCCCAGATCCTCGGGGATAGCGGGCCCATCATCCAGACCGGCTCGCGCGCGCGCGCGTTCGGCGGCCTAGCCCTCCTGGCGGCGATAGCGGCCGGCCTGGTCTGGGACGGCGCCACGCGGTGGGGCGCCGGAGCCAGGTCCAGGTTGAAGCCGCCGCGGGGAGGGTTCGCGTGGCTCCGCAGCAGTCGCGCATTCCGCCGCCCGGCGACCTTAACCGCGATGGATCATGGCACTGTTCACGCTGCTCACGCTGTTGCCGTTGGCAATCCTCACGTATGCGGCAATTTCCCTGGGCAGCGACGCCGTCACACGAGAGGTGCGGGCCCAGGTACAGAGTTCCGCGGCGCTTGAGGCGCGGGCGGTTGCCGACCAGATGGGCGGTATCGCCACGCAAGCGGCAGGGTTCGCCAAGAGCAGCGCCCTGCTCGCCGCGTTCGGCGGCAGCAGTGGCGGCCGCGCAGCCCTTCGATCATCGGCCAGAGCTTCAGCTACCGCGACTGGTACCAAGGGGTCAGCCGGACCGGCGCAACCCACGTGTCCTCGGCGGTGCGAACCGCGGCTGCGGGATACCCCCTGGTCGTCGCGGTAGCGACCCCGATCCGGGTGCCGGGCGCGCCGGCGGGGTCCGCGCCGGTCATCGGATATCTGTCGCTCGGTTATCAGCTCACCGCCATCCAGCAGTTCGTCACCAGCTTCGAGCAAGGGCAGGGGGAGCGCTCACCGTCACCGACCAGCGCAGCATGATCCTGGCCACTCCCAGAACCCGGTCCGGGCTGGTGTCCGCGGCTCAGGACCCGCGGGTTCGCCGGGCGCTGGCCGGCCAGACCGGGATCGTGTCCATCGACACCCATGGCGGCCGGGTACTTTCTGCCTACACGCCCGTCGGCGATCTCGGCTGGACGGTGCTTGCGGACGTCTCGGAGGCGACGGCGTTCGCCGGCGCGAACCGCCTCCGCCTGACGGTCCTGGCCGTCGCGGGCGCGCTGAGCATAGTCCTGTTCCTCGCGGCGTGGCTGCTAGGCCGGCTGTGGCGGGACGGGCGGAGGCCGAGGCCGCGGTCCGCGCGCTCAACACCGGCCTGGAGGCCCGGATGACAGAGCGTACGGCCGATCTGCGGCGAGCCAGCCAGAGCCTGGAAGCGTTCAGCTACTCCATCTTCCATGACTTGCGTGCTCCGCTGCGGGCATTGAGCGGGTTCAGCGAAGCGCTGGTCGAAGAGGACGGCGACCGTCTCGGCGCGACGGGGCGAGACTACGCGGCGCGCATCGAATCCGCCAGCGAGCGAATGGGCAACCTCATCGACGACCTCCTGCACATGTCCCGGGTGTCGCGGGCCGAGATGCACGTGGAGCCGGTCAACCTCAGCCTCGGGGTGGCCGCCACCACCGAGGATCTCCAGCGCCGTGAACCGGACCGCTGCGCCGGCTTTGCCATCCAGGGCGACCATCCAGGGCGACCATCCAGGGCGACGTGACGACGGACGGCGGCTCGGTCTGCTGCTACGCGGCCACAGCGTCACGGCGCGCCCAGGGGAGTGGCCGCGCGGGCCTGTGGCCGCAGACCGGGCTCGCGGGGCGGCTGCTTGAGCGGCTCCCACCAGGAACGGTTGTCCCGGTACCACTGCACAGTCGCGCGCAGGCCAGGAGGGAACGGCGTGCGGGGAGCATAGCCAAGGGCGCGCAGCGCCGAGTCGTCGAGGCTGTAGCGGCGGTCGTGGCCCTTGCGGTCCTCGACCCGCGTGACCATGTCCCAGCTCGCGTGGCAGCAGTCCAGCAGGGCCTGCGTGAGCTGGATGTTGGTCAGCTCCACGTCACCGGCGATGTGGTAGATGCCTCCGCCCTGGCCTCGCTCGAGGGCAAGCTGGATGCCGCGGCAGTGGTCGTCCACGTGGATCCAGCCGCGGACGTTCCCGCCATCGCCGTAGAGCGGGACCGCTAGCCCGTCGACGAGGTTAGTGGCAAAGAGCGGGATGACCTTCTCGGGGAACTGGTAGGGACCGTAGTTGTTGACGCAGCGCGTGATGAGGACATCGAGCCCGTGGGTCCTGAAGTAGGCGCGGGCCATGAGGTCCCCGCCGGCTTTGGCCGCCGCGTACGGTGAGTTGGGCGCCAGCGGCGCGTCCTCCGACCACGAGCCGCGGGCCACGCTGCCGTATACCTCGTCGGTGGAGACCTGGACGACGCGCCGGACCCCCGCGTCCAGGCACGCCTGCAGCAGGACCTGGACGCCGGCGACATTGGCCGCGACGAAATCCGACGCACCGGCGATGGACCGGTCGACGTGGGTCTCGGCGGCGAAGTTGATCACGATGTCGTGGTCCCGCGCCACCGCCCCGACCAGTGCCGCGTCGCAGATGTCTCCGCGGATGAACGTGAACCGAGGGTGGCTCGCGACCGGCTGCAGGTTGGCCAGGTTTCCGGCGTAGGTGAGTTTGTCGAGCACGGTCACCCGGGCGTCGGTGAACCCGGGATACCCCCCGGAGATCAGGGTGCGGACGTAATGTGAGCCGATGAACCCGGCTCCCCCGGCTGCCAGGATTCTCATGAGCTGATCTGCACCTTGCTGTGATCGCCGAGTACCAGGCGGTGCGCCCGGGGCACGTTCGGCGCCGGGGTCACCTCGACGTCGTGGCCGATGAGCGATGCCTCGATCCGCCTGACTCCGCTGACGGAGGCCCCGCGCAGCACAATGGAGTACTCGATCTCGCTGTCGACGATGATGCAGCCCTCGGCGATGGAGGTGAACGGGCCGACATAGGAACCGTCCACCCGCGTTCCCGCACCAATGACGGCGGGGCCCACGATGCGCGAGCGGCTGACCCGGGCGTCACGCTCGATCACCACGCGGCCGATGAGCTCGGTCGCGTCGTCTACCGTGCCGTGTTGAAGCGCCTCGGCGCTCTCCAGCACCATGCGGTTGACCTCGAGCATGTCGGCGACGTTGCCGGTGTCCTTCCAGTATCCCGAGATGATCGTGGACCGTACCTTGCGGCCGGCGTCGAGCAGCCACTGCAGGGCCTCGGTGATCTCGAGTTCCCCGCGGACCGACGGGCTGAGCTGGCGCACGGCCTCGTGCACGGCGGGGGTGAAGATGTAGACCCCGACTAGCGCGAGATCGCTCCTCGGGCACTGGGGCTTCTCCACCAAGCTGACCACGGTGCCGGCCTCGTCGAGTTCGGCGACGCCGAACTGGCGCGGATCCGGCACCGTGGTCAGCAGGATCTGCGCATCGGGCCGGCGCGACCTGAACTCATCGACCAGGGCGGTGATGCCGCCGACGATGAAATTGTCGCCCAGGTACATAACAAAATCGTCGCCGCCTAGGAAGTCACGCGCGATAAGGACCGCGTGGGCCAGCCCGAGCGCGGCTTCCTGCCTGATATAGGTGACATTGAGCCCGAACGCCTGGCCATCGCCGACGGCTCCCCGGATGGTCGCCGCGGTCTCACCCACCACGATCCCGACGTCTATAATGCCGGCGTCTCGTATGGCCTCGAGGCCATAGAACAGAACGGGCTTATTGGCCACGGGGACCAGTTGCTTGGCGAACGTATGCGTAATCGGGCGAAGCCGACTGCCCGATCCCCCTGCCAGCACAAGTGCCTTCATGATTAAAAAGTTAGCGCACCCGGCCCCCGGATGCGCGGCAGTTTCGCTAACGGCAGGCAGGCCGCCGCCGCGGAGCATTCGACGCAATCATCCGCAGTTCACAAATAAAGCCAATAATCGCTTGCCGGCGGGTGTGCGTAAGACTACTATTCCACGATCCCTGGCACTGGCTCCGATCCTTGCCGATGTCGATGCCGCACACCCGGTTCCGGTGCAGCGGCTCGTCGGTTACCTCTTCCACGCCTCTCCTTTGTCCCTCGCGGGGCGCTAGCCTGCGAAGCAGGTGCCGCCCGGGGGCTGGGGAAGCGGAACGCGCGGGCACACGCCCGGCATGACGGCTATGCCACGACCAACCGGGACATCAGTACTCGGCGGCATCGGCTCGATGCTCGGCGGGCTGCTCTGCGTTAGGGAGTTCCTCAGTCGCACGCCTTCCCAGATTATGATCCGTAACCGGTGCCACCGGGCGCAGCCGCGACTTTCCCTTAACCGCCGGACCTGGCATCTCGCCCTCTTCCGTCCGGCTTTGCGCCGTCGCTATCAACGGCCGACCAGGGGATTTCCCATTTGTCCTGATCTCGCGAATACTGCGCATTCGCGATGGTCAGAAACGGTTAGCGATAAATCAGCGCAAGTACCTTATAGCTATCGGAATTCGCTGGAAAAAAACTACGGTGAGCCGGCTAACTTGCCGCGTCGTCTACGGCCGCTCATGTATGGTTTCGCTGGTACACGGAGCATCACGCGCAGCGCGTGACTAATAACCATATCAAATGAGGGAAGTTAAGTATGTCCGGAAAGAATCGCGCCTTCGCCCTCACCGTCGCGACGGCTGCTCTCGTAGGCGTGTCCGCGCCGGTGGCCCACGCTGCCTCCGGTCCGGGCGGCTTCAACCACGACAGCCTGGTGAACGTGAGCGGCAATCAGGTGCCGATCCAGGTCTGCAACAACAGCATCCCGGTCAAGGCGGGCCTGGGTGTCGTCCAGGTGCCGATCGGCGGCGTGGCGGGCGCTGTCGGCGTCCTGAACACCGGCACTCTCACCTCGTCGGCCGACCGGAACTGCACCCAGACGCCGACCCAGACCCACACCTCGACGACGAAGACCAAGCCAACGGCGCCCAAGGGCCACGCCAAGTCCGGTCCGAGCGGCTTCAACCACGACAGCCTGGTGAACGTGAGCGGCAATCAGGTGCCGATCCAGGTCTGCAACAACAGCATCCCGGTCAAGGCGGGCCTGGGTGTCGTCCAGGTGCCGATCGTCGGCGTGGCGCGCGCTCTCGGCGTCGTGAACACCGGCATTCTCACCTCGTCGGCCAACCGGAACTGCACCCAGACGCCGACCCAGACCCACACCACGGGCAACGCCAGCAACGGCTAACCCACAGAAAACCGGCGCGGGTGCCCGGTCCCGATAGCGGGGCCGGGCACCTGTTCCCATGCCCGGGCCCGGGCGCGCACGCGGCCGGTCAGGTCGTCCCCGACGCGACCTCGTGCCCCGAGCCGTACCGTGGCCGGCCAGCGTCCATACATGAAGTCGCGGAACTCTTCGTCCGGCCCTTCGCGTCAGCGCACCCCGCGCGGGCGGAACTGCACGCTGATTCGCGGCCCGGCCGGCTTGGACGTCTTCGGCACGGCGTGCTCCCAGGTGCGCTGGCAGCTGCCGCCCATGACCAGCAGGTCGCCGTGACCGACCTCGAACCGCAGTGACGTGCCACCGCCCCGCGGGCGCAGCAGCAGCGGCCGCGGCGTGCCCAGCGACAAGATGGCCACCATGGTGTCCTCGGTCCTGCCGCGCCCGATCGTGTCGCCGTGCCAGGCCACGCTGTCCCGCCCGTCCCGGTACAGGCACAGGCCCGCAGTGCGGAACGGCTCGCCGAGCTCCGGGCCGTAGCGCGCGTTCAGCGCCTCCCGCGCGGCGGTCAGCACGGGATCGGGCAGCGGTGCGTCCTCGCCGTAGAAGCAGAGCAGCCGGGGGACCGCCACCACCCTGTCGTACATATGCCGCTTCTCGGCCCGCCACGGCACCGTCTCCAGCAGCCGGCCGAACACCGCGCCCGACCCCGTCAGCCACCCCGGCCGCAAGTCCACCCAGGCGCCGCGGCTCAGCGACGTCCGCCTGACCGTGCCGCCGAGCACGCTCAGCACGGGTTCGTCGGCCATATCCAGCAGCGATTCCTGCACCGAAACGCTCACCCGGCCATCTTACCAAACGAATATTCGAAGGCTAGGTGTACCGCCTGGCTCGGCCGCCACCCCTAGCGGGCTGGCCGCCGGTAAAGCCCGGCTGGACTGCGGAGGATCACGTCGGTGTGCTGTCCGGCCTCGTAAGTGAGCCCGTCGGTGAACCCGGCCCCGCTGAAGCAGAGCAGCCGGGCGCCGGCCGCGCCGGGGCGGCCCTGGGCCGCGATCAGGGCGCGGATGTGACGCAGCCGGTCCAGGTGTGTCACGCTCATGACCTCGTTCCACTTAGCCTCGCCGATGGCGATGACCGGCTCCGGTGCCTCGTCTTCCAGGCCGAATACCACCATGTCCAGCTGATGGCTCGTCTTGGCTGACGGATCGTGGACGGTCCCCGTCTCAACCCGGAACGGGATGCCGCCGACCGTTTCCTCCGGGACGAAATGCCGCGTCCAATGCCGGCAGACCTGCTCGAAATGTGGTCCGAGCACGTTGCTGGTGAAGCGGCGCTGGCTGCGTTGCCACAGGCGGCTGGGGTCCCGGGTGTGCTCCAGATCAGACCAGATCGGCCGCATCACGGCGTGGTAGAAGGTGATCAGCGGTTCCGCGATCCGGAACGTGCTGCGGTTCTCTCTGAACGCGTCCGGCTCCCGGGTGATCAGTCCGCAGTCTTGCAGGACGTTCAGCGGATGCGCGAGGTCACCTGACTTGCGGCCGATATAGGAGGCGATGCCGCCCCTGCTGTTGTTGCCCTCCGCGATGGCAGTGAGAACGGAGTGGTACAGGCCGACGTCCCGCAGATCGGGTTCGTCCGCCAGCAGGTAACGGGCCTCCCGGAACAGCGGACTAGCCGGATTGAGGACCGTGCGTGTGACCCAGCCGTCGAAGTCGTCAGGCCCCGCAGGCGAGTCGTCGCGGGCGAACTCACGCCGGTAGGCGGGGGTGCCTCCCACGATGGCGTGCACCTTGATGGCCAGCACCGGATCCGTGACGCCCCAGAACTCGGCGGCGTCGCGGTAATCAAGCGTCGGGACGACCAGTTCCAGTCCCGCCCGGCCCCGCAGCGGTGCGCCGCCCGCCAGCAGGCCGCCCATGAACGACAGCGCCGAGCCGCACAGCAGCAGCCTGGCGCGGCTCTGCTCACGCTCCGCCCGCCGCGGCCCGAACGCGTTCTGCATGATGGACGGTAGCGACGGATTGGCCCTGGCCAGATAGGGGAACTCGTCGATGACGACTGGGGCCGGGTGCTCACGACCGAGCGCGAGCAGTGCGTCCGCCACTTCGCGCCAGTCGCCGAACTCCAGCGGCGCGGGGGTGCCCAGGTGCGCGCCGAGGTCGGTTCCGATCCGGCGCAGCGACTCGCCATCGGCTGCTTCCTCCGCCGCGAAGTAGAAGCCGCCCATGGCCTGGCAGAGCGCACGGAGCAGGAAGGTCTTGCCCTGCCTCCTGCGCCCGGATACCACGCCCAGGGTGGCTCCTGGCCGGGCATCGGCCGCGAACGATACGAGTTCCATCCACTCGAAGTCCCGGTCGAACATGTCGACGGGCCTGGGCATGAGACTCCGCATCTCATAAGTATAGTTCTCATAACTATACTTACAAAAGTTTCCGGTACCTCGGCGATAATGGTCTCCATGTCGTCCCGGCACTACGTGGTGATAGGCGCAGGCATCCTCGGAGCTTCGGTGGCGGCCCGGCTGGCGGAGACAGGCCTGCGGGTCACGCTGCTCGACCAGGACCAGCCGGGCCGCGCCACCAGCCGATGGAGCTTCGCCTGGATCAACTCGAACGACAAGGGGCCGAGGCACTATCACGACCTCAACCACGCCGGGATGAGCGCCTGGGCCGAGCTCGCGCCTGACCTCGACGGCGATGCCTGGTACCGGCCGTCCGGCCACGTCGAGCTGGCGACCGCGGGCGCCGCCGAACTAGAAGCCCGGGTGAAACGCCTCACCGATTGGGGCTACCCGGCCCGCCTCGTCGACCCGGCAGTGGCCACCGCGCTCGAGCCGGCCCTGCGCGTCCCGCCGGACGCCGCGGCCGCGTTCTTCCCCGGTGAGGGCTACCTGCTGACCGAACCGCTGATCGCCCGCCTGGTCGCGCACGCGCAGAGCCACGGCGCGCAGGTCCGCACCGGCGAGCCCGGCCGCGTCACCAGCCTGGAGCCGGGCGCGGCGCCCCGGGTCCGCACCGCCACCGGCGCCGTCCTGGAAGCGGATGAGGTAATCTGCTGCGCCGGCCGCTGGACGCCCGCCCTCGCGGATGTGCCCCTCGTCCCCTGGGAGACCGCAGGCTCGGCCGCGCCCGGCCTGGTGATCCGCATCGGCCCGGTCACCCTGCCGGGCCCGGTGCGGTTGCTGCACACCCCCGACCTCGCCCTGCGCCCGCATCCCGGCGGCTTGCTCCACCTGGAGGCCGAGGACGCCGCGGCCGCCGTGGACCTGCACACCCCAGAACCCGAGCTGCGCCGCTGGGCCGATGAACTCCTCGCCCGCGCCCGGCGCACCGTGCGCGGCCTCGACGACGCCCGGGTCGTGGAGCTAAAGGTCTGCGTCCGCCCGCTCCCCGTCGACGAGCAGTCCATCGTGGGCCGTCTCCCCGGCGCTCCGGGCATCTACGTCGCGGTCACCCACAGCGGCGTGACCCTGGCCGCCCACCTGTCCCGCCTCATCACCGCCGACCTGACCACAGGGACCCCGCCCGCCCCTCTAACCCCTTACACCCCCGCCCGCTTCATCCTCAGCCGATAGCCTCGGCCGCCTGAGCCGATGCCTCGTCGTCATTCAGCGCCGCCTGGAGCCGCTGCGCGGGCACCCTGATGTGGTCCGCGGTCAGCGCGGCGGCACGGTCGGCGTCCCTGAGCCTGATCGCGGCCAGGATCGCGCGGTGCTCGGTCAGCGAGTCGTCCATGCTGCCGCGCAGGGCCAGCGTGCGGTTCTGGAACCGGCCGATCTCGCCTTCGAGCCGGTGGCGCACTTCCTGCAGCTTCGGGTTGCCGCTCAGCTCGCACAGCAGCTCGTGGAACGAGACGTTGGCGGCGAAGAACTCCCGCACCGCGCCCTCGGCGCTGTGCGCCGCCATCTGGTCGATGAGCTCCTCCAGCCGCGCCAGGTCCGCCTCGGTCACCCGCGGAATCAAAAGCCGGACCGCCATCACCTCGAGCGCCTCGCGGACCTGGTACGCGTCGATCAGCTCCTGCGGGGTCAGCGACCGGACCTCGGCCCGGCGCCGCGGCCGCATCGTGATCAGGCCTTCGGCCGCCAGGCGGCCCATGGCTTCCCTGATGGGGCCGCGGCTTATCGCGAGCTCCTTGGACAGCGCGACCTCGGATAGTTCGGTGCCGGGCAGGAGGTGATCAGCCAGGATCTCGTCGCGCAGGTGCTCATAGACCCGCTGCGACAGCGTCAGGTTGTCGAACGCTACCGCCACTAGCTCACCCCTCCGCCGCATGAACCCTAAGACGCCCTACCCACCGCGGCCGCCGCCCCCGGCTGGACGTGGACGAAGCGCTTCGCCCCCGCCAGGTATAGCAGCGATGCCACGCCGAAGCCGACGATCCAGGAGATGTCAGCACCGCCCAGGGGGCTGACCAGCGGCCCGACGTAGAACAGCTGATCTAGGAACGGTACCTGCACCGCGAGGGTGATGACGTAGCAAACGCATGCCCACCACTGGAACCCTCCGTATATCCCGTCCGGCTTGAAGAACGACCGCACGTCGTAGCGACCGTGCTTGACCAGGTAGTAGTCGACGAGGTTGATGGCGCTCCACGGCACGAAGAAGAACAGCAGGACGCCGATGAAGTTCTCGAACGAGCTGTAGAAATGAGCACTGCTCAGGCAGGCCAGGATCGTGCCGACCACGAAGATAAACAGGATGCCGGCGAGCCGAACGGCCTGCCGGTTCTGGTTGGCCATGAACTTCTTGCTGTTGGTGCCCAGGCTGGCGATGGCCAGCATGCCGGTGTAGGCGTTGAGCGTGTCCCCGGGGATCTGGCTGATCCCCATGAAGAACATGATCCACAGGCCGGACACCGTGGCCAGCGCTCCCAGCGGGTTGCTCGTGGCGGTGGACACCATGGAAGCGATCCACGCGCCGAGCCCTGCGAACAGCGTGGTGGATACCACGTTGCCACCGAAGATGGCCCAGAACGTCCGCTTGAAGCTGACGTTGACCGGCAGGTACCTGGAGTAGTCCGACACGTAGATCGCCCAGCTCAGCATGTTCATGAAGAACAGCCCGATGACCGCGATCAGGATCGGGCCGCTGGACAGGTGCAAGCCGCGGTTGGCCGGCAGCACTCCGTGACCGTACGTCGCGGCCTGGATCAGCGCCACCACGATGACCACGGCGAAGATCGCCGTCATCACCTTCTGCGCCTGGTGGATCCACTTGTAGCCGAAGACGGCCAGGGCCAGCGCCGGAATGGTCACGATGATGATCCAGACCTGCACGCTGATGCTGGACACCAGCAGATGCAGCGAGTCGCCCTGCAGCACCTGGGACGCGGCCAGGTACCCGATATCCAGCACGATCGACACGAGCAGGATGAAGCTCGCCCCGTAGAACCCGAACTGCCCGCGGCTCTGGATCATCTGCGGCACGCCGAGCCGCGGTCCCTGCCATGCGTGCAGCGCGGTCAGCAGCATGCCGACCACTATGGCGACCAGGGCCCAGAACAGGTTCAGCCCGAACTCGATGGCCAGCACGCCGAGGGTGAAGTTGACAACGTTGGCGTTGGCCGCGAACCAGAGGGTGAACTGATCCCGCGGCCGCCCGTGCCGGTCGGACTCGGGGATGATCTCCACGTGGTGCTGCTCGACCAGCCCCTGCGTGGCCGCCGTGTCGGTGAGATTGCCCGCGCTCAACTGCTCGCCAGCACTCATGGCTCCTGCCTTCCGTAGGTCGAGCCCCGTCTGCCAGCCCGCCGCGCCCAGCACGCACCGTTACTCCAGCCAGACCCGCCGAGTGGCCACATTGAAACCGGACATTCTGAAAACTGTCAACACTTTGATCAAAGATCTTTTTACCTAACGGGCGGGCTGACCAGCTCAGCCGCCGGATTTTCGTTCCCCTCGGTGATCGTTTGTCCCCAGTTGCGCCCTCACCCCCATGGGACACCACACGCAATTGCCTCACGCTAAGTCATCTGTTGACAGTCAGCAGCCACCCGACTTACGTTGAGGCGGTCCGGGCGAGGAGGGAGCCCCATGGAGTTTGGCGTCAACCTGAACAACCGTGAACCTCTGATTACCTCCGACTACACCCTGGCCGACCTGCTCGACCTAGCCGAACTGGCCGAACAGCGGGGCTTCGGCTCGGTCTGGGTCGGCGACAGCCTGTTCTCCAAACCCCGGTACGAGCCGATCAGCCTGCTGTCGGCGATCTCGCAGCGGACCTCGCGAGCCAGGCTCGGTACCGCGTGCCTGGTCACCTCGACGCGGAACCCGCTCTACCTGGCGCTGGAGTGGGCCACCCTGGACCAGATGAGCGGCGGCCGGACGGTGCTCGGCGCCTGCATGGGCAACCCTGAGCACGGCGTGCGGCGCGAGTTCGAGGCGCTCGGCCTGCCGTTCGGCCAGCGCGCCGCGATCTTCGAGGAGGGCCTGGCCGTGCTGCGGTCGCTGTGGACCACCGGGAAGGTGACTCACCACGGCGAGTACTACGACTTCGACGACGTCTCGTTCTGGTCCGGCACCGAGATGGGGCCGCTGATGCCGGTCCAGCAGCCCCCGCCGACCTGGGTCGTCTCCAACATCAGGCTGACCGGCGACCTGGCGCCCGAGGTCGCGAAGCGCAGGATGCGCGATTCCTGCGCGCGGGTGATCAAGTACGGCGACGGCTGGATGACCTGCTGCCGGGCCATGCACCCGGAGGAGGTGGCCGAGCAGATCACGGCGCTGCGCAAGGCGGCCGCCGACCTCGGCGGGGACTTCGGCAGGTACACCGTCTCGTACCAGGTCACGATGAACATCGGTGACTCGGCCGAGCAGGCCAAGACCGCCTTCGGCGAGTACATCTCCAGCTACTACCCCGAGCTCAGCAAGTCCGTGGACCTGTCCAACTGGGGTCCTGCCGGCACCCCGGAGACCGTGGCGGACTGGTTCCGGCAGTTCAACGCGGCCGGGGTGGACCACTTCATCTGCCGCTTCGGCGCCCTTGACCAGTTCGGCCAGGTGGAGCGCTTCGCCGCCGAAGTGCGCCCGGCCCTCGAAGAGAAAGGTACGGACTCATGACCGAAGAACCGCGCACCGAGGCGCAGATGCGCGCCTCGGCCGAACTCGTGGTGGATACCTGCTTCGAGGTGACCGACGGCGACGTCGTCACGATCATCACCGACGACCGGCGCAAGCCCGAGGCGGAGATGGTGGCGACCGTGGTCGCCGAGCGGGGTGGCCTGCCGATCGTGGCCAACAACGAGGCCCAGATCCGGCGCGCCCTGGCCGACACGCTGTTCCCGATGGTGCCGCCGCGCAACCTGCACCAGGCCATGGTCACCTCGGACCAGATCATCATCATGACCAACCTGGAGTGGGCGAACCGCTTCGCGCACGTGCCCGCGGTCAGGGAGTCGGTGGCCAACCGGGCCCGCATCGGCTCCATCGAGGAGGGCTTCGGCCGCTGGCCGATCTCGGTCGCCGACATCGAGGCGACCATCGGCAACGCGAAGAAGGCCATCGCCAGGCTGGAGGGGAAGAAGCGGGTCCGGGTCACCTCCCCGGCCGGCACCGACGTGGTCGTCAGCATCGAGCGGCGCCCCGCGCTGGAGGTGGTCCCGGTGAAGCAGCCCGGCGCGATGATGGGGCCGGCTCCGCTGTGGGGCGAGGTGGCCTACGCCGCGGTCGAGGACCAGACCAACGGCACCATCGTGATCGACGGCAACATGCTCGGCATCGGCATCCCCCGGCACGTGGAGAACCCGATCACCTGGCACGTGGAGGACGGCACGTACCGGGCCATCGAGGGCGGCGCCGAGGCGCGCCGGCTGCTCGACGTGATCACCGGCGTGCCCGGCACCGAGACCGTGGCCGAGTTCGCGTTCGGCACCAGTGACTTCGCCCCGGTGGGCGATCCGTCCGAGAAGGGCCGCAAGGGCACCGTGCACTTCGCCCTTGGCGACAACCAGAACTGCTATCCCGGCGGCCAGAACTCCAGCGTCCTGCACCTCGACGGCGTCTGCCACAACGTGTCGCTGCAGATCCTGGACACCGGCGAGTACATCGTCAAGGACGGGGTCTGGCAGCTATGACCGAGGTGGCGGTCATCACCCTGGCCGACGTGCCGCCGGTCGAGCTGGCGGGCGGGAGCTGGTCCCGGGTCCTGGTAGCGGACTCCACGGTCGGCGGGAACGCCTCGGCCCTCGGCTACTCGGTGTTCAAGCCGGGCACGTCGACCGCCGACCTGTCGCACGCGGTCGAGGAGCTCGCCTACATCGTCAGCGGCCGTGGCGTGATCCGGCTGGAGACCGGGGACGTCCCGGTGGCGGCCGGCCAGGCGCTCTACGTCCCGGCGAAGGTCTGGCACACGGTCGTGAACCCGGGCGCCGAGGACCTGGTCATGGTGTTCTCGTTCCCCTCGCCCGACTATCCCCCTACCGAGCGGCGCGAGCCGAGGTGAGCTACCCATCCGGACGCCCGCCGGTCACGGCGGAGGAGGCGGTCCGGCAGGTGGTGGCGGCCTGCCGGATCATCGCCCGGTTCGGCCAGGAGGACCTCACCCTGGGCCACGCCAGCGTCCGCGGGCCCGGCGGGCGCACCATCTACATCAAGCGCAAGGGCAAGGCGCTGCGCGACGTGCTCGGCGAGGACGTCATCGCCATCCCGCTCGACGACCCGGAGGGGTACCTGACCCCGGGCGCGCACCTCGAGACGATCATGCACCTGGAGACGTACCTGGCCCGGCCGGACGTCGGCGCGGTGATCCACACCCACCCGATGTACTCGATCGCGCTCGGCGCCACGGCCGGCGGCCTCGAACTGCTCTCCCACGACGGCCTGCTGTTCCCTGACGGGGTGCCGGTCTTCGACGGCACGGCCGGCCTGGTGACCACGCCGCAGGACGGCAAGGGGGTGGCCCGGGCGCTCGGCGGCAGCCGGGCGGTGCTGCTGCGCAACCACGGCATCCTGGCCGCCGGGGAGGACATCAGCTGGGCCGTGCTGGCCGCGCTCACCCTGGAGCGGGCGGCGCGGATCCAGTTCATCGCCAGGACCCTCGGCGAGACGGTGCCGATCCCGCGCGAGCTGGCCCGCGAGCTGTCGCCCGGTAAGTACCAGGAGGAGTTCGCCGAGGAGTACTGGCAGGACTGGGTCCGGATGCTAGACAGCACATCATGAAGCAAACGGTGCGAGCCACCATAAACGGCAAGGCCTTCACCGGCGAGGTGCCCGCCGAAGAGCTCCTCCTGGACTTCCTCCGCGACCGGCTCGGCCTGACCGGCGCCAAGCAGTCCTGCGAGGTCCAGGTGTGCGGGGTGTGCACGGTGCTGGTGGACGGGGACCCGGTCAGCTCGTGCTGCTACCTGGCGGCCGACGTGGACGGCCGTGCGGTGGAGACGATCGAGGGCCTGGCGGGCACGGACTTCCACCGGCGTGCGGCCGGCGCCTTCATGCGGCACGCGGCCGTCCAGTGCGGCTTCTGCACGGCCGGCATGCTGCTGAGCGCCAAGGCGCTGGCCGCCCGCGGCACCGGCGGCGACCGGGACGAGATCGCCGCGGCGATGAGCGGCAACCTGTGCCGCTGCACCGGCTACGTCTCGATCCTGGACTCGCTCACCGAGCTCCTCGGCGGCCACGAATGACCGCCATAGGGCCCAGTGCTATTAGACCCAGTGCTATCGGGCAGAGCGTGGAACGCGCCGACGGCCGGCTCAAGCTCTCCGGCCAGGCCGAATTCACCGGCGACCTGCGGCTGCCGGGCATGCTCTACGGCGCGGTCCTGCACAGCCCGGTGGCGCACGCCCGGATCAGGAGCATCGAGGTCGCCGCCGCGGAGAAGGCCGACGGGGTGGCCGCCGTCCTGACCGGTGACGACCTGTCCGACATCGATCCCTACTACGGCCACGCGCTGCGGGACCGGCCGGTCGTGGCCATCGGCAAGGTCCGGTTCCTGGGCGAGCCGGTCGCCGTGGTCGCGGCGGAAACCCAGGCCATCGCCGACGAGGCGGTCACGCTCATTGACGTCGAGTACGACGAGCTGCCCGTTGCGGCCAGCCTGGACGTCGCGCTGAGCACGGACGCGCCCCTGGTCCACGAGAAGCGGGCCCGGCCGGGAGCCGCGCACGGGCTTGGCGACCTGCCCGACGCCGACGGTAACACCTGCTACAGCTACTCGTTCAGCCGCGGCGACGTCGACCGCGTTTTCGCCGACGCGGCCGTAGTGGTCGAGGGAGAGTACACCTTCCCGGCCGTCTACCAGTACTCGATGGAGACGCACACCACGATCGCGCACTGGCACGGCGGCGAGCTGACCCTGTGGTCCTCCTGCCAGCACCCGTTCCTGGTCCGCCAGGAGATCGCCGCGCTGTTCGGGCTCCCGCTGGACCAGGTGCGGATCATCGTGCCGTTCCTCGGCGGCGGCTTCGGCAGCAAGTCCTACACGAAGATGGAGCCGCTGACCGCGGCCATCGCGCGCAAGGCCGGCCGCCCGGTGCGGATCCTCAACGCGGTGCACGAGTCGATGATCACCACCAGGCGGCACAACATGACCGCCCGGATGCGCACCGCCGCCGCGGCCGACGGGACCGTGCTCGGCCGGGAGTGCCGGGCCTGGCTGGATACCGGCGCGTACGCGGACAACGGCCCCCGGGTCACCGCCACGGCGGGCGACGCCGCCCCGGGTCCCTACCGCTGGCAGGCGGTGGCGGTGGAGGCGAACTGCGTCTACACCAACACGGGCCCGGCCGGGTCCTACCGCGCGTTCGGCGCCACCCATCTGCAGTGGATCGGGGAATCGCAGCTGGACGAGGTGGCCCGCCGGCTGTCGCTGGACCGGCTGGAGATCCGCCGCCAGAACCTGCTCCGGCCGGGGGAGCAGGTCCGCCCCGGCGGCAAGCCGCTGGACGCCGACCTGATCGGCGACGTGGAGAAGGCGGCGGCCGCCATCGGCTGGGGCGACCCGCAGCCGTCGCCCGCAACGGACAGACCGCACGAATCCCGGGACCGTTCGGTATACAAAAAACGGCGGGGACGCGGAGTCTCGGTCGGCCTGCTGGCGGCCGGCGCCCACCCGGTGTCGATGGCCACCGTCAGGATGGGACCGGACGGCTCGGTCACCGTCCTGGTCGGCACCACCGAACTCGGCCAGGGGGCCAGGACCGTGATGGCCCAGATCGCGGCCGGCGTTCTCCAGGCGCCCGTCGGCACGGTCGTCGTCCGCGGCACCGACACCAGGTACACCCCCTACGACCGGTCGACCGGGGCGAGCCGGTCCACCACGGTGGCGGGCCTGGCCGTCCAGCGGGCCGCGCAGAACGTACTCGACGCGCTGCTGGAGACGGCCGCGGCCAAGCTGGAGGCCCCGCCGCGACTGCTCACCCCGGCCGATGGAGCAATCCGCGACCAGGGCGGCCGGTCGATGACCCACGCCGAGCTCGTCCGCGCCAGGTTCGGCTTCGACGGCGGCGAGCTCATCGGCCACGGCCGCGTCCAGCCCGAGGACGGCAGCGGCTCCTACGCCGAGGGGCCCGTGTTCTGGGAGGTCTGCGTGGCCGGGGCCGAGGTGGAGGTCGACCTGGACACCGGCGTCGTCACCGTGCTGCGCACCTCGACCGTGGCCGACGTCGGCAAGGCCATCAACCCGCAACTGGTCGCCCGCCAGGACGAGGGCGCCACCCTGCAGGGCATCGGCAACGCCATGTTCGAGGAGATGCACTTCGCGCCGGACGGCATGCTGCTGAACGACACCCTGCTCAGCTACCGGATCCCCGCATTTCGAGACGTTCCAGCTACCATGCGGTGCTCGATCGTCGAGAATGGCGACGGCCCGGGCCCGTTCGGCGCCAAGGGCTGCGGCGAGGGCGCGCTCGCGGCGGTTCCGGCTGCCATCGTGAACGCGCTGGCCGACGCCGGCGTTCCGATGACCGCGCTGCCACTTACCCCGGAGCGGGTGTGGCGGCGGATACGAGAACTGGGGATCAGCTGAACCGGAGGTAAGGCAGATGAGCGCTCCGAAGGTAGCGGCGGTGATCGGCGCCGGCACGATGGGCCCGGGCATGGCGGCGGTGCTCGCGCGCGTCGGCTCGGAGGTTCGGCTGTACGACATCAGCGACGAGATACTCGAGCGCGCCAGGGGCGTCTATCAGATGGCCACCGGGGCGCTCGACCGGGTGGAGGCCGCGTCCGCGCCGGGAGGTTCGGTCGCGTTCTCAGATGACCTCGGCCAGGCGCTGGCCGGTGCCGAGCTGGTGCTCGAGGCCGTCCCGGAGAAGCTGGACCTCAAGCGCGAGGTCACCGCGCAGCTCGAGGACCACCTGGCCGACGACGCGATCATCGCGTCGAACACCTCCGGCATCCAGATCACCTCGATCGCCACCGCGCTGAGGCACCCGGCCCGGTTCGTCGGCATGCACTGGTCGAACCCGCCGCACCTGATCCCGATGATCGAGGTTGTACCCGGCGAGCAGACCGCCGCCGCGACCACGGACAAGATCGTCAAGATCATAGAGTCGTTCGGATACGAGGCGGTCACCGAGAAGGAGGTGCCCGGCTTCGTGGAGAACCGGATCCTCTACGCCATCTTGCGCGAGTGCCTGTCCCTGGTGGAGCGCGGCGTCGTCTCCGAGGCGGACATGGACACCTGCGTCAAGTGGGGGATCGGCTACAAGCTCGCGGTAATCGGCCCGATGCGCCTGCTCGACATGGCCGGCCTGGACATCTACTCACATGTGGCCTCCTACCTCAACCCGGACCTGTCCGCGGACAAAGAGGTACCAGCCATGATCAAGGAGAAGGCCGACGCGGGCCAGCTCGGCATGAAGACCCTGGGCGGCATCTACCCCTACACGGCCGAGCAGGTCGCCGAGCGCCGGGCCGAGATTGCCAAGGGCCTGATCGCGGTCCGCAAGACCCTGTCGGCTCTGTGATGGAGAGGTAGGTGAAGCTGACACCGTTCACCCTGCATCGCCCGGGGTCGGTCGGGCAGGCCTCCCGCCTGCTCGCCGAGCTTGGCGATGACGGGGCCGCCTACTGCGGCGGCACCGAGCTGCTGCTGGCCATGAAGCTCGGCCTGGCCAGCTACGAGCACCTGGTCGACCTGAAGCGGGTGGACGGACTGCGCGGGATCGAGGCCGCCGCCGGCGGCGGCGTCCGGATCGGCGCGGCCACCACCCACCGCGAGATCGAGACGTCGGCCGCGCTGCGCGCCAGCTACCCGGAGATGCCCGCGATGATCTCGCAGGTGGCGAACCTGCGGGTGCGTTCGGTCGGCACCCTGGGCGGCAACCTGTGCTTCGCCGACCCGCACTCCGACCCGGCCTCGTTCCTGATCGCGGTGGGCGCCGCGCTCGTCTGCCAGCGCGGTGAACAGACCCGCCGGGTGCCGGCCGGCCAGTTCCTGACCGGTCCGTACCAGACCGCCCTGACCCCCGGCGAGCTGCTGGTCGCGGTCGAGCTGCCCGCCCGTCCCGAACGCACCGGCATCTCCCACCTCCGGATGAAGCTGACCGAACGCCCCGCGGTCACCGTGACCGCTCTGGTTACCCGCCGCGGAAATGACGTCGCCTCGGCCCGGCTGATCGTCGGCTCGGTCGGCAGCGTGCCGTTCGCCGCCGACACCGCGGCCCTGGCCGGCGACCCGGCCGGCTTCGGTGCCCGGGCCGGCGCCTGCGCCGGGCAGGCCGCCACCGGCTGCGCGCCGCTTCCCGACGGCGAGGCTTCCCCCGATTACCTGCGCCATCTGGTCGCCGTCTACGCCCGCCGGGCCTTCCGTGAAGCCTTCTCCGCTTCCTAGGGCGGGGCCTCCTAGGGCAGGGCCTCCTAGGGTGGCGCGTCCTAGCCCCGCCGACCTGGCGGGGGCCCGCAACCGCACCATCCCCGACGTGCTGCCTGGTGCGGGGGAGCCGCTGCGCGTGCTGTTCTGCGGCATCAATCCCAGCCTGTATTCGGCCGCGACCGGCTGGCACTTCGCCCGGCCTGGCAACAGGTTCTGGCCCGCCCTGCACCTGTCGGGCTTCACCCCGCGCCGCCTGGACCCGGCCGAGCAGGACCTGCTCGCAGGCTACGGCCTCGGCATCACCAACCTGGTGGCCCGCGCCACCGCCCAGGCCGCCGAGCTCGACGCCGCCGAACTCCGCGCCGGAGGCGAGCGCCTAGCCGCCCTGATCGCCGACCGCCGTCCCCGCGTCCTCGCCGTCGCCGGTGTCACCGCCTACCGCACCGCCTTCGCCTGCCCCCGCGCCATCATCGGCCCGCAGCCCGATCTCCTCGCAGGCGCCCGGCTCTGGGTCTTGCCCAACCCCAGCGGCCTCAATGCTCATACATCAGTACCTTTGCTGGCGCAGGAGTTGCGGAAGTTGCGGGAGACGCTGTGCTAGCGCGCGTCTTAAAACAACCCGTCGCTTCGGGATTTCTGGCGCGCTGATGTGCTAACCGCTGGGTCGATGGGCCGTTGGTCCGGCTAGAACCGGACCACCGGCACTTCGACCCAGAACCGCCGCCCCGTACCGCCGCCCCGTACCGCCGCCGCGGCTACTGCCCCGCCCGCTCGCACCCGAGATCAAACCCGCGTATTTAATAACTGACGCGCACTAGCGGGGCACGCTGGTGCGTCATACGTATTGCTGCCCGCAACGGTCTCTGCACGGTGTTAACGTCGAGCATGGCCTATCCGCTGACTACGGCTCAGACGCACCTGGGTGAGCTCGTCGCCGAGGCACGGCAAAGCCACCGTCCTATCACCATCAGCGAGCACGGCAAGCCAGTCGCCGCACTGATCAACATCGATGACCTCGCGGATCTTGAGGATCGCGCCGCGCTGGCGGCGCACCTAGCGGACAAGGCCGCCGGCCGCGGCGGGATAACCCTTGATGAACTCGATGCCGCGCTTGACCGGATCGATGCAGAAACCTTGTCGTGAGCCTGACCGTCGTCTTCCGGGAGACGGCGCTTCGTAACCTGGCCCGCATCCGCGGCGAGGATAAGGACTTGTCGGTCGAGCGAGAATACAGGCGGCCCGGGGCCACGCTCCATGTCGCGGGGCCCCGCGACGCCGTGTTTCCTAGCCCGCCCGCTAGGTACATGAGGTGCGAGCCGTCGGCTCGCCCTTGCGGCGGGCGGGCCGACGGCACACCAGTCAGAGCCAGCCGGGAGCGCCGGGTCTTTGATGCCTGGTGACCCGTACCCGGCGCTCCCCTTGCTGACGCCCCCCAACTGGCTCCCGTGTGTAAGAGCGCGGCACCCCCCGATCACCAACGCTTTTTGACTAGATTTCTCTAGAGATCTTTGGAGGTGCTGGGTGACGAGCGCGGAGCCACCGGGATCAGCCGACGACGGCACCGAACCCGACCCGAGATTCACCTTCGCCAACGAGCGGACGTTCCTGGCCTGGAGTCGCACGGCGCTCGCGCTGGTGGTGGCCGGCCTCGGCGTGGTCCAGCTGCTGCCGCCGTTCCCCGGCGTCCCGTGGGGCCGGCACATGCTCGGCGTGCCGCTGATCGTGTTCGGCGCCGTGGTGGCGGTGGTCGCCTACAGCGAATGGGGCAAGAGCCAGCGGGCGCTGCGGCACGGCCAGCCGCTGCCCCCGTCGGTCATGCCGCGGCTGCTGGCCGTGGTCATCACCGTGATCGCGGCCATCGCCGCCGTCGTGGTGCTGGTCTCGGCGCTCAGGTAGGCGATCGCCGATGACCACCAGCCCGCCCGGCCGCGACGACGCCGACCCGGGCCTGGCCCGCGTCAGGACCTCGCTGGCCTGGACCAGGACGGCGCTCTCGTTCGCCGCCGTCGGCGGCGTGGCGCTGAGGAAGGATGTCATCGCCGGGCTGCTCATCATCGCCACCGCCCCGGTGATCTGGCGGCTCGGCAGCATGGCCTACCATCACCCCGGCCGGCTCAGGCTGGTCACCGCGACGATCGTGGCCGTCTCCGTGGTGGCCCTGGTCGTCGCCCTGACTCACTAGCCCTGACTCACTAGCCCTGACTCACTAGCCCTGACTCACTAGCCCCGATCGCTAAAAGTTAAGCATTCACTTGACTATCAGTCGCCGGTCCATATACTTAAGTAAGTGCCTAACCAATCGCCTTCGCTGGACCAGGTGTTCCACGCGCTCGCCGATCCCACCCGGCGCGGCATGGTGGAGCGGCTCGTCCTCGGCCCGGCGTCGGTTAGCGAGCTGTCCCGTCCGCTGGCCATGTCGCTGCCCGCGGTGCTGCAGCACCTGCAGGTGCTCGAGGCCTGCGGCCTGGTCAGGTCCGAAAAGACCGGCCGGGTGCGGACCTGCCGCATCGAGCCCGACGCGCTGCGGGCGGCGGAGGCCTGGGTCACGGGGCAGCGCACTACCTGGGAAACCAGGCTCGACCGGCTCGGCGACTACCTGGCCGGGCAGGACACAGACGACAGCCAGAAGGGCAGTTAACAAAATGGACCGCATCGTCACGCACGCCACGTTCACCCTCGAGCGCAGCTATCCGGTGCCGCCCGCCCGCGTCTTCGCGGCCTGGGCCGACCCGGCCGCGAAGGCCAGTTGGTTCACGCCGGGCCCCGGTTTCGGGCACGAGCTCGACTTCCGGGTCGGCGGCCGCGAGGTGGCCCGCGGTGGCCCGGAGGGCGGCCCGGCCATGACGTTCGAGACGCTCTACCGGGATATCGTCCCTGAGCAGCGGATCATCTACACCTCGACGCTGTCGACAGAAACCGATCTGTGGACGGTCTCCCTCACCACCGTGGAGTTCACGCCGGGCCAGGACGGCGGCACCCGGCTGGTCCTCACCGAGCAGGGCGCGTACCTGGACGGCCAGGAGCAGCCCGCCTGGCGGGAGCGGGGCACCGCGGACCAGCTCGACGCCCTCGACGCCCAGCTAAAGGCAGGGCTCAAGGAGCACCAGTGAGCACACCGGACACCACCCTCGACACGCGTTTCAGCGACCCCGGCGCGACCGCGGCCGGCTGGGACGAGACCCGCCGGGCGCTCGAGGACGCCCAGCTGTCCTGGATCTGCACGGTCCGCGCCGACGGCCGGCCTCACCTCACCCCGCTGGTGGCCGTGTGGCTGGACGGGGCGCTGTACTTCTGTACCGGCGCCGGCGAGCAGAAGGCCGTCAACCTGCGCGGCAACCCGCACGTACTGCTGCTGACCGGCTGCCACCGCTGGGACGAGGGACTCGACGTGGCAGCCGAGGGCGACGCGGTCCAGGTGACCGACGACGCCCTGCTCACCCGGCTCGCGCAGGCCTGGGCAGGAAAGTGGAATGGGCAGTGGCAGTTCCAGGTCCGGGACGGCCGCTTCGAGCAACCCGGCGACGGGGAGGGCGAGGCGCTGGTGTTCGAGGTGCGGCCGGCTAAGGTCCTGGCGTTCGCCAAGGGCCGCTTCGGTCAGACCCGGTACCGGTTCTCCTAGTACCCTGACCCCCGGGAGGACACAGTGGACACGTTGCTGCCGGGTATTAATGCCGAACGGATGCCGACCAGCCGCCTCACCGTCAACCTGCTCTCGGTACCGGGACGCACCGGTCCGGCGGTGCTCTTCGTGCACGGCAACGTGTCATCCTCGCTGTTCTGGCAGCCGATGATGCTGGCGCTGCCCGAGGCGTACCAGCCGCTGGCCATCGACCTGCGCGGCTTCGGCGACACCGATGACGAGCCGATCGACGCCACCCGCGGTGTGCGCGACTTCTCCGACGACCTGGCCGCCGCCGTCGAGGCGCTCGGCCTGGACGGGGTGCACCTGGTCGGCTGGAGCATGGGCGGCGGGGTGGTGCTGCAGTACCTGGTGGACCGTCCGGGTTCGCACCGGGTCGCGTCGCTGACGCTGGTGGACCCGGTCTCGCCGTTCGGGTTCGGCGGGACCAGGGGCGTGGACGGCATCCTGTGCGACCCGTGGGGCGCCGGCTCCGGCGGCGGCGCCGCCAACCCCGAGTTCGTGGAGCGGCTGGCGGGTAAGGACCGGACCGGCAAGAGCCCGCTGTCGCCGCGGCAGGTGCTGCTCGCGCACTACGTCAAGCCGCCGCACGTGCCCGAGCACCTAGACATCTACGTGGAGTCGATGCTGTCCACCCGGACCGGAGAGTGGCACTACCCGGGCGACTCGCGGCCGGTGGACGCCTGGCCGGGCTTCGCGCCGGGCGATCGCGGCGTGCTCAACACCATGGCCCCCACCCACTTCAGGATCGCCGACCTGTCCGGGGTGGAGCCCAAGCCGCCGGTGCTCTGGGTGCGCGGCGCCGACGACGTCATCGTCTCCGACACCTCCCTGTACGACCTGGCCTACCTGGGCTCGCTCGGCGCGATCCCCGGCTGGCCCGGCGATCAGACCTGGCCCCCGCAGCCCATGGTGGCGCAGACCAGGACCGTGCTGAACGGCTACGCGGTGGCCGGCGGCCGGTACCGCGAGGCGGTGATCGAGGACGCTGGTCACGGCCCGCACCTGGAGCAGCCGGAGCGGTTCCTGGCCGAGCTGACGGAGCATCTCGGCGCGGCGTGACGACCGTGAGCGGTCCCGGTGCCGTCGCGCTGATCGGCCTGGGCGCGGCCAGCCGTCCCTGGCCCGACCCGGATGACGGGTGATCCGGCGGCCGTCCCGGCGACGTATCCCAGCCGACCAGCCCGCGCCGCCGGCGCGGGCGCCAGGGAGGGGTATCGACATGAGTGTGCTGGTCATCGGAAAGTTCAAGGGCGACACGGCCAAGTTCCAGAAGGCCCTTGCGGACCGGGCCGACGAGTTCGCGAAGATCTCCGAGGCGTCCAGGGCCGTCGGCGGGCTGCACCACCGGTTCGGCATCGGCGACGGGTACGTCCTGATCGTCGACGAATGGGAGAGCGTCGGGCAGTTCCAGGAGTTCATGGCCAACCCGGACCTGCAGGCGTTCATCGGGTCGGTCGGCGGCGCCCCAGAACCGCCCGAGGTCATCGTGGCCGAGGCGATCAGCTCGCCGGACGAGTTCTGACGTTCCGCTCGCGTGGTTGCCGCCGCCGTGCCGACCGAAACGGCGCGGCGGTGGTTCCCCTTAAGGAGCTGTCTGTGGCCCGAGCGTTCCCTGGGGCAGCCGTGTCAGCAAATGCGGTGGCCGATCCGGCGGCCGCCCGGCCCGGCTGCCTTTTACAGGCCCCGCTCAGCCCATCTGCTGGACAGCCAGGATGCGGCGGATCTGGGCGGTCTCCTGCTCGCTGTACCGGTCGAGGATCGCGTGCAGGTCGTCCAGGTCGGACGGGCTGTTGTAGCTGGCCAGCTCGCGCTCGAGCGCGGTCCGCGCGGTGTGCGCCTCGCGGCTCTCGCGGATCCGGCCTCGGATCGTAGTAATGGTCGGCATAGTTTCCTTTCCTTCCTCCGCTACAAGTCTGCCCGGCCAGGAACTATGCGTCCAATGACTTATTAGCAACTGAAATATGAGCTAGAGTCATGGATGTGGACACCGAGGCGCTGCGCTGGTTCCAGCAGGTGGCCGACGGCACGACGGTGACCGAGGTCAGCGAGCTGGAGTCGGTCACCCAGTCCGGCGTCTCCCGCGCCCTGGCCCGGCTCGAAGCGCAGATCGGCACGCCGCTGCTGCGTCGCTCCGGCCGAACGCTGCGGATGACGCACGCCGGGGCGGTGTTCAAGCCGCACCTGGACGCGATGCTGCACCACCTCGACGACGGAATCGCCGCCGTCAGCCAGCTCATCGACCCGGACACCGGCACCGTGGCGCTGGCCTTCCAGCAGTCACTGGGCACCTGGCTCGTCCCCGACCTGGCCCGCAGCTTCCGCACCGCGCACCCGGGCGTCCGGTTCCGGCTCACGCAGTCGCGCGACGAACCGGACTTCGTGATCCTGGACGGCGGGAACGCCGACCTCGAGCTCGGTTCGCGGCGGGCGCCGGACGAGGCGACGCGCTCCCGGCTGATCGCGGTCGAGCCCCTCCGCCTGGCCCTGCCGCGCGACCACCCGCTGGCCAGCCTGCGGCAGGTTCGGCTGGCCGAGGTGGCGGGCGAGCCGTTCATCGGCCTGCGCGCGGCCTCGGCGCTGCGGCGGCAGACCGACGAGCTGTGCCAGCAGGCCGGGTTCCGGCCCACCGTGATCTTCGAGGGCGACGACCTGTCCAACGTCCGCGGCTTCGTCGCGGCCGGCCTGGGCGTGGCCGTCGTGCCCGCGCCCCGGGCCGGGTCGCCGGAGGCGGTGCCGGGCCCGGTGACCTACCTGGAGATCCTGGATCAGGGCGCGGTCCGGGAGATCTTCCTGACCTGGTCCGCCGAACGTCGCCTGCTGCCCGCCACCGACCTGTTCCGCAGGCACGTGCTCAGCCGCGCCCGGGCCGGCCGGCTGCCGGCCGTCCCGGAAGCCCCGGTCACTGCCTGACGCGACACTGCGTCACCGGCCGGTCGCGGCCGGGCCGGTTGGCGACGGCGCAGGAGATTCGCGAGTGTGCATGAATTGGACCTATCTCGCCCGGCGCAGTCTGCTAGTGCGTCATTTGACGCAGCTTGGACAGGTCCTGGTAAGACATGGTAGTTGAATAATGTTCCTGGGCATGCTCCAGGATAGGCGTATCGTTCGGCAGCCGAGGCGCTGCCCGTGTGCATACGACGCGAGGTCATATGGCGCAACCGGCGAGTCCCCGGACCATTCTCGTGGTCGACGTGGAGAAGTTTAGCGGCCTTGACCGGACAGACTCACAGCGCGTGACGGTACACGACAGGCTCTATGGAGTGCTGCAGAGTGCCTTCCGTGAGACCGGCATCAGCTGGGATGATTGCCGCGTCGAGGACCGCGGCGACGGAGTGCTGATCTTGGCACCGGCGGATATCCCAAAGACCCGGTTCTCAGACGAACTTCCCAGTCGGCTCGCGGCCGGACTTCGCGCGCACAATCAGGAACACTCCCGCCCTGAACGCATGCGACTGCGAATGGCGCTGAACGCCGGCGAAGTTTTTTTCGATGAACACGGGCCGGTCGCTGACGCGGTCAATAAGACATTCCGCCTGCTGGATTGTCATCCGCTCAGGCAAGCCCTACGAGACACGCCCGGCGCCCTGGCCATGATTGCCTCCTCGTGGCTCTACCGCGAGGTGATACGGCACAGCCGGAATTTCCGGCCCGAAAATTATTCCCCGGTGCTGGTTAACGTCAAGGAAACCGAAACGGTCGCGTGGATCACCACCCCCGGTTATCCGTGCCCGGCCTGGCGGCGGGTGTCAGGTGAACCATGGCTCATCCGCCTGCGGGACTCCGGCGGTCATTGCCACGGCCCGGGAATCCTAGTTTGCGGGCGTTACGTGATTGCGTCAGCGCAGGCGGTAGCCAAGGTCCTCCGGCCGTCGTCCCGAGACGCCGCTGTCCGACCGGCGGGCCAGATCTTCTTCGACCTCCCGGCTAAACCCGCACTAGGCGTACAGCGCGCAGAAATCATCTTCTGGAGCCCTGCCCGCCCCGATGATGGGCCCTCGGGCTGCGGTGTCGCCGGGCTGAGCATCGCGGGGCCTGCCATTCGTGACATCAACGAACCCGTATTGCGGTTTGAGCCGGCCGGCGCGCAGATCGTCCGGATACGCTGCACCGCTGCCGATCACCGGGACGAGCCCCCGGTCTGGGCGCGCCTGGCCGACCACGTTACGGACAGCCTCGGACGAGTCCAACTCGGCCAGCTCACTGGAAACATGCCCGGTATCACCAGTGAGCATCACGGTTCTGATGTTATAGATGAGGAGACGGGAGCAATCCTGGGCATTGCCGCGATTTCCGCCGCGGATGGTTCGAGGGATCATGCATGGATGACTCCGCTGGGAAGGGTTGCCGACGAGTGGCCGCTGTTGCGCCGTATTGCGGCAGGGGGAAAACAGAACGTTCCGAATGGGATGCGATCGCGCCCACTCACTATCCCGGGCATCTTGCGGCTGGCTGATAGCTGCCTGCGGACTCCGGCTCTCGCCGAAGCCCAGTCCAGGCACCTGATCGTCAGTGAACTGCCAGCTGAGGTCATGCTCGCAGCTCCGCGCAGCTCGGTTGACCGAGCCGATCTCATCGCGTTGCTCTGGTCCTGCGCGCACGTGCCAGGGGCCTTCAATGAATTGGCCGAGAAGGTCCGTGAAAGCGTGGTGGGCGGAAGGAGTGCTACTGATGTTGCTAATGATCTAGAAAGATTCTGACGCGGATCTATTGCCGAGGCTCGTGCCTCATGCCATCATGCGAGTAGCAGGGGGTGAGGTTGGATCATCCAGGTAGTTTCGGTCGTGATCCCGTTGCGGTCAGGCGGCAGGCTATTGCCGAGGTGTTTCGTAGTGTAGACCTGCTGCGAGACCCGGAGGGCCGCAGGATGTTCGTTGAGTTTTCTGAACAGGAGATCGGGGAGCCTATACTCGGAACCGGCCCGGACAATCCCGTCACACGTGATGATGACGACCTGCTTCGCCTTGTAGACCATTTGCTGGCGCGCGAGGTGGCTATGTGGGTGTTCGTATATACGATTACCGATATCTACGGGCCCAGCGAGATCACCGATTCCGTTCATGCCGTGGTCAGTCGGCACCTGGCCGAGCCCGTGCTCAGCCGGGAGCAGCGTATTGACCTGCACCGGCTCTGCCGCAGCCTTGTGGACCTGGATGTTCGTCGGCTTTTCATGATGAGCGTTGACCCCATTGGCTATGCCTTGAGGTCAGATCCGGAAAACCTGTGTGCCGTCCTTAACGAACTGGAGGAGTTTCAGGCTCGCGATAGCGACGGCCTGCATCCGATCGCCGCCTTCGTCGAGTACCTCGCGGGCGGCCAGCCACCGGAGTCCGCGGATCGTCTCCGCGCCTGGCTCAGCGGCTTCGTCGGCAGCCGGACGCCGCACCTCAACGCCTTGCGCTCGATCAGGGTCTCCGATCTCGAGCCGGACGGCCAGGACGGCCCGCCCCAGCGTTACTGCACCATCTACCTCAATGCAGACGGGGTCGACGCCAGCCGCTGCTATTTCTCGGCGTACTTCGAGGACGGTTCGCATCCGGTCGTGCCCCTGGCGCTACCCGACGATGAGCCGTATACCGAAGCGCAGATCAGGGTCCGGATCGGCGACGCACTGAACTCCCGTGTGCTCACCGGAGTTCGCCCCGACGAAGTGAGGATCGAGTTCTTCCTGCCCACCTTCCTGCTCAGCCTGCCAGTGGACCGCTGGCGCGTTGGCGCGGCCGGGATCACCCTCGGCGTGCAGTACCAGGTCGTGGTGCGGAGCCAGACCCGGCTGCAGGATCTGGGCAGCGCCCACGCCTATCTGCGCGGCAAATGGTCCAGGGTCGGTACCACCCAGTTCTCCATCCCGCCCGGGATATCAGGGACCGGGTTCCGGTGGGCGGGCGGGACGGGCTGGCTCACCGAAGAGGCCGCTGATCACCAGCGCGATCAGGTTTTCGTCAGCCTCACCAGGGACGGCGGACCGGTGTGCCTGCTGCTGGCCGAAAGCCCGGCACCGGATCACTGCCTGGCCCTGACCCTGGCGCTCGCGGGTGGCGTCCCGGTACTGATGTGGTCACGGCGCCACGAGACGGACCTGATCAGCGGGCTCGGCGGCCTTCTCGCGGGAGTAACTCCCCTGTGGCTGCGCGACCTGCCCCAGCATGTGCTCAGGTTCCGCAGCGATGCGGCATTGCGGCAGGCCGGCGAGGACGACCTGGCGTATCAGCTGACGTTGCTTTACGACGACGGCAACCGCATCCCTGATGCGGAGAGCCTGTCCCGGACGCTTGGCTGAACGGAGAACGCTCATGGCAGACAGCCAGGAACGCGGCCGCGACGACTGGCTTATCTTCCGCGGCGACGGCAAACCGCACGACGGGATCCGGGTCCTCCCCGAGCCGCCCCCGTGGCGGCGGTTCGGTTCGCGGTACGGGCGTTCCGATGCCGGGCATGCCTACCAGCTAGGCTCACCCGAGATCGACATTATCAACATAGCCCTCCATCTGCGCCGCCCGCTATTGATAACAGGGAAGGCTGGCACAGGTAAGACGTCGCTGGCCGACAATATCGCCTACGAGCTCGGCCTCGGTCCGGTCCTCAAATGGTTTATAACCAGCCGGTCGAGCCTGACTGGCGGACTGTATAACTATGATGCACTCGGATATTTTCAGGCCTCCAGCGGATCCCCTGCCCAGAACGGCTCCGGAACGGATATCGGCCGGTATGTAAGGCTTGGCCCCCTTGGCACCGCCCTGCTTCCGCGCGACAAACCCAGAGTGCTGCTGATCGATGAACTCGACAAGAGTGATATTGACCTTCCTGCCGAATTGCTGAGCAGCTTTGATTCGGGCCAGTTTTCCATTCCAGAGCTCGAGCGATTGCCCCCAGAACATCCGCCGGTCGAGGTCATGACGGCAGACCACGGGGAACGTGCCCAGGTCCGTGACGGGCGGGTGACGTGCCAAGCCTTTCCCGTGGTCGTCATCACCTCCAACGGAGAGCGGGAACTGCCTCCCTCCTTCGCCCGCCGGTGCATGCACCTGGAGCTGAAGCAGCCGGGGAAGGAGAAGCTGGCCGCCATCGTCCGTGAGCACCTGGGACCGGACGTCCTGGAGAGGAGCAGAGACTTTATAGACAGGCATGCCGAGAGCTTTGATCGGGGTGAGTTCACCACAGACCAGTTCCTGAGCGCCATCTACCTGGTGGCCCTCGGCCGGCACCCTCCGGAGGAGCGGCTGTCCGCCGCTTTGCTCCGGCCGCCGGGTACGGCCAGATCCTTAGGCAATGGGGAGCGATGAGCCTGGAACGATTTGTGAAGATGTTTACCGCCGCCGTTCCCGACGCTACCTCGGAAGAGATCGCGGATGCTCTCTGGCTGGCCGCGAATTCCCCGGCTGGCCAGGGCGATATCCGGGACTATGGTCCCGGCGACAGCGCGCTGAACGCCATGGTCAGTGCCGGTTATCTACGCCGGTCAGGCGGTGCGGGACGGCCGCCATCCCGTATGCCGGCGGACTTCGCCCCGGCATTAGGCGATCTCAGGCGCGAGGTACCATCGCCGGGCCCGGCCGTCCTCGACGAATGTGCCACGGCGGAGCGGTTGGCCAGGGGTATCCGGCTTCCCGCCCTGCGCTCAGCCACCGAGCGCTGGCTCGATCTCGCGCTCGTGATCGACGCCAGTGCCTCCATGGAGATATGGCGGGATACGGTTCACGAGCTGCGGACCACACTCGAACTGGCCGGGGTGTTCAGGCACGTGCGCGCCTGGTGGCTAGACACCGACACGCATACCGGAGAAGACTTCCTGCTCCGCAGCTATGAGCCGCCGCAGGCGTCGATCGCGCACAGCCCGTGGGAACTGCTCGACCCCACCAGGCGCCGGGTCACGCTGGTGGTCAGTGACTGCCTCGGCACCGCCTGGCGTGACCGGCGGGTGGCCAGGCTGCTCGAGCGATGGGCCGGCACCAATCACGTGTCGATCGTGCAGATGTTCCCGCAGCGCCTCTGGCGGCGGTGCGCCCCTCCCGTCGCGGCCGTGCAAATCCAGGCCCGTCGGCCAGCCATGGAGAACCGCCGCTTTGCGGTGCGCTACCGGCACGTGGCCGATCCCGGTCCCGGCTTCCGTCACGGCTACGGTGAGCAGCCATCCCAGGGGGACGGAGTGCCCATCCCGGTGGTCCTATTCGACCGGCGCTGGCTTGAGCGCTGGGTCCAGATTGTCTGCGGCACAGCCGAGTGGGCCGATGTCCCGGCCATGTTCACCGGGCGCGTCGCGCAGTCGCAGCAGGAAGCCGGGGCCGAGGCGTCGGCACGGGCGCGGGTGGCCCGGTTCCGCGCCACAGCGTCCCAGGAGGCTTATCAGCTCGCTGGCTACCTGACCTTCGCGCCGCTCACGCTCCCCGCCATGCGGCTCGTCCAGCAGGCGATGCTGCCGTTTTCCTCGGCTAGCCATCTGGCCGAGGTGCTCACTGGCGACCTCCTCGTGCAGGCACCCGAGCCGGACGGCGCACTGACTGGCGATCCACCGGTTCTCTACGAATTTCATCCGGGCGTCCGCGACCTGCTGCGCTCCTCGGTACAGCGCAGTGCGGGACTGGCGGTCCTGCGCCTGGTTACCCGGCACGTGACGAGCCGGTCGGGCAGGCCGGTCGACATCCTGGCGCTGCTCGATGCCCATGCCGATGAAAGGCTGACCACCCTGGTCCAGGCCGACCGGCGCTTCGCCACCATCGCGAGAAGCGCGCTGCGCGGGCTGGGCGGCCGGTATACCGACGTAGCCGATCGGCTGGGAAGCCATCTAGACCGGTTCCGCCTTTCCCACGGCAGCGCAGGAACCTGGCCTACCGGGGGCATGACGCAGGTGCCCGATGGTCTGCAGGCGAATACCCCCGACGTACGGCCGGTGCCTCACGGCTCGCCGCCATCCAGCCCTGAAACCCAGTTTCCTGTTTTTGCTCAACCCGTCCGAGGAGACGAAGTGTCCTATCCGCCGAACGATCACCAGGGGCGGGAGCGGCGCGGCGACATGCCTGCCATCTGGATCGGCGTGCCGCCACGTAACCCGTATTTCACCGGCCGCGAAGACCTTTTGCGCGATATCCACGAGCGGCTCACCGGGAAGGTGACGGCGCTGGTGCCGCACGCACTACATGGTCATGGCGGTGTCGGTAAGACTCATCTGGCCATCGAGTATGTCCACCGGTACCAGTCCGAGTACAACCTGGTTTGCTGGATCTCCGCGGAGCAGCCTGCCATCGTGCGGACAACGATCGCAGACCTCGCCAAGCGCATGAACCTGCCTTCGCTCACGGTCGACGACGCTGTGCGTTCGGTCCTGACCGCGCTTCGCCAGAACCAGCCCTACGATCGATGGCTGCTGGTCTTCGACAACGTCAACATGCCGAAGGACATCGAGGACTTTCTGCCGATCGGATCCGGGCACATGATCGTCACCTCGCGAAGTGACGTCTGGACCGGGATGGCCCAGGTCGTCGAGGTGGACGTCTTCCAGAGGGAAGAGAGCATCGCCTTTCTCCGCAGCCGGTTGTCCGAGATCCGTGAGGAGGATGCCGACCAACTCGCTCGGCGCGTTGACGACCTGCCGCTCGCGCTCGAACAAGCGGCAGCCTGGCAGGTAGAGACGCTCACGCCGACCGGCGAGTACCTCGGGTTGTTCGACGAGCGGCTGAGGCGCCTTCAGGAGATGGAGGCTGTACGCGCCGGGGTTCTGCGCACTGACTACCCCCTTCCGGTCGCCGTGACCTGGAGTCTGGCCCTGGACAGGCTGCGGGAGTCGCAGCCCGAGGTCGTCTTGCTTCTCCAGCTGTGTGCCTTCTTCGCACCCGAGCCCATTCCGTGGAATGTCCTTTCCGTCGGCCGGTTCGTGGAGGCGCTTCCGGAGAATCTGCGCCAGGCGCTGAGCAGTAACCGCGAACGCGACCGGATGATCCGCGAGATAAAGAAGTACGCGCTCGCCCAGGTGGACTACGGAACCAATCGGCTCCAGCTGCACCGGCTCGCGCAGCTGGTACTGCGCGAGCAGCTGTCCGGTCAGAGTGAGCGCGACGAAGTGCGACATCAGGCGCACATGCTGATGGCTGCGGCGGACCCCGGCGACCCGGACGTACCCGACAACTGGGAGCGCTACCGTGACCTATGGCCGCACGTAGAGCCGAGCGAGGCGGTGGAGTGCGTCCACAGGGACGTGCGGGAGATGGTGCTCAACCTGACCCGCTATCTCTATGTGCAGGGCAGTTACGATGCCGGGCAGGCCTTCGCGGAAACGGCCCTGCGCCGCTGGGAGCAAGTCTTCGGACCCGACGATCAGGCGACTCTCGTCCTGGTCAGGCATCTGGCCACCATCCAGCGGGCGCTCGGTCGTGACAGCGACGCCAGGGACAGGGGCATGGAGTGCTATAACACTCTTCGCAGGGTCTACGGCGACGACGACGAAGAAGCCCTCAGCGCGGGCAACGTCGTCGGGGGAACCTACCGGGGCCTCGGCCGGTTCAGCGAAGCTCTGAACCTTGACCGGGATCTCTACCCTCGTCACGTCCGGGTCTTCGGTGATGAGCACCCGCGGACGCTCATGTCGCAGAATAACCTCGCCCTCGACTATTTCCTCATGGGCGACTACGACCAGGCGGCCGCGCTCGATGCGGCGGTGCTGCAAGCGCGCCGCCGCGTCCTGGGGGAGGACAATCCGTTCACCCTCCAGTCGGAGGATGGTTATGCCCGCGACCTGCGCGAGGCAGGACAGTACCAGCAGGCCAGGAATCAGCTGGAGAACACCCTCAGCCGCTATGTCGCGACCCTGGGCATGATTCACCCGAGCACCCTGCGCGCGGCCAAGCAACTTGCGATAGCCCGGCGTAAAGCCGGTGACTACGTCGAGGCGCTGAGGCTGAGCGAAGAGACCTACGCCTCGTATCAGAGTCGGCTAGGGCCCATTCATCCCGACACCCTGTCTGCCGCCGGCAACCTCGTCAATGACCTGCGCATCACCGGAGACTTCGACGCGGCTGGGGCCCTTGCGGCGGAGACGCTCCAGCAGTATCAGGAATTGCTCGGGGACAGCCACCCGTTCACGCTCTCGGCCGAGAACAACTACGCCATCGTGCTCCGCCAGTCTGGGCGGGTGGCCGACGCGAGCCGCCTGTCCGGGCATTGCCTTGCGGGCTTCAGGGAAACGCTTGGCCCGGAGCATCCATACACGCTCTCCGCGGCGACCACTCACGCCAATGACCTGAGCGCCATGGGTGACAGGGGCGCCGCCACGGAACTGCTCGAGGCGACGTATGGGGCGTTCAAGCAGGTACTCGGCCCGTACCACCCATACACACTGTCCTGCGCCGTCAACCTGGTGCAGGACCTGAGGGCCACGAACCAGGAAGAAGATGCGGCCCGCCTGGCAGACGCCACCATGGATCGCTACGCCGAGGCGCTGGGCCATGGGCATCCCGAAGCCGTCTCCGGCCGTACGCTCGCTGTCCGCAGCGAGTGCAGCACGGACGCTCCCTACACGTGAACCCCGGCGTCGCAGACGGAAACGTCGTCCAGCCAGCGGGCCAGGCACAGCGGCTCAACAGGTGAAACAGGAAGCTGAGCCAGGCGCCCGTGGAGGGCGTACACCAGGTCCGGGCAGCGGATGAGGGTGCTTCGTTGATCGGTGGCCAGGCCCAGGCCGGTCCATGCGTGCAGCCGGGTCGGGTCCGCCTTGAGCCGAAGCAGATAGCCACGGACGGCAGCCTCGTGCTCGCCCCGGACGTAGTCGACGTCGGGGTCGTCGTGCCTGCCGACGTTTTTACGCTCGAACCGTCCGGGATCGCGCAGCCTGCCGGAAAGCAGGTCCGGCCGGATGTTGCGCCCCGCGGTCAGCGGGTCCTCGCGCACCTGCGTCCGCACGACTCCCTGCGCTGGTCGGCCCCCGATCCAGTCCCTGGCCAGCCGCTCGACATCCGCGGGATCGGGCCTCAGGTTACGCAGCCGCCAGCAGCTCAGGTGGTCCGCCGAGGCTTCCTGTGCCAGCTTCATGGCCGGCCCGGGCACCGGCTCGCTCAGCCATTCCGCCAGCCGCGCGGTCACCTCCGACAGCACCCGGCGTCCCGCGGCGGTCAGGCCGCCGTATCCGTCCAGCAGCCTGGCGGCATGGTGCGTCTGCCTCAGCCACCGGGCAAATTCCACGTCCGCGACCAGCTGTTCCCGGCCCGAGGTCACCGAGCGGTGAATCCGCCAGAAATCGGTGACGGCCAGATGCGCGAATATGCCGTGCAGCAGCGCACCTGGCGGCCTCGGGTCCGGCCGCCACGGTGCGTAGAAAAGCTCTCCGGCGTGACGGTCGGACAGCGGCGTGAGGTCGCTTATCGCGCACAATTTCGTGTGCTGGAACTCGTGTATGAGGGCCACCGCGAGCGTGGCGCCGTCCGATGGGATCGATGCGGCGATTGCGCCGAAGGCGTCCCCCGAGGTGGCTGACACGTTCCTGTCATCTGCCCCCTGCCCGATAGGGACCAGCGACCTCAGGCCGCCACGCAGCGCCGCCGCATAGCCCGGGTGGTACTTGGCGAGCAGGCACCACGCCTCATTGAGGCTGTTCTGCCAGTGCGTGACCTCAGCTGGGCTGAGTCGGTGGGGGAGCGGGTAGGGGTCGTAGCTCCTGTTCGGGTCCAAGTCGTCGAGCAGCAACTGGCGATCGCCCATGTCAAGCAGCCGGAGAGCTTGCCAGCCCACGGAGTCCGCGTGCGGATCAGAGACCCTGACCGTCTGATCATCAGATGTGATTTCGGCTCTTCCCGGCCCGGACACGATAACCGTGGCGTGCGAGCCCGGAACCAGCGCCCGGCCGAGAGCGGGCAACATCAGCACCCCGTTCCGGACAGGAAGCGTGACGGAGCACGGGTATCCGGCCAGGATTGCCGCGCTCCCGGCGACGGCTCCGAGGTAGCTGAGATCGGATTCGACTTGGCCGGGATCCCGAGGTAGCCGGCGCAAGCACCGAGCCGCCCAGGCGCCCACGTGCGGGTGACCGAGGACACTGGCCACAGCGGCCGGCGAACGCCGTTCAACGGCGGCGAGCAAGCTGTAGTGCTCGCGTAGGGCCGGTCCGGCGGCCGGAACCGCCGAGGCGCCGGATCTCGCCACGGTCAGCACCAAAAGCTTATGCTTTCCCAGCTGGCCGGCATAAACTTTCTCCAGCGGCCCCAGTTGAGCCTCGCCGCCGTATACAAGCGCGGTCAGGTCAGCGCTGGTAAGGTCAGCGTCTTGCCTCTCGCCTGCTACAGTCATAAAGTTCCCGCTCGTAGCCCCGCCACATCATCACTGACGCGGCGGTGAATATGCCGGATCAGGTAGGACAGATCCTGGCAGTAAACCGAGGGATTCATGAACCCCGTGTCAGGGTGATAACGATGAGTATAAAGACCACCGCCGCAGATCATATGGAGCGCGCAGCTTTTGCATGTGGGGGAGAGCCCGTCACGGCCGCGCTGGCGGGCGATGATGGCGGGATGCATAATCGCGGCATTCAGATCATCGGAGTGTACGTTGAGGCCCGTATAGGCTGCCCCCGCATAGGCTGACCGCAATGTGTCAACCTGCTCGAGAGTACCGTCGGAGTTAATGACGATCAGGCTGACCGGTGCGAGGCCTACCGTTTCTACCGAGGCGTGTCCGCCCAGCATTACATGGATAATTTCGCTGAACATCCTGACTTGGCATCGTTGCGGGGAAATCACATACCAGTGGTCGAAGACCGCGGCCAGCCATTTGCCGTACGGGGCGTCGGATGACATCGGGTCGCGGCCTGGCGGAAGGCTCGTCCAGTTGCCGTGTGGCAGCAGGAAGTCGACCACCGGGGGGGTGAAGTCCTGGAGCGCCTCATAGGTTTCGATAGGGTCATTGCGGAGATCTATGGCGGCTAGGATCCCTGCCAGCAGATGGGGTGTGAGCGCCTGGATCTTTCGCAGCGAGCGGGCTACTTGATCATAGCTGCCATGACCCTTCGCATAGCGTCGGTGCAAGTCATTGGCCTGCTGAGTCCCGTCCAGGCTGACCCCGATGCGAATTTCATGCAGGGACAAGACGTCGAGCATCGGATCCGATATCAGGGTACCATTAGTCTGTACCCGCAGATCGACGGGCGTGCTAATAACGGTGCGCAGTTCGGAGGCGATTGCATCTATATATCCAGGCCCGGCGAGAAGCGGTTCCCCGCCGTGCAGAATAATCTGTACTTTTGGTAGCTGATGATCCTCCGCATGGGCGGCGATGCGGCGTGCGGCCTCAGATACCGTCTTCATTGACATTATCTTCGGTTGGCCGCGCCAGCTTTCGTCGGCCATCTCGAACATATAACAATAGTCACACTTAAGGTTGCATCGGCTTGCGACCTTAAGAATGAACTGATGAAAAGGATAGGGCCGCCAGCCGGGCGGTGGGCCATCGAGCTGGCCCTGACGAGAATCAAGCGGCAGATCAGACGCTGGCACTGAAACTGGCCAGCACGACTTCGTCCGGATCTTTTAGATCGCCCAAGACCCGGCTAAGGGAATGAACGAGCACGGAGTTGTCTAGGTGCGATAGGTCGTCCAAGGAAATCTTTCCAAGGTCTATCAGGGCCGGGGTGTCCTTCGGACTCGGCTCCTCGGACGAGCGTTCAGCCATGCGCCTAGCCTCCGTCAGGTAAGGTCTCTAAATACCTAGAAAAAGGTACCGTGGTAGCGATCGTGCTGGAGCGACTGATGCCCCGCGCCCGGTTTTTGTGACTAAATTGTAACTCCTATTTGAGCTCATCGGTCGCGGGATGGCACACGAAATGGTTTAAAGATACATGGACCATCGGCCCACCGACTGGCTGGCTTGCCGTCAGTCAGGTCAACAGATCGCGGCCACTCGGAAGTCGGGCCGATTTCTTAGCAATAGTAAGATCTGCGTCCGGCACTCCTTACGCGCGGAATATTCCCCGGATGACTTGTCCGTGTCCATCGTGTTAAACGCCGTGAACCGCAGCTATCGAGGGCGGCCGCACCCGGCCGATTGTAGTCTTCCGCCGGGCTCGATAACTAGGGCGTTCCCGGATCCTGCGCCAGCCCCGGTTCTGTCCTGAAACCGGGCTGTCGGCCGCGACCCGGGCCGGCCGCTGCCGCGCCTGGTTGTGCCGCGGAAGCAGCACCGGGGTCGCCAGGATGAGCAGGCGGGTCTCAAACCGGCACCCGGACACCGGCCTGGGCCGTCACAGTCCGGCGATGACGCGCGCCAGGATGTCGACGCCCTCCGCGATGGCCTGCTCGCCCGACCGCGACCGCCCAGCTGGAGCTGACCGGCACCCTCGCCCTCAACACCGGCATCGTCATCCTCACCTACCGCGTCCCCTCCGGCCGGTAAGGCCCTGCCGCCCTACTGGCCAGCAGAGTTCTCCGCCAGTTCGGCCACGTACGGCCGGCCGTCCTGCCACGCGGCGACCTGATCCGGCCGGCCGAACTCGGCGAGGTAGCCCGCCACCCGGTCCTTGACCTGATCCCAGACCCGCACGCCGCCGACCACGGTCTCCAGGGCAGGGTAGACGAAGACCGCCATCGACCGCCGGGTCACGGTGCCGCCCGCCACCACCCGGTGCCGGCCCGGCCGCAGCCGCCCGCCAGTCCACCGGGCGAGCAGGTGCCCGGAGAACACCTGCAGCGCGCCGGGGATGACCGGGACGCCGATCCACTCGCCGCCGGGTCCCTGGACCTGCAGCCCTTCGTAGTCGCCGTGCTGGGCCAGCACGGTGACCGCCGAGTCGTCCGCGTGCTCGAGCAGCAGCAGCTTGTCCTCGACCGACGCGGTCTCCGGGTAGGCCCAGGTCGGGTAGTCATTGACGGTCAGCCGCAGGTGCGGCAGGGTACCGAGGCCGAACGAGTCCGCGGGCAGCCCCTGCGCCGCGGCATACAGCCCGAGCATCCTCCTCGCCAGCCCGCGGGACGCCTCGATGTACGCGGACGCCGCGTCCCGCAGCCCTGGATCGCCGGCCGGCCACAGGTTGGCGTGCGCGAACAGGCCCAGGTGCTCCCTTGCCACGCCCGCCGCCCGAGCCGCATCGATGTCGTCGAACTGGGCCACGTTGAAGCGCTCGAGCTCGAGCCGCCCGAAGTCGTCCGGCCACTGCCGCCAGCCTCGGTAAGGGTGCGGGCTGGCCAGCTTCGCCTTCTCTGCCCGCGGCAGGCCGAGCAGCCGTCCCGCCCGGGCGTTCAGGTCTTCCACCAGGTCCGCAGGCACGCCGTGGTTGACCACCTGGACGGCACCGAACTCTTCCGTGGCGGTCCGCACCGCCTCCAGCTGAGCGCGGTCCCCGGCCTCGGCGGCCCCGACGTCGATAACGGGAATGGCAGGCGTCATCGGCTTTCCTTCCGCTTGGTCCTTGCGCGTCAGTCCTTGCGTCCCACGCCGCAGATCGCGTCGACCTCCCGGGGCTCCGCGCCGGCGTCGGCCACGTCGGGCCACCACCGGGAGGTGGTGACCACGCCCGGCGAGATCAGCGTCAGGCCGTCGAAGAAGCGGGCGATCTCCTCCGGGCTGCGCAGATGGTACGAGCTGGCCGCCTTCTGGTTGTATGCGGAGATCGCCTGGTTCAGCGCGGGGCTGGTGTCGGTGCCGTCGGACAGGGCCAGGTAGCTGCCCGGCGGCAGCGCGTCAAGCAGCGTGGTCACGATGGAGCGGGGGCGGGCCGAGTCGGGCAGCTGCCCCATGATGCCCAGCATCATCAGCGCGACGGGCTGGCCGAAGTCCAGCGTGCGGGCGGCTTCGCCGAGGATCTCCTCGGTGTCGCGCACGTCGGCCTCGATGTAACTGGTCACGCCGCCGGGAGCGCTGGTCAGCAGCGCGCGGGCGTGGACCAGCACGAGCGGGTCGTTGTCGACGTAGACGATCCGCGACTCCGGCGCCACCTGCTGGGCGATCTGGTGGGTGTTGTCGGCCGTGGGCAGGCCGGTGCCGACGTCGAGAAACTGCCGTATCCCGGCCTCGCCGGCCAGGTAGCGGACCGCGCGGGCGAGGAACCGGCGCTGCAGCCGGGCGATGTGGGCGATGCCAGGGAAGATCTGCAGGATGAGGTCGCCGGCCTCGCGGTCGGCCGCGAAGTTGTCCTTGCCGCCCAGCAGGTAATTCCATACCCGGGCCGAGTGCGCGGTGCTGGTGTCGAGCCGGGGCGGGAGCGCTGCCCTCCCGCTCTCCGAGGGACTGGTTCCCACTGCGCGCGCCTCCCGTTAGCGGCGTCGGCGAGCCGGACCGCCCGAAATTAGCCCTTTTATATTGCCGTCGCCAGCTTATCAACGCCCTGCGAGCCGTTACTGCCGCCACCTGAGAGGCGTATGTGGCGGGTGAGAGTACCCAGCGGGCGGTCGCGGTCCCCTGGGCTGGAAATTCTCACCGTCCGGGGGGGAAACCCCCGATGACATTCGGGGGTGCGCACCGTCGTATTTTTTGCCGCCTGATTCCTACCGTAGAGGTACGGGGAACAGGGGTTAACCAGCGAAACGGGGTAATGGAAATGACGGCCGTGGTAAGCCGGGAGCGGGCCAGGACGACGGGCCTGACCGCCGCCGCCGGGGCGCTGATGCTCGCGGTCGCCTTCGTGATGATGGTCGTGGCCGCACCGGGCCACGGGCACGTCCAGGCGCAGCCGGCCAAGCCCTCCGCCGTGCGGCTCGCGACAGACGTGTGCCATCAGCTCACGTCAAGGGGCGATTCGCCGGCGGTGCGGGCGTGCCAGGCCGTCCGGCCCCCACGGGCCGGAATCTACTGAGCTGGACCTATTGAGCTGGCCGGACCGGTACCCGGTCTCTACGATGGGCGCGAAAGCGATCAACTCAGGGAGGCCTGATGATCCTGGTGACGGGGGCTACCGGCAACGTCGGTGGTGAACTGGTCCGCGCGCTGGTCGGGGGCGGCCAGCCGGTACGGGCCCTAACCAGGGACGATAGTCCGAGGGATTTCCCGCCGGGCGTGCAGCAGGTGGCCGGCGACCTGAACAAGCCGGAGAGCATGCTGGCCGCCCTGACCGGCGCGACCGCGCTGTTCCTCTACCCGGGCTACCAGGACATGTCCGGCACGCTGGCCGAGGCCAGGCAGGCGGGCGTCCGCCGGGTGGTGATGCTGTCCGGCAGCTCCGCGGCCAGCGGCGACACGAGCAACGCCGTCTCCAGGTACATGATCGAGTCCGAGGCGACGGTCCGCGCCTCCGGCCTGGCCTGGACGATGGTCAGGTCGTTCGGCTTCATGTCCAACACCCTGCAGTGGGTGCCGCAGCTGGCGGCCGGAGACCTGGTCCGCGCCCCGTTCGCCGGGGTGGCGGTGGCCATGATCGACCCCTACGACATCGCGGCGGTGGCCGCGGCCGCCCTTACCGCGGACGGGCACGAGGGCCGGGTCTACACCGTATCGGGCCCGGAGCCGCTGCGCCCCGCCGACCGGGCCCGCATCCTGGGCGACGTTCTCGGCCGCGACCTGCGCTTCGAGGGCCAGCCTGACGACGAGGCCAGGGCGGAGATGAGCGCCGCCATGCCGGCCGAATACGTGGACGCGTTCTTCGACTTCTACGTGACCGGCACGCTGGACGAGTCGCAGCCCCAGCCGGACGTCCGCGACGTCACCGGGCGGGAGCCGCGCACGTTCGGCCAGTGGGCCCAGGCCCACGCGGGCGCTTTCAGGCCCAGCTGAAGGCACGGGCCGGATTCGCGGCGAAGAACTTCGCCGCGACCTGCTCGCCGAGTTCGGCCGCCAGCCGCGGCCTCAGCACCCGGAGCAGGTAGGGCAGGCCGGGGCCGCCGCCGGTCGAGGACCTGGCCGCGGCGGTGGTGGTGTCGCCGCCGATCAGGATCTGGTCCTCGTGGCCGTGGCGGACCAGTTCGGCCAGGCACTCGTGCAGCCGCCAGTCGGTGGCGTGGTTGGCCCGGGACGGTCCGTCGAAGGCCAGGAACGCCCCGGTCTCGGCCACCTGCCGCTGCTGGTAGGAGTCGGGCAGCCGGTTCAGGTGGCCGAGGATGACCTTGTCCGCGGGCACCTGGAGCTGACCGCAGAGCAGCTCCGCGACGTCGGGCGCCGCCGTGCCGAGCTCGTGGTGCACGCCGATCGGCGCGCCGGTCGCGTGGTGCGCCTCCGCGGCCGCGACCATGGTCTGCCGCGCGTGCGCGTCCAGGTGATGGAAGTTCCCGGCCACCTTTATCAACCCGGCCCGTGGGAGCCCGGACCCGGCGTCCCGGGACATACCGGGATCGGGGCGCATGCCGGTGGTGAGCTCCTCGGTGAACAGTCCGGCCAGCTGGGGCAGTACGTCCCGCACCAGGGACTGGTCGCCGTAGTGTGCCGCCTGGTGCAGGCCGGTGGCCGCGATCACGGCCACCCCGGCGGCGCGGGACACCCCGGCGAGCAGGCCGGCCCGCCGTCCCAGCCCGAACGGCGTCCACTGCACCACCGCCTGCCCGCCCAGCGCGGCGAAGGCCCTGAGCTCGGCGACGGCGGCATCCGCGTCGTCGAGCTCCTGTCCGGCCAGCTGCGCGCTGCGGAAGAACAGGTGGTCGTGCGCGTCGCAGACGCCCAGCTCAGCGGCTGACACGTCGCCCAGCACGGTCCGGATCACCGTCAGCCCTGGTACTCGTCGTCGGTGACGTGCTCACCCCAGTAGGTGGTCTGGCCGTCCTCGTCCGCCTCCTGCACCGCCAGGTGGGTCATGAACGTGCCGGGCCCGGCCCCGTGCCAGTGCCACTCGCCCGCCCCGGCCTGCACGGTGTCACCGGCCCGGATCGGTTCCCGTCCGCCGCCCCGGCTCTGCACCAGCCCCTCGCCCTCGGTCACGTGCAGGATCTGGCCGAACGGGTGATAGTGCCACGCCGTACGCCCGCCGGGAGCGAAGTGCACGCTGAGCACCCGGACCCGGGACGGCGGCCCCGGCGTCGCGATCTCGTCCATCCACACCCGGCCGGTGAACCAGTCCCGCGGCCCCGGCCTGGTGTCCGCGCGCTTCCTGCGTATCTCCATGCGTGTACCGCCTCCTTCTGCCCTCGCGGCCGCGGCCCGTCCATTCTCCCGGCTCTCCGGCCTCACGCGTCGTCGGCCTCACGCACCGTCGGCCTCACGCGCCGCCGACCCAGTGGACGCCAGCCCCGCGCGGCCCCCGCCCTGCGCCCGCTGATCCATGCTGCGCGCCACCGGCCCAGTGCCACCCGCGAGCCCAGTGCCACCCGCGAGCCCAATGCCACCCGCGAGCCCAGTGCCACCCGCGAGCCCAGTGATACACCAGCGCACCGTGGTGCGCGTCTCCTGGAAAGATCGGGGAAGAAAGGGGCTTTGGGGAGGCCCGGGTGCACTATAGACCCCCAAATCCTCCCCAGAGCCCTAATCCTCCCCGGAAAGCTTGAGCTGGATCGTACTAAGTAGCGATTCTAGATGTTGATGATGTTCATGAGGCCATGGAGGCATCCGCGAGGAAACCTCGACGCGCCCTCAGCGTGATTCCTGCCCGGGTGAAACCCGCGGGCCGCGCAGCACCAGGACGGAACGGGGCCCGACCGTGACCTGGTCGCCTGCCCGCCGCGGTGGCGCCGGCTGGGGGATCGCCGGGTCGAAGGTGTCGATCTCCGCCCGCCAGGCCAGCCCCGGCCGGCACTCACCGATGGTGAACTCCAGCGGTTCCCACCACCCGTTCACCAGGACCAGGAAGTCGTCGTCTAGCAGCGGCTGGCCGTCAGGCCCGGTATCGGGCGCGTCCGAGCCGTCGAGGTAGACGCCGAGCGCGAGCGCATCCGCGTCGTTCCAGCGCTCCTCGGTCATCGGCGTCCCGGCCGGGGTGAACCAGCCCAGCTCGGCCGCCTCGACGCCGGTGAGGTAGCGGTGCCGGCGGAGCACCGGATGGGACCGGCGCAGCCCCACCAGGTCCCGGGTGAACGCCTGCAGTCCGTCGTCCGCCGCGGACCAGTCGATCCAGGAGATCTCGTTGTCCTGGCAGTACGCGTTGTTGTTGCCGCCCTGGGTGCGGCCGAACTCGTCGCCGCCGAGCAGCATCGGCACGCCGAACGAGAGCAGCAGGGTGCACAGCATGGCACGGGACCGCTGCGCCCGCAGCGCCGCCACGTCCTGGTCGTCGGTCGGTCCCTCGGCGCCTGAGTTCCAGGACCTGTTGTCGTTCGCCCCGTCCCGGTTGTCCTCGCCGTTGGCTTCGTTGTGCTTGCCGTCGTAGGACACCAGGTCCCGCAGCGTGAAGCCGTCGTGCACGGTGATCAGGTTCACCGAGGCCGTCGGGCGCCGCCGGTCGTCCCCGTACAGGTCGTAGGAGCCGGCGAACCTGGTGGCGAACTCGCCCAGGCCGATCTTCTGGCTGCGCCAGAAGTCGCGCATGCTGTCCCGGTACCTTCCGTTCCACTCGCGCCACAGGACGGGGAACTCGCCGACGGCGTAACTGTCCATCTGGCCGACGTCCCATGGCTCGGCGATGAGCTTGGCCTGCGACACGACCGGGTCCTGCGCCACCAGGTCGAAGAACGCGGACAGGCGGCTGAACCCGCCGTCCTGGCGCGCCAGCGTGGTGGCCAGGTCGAACCGGAACCCGTCGACGTGCATCTCGGTCAGCCAGTACCGCAGCGAGTCCATGATCAGCCGCAGCACCACCGGGTTCCCGGCGTTCAGCGAGTTGCCGGTCCCGGTGGTGTCGTAGTACTGCCCCGGGTCGCCCGGGTTCAGCCGGTAGTACGCGGTGTTGTCCAGGCCGCGGAAGCACAGCGACGGGCCGCCCTCGCCGCCCTCGGCGGTGTGGTTGAACACCACGTCCAGGATGACCTCGAGCCCGGCCTCGTGCAGTGCCTTCACCATGGCCTTGAACTCGGCCACTTGCCCGCCGGGGGACCCGGCGCGTAGCGCGGCGGAGTACGCGGCGTGCGGCGCGAAGTACCCGATGGTGTTGTAGCCCCAGTAGTTGGTCAGCCCGCGCTCGAGCAGGAACTGGTCGGGCACGTACTGGTGCACCGGCAAAAGCTCGACGGCCGTGACACCCAGGTCGGATAGATAGGACCGAACGGAGTCGTGTGCGAGCCCCGCGTAGGTGCCACGCAGCTCTTCAGGGACGCCACGATGCCGCATGGTGAAGCCCTTGACGTGGACCTCGTAGATGATGGTGTCCGCGAAGTCCCGCCGGAGCGGGGCGTCGGAGCCCCAGTCGAAGGCAGCGTCCGTGACCAGGCTGAGCGGCACGTGCCCGGCGGAGTCGAGCGGGCTGGGCGCGTCGTGGTCGTCCCAGGAGTAGTCGAACACCTCGGGGCCGAACGAGACCTCGCCGCGCACCGCCCGCGCGTACGGGTCGAGCAGCAGCTTGGCCGGGTTGCAGCGCAGCCCGCGGGCGGTGTCGTACGGCCCGCGCACGCGGAACCCGTAGGCCTGGCCGGACCCTTTGAGACCGGACCCGGGGACGAACCCGTGCCAGGCGCCGCCGTCGTAGTCCGGCAGCCGGAACCGGCTCTCGTGGCCCGCGTCGTCGAACAGGCAGACCTCGGCCGCCTCGGCCACGCTCGAAGCCACCGCGAAGTTGATCCCGCCGTCGCGCGGCGTCGCGCCCAGCGGCGACGGCCGGCCGGGAAGTGCGTCCTCCATTGGGCTTACGCTACCGAGCCCGGCCGGCCCGCGGTTGACCTGGATCAGGTGCCAGGGCAAGCTTGGAGTGCTTTGCCGGGTTGTTCCCCTTATCGCAGGTCGGGAGAGGATCGTGCGGACGCAGGACCTAGTCCGCCGGCACCAGCCACCCGCGCCCGTGCCGGACGTCGGCGGTCCCCGTGACCGGTCGGCGCCTGGCCCGGTGCCGCGCGGCGGCCTGTGGCGGCTCCGCCCCTTCGCGCTGGACATCGCCTGGGCGGCGTTCGTCGGCCTCAACCTGGCCGCGATGCGGCTGTTCCCGGCGTGGGGGACCGTGCCGTTCCTGGCCATCTGGGTCAGCCTGACCGTGATCTACGGATTCCGGCTGTGGCGGCTGCAGCCCACCATCTTGACCCTGGCGGCGGTGACGCTGGCCACCGGCGGGATCATCGGCGTGCAGGTCAGCAAGGGGCAGCAGGACGCCGACTACCTGGCCGAGGTCCCGCTGATCGCGGTGATGTTCCTGGTGATGGTGCTGCACGGCCGCCGGCGGCTGGCGGCGACCCAGGAGCGGCTGACCGCGATGGAGCACGTGCAGCGGGTCTCCCAGGAGAACCTGCGCCTGCTGGAGCAGCAGCGCCAGTTCCTCGTGGACGCCTCGCATGAGCTCGGCACCCCGATCACGGTCGCGCTCGGCCACGCCGAACTGATCGAGCAGGCGGTCACCGATCAGGGCGTGGCGTCGGACGCCCGGGTGGTCACCGGCGAACTGGCCCGGCTGCGCCGCCTGACGAACCGGCTGCTGCTGCTGGCCTCGGCCGGGACCCCGGGCTTCCTGCAGGTGACGCCCGTGGCCACCGATTCCCTGATCCTCGACGCGCTGGAGCGCTGGGGGCACGTGCCGCGGCACTGGCGGCTCGGCGAGGCCGCCGAGGCCACCGTGCCCGGCGACGCCGACCGGCTCGTCGTGGCGCTGGACGCGCTGCTGGAGAACGCCGTCGCGCACACCGAGCCGGGCGACCGCATCGAGGTCAGCGTCCGCCTCGAGGACGACAACGCCGTCATCGCCGTGGCCGACTCCGGCTGCGGCATCCCGCCGGACGACCTGGACCACATCTTCGGCCGCTTCACCCGCGCCGAGCCGTACCTGAGCCGCGAGGCCGGCGGGTTCGGGCTCGGCCTGCCCATCGTGCAGGCCATCGCGGAGGCCCACCACGGTTCGGTCCGGGTGCGCAGTACCAGCGGCCAGGGCGCCACCTTCGAGATGGTCATCCCCGCCGTATCCGCGTTAGCCCGGCCCGGTGCCATAATGACAAGATGTCGCGCCGAGCAGTAAGAACGATCCTGATCGCGGCCAGCGTCGCCGTGGGTGGCATCCTGATCGCGCGGCGCCTGGGCTACAACCTGGGCACCAACACGGTAGTGCGGTGCCGCCAGGGGCACCTGTTCACCACCATCTGGATTCCGGGCGTCAAGCTGAAGGAACTGGACCTGGTGGTGGCGCGGGTGCAGCGCTGCCCGGTCGGCAACCACTGGAGCCTGGTCGTCCCGGTCCGCAACGTGGATCTCACCGACGAGGAAATCCAGTTCGCCCGGGAGCACCACGACATCCGCATCCCCTGACGCGGACTCCCGCAGTGCTCCCCATCGGGGCCGGTCCTGCGTAAGCTGACCCCAGTGGCATCGCCGGCGCGAGGACGGGTGAGCCATGCGCGGACTGCCGGGCACGTCACGAACGCGGGCCAGAGCCGGCCGGGCCGACAGGACCGGCGCCTGGCGGGTCGCGGCTGTCGCCATCCTGCTCGCGCTCACCGCCGCCGGGCTGCGGTCCCGCGGCACGTTCTCGCACGCCCCTGACCGGGCCCTGGCCGGGGCCGGCGGTGCCGCTGTGGCCACCGCCCTGGCCGCCACAGAAGGCATCGCGCTCGTCGCCTTCGTCCTCGTGCTCGCCATGGCCAGGCCCCGGCGCAAGCCCAAGGCGGACGACGACGAGCCGCCCCGGCTGTCGTTCCCGTGGTGGGCCAAGACCCTCGCCGTGCTGGCGGCCGTGGCCGTCCTGGTCACCCCGCTCGCCGTCCTGCTCACCGGCAGGACCCGCCCGCGGAGCGTGGCCCCGCAAGCTCGCGCCGGCGTCCTGGCCGGCGGCGGTGCCGCTCCGCCCCGGCTGCCCGCGACGGCGCACGGCCCTCCCTGGCCGCTGCTGGCCGGGATGCTGATCGCGCTGGCCCTCCTCCTCGCGCTGACCGTGTGGTCCCGCCGCACGCGCGGGCGCGTCACCGGGCCGCCGCGCGACCAGGCCCGCCTGGCGCTCGGCCAGAGCCTGGCGGCCGGCCGCGCCGCGCTGGCCACCCCGCGCGACCCGCGGGCCGCGATCATCGCGTGTTACGCCGCGATGGAGCGCGGCTTCGCCGCGGCGGGTTCGGCGCCCGCCGCGGCCGACACCCCTGCCGAGGTGCTCGCCCGCGCCACCGGGGCCGGGCTGGTCAGGCCGGCCCCGGCCGCCAGGATGGCCGGGCTGTTCCGCCGCGCTAGGTACAGCTCCGAGCCGATGACCAGCGCCGATTCGTCAGCGGCCGCCTCCGCGCTGGACCAGATGCAAGTCGGCCTGGGCCCCTGGGGAGCCTCCTCATGAACAGGACGCGCCTGGCTACGGCGGCTGCCGTGATCGGGATCGCCGCGGCGCTGGCCGCCGGTTACGCAGTCGGCGGCCAGGCCGGGCTGACCGACGCGGCGGCGGTCGCCGCGGTGGGTATCCTCATCGTGGTGCGGAGCACGCTGGGGGGCGGGAAACCAGGACCCGTTCGGCCCGATCAGGCGGAACCGGCGCCGGCGGTCAGCGCGGAAGACTTCCCCGCCTACCGTTCGATCGCCTCCAACCTGGAGTGGGGCAGGCTGTCCTGGCGGCACTACCAGCACGCCGTCCGCCCCATGCTCACCCGCCTGGCGGCCGCGCTCGGCCGCCAGGCGCCGGCCGACCCTCCGCCGCGACCCGCGGGAGATGACGGTCCCGGCCCGGACCTGGCCACACTGGACCGCATGATCGCCGAGCTGGAGGAGGGGCCGTGACCGAGGTGCTACCGGTGACGGTCGCCGAGACGGCGCGGCTGGGCCAGGAGATCCTGGCCGAAGTCGAGCAGGTCATCGTGGGCAAGCCGGAGGCGGTGCGGCTGGTGCTGCTCGGCGTGCTCGCTTCCGGTCACATCCTGATCGAGGACCTGCCTGGCCTCGGCAAGACGCTGCTGGCCCGCACGTTCGCCACCGTGCTCGGCCTGGAGTTCACCCGGGTCCAGTTCACCCCGGACATGCTGCCCGCCGACCTGACCGGCGCCACCGTGCTCGACCTGGCCACCGGCGAGGCGGTGTTCCGGCCCGGCCCGGTCTTCACCGGCCTGCTGCTGGCCGACGAGATCAACCGGACCCCGCCCAAGACCCAGGCGGCCCTGCTCGAGGCGATGGGAGAAGGCCAGGTCAGCGCGGACGGGGTCACCCGGCCGCTGCCGCAGCCATTCGTGGTGCTCGCCACCGACAACCCGATCGAGTACGAGGGCACCTACCCGCTGCCCGAGGCCCAGCTGGACCGGTTCACCGCCCGGGTCCGGCTCGGCTACCTGGACGCCGAGGGCGAGGCCGAGATGGTCCGCCGCAGGCTCGCCCGCGGCTCGGCCCAGCCGGTCCCGGTGCAGGTCACCGACGCCTCCCGGCTGCTGGCCATGCGCGAGTCGCTGGAGAGCGTGCAGCTGCACCCGGACCTGCTCGGCTACGTGGTCGCGCTGACCGCCGCCACCCGCACCCACCCGCAGGCGATGGTGGGCGCCTCGCCGCGCGGCACGCTAGCGGTGATCCAGCTGGCCCGCGGCCACGCCGCGCTGGCCGGCCGGTCCTACGTGACGCCCGAGGACATCAAGGCGGTCGCGGTGCCCGCGCTGGCCCACCGCCTGGTGCTGCGGCCGGAGATGTGGGTGCGCCAGGTGACCGGGGAGGACGTCACCGTCGAGGTCCTGGCCACCGTGCCCGTCCCGCGAAGTGCCCCGTGACACGCTGGCATCCCTCGCCGCGAGCCAGGAACCTGGCCACCGCGGCGCTGCTCGCGCTGCTCGCCGCGATCCTGACCGGGCACGCCGCCCTGGTCCTGCTGGCCGCGCCGGCCCTGGGCGCGCTGGCGCTGATGCCCTGGCGGCGGCCGCCGGAGCCGGAGGTGACCGTGACAGCGTCCGGGGCACGCTGCTTCGAGGGCGAGGACGTGACCATCACCGCCACCGTCAGCATGCCCGGCGGCCTCCCGCTGGACGAGATCGTCGCCGAACTGGTGCCCGCGCCGCGGGTCGCGCTGGTATCCGGGGCCTCGGCGCAGGTCTTCCTGCACGCCGGGACGGTCACCGCGACCTGGGTGGTCCGGCCGGGCCGGTGGGGCCGGTACCCGCCCGGCGCGGTCCTGGTGACCGCCCGGGCCGGGCTCGGCGGCGCCCAGGTGCTGATCCGGGCCCAACCCGATCCTCTGGAGATCTTCCCCCGGCCGGCCCGGATGCGCCCCCGGCTGGTCCCGGCCGAGCTGCTGCGCCGGATCGGCGAGCACACCGGCCGGGCCGTCGGCGCGGGTGTCGAGTTCGCCGGCCTGCGCCCCTACCAGCCCGGTGATCAGCTGCGGGACGTGAACCGTGCCGTCAGCATCCGCCGCGGCCAGCTGCACGTGAACCAGCGGGCCGCGGCCCGGGCGGCCGACCTGGTCATCATGATCGACGCGTTCGGCCCGGCCGAGGGCGCCGTCGCGGACCGGACCCTGGACCTTGCCGTGCACGGCGCGGCGACGCTGGCGGCCGCGTACCTCAAGGTGAGCGACCGGGCCGGGATCGTCGTCCTGGGCGGGGCGCTGCGCTGGCTCGGTCCGGCCCACGGGATGAAGCAGTTCTACCAGATCGCCGAGCTCCTGCTCCAGGCCCGTTACGACAGCTGGGCCACCCCCGACCTGGACCGGATCCCGCGCACCGCACTGCCGCCCGGGACGCTGGTGGTGGCGCTGTCGCCGCTGCTCGACCCGCGCGGGCTCGCGGCCCTGACCGACCTGCGCCGCCGTGGCTTCCCGCTGATCGTGGTGGACACGCTGCGGGACGAGCCCTCACCCACCTCCCCAGCCCGCTTCACGGCGCCCATCATCGGGCCCTTCACGGCGTCCTTCACTGGCCGGCCTCCGGCCGAAGCCGGCCTGGCGCTGCGGCTGTGGCGGCTGGACCGGGCCGCGACCCGTTCGGCCCTGCGCGGCCTCGGTGTCCCGGTGCTGCGCTGGCCCGATGACGCCGAACTCGACAGCACCCTCGCCCCGCTCCGCCGCCCCCCGCCCACCTCCCCGTCCCGCTTCACTTCCCGCCGCACCCCTTCCCCGTCCCCCTCCCCGTCCCCGTCCCCGTCCCCCTCCCCGTCCCCCCGCCCATGACCCGCCCCAGCCCGCCCTGGTTGGGTCGATGGCACATTGGTCCGGTTAGAGGCGGACCAGCGGCACATCGACCCACCAGCGGAGCGACCGCCGTCCTGGGCCTGCTCACCGTGGCCTGGCCGGCGGTCTGGGCGCCGCCCTGGACCTACCCGGTGGCCGGCCTGGGCGCCCTCGCGGCCCTCGCCGCAGCCGGGCTGCGCTGGCCGCCCTGGCGGCGCGGACCCGTCCTCGCCGTGGCGGCCGCCGTCGTCACCTGCGCGTTCTCTACCGCCGGAGCCGCCGTCCTGGCCGCCGAGGGCCTGTTCATCCTGGCCTACCTGCTCGCCGCCGACGCACCCCCGGGCCTGGCCCGTCCGGTCCCGTGGCTGCGCCGCCAGGCGCCCCTGCTCCTCGCCGGCCTGATCGCCGCCGGCGCGGTGCTTGCCATGGACGCCGTGCACGTGGCCGCCTCAGCCTGGATCACTGTCGCCGGGCTGGCCGCGGCGGTAGCCGCCTACCTGGTCGCCCTGCCGGGACGCCGGCCTCAGATACTGCCGGGACGCCGGCCTCAGATACTGCCGGGCCGCCGGCCTCAGAGGTCGAGGTCCAGGGACGCCTCGTCCAGGCCGGACAGCGTGTAGGGGACCATAATGCCCAGCCGTTCGGCCAGGGCACGAGCCCGGACCAGCAGCGGGTGCGCCTCGCCGAGCGCTGGCTGGCCGTGCGCGAGCAGGGTTCGGTCCAGCACCGGCGCGAGCAGCTTGGCCGCTTGCCTGGTGTCGCCGACCGCGGTGCGGCGCTCGGCCTCGTCGCAGCGGGCGGTGAGGATCACCGGGTGGCAGGGGTCGATCCCGGCGGTGGCCAGGTCGGTGACCGAGCGAAGGCACTGCGCGGCACGCTGGGTGTCGCCCAGCCGGGCCGCCGCCCGGGCGAGCAGGACGAGGGTCCAGCCGTGCGCCGGCGGCGGCGGGCCGCCCGCGTCCCCCGCCTCGGCCTCGGCCAGCCGCGCGAGCGTGTCTGCCGCGGCCTCGGCCTCGCCGCGCAGCAGTGCGAGCTCGGCCAGGGACCTGTCGAAATCCGCGGCCAGCGGGTCGAGCCCTTCATCCAGCGGCCAGCCGCCCAGTTCGGCCCGCGCGGCGCGCAGTCCTTCCTCCGCCTCCCCGACCCGGCCGAGCTCGCCGCTGGCCATCGCGGCCAGCCGCCGGGCGGTGTAGCCGAGCCGGAACGAGACCTGGTCGCGGAACCAGTCGGTCTGCGCCGCCTGGCCGTCGAGCAGGTCGAGCACGGTCCGCGGGTTCCCCAGCACCAGAGCCGTCTTGGCCAGCCATACGAGGTCTTCCTGAACCCGGTACGAGCTGGGCAGGAACCGGCTGCGCCGGATGTCGGCGGCCTCCTCCAGGTGACGCCGCGCCGCGGCCGGATGGCCGGCCGCGAGCAGGGTCTGGCCCAGGATGATCTGCGCCTCGGCGGTGTCGGCGTGCGCCGGGTCGCTCAGCCGGGTCCGCCGGTCGGCCAGCAGCGCGATGGCGAGCCGGACGCTCTCGGCCGTCTCGCCGGCCAGCCGCGCCACGTCCGTTCGGGTCCGCTCGGTGACGGTCAGCCGCCGCCACGCCGCCGGGTCCTGCGGCCGGCGGTTCAGCAGGGCCAGCCGGGTCCGGTGGACGCCGGTCACCGCGGCCCCGGCCTGCTCGCCATGCCCGGTCTCGGCGGCCAGCGCGGCCAGGTTGGTGTCGGCCCGGGCGATCCGGGACTGGTCGTGCCCCAGGCCCTGGTCGGCGACCCGCCGGGACAGCTGCCAGGCGTCCGCCGCCGTCCGGCGATCCCCGAACCTGGCCGCGGCCAGCCCCAGGTGGCTGGCCGCATCGCTGAGCCGCTGCAGGTCGTGCCCGGTGGCGCCGGACTGCGCCGGGCCGTCCAGGTCGGCCGCGAGGCCCTGCCAGAGCGAGACCGTCCGCTGCGCCTCGCTGACGCAGCGCCGGTGCAGGGTGCCGGCCTCGAGCAGGACCCGGACCACGACGGCGCTGGCGTTCGCCTCGGCCCTGGGGTCGGTCCGCCGTCTGGCCACCGCGGCCAGCGCCGTCTCGGCACTCTCCAGGTCCCTCGGCAGCGCGCCGGCCAGCCTGGTCAGGTCGCGCTCGAACCACAGCGCGGCCAGGCCGCGCGCGAGCAGGTCGACCGGGCCGTCCGGGTCGGCCAGGCAGGTCCGGAAGGCGATGTCGGACAGCCGGGAGGCGCTCTCCGTGACGTTCGCCCCGGCCAGCTGGGTGACCGACTCCGCGCAGGCCCGGAGCACCGGGCGGAGGAAGTCGGTGAAGACGTCGCACCGGCCGTTCCAGGCCGCCGACGCGACCCGGCCCCACGGGCTGTCCGGCCAGCTGGGCGCGGTGACCGCGGTGCCGGAAGCGAGCTTGCGTTTCTCCGCCGTGGAGATGTCGCCGATGCCGTATCCAACCTGGGTCATCAGCGGTTGCTCGGCGCGGTGGAAGGCGACGATCACGCCGAGCGCCGCGACAGCGGCCGATCTGGCCGCCGTCACCGAGCCGATCGGGCCGGGCGGTGACCAGCTCACCTGCCCGGCGAACTCCCGCCAGGCGTGGGCCGCCGCCAGGGCCACCAGCACCCGGCGGTTGCGCACCTCGTTGTACAGCCAGACGGCGGACCGCCCGGTCTGCCCGGGCAGCCGGACCGCGGCCGCGACGTCCCCGGCCCGGACTACGTGATAGGGCGTCTGGCGCAGCACGGCCGCGGCGGCCGCGGCGATGGCCGCGAGGCGCTCGTCCTGTGCTGGCACCGCCCCTCCTCCCTTGATCTCATCTGGCCGCTCACCTGCGTCAAGATCGTCAAGATCGTCATCATAGGCACAAACCCGGAGAGTGGACTGCCCAGATTTTTCATAACTAAAGAGAAAATCTATTTCTTCTCTTGTTTCACGTATTAGGCTCCGGCTGCCGGGCAATACCCCTCCCGGCTTACCACAGCTGAAAGAACGCCACCCCAGCTAGCTTCGGAGCCGTGTCAATGCCGGATGGGTAGTGAGGGGCGCGGCCCGGGCCCTTCTGGGCTGCCGCATGTCGCGACGCCTGTTGCGCGCGCGTGGGCCGTCGCCGCGGCGACCGCCGCGGTGAGGGTACCGGCGGGGAACGCGGAGGCTGACGCGTGGACGGTCCGGGGCTGGGCGGACGTGGCCATCGGCTGCGTCGCCCTGGACGGTCCCGGCGCGTTCAGCGGCCTGGACGAGGTGATCAGGTCGCTGCGCGTCGTCTCCGGCGGCCAGCACGCCGCCCGGCTCCGCCAGCTGCGGCGGTTCGCCGGCCCGGTGCCGCCGTGGTACCCGGACACCAGACCGGTGGCCGGCCCGATCCGGGACGTCAGGGACATCGTCTGGCGTGCCGCCGAACTGGTCACCGGGTTTGGCGAGCTGCTCATGACGACCGCGGCCACGCTCCCGCGCGACGTGGCCTGCCCGCTGGTCAGCGCGCGGCAGCTGGCCTGGGGCTTCCGCTACCGGCCCTCGCCAAGCCAGGACCACGTCACGCTGCGCCTGCCGCTGAACCGGCGGCTGGCCCGGCGGACCTGGATGTGCCTGCCCGGGCTGCCCGGCCCGGGCACCGCGATCGCGGAGGTGCCGTCCACCGCGACCGCGATGGAGCAGCAGATCTGGCGCGGCATCCACGAGGGGGCGCACCTGGACCACCTCAGCGCGGTGGCCAGGCTCCGTCATTCACCGGGCCGTCCGCCGGCGCCGAGCCCGGGGGAGTTCGGGGCCGGGCTGCTCGTCGCGGAATCGTACGCGATGGCCGTGGAGATGCTCGCCGCGGTGGAGTGCATCCTGGCCGGCGAGGGGCACGCGGTGCGGCAGCTCGGCGCCGGCCTGATCGAGCGGGCGACCAGGCTCCCCGGCGGTGCCAACCCGGCGCCCGAATTCGCCGACCTGCCGACCCTGGCCGAGGTCTACCTGCTCGGGCCGCTCGACGTGCTGTCCGGCGGCCAGGACCCTTCAACCTCCGTCGTCCTGCCGGCCGAGATCACCAGGTCCCTGCACGACCGGTGGCGGGCCGCCTGCGCCGCCTACCCGCCCGCCGCCGCGTTCGCGGCCCGCGCCGCCGAACTGGTCGCCCGCGCCGACCCCGGCCGGCTTGTGTAAGGGCGTTCCGTCCTGGGTACGTGACTTAACGCCATCTCGGGGCCGGCCTTATCAGGGTCGTCGTCTTGGCTTTCGCCGCAGGTCGGCGCGTTCTCCGCGTATGCGGGCCGAATACTTTATGTAAGTAAATCCTGCATGGATAGACATCGTTTATCTAGCTACACTAAGCTCATCGGTGGTGCTCACGGGATCCGGGACGGACAACGCCCGGGGTGGGCCGTAAGGGGCGGATGAGGGGAGGACCGCACAGGTCTGGAAGGCCGCGCCGCATCGCGGTCGCTCAGGACCGGCGGAAGGGTCGTGAGGGATGAACACAACTTAAATCAGGGTCATGTGATGCTCGATCGCATCGTCGTCCCGTGAACGCTCGCGTGGCCGCCGGGCGGGTACCACAGCCGCTCCCGGCTCCGGGCCCCTGGCATCTATTTCGCTAGTCAAAGGGTCGCATTCAATTTCGTCCGCAGCGCTCTAGCGGAATGTCTGCCGGATGCCTGCCGATTACCGGCAATCTCCTGCGAAGCAGGAAACTGCCGGTCAGCGAATCAACAGCCTTTGGGGGGCAGATGATTCAGCCGGTCGGAACAGGTTTTCTCCCGCCGCGACTCGCGGCTGAGACGGCGTCGCCGCCCAGCCGCATCCTCTCCAGCCGGTCACGGTGCCGCCCGTGACACCCAGGACCCCAGGTGACGGCCGCCACAGCCCTGACGGAGCTGGCCGTCACCTGGCAAACTCTCTGGAGGGGGATCTGCCATGAATAACCCTGCGATCAACCACAGGGCCAGCCGCCCGGTGCTCGACGGGGCCACCCTGGACACGGCGATCGATGAGGCGCGGGCGGCGCTGGCCGCGCTGCTCCGCGGCCCTGGCGGCGGAGGGCCGAGCCAGCTCACCGGGGCCCGCGCTACGCTCGGAACCCTGCTCGGCCGGCGGCTGGCCCTGGCGGCGGTGCGGATGGACGAGCGGGACGCGGTCGCGGTCGCGGCCGCCCGGGCCGACCGCAACGAGGCCATCGCGGTGACCGGCGCGCTGCTGTACTGGCTCCCGGCCGGCGACGCGGCCTGGGCGGAGGTGGCCCTGACCCTCGGCCGGCTCAGCTACGACCGGTACACCGACCCCTGGCCCGGCGCCGAACCCCCGGACCCAGACGACCTCGACGCCGCGTGCGACCTGCTGCTGCGCGGGGCGCGCTACGACGACGCGGACGAGCGCACGACGCTGTATCTCTTCCTCGCGCTCCGCGACCGGCAGCACCTAATGGCCTGCCCGAACGACGCGAGGGCACTGATGACCTGGGGCGAGCGACTGATGACGTTCCCGCAGGCGGGCGGCCTCGGCCGGTCCGGCCTGCACGACATGCTGGAAGTGGAACTGCTCAACCGCGCCGACGTCCCGGCCGGCTCACAGGGCCCCGGGGCGTCCGGCCCCTGCGGTTAGCGGCCACCCTCGTCTGACGCGCCCGGCGCGGGCACGCCGATGGGGCTGGGGTAGGGGAGCGCGGCCGCGCACGCCCGCGCGAGCGGGGTGAGGGCGGCCGCGATCTCCGCCGTGGCCTGCGGCCCGAGCCGGGCCCACGGCCGGGACGCGGCCCGGTCGGTGGCGTCCTCCGCCGCCGCGTGCGCCCGGAGGCCCGCGCTGGTCAGCGTGCCGTCCGCGCCGACCCAGCCGCGCGCGGCCAGCCGCGACAGCGCACTGTCCCACGCCTCGTCGGTCCAGCCCCGCACCGGCTGCATGTCTTCCCGCCGCAGGTCAAGGCAGCACCGCAGGACCACGGCCTCGCAGCCGTCGATGTCGGCCGCGGCCAGGGCGGCGAAGTGCCCGTCGCCCCGGTGCTCGCGCAGCACGGTAGCCGCCTGCCAGAGCCCGGCCAGGCCGTCACCGGGAACCGGCAGCGCGACGTCCGCCGAGGCCAGCACGCGGCCGGAGAAGTCGAGCTCGCCGATCGCCCGCCAGAGCAGGCCGGCCGCCGCGGCCGCCTCGGCTTCCTGCCCGGCGAGCAGCCGGCGCAGGCTCCCGGCCGCGCCGCCCAGCCGGACCCGCAGCGCCTCCTCCGGCGTGATCAGGTCCCAGACGCCGGGGATGGCGCGGGCAACGAAAGCGGGCGCGAAGTTGAAGAAGGAGGCGGTGACCACCGGCGCGCCGACGGCGCCGAGCGGCGCCGCCCGGCCGGCGAAGTAGCCGCGCCAGAACCCGCGCAGTCCCGCCTGCTCGTAGGCCGAACGGGCCTCGGGCGTGAAGTAAGTCACCGCGTGGATGGGCTCGAACAGCGTCCACATCGACCGGGACCCTTCAAACCTTGTCGCCCCTTCAAGCCCTGTCGACCCTTCAGACCCTGTCGACCCTTCAGACCCTGTCACCCCTGCAGCCCTTGGCGCGTCAGTCACCAGGGCAGGATAACTGTTGTTGCGGAAGCGCCGGGTTCATGCCCGTAAGCCGGGTAGTAGCTGAACTATGCGGACTGACCCGGCGAAAGCCGGCCGGAAGCCCGGTGATGACGCGGCTGGCGCCAACGAGCGACGGGGAGAAGAGCAGAGCGTCAAGGGCTGGTGGCGACGCTGGCGCAGCTGGCTCCCGTTCGTGCTCAAGCCGTTGCGCCGCGGCATCGTCATCTTCATCGTGCTGCTGGTCGTCGAGTACCTGGTCGTGCCCGAACTGGTCGGGGCGAGCAAGGACCTGTACCTGCTCGGCCAGGTGAACGCCTTCTGGCTGGCGGCCGGCGTGATCCTCGAGTTCCTGTCGCTGTTCTGCTACGGCCTGCTGACCCAGGCCCTGCTCCCGCCGGGCTCGCACAATCCCGGCCTGTCCGTGCTGTTCCGCATCGACCTGGCCGCCGCCGCGATCGCCCACGTCATCCCGGCCGGCACCCTAGGCAGCGCCGGGCTCGGCTACAAGCTGTTCACCGACGCGGGCATCAAGGGCCGGGACGCCGCGGTGATGATGGCGACCAAGGGACTGGGCTCTACCGTGGTGCTCAACGTGCTGCTGTGGCTGTCGCTGGTCGTCTCCATCCCGCTGGCCGGGTTCCACCCGATCTACGTGACCGTGGCGGTCACCGGTGCCATCCTGATGTTCGCGATCGCCGCGCTGGCCTTCGGGTTCATCCGGGGGGCCGAGCGTGCCTCCCGCATCCTGCACGCGGTCGGCGACCGGATACCCGGCCTGTCCGGTGACCGGCTGGAGCAGGCCCTGCTCGACGCCGCCACCTCGCTGTCCGCGCTCGCCCGCGACCGGCGCACCCTGGTCATGTCGCTGACCTGGGCCACGCTCAACTGGCTGCTCGACGCCGCGTCGCTGTGGTGCTTCGTGGCGGCGTTCGGCCGGTTCGTCAACCCGGTCGAGCTGTTCGCTGCCTACGGGATCGCGAACGTGGCCGGCGCGCTGCCGGTGACCCCGGGCGGTCTTGGCGTCGTCGACTCGGTCGCGCCGCTGCTGCTGGTCAGCTTCGGCGTCACCCGCAGCGTGGCCACGCTGGGCGTGCTCGGCTGGCGGCTGGTCAACTTCTGGCTGCCCATCCCGGTCGGCGCCATCGCCTACGTGTCCCTCAAGGTGCCCCGCGGCGCCGGCCTCAAGGCCATGCGCGCGGCTCTGTCGACGCTGGCGCGCCCTGCCCCTTCCGACGCCCCTTCCGGCGACAACGCTAGTGACACGTGAGCTTCGGATTGCCGCCGAAGTAGTTGAACGGGCCGAACCAGCCCTCCGCCCCGGGTGGTAGGCCCGCCACGCCGCCCGGGGGGCGGGGTAAAAACCGCTTATGCGGATATTCCGGTTCGGCTCGGCGTTGGAGCAGGCCAGGGCCGGTCAGATTTCTTAAAATTCGCCCATGTTCTACCCATCCGATCCGGCGTCTGCTCCGAAGGTGACATATGAACCCGAACGATTCGGACGCGTCCAGGTTCAAGTCCGCGACCACGGATAGGAGGGGAGAGCGGGACCTAGACCTCCTGCTCGTCCACGTGGCACGTGGCGACACGGAAGCGTTTGAGGCGGTGTACGACCGGCTGGCCGGCCCGGCGTACGGCGTGATTCGCAGGGTTCTCCGGGATCCGTCCCAGTCCGAGGAGGTAACCCAGGAGGTCCTCCTCGAGGTGTGGCGGACCGCCGCACGGTTCGACCCGGCCGTTGGCGGCGCGGCGACGTGGGTGATGACGATCGCCCACCGCCGCGCCATCGACCGTGTTCGTTCGACCACGGCGGCGGCCGACCGCGAACATAAGACAGCCGAGATCCACACACCACATGACGAGGTCGCTGAGGCGGTGGAGGCGAGCCTGGACCGGGAGCGGGTGCGACGCTGCCTGGACGGGCTCACCGATGTGCAGCGGCAGGCCATCACCCTGGCCTACTACGGCGGGCACAGCTACCGCCAGGTTTCCGACCTGCTCAAGGTCACCCTGGGCGCGATCAAGACCAGGATCCGCGACGGGCTCATCCGGATGCGCGACTGCCTGGGGGTGAGCTGACGTGCGCTTCCTCCGGCACGACCTGCACTCGCTCTCCGGCGCCTACGCGCTCGACGCGCTGGAGGCGGGGTCCGAGCAGGACCGTTTCGCCCGGCACCTGGGCCGCTGCCAGTCATGCGCCAGCGAGGTGCGCGGCTTCCGCGAGGTGGCCACCGCGATGGCCTTCGCCGCCGCGGCCGAGCCGCCGGCCGAGCTGCGCGGCCGGGTGCTGGCCGCCGCGGCGCGCACCCGCCAGGTGCCGCCCGAGGTCAGCACCCACGCGCGGCCGCACCGGTCGCGCTCCCGGGTGCCGTGGGTGCCGTGGCTGTCCGGGGTGGTGGCGACCGCCTCGATCGTGATCGCGGTGCTGTTCGGCTTCGCCCAGGCCCACACCCAGGACGAGCTCAACCAGGTCAAGGCCGAGAACCAGGCGATCTCGCTGCTGCTGTCGGCGCCGCAGGCCAAGCTGCTCACCCACGAGGTCACCAACGGCGGCGTGGCCACCGTGGTGCTGGCCGCGGACCGGCACGAGCTGGCCGTGGTCACCAACGGGCTGCCCGCGCTGCCGTCCGGCAAGGTGTACCAGCTCTGGCTGATCGGCAAGCCGAAGATCGTCTCGGCCGGCCTGCTGCCCCCGGCCAAGGATGGGCGGACGCCCGCGGTGCTGGCCACCGGCGTGGTCAAGGGCGACACGCTCGGCCTGACCGTCGAGCCCGCCGGGGGCTCGGCGCAGCCCACTACCACGCCGATCCTGGCGCTGCCCCTGCCGGTGTAGGCGCGGACCCCGGCCCGTTCGGTATCGATATTTCCGAACGGGCCGAGGTGCCCGCCCCTCCGCCTGCCCGGGGCTCAGCCGGGCCAGTGACAGGTGCTGACCTGCCCGCCGGTCACCGTGACGGCGGCCACCGGGGTGGGCCCCTGCCAGACGGTGTAGCGCCCGGCCGGCAGGCTCGGGTAGACCGCCGCGTACCTGGTCTGCCCGGGCATGTGCCGGGGCCGGACGCGCGAGTGCGTGCGGCGCGCGTCATCCCGGCTGATCTCGATCTCCTCGCCGTCCAGCAGGCCGGCGTGTACAGGATCAGGGCGCCGACGCCGGCGCCGAGTTCCATCACGACGGTGCCCGGCCCGGACGGCCCCGCGACTGGCTCGCTCATGTCAGGACGGGTTGCTGAAGCCGCTGTACGGCACCCCGAGGTAGGGGAACTGGCCGATCGGCGGGTCGCTGACGCTGGCCGGGGTCAGCCCGTCGGTGAGCTGGCCCGCCGCCGCGTCCGGCGTGAACGTCTTGTCGATCAGCGGGTAGGTCACGCCGGCCAGCGCCCGCAGTTCGATCGCGACCACGTCGTCGGTCACCCGGCGGCCGTTCGGGAAGCCGCCGGGATCGCCGCCGAGCAGCCCGAAAATGCTCTGCTTGCCCGCGGGGGTCGGCGCGATGGAGGTGTTCAGCCGGAGCATATCGGCCAGTACCGTCCCGGTGAAGTTGGTGAATCCCGGGATGATTCCGGTCGGGATGCCGGTCAGCAAGATGGCCTCCAGGTCGGCCCGCGGCTTGCCCGCCGCGACCAGCGCGGCCAGGTGCGGGAACACACCCGGGTACAGGCCGGGCAGCAGCGCCGCCAGGCCGGGATGGGTCACGTAGCTGGCGAACCGCTTGTCGTCCGACGGCGGCAGCGAGTTCCACTGGTCCTTGTGACCGAGCGGGATCAGCACCTCGTTGACCAGCGGGTTGCCGAGCCGCGACACCTGCCGGAACGGCCCGCTGTCCACGTTCTGGCCGTTGTCGGCGTCCCACAGCCGGACCCGCTGGCGGCTCGCCGTGGTCCACACGCCGATGGACGGATGGCCGCTCCTGGTGAGCGTGGAGACCGGAACCTGGACCGCGATCGAGTGCACGTTCAGGTGGTTGGTGGCGTTGACCCCGGGCCCCGCCTTGAGGCCGGGCAGCCCGAACGTGGCGTGCAGGTTCGCGAACGGGCGCAGGTCGGCCAGGTCGAAGATCGAGCCCAGGTCGACGTAGAAGGCCTCGGCGCGCTGCCCGGCGAACACCGTGATCCCGCCGCCGAGCTGGTGCACCGCCTGGGCCGCCAGCGCGCCGTAGTCCGGCGTGGACAGCGGCCCGATGTTGCACGGCGGGCAGGCCAGCCCGGTGCCGATGGCCCGGCCGGACATGAATACGTCGTAGCTCTGCCGGCGGTTCCAGTTCGGGCTGTCCAGCGACTGGATCGGGCCGGTGTTGTACAGGAAGGTCTCCGGGTTACGGACCGTGGTGCGGAACCGGAACTGGAACGAGACATCCTCGCGGCCGTCCCCGTTGTTGTCGACGTGGATCTCGTAGAGCACATCGTCGCCGAACTCGTAGAAGTTCGGTCCTCCCGCCGGTCCCTGCAGCGGGATGTAGTTGGCGATCAGCGTGACCGTGCCCGGCTTGTCCGGGCTCACGAACGCGTACACGTCGGTACTGTCGGCCACCGGGTCCTTGGCGATCTCCGGCGCCTCGCGATGCGAAGACATGCAATTACCTCACAGGCTGGAAACGAGCTCGAACCGGCGTGGGCGGCTCGAACCTGGACGGGCAGGAATGCGCGCCGCGGGTACCGGGCGGCGGCGGGAAATCGGTCAGCCGATGGCCCGGGCGATCCGGGCGGCCAGGTCCTTATCGCGCAACCGGGTCTGGCTGGTCCCGACGAAAACCTCGATGTCTCCGGTCCTGGCATCGCGAACGTGCACCATGATCGGCCTGTCGGCCGTGTCGTGGCCGTGCGCCTGGTCTGCGGCCGGCGGGCTGCCGGTGGCGGCCAGGGCGGGCGCCACGGCCGCGCCCATGGCCGTGATGGCGAGGCCGGCGGCGCCGGCCGTCGCGGCCCCCTGCAGCAGGGAACGCCGGGATAGCCCTGCGCGCTTCGCGTCTTTACTGGGCATGGTGATCCTTTCGGTGGCTGGCCTTGGGCGGCTATGGAGCTGCTGGGCGCCTCGCGTTAAGCGAGTGCTGCGCGCCCGATGCTGAGCATGGGATCCGCTCGGCCGAGCCTCCGGGTTCCGGTGTCAGGCGATCCGGGGAAGCCGGCGGACGGTCAGGGCACGGACGGGTTTCGGCCCGCCCGGCTCGGATGCCGTGACCACCACCGGTCCCCGGATCGCCTGTCACGCCGGTGCTTCGCGGCCGGCGGCCGTTCGGATGGGTGGCCGGGGAGAAAAGATTCGGTAACTTCCGGCTTGCCGGGCACCGGCACCGGTGGCTGGCCCGCCCGTGCCAGTCCTTGTGGCCGGTCACCGCGACGATATGCCAGCCCGATCATCACCAGGCCGCCGGTGCCGCCGATCATGGCCAGCCGCCACGGCGACCGGACGAACCACTCCCGGGCGGTGCCGGCACCGGCTGCAGGCGCGCGGCCAGCGCCTCGGCCATCGAGGTGCGGTGCCTGATCGCCTGGACGCCGAGGAAGACCAGGTAAGCGGCGCCGGCGAACTTCACCACGGTGAGGGCGCAGATCAGCGGCGGGCGGCTGCTGTACGAACTCGGCGTGTCGATCGTGCTGCTGACGGCCATCCCGGAGGAGTTCGCGTTCCGCGGCGTCCTGCTGGGATCGGCCCGGCGGCTGTGGGGGCCATGGCGCGCGAGCCTGATCACCTCGGCGCTGTTCGGCCTGTGGCACATCGAGCCGGCGCTGCACACGATGCGGGATAACCGCGCGGTCGCCGGCGCGGCCGCCAGTACCGGCGGGGAGGTGCTGGTGGTGTTCGGTGCGGTCGCGGTCACGTTGGCCGCCGGCCTGGTCTTCTGCTGGCTGCGGCTGTGCTCGCGGAGCCTGGTCGCGCTGGTCATGGCGCACGCTGCGGTCAACGGCCTGGCCCTGACCGTGGCGTGGGTCGTGGTCCACCGGGGCCATCTGGCGTGATCACCCGTCGGCCGCGATGATCTTCCTGAGGCTGGCCAGGTCCCCGGAGGTGATGCCGGCCGGGCGCATGACGGCGTTCCACCCGTCCACGTACCCGGTGGTGTACTTGTGGCCGTGCCCGGCCGGGACGCCGGTGGCGAACGGGAGGTCGGCGGTGACCTGCCAGAACGTCACGAACGGCATCCAGAACATGATCTTGAGGACGTCCTTGCCGGGGGGCTGGCTGATCCAGTCGGGCTCGCTGAAGATCAGCTGCGGGGTCCACCAGACGATCGGGTCGGACGGGTGCATCATGTACAGGACCCGGGTGCCGTCCCAGGGCTGGCCCGGCGGCGGTATCGCCGTGGTCGGGTCGTTGGCGAACCGGACGATCCGCCCGTCCTGGTAGACGGGCTGGACCTCCGGGCTGCCCGGGTCGCGCTGGTCGGTGAACTCGCGGAACAGCGTGTTGAAGTTGGGCGGCCCGGCGAACAGGACTCCGCTGGTGAGGTTGGCCATGCTGTACGCGCCGCTGAAGGCGGCCTCGCCGCCGAAGGATCCCAGGCTCTCCCCGGCGACGAACAGCCGGGGGCGGTGGTCCTGGGGCAGCTGGGACCAGGTGGCGTAGACCGCGTCGAACAGGGCGCGGCCGGCGTCGCGGGCCTTGGACTGGTCCACCAGGTAGGAGATCCACGAGGGCAGGTAGGAGTACTGGATCGCCACGGTGGCCGTATCGCCCCCGCTGAGGTACTCGAATGAGTCCGACAGGGCCGGGTCGACCCAGCCGCTGCCGGTGGTCGTGACCACGAGCAGGTTCTTGCGCCCGAAGCCGCCCGCGCGCTGCAGGTCCCGGACGGCCAGGGCGGCCCGGGATTCCGCGTCGGGGGCCGATGCCAGCCCGGCGTAGATCCGGATCGGCTCCATGGCGGGGTGGCCGGTGAACGCTGCCGATATCACCCGCGGTGGGGCCCTTGCCGGTGAAGTTGCGGCCCTGCCAGCCCAGCGTGTCCCACGGGATGAGCGAGCCAGGGCCGCCCGAACGCAGGCTGGTCGCCGGCTGCTGCACGCCGGCCGCGGTCTTCGTGTCGCGCAGTGAGTATGTGCTGTTCATGACGTTGACAAGGCCCTGGAGCAGCAGGCCGGTGACGACCAGGTAGGTGAGGCCGGCCACCAGGATCCAGCCGGTCGCCTTCGCCGCGCGCCGCCCGATCCAGCGGTTGAGCAGGTTCGCGACCCAGCGGTAGGCGCCGCGCACGCCGCGCCCGATCGCCACGAGCAGGCCGAAGATCAGCACCGCGACGAACGGCGAGGCGATGACCAGCGGGATGCTGTAGTGCGTGACCCCTACCAGCTTGCGGATCTCGTACTGCCAGTACTGCCCGAGCCCGAAGGAAACCGCGAACAGGACGCCGGCGCTGACGAAGAAGACGAGCCAGGACCGGCTCCGCGGATGCCGGGGGGCCCGGTCGGCGAAGGCACGCCAGATTGACGCGGCCAGAACTCCGAGCCCGTAACCGATGACCGCGGTGATTCCGCAGACCAGGCCCTGGACGATGCCGCTCCGGGGCAGCAGCGACGGCGTGAAGGAAAGGCACGCCAAGACCAGCGCGCCCCAGCAGCCGGGCAGCGTGACATACAGCAGCCTGCGGCCTTCCGCAGGCTCCGATGCTGGCAATGCGCCTTCCGCCGCTGCTGTCGGCTGGGGCGCTTCCGCAGCGCCGGGCGTCATGACTGGCCCGGGCCGGATCGACAGCGCTCGGACCAGTCGACGGTCCGGAAATGTCGTGTGCCATAGCTACCTCCACGTTTACGCTGGGCCTTAAGCCAGGAACCACGGTAAGGAAGCGTGGAGGCAGACCAGGAGCCGTCAGGGAGCAGGCCGGGAGTAAACGCGGCGGAGGCCACTCAGCAGGCTCCGATCAGGAATCCGGAACCTGACTCCCGCCTCCTGACTCCTGAACGGCCTGCGGGCGGGCCTAGGGAAGGTCGGGTTAGAGAGCGGCCCTATCATGCCCCTGGGAAGCGCCCTGTTCAGCTGATCGTCCCTGCCGGGCATTGCGCCACCGTGACACCCACACCCTGATGGCCAGGCCCGCGGCGACGACCACGAGCACCCCGGCCACCGCCGCCGTTCCGACGTTCCCGACCAGGCGGGCGATCTCCTCGCCGAGGAAGTACGAAATTCCCGCGTACATGCCGATCCAGCCGATGCCAGCGACCAGCGCTCCCAGCATGAACAGCGAGAAACGCACGCGGAAGATCCCGGACACGAAGGCTGGCAACGTCATCGAGGCGATGAACGTGTGACGGCCGAAGGCACGGTCACCCTTGGCGAGGAGTTTCAGCCGCGTCTCCGCGAGCCACCCCGGGTGCTCGAGCAGCCCGCGTCCCCGGCGGAACCCGATCGCGAACCCGGCCACCGAACCGAGCATCCACGCGACCATTGCCGCCGCCAGCACGATCCATATGTCGAGGCGGCCTTCTCCGGCCCGCGCGCCCGCCGCGATCAGCGACGCGTCCCCTAGACCTGGCAGGCCTGCTCCCATGATCGCGACGAAAATGAACAAGACGATGTACGCGACCAGGGTCATGATCGCGGCACCCCCTTCACGGGCTCAGGCCCGCGTCCATCGCGCCGGGCACTGGATCGCTCGCGGTGCCCGGCTGACTGGTGCTGAGCAAGTCAGCTGACTTCCCCGGCGGCCTCCTGGACGGCCTTGTCGATGTCCTTCGGGCTCACGTTGAGTTCCTTCGCCGCGTGCTTCTCGGCCTTCAGCGCGGCCTTTTCCAGGGCCTGCTCCAGGTTGCTCTCCCCGACGATGATCAGCGCGGCCTGTCCCTCGTCGATGATCTCGCCGAGCTCTTTGACGTCGGCCCGTGACATGCCACGCCACAGGTGGCCACCCACCCCGCCGACGGCCGCGCCGACCAGCGCGGTGCCGATAATCGCGGGCGGGAACAAGATGCCCACTACGGCGCCGACGGCGGCGCCGCCCCACGCGCCATGCCGGGTGGCCATCTCATCCTTGTTGACGTGGATTTTGCCGGCGTCGTCCTTGGTGACCACGGCGGCGTCGTAGGTCCCGATGGCGCCGGCCGAGTGGAGGTCCTTGACGCCGTTGTAATCGTCTCGCGCCGTCGTCTCGCTCGGGTAGGTGCCGATGTAGATGAAGACTGCTTCGGGCTTTGCCATCGTCTTTCTCCTTCGTATTTCTCTGTGCACCCGGCAGCGCATGGTCATCGGGCGCTGACGCCATTCCTGGCGCGGGCCGTGCCGTGCAGGCTGAGAAGATCCATACGAAAGCTAGGGAGGCGAACCAGGAGCTGCCAGGGAGCAAGCCGGGAGTAACCCGGCGGCGTCAGCGCGCCGGCGCAGCCTGCCGCCTGGTCGCAAACGGGCCGGGGTCACGGGCGGATCACCCCGGGCGGGGCCCAGGAGCCGTCGGCGACTGTCGGGCCGGGGTAGTAGACGCGCAGGCCGAGCCGGAACCGGCCGGCCGGGGCCGGCAGCCAGTTCGCCTCGGGAACGCCGCCGGGTAGAGCTGGTGCCAGCGTGATGGTGGCGCCGCCGTCCGGGTCGCGGACGAAGCCGGGCCGCTCGGGACGGGTGGCGTACCGGTCGATCGGGTTGGCGACAAGCAGGCTGTGCTCGTCGTACATGGTCAGCGACCAGTAGCCGCCCGGCTCGCCGGGCGGCAGCCGGTCGCCCGGGAATCGCAGGACGTGCACCGCCCCCCCGCTGCCGTCGAGCAGCTGGCCGGCGGCGTCGGTGTCGGTGAAGTAGTACGCGGACTCGCTGATGTCGTTCGACCCGATCTGGAACTGCTGGAACGCCGCGCTCTTGAGCACGTCAGGGTTCGGCAGGCCCAGCCGCGGGTCGGGCAGCATCCAGCCGTCCTGCCGCGGCCAGGCGGTGAGCGTGGCGTCGAGCATGCGGGTCGCCTCGCCGATGCCCTCCTCGACCGCTGCCCGCAGGGCAGGGGCGGCGGCCTGGTCGAACCCGGCCGAGGCGATCATGGCCGACAGCCACCCCGCCCCGGTGACGAGCGGGTTACGGGCCAGGTGGTCCAGGCCGATCCGCAGGTACTCCAGGCCGTCGGTGAGGGTGTTGAGCCCGGGGTGCACGAACGGCGCGGTTTCCACGTCGTCCAAAGCGGGCTGTGCCTCCCCGTAATGGCTGAGCTGGGTGATGGCCAGCCCGGCCTGCCATTGCCGGACACGGCCGATGTCGCCGTGGGCGTAACTGACCAGCATCCGGTTGTACAGGCACGCGGACACGGTCGGCGAGCGGATCACGGGCATGCCCGCCGGGGGCTGACCGTGCCAGCCAGGCGGCACTAGCAGGTGGTCGGTGGCACCGTTGCCGGTCCACCGGGGGCCGATGTGGGCGACGTTGTTGAGATGGGCGTCCATGACGGCCACCGAGAAGTAGCGGTCGTCGAGGTTGGCCGGGACGTGGATGACCAGCGGGCCGAGCCGGTCCAGCTCGACATGCGCGGCGCCGTAGAGGGCGTCGTTGCTCGGCAGCACGGTCTGGGTGGCTGGGCTGGTGAGGTCCGGCAGGATCATCCACGAGGCCAGCGGCGGGACGCCGCCGCGGCCGACCGCTCCGGCCGCGGCCCCCTCCGCCACCGCCGCCCCTGCGGCGGCGGCCGCCTGCCAGCCGAGGATGAAGTTCGACCGCTGCCGGACGAACTCCATGCCGGGGCGCAGCAGCAGGTAGGCCCAGGTGGCCAGCGACCGGAGCCGGTCGGAACCGGCCTGCCGTACCCGGTCGGCGGGCAAGGCGGCGTCGAACTCCGGGAAAGGCCTCATCCTCATCCATCCTTCCGGGCGGCGGTGACGGGACCGGCGAGGGTCGCTTGCGCGCTGCGGCCCCAGCTGCACGTTGGCGCTGGATGGCTTGTGTGGCCCGGCGGAGCTGCCCGGCGACCAGGCGCCGCTGGGCGCAGACGGCCTCACGGCGCCGCAGCGCGTACTCGATGGCAACCTGCTCGGTCTCGCTGACCGGCAGCCGGTATGCCTGGCTGACCATCCGCGCCAGGTCGGCGCGGTAGTCGCGGCCACGATCCCGGTGGCCAGTGCCTGATCCAGGCCGGTCCGCGGCAGTAGACCCGGACCGAAGCTAGTGCCGCCGCCACGGTAACGCCGAGCGCCAGACCCAGACCCAGCTGCGCGACGAGCCAGCCGCGTTGCGGGCCGGCCCGCACCGGGAAGCCGAGCGGCAGCACACCGTCGACGTAGATCGACCACAGGGCGAAGCCGGCCGTGAAAGCGCCGATGACCGCCAGGTACTCGACTCCGTACTTCGGATCGGTAGCGAACCGAGATGCCCAGGCCCAGCGATGCAGTCGCGACCGCCTCCTGGTAGCGACCGGAGACCAGATCAGCCCCGGCGTCACCCCGGTCCCCGGCGAACTCAGACACCTTCCCGCGCCTCCAGCCGTCCTGAGCAGATTGCCTTGATGAAGTCCTCGAAGTCGCGCTCGTTCTGGTCGGCGTAGGCCAGTGAGAAGCCGGTGACCGCCTGGTCGAACTCCTCGGTGCCGCCCAGGTACGCTGCGATCGCAACCGGGTCCCCCGACCGGGCGTGCGCCCGGGCCAGCGTCCACCCGCACATCCGCGCGTAGAAGGCCAGCGCGGCCGGCCGCATCGACGCGACGTCGGTGGAGCCTTTCATGTCCCGCAGCTGCCGCCAGTAGAAGTAGCGGCCCTGCTCGGCCCCTTTGGTCCAGCCGAGGAAGATGTCGCTGACGGCCTGCATCATCCGCTGTCCCTGCACGACGCGCTCGCCGGGCTGGGCGAAGCGGCTCTTGGGCAGGTGGTCCTCAAGCACGGAGGCGGTGGCCTCCTTGATCTGCAGGAACAGCGGGTCCTCGGTGTCACGTCCGTGCAGCAGCACGATGTACGCCCGGGTCCCGACACTGCCCACGCCCACGACCTTGCGGGCCATGTCCACGATCTCGAAACGCTCCAGCAGGCGGCGCCGGTCCAGCTGCAAGGTGGCCCGGTAGGCGCGGAGCTGGTCGCGGATCACCTGCCCGATCACGTCGGGGGAGATGCCGTAGGTGGCGGCCAGGTCGCGGGCGGGGACGACGACCGGCGTCTGGCTGACGATCCGGTACCGGCCATCGACCAGCTCGCCGAGCTTGGACAGCGCCTGCAGGCTGTCTCGCGTGCGGGCCTTGCGGGCCAGTTTTTCCCCGCGCTGGGCGGTCTTTTCCGCCGTCTTGGCTTTCTTCCTCCCCTGCTTGCCCTTCGCCTCCCGCGCCATCTCCGCCACGGTGCCGCGGACCGCGGCCATCAGCTCGTCTTCGGGCAGCTGGGCATACCAGATATCCAGCGTCCGCATCTGCGCGAACCCGGCCATGGCCTCCCGGTAGGCGGTCACCGACGCCAGCGTCGCCGTCGCGGATGTCCGCACCGGAGAATCCGTTGTCGCGGCCCGCGATCGCGAAGCTCGCCGCCATCCGCTTCACGTCGTACTCGAACGGGCCCGGGAGCGTCTCGTCGAAGTCGTTCAGGTCGAACACCAGCCTGCGCTCGGGCGAGGCGTACGCGCCGAAATTCAGCAGATGCGCATCACCGCACAGCTGGACGCCCAGGCCGGCCGCGGGCATGCTGGCGAGGTCGGCGGCCATGATCTTGGCCGCGCCCCGGTAGAAGGTGAACGGCGAGACCATCATCCGGCCATGCCGGACCGGCACCAGGTCCGGCTCCCGGGTCAGATCCTGCGCCTCCAGCAAGGAGACCGGATCCGGACGGTCCGCGGCCGGGCTCCACCCCGCGGCACTCGACAGCGGCGCCTCCTGCCGGGCCTGCGCGCCCTTGGCCCGCCGTTCCTCAAGGCTCAGACGAGCGCTCTCCCTCACGGCCACCCTCCTGTCCCAGATCCTGACGTTTCACCAGATCCAGGCAGAACAATACGAAGTGGAGGGGGCGAATCAGGAGCCGCCAGGGAGCGAACCGGGAGCAAGCCCGGCACGGCGTCAGGCCGCCTGCCAGCCTGCCCCGCGGTAGCGGTAGCCGAACCCCCGGACCGACTCGATCGGTGACCTCGCCGGCGGCTGCCAGCCCATCCGGCGGCGCAGCCGCTGGACGGCGAACTTCACCCGCTCCGGCCCCACCCCCAGCGGATCCTTCCAGGCCAGCTCCAGCAGCTGCTCTTGGGACAGCACCTGGCCTGGATGGGTGACGAAGGCGATGAGCAGGCTCCAGTCGGTCGGGGTGAGGGTGACCGGCGCCTCGGCCAGCGTGACGGCCCGCGTCTTGAGGTTGATGAATAGCGGGCCGTCCTGGAGTACTGAGACGGCGGCCCGAGAGTGTCCCGCCCGGCGCAGGAGCGCCGTGATGCGCGCCGTCAGCTCGGTGTTCGAGAACGGCTTGGTGACGTAATCGTCGGCGCCCAGCTGGAAACCCCTGAGCTTGTCCCGGTCCACGCTGCGGGCGGTCAGGACCAGGACCGGCAGGTCGGTCATGTCCCGGATGCGGGTCAGCACCTCGAGGCCGTCCAGGTCGGGCAGCCCGAGATCGAGCACCACCAGGTCGGGGTGCCCGGCGAAGATGCTCCGCAGCGCCTCGTGCCCGTTCGCGGCCTCCTCCACCCGGAATCCGGCTGCTTCCAGGACGCCGGTGAGGACCGTCCGCAGGTCCTCGGCGTCATCGACCAGGAGGATCAGCGGTGCCGCCGGCCCGGCCGGGCGTGCCCTCATGTGCCCGGCCGCTCAGCGGGGAACCAGCAGGAGAACACGGCGCCGCCTCCCGGCGCATCGCCGACCTCGATGGCGCCGCCGTGCAGCTCCACCAGGCCCTTCGTGATAGCCAGGCCAAGACCCGACCCCCGGGTCCCGTCGCGCTCGGCGTCGGCCGCCCGGACGAACCGCCCGAAGACTGCCCGGCGCTGCTCTGGCAGGATGCCGGGCCCATGGTCGGCCACCGAGATCATCCACCCGCCCGGTGCGGCCGAAGCGGTCACGGTGACATCGGTGCCGGGCCGGGTGTACTTCACGGCGTTGCCCACCAGGTTCTCGACAATATCGGCCAGCCTCTCGCGATCGGCGGTGGCGGTGAAGGCGGCACTGCGCACGACGATCCGGACCTGCCGCTGCAGCGCCACCGGCCGCAGCAGCGCGGTCACCTCCTCGATCAGGCTGTCGACCCGTACCTCGGCTAGGTCCAGAGCTAGCATCCCCGCGTCGAGCCGCCGGGCGAGCAGGAGGTTCTCCACCATCTGGCGCAGCCGCTCCGCGTTGCGGTCAATGATCTCGAGGTAGGAACGGGTGGCCGTGCGGGCCGGAGCCTCCCGGCTGAGCAGCAGCTGCGCCGCGCTGGAGATCGACGCCAGCGGGGTCCGCAACGCGTGCGAGACGCTGCTGACGAAGTCGTTGCGGAGCTTGTCGTAGGCCTGCAGCTGCTCGGTCTGCGCCTCAGCCGCCCGCCGCGCCGCCTGCTCGAGCTCCAGCAGGCGCTGCTGCTGGCGGGCCCGGTCACGCCGCCAGGTGGCGTCGCGGAACAGCCACAACCGCCCCAGGCCGTCATCGGGTCCTTCGATCGGGATGGCCTCGGCGTCCACCACCCGCCCGTCGCGGAGCTCCAGCTCGGCGTGCCAGGAGCGGGGTGCCGTCCCGTCATCGGACGCGGGCATCTCCGAGGGCCGCGCCAATGCCCCGCCCAGGCGGGCGATCACCGTTGCCAGGTCCATGCCGATCACCTCCGCCGCGGGCGGCATGCCCGGGAACAGCCCCGTCAGGGTCTCGTTCGCCAGCAGTACCCGCCCGGCACCGTCGGTCAAGAACGCGCCGCCCGGGAAGCTGGCCACCAGGGCCCGCAGGCGCGCCTCGGACTCGAGGAGCGCCTGGGCCCGCTCCTCGGCCTCGGTGACATCCCGGGAGAACGCCACCCAGCCCGCCACCTCGGGGATGTCCGTCATGTCCGCGAAAACGGACTCAAGCCACCGCCACTGGCCTGCGCCATCGCGGATGCGGTAGCGGATCGCAGGCAGCTCGGCGTCGGGGCCGTGCTCAGCGGCGAGACGCGCCAGCTCGAGCCGGTACCCGGCCAGCTTCTCCCGGTCATCGGGGTGGACGAAATCGGTGCCGTCGGGAGGGGTCCGCAGCGCCGGGTCAAACTGGAGCAGCCGCAGGCCCGCCGAGTTAACCAGTCGCTGCCGGCCCTCGCCGTCGGTGATGGTGATCGTCTCAGGCGCCCGTTCGAACAGGACCTGGAGCAGATCGGCGGCCGGAGTAGCCGGGCGGGAGGTCGCGTCGGCAGCACGGATCAGGCCGACCAGCAGGCGCCGGCCGCCGGCCTCGACGGCTGCGACGTCGAGGAGCACTGTCGTCTCGGCGCCGTCCCTCCGCCGGACAGCAACCGTCCACGTGCGATCGCCGGTGAGAGACGACGGGTCGATCGAGCGGTCCCCGGCCGCCACGCCCATAAAGGCCGGAGGGGCCAGGATCTCGCCGAGGGGGCGCCCCACGGCCAGGTCCTCCTGCCAGCCCAGCAGGTCCGCGGCCCCGCGGTTCCAGGCCCTGATCACGCCGTCATCGTCGACGGCGAAGATCCCGCACGTCACGGGGTCGGCGGGCGCGCTCGCCGCCGGCCCCGGTCCCAGCTGAAGCGACTCAGACACCTTCCACCGCCTCCAGCCGTCCCGATCGGATCGCCTTGATGAAATCCCCCAAGTCGCGTTCGTTCTGGTCGGCGTAGCGCAGCCCTCACGCGCCCGCCACAGGCACAGGGATGACACTGAAAGCCAACCGAGCCGACTGTCAGTCCGGGCAGGGTCATAGGTCACCGCCACTATGGACGTTTGCCCGGCGTGGCACGTCGGCCCAGCGCACGACCGGCGACGGACGGTCTGTGGCGGCCGGCCTTCGATGACAAAGGACACCGGCCGGAGGATTAGTTGATCAAGTGTCACGGCTGCGTGGATCTACCGGACAACAAGCGCGAGGCCCGTTTGGTTGCCGGAGCTACTGTGCCGCACAGTACCGCGCCTGGGGGCCGTCCCGGACATCACGCCATCGTCAGACCCCGGTAGCATCCGAGCCATGGCAGCCTCCGGCGGCTCGGTGCTGGTCCTGAACTCGGGCAGTTCGTCGGTGAAGTTCGCGCTGATCGCCGCGGGAACCGGCGAGCGCGTGCTGGGCGGCCTAGCCGACGAGGTTGGCACCCCCGAGGCCGTGCTGCGGATCCGGGGTCCCGCAGGCGACGCCACCGAACCCCTGCCCGACGGCAGCCGCCAGGCCGTCATCGCCCGCATCCTTGATCGCGCAGCCGGCCAGGATCTCACCGGCGCCGGGCACCGGGTGGTGCACGGGGGCGAGCGGTTCAGCGACTCCGTCCTGGTCGACGACGACGTCATCGCCGCGATCCGGTCGTTCGCCCCGCTGGCGCCGTTGCAGAACCCGGCCGACCTGACCGGCATCGAGGTGATCCGCGCCGCCCGTCCCGAACTCCCGCAGGTCGCCGTGTTCGACACCGCGTTCCACCAGACCATGCCGGCCAGCGCCTTCCGGTACGCGGTGCCCGGGGAGTGGTACACCCGGTACGGCGTGCGGCGCTACGGGTTCCACGGCACCAGCCACCGGTACGTCAGCGAGCGGACGGCGGTAATGCTCGGCCGGCCGCTCGGTGACCTGCGCCTGGTCACCGCCCACCTGGGCAACGGCTGCAGCGCCGCGGCGATACGGGACGGCGTGTCGGTGGACACCACGATGGGGCTGACCCCGCTCGAGGGGCTCGTCATGGGCACCCGCTCCGGCGACATCGATCCCGGCGTGTTCGCCTACCTGGCCGAGCGGACCGGGCAGAGCGTCGCCGAACTGACCGAGACGCTGAACACCCGGAGCGGCCTGCTGGGCCTGTCCGGCACCAGCAATGACATGCGCCATGTGCAGGACGCCGCCGCGCGCGGCGACGAGCGGGCCCGGCTCGCCCTCGACGTCTTCGCGCACCGGCTGGCCAAGGCGGTCGCCGGGCTGGTCACCAGCCTGGAGCGGCTCGACGCGCTGGTCTTCACCGGCGGCATCGGGGAGAACAGCGCGATCGTCCGCGGCCAGGTCCTGGCCCGCCTCGGCTTTCTCGGCCTGGCCGAGGACCCGGAGGCCAACGCCGGCCACGGCCGGTCGACCGGGGGCCGGATCAGCCGTCCCGGCCCGGTCCAGGCGCTCGTGATCCCGACCGACGAGGAGCTCATGATCGCCCGCGACACGGCCCGCCTCATCGCCGCCCGCTGACCGATCCCACGCCGCCCCCCTCTTAACGAGTTCCTCGCCGCCGAATGGAACCGCCGCCACCCCTGATCCTGGATCATGCCGTCGACTCCATGCCGTCCCAGCTGGATCGCGTTGGGGTTGGCGATGTGCGATACCCCGGGGGAGGGGAGGGTGGGACAGAGCTGTCCCGTGCCGGGCTGCCCGGCTTTGCTGCCGTCCGGGCGTGGTCGACGGCCGAACACCCCTGCCACCCGGCGGAGCTCGGCTCGGATGGCCTCCACCATCTCGGCCGGTATCGAGAAAGTGACAGCCAGGTCAGGTGTCATCGGCTGCCCTATCGCAATCTGCTCAGGAAGCCGGTCATTTTGAGCGACGAATGTGTCAACGAATTTCCGGTACGCCGAAATCGGGCGGCCGCTAACATTTCCCAGCAACTCGACCGTCCAGGCGAATTCGGCAGGCAGGGTAGCGCCACGTACTCGTGCTGTCCAGTCTATGAGGTCTTCGTAGATGCTGTTCAGGCGCATCGCCATATGCCGTATAGCTTCCGCGTCGCCGTCTTCGCCAGGACGGCCGAATGCCCCTTCCTGCACGGCTGGGCTTATGACTCGGTTAAGGTTCCTGGTGCGCTGCATCGCATAGCGGACGGCCCGGGAAATAAAGTCCGGGGCATCCTCGATGCATATCACCTCATCGGTCGGCGGGGCGTAGCCCATCACGAAATCGCGGTACTTACTCTCCGCAGCGGCACGCTCACGGAGCAACCGGGCAGCGAAGTGGAGGAACTCCCAGCCCGTGGGGCGCGTCATGAGAAGCTGCTGGCTCTCCGCCTCCGTTCTCGGGACGCGCTCTATCGTGTCGGCGCGCCCGGCTCGCATGATTCCCAGCTTCGCCAGGATCGCCTCGACAATTCCCGCGAGTCCCACCCAGCGCGCGTCGAGACAGCCGATCGCCGCGCGTAGCCCGGGTAGGGCGGTATCGTCAAGCCTGACCGCAAGGATATGAATTTCCGAGTTCCCGTGTGCGCCAGTAAGAACGGCACGGCGCTCATATCTCGCCCACATTTTCTCAGCGTAGAATCTTGATACAAATATCACCGCATGCGAGGTTTTCTTACGATAGACCTGATCGAGGTGCCCGGGTAGCTCCTCACCCCGGATGCCAGCCGAGAAATCAGTGTCACAGAAGACGCGGGCGTTCGAGGCCGTGAGCTGGCTCACTATCTCGCCAACGAACTCACGGTCTTCGCTCGCGAACGAGACCGCGACATCAAACGCGTACGCATCTAGTGCCGGGGCATAGCTCATGGCTCCTTAGGCTACTAGGGAGGTCACGCGCTGTACCCGTCTGGGTACTATTCGAATCGCCCGCCCGGAGAACGTCCTGCGGGTCACCTGGGAGCCGGGCCAGCTGGTGCTGTTCGCGCCACGGCGGCTGAACCGCGTCACCGTGGCCGGCGACATCTCTAAATGCGGCTAGGACTGGATGGTGATGGTGAACCTCTGGCTGGCCTGATGGCCGTAGAAGTCGGTGACTCGCATGGTCCAGCTGAAGGTACCGGCCGTGGTCGGTGTCCCGGCCATCTCGTCGTTGGCGTCGCGCGGGTCGGAGAAGGTCCGCAGCTGCATGCGGGGCGGGAGTGACCCGGCGACGAGGGCCCAGGTGTAGGGCGCGGCGCCGCCGCTGAGGAAGAAGTTGATGCCGAAGGCCTCGCCGACGGTGCCCGGATACAGGGTTGACCCGCTGGCGGGCAGGACGACGGTCAGTGGCTGGTTCGGGTCCACGGTGATCTGATAGGGCTGATACAGCGGCTGGGCCTGGGTGTCGGTGCCTTTCACGGTGAAACCGGATGTGGGCTCGATGCCCGGTGCGGCTGGCGTACCGCTGATCGTCGTGCTTGATCCCGTGAAGGTGGCGGGCAGGGACAGGCCCGCGGGCAGGGCTCCGGTGGCGATGCTGAGCGTCCCTCCGACGTTGTGGCTGGTGACCAGCTTTCCTGCGTACGGCTGGCCAGTGATGGCGTCGGGCAGTACGCAGACTCCGCTCTCCGGGAAGTCCCCGGCCGAATTGCACAGCAGCTGGTCTGGCGGGCCCTGCACGGTGATGGTGATCTGGTAGGCGAGCGTGGAGGTCAGGCCTCCGTCGGTCGCCTTCACGGTGAAGTTGAAGGTTCCGGTCTGGGTCGGGTTTCCGGTGATGACGGCGCCAGATCCGGACTGGGCGGGCATGGTCAGGCCGGGCGGCAGGCTGCCGGCGGTCAGCGCGAAGGTGACTGTGGGGCCCGCGGCGCCAGCCTTGCTCACCGCGATGGTCGCGGAGTAGTTGTCCGGCGCGGTGGTCTGCCCGGAGGGCAGCACGCATACGCCGCCTTCCAGCGTGCCGTCGTTGGCCGCTGCCGAGCACAGCAAGTCGATGCTCGGCGGCGGGTAAGGCTTCGCCGATGCCGGGCCCGCGGCCACCGCCAGCGCGGCCACCATCGTCACCATGGACGCCAGCGTGAACGCTGCTTTCATTGTTCGTCTCATCATGGGCTCCTCCCAGGTCATAGCTGCGCCTAGCGTGATGTGGTGTGCGTCGGCGCTAAACTGCGCTGCCGCCCGATCGCCCTGGGCGTCGGTCACGCTTGTGGTGGCGAAGGTGCCTGTCTTGATTAAGACCTCGTGGCACCGACCCGGAATGTTCGCGTGTAGAACATCCGCCGTCATGGCGGCCGCCGTCGTAGTTCTCACCGCTCCTCCTTCGGCCGCGCGAGCGCGGCGAAGTAACTGGAGTGCTGGCGCAGTTCGGTGAGAGCGTGCCCGGCAGCGGCCAGCGAGATACTCCAGCAACTCGTTCACGGATGGCGGGCCCGGACTGGTTCAAGTCGGGCGGAATATATTTCTGGCCGGTGTCAGCCCCAGCGCACCCCGAGGGACAGCTCCGCGGACAGGTTGGCCTGCACCGACGCCACGGCCCTGAACGCCTCCCGCAGGTAGGACCGGGCCAGCGGGTTCAGCGACTTGGGGTCGATGAAGTCGTCCGGCGTCTCGCCGCGGCGCAGCTGCTCGACCTGGTGGTCGAGGCGGAGCGAGAAGATGAAGCCGAACGCCTCCGTCAGCGTCTGCGCCTCCGCGCTGTCCATGGTCCCGGCCGCCTCGGCCGCCCGCAGCCGCTCCAGCGTCGAGGCGCTGGCCACGCCGGCCGCCATCCCGGCCCACCGGGCCAGGTCGACGATCGGGATCATCCCGCCGTGCTTGAGGTCGAGCTGCCCGCGCCGCTCGCCCGAGTGCTCGACCACGAAGTCGCGCAGGAACCCGGTGGGCGGCCGGAACGACAGCGCGAACCGGGCCAGCAGCCGCAGCAGCCCGGCCTGGTCCGGATACGGCCGCGCCTCGAACAGGCCGCCCGCGGCGGAGCCGGAACTCCACACCGGGCGGCTGTCGGTGAGCACCGACACCAGGATCAGCGCCTTGTCCTGGGTCGGGTCCTCGGACAGGCTCCGCGCGGCCCGCTGCCAGGAGGCCAGCGACCGGGCGAAGATCGGGTTGGCCGCGCTGGCCCCGTGCTCGTCCGGGGAGATTCCGCAGGCCCGCAGGCCCTCGTCCACCGCCCGGGTCACCCGCTGGAAGTAGCCGGCTACCTCGGCGTTCTGTCCTTCGCTGGCGCCTTCCCAGGCCAGCGCGCTGTCCACGTCGGAGGACGGCGCCGCCTCCCGGCGCGCCAGGCTGCCCAGCGCGTACCAGGTGAACGGCACGGGCGGCGGCCCGGCGTCCCGGACGGCTAGCTCGACCAGCCGCCGGGTCAGCGCGTCCAGGACGACCGAACGGACCGCGGTCACCTGCTCGGCCGTCACCCGCGCGTCGTGCAGCGCGATGATCACGGGGTTCAGCCCGGCCGCCGCGGCGGCGAGCTCAGCCGGGGTCTCGGCCAGGGCGATGGCGCGGCGCAGCAGGAGCGGCTTGTGGCCCTCGGCGGCGACCAGGTCGCCGTCGTCGACCACGCCCAGGACCTGCCCGGCCGCCGACAGCACCGGGATGTGGTGCACGTTCCGCTCGAGCATGTCGAGCAGGACGTCGCCGCCGAGCCGGCCGGCGGTCACGGTATAGGCGGGAGCGGTCATGATCGCCGACACCGGGGCGTCCGGGCTGAGGCCCGCGGCGATCACCCGTGTCCGCAGGTCACGGTCGGTTACGATACCGAACGAGCCGCCGAGGGGCACTAGCACCGCGCTCGCGCCCTGGTCGGTCATCCGCCTGGCCGCCTCCCGGATCGGTTCGGTGCCCTGGCACAGCAGCGGCGGCGTCCTGATCAGCGTGGCCACCCGGACCTGGTCCGAACCGGGCTCAGGGGGGGCCGCCGCCGGGACCGTCCCGGCCACGATCGACCGGGCCACGAACCGGAGCACGTCCGGGCGGGCCAGCAGCGGCCGGATGACGTCCGCCGGGATGCGGTAGCAGACCGCGTCCTGCGCGGCCCTGGCCTCGAAACCCGTGGGCAGCCCGGAGATCATCGACGCGTGCCCGAACAGCTCGCCCGGGCCGAGCAGGTCAAGGACCCGCCCGTCGTGGATGATCTCGACCGAGCCGCTGCGCACCACCCAGACGGACTCGACCGGCCCGGCGCCCTGCGCGAAGATCGCCTTTCCCCGCGGGGTGACCTCGGTCTCGGTCACCGCGGCGATACGGGCCAGCTCGTCCGCGTCCACCGCGTCGAACGGCGGATGGGACCCGAGGAAACCCGCGATGTCCTCCACGTGCGGCGGCCTTGTGTCAGGCGGGTTCGTCGGCGACCGCGACCGCCGCGGCGCGGTGTTCGGATAGCACCGCGGCGGGACGGCCGCGGAGCCTGGCCAGGTAGTAAATAATGCCGACGCCGCCGAGCACGCCGGTGAAGGTGAACGCGCCCCACTGGTAGTACCAGGCGCTGGCGCCGTATACCGCCGGCCGCGGCCAGGCCAGGTTGACCATGACGACGACCTGGAACACCACGGCCAGCAGGTTCACCAGCGTGCCCCAGCGGCCCAGCGAGAAGTACGGGCCGTGCTCGGGCGTGGGCCAGTTCCCGCGCAGCCGCGCGAGCAGGAGCGGCCCGGTGACGCACAGGTAGGCGATGTAGAACATGATGATCGCCACCGAGGTGAGCACGAAAAAGGCCTTCTGGTTGCCCACGTTCAGCACCAGCAGCAAGAGGGTGATCACGCCGATGACGATCGAGGGGGCCAGCGGCGTCTTCGACTTGCCGTGCACCTTCGCAATGGCCGAGGCGAACGGCAGCCGGCCGTCCCGGCCCATCGTGAAGATCATCCGGATGCCGCCGGCGTGCACGGCCAGGCTGCACACGGTGATCGCGATCAGCGAGTCGATCAGGAACACGTTGCCGATGGGGCCGCCGAGCGTCGCCTTGACCAGGTACGGCAGCCCGGAGGTGCCGAGTTCCTTGGCGTGGATGTCCGGCGTCGACATCTCGCCGAACAAGATGACGAGGAACCCGGCTACCCCGGCCGCGATCAGCGCGCGCAGGATCCCGGGCGGGGCGTTCTTCCGCGGGTCCATGGTCTCCTCGGCCAGCGACCCGGCCGTGTCGAACCCGTACATCACGTACGCGCTCATCAGCCCGGCCACCAGGAACGCGCCGAAGTAGCCCCACGGATACCCGGCCCCGAGGCCGAACGTGTCGAAGATGACGGCCGGGCTGCGCCGGATGTGCGCGGCCAGCAGGATGATCAGCAGCGTCACCCCGACCAGTTCGGCGGCCACGCCGAAGTTGTTGATCCGCGCCATGGTCTTGACCCCGACCATATTGATCACCGTGGTGAACACCACCAGGCCCGCGGCCAGCAGCAGCGCGTTCTTGGCACCGTCCGGCGTCGACACCAGGCCGATGTCCGCCGTACCGCCGATGATCTGGAACCCCGACCAGATCTGCGGCGCCACGATCTGGTAGGCGACCGCCACCGCGGCCAGCGTGACGATCGCGCCCACGCTCAGGATCCAGCCGCCGAAAAACGCGGTGAACGGCCTGGCGATCTGCTTGGCCCACTGGTAGACCGAGCCGGCCAGCGGGTACTGCCCGGCGAGCTCGGCGAAGCACAGCGCGACCAGGAACTGGCCGGCGAACACGGCGGGCCAGGTCCAGATGAACGCCGGGCCGCCCGAGACGAAGCCGAAGAAAAACAGCTCGAACACGCCGGTCATGATCGAGATGTAGCTGAACCCCGCGGCGAACGAGGAGAACAGCCCGAGCGACCGGTCCAGCTCCTGCTTGTAGCCGAACTTGGCCAGTTCGTCGGTGTCCGAACTCGGCATGGCCATGGCTCGTTCTCCCTCCGGCGGATGAAATCATTGTGAACCGAACGACGACGCAGGTGAAGGGCACCAGCAGGATGCCTGTGCTGACCGAGCCGACCCCGCGCGTGCACGCCTCGTTCCTCGCGGCGCCCCGGGTGTTATGGCGGAACCACTCGGCCGGAGGTTCGCGGGGCTGTGGGCGGCCAGCACGATGTCGGCGCTGGGCAGCGGCCTGACCCTCATCGCGGCGCCGCTGTACGTCGCGGCGCATACCACAAGCCCGCTGATCGTGTCCGCCACCACCGGGGTGGCGTGGCTGCCCTGGCTGCTGTTCGCGCTGCCCGGCGGCGTGCTGGTCGACCGGGTTGACCGGCGGCGGCTGATGATCGCGATCGACTGGGTCCGTGCCGCCGCGATGGGCATCCTGGCCACCGCGCTGCTGGCCGGCCGGGCGGACATCGCCCTGCTGGACGGCGTGCTGTTCGTCATCAACGCGGGCGAGGTGGTGTTCCGCTCCGCGAGCCAGGCGATGACTCCCGCCGTGGTGCCGCGGGCCAGCCTGGAGCGGGCCAACGGCTGGCTGGTCGGCGGGACCACCCTGATGCAGGGCATGATCGCCGGGCCGCTCGGCGGGTTCCTGTTCGTGCTGGCCGCGTGCGTGCCGTTCTTCGTCAACACGGGCACCTACGCGGCCAGCGCCGTGCTGGTCACTCTGGTGGCGGGGACGTACCGGGTCCGCCCGGCGGCGGACGGCGGGCCGCGGCGGGTCCGGGCCGAGCTGGCCGAAGGGTTCCGCTGGCTCGCCCGGCAGCGGCTGCTGCGCACGATGGCGGTCCTGATCGGGCTGCTGAACCTCACCCTCACCGCGGCGACCGCGGTCCTGGTGCTGCTCGCCAGGGAGCGCCTCCACCTCGGCGCGGTCGGCTACGGGGCGCTGTTCACCTGCGAGGCGGCCGGCGCCCTGCTCGGCTCGGTCTGCGGCGACCGGCTCATCAGGCGGGTCACCGCGACCTGGACCATCCGGATCGGCCTGCTGGTCGAGGCCGGGCTGCACCTGACCCTGGCCACCACGCGCAGCGCTTATCTCGCCGGGTTCATGATGTTCGCGTTCGGCGTGCACGGCGCGCTGTGGAGCATCGTGGGAAGCTCGCTGCGCCAGCGGCTGACTCCGCCGGAGATGCTCGGCCGGGTCGGCAGCACGAGCTTGTTCATCGCGGCCGGGGGCAATTGCGCCGGGGCCATGTTCGGCGGCCTGATCGCGGCCAGGTTCGGGATCACCGCTCCCTTCTGGGCCGGGTTCGTGGTCGCGGTCATCGTGTCCGCCTCCACCTGGCGGGTCTTCAACCGGGCCGCCGTCGCCCAGGCCTACGCCGAGCCCGATTAGCGCTGCTCCGGCACGAATGCGTATACATGGACCAATGGGTGAACAGCGTCGGACGGCCTCGCGCCCACGCTGGGCCCGCCTACGCAGTACCGACGTGCTCAGCCTCGGCAGCTTCGTGCTCCTGGGGCTGCCCGACGGCATGCTCGGCACCGCCTGGCCGTCGATGCGCGCCACCTTCGGCGCGCCGGTCGGCGCCCTCGGCCTGATCCTGCTCGTCGCCACGGCCGGGTCCGTCCTGGTCACCGCGTTCGTCGGCCCGCTGATCCGGCGCCTGGGCGTGCCCACTCTGCTCGCTATCGCCGGGACCCTCGCCGCGCTGGGGTACACCGGGTACGCCGTGGCGCCCGGGCTGTGGCTGGTGCTCGGCGTGTCCGTCCTGCTCGGTGCCTCGGCCGGCATGATGGACGGCGGCCTCAACACCGCCGTCGCCCTGACCGGCCAGCCGCGACTGCTCAACCTGCTGCACGGCGCCTACGGCGTCGGCACCGCGATCGGCCCGCTGGTCGTCACCGCCGCGATCCTGACCGGTTCCTGGCGGCCCGCCTACCTCGTCCAGCTCAGCCTCGACGTGGTCATGGCCGTGCTGTGGCTGCGTCATCGTCAGCGCCAGCGGCGGCTCGACCGTGCGCAGGCCGGAACCGCCGAGGTGGCCCCGGCCGTCACACCCGACCCGCATCCCGCCGCCCGGTGGTCCCGGCGCCGGTACGGCGCGGTAGTGGTCGCGGGCATGAGCGTCTTCTTCGTCTACACGGGTCTCGAGGTGGGCGCCGGGCAGTGGGAGGCGAGCTTCTGCCGCGGGCAGCTGCACCTGTCGGCGGCGGCGACCGGCCTGGCCGCGTTCGGCTACTGGGGGGCGCTGACCGCCGTCCGGATCGGCCTGGCCCTGCTGCCCCGGCCGATCCCGCCGCAGGCCGTGGTCCGCTGGGGCAGCGGCATCGCGGTGCTCGCCGCGGCCGCGATCTGGTGGCGGCCCGACGTCGCCGTGGCCGTCATCGGCTTCGTCGTGCTCGGCGGCGCGCTGGCCGGCGTCTTCCCTGCCCTGATCGCGCTCACCCCGGTCCGCCTGGGCGAGCAGCGCTCACACAACGTCATCTCCTGGCAGGTCGGCTCGGCCGCCGCCGGGGGAGCGGGCCTGTCCGCGGTGCTCGGGCTGCTCATCGGCACCACCAGCCTGGCCGCCCTCGGCCCCGCGATCACCGCCCTCGCCGTGATCGTGGTGGCCGCCGAACTAGCCCTGAACCGCCTCGCCCCGGTTCAGCGCTCGCACTCCCGGGAGCCCGGGGGACACTGAGAGCGTGGACCGTGAGCGCGCGGAGACCTTCCTGCGGCTGCTGGCCGAAGCCGAGCTGCGCGATCCGCTGCCGCCGCAACGGCATGCGGGCGGAGCCACCGATTTCCCGTTCTTCTCGGTGCCGGCCCCGGTGCGGCGGGCCGCCTGGGCGCTGACCGCTGTGCAGGCGCTGGATGTGGAGACCGCCGACACCATCCTCACCGACGTGGAACTGGCGCTGGCCACGCGACAGCAGCAGGAACCGACCGAGCCCGGTCAAACGAGCATCGCGCCGTCGCACTGGCTGCGCAGGCTGACGGCCCCGCACCAGCGCTCGTGGCTGTCCTGCTGGTATGCGCCGGCCAGCCAGCATCAGGCCGCACTCAAGCGGTTCGTGCCCCTCGGGCACAGGCTCGTGTTCCAGGACGACGCGACCAGCGCCGAGGTTCAGTTGCTGTCGTTCGCGCAGACGACATCCGGCGCGCGTTTCGCTGCCGTCTGGCGCAAACACGACGAGCTGGGCTGGCACATGGCGCTGCCTCCGGCGGACCAGTTCGCGGTGACGGACGATCGGGACACCCGTTATGAGCTGGGCGTCCACGTCACCGGCGTGTCGGCAGCGAGCGGTATCCTCAGCCTGCACCCGGCCCCGCCGGACGATGTGCGCTGGCTCGACATCACAGCGCCGGGCGAGCCCGCCGTCCGCGTCGACCTGGCCCCCGGCCCCGCGGCATCAGCCGGGTGCACCGAACCCGTGGTCGGCACGGCCCGCCTCAGCGTGGGTGAGCATGTGCTGAATGAGCTCGCTTCGCAGCTGATCTCGGCCGCGTCGGCCTTCCCACGCGATCTGCGCCTGGGTCTGCCCGCGAGGTCGCCCGGACCGCTCACCAGCCTCGCCGCTGGTCTGGGCGCCGTGATAGCCGCGCTGGAGGCCGCCGGAGCGCTGTCGCCGCTCAGCCCCGTGCCGGGCCGGCTCGCGGCCCTGTGCGCGAGGTTGCGCGTAAGCGGGCATGGAATCACCGCGGCACCAGCGCACCGCCTGCCAGGCCCCTGGGACAGCGCGCTCTCGCAGTACCTTCTCAGGAAACCGGACAAGGAACCGGTCCGGGACAGTTTCGCCGCCGTCGCCACCGCCTTGCCCGAGCTGTCCGGCGTCCGGCTGATCCTGCTCAGCTTGCACGCCGGCGGCGGCAGTACCTGGATGAACACCCTGGCCATCGGTCAAATGGCCGACGGCAGGCATGCCATGCTCGGCTTGAACATGTCCTTTCCGCTGTCGGTCTGGGTACACGACAGCACCGGCCTCTGGCATACCGCGCGCCCGGCTCGCATGCACCCCGCCGAAGGGGACCAGGCGCTCACGCTGCGGCTGGTTCCGCCGCTCACCCGCTCCGCGACGTGGATCGAGGTGCTGGCCGCCAGCCAGTCGGCCGAGGTCCGCGCCCGGCTCCCCCTGCACTGGCAGTAAGCGACACGACGAGGTCCCAGCCACCACGGAAGCCAGTCCCAGCTCCCCCCACACCACCCGTACCAGCCCCCCCACACCACCCGTACCAGCCCCCCCACACCACCCGTACCAGCCCCCCCACACCACCCGTACCAGCTCCCCCTGCCCCCCCGCCCCCCCGCGTGTTGCCCCCGCTGCCTCGTGCGAGCGGCGAGGCGGTAGCCGCGGCGGCGGCACAGGGTGGTTCTGGGTCGACGTGCCGTTGGTCCGGCTCTATCCGGACCAACGGCACATCGACCCAGCGGTTACCGCATCATCGCGCCAGAAATCCCGAAGCGACGGGTTACCTGAAGCGCACCAACAACATGAACACGGCATCCACGCCGTAAACCCGGAGACGCGGGCCAGCGGCCACCGCCTGCTTCATGATCACGGACAGTTTCGGGCAAATAGCACACAAAACTGTCCACGATCATGAAACGCCACGGACTGTACGCTCCACCGGGGCCGGGGCCGGGGCCGGGGCCGGGGCCGGGGCCGGGGCCGGGGCCGAGCCAAGCCCGAGGGCCGGAAGCGAAGCCGTGAGCTAGCTGGGCGCGAGACAGGTTTCCGAGGCCCGGCGGAGGAAGGCGGCGGCAAGCCGGAACGTGTCGCCCACCGACTGGTCCGCCAGCCAGGCCTGGTACTCCCGGTACCGCGTCATCTCCCACTCCTGCCCCCGGGCCGGGAGCGAGTCGAGCCCCGGCTCGGGCAGCGACCGCCAGGTCCAGGCCGCGATGGCAGTGCCGCGCCCCGGCTGGATGAAGTCGGCGTGGTCCAGGTAGTAGCCCATCTGGTTGCGCACGAACCGCAGGCCGCCGAACGTTCCCTCGATCGCCCGTCGCTCCGCCGCCTCGTGACCCGCCAGCACCCCGTCGTAGGCGTCCGGGTGGTAGCGCACCAGGGTGGCGTCGACCATGGTGACCCACCAGACCGCCTCGCTGATCACCGCGAACACGTGCGGCCGGTCCCATTCCCGGGCGCGCAGCAGCCGGTCGATCGTCTCCCGCATCGCGGTGATCGTCCAGCCGAGCGTGCCGCCTTCGGCCGGGGGATCGCTGGCGTTCAGCCGGTTCCACGCGACCCGGCAGCGGGCCGAGCAGAAGCGTGCGTGCTCCCGGCGCGGGGTGAACACTACGCCGCATTGCTCGCACTTCCTGCTGTCGGTCACCATCCTTAATGTTACGCGTAACGAACGCGTTGACCTGCGAAGCGATGCCCATCGCCGGGATGAACACTTGGTGACCCGCAGGTGACTTCCGGGGGTTCTGCACGTTGCCGCCGTGGCCGCGCAGCGGAATCGCCAGAATTTGGCGGTAGCTCGTCCATGCTCGCCGCCACGCTGGAATACTCGACGCCACGAGAAAACCGATCGGGCTACGGTGACTTCCACACTACTGACGCAGATCGACGATGCCCTGACCGCGGCGGCCATCGTCATCGGCGGCGCCTTCGCCTACCTCAAGTTCATCAAGGGGCGGGTGCTCACCGCCGCGGTCGGCTACGAGATCAGGGCGTCGGTGACCGCGCACGCGGTGCAACGCCGGCACATGCCGCTCCAGCCGTTCAACGGGCCGCCGGTGGGAGCGCTCATGGTGGAGGTGGCGATCCGTAACAACGGCCAGCTCGCCATCACCGTGCCCAGGGACTCCGAACAGCTCGTCTCGATCAGCTCCGTCACCGCCGGGGAGCTCGCCAAGCACGGGCACGACCTGACCCAGGAGGCGGTGAGCTGGAAGGAGCCGGACGCCTACTTCGCCAGCGCGAACATCCTGCTCGACGACGGCGAGCCGCCAGGCGCTGACCTCGTCCTCGGCCCCGGGGACGTGCTCACGCTTGGCGTCGTGTTCGCCGTGCCGAACGGGCATAACGCCGCCGCGTACCTGGTTGTGCTCAACAGCTTCACCGTCGCCCGCCGGTGGCTGAGGCCCTCGGGCCGGTGGAGCGAGACGCGTAAACTGATAGTGCCTGACCAAGAAGCCGCATAGGCGGATGGAGGCGTGGTGGCATTCGAATCCGGTGCCTCGCGGCCGCCCGGAGCCATGAGCAAGCCCCCGCGGCGGCTGAGGCGCAGCTGCGCGCACGACAGCGCCGACCTGCTGCGTGACGCGCTCGGCCAGTTCATCTGCGAGATCTGCGGTCAGCCCTGCGAGGACGACCCCCCGGGCGGCGGCTCGGAGCCTTAGCCGTTCGCCGGGCGGTCCGGCCCGCCCCCTCGTCGCACCGGACCGCCCTGTCGGCGTACCAGCACACTGCCAGTCGCCAGGCCCCCACCCCATACAAAACTTCGCAGAACCGCTCAGCCGCGCATCTGCGCCGCGAGCAGCGTCTGCGACTCGGCCGCCCAGGGCAGGGGCCGCGGCCGCGCCCGGCGCCAGTCGAACGGGGGGTGGCCGAGCTTGGGATGGCGGCGGTCGTAGACGTTGGCCGCCGCCCAGATCCCGGTCAGCGCCAGCAGCAGCGCCTTCCCGGTCCACACGGCCGCCCCGCCGGGCGCCGACAGCCCGCCGATCACCGCGGTCCAGAGCCAGTAACCGAGCACCGGGTAGACCACCACCTGGTGCCAGATTTTCGTCGGCGCCACAGCCTGCGCCCGGGTGTAGTAGCCCCGCCGCAGCTCGTCGCGCCACTGCGCCAGCCCGAACAACAGCGTGAGCACCACCGCCACCATCCCGGCGGCCGGTCCGGTCAGGCCGTGCGGCGTGCGCGGGCCGGCCAGCCAGGTGCCCAGGCCGGCCGCCACCGCCAGCAGCGGGTCGCCGTAGGTCACGGCGGCGAACTGCTCGCGCGGAACGAGCCAGCGCCGCTCGAGCACCCGGGCGATGACGACCAGGGCGCCTGGCGTAACCGCGAAGGTGCACAGCCCGGCCACCCAGGGCCCGTGGCGCAGCGCGGCGCCGAGCACGGGCAGGTAGCCCGTGCTCACCGCGGCCGGCCCGGCAGGTGCACAAGCAGCCAGCCTGAACGCCCTCCGGCGGTCAGGCCAGGCAAAACTTCGCTGTACTTGTCAGTGCCAACTCGTCAGTGCCAACTCGTCAGTGCCAACTTGTCAGTGCCAACTCGTCAGTGCGACCGCCAGGACGCCTCGAGCAGCCCGGCCACTTCCTCGTCGGCGAAGAACTGCTCGTGGGTGCGGGCGAAATGGATGACCCGGATCAGGTTGGCGCCGTGCGCGGCGGCCGGCCCGGCGGCCGCGGCCACGCCCGTCAGGGATTCGGTGCCGCGGGCCGGCCGGGAGAAGTGCGCGGCCACCGCGTCGATGGCGACGCCCTTCGCCGCGGTGAAGGCGTCCAGCGTCCGCGGGTGCACGTGCGCGGCGTTGGCGATCTGGAGGCGCTTGTCGAAGCGGGCCAGTTCCTGCCAGATGCCCAGCTCGGTCCGGTTGTGCACGAGCTGGTCGAGCAGCGGCGGCCGCAGCGCGGCCGCCCGGCGGAACGGGTCCGCGTCCGGGCTGGGTGAGGGGTCGCCGCGGCCGATGGCCTCGACCACGGCCCGGGTCACGAACGCGTCCGCGCGCTTGGCCAGCAGCGCCCTGGGCTCGAAGAACTGGAACGCCGCGAGCAGGTAGAGCAGCCGGTTCTCCTCCTCGTCGGTGGTGCTGATGATCGTCTTGGTGCCGGGCGAGAGCTGGCGCAGCGTGGCCAGCGCGGTCAGACCGGTCGCGGCCGTCTGCACGTAGCGCAGGTCCACGATGGCCTGGTCGAACGGCTCCTCGTAGGCCAGCATCCGGGGCAGCGCGGCCGGGTCGCGCACGCCGGCCACGGTGTGCCCGTCGAGGATGCCGCGCAGCGCCATCTCCACGTTCAGGTAGTCATCGATCACCAGGATCCGCACCGGGGCTCCCCTTCAGGCCTCACTCTGTCTTCCGCTCGCTTCCGGGGCCCCACCCACCTCCCCGGCCCCCTCCTCAGGCGCCTCCTTCCCTCGTCGCTCGTTCCTCGCTCCTCAGTCCAGTCGGCGCCGCGCCCCTCCAGCTCGCTCACCATGCCGACTGCCACCGAACGCACGCCCTCGTCCCGCCCCCGGCCCGCGCGGAGAACGTCAGCGAACCCGAGTATCCCCGCAGGTGCTCGGCCATCACGGCCAGGCTCGTGGCCGGATTGTCGAGTACCCCGAGCGGCATCCCAGGCCCGTCGTCGTCGACCCTCAGCACGGTCTGCGGCCGGGCCGCGCCCGGCTGCTCCGCCACCCTGACGGCCACCTCGATCCGCTGCGCGCCCGCCTTCCACGCGTTGGTCATCAGGTCCACCAGGCAGCGCCGGGCCAGCTGGTAGTCGGTCCCGCTGAGCTGCACCGAACGGCTGGCCTGGTCGAGTTCCGCCGTGGTCTGCCCGCCGCTGGGCAGGATCCGGGTCACGCAGTGCCACAGCAACTCGACGCTGCCCAGGTCGGCGGCCCGGCCGAGGGCCATGAGCCGCGCCTCCTCGGTCAGCGCCAGCATCTCGCGGGCCAGCGACCTGGTCTCGACCCCGGCGCCGGAATCGGAGTCCACCTCGCTGATCAGCGCATAGGCCGCGTTCTTGACCAGGCTGTGCACGGTGACGGCGTCGTCGGCCCGGTACCGCCTGGCCAGCAGGACCAGCGCGTCGCGGGCCGCGCGCAGGATCAGCTCGTAGATGAGCGTGAACGGGAGCAGGAGCAGCACGACCGCCACGGCCAGGATCACGCCGAACAGCCCGCCGGGCACCGCCTGATGCTCCCAGTAGACCGGATAGCCCAGGATCGCGAACAAGATCATCGCGACGATCAGCGGCATCACCGGCCGCAGCAGCAGCACCGCCCGGCCTGGCGGCATGTCCGGCGAGTACCAGCTCGAGTCGGTCATCGCCTGCAGGAACGCGCTCCACACGTGCACCACGATCAGCACCGTGCCCAGCTCGTAGACGGTGGCGGGCAACGGACGCACCTCGAGCGGCCCGGCGAACAGCAGCGCCACCGAGATGATCCCGAACCCCTCGAGCAGGCCGGACAGGTCGGCGGTGGCCCGCTGCCGTGCGCCGAGCAGGTGCCTGGCCGCGGCGCTCAGCCCGGCCGTGTCGCGCGCGACCAGGAAGTCGAGCAGCGAGATCCGGTTGTGCGCCCAGGCCGTGACCGCGCCGACCGAACCGAGCGCGAGCATGGCGGCGCCTTGCGGCACGCTGCCGGGCGGAAACCACAGCAGCAGCACCCAGAACCCGGCCATGCAGCCGGCCCGCAGCAGCGCCCCGGCCCGCCACAACGGCGTCTGGTACCGGACCGCGATTGCGTAAACCAGCGGCGTGCGCAGTGACGAGTCGAACACGATGGTCCTTAAGGGCGATATGACCGACGGCACGGATTTTCTCACGGAACCTGCCGCTCCGGGCTCCACGAATCAGGAGTACCGAACGGGCCGGGGTTTCTCGCCTTACCGGCCGCTGGTCAGCCGCCGCGATCCGGCAGGGTGACCTCGTGCCATTCGCCCCCGTGGGACCACACGCCGTTGCCCTTGGTCTGACCCGGGCCTGTGTCCGTCATCGTGGTGTACAGCGGGTGACCGTCGTAGGTGGCCTGAAGGGTCCCGTCGGGCCGCACGATCGCGCCGATGGTGCCGGTCACCCCGGCACCCCAGCTCGCGGGCCCTGTCACCGGCGGGAACGTCCCCGTGCAGCCGGCCTGGCAGGCCGACTTCCTGGCGCTGTCCGAGCCGAACCAGTACAGCGTGTAACCCTCGGCGTTGGTCAGCACGGTGATGTCGCCGATGGTCCGGGTCTGCAGGACGGTCGCCGCGCCCTCCGAGCCGGGTGCCGGCGGCCCGGCAAGGTGCAGCGCCCAGCCAGTGGCGGCGGCGACCGCGAGCACGAAGACGGCCGCCGCGAGCAGCCAGCGCCGACGTCGGCGCCGCCGCGCCACGCGACGCGCCAGCCGCCCAGGCCCCGCGCCCCCGGACCCGCCCGGCCCGGCCCCGCCCGGCCCGGACCCGCCCGGCCAGGCATCGCCCGGCCAGGCATCGCCCGGCCAGGACCCGCCCGGCCCGGCATCGCCCGGCCCGGCATCGCGCGGCCAGGCATCGCCCGCGGCAGGCGCCTGCGCCGCGGCCCGGACGGGCGGCCGGCGAAGCAGGGCGGGCAGCGCCGCCAGCCCGGACAGCTCGGCCCGGCAGTCGGCGCAGGCGGACAGGTGCCGTACCACTATCCCGCGGTCGGCCGGGGCGATGGCGCCGGTTAGGTATACGCCAAGCTGCGGCCGGATCCCGGCACACGTACCTGCATCATCCATCTGATCGCCCCGCCCAGCCGCCTCGGCAGGCGCCTCGCCCTACCAGGTATAACGGCTCTGCCCGGCCGCCAGTTCACCCCCTGGGGCAGGTTGGGCCGCAGGGCCAGGCCCGCCTGGAACCTAAACGGGGACGCGACCGCCCCCGCAGTGGTCGCGGCTGTCCCCGACCTCAATACGGATTCCGGGCCGGAACGGTTCACGGCCCGCGCTAGCTAACCTCGCCGATGGCGTCGAGCAACTCGCTGGCCTGCTCGGCGCTGGCCAGCGCACCGTCGGAGCCGAACCGGCGCAGCGCGGCCAGCGCCCTGTCGGTCCCGGCCACCTCCAGGTCGGTCATGGCGATCAGGTGGTCCAGGCTGAGCAGCTCGAAGAACACGCTCGCCCGGTAGGGACCGCTCAGCGAGCGGGAGAACCGCTCCTTGGCCTGCCGGAACGACTCGGCGCGGGCCGCCATCCTGTCGCGGTAGCTGGCGAGCAGGTGGCAGGTCTCCTCGATCGGCAGGAGGTTTCCGAGGAACAGGCGCATCATCATGTGGTGCCGCATTTCCGGCGCGTCGATGCTGCTGCCCAGCCAGCTGGCGAGAGCCTGCGAGCCGGCCGGCCCGATCGAGTAGAGCCGCTTGTTGGGCTTGCTCTCCTGGACCACGTACTCGTGCTCGATGAGCCCGCGCCGCTGGAGTTCCCGCAGTTTGGGGTAGATCTGCGTGCGCGGGGTCTCCCACCACGGCTCCAGCGCCCGCGCATGGTGCCGCAGGATCTCGTAGCCGGTCATCGGGCGGATGCTCAGCAATGCGAGCAGCGCCACCTCGAGCTCGGACAGCTGAAGGGACCCGGCCTGCGGCTCGGCCCCGGAGGCCGGCCCGCCTGCCGCGCTTTCTCTGTCGCCGCTGGAGGACACCTGACTAGTGTGCCCGAACCCGTGCCGCACCCGTGCCCTCTGTTGTAGAGCCACTGCCGATCTTGTCGCCATCTTGACATATAACGATACCACGTTAGTGTGGTTCCGTAATATTGACTGGGGCACGCGGAGGTGCTTCATGGTCAGCCTGATCTCCTTCCTCGACGAGAACGCCCGGCGTCGGCCCGATCACCTGGCCTGCACGGTCGGTGACGACAGCCTCAGCTACGAGGAACTGCGCGACGCCTCCTGCCGGTTCGCCGCCGCCCTGGCCGGTCTCGGCCTGCAACCCGGGGACCGGGTCAGCCTGTACATGCCGAACTCCGCCGCCTACGTCGCCTGCTACCTCGGCGTGATGCGAGCCGGGATGATCGCCAACCCGGTCAACGGCGTGCTCACCCCGCACGAGGTGGCGTACATGCTGGCCGACTCGGGCGCCGCCGCCCTGGTCTGTACCACGACCCTGGCGGATGGCCTGGCCGGGATGCTCGGACAGACGCCGGTCCAGCACGTGATCTGCACGGACACGCCGGGCGAGCTGCTGGCCAGCCCGTTCGGCTCAATTCCCTACCCGGATGACCACCAGACCGCCTGCCTGCCGTACAGCTCGGGCACCACCGGCCGGCCCAAGGGGATCATGCACAGCCACCACTCCCTCGGCATGCAGGCCCTGCTGTCAGCCAACCACTTGCAGATGCGGCCCGAGGACGTCCTGGTCCAGGCGCTGCCGCTGGTGCACCTGTACCCGGGCAACATCATCATGGGCGGGCTGTTCACCGTGGGCGCCACCATGGTCGTCCAGCCGGTCTTCGACCCGCCGGCGTTCGCCGCGCTGCTCGCCGGGCAGCGGGCGACCGCCTGCGCCGGCGTGCCGACTACCTACGCCATGCTCTGCCAGCTCGACGAGAAGCTCATCGCCGGGCTCGACCTGTCCAGCCTGCAGATCGCCTACAGCGCCGGGGCGCCGCTGCCGAACTCGGTCCGGACCGAGTTCGGCCGCATGTTCGGCTGCCGGGTGCTGGACTGTTACGGCATCACCGAGGCCGCGGGCAACCTGTGCGCGACGCTCCGCTTCGGTGACGCGCCCGAACTGTCGTGCGGCGTGCCGTACCCGCTGACCGAGGTCAAGATCGTGGACGCCGACGATGCCGAGCTGCCCGACGGCGAGGTCGGCGAGCTGATCGCCCGCGGCCCGCAGATCATGAGCGGCTACTGGAACCGGCCCGACGCGACCGCGGAAACCCTGCGCGGCGGCTGGCTGCACACCGGCGACCTGGCCCGGCGGGACGCCAGCGGCTTCTACTACATCGTCGACCGGGCCAAGGACGTCATCTTGTCCGGCGGATACAACGTGTACCCCGCCGAGGTCGAGGATGTCCTGCAGTCCTACCCCGACGTCGCCATGTGCGCCTGCTTCGCCGTCCCGGACGACCTCAAGGGCGAGAAGCCGTGGGCCGCGGTGGTCCCGCGGGCCGGTGCTGACCCGGCCACGCTGGAGAAGGCGCTTGACGGGCACTGCCGGCAGTACCTCGCCGCGTACAAGGTGCCGCGCCGGTTCGTCATCGTGGACGAGCTGCCGCGCAGCTCGGTCGGCAAGATCCTCCGCCGCGAGCTGAGGGCGAGGTACGCCAAGCTGGCCGGAGGACCGAGATGACCTGCTACATGTTCCAGCTCACGGTCGCCGACGGCCAGCTCGGCCGGCTCACCGAGCTCAACGAGCAGTACGAGGCGGCGATGGCCAGGGTCGCGGCCGGCATCGAGGGCCTGCGCCGCATCGAGAAGTGGCTGCTCGGCCCGGTCTACGTCGAGCGCGTCGATTACGACGGCGACTTCGCCGACTTCGCCAGGCAGTTCACCGCGGAGAAAGAGATTCGCCAGTTCCTGCGCAGCGTGGACGGCTGCTTCGTGGAGTCCCTGAAGGAGATGACAGCCAGCGCGATGTCGCCGCTTCAGCAGCTGACAAGAGGAGAGATATGAGTTACGACTACGGCCTGTTCATCGGCGGCGAGGAGCGGGCTGCCCGCTCCGGCACCACCATCGAGGTGACCAGCCCCGCCACCGGCCAGCGAATCGGCACGGTGGCCCGGGGCGGCGACGAGGACGTGGCCGACGCGGTCGGCGCGGCCGCTGCGGCGGCCGAGAGCTGGGCCGCCACCAGCCAGGCCCGGCGGGCCGGCCACCTGTACGCGCTGGCCCGCGCGGTCACCGAGACCGCTGGTGAGCTGGCCGAGATCGAGACCAGGGACATGGGCAAGCCGATCACCGTCAGCCGCAAGGTCGACCTGCGCTCGGCGCCCGAGGCGATCGAGTACTTCGCCGGCATGGCCGGCAAGATCGAGGGCCGTACCGTCCCGGTCCCCGGCCGGTTCCTGAACTACACGGTGCGCGAGCCCTACGGCGTGGTGGCCGGGATCATCCCGTGGAACTATCCGCTGCTGCAGGCGATCTGGAAGATCGCCCCGGCCGTCATGGCGGGCAACACCGTGGTGCTCAAGCCCGCCGAGCAGGCACCGCTGTCGCCGTTGGCGCTGGTCAGGCTGGCGTACGAGGCCGGGTTCCCGCCTGGCGTGGTGAACGCGGTGACCGGCTACGGCCCCGAGGCCGGCGCGGCGCTGTGCCGCCACCCGGACGTGGCCCTGATCGCCTTCACCGGGTCGGTCGAGACCGGCCAGGCCATCCAGCGGATGGCCGCCGACCGGGTGGTACCGGTGACGCTGGAGCTCGGCGGCAAGACCCCCAACATCGTGTTCGAGGACGCCAACCTGAAGTCCGCGACGGCCATGGCCTACGCCGCCATCTTCACCAACCAGGGCGAGGTGTGCACCGCGGGCTCCCGGCTGCTGGTCCACGAGTCGGTCCACGACCAGGTGGTCAGCGGTCTGCTCGAGCTGATCAGCAAGCAGACCGTGATCGGCGACCCCATGGACGAGGCCACCACGCTCGGCCCGCTGCTGGACGCCGAGCAGCTCAAGCGCGTGCAGGGATTCGTCAGCCGGGCCAGGAACGCGGGCACCAGGCTGATCGCCGGCGGCGGAACGCGCCGCGTCGAGGGCCTGGACAGCGACCTGTTCTTCGAGCCGACCGTGTTCGACGACGTGGACAACGACAGCGAGCTCGCCCAGAACGAGGTGTTCGGGCCGGTGCTGTCGGTCATCAGGTTCGGCGACGAGGACGAGGCGGTCCGGCTGGCCAACGACGTGCCCTACGGGCTCGCCGCGGCGGTGCAGACCCGCGACGTGGGCCGCGCCGTCCGGGTGGCCGGGCGGCTGAAGGCGGGCAACGTATGGGTCAACAGCTGGGGCAACGTGCACTCCGCCTCGCCCTACGGCGGCTACAAGCTCAGCGGGCACGGCCGCGAGATGGGCTTCGCTATCATGAACGCGCTCACCCAGGAGAAGTCGGTATGGATCAGCACGCGATGAGCAGCACGCCCGCCTCCTGGAAGGAGACCATGGCGGTCTTCCTGGCCCGGCAGATCCGCGACACCGACCGGATCTGCTCGGGGGCGCATACGGAGATCTCGTTCGCCGCGACCATGCTCGCCCAGAAGATGCACGCCCCGAACCTGAGGCTGCAGCTCGGCGGCGGCGCGTTCCTGTGCAACGTGTCCGGCGGCGTCGAGGTGGACGAGCTGCCCAAGACCTCGGTCGACTACCGCATCATGGGCTGGGCCGAGGCCTACTTCGAGCACCACGACACGTTCAACCACTACGGCCCGCCGGGCGGCCGGGACTACTACGAGAACACCGACCGCTGGCGCTCCACGAACAAGTACTTCTTCGCCGACAAGTTCTTCGTCGGCGGCATCCAGGTCGACAAGCACGGCAACACGAACCTGATCGGGACGGGAGAGAAGGGGTCGTTCACCTTCCGCGGGCCGGGCAGCGTCGGCATCAACGACGTGACCACGGTGCGGGACGCGTTCGTGTTCATGACCGCGCACGACCAGCAGCGGTTCGTCGAGCAGGCCGACTACGTGTCCATGCCCGGCCCGAAGACCTACCGGGAGAAGGACCTGATGGGCAACGGGCCGCAGTTCATCGTCAGCCCGCGCTGCGTGTTCGATTTCTCCGGACCCGACCAGACCGCCGCGCTGGTCGGGCTGTTCCCCGGCCACACCGAGGAGGAGGTCAGGCAGAACACCGGATGGCAGATCGTCAGGTCCCCGCACTTCGTGGACTTGCAGCCGCCGTCCGACGACGAGCTGCGCATCCTCCGCACCGCCATCGACAGGAAAGGGGTCCTGCAGAAATGACCAGGGGAGCAGCGACACTGCAGGCAGGCCCGGTCGAGATGCCGGACGGCCCGCCGCCCCGCCGCGAGGTGGTCAGCACGGCGGCCGGGGTGGTGGCCCGGATCCGCGACGGCGACGCCGTGGCGATCGGCGGGTTCGTCACCGCGAACCACCCGATGCCGCTGGTCCGGGAGCTGATCAGGCAGGGGAAGAAGGACCTGACCGTGATCGGTTCGGCCACCGGGGGCCTGGAGATCGACCTGCTGCTCGGCGCGGGCGTGGTGAAGAAGCTGATCGCCCCGTACTGCGGCGCCGAGCTGTACGCGCCCCTCGGCAGCTGCTTCCGGGCCATGGTGGAGAAGGAGCAGGTCGAGCTGTGGGAGAGCTCGGAGTACATCCTGTACGCCGGGCTGCAGGCCAAGGCGATGGGCCAGGAGTTCTTCGCCTGGCGCGGCGGCGTGGGCAGCAGCATCGTCGACCTCAACCCGGACCTCAAGGTGTTCACCAGCCCGCTCGGCGACGGCAAGGAGTACGTCGCCGTACCCGCGATCTCGCCCGACTGGGCCTTCCTGCACCTGGGCTGGGCGGACAAGTACGGTAACGGGCAGCACCCGGGCGCGCGCTTCGGCGACAGGATCATGGCCCGGGCCGCGGACCGGGTCGCGCTCACCGTGGAGCGGCTGGTGCCCAACTCCCGGATCCGCGCCAACCCGGTCATGACCTCGGTACCGTACGCGGACGCGGTAGTGGTGGCGCCGTTCGGCTCGCACCCGTACGCCTCGCACGGCTTCTACGCCGAGGACGCCGAGCACATCGAGGCCTACGTGCGGGCCACCGCGGGCTTCCGAAAGGGCGATCGCAGCGGCCTGGATGCCTACCTGGACAAGTACGTCTTCGGCCCGCAGAGCCACGACGACTATCTGGACCTGGTGGGTGGCCGCGCGCTCCGTGCGCTGGAAGCCGAATACGAGCACCTCACGCTGGGCCGGCACGCCTTCGACGTCTTCGGCGCCGATGGCTGAGCCGTCCTCCGGACCGTCGGCCCGGCCGGTGTCTGGGCCGTCCTTGCCGGACCCGGCGGGAACGGCCTCGTCAGGGCCACCGGCCGGGTCGGCCCGGCGGCTGCTGCCCGATTCCTGGCGACCCCTGCCGGACGGCCGCGGCGAGCTCCTCGCCACCCGCTGCCCGCGGTGCGGCACGCTGACCTTCCCGGTCGCCAGCACGTGCCCGGCTTGCTGGAACACCAGCGGGCTGCGGGCCGCGCCGGTCGCGGTGCCCGGCGTCGTGTACGCCGTCACCGTGGTCCGGGTGCCCGAGCCGGGCATCGAGGCCCCGTACCGGATCGGCTACGCCGACTTCCCCGGCGGCCCGCGCATCTGCGGCCGGTTCACCGGACCCGATGTCGCCGTCGGCGACCCGGTGGAGGTCGTAACCATGGTGATCAGGCAGCAGCCGCCGGACCTGCTGACCGGCTGGGCCTTCCGCAAGGCGGCCCCATGACGGTCTACCTTCACGGCACTGGGATCATCCCGTTCGGCCGCTACCGGGACCGCACCCTGGAGGACCTGGCCGTGCCCGCCGCGGCCGGCGCGCTGGCCGAGGCGGCCGCCGCTCCGGACGGCATCGACGCGGTCTACTGCGGCAACGTCTACGGCGGCATGCTCCCGGCCCACCGCGTCGCGGCCAGGCTCGGCCTGACCGGCCGCCCCGCCTACAACGTGGAGGCCGCCTGCTCCAGCTCCGCGGTCGCGCTGCACCTGGCCGTCACGGCGATCCGGGCCGGGCAGTTCGAGACCGCGCTGGTCATCGGCGTGGAGCAATTGTCGGTGTTCGGCCGCGGCACGCTCCGGCTGAACGCGGACGATCCCGAGATCGCCCAGGGCCTGACCATGCCCGCCGCCTACGCGATGCGGGCGCAGCGGTATATGGCGCAGACCGGCGCTGTGGCCGAGGATCTCGCGGCCGTCTCGGTGAAGAACCACGCCAACGGCGCGCTCAATCCCGACGCCCAGTTCCGGCGGCCGACGCCGCTCGACGAGGTGCTCGGCTCGCGGCCGGTGGCCGACCCGCTGACCCTGCTGCAGTGCTGCGGCAGCGGCGACGGCGCGGCCGCCGTGGTGGTGTCGGCCCGGCCGCCGGACCCGGCCGCCTGGCCCAAGGGGTCCCGGCCGGTGCGCGTGGCCGCCTCGGTGGTGAGCTCGGGCAGCACGGGCCCGCACGACCTGAGCCGCGAGCCGCTGACCGCCCGGGTCGCGGCTCAGGCCTACGCCGAGGCCGGGGTCGGCCCCCCGGACCTGGGTGTGATCGAACTTCACGACGCGTTCACCATCGCCGAACTCCTCTACTACGAGGCCCTCGGCCTGTGCGGCTACGGCGAGGGGCCCGGCCTGCTCCGCGACGGGGTGACGGAGCGGTCCGGCCGGCACCCGGTGAACGCGGGCGGCGGCCTGCTGGCCCGCGGCCACCCGCTCGGCGCCACTGGCGTGGCCCAGGTAGTGGAGGTGACCAGGCACCTGGCCGGGCGCACCGGCACCCTCGCCCGCCGCCCGGACGCCGGGCTGACCCACTGCACCGGCGGCGGGATCTCCGGCTACGACCACGCCGTCTGCACCATCCACGTCCTGACCGCGACCTGACCCAACGCCATACCGTCGGGCCGCGCCACGAGCACGGCAGCCACACGCGGCCCGGCCGGAACCCCGGCGCGGCCAAGGCAGATTTGGACCGCGGTGCGTACCATTGGAACTTGGTGGTTCGAATGATGCCAGCTACCTATGGCCGAAGGTGGGGTCAGTGTCAAACGCTAAAAATCACGCTGAGACGGCGCTGGACGATGCCGTCTGCGGCAAGGTAAATCCTGCTGCCGCTCAAGCCGCCATTACTGCGGGACTGGATCACGCCCGAAGCAATGCCTGGACTTCATTGAACGTGCTGGAGATCGCCTGGGCTGCTGGATTCTTCGATGGCGAGGGGCATGTATCGGCGTCGAAGCAAGCAGGTAAGCGCTCGTGCAATATGCGCATCCAGATCGCGCAGACCGACCCGGAAGTCCTATTTCGCTTCCAAGCTGCAGTCGGCGGTCTTGGCCGCGTAATTGGACCGAACAACTACGGCTGGCGAGATGTATGGATGTTCAGGGTCAATCGGTTTGAACATGCGCAAGCTATCGTCGCGATACTCTGGCGCTTCCTGTCGTCTGCCAAGCGGGCCGACGCCTCGCGAGCGCTACTCAGGATGCGCGATTGGCGTGCTGAGCATGCCGCCATGTGCCGCCGGGGGTTGCATCGGCTGGCCGATGTTGGGCTTACGACCGCAGGAAGTTGCGCAGAGTGTGATCGCATGAACAGGCGAGCCAAGTATCGGGAGGCGAACCCTCTGCGGGAGAAGACGCATTGCAAGAGTGGAGAACATGAGCTAACCCCTGAAAATACCTACCTTTGGCGTGGGGTGAAGTGTTGTAAGGCGTGCAGGAGAGACAACAAGAAGGGACAGTCGGGGCACCGTATTAAGCGACAGCGCGTCATTTCTGTACTGCACGAAAATCCAGGTCAGTCCAATCGGCAGATCGCTCGATTGCTGGGGGTTAGCCACAATCTGGTCGGTACGGTGCGTAAACAAATGGTGGCTGAAAAGGTGCTCGGGATGCCGTGATTGGAATCATGCTGGGTGTCTGACGGCCCTGGAACTGGGCGGTAGCAACGACGCCGCCAACATGTGGCGGGAGTCCCGCCCACGCCGAACCCGAAGGACAAGGTCGAGAACGCGCTGCACGCCGCCGCCGGCGACGGGCGGCGCCCCGCCGTCGGCTCCGGCGCCCGACAGGGATGCCTCACAGCCGGTCGCCCCACGGCGCGCTCGGCACCACATCACACGCGGAGCATCGGCCCGCCATGGCGGGCCGCCCGGGCATTCCGATGACGAGCGGTGACAGCTAAGGTGCGGTCATGAGGACCGACTTGCCCCGTGCCGAGGCCCGCGATCTGCTCCCGCTCTTTCCCGAGCACAGCTCCGTCAGCCCGGATGGGGAACTGGCCATCGGCGGCGTGGGGGTCCGTGACCTAGCCGAACGTTTCGGCACGCCCGCCTACATCGTGGACGAGGCCGGGCTGTGGAACCAGGCTCGCCGCTTCAAAGACGGCCTCGCCGCCCGCCACCCTGACTCCGAGGTGGTGTTCGCCTCCAAGTCGCTGCCCTGCCTGGCCGTTTACAAGCTGTTCGCCGCCGCGGGGCTGAGCATCGACGTGGCCGGGGCGGGCGAGCTCGTCATGGCCCTGGCCGCCGGGGTCTCGCCCGAGCGGATGTACCTGCACGGCAACGCCAAGACCACCGCCGAGCTGACCATGGCGCTGGACGCCGGGGTCGCCACCGTGGTGGTGGACAACTTCGACGACATCGACCGGCTAGAGCAGCTGGCCACCCGCCCGCAGCGGGTGCTGATCCGGATCATCCCCGGGGTCGCGCCCGAGACCCACGAGTCGCAGTCCACCGGCGGCGCCGACTCCAAGTTCGGGCTGCCCCTTGACCAGGCCCGCGAGGCCATCACCCGCATCCGGCAAAGCGAGAAGCTGCAGCTTGACGGGCTGCACCTGCACATCGGGTCGCAGATCCTGGACACCGAGCCGTTCGCCAGGGCCGTCGAGGCGGTCTCCGTGCTCGGCCCATTCCCGGTGTACGACGTGGGCGGCGGCCTGGGCGTCAGGTACACGCTCAAGGACGAGGCACCCACCGTCGATCAGTACCTGGACACGATCACCGCGGCCGCCAGGAACTACCTGCCGGCCGGCGCCAGGCTGGTCATCGAGCCAGGCAGGTCGCTGGTGGCCAGCTCGTGCGTCACGCTGTACCGGGTGACCACGGTCAAGCACACCGGCCGCACGTTCGTCGCGGTGGACGGCGGCATGGCCGACAACCTCGACGCGGCCCTCACCGGCCAGGGCTTCGAGGCGGCCCTCGCCACCCGGATGACGGCCGAACCAGACGAGGTAACCCAGCTCGTCGGCCGCCAGTGCGAGTCCGGCGACCTGCTCGCGGGCGGCCTTCCGCTGCCCGCACCCCAGGTCGGCGACCTGATCGCCATGCCGGTGACCGGCGCGTACACCTACACGTTGGCGAACAACTACAACGGCGCGCTCCGGCCGCCGGTGGTGTTCTGCCGCGACGGCGAAGCCCGGCTGGCGGCCGAAAGGGAGACCCACGAGCATGTGCTCGCGCTGCACCGCCCCGCCCTCGACCTCACCTGGTAACGAGCAGGCAAAACCCAGGACCTAGAACCCAGGACCTAGAACCCAGGACCTAGGCGGGCAGGAACACGCACTTGGTGGCCAGGTAGGTCTGCAGTCCCTCCGGGCCGTACACGCTGCCCATCCCGCTGGCCTTGCGGCCGCCCCACGGGGCCCCGATATCGGGTACGTACAGGTTCACGCCGAACGTCCCCACCCGGGCACGCCGCGCGATCTGCAGGCCACGTTCCTGATCGTCGGTCCACACGCTGCCGGCCAGCCCGTAGCTGGAGTCGTTGGCGATGGCGATGGCCTCTGACTCGGACTCGTACGGGATCACCGTCACCACCGGTCCGTAGATCTCGTCCCTGGCGATGGCCATCCCGGCGTCGGCGTCGGCGAACACGGTGGGCTCGTAGTAGTAGCCGCGCACCGGCGTGGCCACGGCGCCCGCCGGTCACGATCCGCGCCCCGGCTGTCACGCCGTCCGTGACCGACGATTCCACCCGCACGCGCTGCCGCGGGCCCGCCAGCGGGCCCATCGTGGTTCCCTCGGCCATCGGATCGCCCACGACCAGGGCGGACGCCTGGAAGGCCAGGGCTTCGACCGCTTCGTCGTACCGGCTCCGCGGGGCCAGCACCCGGGACATGGTGAAGCACGCCTGCCCGGCGTTGGCGAAGCACAGGCAGCCGAGTTCGGCGGCGGTCGCGTCCAGGTCGACGTCGTCCAGCACGATCGCGGCGGACTTCCCGCCGAGCTCGAGGCTCACCGGCTTGAGGGTTTCGCCGCATATCGCCGCGATCCGCCGTCCGGCCGAGGTCGGCCCGGCCACCGCCACGATGTCCACGCCCGGGTGCGCCGCCAGTATCTCCGCCACCTGGCCGGTCCCGGTGATCAGGTTGAAGACGCCCGGCGGGAAGTCCGCCGCCTCGAACGCCTCGGCCAGGATGTAACCGGACAGCGAGGTCTCGGCCGCCGGCTTGAGCACGATCGTGCACCCCGCGGCCAGGGCCGGGGCCAGCTGGCAGAACGCCAGGATCAGCGGGTAACTCCAGGACGCCACGACGGCCGCGACGCCCACGGGCTCACGCCGGACCATGGTACGCCCGGCGAAGCTGACCGCCTCGCGCATCTCCTCGGTGGACATGTCCCGGGCCAGGGCCGCGTAGTACCTGATGATCCCGCACGGGATCGTCACGTTGTTCCGCCGGGACAGCCGGATCGGCATGCCCATCTCCGCCGTCACCAGGCGGGCGGTGTCCTCGGCCCTGGCCTCGATGGCCGCCGCCAGCCGGTCCAGGGCCGCCGCCCGTTCTGCCGGGCTGAACTGCGGCCACGGGCCCGCGTCGAAGGCCTTCCTGGCCGCGGTCACGGCCACCTCGACGTCGGTCCCGACCATCGAGGGGACCGCGCCGGCCACCTCCTCGGTGGCCGGGTTCACGATCGTGATCACGTCGGCCGAACCGGATCCGACCAGGCGGCCGCCCGCGTAGACGTCCCGGTACTCGAGCAACGCGAGTTCCTTCCGGAAATGCCCCGGTCAACAGTGAAAGTGCCTGTTAATCTCTACGGCTGACACGCCGCTTGTCAAGCATTATCAGGCACTGACTCCGTCTTGTACCCGTCTTGTGACCAGTTCGGCCAGGTCAACAAGCCATGGAAGCAGGCGTTTGTGGCTCACCACAGGGACGTGCCCGCCCCGCGGGCGTACGATTCGGGCATGGCGGTACCCAACTGGTCACCGGTGCTGCCCGGCGACCGCCCTGACCACGCCGAGGCCCCCGCGCGGCACCTGGACCGCGAGAACGCTGCCCTGCGCGAGCTCGTCACCGTATACCGGTACCTGTCCGGGCTGGCCCTGCAGGACGCCGACCTGGCCGGGGTGGTGCGGCTGATCTCCGACCGGACCTCGGCCACCGTCGCCGTCCTCACCCAGCTGATGGACGTGCTGACCGCGGCGGCACCCGGGGTGAGCGCGGAGAAGGCCACCGCCGACGTGCGGGAGCACCTGGTCCACCCGCGGCTCGGCCAGGTGCTGCGCGCGTCCCGGCTGAGCCAGCGCGCGCTCCGGCTGCCGAAGGTCGGCGGCATGCCGGCCATCATCGTCGCCCCGGTCATGGTCGGCGACGAGGTCCCGTCCTACCTGGTCACCATCGACCCGGCGGACAACCTCTTCGGCGAGGACATGAGCCTGCTGGTGACCGAGCACGCCGCCACCATCTGCGGCGTCATCCTCGGCCGCGAGCGGGTGGTGGCCGCGGCCGCCCGCAGGGTCCGCGACGACCTGGTGGAAGGCCTGCTGCTCGGCCGCGGCCGGGACAACGCCGACGCCGCCCGCTGGGCCGCGCACCTGGGCTATGACCCGGCCCGGGACCACAATGTGGTGGCGATCGCGTTCGAGCTGCCGGGCTCTGCATCAAACCACGGGGCATCAAACCACGGGGCATCAAACCACGGGGCATCAAACCACGGGGCATCAAACCACGGGGCATCACACAACGGGGCGTCACACAACGGGGGAGCCGGCCCGGGGGCTCCGCATCCCGGAGACGACGCGGCGCAACGGCAGCGGATCTGGGAGAGTATCGAGCACTTCGTCGCCACCCGGGCGCCCGAGGCGATCGTCTCGGCGCGCGAGTCCGAGGTCGTGGTGGTGACCACGGTGCCGGAGGCGCCCAGCGGGCCGGCCATGGACGCGCGCCAGCTGGCCGCCGCCTGCCTGGCCCGGCTGGCCGAACTCTTCCCCGCGGCCAAGGTCGTCATCGGGATCGGCGGGACCTGCCGTGACCCCGGCGAGATCGCCCGCTCCTACGCCCAGGCCCAGCGCACCACCCAGACACTGCAGCGGCTGTCCCGCACCGGTGCCGTCTCGGCGTTCAGCGACCTCGGCATCCTCCGGCTGCTGCTGCAGGTACCCGACCTGGCCGAGCTGCGCTCCTTCGCCGCCGACGTGCTCGGCAAGCTCAGCATGCACGAGCACGAGCACAAGTCCGAGTACCTGACCACGCTGGCCTGCTACTTCCGGGAGAACAACAGCCCGCAGCGGGCCTCGCGCATCCTGCACGTGCACCCCAACACGGTGGCCTACCGGGTCAAGCGGATCGAGGAGATCACCGGGCTGCGGCTGGACAACTACTCCGACCGGCTCATCGCGCAGGTCGCGCTGGAGATCCTCGACTCGCTCGGGGACGAGCCGTGACCGCCCCTAGCCAAACCCCGGCCGCCCTGCTGGCTGCCCAGACGGCCGGGCGGCGCGTGCTGGTCTGCGACGGCGCGATGGGCACCATGCTGCACGCGGCCGGCGCCGCGCTCGACCGGTCCCTGCCCGAGCTCAACCTGTCCGACCCGGGACTGGTCAGCACCATCCACGAGAGTTACCTGAGCGCCGGCGCGGACATCATCCAGGCCAACACGTTCGGGGCCAACCGGCTCTGGCTCGGCGACCACGGCGTCGGCGACAAGGTGGCCGAGATCAACCGGGCCGGGGTCCGGATCGCCCGTGCGGCCCAGGACCGGTGCGAGCGGGTCGTGCTGGTGGCCGGCTCGGTCTCGCCGGCTGTCACCGCGCTCCAGCGGCGCCGTATCGGTTCGGCCGAACGGACCGAGGTGATACGCGAGCAGATCGTGGCACTGCTCGGCCCAGGCCGAGGCGTCGACATCCTCATCCTGGAGACCTTCGGCTATCTCGACGAGCTGGTCGAGGCGGTCACCGTGGCCAGCGAGCTGTCCGACGTGCCGATCGTCGCCCAGGCCACCTTCGCCGACGACGCGCACACGCTGGGCGGCGAGACTCCTCGCGAGGTCGCCACGGTGCTGTCCGGGCTGCCGGTGGCCATGCTCGGAACCAACTGCACCATCGGCCCGCAGCGGATGCTCACCGTGGCCGAGGACCTGGTCCGGTACGCGTCGGTGCCGGTCAGCGCGCAGCCGAACGCGGGCCAGCCGCGTCGCACCGGCCCGCGCAGCTTCGAGTTCAGCATCGGCGGTGACTACTTCGCCCGCTACTTCCGCCGGTTCGCCGAGGCCGGGGTGTCCCTGGTCGGCGGCTGCTGCGGCACCACCCCGGCGCACGTCCGCGCCGCGGCCGACGCGGTGACGGCGATCCCCGCGCCCCGGTCCCGCCGCGTACACCCCTCCGGATCCGGAATGTCCGGATCCGTAATATCCGGAACCGGAAAGGCCGGTCCGCCAGGCGCTGGGTCACACGGCGCTGGGTCACACGGCGCTGGGTCACACGGCGCGGGGCCGTTCGCCGGGACCCTGGCCGACCAGCTGGCCGGCCGCCGGTTCATCGTCGCGGCCGTGATCGCGTCCGGCGGGCGCCCCGCCGAGGCGGTGCAGGCCGCGGCGGTACTGCAGGCCCAGGGGGCCGGGGTGTTCGCGGTCCAGCCGGCCCAGAACGCCCGCACCCACTCCGATTCCCTTGACCTGGCGCTGCACCTGCAGCAGCAGGCCGGCGTGGAGACCATCGCCACGCTGACCACCTGGGACAAGACCATCATGACCCTGCAGGCCGAACTCCTCGGCGCGCACGCCCTCGGCGTCCGCAACGTGATCTGCACCACCGGCAGCCCGCCGGTGCTCGGCGACTACCCGGCCGTGGACGGCATCTGGGAGGTCGACTCGCTCGGCCTGATCGCGCTGCTGGCCGGCCTGAACGAGGGCCGCGACTCCAACGGGCTCGCCACCGCCACCCAGACCTCGTTCTGTATCGGCGCCCGGGTCAACCCCGGCGCGCGGGACCCGGAGGCCGAGATCGACCGGGCCCGGGCCAAGGTCAGGGCGGGAGCGCACTTCCTAGTGAGCAGGCCGGTCTACGAGCTGGACTCGCTGCTCAGGACGGTGACCGCGCTGGAGGGCACCCAGGTGCCGCTGCTGCTCTCGGTCACCCCGCTGCGCAGCTTCGAGGAGGCCGACTACCTGGCCAACGAGGTTCCCGGGGTGATCATCCCGCCGGACACGCTGCGGGCCATGGAGCAGGCCGGGCGCGGCGCCGCCCGCGGAGCCGGTATCGACCTGGCCGCCTGCCTGCTGCACGAGGCCCGCAAGCTGGTCAGCGGCGTGATCGTGACCGCCGCCGACGACGACCCGGCCGGCCTCGCCCCCCTCCTGGCCGCGGCCGGCTGATGGCAGGGACATGAACAGCAGGAGCCGGTACGTATCAACCGGTCACCTGCCGTCGCCTCGGCAGGTCCAGGCCGCCGTGGACGAGGCATACCAGATGTACCGCCCGGAGACCGCCGGGGAGAATTCGCAGACGTATCCGGCGCTGGCCCGGGTGCCCGGAGACCTTTTCGGCATCTGCGTGGCTGGCATCAGCGGCAGCATCTACCGGGCCGGGGACACCGGGCATGAGTTCACGATCATGAGCGTGGCCAAGCCGTTCGTCTTCGCCCTTGTTTGCGAGGTGCTCGGGGACGAAGAGGCCAGGCAGAAGCTCGGGGTGAATGCGACCGGGTTCCCGTTCGACTCGGTGGCCGCCGTCGAACGCAGCGCCGACGGCCGATCCAATCCGATGGTAAACGCCGGGGCCATCGCCGCCGTGAGCTTGGTGCCGGGCGGCAGCAGCGCGGCGAAATGGCTGTTCCTCAGGGAGAGACTGTCTGCTTTCGCCGGCCGTGACCTGGCGCTGAGCGATGAGGTCTACGCCTCCGCGTCGGCGGCCAACCACCGCAATCGTGCCATCGCGAATTTCCTGGCGAGCCGGGGCCGGATCTACTCGGATCCGGCCGAAGCAGTCGACCTGTACACCAGGCAGAGCTGCCTGCTGACCAGCGCCGAGGACCTTGCCGTCATGAGCGCCACCCTGGCCGACGGGGGGGTCAATCCCGTGACCGGGCTGCGAGTGGTCACCCCGGCCGTCTGCCAGCATGCGCTCGCGGTCATGGCCACCGCCGGGATGTACGAGACCTCGGGCGACTGGCTCTTTGACGTCGGGGTGCCCGGCAAGAGCGGGATCGGAGGCGGGATCGTGGCCGTGTCGCCGGGCAAGGGCGGCCTCGGGACGTTCTCCTCCCTCCTCGACCGGGCCGGGAACAGCGTCCGGGGACAGCTCGCGGCACGGCACCTGTCCAGAACGCTCGGACTGAGCCTGTTCGCGTCCAGGGAACAGCGCCCTTCCCCGTCAGTCCCGAACGGGTCCGGTCCCCGGCGCCCTCACCGGAACAGCCGGTCGATGTAGTCCGCGCCGATGCCGTTCTTCTCGTAGTGGTCGCGGACCAGCGCGATGTAGTCGAACACGTCGAAGGTACCGTTCGGCTCGCCGTTCTCGTCCAGCCAGATCAGCGGCCCGGTGACGTTGAAGGTGACCCGCATGGGCTCGTCGCATTCGTAGGCGATCAGCGTGTGCGACTCGCCCGGCGCCTCGTAGACCCAGTCGCCCGCGGTGGCGATCCAGTCGTGCTCCAGGTAGCCCCACTTGCCGGAGATCGTGTAGGCGAACACCTGCTGCGGGTGGTAGTGCCGGTTGACCAGGCCGGCGCCACGGCACATCAGCACGTCGCACCACCGGTTCTGGCTGGGGGAGATCCACAGCGGCCGGGTGCCGACGGTCTCGGACAGCGGGGCGTAGAAGCGGTCGTCCTCGGTGGGGGCGTTGGCGATGTACGCCTCCGGCAGCGCGCCGGGCCGGAACTTCTGCTCGATCGGCTTGAGTTCCCTCCAGAATTCGCTGTTCGTCATGAATCCTCCTCGGCATCAGCGTCCTCCGTACCACCGGGGACGGCAAGGCGCGCCACCCGCGATTGTCCCGTACGACATTCCCGCCCGCCCCACGTTGTGCTCCCGTCACGGGCTCGCATAACGCCGCTTGCCGCCGCTCGCCCGGCGCAGCAGGCTCGTACTTGTGTCAGGGCATACCGAGGTGCGAACCCAGGAAATCCCCGTCCCGGAGCCGGACCTGACGCCGGAGGCGGTCATCGAACGGGCCCGGGCGCTGATCCCGGCCGTCCGCGCCCAGCAGGACGAGGCGGAACGGCTCGGGCATCACACGGCCGGGCTCGACCGGCAGTTCACCGAGGCCGGGTTCTACCGGATCCTGCAGCCGCGCCGGTTCGGCGGCTACGCGTTCGGCCTGCCCACGTTCTGGCGGGTGATGCTGGCCGTCTCCGAGGGCGATCCGGGCACCGGATGGGCGCTGACGCTCGGCGCCCACCACGTCCTCACCATCGGGGCGTGGTTTTCCGAGGCGGGCCAGCGTGACATCTTCGGCTCGTTCGGCGAATTCAAGGCCCCGCACCGTGCCCCGCCGTCCGGTACCGCCGAGCCGGCCGACGGCGGCTACGTGGTCAGCGGTACCTGGGACTATTCCTCGGGAAGCGCGCACGCCACGCACTTCATGGGCAACGCGATGGTGGCCGGGACGACCGACCGGATCACCGCGGTCCTGCCCATAGACCAGGTCACCGTCCTGGACGACTGGGGCGACGGGGCCACCCTGGGCATGAACGCCAGCGGGTCGAACAGCGTCCGCGTCGAGGAGGTGTTCGTGCCCGCACACCGCACCACGCCGGCCGACTGGACCCACGGCCAGACCATGGCGCCCGGCGCCGCCCTGCACGGCCCGCTGTTCTGCGGCCGGATCTACGGCCTGTACCACGCCGGCCTGGTCATCCCGGTGATCGGCGCCGCCCGGGCCGCGCTGGATGAGTACGAGCAGATAATAAAGACCAAGATGACCTACTTCCCGCCGCAGGTGCCGAGGTACACCCACCCGGACTACCAGCGGACCTACGGCCACGCGCTGGCGCTCACCGACGCGGCCGAGGCCATCGTGCTGCGAGCGGGGGACCGCTACATGGAGCTGGCCGAGCGCTGGGCGGCGACCGGGGAGCAGTTCACCCGCGAAGACGATGTCCGGCTGTTCACGATGATCCAGCAGGCCGGGCAGCTGGCCGCCCAGGCCGTGCAGGAGATCTTCGCCGCCTCGTCATCCTCGGCGGCCAAGCGCGGCACGCGGCTGCAGCGCTACTACCGCGACGTCGCCATGTACCACGGCCACATCGCCTCGCAGTACCTGACCACCGCGGGCGAGCTGGCCCGCGTCCACTTCGGCCTCCCCGACACCCTGTTCTGACCCGCCGGCCACCCGCACCGGCCCGAAACGCCGGGCGGCTCAGGAGTCGTGGATCATCAGGCCGCGGATGTTGCGGCCGTCGAGCATGTCGCGGTAGCCCTGGTTGACCTCGTCCAGTGAGTACCGGTTCGTGACCAGCTCGTCGAGCTTGAGCTGCCCCGCCCGGTACAGCTCGAGCAGCCGCGGGATCGTGTCGAACGGGTTGCCGCTGCCGAACAGCGCGCCCTGGATCCGCTTCTCGAACAGCGTGAGCTCGAACGACGGTATCTGGATGGTCTTCTTGCCCGGCCCGGCCAGCCCCGTGATCACGACCGTGCCGCGCTTGCGGACCGCTGCGAACGCGGACGCGACGACCTCCTCGGTCACCACGCCCACGGTGATCAGTGCCTGGTCCGCGCCGACGCCCCTGGTGAGCTCGGTGACGAGTTCCTGCGCGGCCGCAGCGTCGGCCGCGACGTGGGTGGCGCCGAACTCCATGGCGTGCTCCCGCTTGAACTCCAGCGGGTCGACCGCGATGACGTTGCGCGCGCCCGCGAACGCCGCGCCCTGGACCGCGTTGATGCCGACGCCGCCGATCCCGTAGATCACCGTGGTGTCGCCCGGCCGGACGCCGCCCGCGTTGACCGCGGTGCCCCAGCCTGTCGGCACCCCGCAGCCGACCAGTGCCACCGTCTCGAGCGGCAGGTCGTCGTCGATCTTGATGCAGGAGTGCTCGGACACCACCGAGCGCTGGGAGAACGTGCCCAGCAGGCACATCTGGCCGAAGTCCTCGCCGTCGGCGTGGAACCTGAACGTGCCGTCCGGCAGGCAGTTGTCAACGAACAGCGCGCCAAGGTCGCACAGGTTGGTCATCCCGCTGGCGCAGAACCGGCAGTGCCCGCAGGTCGGCAGGAACGAGCAGACGATGTGGTCGCCCGGCTTGAGCCGGGTCACGCCGGCGCCGACCTCCTCGACCACCCCGGCCCCCTCGTGGCCGCCCACGATCGGATACCGCACCGGAATGTCACCGGTGCGCAGGTGGTCGTCCGAGTGGCACAGGCCGGCCGCCGCGAACCGGACGAGCACCTCGCCCTCCCTGGGCGGATCGAGGTCCATCTCGATGATCTCCCAGTCCTTGCCCATGTCCCGGAGCACCGCTGCCCTGGTTTTCATGCTCTGTCTCCCGCTTGTGCGACGACCCGCAGGTATCCGCCGCCATCATCCGCCCCGTTCGGCCCGAGGTCTATATCGTCCGGCCCCAAGACTGCCGCCCGCACCTTGGCTCGCGGGCCAGGGGCTTCCCGGGCGAGGGGCTTCCCGGGCCAGGGGCTTCCCGGACCAGCCGCTCACTCTGCCCTGAGCAGCTGGGCCGGATGTGATCGCGCGGCCAGCAGCGCGGGAACCGCGGCCACCACGTTGGCGGCGGCGAGCACCCCCGCTACCAGCGCCGCCATCAGCAGCGGCTCGACCACATCGACCGGTACAACGCCGAAGTTCGTGGCGAACATCCGCCAGAACACCCTTCCCGCCGCGATGCCTAGCGGCACCCCGATCACGATCCCGGTCAGCGCTACCGCCGTAGCCTGCCAGCAGACCACCGCGGCGACCTGGCGGCCGACGAACCCGAGCGCCTTGAGCAACCCGGTCTCCACCCGCCGCCTGACCACGCTGACCAGCAGCAAGTGCACCAGGGTGGCGGTGCCGAACAGGGACAGGGCCACGCCGAGCAGCAGCGGGAAGTTGACCGACTCGCCGAAATTGACCAGCACGGTCGGCTTGACCGGCCGGTAAGTGAGGCTGGGGTACTTGCGGATGTGCCGGGCCAGCGCCGCACTCCCGGCCGCTCCCTGAGCGGCGCGGACCAGCACCGCGGTAGCCGCCATGCCCTGCCTGACCGCGTTCGCGCAGGCGGAATGGCCTCCCCCTGGGCACTGTGCGCCGATGAAGGCGCTGGTAGTGATCACCGCGCCGTGGCCGAGCCCGCCGGCCCCGGCGTTCAGGGATGCGCGGCCGATGACGCGGAACCTGGCCTCGTGCGGCTTTCCGGCCGGGTCGGTGATCGTCACCCGGACGGTTCCGCCCAGCCGGGCCTTCGTGGCGCGCATGGTCGCGGCGCCGAGCATGATGTCCCGGTCACCGCCGGGCAGGCGGCCGTCCACGGCCGACAGCAGGGCGGGGCCGCGCGGCAGTTGCCCCGGGGGCACCTCGTTGATCAGGAAGGTGCTGTCATCGATCGGGTGGCGGCAGGACGCGCAGACGGGCGTTCCGCTGTACGGCGCGAGTACCGGAGTTACCGATGCGACCTGAGGAAGCCGGGCCAGGCGCGGCACTGGCTGCCCGCTGTAGACGACCACGTCGTAACCGTGGCGCGCGACGAAATCTCCGAACGCAGCCGCCGTGCGGTGCCCGGCCGCCGCAGTGGCCAGGACGAACCCGCCCGCCACGGCGACCAGGACGCTGAGAGCCAGCCAGGACTTCCAGTGCTGGCGGAATCGGCTGCGGAGCAACATGACGACGGCCCCCACGGCCACCTCCCCCTTTATCCACCCCAGGGTCTCCGAACCCGGGCGGATTGCCAAGGTGGCCAGCCACCAGCGTCCCCTTCGTGTCAGCACCACCGCCGGCCGCCGGAAAGCGGTGAGCCGGGATGGCCCTCAGCGACCCCCGTCGCTGGCCGAAGGGTCCGGCGCGGTGCTCAGCTTTAGCTCAGAGCTGTGGTAGGCGGCCCGGTCGGCCAGCTCAGGGCTGTACCTGGTGATGATCTGCCGGACCCGCAGCGCGGCCAGCGGCCCGAGCAGGTCGTAGCAACCGATGAACAGCTCCCTGGCGGAGGCCCGCGGCCACCCGCCGGGCAGCAGCTCGGCGGGCAGGTCCGGGTCGAGCGCGGGGAACGCCCGCCACTCGTCCATGACGCGGGTCCTGGCGATGAGCGCGTCGGTCGGCGGTACCCGCCCGGCCGCCGCCGCGTCCCGCAGCTGGCCGGCGAAGGCGGTGAAGCACTCGTACCGCCGGCGCAGCCCGTCCAGATCCCAGGCCTGGGCCGGGATCTCGCCGTCAGTCGGCACCGAGCTCGCCCGGAACGCCGTGCCGGTGGTGATGTCGAGGTCTTTCAGGCACCCGATCACCTCGGCGGCGTGATCGCGCGGGGAAACCCAGAGGCCGTCGTACAGCGGCGCGAACCCGCGCCAGCGCAGTTGCTTGCGCAGCGCGTCACGGGCCGCCCGGTTGTCCTCGGGAATGGAGAACGCGACCAGCGACCACATCCCGTCCCACGGCTGGCTGGCCGCGCCGAAGGAGAAGATCCGCCGGGCGCCGTCGTCCAGGATCTCGGCCGCCCGCGAGCTGAGCCGGGAGAACGTGCGGCGTCCGGTCTTGGACGTGACCAGCAGCCCGGTGCGGGTCAGCCGGCTCAGCGCGGCCCGGGCGGCCGAGTCGCTGACTCCGAACTCGGCCAGCAGCGCGACGATCGCCGCCGAGGGCAGCGGCTCGGTCCGCTGCCACCAGTAGTCACCGAGCAGGGTCAGCAGCAGCCGCGGCGGCCGCTGCGCGGCAGCGCCGGGCGACGTCCACGGCTGGGGCGGCGCGGGATCCGCCAGCTCAGCCGACATGGTGCTGCTCACCTGACGAGAATAACTTCGGTGCTTCAATGCCGAGGAACCGGAAGCAGTTGTGCCACGTGATGTCCTCGAGCTCATCCGCGGCGAGCCCCATCGACCGCAGCGTCCGGCCGGCGGGCTCCTCGCGGGGCATCGCCGGGAAGTCGGACCCCACCAGCAGCCGGTCCGCGCCCAGCATGTCGACGAGGTAGCGGATGGCGCGCCGGTCGAACACCAGCGAGTCGTACCAGAACCGGCGGGCCAGCTCGGCCGGCCCGGCCAGGGCCGCCCAGGGCTCAGCCTCAGGTCCGCGCTCACCGGGCGGTTCCTCGTTCCAGGTCCGGCCCCAGAACCACTGGGCCCGCGTCAGCATCAGCGGGAACCCGCCCGCCGCGTGGCTGAACGCCAGCCGCAAAGAACCAAATTTCTCCGCCACCCCGCCGGTGACAAGAGCGGCCGCGGCCAGCGATCCCTCGACCCCGACGCCGAACGTGGCGACAGCCGGCCTGGGCAACCGGTCAGAGGGAGCGGGCATCGCGTGCACGAAGACCGCCATACCGAGCCGTTCGGCCTCCGCGAAGAATCCTAGGAACCGGGGGTCGCCCAGCGACACCCCGGCCACGTTGGACGCGATCTCCACGCCGGCCAGCCCGAGGCCGGCGATCCGGGAAAGCTCGGCGGCGGCCAGGTCGGGATCCTGCAGCGGCACCGTACCCAGGCCATAGAGTCGCCCGGGGAAAGCCGCGCACAACGAGGCGACGTACTCGCTGACCCAGCGGGCCAGGTCCCGCCCGGAACCCGCGGGCAGCGCGTAGTTCAGCAGCGGCGGGAACGGCGAGACCACCTCCGCGTCCACCCCGCTGGCCGCGCTGGCGGCCAGCCGCTGCTCCGCGTCGAACCACACCGTCCGGGCGGTGAACCGCACCGGCCCGGACGCCAGCAGCCGCGAGTCCTCCCCGGCCACAGCCGACATCGAGGGCCACGACGCCGGGTCGCAGCCGGACGGAGCCGAAGGAAACGACCCCGGCATCACGTGCGCGTGCGCGTCGATCAGCACCTACGCCCCCGGCACGATCGCGACGTGCACCGCGTCCTCGCCCGGCACCTCTCCGGCCAGCGTCTCGATGGCCCGCGCCACGTCCTCGAGGCCGAACGTATGCGTGTGCATCCGCGCCAGCGGGAACCGGCCCGCCTCGATCAGCCGGATCGCCTCGACGTAGGCGCGGGAGTCCACGCTGAACGCGCCCATGACGGTCAGCGACTTGTTGATGAGCAGGTCGGTGGGCAGCTCGACCGGACGCCCGCCCTTCAGCCCGGCGAGCACCACCCGCCCGCCCCACCGGACGGCGTGCACCGCGTCCAGGATCGGCCCCAGGGCCATCGGCGTCAGCTCCAGCACGATGTCGGCCCCGGTCCCGCCGGTGATATCGAGAACCCGCGCCACGGTGTCCTCGGCCTCGACGTCGATCGTGTGATCGGCGCCGAACTCGCGCGCCAGCGCCAGCTTGCCGGCATCGCGCCCAAGCCCGGTCACGATGATCGTCCCGGCCCCCGCCGTCCGGGCGGCCAGCACGGCGGCGAGGCCGCGCTGGCCCGCGCCGAGGATCAGCACGGTGTCACCGAGCCCCACCCCGCCCAGATGCACCGCCCAGCGCACACCCGCGCCCAGCGGGTTGAACATCACCGCGACCTCGGCCGGGATATCGCCGCGGACCTTGTGCAGGATCGCGTTCGGATGCAGGTGGATGTACTCGGAGAAGCCGCCCCACGGGCCGAGCCCGCGTTCCGGCGGATTAGAGCCCCCGTGGCTCCCGATCCGGTGACGGCACGACATGTACCGTCCGGCCAGGCACAGGTCGCAGGACCGGCACGGGATGAGGATCTCCACCGCCACCCGGTCGCCGGGCCGGACGCCCCAGCGGGCGGCCGCGGAGTCGCTGACCTCCTCGATGATCCCGAGCGGCTCGTGCCCGGGCACCATCGGCAGCCACTGGCCGCCCATGCTGCCCTTGTACTGCTCCACGTCGCTGCCGCAGATCCCGCACGCCTCGACCCGCAGCAGCCCGCCGTCGTCAGGGCCGATGACCGGCCGGGGGAACTCCCGCATCTCCAGCTGCCGCGGCCCGGTCTGCACGACCGCGCGAATCATGTCACCCATTAGGGTCCTCCGACGAGACGTCCAGCGGAATCAGCGGAAGCGGGCCGGCCGCCGCGCCCGCGTCCGGCGTGTAGGCCCAGTACTTGGCCCGGGCGCCGCCGTCGACGACGAAATCGCACCCGGTGATCAGGCGGGCGTAGTCGGACGACAGCCAGGCGATGCAGTGCCCGATGTCGGTGGGGGTGGCCGGCTCGCCCATCGGGATATTCCCGCGCACGTCGTACGTCCCGGTATCGCGCCACCAGGACGGCCGGTCCGGCCGCGGAACCCGCGGCGGACGCAGCTCGGTGCGGCCCTCGGCGCGCCACCGGGCCAGCAACTCCGGGTTGTCCGGCCGCGGCGCGGTCGGGGTGAAGCTGTTGACCCGGATCCCGTAGGGTGCCAGGTCCATCGCGGCGGCGCGGACGAAGTTGGCCAGGCCGCCCTTATGCGTGGCGTAGGCGATGAATCCGGAGGCGCCCTGCCACGCGTTCGAAGACAGGATCGAGACGACGGACCCGCGGATATCCCGCTCGATCATCGCCAGCGCCGCGTGCTTGGTGAACAGGAAGTTTCCGTTGAGCGCGATGGTGATCGCGCGGTTGAAGGAGGCCAGGTCCTCTTCCAGGATGTGGTTCGTGTGCAGCCAGGCCGCGTTGTTGACCACGATGTCGATGCGGCCCCACGCGTCCAGCACCGAGGCGATGTTCGCCAGCACGTCGGCCTCGACGCTGACGTCACCGGATAGCGCCAGCCCTTCTCCGCCGTTGCGCGAGATCCGTCGTACCGCCGCCTTCGACGCCTCCAGGTCCAGGTCGTTGCACGCCACCTTCGCCCCGTAGCGCGCGAGCGCCAGCGCGATGCCGCTGCCGATGTTCGGCCCGGCCCCGGTGACCAGCGCCACCTTCCCGTCAAGCGACACGTCCACGGCAAAACCCCTAAACCTAGGGCCGGCCACAGAGCCGGACCACGCGAATCAGGTGACGGCCATAACCGCGCCAGAAGCGCCTGGGGCACACGATATATGACACTTTCGACGACGAGAAGCGCGTGATATGAAAACAAAGACAGGGAGGAGCCAGATGATGAAGACCCGGGCGGCGGTGCTCCGCAAGGGCGGCCAGCCATGGGAAATCACCGAGCTGGACCTGGATGAGCCCAAGGCCGGAGAGGTCCTCATCCGCATGCGAGCGGCCGGGCTGTGCCACTCCGACGAGCACATCCGGGCCACCGGCACCGCGCGCCTGCCGCTCGTCGGCGGCCACGAGGGCGCGGGCGTCGTAGAAGCAACCGGCCCGAACGTCACCAGGGTCAAAGCGGGTGACCGGGTCGCCTGCTCCTACATCCCCGTCTGCGGCACCTGCCGGTACTGCTCCACCGGCCACCAGAACCTGTGCGACGCCGGAAAGAACGCCGCCATCGGCTGCCTGGCCGACGGCACCTTCCGCTTCCACGACGGCCACGAGGACCTAGGTGGCATGTGCGTGGTCGGCTCGTTCTCCCAGTACGCCGTGCTGTCCGAGTGGTCCTGCGTGAAGATCGAGGACGACATCCCGTTCGAGCTGGCCGCGCTGGTCAGCTGCGGGGTGACCACCGGCTTCTGCTCCGCGACCAAAGCCGGCGACGTCCGCCCCGGCGAGACCGTGGTGGTCTTCGGCACCGGCGGGGTCGGCATGAACGCCGTGCAGGGCGCCAGGTACGCCGGCGGCAAGAACGTCATCGCGATCGACCCGGAGGAGTTCAAGCGCGAGCAGGCGATGGAGTTCGGCGCCACGCACGCGTTCGCCGACCCGGAGTCGGCCCTCCAGACCATCGTCAACCTGACCCGCGGCCAGCTCGCCGACAAGGTGATCTGCACGGTCGGCGAGATGGACAACGAGGTGGTCAAGGCGGCCGTCAACCTGACCGGCAAGGCGGGCACGATCGTGATCACCGGCGTCGGCTACTACGACATGGTGCTGCCCGGCGGCATCCTCATCGGCTACCACCGCCGGATGCAGGGCTCGCTGTTCGGCGGGGCCAACCCGCTGTACGACATCCCGATGATCCTGGGCCTGTGGCAGGCCGGCGACATCAAGCTGACCGAGCTGGTCAGTCAGCGCTACACCCTGGACCAGATCAACGAGGGCTACCAGGACATGATGGACGGCAAGAACCTCCGCGGCGTCATTATGCACGAGCACTAGCAAGGAACCAGGCATGCCGTACCCGATCCTCGACCCCACCGGTACCACCGCGACCGCCACCAAGACCAGGGCCTCCCGCGCCCCGCGCCGCCGGGACCTGCGCGGCGCCACCGTCGGCCTGCTGGTCAACACCAAGCAGAACGCCGCCCCGTTCCTGGACGAGGTCGGCCGGCTCCTGGTCGAGCAGCACGGCGCGACCGGCACGATGGCCCGCACCAAGGTCAACTTCGCCGCGCCCGCGCCCGACGACCTGGTCAAGGAGATGACGACCGGCTGCGACGTCATCATCACCGGCATCGGAGACTGCGGCTCGTGCAGTGCCTCGGCCGTGGCCGACGGCATCGCGTTCGAGGCGGCCGGGCTGCCGGCGGCGGCGATCTGCAGCGACGCCTTCGCGGTCACCGCCGACGCGATGGCCGAACTCCGCGGCGCCCCCGGCTACCGCTACGCGACCACGCCCCACCCGGTGGCGGTGCTCACCCCCGACCAGGTGAAACAACGGGCCGCCCAGGTCCTCGGCGACGTGATGAACCTCCTCACCGAGCCGGAATGACGACACCACCGGACCCGGAGGAAGCCCGGGCCGCCATCGAGTACTGCTACGCCCAGGGCTGGTCCGACGGCTTGCCGCTGGTCCCCGCGTCGCAGCCGCTGGTCGAGAAGTTCCTGGCCACCACCAGCCGGAACCCGGACGAGGTCATCGGCGAGCTCGAGCAGGTCGGCCGGAACTGCACGGTCTACCTGGCCGCCGTCAACGCGGCCATGGCTGGCTGCCTGCCGGAGTACTTCCCGGTGGTGCTGGCCGCCTTCGACGCGCTGATGCGCGAGCGCGCCGCCCGTGGCGGCGGCTGGCAGTCCACCAGCGGGCCCGCCCCGATGATCGTGGTCAACGGCCCGGTGAGGCACGAACTCGGCTTCAACACGGCCGGCGGCGCGTTCGGCCCCGGTTTCCGGCCGAACGCCACCGTCGCCCGCGCCATCGGCCTGATCGTCCGCAACGCCTTCGGCATCCGCCCGCACGTGCTGGAGCAGGCCACCCAGGGCCTGCCCGGCCGTTGGTCGATCTGCCTGGCGGAGAACGAGGAGGAGTCCCCGTGGCCGCCGTTCGCCGTCGACGGCGGGCTGCCCGCCGGTACCAGCGCCGTCTCGGCGACGCTGCTGCGCACGTGCGAGTTCGTGGACAACCGGCACACCCCGGACCCCGAGCACGTTCTGGCCGACATTGCCGACACGATCTCGCGCACCGGCTCGCTGATCTTCCGCGACACCTCGGCGGGCGTGGTGTTCTGCCCCGAGCACGCGCAGATGCTGGCCGGCGCCGGCTTCACCAAGCAAGACGTCCAGGCCGCTCTGATGGAGCAGTGCGGCCGCACCGGCGCCGACCTGCGCCGGGCCGGGAAGAACGGGCTGCGCGGCATCGCCCGCTTCGCCGACGCCGACACCAGCGGCGACGACACCTTCACCCGCATCCTGCCGTCGCCGCGGCACGTCCCGATCGTGGTGGCCGGCGCCCGCAACGCGGCGATCTCGATGGTGGTCAGGGTCTTCGGCGAGTGGTCGGGGACCGCCAGCGCCACCGAACCGGTCCTCACCATGGTCCGCTCATGATTGATACCGAACGAGCCGGGGAAATCGCCGCCACCCTCGCGGCTGACGGCTACCTCCTGGCGATCGCGGAGGCGGGCGACCGGGTCCGCGTCACGATCACCGCCGGCCCCGAGGCCTGCGCCGACTGCCTCGTGCCGGAGAATCTTATGCGCGGTATTCTCGGCCAGGCGCTCGGCGTGCCCCAGGACTCGATCGACCTGACCTATCCCCATCCATCGACTCCCTCCGGAGAAGAAGGAGAGTACTAATGGCCCGCAGGACCAGCCCTCCGTTCCGCGCCGACCACGTCGGCAGCCTGCTCCGTCCCCGGCGGCTGCTGCAGGCGCGTGAGGACTTCGCGGCCGGGCGGATCTCAGCGGCCGACCTGCGCTCGGTGGAGGACCAGGTGATCCCCGGCGCGATCAAGATGCAGGAGGAGGTCGGCCTGCAGTCGGCCACCGACGGGGAGTTCCGCCGGGCCTCCTGGCACATGGACTTCATCTACGCCCTCGGCGGGGTCTCCAAGGCGCCGGGCAACCTGGCGGTGAAGTTCCACAACGCGGCGGGGGACATCGAGTACACCCCGGCCTCGATCCGCGTCGACGGCAAGCTCCACATCGACGAAACGATCTTCGGTGACGCCTTCTCGTTCCTGCGGTCCCACGTCACCACGGCCGTGCCCAAGCTGACGATCCCGTCGCCGAACATGGTGCACTACCGCGGCGGCCCCGCCTCGGTAGACAAGTCGGTGTACCCGGACATGGAGGAGTTCTGGTCGGACCTGGCCGCCGCCTACGCCGACGAGGTCCAGCGGCTGAACAAGCTGGGCTGCACCTACCTGCAGTTCGACGACACCTCGCTCGCTTACCTGAACGACCCGGCGCAGCGGGCCGAGATCGCCGGACGGGGCGAGGACGCCGAGCACATGCACCTGCGCTACATCAAGCAGATCAACGACGCGGTCGCCGGCAAGCCAGCGGGCATGGCCATCACCACGCACATGTGCCGCGGCAACTTCCGCTCCTCCTGGGTCGCCTCCGGCGGCTACGACTTCGTGGCCGAGGCCTTGTTCTCCGAACTGGCCGTGGACGGGTTCTTCCTGGAGTACGACGACGAGCGCTCCGGCGGGTTCGAGCCGCTGCGGTTCGTGCCGAAGGGCAAGATGGTCGTGCTCGGCCTGGTCACCACCAAGCGTCCCGGGCTGGAGTCGAAGGATGACCTGAAGCGGCGGATCGACGAGGCGGCCAAGTTCGTCCCGCTGGACCAGATCTGCCTGTCCGGCCAGTGCGGGTTCTCCTCGACGTTCGAGGGCAACGCGCTGACCTACGACGATCAGGTGGCCAAGCTCCGCCTGATCGTCGAGACCGCCCGCGACGTCTGGGGCGACTGACGCCCCCGGCGAAAAGCGTCGATGTGCCAGCGGGTCGGTTAGAACCGGACCAACGTGCCATCGACCCGGTCTGCCGGTCGCTCGACGCGCCGAGGGCTGTTTCCTAACCGTGTAGATTGCTCGCAATGCCGGGTTGCCCAAGGAGTCGCGTGTGGCGCGGATAGTTGTGGTGCACGGGATCGGTCAGCAGACCGAGGGCGGGCTGACCCTGCATGACCGCTTTTTCTCCGCGCTCGCGGAGGGAGTCGTCCGTGCGGGCGGATCCGTCCAGCCGGACGACGTGGTCTTCGCCAGCTACGGTGATTTCTTCCGCCCGTCGGCTGAGGTGCTGGCGCCGGAGCCCTATTTTGAGGCCCGGGACGTGGAAGAGGGCTACGAGTCGGAATTGCTGCAGGCGTTGTGGCAGCGAGCCGCATCGGTGGATTCCCGCGTCGTGCCGCCCGATGAGGAGGTGCTCGCCCGCACGCCGGTGCGGGCGTCCCGCGCCCTGGCCGCGCTGAGCAGGTCACGATTTCTCGCCGGAGTGGGCGACAGGCTTTTAATCGGCAACCTGAAGCAAGTACGCCGGTATTTCACCGATGACACGCTCAGATCGGGCATCCGGAAGGCCGTCGCGTCCTCCATAGCGCATGACATATGCGTGGTGGTGGGACACTCGCTGGGCTCGGTCGTCGCCTATGAGGTGCTCTGCGCGGCTCCGGACCTGGCCGTCCGGTCGTTCGTCACGCTCGGTTCCCCACTCGGCCTGCCCAACCTGGTCTTTGACCGGCTCCAGCCGAAACCGCGTCCCCTCGGCGCGGAGATCCGCGGGCACTGGCCGGAGTCGGTCGGCACGTGGACGAACATCGCCGACGCCGGGGACGTGGTCGCTGCGGTGGAAGACCTGCGTCCGCTGTTCGGCGCCGCGATGCATCAGATCCGCGTGCATAACAGTTCGCATGCACACGATATGCGGCCCTACCTGACCGAAAGGATGACCGGCGCAGCCATCGTGGCAGGGCTGAATGCCTGACGACGATCGGCATCGGCGTTACCTGATCGCCGTCGGCATTACTACCGACCTGCTCAAGAGCGGTCCGCTTATTGTTGCCTCGGTCAATCGGATGGTCCGGGTTCTCACCGGTGATTTCGGCTATGAACGGGTCACTCAGCTGGAAATCGACCCTGCATCCGATCAGATCCGCAAGTCAATCAGGGAATTCTGCCTGAAGTGTGACCGGGACGATATTGTCGCGCTTTACTACACCAGCCATGCGGACGAAGTGAACGAGACGCATCGGGTCTGGACCGGCGACACCATAGATCGTGTCTCGGGAACACTGGAAACCAGGCACCTTGCCGAGCTCATGCTCGTCGGCACCCCGGTGCGGTACGCGCTGATCATCCTTGACACGTGCCTGGCCGCGAAGGGCGGCGCGGAGGCTCTGCGGGCTTCCATGCCGTCGATAGGCGAAGGTGACGGCAAGACGCTGGCCCTGCTGACAGCGGCCTACCCGCGGGAGCAGATCGTGGCCGGCGATTTCGCCCGGTTGTTCGAGCGCGCCGTCAGACAGCCCGCGCTCGCCGGCCACGAGCCTCCTTACCTGCCGCCCGGCGCCATCGTTCGGCTGATCAACGCGGATCCGTCCCGTCCCGGTTGGCAGACGGTGACGGAAAACGTGCTAGGCGGGCGAACCGACCTGCTGCCGTTCTTCCCCAACCGGCGGTTCAACCCTCAGCTACACGGTCTGGACCTGCTCACCCAGCTCCGGATCGAACAAGAGGAACTGCGCGTAACCGATCTGCGCGGGCATTTCCTGCCGCGCGCGCGGGGCGTGGACGTTCCGGCCGAGCCCGGCTGGCGGTTCGTCGGCCGCGAGGCGGCACTGCGAGACCTGGTGAGCTGGCTGGGGAATCAGGATGATCTCAGTGCACGCGTGGTGACCGGGGGACCCGGCTCGGGGAAATCGGCGGTCATCGGTCGCCTGGTGGTGCTCAGCCATCGCGACTGGTGGCGGACCGTCCCGATGGAGGACCTGGCCGCCGGCACTATCCCGCCAGAAGGCAGCATCGCCACCGGTATCCACGCGCGGGGCCTTACCAGCGCCCAGGTTCTCGCGGCGGTGTGCGGAGCAGTGGGCGTCCGGGCAGATACGGCCGCCGATCTGCTCAGGGAAATGCGGGGCCGGGCGTTCACGGTGGCCATCGACGCGATCGACGAGGCTCTCGACCCGCCCGGCCTGATCTCCGGCGTCCTTCGCCCGCTGGCGGTAGCCGGCCCGGCCGAGGGCCTGCGGCTGCTCCTCGGGACCCGGCCGCACCTGCTCGACGCGCTCGGCATGCCCGGCCTAGCCATTGACCTCGACGACGAGCGCTACGCGGATCCGGCGTCTCTCTATGAGTACGTGGTCCAGAACCTCGAGACCAGCAACCCGCGTTCGCCCTACCATGCCGCTCCCGAGGACCGCACCGCCGCGGTTGCCCGGGCCGTCGCCGACGCGGCCGGGCTCTCTTTCCTGGTCGCCCTGATAGTGTCACGTACCCTGCTGAGCCGGGCGGAGTTGCCTGATCCGGCGGATCCCGGCTGGCGAGCGAGCCTGCCCGGCACTGCCGCTGCCGCGATGCACAGTGATCTGGAGACGCGCCTAGGCCCCGAGGCCGACCGGGCCCGCGACCTGCTGCGGCCGCTGGCGTTCGCGCAAGGCGCGGGCCTGCCCTGGGAAGACCTGTGGGCACCGCTGTCATCGAAACTTAGCGGGCGCGACTATACGAACGACGATCTCATCTGGCTGCGGCGGCAGGCGGGTTCCTATGTTGTCGAGGCGATGGAATCAGGCCATTCGGTGTACCGGCTCTATCACGCCGCGCTGGCCGAGTACCTACGGCAGGGCTGCGACGAAGGCCACATTCATGGCCTGTTCTTCGCCTTTCTCATGGACCGGGTGCCCGCGTCGCGTTCCGGGCCGGACTGGAGCCGCGCCCACCCGTACATACTCGCTCACCTGGCCACCCACGCGCAGCGGGCGGGACGGCTCGACAGCCTGCTCCTGGATCCCGGGTACCTGGTCCATGCCGGGCCGGCCGGGCTGCTGGCCGCGCTTCCCTCGGTGCGGGATCCGGACGCGGAACTGGCCGGCCGGGCCTACCAGCGAACGGTCCATCAGCTTCGGGACCAGCCGGAGGATTACCGCCTGTCCTACCTGGAACTGGCGTCACGGATCGCTCATGCCGACGAACTCACCAGGCGCATCGCGGCCGGCGCGCCCCGCCGCCGCTGGTCGGTGCCGTGGACCCACTGGCCGCCGGAGCACCCGCATCGCATCCTGGACGGGCACCTCGGTCCGGTCAACGGGGTCGTCTGCGCGCGCCCAGGCGACGGCACGTCGGTCGTGGCCAGCATCGGCCAGGACGCGCGGCTGCGGATGTGGGACGCCGCCACGGCCGAGCCGCGCGGCACCCATGCCGTGGGAACGGCGTCGCTGGTCGCGATCCGCGCCGCGCGCCTGCCCGGGTCCCGAACGGTCCTCGTGCTGCTGTCGGCCGACGGACTGCTGCACACGTGGGACATGTCGACGGCGGCGCTGCTGCGCACCGTTCCCGTGGCGCCGCGCTGGCGCCGGCTGACCTGGCTGCGGAACGCCAACCCCGCGCTCCGCTGCCTGCGCACGTCCGATGGTCAGCAGTTCGCCATCACGGGCGGTCGGGGCCTGCGGACAGCTATCTGGGATCTGTCGTCTGGCCGCCGGGTGGTTGTCCTTCCCGGCCACCCGAAGCCGGGAGATATCGAGTTCACCGAACTCAGCGACGGACGGGCTGTCGTGGTCGCCCCGATGGGCGGTGTCGGACGATGGCTAGGTGATCTGCAGACCGGCCAGGAATTGCCATTCGAGCGTCGGCGGATTCGCTCTCCCTGGCTGCGATCACTCTACGACAGCGTTATTCGCAGGTCGCGTAAAACCTACTATTCGTTTCGCGGCGGGCCCCCCGTCGTGGCGGTGCGATTCTTCCGCAAGAAAGCCACGGTGTGGGATCTCACCGCAAGCCGGCCGCTGGATACCCGCCGCCGGGGAGCACCCGCCCAGGTCCGGCTCATGGACGGCCGGAGCGTCACGGTGCACCTGCGGCACCGCAAGATCAAGCGGCAATACCCATACGCGGAAGACGCCGATAGCCTCGTACCGCTCGGCGCTCGCGGGTCTCCGTACTTAACCGGGGTGCCGCCGATCCGGCCCCTGCGCCCGGCCCATCCTGATCCTGCCTGCCGCACCTACGGCGCCCTGGCCGCTGCCCCGCTCCTGGCTACCGTCCGTGATCCGCTGCGGCGCGGCTCCCTCCTGCCGTACCGGGCGGCGCGGGTGGTGGCCATGCGGACCCGGCGGGCCTGGTTCTGCGGGTTGGCGAATCCGCGGGCATTCCTGGCGACAAGTTTCGCGGTGCGGTTATGCGCTTCTGCTTTCGCGTTCGAGTAGCCCGTCAGCACGGCGTCGATGACCGGCTGCTGCCATTTATCTATCGTCTTGGCGAGGGTTTTTATCTCGGTGACGCTGTTGTTGTCCGCGCACCATATGTAGAAGCTGGCGAGCTTGTCGCGGACCGCGCTGGGCGCGGGGGTGACATGGGTGCGGGTGGCGCGCAGGGCGAGCAGGTCGCGCAGGTGCTCTTTGGCGATCCAGACGGCGGCGATCTGCTGGCCGTCCGCGTCGGCGTCCAGCACGCCGATGATGACGGCCAGGTGGTCCGGGTCCAGGTTCTCGATGTTGTAGCGGAGCATGTAGTGCAGCGGGCGGGGCAGCCCGAGCTCCTCATGCGCGTGCTGGGTGCGGTAGCCCAGCCGCCGGAACGCCTCGTCTATCTTCCTGTTAGCGAGTTTTACCAGGTGAAAGGCGTCAGCTACCAGGGTCACGCCGGCGGGGGCGCCGGAGCGGTAAGTGGCCGACATGTCCATCGCCAGGTACCGCAGCGTCCCGGCGTGCCCGGCGAGCAGGTCCTTCTCGGCGGTGGCGGTGCGGCCCTCGGCCAGGCCCAGGGTGCCGCCGGCGTCCAGGTCCACCAGGTGGGTGAGCCATTCGGAGCGGGTCCGGGTGACTTCGCCGGTCTCCGGGTCGGTGCGGTCGGCGGGGGCGCCGCGGCGGAACTCATCGACCCCGGCCGCCTGGACTGGGTCCTGCCGTTCGTCCAGGCCGGCGAGCTGCTCATCGGCGTAGGCGGTGAAGGCGCGGGCGGCGGTGCGGTCTGAGACGCCGTAACGGCGCGCCGCGGCCGCGGCGGGCGTCAGGTCATCGCCGACGGCCTCGCCCAGGCAAGTCCGCAGCCGGGAGGTCAGCCGGGCCCGGCGCTTGACGGCCGGCAGCCATTCGGTGAAAGCTCCCTGCTCGCAGCCGGGTGTGTCGCAATGCCAGCGGGTCTTGCGCCAGTCCAGCAGGACCTGCCGGTCCCCGGTGAACACGTCGCGGGGCGCGGTCCGGGGACGCTCCTTGACCCGGGTGGCCGCCTTGCCGCACCGCGGGCAGCAGCGCGCGGCCTCGAAGGCGGGATCGGTGATCACCTCCACCAGGGTCTGCCCGTCCGGCGTCTCAGTCACCGCGGTGACCAGCAGCCCGCGGATCCCCAGCAGGACCGTCGCCGCGGCGCAGGCCGGCGCGAGTGCGCGGGCCCGGCCGAGCCGGTACCGTCCATCGGTGGCGGTTCCTTTTGCGGATTTGCGTTTCCTGGTCGAAACGAGAATCCCCGGGGAACCGCCCTTTGTCTGCAAGCTGCAGTAATTCACAGGCGAATTCGTGGATATGTGGACAGGGCGCGCGTAATTCACCGGCCCGGAGCGCACGGGAATAGGAAAGCCGGTTGAAAACCGGACGGCGCGCCTGCTCGGGGGCGGATGAGGGAAACCGGCGCGGGAATGGCGGCAGCGGCAGACTGGCCCACGATTCTCCACCCGCGCCGCCCGGTACGGCAGGAGGGAGCCGCGCCGCAGCGGATCACGGACGGTAGCCAGGAGCGGGGCAGCGGCCAGGGCGCCGTAGGTGCGGCCGGCAGGATCAGGATGGGCCGGGCGCAGGGGCCGGATCGGCGGCACCCCGGTTAAGTACGGAGACCCGCCCTCGCGGACCGGATCAGTCCGATCACGAATCGCGCGAGTCGTCTTTGCCGCGGTTCGAGCTGGCCGGCCGCTTCCTGCGCGTAGAGTTGCACGATTACCCTGAGAAAACGGATCGTGGAACCGTTTCGCTGACGCTGGCCGGACACACGGCGGAGGTGACGGGATACGACTGGACTCGCCTGTCAGACGGTCACGTGATCGTGGTCACCGCGAGCCGCGACGGCACCGTCCGCAGGTGGGACGTCAGCTCGATCGGGCCAGGATCCGGCGAGGAGAGCCAGCAGCCCAGGGTGGCACCGCGCCGAATCGTCAGCGTGCCACACCAGGACGGCATGCCCCTGGGACTGACCACCTCCGACGGCATCGACGTCGCGCTGTGGGATCTGCGGACCGGAGAGTTCGTCGGCGACCTTCGAGAACGCACCGTGCCGTCATGCGCCATCGGCGTCGCCCGCCAGACCGGGAACAGCCCGGTCGCGGTTACCTTCGACGCCGACGAGATCATGCGGATCTGGAGCCTGCCCGATGGCATGCTCACCGCCCAGTTCCCCGCCGATCGGATCCACTCGCCGAGCGATGCGGCCTTCGCGCAGTTGCCCGACGGCACGTGTCTCGCTGTTACGAGCGGTCACGGTCGTAAGATCGTCGTCTGGGATCTGGCCACGGGTCGGACGCGCAACGTGCTGACTGGTCATAAGGGGTGGTCGGCCTGTGTCACCTGCGCCGGGGGCCCCGGGCCGTGGCCGCTCGCCCTGACCGGAGGGCACGACAACCGCGTCAACGTGTGGGACCTGCGCCACGGGCGCCGGCACGGTCATTTCCGCATCGTCCCGCCGTGGACTTTCCTGACGCACCCCTGGGCCGGCCACGCGGACGCGGTACGCGCGATGTCACTGGACCGCGGCCAGATCCTGGTGCTCGTCGCCACCGCCGACGGGGTCGTCAGGGCGCTAGAGCCGCGCCGGTTCGGCCGGGGCGTGCGGCGGACGGGCGCGGTATTCGCGAACGTGGTGGCCACGGCGACGCTCAGCGGCGGGCGAGCGGTCGTCGTGACCGCACGAGCCGACGGCATCATAGGGATCTGGAAGCCGGAGGCTTTCACCCGGCGAGACGAAAAGGCGCTTCTGGGTGAGATAAATCTTGAGGTTCCGGTGAGCGATATCGCCGTCATCGAGCACGACACGTTCGTCTTCGCGACGCCAAATGGCCTTACCGCCGTCCGGCTCGACGCCGGCTTGCTCGAGAACTACGCCACCAGCCTGGAACCGCTGCGATGACCCACCCCTCCCCACCGAACTGGACTCGAGGCCTGGATGCATCTAGTTCCTAACACAGATACCGTCCCCGGCTCCGTGAACAGGTACCTCCTGCCGCAGGAGCGTCAGGTGATTGCAGTCCACCTGCATCCCGCTAGCTTTTTGGGTTCGGTCGGCCTGGTAATTGCCGGGCTAGTGTCGGCCGTGGTCTGGGGCAGCATATCGAAGCTCAGTCACGACGCGCTTCTCATTGTCTGGCTTGTCTGGGGCCTCCTCCTGCTCCACCTGATCTGGCAGGGATTCAACTGGCTCGTCACCTATTACGTCGTGACGTCGTTTCGGATGCTGCTCATCAAGGGAGTCCTGGCGCGCGACGTGGCCATGGTGCCCCTCGCCAGAGCCACCGACCTGAGGCTAAGGCGCACGACGCTGGCCCGCATCCTGGGATACGGGCACTTCATCCTGGCCCCCAGTGGCCAGGACCAGGCCCTGCGGAACATTAAGTTCCTCCCCTACCCCGAACAGCTTTACCTCGAGGTGTGCGGCCTGATCTGGCCGGATCCGGATAGTCCTTCCGACCTCGGCGAGTCCGGAACGCAGGAAAGCAGTGAGGGTCCGGCTGAGCCCTCCGCAACCAGTTCGTGAAAGGTCGCCGTCACGGCGAGCGGAGCAGCTTGCCGACGAGGTAAACCCCGAACATGGAGGCCGGGATGAAGACAAAGAGCGCGGCCCAGAGCGAGCCACCTCCCCATGCGGTGCCGATGCGGGTCAGTTCCCCCCTGGCGGCGGCCGTACCCAGAATTGAGGGGAAGGGCAGGACGTCGGGCGCCAGCCCGTAAAGCGCCGTTAGGGCGACGGCGGCTGCCAGCCAGTTTTCAGCGTCATCGAGCCGCGGAAGAATAACCGCGATGATCGCCAGCACCAACAGGCACCTACTCTGGTACAGCCCGCCCTGGAAACCATACGACATCCCGGAGCCAGGGGTACTGGCCCCGGCGGCGGCCAGCCGGATCACGGTGGCGGCCCAGGTTACCGATTCCAGTACGAGCAGGATCAGGAGCATGGCACACGGCTTGCGCAGGAGGCCAAGAGGAGATGAACTGCGATGAGGCTCGCGGCCAGGCCTGGTCGGCAATTGATCAAGATGCTCGAACATGCGGACGGCGCTCTGTTGCAGCACATAGGCGACGCCGATAGAAGAGATTAAAAATGGTATCGCGTATCGGTTCCCGTCGTTGTCGAATCTCGCCAGCCAGTGAGATACCGCCGTCACCCTCGTAGTGACCAGGAAGGCGGGAGGAGAGAGGTGAAGGTAACCCAAAATTCCGGCTGCTACCGCCGCCGTACGGAAGGCGAACGTATATCCAATTGGGGTAAAAAGCAATATAACGGCCCAGGCGAGGAGCACCGGAAGCAGGTCGCCTTGATATCTGCCAGCTTGCGTTGACACGGTAATCAAGATTGCTCTGTCCAGGGTTCTGAAAGTATGCCAATCATGGGCGCTCACGACGCGGGCAAAGGCCCCGACCCACGCCGCGAGAAGCATGGAGATGAAGCAGGCAGCCGCCGAGTAGAGACGGATCGCAACGATCTCGCCAGCTACCCTGGCAAGATCGGCGCGGGTTCTGCGGTATAGCTTGCGCTCGAGGAGCCAGCTGCTGACAGGCAGCTTGATCCCCCCGGCGGATGCCATCGGCTGGTCCGCGACGGGGGCCGCGGGGTCGGGGGCCACCATAGATCACGAGGCTAACGCTGAATGCAGGGCCGGCCAAGCACGGAGTCCATGCAGCGCCGGCGCGCCGGCGAACGCCCGGCCTTTACTCGGTCCGCAGGCTGACCCCGGGCCGGGTCCGCGCGGCCACGGCCGCGGGCAGCGACGCCAGCAGGTTGCCCGCCAGCACCAGCGCGGCCAGCCCGAGGACGAGCGCGGCCACCGGGACCTCGACGATCGGCACGACCCCGAGCGAGCCGGCGAAGGCGTGCCAGGCCAGCCGGCCGCCGACGATGCCCAGCGCGCCGCCGACCGCGACTGCGATCAGCAATGTGAGCGTGGTCTGCCAGGCGATGACCGCCCTGACCTGGCTGCGCGTCATGCCGAGCGCCTTGAGCAGGGCGAGCTCACGCCGCCGCCGCCGGACCAGGCTGAGCACGGTCAGCGCCAGCGACAGCACCGCCGCCACGGCCAGGCCGAGGGCGAGCGCGAGCGGCTGGCTGCCCATCTGCTCGGTGTTGACGATGGCCGAGGCCCGTGCGTGGCTCAGCTCATAGCTGCCGCCCGGAGTCCCGTCCGGGTTGGCCGAGACGATCCGGTCCACCAGCCGGGACCGTTGCGCCCCGGTGGTACCCGGGGCCAGGTCGATCGCCACCGCCGAGGAGAAGACCGGTACCGACTGGGACGTGAGCGGCCGCCCCCCGCCCTGGCCCACAGCCGCCAGCAGGGTGTCCTCGGGAATCATCACGCCACGCCCGAGCGAGGGATGATCGGCCCCGCCCACGCCGAACGAGGGCAGCGTCACCGTCCCCGTGATCACGACCGTCTGCTCGAACGGCGGGATGCCGATCCGGACCCGGTCCCCGACCTTCTTGCCGAGCTGGCGCAGCGTCACCGTGCCCAGCTCGATCTGGCCGGGACCGGAGAGCGCGCGGCCGCTGGTGGTGGGGGGCTGCACCGAGCCGAGCTGGCGCCGCAGGCCGAGCGCCGGGACGAACCGGCCGTCCACGGGAAGCTGCGCGAACGCGAACTCCGACCAGCCGGCCACGGCCGGCTGGTCCTGGATCAGCTTCTTCATCACCCCCGGATCGAAGCTCCCATACCCGGACTCGGCCTGGATGACCAGATTCCAGTTCCAGCCGTAGCGGGCCGGATGCGTGCTCAGGCCGCTCAGGCTGGCGCTGAACACGACGGCGGTCACCACCGCGGTGACGGCCGCGATGGAACCGAGCAGCGCCGAGCGGACCGGGACCGCCCGCCCGCCCGCGCCCGGCTCGAACGCGTTGCGGGTGCCCACGACGGCGGCGGCCGGCAGCCCGGCGGCGGACGCGGCCCGGGCTACGGCGGACGAGCCAACGCCCGCCCCGCTTGCGCGCGGCCGGACCGACCGGACCGCCAGGACGGCCAGCAGGCCGACCAGGGCCAGGCAGAACATAGCCGTGCCCGCGCCGAGGACGAGCCCGTCGGCACTGATCCCGCGGTCCGGGTCGAACCGGCGCACCGGCCCCACCGGCGCCAGCGGCGATATCGCCATCGCGCCCGCTACGGCCAGCGCCGCGCCGCCGAGGACGGGGATCACCGCGGGCATCGCCGCGGCCAGCGCGGCCTGGCCGCGAGTGGCGCCCAGCACGCGGAGCACCGCGATGTCCGGGGCCGACCGGCCGATCATCTGCGCCAGGCCCTGCCCCACCAGCACCAGCATGGCCAGCGCCGCAATGGCGCCGAACACGCTCAGCGCGACCGCCTCCGGCCTGATCGCCTGCTGCACCTGGCCGCGGATGACGTCGGAGCGGCTGATGCTGAACGTGGGCGCGCTCACGTTGCGGTGCGTCGCCTGCTGCTCCTGCCGCTGCAGGTCCGCGGCTAGCGTGGCCAGTTGCCGCTGCAGCTCCGGAATCCCGGCCGTGCCCCGGGCCAGCCGCAGCCCGATCCACGCGTAGAAGTACTCCGCCAGCAACTGCCGGGTCGCCCCCGGCGGCAGGACGGTCCCCTCAGCCTGGTCGGACTCGTCCACCAGCGCGGGCGGGATCTGCGCGATGGCGGCCACCCGGTAGGACCGGATGAAGGACGGGCCCGTGGGCTGGCCCCGCGCGTCTACCGGGCGGAATGAGTAGCTGACCGTGCCGCCGACTCTGGTCCCGAACATCTTCGCGATGGCCGGCGTGAGCACCACCGTGGTCGTCGATCCGGCCGGCGGCAGCCGGCCCGCCAGCACGGTCATCCGGTCCTGGCTGAAGTACTCGCCGTCCAGGCTGCCGTTCGCGCTGTTGGTGAGGTAGGAGTTCTCGACCCGGCCATGCACCACTGGCGAGCAGTTCAGGCCGATGTACGCGGCGTGCGAGATCACCCCGGGCAGCGACGAGATCAGCGTGACTGGCCGCGTGGCGGGCATGCCGGGCAGGCTCCCCGGCACGTTGACGAAGACGTCGCTGGCGTTGATGGCGGCCAGGTAGCGCCCGTAGCCGGCGGACGTGCGCCGCGCGCCGGCCACCGCGCCGAGGGCCACCCCGCCGAGCAGGCCGGCCAGCAGCGCCAGCGCCAGCGCCTGCCGCCACACACCCCGCAGGGCCGGCCGCCAGCAGGCCAGCGCGACCGTAATCGTTGTCCCTCCCATACCGCTTCATTGTGCTAAGCGCCACCGGCCGAGTACAGAGTGCTCCCCGGCGCGAGCCCCGGGATGTCAGCACACCGGTCGTGGTGGGGCCAGCATCCCCTGCCCGTTGGCCCTAGCACTCTTGCCGCGCCGCCGCCGCAGGCCATCTACTAGGACCTACGGTTTCCAGGGCAGCGGGGGCGTGTATGCGTATCACTATGACCTGGCTGCGCCTGGAGGTGCGGCGGCGCTGGCGGTCGCTCCTCGTGCTGGCCCTGCTCGTGGCGCTGGCCACGGCGACGGTGCTCGCGGCGGCCGCGGGGGCCCGCCGCGGGCAGACGGCGTTCGACCGGCTCTGGGCCAGCACGCTGCCCGCCACCGTGACCGCGCTGCCCAACCAGCCCGGCTTCGACTGGAACAAGGTCCGCGCCCTGCCCGAGGTCGCCGTCCTCAGCGAGTTCCCGGTCAACGGCACCCCGTTCGAGCTGACCTGCTGTCCGGATACGAGCGTCGGGTTCGCACCCACCGGCGGAGAGATGGCCCGGACCATCGAGCGGCCGGCCCTGCTAGCCGGGCACCTGTTCGACCCCGGCCGCGCCGACGAGATCCTCGTCACCCCGCGGTTCGCGGCCGCCTACCACAAGGGCGTCGGCGATCTCGTGACCATGCGCCTGGCCAGCCCGAAGCAAGTCGACGAGGGGTGGGACGGGACCACCGGGCCGCCGCTCGGTCCCGTCATCCGGGCACGGATTGTCGGGGTGGGACGCAGTGTCTTCGGGTCCGCGACCACAGACGGCCCCGGGTCGAAGGGTGGCGTGCTGCCGTCGCCGGCCCTGTTCGACCGCTACCGCGCCAACATCCTCGGCACCAACGGGCGGATGTACATCAACGCGCTGATCCGGCTGAAGGGCGGCGCCGCGGCCATCCCCAGGTTCCGGGCCGACCTGGCCCGGGTGACCGGCCAGCCGAACATCGACGTGTGGAACAACCGCGAGTTCTTCGGCGGCGCGCTCGTGCGGATCACCCGCTACGAGGCCGCCTGCCTGCTCGCCTTCGCGCTGGCCGCGCTGGTGGCGGCGCTCTTCCTGATCGGCCAGTCCGTGGCCAGGTACACCTCGGCTACCGTGGCCGACCTCCAGGTCCTGCAGGCGGTGGGAATGACGCCGCGTCAGGCCGTCGCGTCGGCCACCGCGCCCCCGCTGCTGGCCGCGGCGGCCGGGGCCACGCTCGGCGTCGCGGCGGCCATCGTGGCGTCGCGCTGGATGCCGATCGGGGCCGCGTCGTACCAGGAACCGCACCCGGGCATCAGCGCCGACTGGCTGATCCTCGGCCCCGGCTGGGTCCTGGCGCCTGCCCTGGTGGCGACCGCATCGGCGGGCGCCGCGGCCCTGGCGCTCACCGCCCGCCGGCGGCATACCGTCCCGCGCCGCTCCGCCGTGGCGGCGGCCGCTGCGGCCGCCGGGCTCGGCGTCCCGGTCGTGGTGGGCGCCCGGTTCGCGCTCGAGCCGGGGCGGGGCCGGGCGGCCGTGCCGGTCCGGCCGGCCCTGCTCGGCGCGGTGGCTGGCGTGCTGGGCGTGCTCGCCGCCTTCACCTTTTCGGCCGGCGTGTCCGACGCCGCCGCCAACCCGGCGCGCTTCGGCCAGACCTGGCAGCTGGACACGTTCCTCGGCCTGTCCGGCCAGGACCTCGGGCCCGCCAGCCAGGTGCTCAAGACCGTGGCCGCCGACCCGGACGTCACCGGTGTCGACGACGCGCGTGTCGCCGGCGCGCAGTCCGGCCAGGTCTCGGTGGAGAGCTTCACCTATGCTCCGGTGGCGGGCAAGCAGATACCGGTGGTGCTCACTGCCGGGCGCATGCCGGCCGCGCCGGACGAGATCGTGCTCGCTCCCACCACCGCTAGCGAAATGCACGCGACCACCGGCTCGGTAGTCCGGCTGGCCGGCGCCGCGGCGCCGCGGCCGCTGACCGTGACCGGCATCGGCTTCGTGCCGGGCGGCTTGCACAACAACTACGACGACGGCGCGTGGCTCACCCCCGCCGGGTACGATCGGCTCTTCCACGGCGCGCACTTCGCCTTCAAGTTCCACCTCGCCGCGGTCGCCCTGCGGCCCGGTGCCGACGTCCAGGCGGTGGCGCACCGGCTGACCGCCAAGGCGGCGGCCATCAAGGGCGGCCGGGCCTTCCCCTTCACGCCCGCGGCTCCGCTGCCAATGGTCCAGGCGGTTAAGGACGTGGCCGCGCTCCCGCTGGCGCTGAGCGCCTTCCTCGCCGTGCTGGCCGTCGGGGCCGTCGGTCACGCCCTGTCCATCGCGGTCCGCCGCCGCGGCCACGAACTGGCCGTGCTGCGGGCCCTGGGGCTGACCCGGCGGCAGTCCCGGCAAGTGATCATCACGCAGGCGAGCCTGCTCGCCGTCATCGGGCTGGCCTTCGGCATCCCGCTCGGCATCGCGCTCGGCCGGACCCTGTGGCACGCCGCCGCCAACATGACGCCGCTGGCCTATCAGCCGCCGCTGGCGCCGCTGGCCCTGCTGCTGATCGCGCCGCTGGCCCTGGTGGCCGCCTACCTGCTGGCCGTGTGGCCCGCCCGCCGCGCCGCGCGGCTGCGGACCGCGCAGATCCTGCGCACCGAATAAGAGCCGCCACGCTACGATCGGGCGGGATGACCACCATCAGGGTCGCGCTGGCCGAGGACAACGTCCTCCTGCGGGAGGGTGTCTCTCGGCTAGTTGCGGCGAACCAGGACCTCGAGCTGGTCGGCGTCGCATCCGACCTGCCCGAGCTGCTCGACGTCATCGAGCGCTGCGAGCCGGACGTCGTGATCACCGATATCCGCATGCCGCCCACCGGCCGGGACGAGGGCATCCAGGCCGCCGCCTGGCTGCGCGAGCACCGCCCGCGGGTGGGCGTGGTGGTGCTGAGCCAGTACACCGCGCCCGGCTACGCCGTATCGCTGCTCGAGCACGGCTCGGCGGGCCGGGCCTACCTGCTCAAGGAGCGGGTGGCCAGCGTGGACGACCTGGTCCGCGCGATCCGCGCCGTGGCCAGCGGCGGCTCGGTGATCGACCCGCTCGTGGTGGACGAGCTGGTGCGGTCGCGGTCACACCCGCAGGCCTCCAGCCTGGACACGCTGACCGCCAGGGAGACGCAGATCCTGGGCGAGATGGCGCAGGGCAAGAACAACGCCGCGATCGCCTCGGCGGTGGCGGTATCCGAGCGGGCGGTGGAGAAGCACACCAACTCGATCTTCGCCAAGCTGGGGCTGAGCGAGGAGAAGGACGTCAACCGCCGGGTCATGGCGGTGCTGCTGTTCCTGGGCCGGGGACAGGGAAGCTGACCCCACCGCGTGCGGTGTGGCAGCACACTCCCAGCCCGTTACGGCCTGTGCGAAGCTGAGGTTGTGAGCAGCTCGCATTCCGTACTCGTCGTGGATGACCAGGCGCCCTTCCGGCTGGCGGTGAGGGCCGTGCTCCGCCGCCTGCCGTGCTTCGAGCTGGCGGGCGAGGCGTCGAGCGGCTCCGAGGCCCTCGCGCTCGTCGGCGAGCTGCACCCGGCGCTGGTGCTGATGGACATCAACATGCCGGAGATGAACGGCATCGAGGCCACCCGGCGCATCGTGGCGGCCCATCCGGACGTGGTGGTCTTCCTCTGCTCCACCTACGACCTCGCGGACCTGCCCCGCAGCGCGACCGTGAGCGGGGCCAGCGGTTACGTGAACAAGGAGCGCTTCGGCGCCGACGCACTGCGGCAGCTGTGGCAGGAACGCGACTCCGGCGCCTTCGCCCGGCTGTGAACCTAGGCGGCTAGCGGGACCGACCCGTTGACCGCGGCCCCGTGCCCCGGCTTGGAGTCCCAGCGCACCGTCCCGCCGATGGCGCCGAGCCGGTCGGCCATGTTGACGAACCCGTGACCGCGGCGGGCGACTACGGGATCGAACCCCGGGCCGTCGTCGGTGACGGAGAACATCAGGCCGCCGGACTCGGTCCACAGCTTCAGCTCCACCGTCGCGTCCCCCGCGTGCTTGGCCGCGTTCTGCAGCGCTTCCAGGCACGAGAAGTAGATCGCGGCCTCCACCTCGGCGGGATAGCGACCGATGTCGTCGGCCACCGTCACCACGACCTTGAGCGGGTTTCGGCTCGCGGCCGCGGCCAGCGCGTCGCCGAGGCCGTTGTCGGCCAGCAGCGGCGGGTAGATGCCGTGGGCCAGCTCGCGCAGCTCCTTGATGGTCAGCTGCACGTCGTCGGCCAGCTGCCCGAGCATCTCGCCGGCCCCCTCCGGGTCTTCGGCCACGATGTCGCGGGCCAGGCGGAGGTTGATGGCCAGCGCCACCAGGTGCTGCTGGGCCCCGTCGTGCAGGTCGCGTTCGACCCGGCGGCGTTCGGCGTCCCCGCTGGCGACGATGCGGGCTCGCGATTCGCGCAGCTCGTCCGCCTGCTTGCGCAGCGCGTCCAGCGTGGTCTGCAGCGCGGAGTCGAGCTGGGAGTTGTGGAAGGCCAGGCCGGCCTGGCGGGCCAGCTCGGTCAGCACGCGGTCGTCCTCGTCGGTGAAGGTGTCCGCGCGGGCGGCCCGCTCCACCACGATGAGGCCGAGCAGCTCGCCCGCGTGGCTGATCGGCGCTACCCGCAGCTGAGCGTGTTCGCGCCCGTCGAGCAGGGCGGGCAGCCAGACCGCGGCCCATGCGCTCCCCGACACCCCCGCCCGGGCCACGACCGGCCGCTCGCGGTCGCTCAGCAGGATCGACTTACGGCCCGCGTCCGGGACCGACACCGTGCGCTCCAGCACGTCGCCCGCGCCGGTGTAGATCTCGGCGCCGTCGAGGCGCATGGTCTTGCGCAGGGACTCGGCCAGCTGCAGCAGCAGCTCGTCCATTGACACGGCGCGGGTCATCCGGCTGCCGAACGTGCGCAGCGACTCGCCCGGCGCCTCCCGGGTGCCGTACACGAACCTGGTGGCGAAGGCGGCCAGGCGCCCCCTGACCGGCAGGTACCCGATCACCGCCAGCGCGGCCGCGACGATGGAGAACCCGAGGAGCCTGCGGTCGGCGTTGTCGCCGGGCGCCTCCCCGAGGCCGAGCACGATCACGAGGTAGACGACCGCGACCACGGCGGCCGAGCCCGCGGCCGACAGCGCGTGCACCAGGACGCCCCCGCCGTGCCGCGCGAGCGGCGGCCATTCCGCCAGGATCACCGCCAGCGGCACCACCACGGAGGCGCTGGCCGCCACCGCGCCGGCCGACTCGGGCCAGCCCACCAGCAGATTGAGAACGGCGCTGATCAGCGCGACGGTGGCCGCCACCACCACGCCCGCCCCCAGCCACTGCATCCGCTCCTTGTCGCGGCCCGCCACCTTGACGTAACGCAGCCGGGTGGCCGGCAGGGCGGTCAGCACCGCGAGCAGCCAGATCAGCCCGCCCGCCATGAGCGGGAACGGCTCTCCGGCGACAGCCAGCCAGATCCCGGTGACGACCGCGCTGGCGTAGCCGAGGCCCGCGACGAGTCGGCGCCCCGGCCGGCCGAGCCGGCCGTCCGGCAGCGCGAGCAGGAAGTGGAAGCTGATCGCGATGACCAGGGTGCCGGCCAGCGTGGCCAGCACCCGCGCCGCGTGCTGCCCCGCCGCCTGGTACTGGCCGCTCATCTGGGCCGCGGTCAGCGCGACCGCGCCGTCCAGCGCGCCCAGCGCGATCAGCCAGTAGGCGGTGCGGTCCGGGGCCCGCGCGAGGACCACGCCGGCGATTGCCCAGGCGATGACCAGGGCGAAACCAATCGCGTCGATCACCCCCAGGCCGGATACCCGCAGCCCGGCCGCCGCCACGGCCACGGTCGCCACCGCGGCGCCCAGCCCGGGCAGCACCTGGCGGCCCCCGGCGGTGACCGCGGTATTCATGGTCAGCGGGCTCCGATGACGGCGTCCTTGCCGATGGCCGGCTCGGGATCGGTGATCCTTCCGTCCCGCATCCGCACCACGCGCTCGGCCGCCGCGGCCACGTCCGGGTCGTGGGTGACCAGGATGATGGTCTGGCCGCCCCTGTGCAGCCGCCGCATCAGCTCGATCACCTCGCTTCCGCCCTCGGAGTCCAGCGCGCCGGTCGGCTCGTCAGCCAGCAGCAGGGTGGGCTCGTTGGCCAGCGCGCGGGCGATGGCGAGCCGCTGGCGCTGGCCGCCGGACAGCACGCCGGGGACGGCCGCGGCCTTGTCGCCGATGCCGAGCAGGTCGAGCAGGTCCCTGGCCCTGGTCTCCGCCATCTTTCGCTTGCGGCCCGCGATCACCGCGGGCAGGGCCACGTTCTCCAGCACGGTCATGCCCTCGAGCAGGTTGAAGAACTGGAAGACCAGGCCCACGTGACGGCGGCGCATCCGGGCCAGGTCATCCTCGCTCCGCCCGGTCACCAGCTCCCCTGCGACCTCGATCTCCCCCTCGTCCGGCGTGTCCAGCCCGGCCACCAGGTTCAGCAGCGTGGACTTGCCGCAGCCCGACGGGCCCATCAGGGCGGCGAAGTCGCCCGCCTCGACGGTCAGGTTCACCCCCCGCAGCGCCCGGACCGGCGCGTTCTCGGCCTCGAAGGTCTTGCGCACTCCGCGCACGACCAGCGCGGGACGGCTCTCGCTCATCATTTCCCCACCCTGTAGATCTTGTAGGCGTATACCAGAGCGTCGCGTCCCTTGACCCGCTGCGCGTCGAGGGCGGCGGCCGCCACCTGGGTTTGCAGCGCCTTGAACGTGGCCTCAGACAACACAGTTTCTCCGGGGTCCGCCAGTTGCTGCAAGCGCTGGGACAGGTTGACGGTGTCTCCCACCAGCGTGTATTCCAGCCGCTCGGCCGACCCGAGCAGCGCGGCCGCCGCCTCGCCGGTCGAAAGCCCCAGGCCGAGCCCGAACGGCGGCAGGCCGTCGGTCTGCCAGCGGCCGTTGATCTCCGCCTGCAGGGCGTGCATGCCCAGCGCCGCGGCCACCGCGCGGTCCGCGTGGTCGGGCTGCGGGAACGGCGCGCCGAAGACCGCCATCACCGCGTCGCCTACGAACTGCATCACGGTGCCCGCCTGACCCAGGATGGCCTGGTTCATCGCGGCCCGGTGCGTGTTGAGCTGCCCGGCGAGCTGGCTTGGGTCGGCGTGCTCGGCGATGGCCGAGTACGAGCGGATGTCGCTCATCAGCACGGTCACGATGACCCGTTCGGTCTCCCCGATGTCGCGCCGCTCCTGCCGCAGCTTCTCGGCCAGGCCGCTCGGCAGCAGCCGGGACAGCGTCTCGCCCTGTTCCTCCCGGTCGACGATGGCCTGGTGCAGCTGGCGGAGCCGGCGCAGCGCGCTGTCGCTCCCCGCGGACACGCCCTGCGCCAGCTTGACGAACACGGCGTCGACCTCCGCGGCGACCGCCTCGGGCGGAACCCGGCGTGCCGCGGCGATCGCCTTGATCGTCTTGCCCTCGGCGACCATGCCGAGCAGTTCCTCCTCGGCGGGCTGCAGGCCGCCGTCCGGGACCACCGGGGCGACCAGTGCCTCGACGATCGACGGGTCGAGGGCGGTGCCGCCGGTCGCCACCACCCGGATCGCGTTGACCAGCTGGCTGCCCTCGGCGACGTGGTCCTTCAGCAGGTAGCCGTAGCCCGCCGATCCCTGGGCCAGCAGCGAGACCGCGTACTCGGGGTCGTCGTACTGGGAGAGCACCACGACCCCGGTCCCAGGGTGGCGCTTGCGCACCTCGCGGGCGGCGTCGATGCCCTCGCGCGTGAAGGTCGGCGGCATCCTGATGTCGGTGACGACCACCTGCGGCCGGGTGGCCTCTGCGCCGCTCACCAGCTCGTCGTAGTCGGCGGCCACGCCGACCACGTGCAGGTCCTTACGGGCGTTGATGAGCGCGCGGACACCTTCGCGCACGATCAGGTTGTCGTCCGCGAGGAAAACGCTGATCGGGCCGTGCGGGCCTGCGCCGTTATGCTCCACCTGACCAGTTTTCGCACACCAGCCGCGCGCCAGCCAGTAGGCAGGCATGTTTTAGCAGGTGGTGGTAGCACGCTGGAGAACTAGCGGCCAGCACCCTGCCACGCGGCGCGACCGAGCGTGAGCATCGGTGTATGCGATACGAAAGCTCTGTCACCTCACTGTCCTGGATCCCGTCCGAAGCCGTCACCGGCGCCAGCCGGACGGCGTTCGACTCCGGGTTCACGCACTACGACGACCCGCCGCCCGCCGGGTTCGCCGACATCGAGGAGCTGCGGGCGGCGGACCGGTTCCGCTTCGCGAACGTGCTGCGGGCCTGGATCGAGGTCGACGACTCCGGCCGCATCACCGGCGGCGGCTACGACGGCGGCGGGCTGATGGGCGTGACCAAGCTCAAGCTGGTCGGCCTGCGCCACACCTTCCAGGCGGTCGCGCTGCCCGACATCCAGCGCGAGCCCGAGCGGGGTGAGTCGTGGATGCGCTTCGTCCAGACCACCGGCGGCCGGACGGCCGTGCCCATGCCCAGGCCGGTGCGCCGGCGGCCCTTCATCCAATGGCAGGCACCGCTGGTGTGGACCACGCTGTCGCTCACCCTGCACGCCGACGGCCGGGCCGAGTACTCGGTCGCCGGGGCCAGCAAGTTCCCCCGGCACTGGATCTACGACGCCGACGGCCGCCTGGCGCGCAAGTCCGGCCTGACCGACTACGCCAACTGGTCCCGGGTGTCGTTCGGCCTGCACACGCCGTGGGGCGACGAGGATTCCCCGGCCCTGGTGACCGCGGTCGAGACCGCGCTGGAGCAGGCCCTGTCCGTACAGCTCATGCACGGCGCCGCCCGCCCGCGCATCAGCCAGCTCGAGCCCGGTGCCGAACTGGTCCGCCAGGGCGACCTCGGCCAGGACATCTACCTGGTCCTGGACGGGGTGATCCGGGTCGAGCGGGACGGGACCCGGCTGGCGGAGTACGGGCCAGGGGCCATGCTCGGGGAGCGCGCCGTGCTTGAGGGAGGCACCAGGACGTCCACGCTCGTCGCGGTCACCCGGTGCCGGGTCGCCTCGGTTCCCGCCGTGCAGCTCGACCTGTCCGACCTCGCCGAGCTGGCCACCGGGCACCGGCGCGAAGAGGGCGTGCGAGGCTGAGCGTGCGCATCCATCTGTGCGGCGTCCGCGGCTCGACGCCCGCGCCGGGCGCGGAGTTCGTCCGCTACGGCGGCCACACCTCGTGCGTGGCCATCTCCCCGGACGACGGCACCCCGGACGACAGCACCCCGGACGACAGCACCCCGGACGACAGCACCCCGGACGACAGCACCCCGGACGACAGCACCCCGGACGACAGCACCCCCGGCGGAGCGACGCCGCGGCTCATCCTGGACGCGGGCACCGGCCTGCGCCGGGTCACCGGGCTGCTCGGCGGCGCGCCCTTCGCCGGCACCATCATCCTCACGCACCTGCACTGGGATCACGTTCACGGGCTTCCGTTCTTCTCGGCCGGGGACCGCGACGACGCCCGGGTCACGCTGCTGCTGCCCGAACAACTGGAGGCCCAGAACGAGGAGGGGAGTGCAGGTGCGGAGGAGGTGCTGGCCCGGGGGATGTCCCCGCCGCACTTCCCGATCACGCCGGCCGGCCTGCGGGGGGAGTGGTCCTTCGGCAGCCTGGCCCCCGGCGTGTTCAAGGCCGAGGGCTTCACGGTGGAGGCGAGGGAGGTCCCGCACAAGGGCGGCCGCACCTTCGGCTACCGGGTCAGCGACGGGCATTCGGCGATCGCCTACATCCCCGACCACTGCCCCACCGCGCTGGGCCCGGGTCCCGCTGGATGGGGCGAGTACCACCCCGCCGCGCTCGCCCTGGCCGCGGGCGTCGACCTGCTGATCCACGACTCCTTCCTGCTGCCGGACGAGGTCGCCGCCGAGGCCTCGTTCGGCCACCCGGCGGCGGACTACGCGGTCGCCCTGGCCCACCGGGCCGGCGCCCGCCGCGTCCTGCTGACCCACCACAAGCCAGACCGCACCGACGACGCCCTCGACGCCCTAGCCGCCCGCTTCCGTCCCGACCCAGCCGTCACCGTAGCCTCCGAAGGCGCCATCCTCGACCTCTAACCCACCACCTTCCCGCACGCCGGCCCCGCAGCCCGCCCCCGCCCCCGCCCCCGGCCCGCCCCCGCCCCCGGCCCGCCCCCGCCCCCCCGCGTTTGGGGTGAGGGGGTCCTTGCCCCCACTAGGGACGGGTCCTCTTTTAACCTGAGTTTTCGGCGTGTCGGGTGGCAGGATGTGCTGATGGGTGCGGACACGGATTTTGTCGGGCGTATGGGGCCGGAGCTGGAGCTGCTGCTGCCGCAGCTGGATGAGAGGTCGCGGCGGCTGGTGCTGGGGGCGGTGGCGCGGGCTGCCGGGGACGGCGGGATCACCGCGGTCGCGAAGGTGACCGGGGCATCGTGGCAGACGGTCGCGGACGGCGCGGGCGAGCTGGCGTCCGGGGATGCGGTTGCGCCCGGCCGGGTCCGGCGCCCGGGCGGCGGCCGCAAGAAGCTGGAGGAGCGTGACCCGCAGTTAATCCCGGCGATGCGGGAGCTGCTGGAGGCATCGACCCGCGGGGACCCGATGTCGCTGATCACGTGGACGACCCTGTTGGTGCGGGGCATCGCGGCGGAGCTGACCGCCGCCGGGCACCCGTGCGCCAAGAACGCGGTGCTGCGGATGCTGCACGCCGAGGGGTTCAGCACGCAGGGCAACTCCCGGACTGTCGAGGGGAAGCGGCACCCGGACCGGGATGCCCAGTTCCGGTACATCAACGACGCGGCGAAGGAGTTCCTGGCGGCCGGGGACCCGGTGATCAGCATCGACACCAAGAAGAAAGAGCTGGTCGGGCTGTACGCGCAAAAGGGCACCGAATGGCGGGCCAAGGGGGACCCGCGGCGGGTCCGCGATCATGACTTCCCTGACCCGCGCGGCGGGAAGGCGATCCCGTACGGGGTCTACGACCTCGGGGACAATTCCGGGTTCGTCAACGTCGGCACCGATCACGACACCGCGCAGTTCGCCGTGGAATCAGTCCGCCGCTGGTGGCAGGCCATCGGCAAGGACCGCTACCCGGGCGCGGCGCGGCTGCTGGTCACCTGCGACGCCGGCGGCTCCAACGGGTACCGGCTCCGGGCGTGGAAGGCGGAACTGGCGGCGTTCGCGGCGCAGTCCGGGCTGGAGGTCACCGTCAGCCACTTCGCGCCCGGCACCTCCAAGTGGAACAAGATCGAGCACCGGCTGTTCTGCCACATCACCCGCACCTGGCGGGGCCGCCCGCTGAGCAGCTACGAGGTCGTGGTGAACACGATCGCCGCGACGGCCACCAGCACCGGGCTGACCGTCACCGCCGTCCTGGACGCCGGCCGCTACCCGGCCGGGGCAGAGGTGAGCGACGCGCAGATGCGGCACCTCGAAGAACGCTTCATCGCCCGGCACGGCTTCCACGGCGACTGGAACTACACCATCCTCCCGGATCCCCGGCCCGCCCCGGACCCGGACCCGGCCCCCGCGCCCGCCCCGCCCCCGGCGCGCCTGGACCCTGCCATCTTGGACCAGCCCGCGCTGACCGGGCTGCCGCCCGGCGGCGCCGCCGCCCTGGCCGCGGCCCTGGCCATCCCGCACGCCGCCCACCGCGCAGCCCGGCTGCACGCCAACCGCCGCGGCCGCCCCCGCAAGCGCGCCGACAAGCCCCGCAACGACCCCCGGCACAAGATGACCTTCCCCGGCTACGTCCTGGCCGCCATCCTCCACCAGCGGTTCGCCCTGCCCGCCCGCGCCATCGCCGCCCTGTTCGGCTGCGACCGCTCCACCATCGGCCACGAACTGCCCCGCACCGGCCAGCTCCTGGCCGCCACCGCCACCACCATCCCGCCCGGCCCCGTCACCCTGGCCACCTACCAGGACCTGCGCGACTACGCCGCCGACAACGGCATCCCCCTCCCCGACCTGGCCCCGCAAGACCACATGCCCCCAGCAAGCCACGCTAACAACCCCGGACACACCCTGAACTCACCTTAAAAAGGGACGTGTCCAGATGGGGGCGGGGGCCCCCTCACCCCAACGTCTCCATGCGCAATTGGGGGCGGGGGCCCCCTCACCCCAGCGCCCCCGCGCACGTAGACATCAAATTGTCAGACGTACGTGACAATGTGTCGCCATGCCGAAGAGGTCCGATTACGACGCGGAGCGCCTGCGGCACGTACTGCGGGCGCAGCGTCAGGTCATCACGCGCACGCAGGCGCTGCTGTGCGGCATGCCGCACAGCACGGTGGACCGTTACGCGGCTCACGGCGGCTGGTGGCAGCGGCTGCTGCCCGGGGTCTACCTGGCCGTCACCGGGACCGTGACCCAGGATCAGCGGGACATGGCGGCACTGTTGTACGCGGGCCGTCGCAGCCTGCTCACCGGATCGGCCGCGATGCGCCGCCATCACCTGCGCCCGGCCGGCCCGGACGTCGTGGATGTGCTGATTCCGTGGGAACGCAGCCGCCAGAGCACCGGCTTCGTGCGGATACACCGGACGAAGCGGATGCCGGAACGGCTCTTCGTCACCGGCGAGATCCGCTTTGCCAAGGTGCCGCGCGCGGTGGCGGATGCGGCACGCAGCCTGACCCGCTTCGATGACGTACGCCACGTCGTATGCGAAGCGGTGCAGCGCCGGGCCTGCACCGTCGCGGAGCTAACCGAGGAACTCGAGGCCGGACCGGTAAAGGGCTCCGCCCTGTTCCGCGAGGCGCTCGCCGAGATCGGCGACGGCGTGCGGTCGGTCGCCGAGGCCGATTTCCGCCTGCTGATCCTGCGCTCAGGTTTGCCCAGGCCGGTGTTCAACGCGCAGCTCTTCGACGCCGACGGGATCTTCATCGCCACCGTCGACGCCTGGTGGCAGGAGGCCGGAGTGGCGGCCGAGATCGATTCCCGGGCCTACCACCTGGCCGCCGCGGACCAGGACCGGACCACCGAACGGCATGACCGGCTGGCCGCCCACGGCATCCTTCCGCTGCACTTCCCGCCCAAACGAATCAAGGCCGACGCTCCCGGCATCGTCAGCGAGCTCCAGTCGGCGATCGACAAGGGCCTCGCCCGGCCGCGGCTCCCGATCACGGCGGCTCCGCAGGCCGCGTAAGCACGACGCAAGCACGAACGCAAGCACGTGCGTAAGCACGAAGCGTTGTGGGTCCGGCACAAGGCCCGCGCGCGCCCGGGCAAGCCCCGGGACAAGAGCCGGCCCCACCGCAGCAGAAGGCGCAATCCACCCTTGATGCGACTACGAGCGGATTCTAATATCCAAGACAAATCGCATCACGCTTGACATATCAACTGTCACATACGCTGGATAGCGAGTGGGTGACCGCCATGAGGCTCGGCGCACAGGGGACGGTACGGAGATTCTGCCTCGGGGGGACGGCCCTGCTGCTGGGCCTGACGGTCGCCGCCTGCGGCGGCGGCAGCAGCACCTCGAGCGGCAACGCGCCGGCCAGCAGCGCCGCGCCGAAGGCGGGCGGCTCGCTCACCGTCCTGGAGGGAGCCGGCTTCGCCGGTGACTGGCCGGCCTGGACCCGGCGACGAACATCAACGGCGCCGCCGACCAGAGTTACATGGACGCCGTCTACGGCGAGCTGTTCGAGCTCGGCCCGAAGGGCAAGATCATCAACGATCTGGCCACCGGCTACAGCTTCTCCAACGACGCCAAGACGATCACGATAACCCTCCGCCAGGGCGTCAAGTTCACCGACGGCACGTCGTTCAACGCCGCCGCGGTGGTGTGGAACATCCAGCGCGACTTGAAGTCGGTGTGCACCTGCAAGCCGACCTGGCCGGTCAAGTCGGTCACCGCGACCGGACCGTACACGGTGCAGATCGTCCTCGCCGCGCCGGACGGCGCGTTCATCAACCAGATCTTCGACTCGACCGCGGACTGGATCGCCTCCCCGACGGCCGTGCAGAAGATGGGCGAGAAGGCGTTCGCCGCCAGGCCGGTGGGGGCCGGACCGTTCATCGTGGTGAGCGACACGTACAGCTCTGAGCTGGTGCTGAAGAAGAACCCGAACTACTGGGAGAAGGGCCGCCCGTACCTGAACACGCTCACGTTCAAGACCGTGGGCAGCGACGAGGCGGCGTATGAGGCCATGCTCGCCGGGCAGGGGCAGGTCTATGAGGACATGTCGACGCCGTCCCTGCTGAAGCAGGCCGGGCAGCATTTCAACGTCGAGAATCAGCTCTCCACGTCGCCGTACGACCTGCAGCTCAACACGATGATGCCGCCGTTCAACAACAAGCTGGCCCGTGAGGCCATCTACGCCGCGACCAACTTCGCGCCGATCCTGCAGCACGTGTTCAGCAACCTGTACCCGGTTACCCAGGGCTTCACTGGCCCGGGCGGGATCTGCTACCAGCCGAACGTGCCCGGCTATCCGCCCTACGACCTGGCCAAGGCCAAGGCGCTGGTCAAACAGCTCGGCGGGCTGACCGTCAACCTGGGCACGATCCAGAACCTGGTGGCGCAGGAGACGACCGAGGCGCTGCAGACCGAGTGGGCGGCGGCCGGAATCAAGACCACCATCGCGGCCTACCCGCTGGCCGGGCTGATCGCGCAGTTCACCTCGAAGAAGTGGCAGGCGATGGTGCAGACGGCGGGTGCCTACGACCCGGCGGCGGGTGTCGGCGTCGGCTTCAGGTTCTCCTCGCTGTCGCCGTTCAGCGGGGTGCACGACCCGCACCTGGATGCGCTGCTCAACCAGGCCGCGGCCGTGGTCAGCCTGAGCCAGCGCTGCCCGCTCTACAACCAGGCCGCCGCCTATATCGCGCAGCAGTACTACGGCCCGTTCTACTTCGGGTTCGCGCCGGCCAACATCGCCGTCAAGGGCGTGACCGGCCCCGGCCTCAGCGAGCCGCTGCCGGCCGTGGTCGTCACCCCCACCATCTTGTGGGAGGACGTGGCGAACAACAGCTGACCCGACCATGGCGATAGCGGAGGAAGTCAGGGAACAGGCCGAACCCGGCGCGGCCCGCACGCGCCGGGCCCGGCCCAGTGCCCGGCTGACCGGCCGTCGGCTGCTGGCCGTGATCCCGGTGCTGTTGGGCGTGACGTTCCTGACCTTCGTGGTGATGAACCTGCTGCCGGGCGACGCGGCGCAGGAACTCCTCGGCGCCAACGCGACACCCGCGCAGGTACACCAGCTGGAGATCCAGCTGCACCTGAACGAGCCCTTCTGGGTTCGCTACGGTGGCTGGCTCGGCGGCCTGCTGCACGGAAACCTGGGCACGTCGCTGGTGAGCCGCGAGAACGTGACCACCATCCTCGGCCAGCGGCTGCCGGTCACCGCGGAGCTGCTGATCTACGCCTTCGCCGGGTCGATCGTGTTCGCCGTCGGCCTGGCGGTGCTCGCGGCGCGCAAGCCGAACGGCATCGCCGACCGGATCAGCATGGTGGTGAGCATGACCGGGCTGTCCGTCGCGCCCTATGTGCTCGCCCTCGTGCTGATCTACATCTTCGCGGTCCGGGTGCAGTGGTTCCCGGCCATCGGCTACACGTCGCTGACCCAGAACCCGGGCGCCAACATCAGGTCGCTGACGCTTCCCGCCATAGCCATCGGCTTCCCGCTGTTCAGCGTCTACACCCGGCTGCTGCGCGCGGACATCGTCGAGCAGATGCAGCGCGAGGACTACATCGTGACCGCGCGGGCCAAGGGCGTGCCGCCCTGGCGGGTCCTGATCAGGCACGCGCTGCCGAACTCGCTGTTCGGGCTGATCACGCTCGTCGCGCTCAACCTGGGCACGCTGGTTGGCGCGGTGGCGATCATCGAGCCGATCTTCTCGCTGCCCGGCGTGGGCGCGATCTTGATCCAGTCCATCACCGATCACGACGTTCCCGTGGTCGAGGGCATCGTCGTCGTCTTCGCCGTGGTCGTGGTGCTGGCCGGCCTGCTCGCCGATCTGCTGTACGCGGCCCTGGACCCGAGGATCAGGTATGAGCGCTCCGCTTCCTGAGCTACTGGCCCCAGGGACCGAGCCCTCCGTGGCCAGGGCGTCCCGCGCGCGCGGCCGGGGCCGGGCGCGCAACCTGCGGATCTGGCTGCCCGCCGGATTCCTCATCCTGCTCTTCTGCGCGTGCTTCCTGTGGCCCCTGCTCTACCCGGTGCCGAAGCCGACCGGCGGGAGCATCCTCGAAGCGGGGCTGCCGCCGCTGTCGCCCGGCCACATCTTCGGTACCGACCCGGTGGGCAACGACGTATTCTCCCGCATCCTGTACGGCGGCAGGGTCTCGTTCGAGGTCGGGCTCAGCGTGACCGCGATCGGCCTGGTGATCGGCGGCCTGCTCGGGACGGCGGCGGGCTACTGGGGCGGGGCCGTGGACACGGTCATCATGCGCGTGCTGGATGTGCTGATCGCGTTTCCCGCGCTTGTCCTCGCGCTGGCCATCGCCGAAGGCCTGGGCCCGAGTGAGATGCATGTCATCTGGGCGCTGGCCCTCTTCAGCATCCCGGCCTTCGGCCGGATCGCGCGGAGCGCGACGCTGGCCTTGCGCGGGCAGACCTTCATGCTGGCGGCCAGGCTGTCGGGAACGAGCAGGCGGCGGATGATCCTGCGTCACGTCGTGCCCAACATCATGCCCCAGCTCCTGACGTTCAGCCTGCTCGGCATCGGCGTGGCGATCATTCTCGAGGGCGCGCTCAGCTTCCTCGGCCTCGGCATCCCGCTGCCCGAGGCGAGCTGGGGGAGCATGATCGCGCAGGGGCAGGGGACCCTGTCGGCTTCCCCTGAGTACGTGCTGATCCCCAGCGCGTTCCTGTTCGTCACCGTGGTAGCGCTGAACGTACTCGGCGACGCCCTGCGCGAACGGTGGGCCAGATGACGGGCCAGATGACGGGCCAGATGACGGGCCAGATGACGGGGCCGTGCAGGTGACCGGGGCGCTTCTCGACATCGAGGACCTCAGGGTCACCTTCACCGGGCACGGGCACGGGCACGGTCGCGGGCGCGAGCGCGAGGTGCGCGCGGTGGACGGGCTGAGCTACTGCGTCTACGCTGGGCAGACGCTGGCCATCGTGGGCGAGTCCGGGTCCGGCAAGACGGTCAGCTGCCGCGCGGTCATGGGCCTGCTGCCGCCCGCCGCCACCGTCACCGGCTCGGCCAGGTTCCAGGGCACGCAGCTGATCGGCCTGTCCGACGACCAGCTGCGCCAGCATCGCGGCGCGAACGTGGCGATGGTGTTCCAGGACCCGGCCCGGTCGCTGAACCCGACGATGCGGGTCGGCGCGCAGATCGCCGAGGCCGTCCGCGCCCACCGCGCCGTCACCAAGGTGCAGGCCAGAGAGCAAGCCGTCGACCTGCTCCGCCGGGTCCACATACCGCTGCCGGAACGCCGCTGCGCGGAGTACCCGCATCAGCTGTCCGGCGGGATGCGGCAGCGCGTCATGATCGCCATCGCGCTGGCCTGCCGCCCCCGGCTGCTCATCGCCGACGAGGCGACCACCGCGCTTGACGTGACCACCCAGGCGCAGATCATGGAGCTGCTGCTCGAGCTGCAGGCCGAACTCGGCATGGCGCTGATGCTGATCAGCCACGATCTCGGCCTGGCCGGGGCGTACGCCGACGAGGTGATCGTGATGTACGCCGGCCGGATCGTCGAGCAGGCGCCGGCCGCCGAACTGGTCACCCGCGTCCGGATGCCGTACACCCAGGCGCTGTTCGAGGCGATCCCGCGGCTGGAGCGCCCGGCGCACGCACCGTTGCCGGTGATCGGCGGCCGTCCGCCGGACCCGGCCATGCTCGACGACTCAGAGCGGGGCTGCGCGTTCGAGCCGCGCTGCCGCCACGCCGCCGACGACTGCCGGGCCGCCGCGCCGCCGCTGGCCGAGCACGAGCCCGGTCACCGCTGGGCCTGCTGGCATCCCGTGGGAGGCCCGATTGCCCGATAACGCCAACCCGCTCCTCCAGGTGAGGGACCTGGTGCACGAGTTCCGCACCGACCTCGGCACCGTGCACGCCGTCTCCGGCGTCTCGTTCGACGTGCGCGCGGGGGAGACGCTGGGCATCGTGGGCGAGACCGGCTCGGGCAAGTCGACGCTGGCCCGTTCGATTGTGCAGGCGCCCAGGCCCACCTCGGGCGCGGTCGTCTTCCGCGGCGCCGACCTGGTCACCTTGCGCGGCGCCAGGCTGCTCCAGGCCCGGCGGCACCTGCAGATGGTCTTCCAGGACCCGTTCGGCTCGCTGGACCCGAAGTGGCGGGTGCGGGACCTGGTCGAGGAGCCCCTCGTCGCCTACAAGACGGGCGACAGGACCGCCAGGCGCCGCCGGGTGGACGAGGTGCTTGAGCTGGTCGGCCTGGCCGGGCACAGCACAAGGCGGCCCAGGGAGCTGTCCGGCGGCCAGGCCCAGCGGGTGGCCATCGCGCGCGCCGTCGCGCTCAACCCGGCGCTGATCATCTGCGACGAGGCCGTGTCGTCCCTGGACGTCCTCATCCAGGCCCAGGTCCTCAACCTGTTCGAGCGGCTGCGGGCCGAGCTCGGCCTGTCCTACCTGTTCATCGCGCACGACCTGGCCCTGGTCAAGCAGGTCAGCGACCGGGTGGCGGTGATGTACCTGGGCAAGCTGTGCGAGGTCGGGCCGGGCGAGGATGTCTACCGGCAGCCGCTGCACCCGTACACCCGGGCCCTGCTCGACTCGGTGCCCGATACCGCCACGGCCCGTAAGACCAGGACCATCCGCGGCGAGCCGCCGTCGCCGGTCCACCCGCCGAGCGGCTGCCGGTTCCGCACCCGCTGCCCCCGCGCCGAGCAGCGCTGCGCGGACGAGGAGCCGGCCATGCGCGAGCTGCCAACCGGGCACACTGCCGGGCACTCGGTCGCGTGTCACTTCCCGCTGGTGCCGGCGGACACCTCGGTCCGTTCTGAAGAAAAAATCGGAGAAATCCCGCGATGAGGCTGCGCGTCCTGCTCGAACCGCACCACGGTGCCAGCTACGACCAGATCCTGGCCCTGGCCCGCGCCACCGAGGAATCCGGCTTCGACGCCTTCTTCCGCTCCGACCACTACCAGGGCATCGACCCGGACGACACCGCCTACCGCCCGACCGACTCGTGGACCACGCTGGCCGGCCTGGCCGTGCAGACCGAGCGGGTGCGCCTGGGCACGCTGATGACCGCGTCCACCTACCGTCGTCCGGGACCGCTCGCGATCACCGTGGCCACCGTGGACGCGATGAGCGGCGGCCGGGCCGAACTCGGCATCGGCGCCGCCTGGCTCGAGCAGGAACATCGCTACCTGGGCATCCCGTTCCCGCCGCTGGGCGAGCGGTTCGACCGGCTCGGCGAGCAGCTGGAGATCATCACCGGGCTGTGGGCCACGCCGCCGGGGGAGCGGTTCAGCTTCCGCGGGAAGCACTACCAGCTCGAGGAGTGCGCCAGCGTCCCCAGGCCCGCGCGGCGCCCGCCGGTCATCATCGGCGGTGCCGGGCCGCGGCGCACTCCCGCGCTGGCCGCCCGGTTCGCCGACGAGTTCAACAGCGGCATGTCGGACGGGCTGGCCGCGCGGTTCGCGAACTTCCGCCGGATCTGCGAGCAGTCCGGCCGGGACCCGGCCGGGGTCCGGCTGTCCACCACGCTGCCGGTGTGCTGCGGGCCGACCCCCGGCGAGGCGGCCCGCCGCGCCGCCGCCCTGGGCGAGGCCGGCGCCCGGATGCTGGCGATGGGCGTCAGCGGCACCCCCGGAGACATCCTCGGCCGCCTCGCCGAACTGCACGCGGCCGGCGCCGACACCGTCTACTTCCACCTGTACGACGTCACGGACCTGGACCACGTCCGGTTGCTCGGCCGCGAGGTCCTGCCTCAGGTCACAAACATCTAGTACCGAACGGCCCTGGCTCTTCGCCCTCACGCCGCGCAGGAGCCGGCGAACAGCGAGACCGTCACGCGGTGCACGCGCGGCTGGTCACCGACTCGCACCTCCAGCGGCACGCAGCCCCGGACCTGTCCGTCGGTGAAGGCGAAACCCTGGGCAAAGAACCCGGTCACCTGCGAGCAGGGACGGTAGGTGGCGGCGGTCACGCCGTGCGGCGCGTACGGATTGTCGATCACGACATGCCCCCGGGCCGGGGGGTCGATCGTGACCGTCACCTTCAATCCCCTGGGCACGAAGAACGGGATCTTGTAACTGCCGTGCTCGCCAAAGCCCGAGGGATCCCCGGTGGCCACCGCCTTCCCGCTGATGATGACCAGCGGCCCGACGACCAGGTCGCCCGGCTGCGGCGGCAGCGGCACCGAGCCGTTGATGAAGGATTCCTCGGCGCAGGAAAAGACCTGCGGATTACCCGGGCTCCCGGCCGGCGCCGCGTGGCGGGTTCCGCTCGAGGCCGCGCCGCCGGTGCACCCCGCCAGGGTCACGCAGGCCAGGATCGGCGCTACGAACAGCAACTGGCGGCGCATATACGCATTCTGCTCTCTGTCGCGCGATCGGTCACCCCGCGCGCCACGGGCCCGGCCGCCGGTCCCGGTCCCGGCCTTAGCTGGCTGGCTTGTCATCCACCTAGCATCAACCCGTCGCGGCCGCCCCTTCCCACCGGGCTTCACTTACCGGCGGGTATTCGTCGATAGGCAAGAGCCTGATTCCCCGCCGCAACGAGATGACACCGGGGAGTTCGAGGTGAGCATGCTTGACCAGCAGATCGGTGCCCTGAACGGCCAGGGTGCCGGTGATTTCGCAGCGACCCGAGTGGACGGCGATGAGCCGGCCACCGCTGATCCCGAGCAGCAGGGCATTGACGTCGAACACGATGGACAGGCCGAGCTCGAGGGTGGCCACCTTCTGACCGTCCACCAGGACGCTGACGGAGGGCCGGTGCTCCAGCGTGACCTGATGCGTGGCCATGCTGACCAGTTCGGTGCTGAGGGGGGCAGCCAGCGTCCGCCGCGCCGCGGCGACGATGTCCCGGTGCTCGCGCCAGCCGCGCGCGAGCACGTCGATCAGGTCGACCTTCAGCAAGGCTGCCGCGGTGGTCGCCGCCTCCTTTACGGCGGCCTCCCTGGTCATCTCGGGGAGATGCGCTAGGGCGCGGCCAAGGTTCTGGTCTCCGCCGGGTGACAAGATCTCGCCGGCCAGGGTTTCGGCCGCGTCAGTGCCCGGGCGGAACAGCAGATCCAGGGCGGTGGGCGTACTGCCCTCTCCAGCGCTCGTCATGGCCGTCCCTCCTTGATCGTCGTGGTGGGAATGCCGGGATGGGGTTCGAGGCGAACCGTGTGGGTCGGCTCCCGGCCGGTGTCCCGGACATTCACCACGTCCGGCCGGGCGGTACCCGGCACGGCCCGCACGTCCGCCGCCACGTCGGCCTGCTCGCCGGAACGCGCCGAGTGAGCGGGCTTCCGTGAGCCGAAGGGCCGCTTGTGGCGGGTGATCAGCGTGAGAGCCCCGGCGAAGGCCATGGCCGCGACCGCCGCCAGCAACGCGATGAGCCGCTTCGGTGGCCCCGGCGAGGTCACGGCCACGGTCGGGCCCGTGATCGGCTCGGCTGCCACCTGGGCGGATAGCGGGCTCTCATTCCCGCTGGCGTCGACCGCGGCCACCATGAAGTAGTAGGTGATGCCGTCGGCCAGACCGGCCACGATGGCGTCGGTGCTCTTGGCAGTGCCGATCGCGGCGCTCTCCTGCACGCCCGGACGGCTGGCGAAATAGACCTTGTAGCTGATGACCGAGCCGCCATCCGACGCGGGCGCTGCCCACGACAGGTGGACCCGGGCGTCACCAGGGGTGGCGGTCAGCCCGGTTGGTGCGCCGAACCCCGAGGACTTGGTACCGGCCGGCGTCCTGGGGGTCGTTGACGACGTGGTGGTGCTCGACGTCGGGGTGGTGGGAGGGGGCGATGTCGGCACGATGGGCCGCAGCGTGGCCGGCGCCTCGGCCGACGACAGGCCCTGGCCCGCGGCGTTGACCGCGACCACCCTGAAGTAATACGTGGTCCCGTTGGTCAGGCCGGTCACCGTGTAGCTGGTGGCATTGACCAGCAAGCCGTTGACCGGGGTGCGGGTCTCGCCGTTCGGGCTGGTCCCCTGGTAGATGAGGTAGCCGCTGATCGGCGCGCCCCCGGTCGGGGGCGCGGCCCAGGACAGGGTCGCCCGCGCGTTGCCTGGAGTCGCGGTCAGGCCGGTGGGCGCCCCCGGCACGGTCTCCGGGGCGGCCCGCACCTCGTTCGACGCCGGGCCATCACCGATCCGGTTGACCGCGGTCACCGTGAAGTAGTACGTGGTCCCGTTGACCAGGCCGGTCACCGTGACGACGGTGCCGGTGACCCTGGCGACGGGTGCGTTCGCGGACAGATCAGCCGTGGTCCCGACGTAGAGGTCGTAGCCGGTAACCTGCGAGCCGTCATCGGATGCGGGCGCGGTCCAGGACAGGGTTGCCTGGGCGTTACCCCGAGTCGCGGTCAGGCCGGTCGGCGCCCCCGGCACGGTCACCGGGACGGCCGACACCTCGTTCGACGCCGGACTGTCACCGATCCGGTTGACCGCGGTCACCGTGAAGTAGTACGTGATCCCGTTGGCCAGGCCGGTTACGGTGTAGCTGGTAGCGGTGACCAGTGAGCCGCTGACCGGGGTGCTGGTCTCGCCGCCGGGGCTGGTCCCCTTGTAGATGACGTATCCGCTGATCTTCGAGCCGCCATCCGATGCGGGCGGGGTCCAGGACAGGGTCGCCTGGGCGTTTCCCGCGGTCGCGGTCAGCCCGGTCGGCGCCCCCGGCACGGTCACCGGGACGGCCTGCACCTCGTTCGACGGCTGGCCCTCACCGGCCCGGTTGACCGCGGTCACCCTGAAGTAGTAGGTGGTCCCGTTGATCAGGCCGGGCAGCGTGACGGCGGTGCCGGTGACGTTGGTGACCGGAGCGCTGCTGGACAGATCAGCCGCGGTCCCCTCGAAGACGTTGTAGCGGCTGACCGGCGAGCCGCCATCGGATCGGGGCGCCGTCCAGGACAGGGACACCTGGGTGTTTCCTGCGGTCGCGGTCAGCCCGGTGGGCGCCTCAGGCACGGTCACCGGAGTGGCCGACGCCATGTTCGACACCACGTTCGGGAACTTGCCTGCGACGAGCCAGAAGTAGTACTTGGTGCCGTTGATCAAGCCGGTCACCGTGACGTCCATCCCCGTGGCGTCAACGAATTTGGTGGCCTTGAGAATGTCCTGAGCGGTCCCGTAATAGACGAAGAAGCTTTTTCCCGCGGCATGGTCCCATGTCAGCTTCACCTTCGTGTCATCCGGCTGAGCCATCAGGCAGTACGTCGGTGCGGGCACCCTGACGGCCACGTTAGGGGACGCCGGGGAGCATGGCCCGCTCGGCGCGGGGTTGCTGATCAGGGTGTGCGCCGACGCGGTACCGCCGCCCGTCACCATCGTGGCTCCGCATGCCATGGCGGCGGCCAGGCATATTCCCGCGAGCGCGCGCAGCCAGGGTCCGAGGCGCCGCCGGGTATCCCTGGGGAACCCCGGTTCATCGACCCTCCGGTCCTCGTGACTGTCCTGCATACCAATCCGGAGACAAGGCTGGCGCGCGGTGATACACAACCAGAGGGATACAGGGATATAACCGGACAGAACTTCCCTGCGTTTGCCCGATGGCGCCGCACCTAACTGCCTGGCCAGGCAACCATTTGAATGCAGACACCACACCCCGGCCATGGTCGATCACTGCAGGGCAAGCAGGTGGAACTGCCACGGTCCCAGGTCAACGAACAACCCGGGGCTGGCCAGCTCCCCGCCGTCCCGCTCGAACACGCTCTGCCCGAGGATGTCGGTGACCTGCCAGCTGCGGCCGGGCAGCTCTGGCCAGTCCAGCGGGACCCGCGCCTGGGCCGGCTGGCCGGACAGGTTGACCACCACCAGGTGCCGGTTCCCGCCGTATTCCCCCGCCCAGGACCAGGCGGCCAGGTTGGCGCAGGATTGGTTGCCGGGCCAGCCGCCGGCCTCCAGCAGCCGCCACGCGCCTGCCCGCACATGGTGGCCGGCCACGGCGGCCAGCAGGCGGTGGTACCAGCCGACGAGGTCAAGGTCCGGCGGTTCATCCGGGCAGCGCGAGAGGAAGAGCGGTGGCCGCACCCGGCGGCCTTCGAACTGTCCTTCATGCCACAAGGTCGCGCCGGGCAGCGTGGCGATGGCCACGGCCGCGGCCCGCTCGGCATCGCCAGAAAGGCGGCTGGCGATGCGGGGCAAGTCATGGTTCTCCAGGAAGCGCACCAGCCGGGACTGGTAGCTCGGGTCCGCGCGCAGGTGGTCCCGGACGGCGGACGCGTCCCGGCCGATGATCCGGTCATAGAGCCGCTTGTCGTAGCAGAAGTCAAAGCCGTGCTGCTGAAGCTCCCACTCCTTATCCCAGTTGCCTTCGGCGATCATCACCGTGTGCGGGTGCCGGGCGCGCAGCTCGCCAAGCACGGCCGACCAGAACTCCTGGGTCGGCTCGGGGCCGGCCCGGCTGCCCCAGGTCCTGTCGAAGATCCGGTTGATCATCAGCGTTGCCATGTCGCAGCGGATCCCGTCGCACTGCCCGGCGATATCCGCGAGCGTGTCGGCGGTCGCGGCGCGCATGGCCGGCGAGAACGCGTCGAGCTGCACGACATCGGACCAGGGCGGGAAGTACGGGTCGCGGCCATGGGCCAGCACATGCCCGGCGGCTGCCATCCAGCCCGCCGGATCGGCCTTGATGTCGTCCTCGTCGCCGCGTATGAACAGCTCTGGGCGGCTGCTTACCCATGGGTGATCGGGGGCGACGTGGTTGGGCACGTAGTCCAGGATCAGCCGCGTGCCGCGCTCAGCTAGGGCGGCACGCGCCACGGCCAGCGCGTCGGGGCCGCCGAAGCCCGCGTCGGCCGCGTATCTGCGCACGCAGTACGGCGATCCGATGACATCCGCGCGCTGAAGGTCCGGTAGCGCATCCCGGTATGACGCCTGCAGCTCGGCATTGGCGTTTGCCAAGGCCAGCCCGGCCGGGCTCCGTTCCCACACGCCCATCAGCCAGACCGCGTCCACGCCGGGCGGGGTGACCGCATCCCAGTCGGCGGCCGCCACGCCGGCCAGGGTGACCCGCCGCCCGGCCGCCCGAGCCAGCCCGGTCAGCCAGACCGCGGTGTTGATCTCGTAGATCACCGGCTGATCCGGCCACCCAGTCATAGCGTCCCCCCCGTCCGCGGCGCGCCGCGCGCTCTTGATAGCGCCACGGCCACGTGCTCGCCGATCAGCCCCAGTGCGGCTTCCGGGGCCAGTCCCGCCGAGAACAGCTGGCCGGGAGACCGCGAGCCGGCCGCACGCCGGATCCAGGCAGTCCCGGTATCGCTTGCGCGGGGGCGCTGGCCCCGCTGGATGATTCGCGCATCGCTAACGCACCTAGGTCTTATCCGGCCGTACCCGCGCCGGGTGTTCAGGAGCGCACCGGACGGGCTGGCGGGGCCCAGGCCGCGGGATCCAGGGCGCCGTCGATGGCGGCCTGGGCAACATCGGTCAGGCGCAGGTTGCTATTGCGGGCGTAGGCCCGCAGCCGGGAGAAGGCCTGGGCTAGGTCGACGCCGGCCCGCTCGGAGATCACGCCCTTGGCCTGCTCGATCACCACCCGGCTGGTCAGCGCGGCGGATAGCTGCTCGTTCAGGCGCTGCGCCTCGGCGCTGGCGCGGTGCTGAGTGATGCTGAGGGTGGCCAGGTCGGCGAAGGCCCGGGCGACGATGACGTCCGCCTCGGCCATCGGTGCCCGGGTGACGCTGAGCAGGTTCAGGGCGCCCAGGGTCACCTCCTGCAGCCGCAGCGGCAGCGCGGACGCCGACTGGAAGCCGGCCTGCAGGGCGGCGGCGGCGAACGACGGCCACTGCCCGGCCCCGGACTCCAGGTTCTCGTGCCCGACAGGCTCCCCGGTGCGGAAGGCATCAAGACAGGGGCCCTCCTGCTCTTGGAGCTCGAACAGCTCCAGCAGGCGCATCGCCTCGCTGGAGGAGGCCACCAGCCCCAGGCTGCCTGCCGGAGAGACCAGCATCACCCCGGCGGCGGAGACGCCGAGCAGGCTGACGCACCGGTCCGCCAGCCCGGTCAGCATGTCCACGACGTCATAGTCCTCGACCAGGGTGCCGGCCATCTCGACCAGTGACCGGACCACATCGGCTTCCCGGGTCATCTCCACTCACCTCCAGGGCGCCCGGCAGCCCGCCACAGCCGGCAGCCGCGAGCCAGGGCCGCGGCATCCATCCTACGGCGGCTCCGCTCCGGCCCCAATCGCGCCGGACCAGCGGGGTTCATCCCAGCCGGAGCCGGCGGGCGACGACATCCCCGGCCACCTCGGCCAGCAGCCGGTCGTGGCTGAACGCGAACGCCCGCAACCGGATCAGCGCCTCGGTCACGCTGATCTGCTCCTGGACCGAGACCATGCCCGCCGCGTTGTGTACCACGAAATGGAAGTCGGCTCCCATCTCCAGCTCCTCAGCCACCATGTCAGGCGGCGCGCCGGCCTGGGCCTCCAGCACCCAGCGGGCGGCCACATCCGCCACCACCAGCGCGTCAGCGTGCTGATCGCCGCTCAGCGGACCGGGCCGGTCCCGGTACAGGTTCAGCGCCCCCAGCCGCACCGTCCCGACCCGCAACGGGAACCCGAACACCGCCCGCGCGCCCGCCTGCACCGCCGCCGGGGAGAAAACCGGCCACCGGCGGGTCACCGGATCGGCCAGGTCCGGCTCGGCCACCACCGTGTCCCGCCGGTAGGCATCCACGCACGGGCCCTCGCCCAGCGTGTACTGCAGCTCCTCGATCAGGTGGCTCACCCCGTCACTGGTGCACAGCGACCCGCCCGGTATCTCGCCCGACATCAGCATCACACCGGCACCGGTCACCCCGGCGATCCCCGGGCATACCCCGCACAGCCGGGCAGCGGACCACCCTTGCCCCCCGGCGGACAACGCCGCCAGAATCCGCTGCAGCCTGCCACCGGGCATTGTCAGCCACACGACCCCTGGCACGCACCCGGCCGGCCGCACCCAGCCTCATGACGATCGCCCACCTGCAGCCTCCTTCGTCCGAGGGAACCAAACCGCCTGGCAGGGACCGGTCTCAGCGGCCTCCCGGACCCGGACCCTCATCACCGACGCTACTCCACCGGCAACCCCCGGGGCGCCGCCCAGCCACCCAGCCACCCGGCCGTACGCCCAGCCACCCGTCCGTGCGCTGCCGAGTGCTCACAGCAGCCGGCGCAGGAAGTGATCCCTGGGCTCTGCCGGGCTGATCCGCACCCGCACGTCCACGCACCAGAACGCCGTCCTGCGTTGCGATGACGGGGTTGAGATCCATCTCGCTGACCTCCGGGAGATCATCGGCGAGCCTGGAGACCCGCAGCAGCGCGTCAGCGAGCCCGGCGGTGTCCACCGGCGGGGTGCCCCGGTCGCCGGCCAGCAGCGGCGCGGCGCGAACCGCGTGGATCATCTCCTCGGCATCGGCGTCGGTTAGCGGGGTCAGCCGGGTCACGTGATCGCCGTGCACTTCGGTCGCCGCGTCGCCGGACCCGAACACCACTAGCGGCCCGAATACGGGCTCCTGTGCCACGCCGATCATCACTTCGACGCCGCCGTCTAGCATCGGCTGGACAAGCACCTGCTGGAGCCGCGGCCCGAGGCCGGCCGCCAGCGCCCGGTAGCCCTCGGCCACTTCCTGCGGGGTGCGCAGATCGACCCTGACGCCCCGGGCGTCGGTCCTGTGTACCAGCCCCTCGGCCTCGGCCTTGAGCACGACCCGGCCGCCGAGCTGCGCGGCGGCCGCGGCGGCTTCCTGCTCGCTGGCCGCCGTCATGGTGGCCACCAGCGGGACGCCGTAGCAGGCCAGCAGGTCGGCTGCGCTGGCTTCTGGCAGCCAGCCGCCTGTCGGCGAGCCGGCCAGGAAACCGGTGACCACGGCGCGCGCGTCGGCCGCGCGCAACCCTTCCAGCACGGGGACCTTGCCGCGCTGCCGCCCGCGCCAGGCCCGGTATCGGGCTGCGTGGCCCAGCGCGCGGGCCGCATTACCGGGGTCAGCGTAACAGGGCACTCCGGTGACAGCCGCCGCTGCCAAATCGACGACAGCCGCCGCCGGGCCGTCGGCCGGGGGACCGGCCGCTGCGCCGCTGTCCGCGTGTGAGCCGGACGGCGGTAGCGCGACGGGCCGGCGCTTGAGCCGCCGCACGGATTCGGCCCGGTCGAGCAGGGCGACAGCGAGCGGCTTGCTGACGACCGCCTCGGCCACCGCGGCGCTCAGGTCGGAGAAAGCCGTGGGCACCGCGACCGCGAGCACCGCGTCGACGCTGTCGTCGGCGGCCACCTCCTCCACGCAAGCACGGAAGGCCTCCGTCGTCACCACCAGGCTGGTATCCACCGGCCCGGTCACCACCGCAGCGGGCGGCAGCAGTTTGCGCAGCGCGCGCTGCGTGGCCACGCCGAGCTCCACGACCCGCAGGCCGTGGTCGGCGCAGGCATCGGCGGCCAGCCCGGCCGCGCCGCCGGCGTTGGCGACGATCGCCACCCGGTTACCAGCCGGCAGCGGCTGGCAGGCCAGCAGCGCGGCGGTATCGACAAGCTCGCCGAGACTTGTCGTGGCGATGACGCCCGCCAGGTCGAACATGGCCCGCTGGTTGATCAGCGGGGTCGCTGCCGCCGTGGTGTGCGAGGCCGCGTGGTGGCCCGCCGGGGACCGGGCGCCGATGACGGTCAGCACCGGCATCCGCTGCGCGACCCGGCGGGCCGTGCCGGCGAACTTGCGCGGGTTGCCGAAAGACTCCACGTACAGGACCGCTATCTGAGTCACCTCATCCTGCGCCCACCAGGTCAGCAGGTCAGTGGGGGACACGTCGTACTTGTCGCCGGCCGACGCGAAGGAGGACACGCCGATCCCCAGCCTTGACATCTGCTCCAGCAGCGCGATCCCCACCCCGCCGGACTGCACCATCAGGCCGGCCACACCGCGGACCGGGTGGTCGGCGGCGAAGGTCGCGTCCAGGCCGATCCAGGGCACGATCACGCCGAAACAGTTAGGCCCGAGCAGCCGCATGCCATGCTGACGGCAGACGGCCAGCAGTTCCGCGCCCGCGGCGCCCCGGCTAGAACTGATGACGACCAGGGCTCGGACCCCGTTGCGGCCGCACTGCGCCGCCACCTCGGGCACCGCGGACGGCGGCACCGCGATCACCGCCAGGTCCACCTGCCCGGGCAGGTCGTCGACGGACGCCACGCAGGGCACTCCCTCCATGGTCTGGGCATGCGGACTTACCGCGTAGACCGGCCCGGTGAAGCCGCCCGTCACGATGTTGCGCAGGATGGCCCGGCCCACGGTGCCGCGACGGCAGCTCGTGCCCACCACGGCGACCGACCGCGGCTGCAGCAGCGGACGCAGGCTCGCCACATCCGCCCGGCTTTCCCTGCTCGCCACGGACTCCAGGTAATTGCCCAGCCGGTAATTGTCGTCGCTGCCGGGCAGGGGAAAGGTCAGCTCGACCGTGCCCCCGGCTATCCGCCGCTTCGCCGGCAGGCCGACGTCAGCGAATACCCGGAGCATCGCCGAGTTATGCGCCAGCGTCTCCGCGGTGAACGCCCGCAGGCCGCGCTGCCGCGCCTGCCAGACCAGGTGCTCGAGCAGCACGCTGGCGATACCGCGGCCGTGCATGTCATCAGCAACGGCGAACGCGACCTCCGCCACGCCGGGCTTCCCGGCGAGCTCGTAAGCGCCGACGCCGACCATCCGGTCACCCTGCCAGGCCAGCAGCGCCGCATGATCGGAATCCGGCTCGCGGCAGACCCGCCTGGCTTCCTGATCGGCCGCGCTCGGGCTCATGCTGAAGAACCGCAGGTAAATGTTGTCTGGTGACATGGCAGCGTGCATCGCGCGTACCGCCTCAGCATCCTGCCGCCGGGCCGACCTGACCTCCACCGTGCTGCCATCGGTCAGCAGCGCGTACATGGCCACGTCCGGCCTGCTCACCTGCCGGGCCCTTCGGCTGGCGGTACGACAACGACAGGGCATCGCGCATCCTCGCAGCAGTGGCTGCTCACCGATCCGCGCACCAGGTGCTTCATAGGCTGGCCGCGCCCCTTTCCGACGACAATGCCGCCCTCTGCCGTCGCGATCTCCGTCAGCATCAGGCCGCGACCGCCCCCCGGAATACAGGATGACATGCGGATGCTCTCGCCAGGTCCACCACACGGCCCCCGGTCCGGCTGTGAGAAGATTTGACCCTGACACGGTGTGAGGCTGTAGACCGGACACGTCATGTTCAGCATCGGGGAGTTCGCACGGCACGGCCGCGTCTCGGTCAGGATGCTCCGGCACTACGACGCGATCGGGCTGATCCGGCCTGCCTGCGTCGACGCGGCCACCGGGTACCGCTTCTACCAGGCGAGCCAGCTCGACGAGCTGAACCGCGTCATCGCGCTCAAGGACCTCGGCTTCACCCTGCAGCAGGTGCAGGCGATCCTCGACGAGAAGGTGAGCGCGGCGGAACTGCGCGGGATGCTCAGGCTGCGCCGGGCGGAGATCCAGGCCACCATCGACGCCGAGACGACCCGGCTCGCCCGGGTCGAGGGGCGGCTGATGACGATCGAGGACGGGGCCCGGGTGCCGGCCGACGGGATCGTCGTCAAACGCCTCGCGCCGGTCCGGCTGGCCGAGCTGACCGGCGTGGCCGCGGGGTATGAGCCGGAGGCCATCACGCCGGTCATCCAGCCGCTCTACCACGACCTGTGGCACCGGCTGGCCTGTGCCGACATCCCGGCGGCAGGCCCGGCCGTGGCGTACTACGAGGACACGGCCCAGGGCGGCATCGTCGTGCACGCCGCCGTGCCCGTGACCGTTCCGCCCGGCGGTGACCACGGCCTGAGCGTCGTGGACCTGCCGGAGGTGGAGAGCGCGGCGGCCATCATCCACCACGGCTCCATGGATGACGTGCTGCCGACCGGCCAGGCGCTGGCGCGGTGGATCGACGCCAACGGGTACCAATCCGCCGGCTACGCCCGCGAGGTCACGCTGAACTGGTGCCCCGATCCCGAGCAGTGGGTGACCGAACTACAGCAGCCAATCGACACAACGGGAGGATGATCAGATGTCGTCAGCACCGGGAATCGTGACCCGCCCCGAGCAGCCCTACTCCGCGATCAGGGTGCAGGTGACCATGGCGGAGCTCGGTGCGGTCGTGCCCCCGCTGAACCAGGAGGTCTTCGCCTGGCTCGGCGAACGGGGCGCGGCCCCGGCCGGCGCGCCGTTCTGGAAGTACAACGTGATCGACATGGCGGGGAAGCTCGAGGTCGAAGCGGGCGCGCCGGTCGCGGCGGCCGTGGCCGGCGATGACCGCGTGATATCCGGCGTGCTCCCGGCCGGGCGGTACGCCACGCTCACCCACGTGGGCCACCCCAGCGAGCTCGTGGCGGCCACCAAGGCGCTGCTGGACTGGGCGGCCGAACAGAGTCTGACCTGGGACATGACCCCCGGCGAGAGCGGCGAGCGGTGGGGCTGCCGGCTGGAGAGCTACCTGACCGACCCCCGACAGGAGCCCGACATGAGCAAGTGGGTGACCCAGCTCGCCTTCCGGCTGGCCGGCTAGAGCCCCGATCTGCCGCCGAGCGGTAACGTTCCCGGAACGGTCCGGGCGTACGGTGGCCTGCATGGGGTGGGAACGGCCTGGACCAGCGCGGGCGGCGGTGCTGGCCTGCGGCGCCGCGCTGCTCGCGCTGGTGATCGCGGCCGTGCCGCTGGCCGGCCTGGCGCACCAGAACCTGGACGCCAGCGGCGGCTCGGTGCCCGTCTGGGTGGTGGCTCCGTTCGGGCTTGTGGGCCTGGTGGTGGCCTGGCGCAGGCCGGGCAACCCGCTCGGCTGGATCATGCTCGGCGGGGCGCTCTCCGGCGCGCTCAGCGAGGACGCCAGCTTCTACACGGTGGCGGACTACCGGCTCCGTCACGGCGGGCTGCCGCTCGGCTGGCTGGCGCTGCTCGCGCAGCCCGGCTGGGCACCCGCGGTCATGATGTTCGGGCTGGTCGTCCTGCTGTTCCCCGACGGCAGGCTGCCGTCGCCGCGGTGGAGGTGGCCGGCTCGCGGCTATGTCGCGGTGGGCCTGCTGTGGATCGTCGGCGCCGTCTTCTTTACCCTGCGCGCCATCGCCGGCCATCACCCGCAGGTCGACTCCTCAGGAAACCTGTTCCTGCTGTACGGCAACGATCCCGCTGCCGGCTGGTTCAACGTGGTGCAATCGGTGTTCTTCCCGGTGCTGGCGGCCTGCTGGCTCGCCTCGCTGGCCCGTCAGGTGCTCGGCTACCGGCGCTCGTCCGGCGACCGCCGCCAGCAGCTGAAGTGGCTGATGACCGGCTCGGCTCTCGCCTTCGCCGGCGTCGCCCTCGCCATGCTCGCCGGGCAGACGCCAGTGGGCGCCGTCTTCGCCGTGGTCGGCTTCCTCGCGGTGCCGCTGTGCATCGGCGTGGCCATCCTGCGCTACCGCCTGTTCGACATCGACCGGATCGTCTCGCGGACGCTGGCGTACGCGATCGTGACCGGGCTGCTGGTGGGGGTGTACGCAGGGCTGGTGCTGCTGGCCACGCAGGTGTTCACGATCAGGTCTCCGGTCGCGGTGGCGGCCGCGACGCTGGCCGCGGCCGCGTTGTTCAACCCGGTGCGGCACCGGGTCCAGCGGGTGGTGGACCGGCGGTTCAACCGGGCCCGCTACGACGCCCACGCGGCGGTCGCCGCCTTCGCCGGCCGACTGCAGGACGCCGTCGACCTGGACTCGGTCAGCGATGACCTGGCCCAGGTGGTAACCCGATCCCTGGAACCAGCCCACCTGTCGGTGTGGGTCAGCAGTCGTTATTAAGGACCACAAATCCAGCCCGGAAAATTTGTGCCAGGCAACTATTAATGCGGGTTTTCGCGGGGTTGCTTGTCGCCGCTCACAACGGACTAGCGGGAAGCTTGTGGCGGCCGTGGTTGTATCCGGGACCACTAACACCGAGCATATCTAGCATGGGATGCGCTGTCGCCCGCGAATACCGGTTGCAATTCATTTGTAACCGGAGCGTAAATAGCTGCCGCGCGCAATTTACGCCCGCCCGGACGGTCTGGTGACCGCCAGGCCGCCCATTCCCGCGCATCCCCGCCTGGGGACCCGCCTGGCCTACAGCCTGCAGCGGGCCATGCGGCCGCGCCCGGGATTGCGCTGGCTCAGCGCCAGGATCGAGGCGTCCGGCCTGGCCCGCCCGCTGTTCACCGGCACGGAGCGGCAGGCGAAACAGGCCCTGTTCGGCTGCCGGATGTGCGGTCAGTGCGCGCTGCCCGTCACCGGTTACGTGTGCCCGATGGGCTGCCCGAAGGAACTGCGCAACGGGCCCTGCGGCGGGGTTGGCACGGACGGCTCCTGCGAGGTCTACCCCAGCCTGCCCTGCGTCTGGGTCGAGGCCTACGAGCGCGCGGCCAGCCAGGGCCGGGCCGCCGACCTGCGGCTGCTGCACCGGCCCGTCGACCACCGCCGCTGGGGCGAGAGCTCGTGGCTGAACTACTGGCAGGGGCGGGACGAGGACTTGTGGACTCGTGAGGCCGGCGATACTGACGGTGACGGTCCCGTCCCTCGCCAACGGTCGGCCCTGGGGGGTTCATGAGCCTGCGTGACCGCCTGACCTCAGGCAGCTTCGCGGTGACGGCGGAGATCAGTCCGCCGCGAGGGGCGAGCACGGACCCGATCAGCGCCACCGCCGCGCTGCTGCGGGACTGGGTCAACGCGGTCAACATCACCGACAACCAGGGCTCCAACGTCCGGCTGGCCAGCTGGGCCGGCAGCCTCGCCGCGCTGGAAGCCGGACTGGAGCCGGTCATGCAGATGACCTGCCGGGACCGCAACCGCATCGCGCTGCAGTCCGACCTGCTCGGGGCCTCCGCCCTCGGCATCCGCAACGTCTTGGTGATGACCGGCGACCACCCCAAGTTCGGCGACCACCCTGAGGCCAAGCCGGTCTTCGACCTGGACAGCGTGCAGCTGCTGTGGACGCTGCGGCACATGCGGGACCAGGGCGCCGTGCTGTCCGGCCGGGCGCTGAAGCCGCCTCCCGACTGCTTCCTCGGCGCGGTGGAGAATCCCTCCGCCCCGCCGGCCGGGTTCCGGGCCGAACGGCTCGGCAAGAAGATCGACGCCGGCGCGCAGTTCGTGCAGACCCAGTTTGTCTTCGACGTGGCGGCGTTCGCCCAGTGGATGGCGCAGGTCCGCGAGCTCGGCCTGCACGAGCGGTGCTACGTCCTGGCCGGCGTCGGTGCGGTCAGGTCCCGGCGCGGGCTGGACTTCATGCGCGACAAGGTCCCCGGGGTGCACGTGCCCGACGACGTGTACCGCAGGCTGAGTGCGGTCCCGGCGGACCAGACCGCCGCCGAGGGCGCGCGGCTCGCGGCCGAGACCATCCAGCAGCTGAGCACGATCGACGGCGTGGCCGGGGTGCACCTGCTGGTGGCCGGGAACGAGCAGGCCGTCCCCGGCATCCTCGACGAAGCAGGCATCCGGGCGGTGCGCGATGGACGTTGACCTGCGGCCGGTCAGGAAGCTGCGGGAATCAGCCGCGGCCCGTTCGGCGCTCGGCCCGATCATGGAGGCGGTCTGCGCCTCGCCCGCCGACCTGGCCCAGCTCCGTGTGGTCTGCGACTGGGTCCAGTACAAGCAGAACTTCCGCGAGCCCGTGGCCGGCAGGCCGATCGGGGGCACCGACACCGAGATCGCCTTCGACCTGCGCCGCTGCGGCGATATCGCCCCGGAGAACCTGGCCGCGCACGTCAAGCAGGCCCTCCAGGAACAGTCCGGGCTGGCGCTGGAGCCGTGGGTGCCCGGCAGGGACAGCTGCATCTGGCGGTTCAACCAGCTCTACTGGCAGGCGCTGTCGCACTGGGAGGTGGCCACCGGCCGGGAGTACGAGCAGTCCCTGCCGGGCGGCGAGAGCGACGCGCGGAACACCGAGGCCGCCCGGGAGCTCATCCTGGAGCTGTTCCGGCTCTGGGACGAGCTCGACGCCCGCCGCGCGCTGCCCGAGGAGCTGTACGTGCTCGAGCTCGGCGTGGGCAACGGCAACCAGGCCCGCACCTGGCTGGACGAGTTCCTCCAGCTCGACCGCAGGCACGGGCGGGAGTACTACCACCGGCTCCGCTACCTGATGGGCGACTATTCACCCCACGTCCTGGAAAGGGCCCACCGCACCGTGGCCCACCACGCCGAGCGGGTCAGCGCGCTGGTGGTGGAGGCCACCCGGCCGTCGGTCACCCTCGGGTTCCTGGCCGGCAAGGCTTTCCTCGTCTACATCTCCAACGTCTACGACAACCTGCCCACCGACGAGCTGGCCTGCATCCACGGCCGCACCTACCAGGTCGAGACGCAGGCCTTCCTGACCGAGGACGACGCCGCCCAGATCGCGGACCGGTTCGGCGCCGGCCGGGATGACCTGGTGCCGCTCATCGACCGGCTGCTGCGGATCGGGCCCGAACTGCTGAGCGAGGCCACCCCCGCGCAGTTCGCCGACGCGGCCCAGGCGGTCGGCTTCTGGCAGGCGGTGTGGGAGGCGCTCCGGCTGCGGGAACGTTACGTCCCGCTGGAGGGCATGGACAGGTACCAGATCACCCCCTCGCTGACCGGCGAGATCCTCAGGCCGCTGATCGAAGGGCAGGGTGACGTCCGGATGCACGTCAGCAACGGGGCGCTCGGCAGCTTCACAGGGACGCTCCCGCTGCTGCATCCGTTCGGCCGTATCCAGTGTCATGACCTGTTCCTGACCGGCAGCGACCAGTACCGGACCGGGTTCTACGGCCCCGGCAAGTACGACGGGTCCGTGGTCAACTGGGTGAACGGCCCGCTGCTCCAGCTGGTCGCGAGCCGCCGCGGGTTCGGGGTCGAGTTCACCCCGTTCCGGCAGCGGCCGGGGTCCAACATCACCACGCTCACCGTTCAGGCCAGGGACTAAAGCCATGGAGCCAGCGAACACCGTGCTGCTGCCGACGACCGTGGTGGGCTCCTACTCCGTGCCCGAGTGGCTGGAGCGGCTGAAGACCGAGTACTACCAGCGCCGGATCAGCGTCCAGCACATGACCGAGATCCACGAGGTGGCCATCAAGGCGGCGGTCAAGGACCAGGAGCTGGCGGGCATCGACATCGTCTCCGACGGCGAGCTGCGCCGGGACAACGACGTGGACTACTTCCTGGCCCGGATCCCCGGGGTGAACATCCGGCAGCGGGCCAAGACCGACTACTTCGACTACTACGAGGCCGACGTCACCAGGCCGCTGCCCGAACTGCCCGAACTGCCCGGCGAATCCGGCACGGGCGCTACGGGTCTGGGCCTGTCCGACGATTTCCGGTTCACCCGCCAGCTCACCAGCCGGCCCATCAAGTTCTCCTTTACCGGGCCGTTCTCGCTGTCCCGGCGGATCAGGGACGACGCCTACTCCGAGCCGGGCGACCTGGTCCGCGCGCTGGCCCGCCGGCTCAACGCCGAGGCGAGGGAGCTGGCCGCGGCCAGCGCCGGCCTGCTGCAGATCGACGAGCCGTTCCTGGCCGGGTACCCGGAGCAGGTCGAGCTGGCGGTCGAGGCGGTCAACATCGTGACCGAGGACGTGCCGGTCAGCTGGGCGCTGCACGTGTGCTACGGCAACCGGTACGCGCGGCCCTCCTGGGAGGGGCACTACGACTTCCTGTTTCCCGCGGTCAAGGCCGCCCGGGTGGACCAGGTCGTCCTGGAGTTCGCCCGCAAGGGCCTCGACGACTTGCGGCTGATCCGGCAGCACGGCTGGGACAAGTGGCTCGGCCTGGGGGTCATCGACGTCAAGAACCCCGAGGTCGAGGCGGCCGAGCTGGTCGCGTCCCGGATCAGGCGCGCGCTGGAGTACGTCCCGGCCGACCGCCTGATGATCAATCCCGACTGCGGGCTGCGCCACCTCGTGCCCGACGTGGCCCGGCGGAAGCTACGCGCCATGGTGGCGGGCGTCGCCCTGGTCAGAGCAGAGCTACCCGGAGCAGAGCTACCCGTAGGAGAGGCATCATGAGCACCGAAGGCGGGTTCCTTTTCACCTCCGAATCCGTGACCGAGGGCCATCCGGACAAGGTGGCCGACCAGATCTCCGACGCGATCGTGGACGCCGCGCTGGCCGCCGACCCGGAGTCCCGGGTCGCGGCAGAGACCCTGCTCACCACGGGGCTGGTGGTGCTGGCCGGGGAGATCACCACCAAGGCGGTGCTCGACTTCGCCGCCATCGCCCGCCAGGTGATCTGCGACATCGGCTACGACACCGGCGACTTCGGCTTCGACGGCAACGCGGTCGGCGTGATCACCGCGCTGGACCGCCAGTCGGCCGACATCGCCCGCGGGGTGGACGAGTCGCACGACACGCGCAACCTGGGCAGCACCGACCCGTTCGACTCCGCGGGCGCGGGCGACCAGGGCATGATGTTCGGCTACGCGACCAACGAGACACCCGAGCTGATGCCGATGCCGATCGTGCTCGCGCACAAGCTGGCCCGCCGGCTCGCGCAGGTGCGGCGCGAGGGGCTGCTGCCGTACCTGCGGCCGGACGGCAAGACCCAGGTGACGGTGCGCTACGACGCGGACGGCAGGCCGACGGGGGTGGAGAAGGTGCTCATCTCCACCCAGCACGAGGACGGCGTGGAGGCCAAGCTGCCCGACGCGCTGTGGGAACAGGTAGTGACCCAGGCGCTGCCGCCCGGACTCTACGACGCCGGGGCGCTGCGCAAGGAGTTCTACGTCAACCCGACTGGCCGCTTCGTCATCGGCGGCCCCGTCGGCGACACCGGCCTGACCGGCCGCAAGATCATCGTGGACACCTACGGCGGGTTCGCCAGGCATGGCGGCGGCGCATTCTCCGGCAAGGACCCCTCCAAGGTGGACCGGTCCGCCTCCTACGCGGCGCGGCACGTGGCCAAGAACATCGTGGCCGCCGGGCTCGCCGACCGGGCCGAGGTCCAGGTGGCCTACGCGATCGGGGTCGCCCGGCCGCTGTCCCTGCTCATCGAGACCTTCGGTACAGAAAAGGTCAGCAGAGCAGGGCTCGCCGACCTGGTCCGTGACCACTTCGACCTGCGGCCCGCCGCCCTGGTGGAGGCGCTGAACCTGCGCAGGCCGATCTACCGGCAGACCGCCGCCTACGGCCACTTCGGCCGCGACGAATCCGGCTTCAGCTGGGAGAGGACCGACAAGGCCGCCGCCCTTCGCGCGGCGGCGGGCCTCGGCTGAGGCCCGCCACGCCAGCCGGGCCCACCCCCCTCATGCACCACCAGGGCCCGGCTGGTTCCTTCATGCCCGCCCCCGGCCTGGCCCCGTTCGGAATCGGAATCCGCTCCTGACCGGAACCCCGGCTTGTGGCCGGGACCAGTAATCCGGCGGGCGTTTTGGTCGCCGTGTCATTGTCCGGCGTGAGCGGTCATGGGAATCTCCGCATTAGCGTGCGGTAATGGCCAGCCTCCTCAGTATTCACGCTGGTCAGGGCGGCCGTGGAAAGGGGTCGCAAGTGCTGGCCGCAGTGACCAGATCACCCGGCGAGATGGTGGTGGGGGACGTTACCGGACCGCGCCGCGCCCGGGCCGGCCACGTTATCGTGCGACCCGAACGGGTGGGTATCTGCGGCTCCGACTTCCACCTGTTTTCCGGTGACGTGGGCGCGCTGTCCGGGAGCCGCGACTTCTACCCGCGGATCCAGGGTCACGAGGTGTCCGCGATCGTGGACGACCCGGGGGACGGCGAGGCGGCCGCGGGCGAGCGCGTCGCGATCCTGCCGCTGCTGCCGTGCGGCCGCTGCTACCCGTGCCGCGCCGGGCGGCCCAACGTCTGCCCGGCGTTCCGCCTGGTCGGCGTGCACCTCGACGGCGGCCTGGCCGAACGGCTCGAGGTCCCGGCCGGCCTGATCTTCGGGGTCGGCGACCTGGACCCGGACAGCACGTGCTTCGTCGAGCCCGCCTCGGTGGCCGTGCACGCGCTGGCCCGCGGCCGGCTGCGGGCCGGCGAGCAGGTGGTGGTGTTCGGCGCCGGCCCGATCGGCCTGGCCACGCTGGTCGCGGCCGTCCACCGCGGCGCGCGGGTGCTGTCGGTCGACCCGATGGCCGGCCGTCGCGACCTGGCCAAGCGCCTAGGCGCCGAGGTCGTGGCCTGGGGATCGCCGGACGCCCTGGCCGGGCAGGCCCGCGAGTGGACCGGCGGCGAGGGCCCGCCGCTCATCGTCGAGACCAGCGGCGAGGCCCGGGTGCTGGCCCAGGCGGTCGAGATGGTGCCGTCGGCCGGCCGGGTCGTGGTCGTCAGCCTGTCCTCGGGGACGGCGCCGGTGCGGCCGGGCGCCTTCCCGGAAAAGGAAATAGACGTCATCGGGTCGAGCTGCGCGACCGCCGAAGATTTCGCCGAGGCGATACGCCTCGTCGCGGCCAGCCGCGCGGCCCTCGCCAACGTGTTCTCGCACCATTTCCCGCTGGCCCGCGCGGCCGAGGCGTTCGAATTCGCGATGAGCAGGCCGCCAGACGCCATCAAGATCGTCGTGACCGTGAATTGATAAACTCACCGCCCCGAGGGGAACAGATGAGAAGACATATCTCCGCGCGAAGAACAATCTTGCTCGCCGCCGCTCTCGGCCTCGCCGCGGCCGGCTGCAGTAGCAGTAGCAGCAGCACCGCCAGCGGCACGGGGTCGTCGACCCCGGCCAGCAGCTCGTCCAGCTCGGCCAGCGCCGCGACCGTCAGCACGTCGAGCTGCGGCACCAAGCCCGGGGTCGCGGCGACCGGCACCCCGATCCCGCTCGGCGCCATCGCCACCAACCAGCCGGGCACCTCGTTCACCGACATCCCGAACATGGCCAAGGCCTACTTCGACTGCGTCAACGCCAACGGCGGCATCAACGGCCACCCGATCAAGCTCTACATCGCGACCGAGCAGACCAATCCGGCGCAGATCGCGGCCGACGCCAAGCAGCTGGTACAGACCGACAAGGTGGTCGGCATCGTCGGCAACACCTCCATCATCGAGTGCTCGATCGACAGCGGTTACTGGCAGAAGCTCGGCTTCTACATCATCGACTCCGGGATCGCACCCGAGTGCTACTCGACCCCGAACAGCGCCGCGGTCAACATGGGCCCGCGGTACAGCTCGGACGGGGCGGTGCAGTACGCGCTCGCCCAGCACGTCTCGAAGGTCGTCTTCGACCAGGCCAACGTCCCGGGCACCGGGTACGTCGCCGCCGGGCCGGCCGCGCTGGCCAAGGCCGCGAACACCCCGATCGTTCAGCTGACCGAGAACGTGCCGATCACCGACGCCAGCTCGGTGGCGATCAAGGAAGTCAACGACGCCGGGCCGAACGGCGCCGTGGTGCTCAACTTCACCCCGCCGCAGGCGCTGGTCATCCTGCAGGCCGCGCAGAAGCTCGGCCTGGAGAACCGGGTCAAGCTGTGGGGCTGCTCGACGCCCTGCAACACGGACTTCCTGGCCCAGTCGCTTGGCTCCAAGTGGAACGGCAAGCTGTTCGTCAACGCCGAACTGACCCCGCCCGACGGCACGAACACCACCGCGATGAACCTGTACAAGGCGATCCTCAAGCAGTACGGCTCGTCGGTCCAGGGCGGCATCGGCAGCTTCAGCCAGATGGGCTTCACCGAGGCCGAGATCGCGGTGCACGCGCTGCAGTCGATCACCGGGCCGTACACCGTGCAGAGCGTCAACGCCGCGTTCAAGGCGGTGAAGGACTTCAATACCGGCATGCTGTGCCAGCTGTGGACGTACGGCGACTACCCGCTGCACATCCCGAACAATGCCGACTACACCGTCACGGCGAACAACGGCAAGATGACCACCGCGCAGGGCTGCACGCCGATCTCGGCGGCCGACCCGCAGATCGCGCAGTACCGGAGCACCGCCGGGACCGCGGCCAACGCACCGTGACCCTTATGACCGAGCAGGGTCGCTGATGCCACCCTGGGTGGACTTCGAGCCGTTCATCGTGAGCGGCCTGGCCCTGGGCGGGGTGTACGCCCTGTCCGGGGTCGGGCTGGTCGTCCTGTACCGGGCGACCGGGGTGCTTTACCTGGCCTTCGGCGCAGTCGGCGCGCTGGGCGCGCTGATCGCCTGGTCGCTGACCACCAGGGCGGGCGCGCCCGGCTGGGTCGGCTGGCTGGCCTGCGTGGCCGTGGCCGGGGTGGTGACCCTCGGCTACGGGCTGCTGTTCGGCCCGGCCCTGGCGAAAAGGGATCCGCTGATCAAGGCGGTAGCCACCATCGGGCTGACGCTCATCCTGTACGGCGTGATGGACCTGCTCTGGACGGCCAGCGGCGGCCAGGCGCGCTCGCTCACGCTGCCCACCGACAACGGCGGCTTCACGGTGGCCCAGATCCAGGTGACCTGGACGCAGGTGATCGCGCTGGCGGTTGGCGTGGTGCTCACCGTGGCCACCGGCGCGTTCCTGCGGTTCACCAAGCTCGGCACGGCCATGCGGGCGATGGCCAACGACCGCGACATCACCGCGACCCTCGGCGTGCCGGTCAGGAGGGTGGAAGCCGCGGCCTGGCTTGGCTGCGGCATCCTGGGCGGCCTCGCCGGGCTGTTGCTGGCCGACCTGGTCGCGCTCGACGCCACCACGCTCACCTTCCTGGTGATCTCATCGCTGGCCGCGGTGCTGATCGCCAGGCTCCGCTCGATCACGGTCACGTTCGTCGCGGCGATTGTCATCGGCCTGCTGCACGACCTGCTGACCCCGATCGCCTCGCTGACCAGCTACCGGGACATGACCCCGTTCGTGATCGCCGCGATCGGCCTGCTCGTGCTGTCCCGGCACCAGGTCATGACCCAGTCCCGCGAGGAGGCCTAGTGAGCGGCACCGTGCGGGCCACGGTCGAGCGCGCGAGCCCGGCCCGTATCGCCCGCCGGCCCACCCGCCCGCAGCTGATCAAGGCCTCCATCACGACGGTGCTGCTGCTGTTCGCTTTTTTCGCGCTGCCGGAACTGCTGAGCCTGTACTACATCGACACGATGACCCAGGTGGCCGTGTACTCGATGGTGACGCTGGCCCTCGGCCTGCTGGTCGGGCGGGTCGGCCTGTTCTCGCTCGGCCAGGCCGCCGTGCTCGCCATCGGCGCCTGGGCGGCCGCCCGGCTGCTGTTCGCCACCACCCAGCCTTACCCGCTCGTCTTGCTGGAGGCGGGCCTGATCACGATGATGGCGGGCCTGCTGATCGGGCTGCCCGCGCTCCGGCTGCGCGGCCTGTATCTGGCGCTGATCACGCTGATGCTGGCGGGCAGCATCACGGTGGTGCTGGCCACGGTGAACTTCCCGAACGGCGGCCACGGGTTCCTCGGCTACAACGGCAGCCTGCTGCACATCCCGCCGATTCGCCGGCCCAGCATCGCAGCCAGCGATCCGGCCTACTACCGCTATTCGATGGTGGTCGCGATCGTGATGTTCGCGCTGGTCCTGGCGCACATCAAGACCAGGCCCGGGCGCGCCTGGGCAGCGATCAGGCAGAGCGAGCCCGCCGCGCTGGCCGCGGGGATCAACATCTGGTTCTACAAGCTGTGGGCGTTCGCACTGGCGTCCTTCATCACCGGCGTCGCGGGCGGCGTGCTGGCCGGCGCGATCCACTACCTGTACTCGATCGGCTTCCCCACCCAGGACTCGATCACACTGCTGGCCGTGACGCTGATGGGCGGCGTGTTCAGCCTGTGGGGCGCGGTGGTCGCCGGGTTCCTTTACCAGTTCCTCCCCGCCCTGCTCAACAACTGGGGCGTCTCGGCCGACTGGCTCATCATCTTGTTCGGGCTCGGCGTGCTTCAGGTGCTGACCACCGCGCCGGCCGGGCTGGCCGACCAGGTGCCCAGGGATCTGGCCCGGCTGCGCCGTCTACTGGGCCGCAATCTCCGCCGCAGGTCCACGCGGGGAGGTGACGCGGAATGATCGAAGTCAACGGCCTCACCGTCCGCTACGGCGGTGTCACCTCGCTGGACTCCATGAGCCTGATCTTCGAGCAGGGGACCTGCGGGCTCATCGGGCCGAACGGGGCCGGCAAGACCACGTTCTTCAACGTGCTGAGCGGCTTCGTCCGGCCGGCCGCGGGCACCGTGCGGGCGTTCGGGGTAGACCTGCTGTCGATGGCCCACTACCGCCGCGCCCGCTGGGGGGTGCGCCGGACGTTCCAGACCGAGCAGGCCATCGAGGAGCTTTCCGTGTTCGACAACGTGGCCATGGTGCACGAGCACTCGAAGCTCGGCGGCGCCTCCCGGCGCGGTGACGTGCTGGACGCGATCACGTTCACCGGCCTCGACGCGGCCCCGGAGACTCCGGTGCGCACGCTCGGGGCCGCCCAGCGCCGGCTGGTCGAAGTGGCGCGGGCCGTCGTCGGGCGGCCGCGGCTGGTGCTGCTGGACGAGCCCGCCGCCGGGCTGCCGGACGAGGAGACCAGCCACCTGGCCGCGGTGATCAGGCGCATCCCCGAGCACACCGGCGCGCTGGCCATCCTGGTCGACCACGACATGAGCCTGGTCTCGGCCTGCTGCGCGACGACCGCGGTGCTCGACTTCGGCAAGCTGATCGCTTCAGGCCCGACCGCCGCGGTGCTCCGCGACGAGGCCGTGATCCGCGCTTATCTGGGGGTGGCATGAGCGAGCCGGAGGGCCTGAAGGTGAGTACGTCGCTGGTCCTGCAAGAGCTCACCGTCGAGCGCGGCGGCCGCGCGGTGGTCAGGGACGTCTCGCTGGAGATCGCGTCCGGCCAGGTCACCGCGCTGCTCGGGCCGAACGGGGCGGGCAAGTCCACGCTGGTCCTGGCCGTCGGCGGCGTGCTGCGGCCGAAAGCCGGCGCCGTGCTCCTGGACGGCACCGACATCGCGGGCCGCCGCCCGGAGCGGATCAGGCAGGCGGGCGTCGCGATCGTGCCCGAGGGCCGCCGGCTGCTGCCCGACCTGACCGTCGAGGACAACCTGCGGGTGGCCAGCTACGCGCTGACCCGCGAGCAGGCCCAGGCCGGCCGGGAGCGGGTCCTCGAGCTGTTCCCCCAGCTCGGCCAGCGGCTCACCGCCGCCGCCCGGACCCTGTCCGGCGGCGAGCAGCAGATGGTGGTGCTGGCCCAGGCGCTGATCTCGCAGCCCCGCTACCTGCTGATCGACGAGCTGTCCCTCGGCCTGGCCCCGGTCGTGGTCGGCCGGCTGATCCCGGTGATCGCCGACGGTGGCCGAATCCGGCACCGGCGTGCTGCTGATCGAGCAGTTCGCCACCGTCGCGCTCGGCCTGGCCCGCCAGGCCCACGTCATGGAGGGCGGCCGGATCCGCTTCTCCGGCCTGGCCAGCGAGCTGCGCGAGCAGCCCGAACTGCTCAGCTCCGCCTACCTCCTCCGCGGCAGCTCACCCTAGATTGCCGACCGGTCACCGCTGGCCGGGGATGGCGACGCCGGTCTCGTACGCGACCACGACGAGCTGCGCGCGGTCGCGGCAGTCCAGCTTGTCGAGCAGCCGGCTGATATGGGTCTTGACCGTGGCCACGGACAGGTACAGGGCGGCGGCGATCTCGGTGTTGGATCTCCCGGCCGCCACCTGCTGGAGCACGTCGCGTTCCCGCTCGGTGAGTTGCGCGAGAGCGTCCTCGGCGGACCGGGTGGCGGCGCGGGGCTGCCGGGCGAACTCGGCGATCAGGCGGCGGGTGATGGCGGGGGCGAGCAGGGCTTCGCCCGCGGCGACGATCGTGATGGCTTCGAGCAGCTTCTCCGGCGGGGTGTCTTTCAGCATGAACCCGCTGGCGCCGCCGCGCAGCGCCTCGAAGACGTGCTCGTCCTGATCGAAGGTGGTGACGACCAGGATCCGGGGCGGCGGATCCTGGCCGCCGTCGAGGATGACCTTGGTCGCCTCCAGCCCGCCCATGACCGGCATCCGGATGTCCATCAGCACCACGTCCGGCTTAAGCGCCCGGGCCTGGCGGACCGCCTGGACGCCGTCGCTGGCCTCGCCGACCACGCTGAGCCCGGGGGCGGAGTCGACCAGCACCTTGAACCCGGCCCGGACGAGCGCCTCGTCGTCGGCGATCAGTACCCGGATATCACGGGCCGGGCGCGGCGCGTCCACGATCACCTCGATTCTTTCCGGACCGGCAGCCGGGCGGTGACGGTGAAGCCGCCACCCGGCCCCGGTTCGGCTGTCAGCGTGCCGCCGAGCAGTTCGGCTCGTTCCCGCATGCCGTGGATGCCCAGACCGCCGCTGGCGACCGATCGTACGGGGTTGGGACCGCCGTCGTCGGTCACCGTGACGGTGAGTTCGTCGGCGCCGTGATCGACCTGGACCCTGGTCCGCGCTCCGCTGGCGTGCTTGGTCACGTTGGTCAGCGCCTCCTGCGCGATGCGGTACGCGGACAGTTTCACGGCGGTACTGTAAGGCCGCGGATGGCCGGTGCTCTGGTAGCTGACGTCAAGGCCGACCCGGCGCAGCTTGCCGATGAGCTCGGGCAGGTCGCTGAGCGTGGGCGTCGCTGCCTCGTCGGGAACTTCGGGGTCGCGGATCTGCCGGAGCAGCTTGCGCAGCTCGTCAAGCGCGGACCGGCTGGCTGTCTCGATGGCGGACAGCGCGGCACCCGCCTGGCCGGGCTGCTCAGCGAATACCACTCGCGCCACGCCGGCTTGCACCGCGATTGTGCTCAGGCTGTGCGACACCACGTCGTGCACCTCCCGGGACAGCCGCAGCCGTTCCTCCGCCCGGGCCAGCCGGAGTTCCTCGACGGCCCGGCGGCGCTGTACCAGTTGCAGTTGCTGACGGTAACCGCGGATGGCCCGCACCATGTCGCCGGCCAGCCAGGCCGCGACCACCGCGATGAGCTGGACCGCATCCTGGTCGTGGTGCGGATGCAAACCGATGGCGAGCGGGAGCGAGGCCCAGGTGGCAGCGCCGGCCACGCCGGCCGCCGTCAGCGACCACAGCCGCCGGCTCCGGTCGGCCGCGGTGAAGACCGCGATCGCCAGATCGGGCCCGGCATTGCTGATGAACGGGGTGAACGCCACGTCGGCCAGGGCCGCGGCCACGTAGACCGCAGCGACCACCAGCACCACAGCGACCGGCCACTTGCGCCGGACGATCAGCGGCGCCGCGGCCATGGCGCCGAAGACGGCCTCGGCACCCGCCGGGTGGGCCGGTCCCGCGCCGAGCAGGACCGGTACGGTGAAGGCGACGAAGCAGCCCGCGGCTATCGCCCCGTCAATGAGATCCGGGGCGGGCCGGTCGGCCATCCGCGGCCAGAGGCGGGCGAGCAACGGCGGCCCCGGCGTGGCGGCTTGGTCCGTGATCACCATACTTGTGACCATAGCCTGGGCGCTGGTCCGCGCCGATCGGTCGCGAGGCGGACCTGGGCATCGTTCTGGCGACTGAGGCCGCGGCGGCTCTCAGCCGGCCGAGGGGGGCCGGGTCGAGACGCCAGGCCGACGGCAGCCACCTGGTCCGCCGGGCAGCCTGATCGCATGACAAACGAAACCAGCCACGCGATCTCCCGGATCACCCGGCAGATCTCTCCGCTCCTATCCGTCTCCGCCGCCAGCCTCGCGGCCGTCGGCATCGCGACCGGCTTCTTTCGGTACCTGCACCGGTCGCCGATCCGGGAAACGCACCTTCCCGGCACGTCAGCCTGGGCACAGCAGCTCATCGCGGCGGGCGTGGCCTGCGCGCTGTACGGCGTCGCCAGGTGGCGGCACGGCCGCCGTTCTGGCCGGGGCAGCGGGCTGCTGCTGCTCGCCCCGCTGGGCAGGAGCGCCGCGTCACGCCTGGTGGCAACGCTGCGGCAGGTGTCGTGGCGGTCCGCGGCGGCGCTGCCGCCGCTGGCGGTGATCGGCTACAGCTTCTGGCGCGTTGGCGAGCAGGTCACTGGCGGACTCGACCCGAACTTCACCGCCAATGCCTGGGGCGGCCCGACGTACGTAGGCGCGATGGCCTGCCATTACCTGGACGCCGCGCTGATAATCGCGGTCAGCGCCTGGCTACTGGACAAGCTGCTGCTCCCAGCCGCCGCAGCGGAGGTCAGCGCCGCGCCGCGGCCGGGCCGCCGGGTCCGCGAGGTCAGCTACTGATCGCGGAAGCAAGGTTCGTCCGGTGGCGGGCCGCATCGGCTGCCACCGGAAGAACCGTACCGGCGCAACAGGCCGCGATCTAGGGTCAACCCATGATCAAACTCTGTTTCGCGGGCCTCACCGGCTGGACGGCGCCGCCGATCCTCGCTGCCATCGACGCCGCCGATGACCTGACGCTGACCTCGGGCGTCTCCCGGTCGGCGGCCGGGCAGGGCGCGGTCTACGCAACCGCCGCCGAGGCGCTGGCCGCCGTCCCCGCCGACGTCCTGATCGACTTCACCAGCGCCGCCGCGGTCCGGGCCAACGCGTGGGCCGCGGTCGAGGCCGGGGCGCACGTGGTCATCGGCACCAGCGGCCTGACCGCGGACGACTACGCCGAGCTCGACCGGCTGGCCCGCGACCGCGGGGTCGGCGTGATCGCGGCCGGAAACTTCTCCGTCATGGCCGCGGTGCTGCGCCACGCCGCCGCGATGGCCGCGCGGCACCTCAGCCACTGGGAGATCATCGACTACGCCAGTGACACCAAGCCCGACGTGCCCAGCGGCACCGCGCGCGACCTCGCCGAGACCCTGGGCCAGGTGCGCGAGCCGGGTAGCGCGGTGCCGCTCGACGAGCTCGAGGGCCCGGTCGAGGCGCGCGGCGCCGGGATCGGCGGGGCCAGGGTCCACTCGGTCCGGCTGCCCAGCTTCGTGGTCAGCACCGAGGTGGTGTTCGGCGGCCCGGGAGAGCGGCTGGTCATGCGGCACGACCCGGGCCTGACCCCGGCCCCGTACGTGGCCGGCACCCTGCTCGCCGTACGCCGGGTCGCGGACGCCGTGGGTGTCCGCCGCGGCCTCGACTCCCTGCTGTTCGAAGACTAGGGCTGTTCGAAGACTAGGGCTGTTCGAAGACTAGGGCTGTCCTAGGGCTAGCCCTCGCCGCGCCAGGTGCGGAAGTAGCCGGCCGCGAACTCGACCAGGGCCCGGGCCGCGGCGGGCTGGTAGGCGTCGGCCCGCCAGACCAGGCTGAGCGTACGCCGGCAGGGGACATCCAGGTGCAGCCAGCCGACCGGCGGGTCGGACGCCAGCCGCCTGGCCATGGCCGGCATCAGCCCGATGCCGACCCCGGCGCTGATCAGGCCGCGGATAGCGTAGGGCTCGTCGCCCTCGCACACGATGACCGCGTCGGTGAACAGCTGGTCGGTGAGGGCGCGCTGCCAGTAGCCGGGCCGGGTGGTGACGAACGGCTCCCCGGCCAGTTCGCTGACTGCGGCACGGGTGCGCCCGGCCAGCCGGTGTGACGGCGGCACGGCCAGCAGGACCTCCTCCCTGAGGAGTTCGATACTGAGCAGTTCGGCCGAGGCGAGCGCGGGCCCCGGCAGCGGCTGCGAGGCCAGGCACAGGTCGACCTCGCCCGCCTGGAGCTGGGCGGCCATTGCCGGGGCCGGTGACTGGAAGAGCCGGAACCTCACGCCCGGGTGCCCGGTCAGGAAGCCGGCCACCAGCCCGCTGAGCGTGCGCAGCGTCTCGGCGGCGACGGCCACCGTCCCCTGCGCGAGCCCGGCGGCGTCGCGGAGTTCGTGCTGGCCCTGGTCGAGCTCGTCCAGCGCCCGGTCGGCCCGGACCAGGAACATCGCGCCGAACCGGTTGAGCCGGACCCGCCGTCCGCGGCGGTCGAAGAGCGGGACGCCGAGTTCGGCCTCCAGGCGCGCGATGGCCCGGCTCAGGGCGGGCTGGGCGATGCGCAGTTCGGCCGCGGCGCGGCTCACGTGCTGATGGCGGGCGACGGCCTGGAAGTAACGCAGCTGGAGCAGGTCCATGGTCTTATGCTCGCAGAGCATAAGAAAATGACAAATCGGTCTTGGACAGCATCAGTGAATCCTTCTTACCGTGGCATCGTGATGTCAGTTTCCGGGCTTTCCCGCCGTCCCGTGCCGCCGCGGCTGCTCGCCGCGGTGCTGGTATTCCTCGCCGTCCAGTCCACCGCCGTGGCCAGCCTGGGCACGCCGCTGCTGCCGACCGTGCAGCGCGTCGAGCGGGTCTCGCTCGCGGCCTCGCAGTGGACGCTGACCATCACGCTGCTGGCCGGAGCGGTCGCCACCCCGCTCATGGGACGCCTCGGCGACGGGCGGCTGCGCCGCCTGACCACCGTCGGCGCGGTGGCGGTCATGCTGGCCGGCTGCGTGCTCTCCGCGCTCCCGGCCGGCTTTCCGCGTGTTCCTGGCTGGCCGGGTCGCTGCAGGGCGCCGGGCTCGGCCTGGTCCCGCTGGCCACCGCGGTCGCCCGCGACGACCTGCCCGCGGATCGCTCACGGCCGGTGATCGTGCTAATCGGGGTGACCACCGCGGCGGGCATCGGCATCGGCTACCCGCTGGTCGGCCTGCTCGCCCAGGGCCTGGGCCTGTACGCGCCGTTCTGGTTCGCGGCCGGGCTGAGCGCCCTGGGCCTGGCCGCGGCCCTGGTCGCGCTGCCGGACAGCCCGGCCCGGCCGGCCCGGGTCGACGTCACGGGTGCCGTCCTGCTCGGCGCCGGGATCGCCGGGCTGCTGCTGGTGCTGGCCCAGGGACCGGCCTGGGGCTGGACCTCGGCCGCCACGCTCGCCGGGGCGTTCGCCTCGGTGGCGCTGCTGGCTGCCTGGGCCGGCTGGGAGCAGCGCGTTCGGCATCCGCTGGTCGAACTGCGGCTGCTCGGGCGCAGGCCGGTACTGGCCGCCAACCTCACCGTGTTCCTGATCGCCGTCGGCTTCTACCCGCTGATGTCGCTGGCCGTCCGCTTCGCCCAGACGCCGCCCGCGGCCGGCTACGGCCTGGGCGCGCCGGTGGTCGTGGCCGCGGCCTTGCTCGCCCCGTTCTCGCTGGCCAGCTTCGCCGCCAGCCGGCTCGCCGCGCGGGCCGCCCGGCGCACCTCGGCCGAGTTGGTGGTGGCGGCCAGCTGCGTGCTGCTGATCGTCTCGATGGTGCTGTTCCTGGTGGCCCGGGACAGCTACCTGGGCCTGGTCGTCGTCATGGCCCTGAACGGCTTCGGCGTGGGCAGCGTCTACGCGGTCAACCCGCTGCAGATCACCGGCGGCGTGCCCGCGTCCGAAACCGGCAGCGCGATCAGCTTCTACCAGCTCGTGCGGACCGTCGCCTACGCGATCGCCAGCGCGCTGAGCGCCACCCTGCTTGTCCTGTCCACGCCCGCCGGGCGGCGGTTCCCGGCCGCGTCCGGGTACAGCGCCGCCGCCGGAATCTGCATCGCCGTCCTGTTCGCCGCGCTGGCCGTCAGCGTCATGTTCGTAATGAGAAGGCCGGAGCCGGGTAGGGAGGGCGCATGACAGAAGGCGACACCGGGGCACCCCTGCTCGTACTCGGCCCGCTGCTGCGCTACGTCGGCGAGGCCGAGGCCACGATCTGGGTCGAGACCGACCGGCCCTGCGAGGTGGAGATCCTCGGGCACCAGGCGCGGACCTTCGAGGTGTCCGGGCACCACTACGCGCTGGTCGTGATCGGCGGCCTGCGGCCGGGGACCGAGCACGAGTACCAGGTCGCTCTGGACGGCGCCGTCCGCTGGCCCGAGCCGGATTCGGACTTCCCGCCGAGCGTGCTCCGCACCCCGGACCCCCGGCCGGCCGCTCCGGCTCGCCTTCGGGTCCTGCCGGATCGCCGAGCTGCCGGTCCTGCCGCGCCGGCGCAGCACCCGCCGCACGCAGCGGGACGAGGAGGAACACGGCCCGGACGCGATGGCCGCCTACGCCCTGGACCTGCGCGGGACGCCGCACGAGCGGTGGCCCGACCTGATGCTGCTGATCGGCGACCAGGTGTACGCCGACAACCCGGGGCCGGCCACCCGCAAGTTCATCGAGCAGCGCCGCGACCCGTCCGAACCGCCCGGCTATCAGGTCGCGGACTTCGGCGAGTACTGCTTCCTCTACCGCGAGGCCTGGACCGAGCCCTCGGTGCGCTGGCTGCTGTCCGTCGTCCCCACCGCGATGATCTTCGACGACCATGACGTGCACGACGACTGGAACACCTCGGCTTCCTGGCGCCTCGACTACCAGGCCAAGCCGTGGTGGCCGGAGCGAATCCGGGCCGCCTACATGAGCTACTGGATCTATCAGCACCTCGGCAACCTGTCCCCGGACGAACTCGCCAAGAACGAGCTGTGGCAGCAGATGCAGGAGCCGGGCGACCATGGCGAGGCGCTCGGCGACTTCGCCGTCCGGGCCGACCAGCGGACCGCGGATATTCAGTGGAGCTTCCGGCGCACCTTCGGCGGGGTGCGGATCGTCGTGATCGACTCGCGCAGTGGCCGGGTGCTCGACGAAGGCCGGCGGCTGATGGTGGGCGAGGCGGAGTGGCAGTGGGTCTCCGAGTCGGTGGCCGGCGACTGGAACCACGTCGTGCTCGCCACCTCGCTGCCGCTGCTGCTCCCGTACGGCATCCATGGCCTCGAGGCGTGGAACGAGGCCGTCTGCGGCGGCGCCTGGGGCAAGCGCGCCGCCCGCGTCGGCGAGCGGGTGCGCCGCGAGCTTGACCTGGAACACTGGGCCGCGTTCGGCACGTCGTTCGGCCAGTTCGAGCGGCTGCTCACCGGGCTGGCGACGGGGGATCAGGGCCGCCCTCCCGCCTCGGTCACCGTGCTCGGCGGCGACATCCACCACAGCTACCTGGCCGCGGTGGACTTCCCTCCAGGGACAAATCCCCGCAGCTCCGTCTACCAGGCGGTCTGCTCGCCGATCCACAACGTGCTGCCGGACCGCTTCCGGCGCGGGCAGCAGCTGACCACGTCCCGGCCCGGCGGGGTGGCCGGCGCCGGGATCGCCCGGCTAGCCGGGGTGCCCAAGACCCGGCTCCGGTGGCGGGTCACCCGCGGCGCCTGGTTCCACAACATGCTCTCCGCCCTCGAGTTCGACGGCCGCCGGGCGCGCATCCGCTTCGACCGCACCATCTCCGACGACTCCGGCGTCCCGCACCTCGAGTCCGTCTGCGAAACCGAGCTCAGCTGACCTCGGCCGCACCCCCGCCTCGGCCGCACCCCCGCCTCGGCCGCACCTCCGGCCCGCGCACCGCGCCCCGCACCCCGCCTCTGCGCGCACCCGCCCCACGCGCACCTCCCGGTCCCCCGGTGCCGCCCACGGATGGGTCGATGGCACGTTGGTCCGGGTAGAACAGGACCAACGGCACATCGACCCATCCGCTACTGCTCACAGCGGCCGCTCTGGTCCCAGGCACCCGGAAAGAATGCTGGGCCGCAGCACGACCTGCTCCCCACCCAGGTCCATCGGCGGGTACATGCCGTCGCGGTAGTGCGACCAGTGCCCGGATATCTCGTACAGCTCGCGCTTTCCCAGCGCGGGCGAGTAGACGTGCTGGTAGCCGGCCCGCCGCTCCAGCTCGCGCAGGTATTCCTCCAGCGCATGCCGGACCGCCGCGCCCGCGGCAGCCAGTACGGCAGCCCGGCTCCGATGAGCGGGTCGGTGTCGAACAGCCCGAGCTCGCGGCCGAGCTTGCGGTGATCGTGCATGGTGGCCCCCTGGCCAGGGGAGCGGGCGACCACGGGAAAGCCGGAGCCCCGGGGCGCTCGCCCCGGGGCTTCGTGTCAAGACAGCGGTCAGCGCGCCGGGAACGGTTCCGGCGTCGTCGTCATGCCGGCGCGCTGCATGCCGGTCACGGTATCAGCCGGCCGCCGCACCCGAGTTTCCCGCTAGCCGTCACCGGTGTTCTGCGCCGCCATGCTGGCCAGCGCGGGGTAGTCGTAGGCGTCTTCCGGCTTGGCGCGCACGGCCGCGTCCAGGCCCACTGCGTCCTGGCCGACGAGGATCCGCCAGGCGCCCGACCGCACCCCGTCCAGGATGATCGTGGCCGCCCCGGCCGCGCTGAGCGGCGCTCCGTCGCGGAAGTCGGCGTTCATCTTCTCCAGCATCTGGCGCATCTCATCGGCCGAGGCGTTCTCGGCCAGCAGGCCGCGCCGGATCAGCTCGGCTCGCCTGCCCTCCTGCGCGTCACTCATCTGCCCGGATTCCGGCACGACGCCGTGGGCGCGCATGCTGTTCGCCACGATGTCGGTGCCCACGTGCCCGGGCATCACCACCGCCACCCGGACCTGAGGCGCGTTGGTGCGCAGGTCCTCGATCAGTGCCTCGGTGAAGCCCTTGACGGCGAACTTGGCGGCGCTGTAGGCGGTGTTCGGCATGCCCGGGCCCAGCGTCGCCCAGAAGCCGTTCACGCTGCTGGTGTTGACCAGCACGCCGTCGCCGCTCGCGATCAGCAGCGGCAGGAACGCGCGGGCGCAGTAGTAGACGCCCCACCAGTCCACGGCGAACGTGCGCTCCCAGTCCTCCCGCCGGTCGTTGACGAAGCTGCCGCCGCCGCCGATGCCGGCGTTGCTGAAGACCAGGTTGACGTGATCTCGGCGCTGCTCAGCCAGCAGTTCGTCGCGGAACCGCAGCACCTGCGCCTCGTCCGAGACGTCGCAGGGATGGCTGCTGACCCGGACGCCGGGCGGGGCGCCCTCCCGTGCCAGGGCCGCGGTCTGCGCCACGGCGTCCGCGTTCAGGTCGCAGGCCGCGACCGAGCATCCCTGGGCCGCCAGCTGGCGGACGAGCTCACGGCCCATGCCTGAGCCGCCTCCGGTCACCACCGCGAGTTTGCCCGTGAACGAATCCATCGCCCGACACCTCCCTTACCGCAACCGATATCACGTCCCGCGCCGTGACGGTACGGGTATCCGGTCCAGGTCGCGGGCCAGGACGACTTCGCCGCCGAAAACCGCCGCCGCCTCGTCGGCCAGCCGCTGGTCGCCCTCCGGGCCATGTTCGTAGCGCTGCGAGAAGTGGGTGAGGACGAGCAGCCGCACCCCGGCCTGCGCCGCGATCTGCCCGGCCTGCCCGGCGGTCAGGTGCCCGTAGTCGCGGGCCAGCCCGGCCTCGGCGTTGGCGAAGGTGGACTCGCAGACCAGCATGTCGGCCCGGTCCGCCAGCGCGAAGGCCGCGTCACACAGCCGGGTGTCCATGACGAACGCGAAGCGCTGGCCCGGCCTCGGCTCGCTCACCTCGTCGACCGTCACCATCCGGCCGCCGGCCCCCAGGCGGCCCTCGCGCTGCAGGCGCCCGATGTCGGGACCGGTGATGCCCAGGGCGGCCAGCCGTCCGGGGAGCATCCGCCGCCCGTCCGGCTCGGTCAGCCGGTAGCCGACAGTCGGCGCGCTGTGCGACAGCGCCCGCGCCTCCAGCCGGAACGGGGACGTGCCGATGACTGCCTCCGCCCCCCGGACCCGCCGTTCGCGCAGGTCAAGCACGTCGCGGAAGAGAGACGCGTGCCTCAGCCGCCCGAACACCTCCCGGCTGCCCGCCGGGTAGCAGACCTCCACCGTGTGCGGCACCCGGTCCAGCGACATCCGCGCCAGCACGCCCGGCAGGCCGAGGCAGTGATCGCCGTGGAAGTGGGTGATGCAGATGCGGGTGATCTGGCTGGCCGTGACCCCGGCGAACAGCATCTGCCGCTGGGTTCCCTCGCCCGGGTCGAACAGCAGGCCCTCGTCGTCCCAGCGCAGGAAGTAGCCGTTGTGATTGCGGCTGCGGGTGGGCGCCTGGCTCGCCGTGCCGAGAACCACCAGCTCACGAATGGACACGGCAACCCACACTATGCCGCGCAGGTCAGCCAGGCCCCGCCGGAGCAGGGCCCGGGCGACCCAGCGGGGCCGAAGGCGACTACGGTCCTGGGTTCACGACCAGGGCGCTGCCGCCGTAGAGGCGGACGGGCTCGGCGATGGCCTCGAACCGGTTATGGCCGAGGACCTGCAGCGCGGTCGCGTCGCCCGGGTAGTTGTCCAGCGGGAGTATCGGTCCGGTGGCGAGGGTGAACTTCTCGCCGTACTTGCTAGTCAGCTGCGCCGCCAGCGCGCTGTTGTAGAAGTCGGGTTCGGCCAGCGAGGTGGTCGCGTTGCGCTGGCTTACCCGCGGCGCCGCGAGCGCTGCCGGCAGCGACATGCCGAAGTCCACGTGGTTCATGATGATCTGCAGGATGGTCGTGGGGATCGTCGATCCGCCGGCCGCGCCGACGCTGAACACCGGCTTCCCGTCCCGGAACGCGATGACCGGCCCCATGCTGGACCGCGGCTGCTTGCCGCCGGCCGGCAGGTTCGGGTCGGAGGCCCCGGCCGAGGGCGGGGCGAAGTCGAAGTCGGTCATCTCGTTGTTGAGCAGGAACCCGTAGCCGGGCACGGTCTCGCCGCTGCCGCCGAAGAAGTTGATCGTGTTGGTGAACGCGACCACGTCGCCCCACTTGTCGGCGGTGACGATGTTGTTGGTGTGGCCGCCTTCCGGGGCCGGCTGCTGCGCGCCCTGCGACGGGCAGCTTCCGTAGGGCGGAACCGGGTTGCCGGGGGCCACCGGGGAGACCAGCGCCTGGTCGTGGATCAGGCAGCGCCTGGTCGCGGCGAACGCCGGGTCGAGCAGCCCGGACAGCGGCACGCTGACGTAGCGGGGGTCGCCGACGTAGGCGTTGCGGTCGGCGTAGGCCAGCCGGGACGCCTCCAGGTAGTGGAACAGCGCGGTCACCCTGGGCTCGACGGACAGGTTGTACCCGCTCAGGATGTTCAGCGCCTCGCCGACCGTGGACCCGCTGCTCGACGGCGGCGCCATGCTGTAGACGTCCAGGCCGCGGTAGCGCACGCGGGTCGGCGGCAGCACCCGGGCCTGGTAGGCGCGCAGGTCGCTCGTGGTCAGGATGCCGGGCAGCTGGACCACGGTCTGCCCGGGGGTCAGCACCGGGTGGTCGGCGGCCTGGACGATGGCCTGGCCGAGGGGCCCGTCGTACAGGTAGGACGGGCCGTACTTGGCCAGCAGCCGGTAGGTCTTGGCCAGGTCGGGATTGCGGAGCAGGGAACCGACCGGCAGCGGGTTGCCGTCCTTGGTCAGCAACAGCGTGCGGCTGGCCGGGTAGGCCTGCAATTCGGGCAGGGCCGACTGGGTGAGCTGAACGAAGTCCTGGTTCACCCGGAACCCGCGCTCGGCCACCCCGATGGCCGGCTGGAGGTCGGCGGCCAGGCTCTTGCGGCCGTACAGGCTGACCGCCTTGGCCCAGGCCGCCACCATCGAGGGCACCCCGGTGGCCAGCGGCTGATCCGAGGCGTAGTTATAGTCGAGCGGCTGGCCCGTCTTCGGGTCGAGGAACATCGTCGTCGTGCAGGCGGCCGGGCAGTTCTCGCGGCCGTCGATGGTCACCACCTGATGGGTCTTGGCCAGGTAGATCACCATGAAGCCGCCGCCGCCGGGCCCCGCGACGAACGGGACGGTCACGCCGAGCGCGCTGGCCGTCGCCACCGCGGCGTCGACCGCGTTGCCGCCGTGCTTGAGCACGTCGATGCCCGCCTGGCTGGCGTCCGCATCCATGGAGGCGACCGCGCCCCCTGAGCCGACCGCGACCGGCTCCTGAACGGGACCGGCCGGAGCCTGGCCAGCGGCCCGTGCTCCGGCGGGAACAGCCAGCAGCATGCGCGGCCACCGCTGATACGGCAGAAATCACTGGCAAGCGACGCATGAGCATCTCCGTCCGGCTCTGCACAGACCAAGCTATCGCCCAAAACTAACACAAACACACAGAGCCAGCCTTGACCAGACATCAGGTCAGTTGGCAGAGAGTGCCGATCGCTGGATGGCCGACTTCGTCGCGAAGATCTCCAAGAATGAGGCACTGCGCGGCATCCCCGGCACCGGCACCGAGGATTACGGCGTGCCGTACGCGCTCACCGAAGAGTTCGTCGCCGTGTACCGGATGCACCCGCTCGTGCCGGACGACTTCGACTTCCGGTCGGCGCGCGACGACGCGCCGACACTGGGGCCACGGTCCTTCACCGAGCTGACCGGGCCGCGGGCCGTCCCGATCCTGCGGGACCAGCGGCTGACCGACTTCACCGACGAGGTCTACACCCCCGCGGGCATGAGGTGGATCGCGGACAACACGATGCGCTCGGTCCTGGCCCGGCACCGCCCGGACCTGGAGCCAACGGTGGCGAAACTGCCGAACGCCTTCGGGATCTGGGAGAGGACGACCCCGAGATGACCGCGGGCAGCCCGGCTGCGGATCCGCAAGGCGCGCCAGCGGAGATCCTCGAGCACAGGCTGGCACTGGTGATGAACGGCGGGGTCAGCCTGGCCGTTTGGATGGGCGGCGTGGCCTGCCGGGACCAGTCACCGCTTTACCCGCAGGACGGGATACCCACCCTGCCGCTCATCACCGCGCAGCGCACCCTGAATAGTCGCTGGTGCCCTCCGGGACGCCGTGCGGCGTGAAAATTGCGCGGGGGTGCGGGTCTGCGGCGGGCTGGGGTTGCTGCCGCTTTGCGGCCGGGCCGGGCCGTGTATGCGCGGTTTCCGTCTCGTCGGGGCGGCTGCGGGTGGAGGATGGCCGCGGCCGTCCGCTGACGCCGTCGTATCGTGGCGGGCCTGACCCCGTTGAATAGTCTGTGCGCCGGGAGCTGTTCTTGAGGGCTGTGAACTGGTGCTTCGAGCCCGCGGATCAGATTTCCGCTTGCCCCCAGCTCCTGCGGGCGGCCGCGACCGTTAACCGCGCTGTCATCGTAGGAGATCACGATGGAGGAAGTCGAGGACGAGCCGCTGTTCTGCGACCGGGTCGCCGGGATCGACATCGGCAAGGCCGAGGTCATGGTCACGATCCGGGTGCCGAGCGAGACCCGCAAGGGGGGCCGGCAGCAGGAGACCCGGAAGTTCGGGACCACCAGGAGGGAACTGCTGGCGCTGGCGGACTGGCTGCGGGCCTGGCAGGTGGAGCGGGCGGGGATGGAGTCCACCAGCGATTACTGGAAGCCGGTGCTCTTCCTGCTGGAGCGGGAGGGCTTCGACTGCCTGCTGTATCAGGCGTCGCAGGTCAAGGCGCTGCCCGGGCGGCCGAAGACGGACAAGCTGGACTCGGCGTGGCTGGCGAAGATCACCGAGCAGGGATCACTGGCCGGGTCCTTCGTGCCGCCGGAGGAGATCCGCCGGCTGCGCACGCACACCCGCTACCGCCGCAAGCTGGTCCAGATGCGCACCGCGCAGAAGGAGCGCTGCGAGAAGCTGCTGGAGGACGCGCACCTGAAGCTGTCCTCGGTGATCAGCGACATCCACGGCGTCTCCGGACGGGACATGCTGCGTGCCATCATCGCCGGCGAGCGCAGCCCCGCAGCGCTGGCGGAGATGGCCCGCGGCGTGATGCGCCGCAAGACCGCCCGGCTGGAAGAGGCCCTGGACTGCTCGTTCTTCACGGAGGAGCACGCCTTCATCCTGGAGATGATGCTGGACAGCATCGACCAGCTCACCGCCCAGATCGAGATCCTGGACGACAAGATCGCGGAGATGTGCAAGCCGTACGAGCGGCAGGTAAAGCAGCTGGACGGCATCCCCGGGTTCGGGATCACCACGGCCCGGGACCTCATCGCCGAGATCGGCACCGACATGAGCGTCTTCCCGACCGCCGGCCACCTGGCATCCTGGGCCCGGCAGGCTCCCCGCGTGACGGAGTCGGCCGGCAAGCGCAAGGGCAAGAACGCCACCGGCCGCGGCAACCCCTACATCGGCGGGACCCTCGGCGAGGCATCCGTCAGCGTCGGGCGCACCCAGACCTTCCTCGGCGCCAAGTACCGGCGCCTGTGCACCCACATGCCCAGGAAGAAGGCCCAGGGCGCGATCATGCGGACCCAGCTCGTCATCGCCCACGCCCTCCTGTCCGATCCCGAAGCCAGATACGAGGACCTCGGCCCCGACTACTACGAACGCAAGGCAGACACCCGCCGCCGCGCCCGTAGCCACGTCCGCGGACTGGAACGCCTCGGCTACAAGGTCTCCATCGAGGCCATCGACCCCGGCACCGGCGAGCTCCTGCCCGTCGCCACAGACCGCTAACCGCATACGCCGGCCGGCGGCCCGCCGGAAGCCGACGGCACAAACCGCCGCCGGCCGCCGCCGCATGCTTGGTTAATGTCTAATTTTCGGATCAGAGTGCGTCGCTAGCGCGCATATCTATGCATCGCATGGCATACTCACTCGCAGGTCAGTCAGCGCGGCTGTGTTTCTGCAGCGATTGCTATGCCGCGATCATGTCCTGGAAGCAAGCGAGATTGCCGACTGCGTACGCGTCCGACGGCAGCTTTCCAAGCCGCCATGCCTAACAGAAATAGATATTCTGTGACTACCTTCGCAGGCAGCGGCGGGCATGCAATTCAAGGGCCCTCACTTTTGTCACAAGCGCGGGCCGCGCACCAGGCCGGAGATTCTCGCCTTTCCTGGAACTGGCGAGCATGAGGGATTGCATGTCACGCTGAAGAGTGCCCAGGCTCGTACTGGCGGAGTGAGTTCTCTGGTGGAGGCGGGATGAGGATTTTGCCGGGCACGCCGTACCCGCTCGGTGCCACCTGGGACGGATGGGGTACCAACTTCGCGCTTTTTTCAGAGGTTGCCGAACGGGTGGAGTTGTGCCTCTTCGTTGCCGGGGGCGAGACGCGGATCGATCTCGCCGAGGTCGACGGCTTCGTCTGGCACGGCTATGTGCCTGAAGTGGGCCCGGGAACCCAGTACGGGTACCGTGTACACGGCCCGTGGGATCCCGTCGAAGGCTTGCTGTGCAATCCCGCCAAGCTGCTGCTCGATCCGTATGCAAAGGCCATCCACGGCACGGTCACCCCCAACGACGCCCTCTTCGGCTACGACTGCGCGTTCTCCCGCTACCGGCCCAGCACCACCGACAGCGCGGCATACACGATGAGATCGGTGGTGCTCAATCCCTTCTTCGACTGGGATGCTGACCGACCACCGCAGGTGCCATACCACGAGACGGTGATCTACGAGGCGCATGTGCGTGGGCTGACGCTGCGCCACCCGAAGATACCGCCCGCGCTGCGAGGTACCTATGCTGGCCTCGCCCACCCGGCGATGATCGATCATCTGAAGCGCCTTGGCATCACCGCCGTGGAACTCATGCCAGTCCACCAGTTCGTGCAGGACTTCAACTTGATGGCGCAGGGTCTCACCAACTACTGGGGCTACATGACCATCGGCTATTACGCCCCGCACAACGGCTATTCCTCCGCTGGTGATCTCGGCGAGCAGGTGGGGGAGTTCAAGGCGATGGTCAGAAGGCTGCACACGGCCGGGATCGAGGTGATCCTCGATGTGGTGTACAACCACACCGCTGAGGGCAACCACCTGGGCCCGACACTTTCTTTCCGCGGCATCGACAACACCGCCTACTACCGGCTGGTGGACGACGACCCGCGCCACAATCGTGACTACAGCGGCTGCGGCAACGGCCTGAAGATGCACCATCCGCATGTCCTCCAATTGGTGATGGACTCGCTGCGCTACTGGGTGCTTGAGATGCACGTGGACGGGTTCAGGTTCGACTTGGCCGCCGCGCTGGCCCGGCAGTTCCACGAGGTGGACCGGCTGTCCGCGTTCTTCGACCTGGTCCAGCAAGATCCCGTCGTGTCGCAGGTCAAGCTCATCGCCGAGCCATGGGACGTCGGCGACGGCGGCTATCACATCGGCAACTTCCCCCCGCTGTGGAGCGAATGGAACGGGAAGTACCGGGACACGATCCGGGACTTCTGGCGCGGCCAGCCCGCCACGCTGCCCGAGTTCGCCTCCCGGCTCACCGGGTCCAGCGACCTCTACCAGCATTACAGCAGGCGCCCGGTCGCCTCGGTCAACTTCGTCACCGCCCACGACGGCTTCACCCTGCGAGACCTGGTCTCCTACAACCACAAGCACAACGAGGCCAATGGCGGGGATGGCCGGGATGGCTGGGATGACAACCGATCCTGGAACTGCGGCATCGAGGGCCCCACCGACGACCCGGGCGTGCTGGCGCTGCGCAAACGGCAGCAGCGCAATTTCCTCGCCACACTGCTGGTCTCGCAGGGCGTTCCGATGCTGCTGGCGGGCGACGAGCTAGGCCGCACCCAGCACGGCAACAACAACGCCTACTGCCAGGACAGCGAAGTCTCCTGGGTGCACTGGGGCGAAGTGGATAAGGACCTGCTTGAGTTCGCGCGGCAGCTCACCCAGCTTCGGCGTGATCATCCAGTGTTCCGGCGGCGGAGATTCTTCCGCGGCGCGCCGCGGGAAGACGGGATGTGTGACATCGCCTGGTTCACCCCTTCGGGCCTGCAACTGAGCGGCGAGGACTGGAACGCCGTCCAAGGCAATGCGGTCACGGTCTTCCTGAACGGTGACGCGATCACCGAACCCGATGCCCGCGGGCAGCCGATGGTGGACGATTCATTCCTGCTGATGTTCAACGGGAGTCCCGTCGAAGTGTCGTTCGAGCTGCCCGCACCGCCGTACCACGGCCCATGGGACATCGTGCTCAGTACCGCGATTTCCCGGCGCGGCCGCAGCGCGGTAACGGGCCGGCCGGTACGGGTCGGATCGCGCTCACTGTGCCTCCTGCGCCGGCCCGCTCGCGGTCAGATCCATGGATCATCGATGTAACGTCGCCGCTCGGCGGCGGTCAGCTCGCGTCCGGCCGCCTGGCGCGCCCGTGCGGTGAGTGCCGTCACGCTCAGCGGAAAACGGCCCATGCCACCGCCGGTACCGGCATCGCCGACGATGACGTAATTCTCGCCATGGTCGATGGCCAGGCGGCTGGCACCGACGCCGGCCACCGATTCGCAGATAAGGGCCTGGGACACCAGATCCCAGACGCGGATCCGGCGATCGTGGCTGAGTGCCGCCACCAGGCGGTCAGTTCTCACGTCAATGTCCCTGGTGAATCCCGGCACAGGTATGCTCTCCACCTCTGAAAGGTCTTCCCCGCGAAGCACCCGGATGACCTGGTCATCGCATGCGACAGCCAGCGTCCGCGCCGCCGCGCTGACGGCGACGCAGGTAACCGGAATGCCGAGATCGCGGTCACCGACCTTCTCGGCGCGATCGGCGAGTTGCCAGAGCGCCAGCTCGCCGACCTCGGTAACCAGGCAGGCGACGCCGCCCGGCGTGCACGCGGCGGCTACGACTGGGCCCGGCATGGGGATGACCGAGTCGGTGCCGTACCGGGCCCGGCCGCGTCCGTCGATGCTGAGGCCGGTCGCGGAATCGCCTAGTAGCCAGCGGCCACCCGGGCCGGGCCCGCGAGACCAGTCGGCCATTGTCATCCGCTCCCGGAGCCAGGCGAGGTCCGCAGGGTCAGCTTCCCCGCGAATCAGATCGACCTCCGCGACGTTCAAGCGATTTAGGCACGCGCGGGCCAGCCGATCGGCTTGCGCGTCGGGTGAGCGCTCGAGCACCTCGATCGTCAGGAGCAAGGCCAGAGCCGGATCCCGGGTGATCTCCGCATCGCGGCTGAGCTTCCGGGCGAGGGATCTGTGATAAAGCACCTGGTAGCGACGCTGCTCCTCCTCCCGCTTGGTCAGGCTCATCTCGATGAAACGGCGCTCGTCCAGGTTCAGGTCCGCGCCCCGTTCCTGCAGCCACCGTTCTGATGTCGCGAGCAGGGCCCCGGTCAGCAGCGCCCCGCGCTCCCCGGTTGCGGCGGACGGCGTCATCGCGTACCGCAGGAGGTCGCGCCATCCGCGGAACGGTCCCTCGGCATCGAGCCACACGCGCAGCCGGTCCCAGGCCCGCAGCAGCGCCTCGTGGACCACCTCGGCTGTCTCGTTACCACCATCGTCGCGGCTGATCGTCAGCAGCCGTTCATTCGCCAGCCGGACAATGATCGGCCACTCACCGGGCGAGCAGTCCGGTCTCCGGAGCACCTTGCGGGCGTCGGGCCGCGCCGGGGATGCGAGGTGATTCACGAACACCTTCCGGACGACGGCGCGATCCGCCTCGCTCATGCTGTCCATGACCTTGTCCGCATGGTCGGCGAGAGCACCGTCGAGGCGGCCGATCTCTTCGTATGCGTCGAAGGACAACCTGTCCTGCCCGGGCCGCAGTGTCCGCCACATCTGGTCCAGAGAGAACTCGAGAAGCGGCAGCGCGCCCGGGCGGTCGTGAACCGCTCCGACGAGTTCATCAACGAGACGATCCGCGATCTGTATGTCGCGCCCTTCGGCCGGCTTCCGCACGGCCTCCTCCAGTTCCCTGCGGTCCATGCCGCGCAAGGCCACCGCGCTCTGGCGGAGCCGTTCCCCGAAGCTCGCATGACGTACGAAAAAGGCCCCGAACGAGTCCTCCCTTAGCGTGAGAACCGCGGTCAGCGTCCCGCCATCGGGAAGGTCAGCTAGTTGCCCCAGGAGCGGGCCGCAGTCCTGGGTAAGCACTTCCTCGAACTGGTCTACCGCAACCAGGACGCGGTTCATGCCCGAATCATCGAGGGCACGCTCAGCGGCACCGGACAGGCCAAGCACGGACAGGTTCTCCTGCCACTCTTCCAGGGCAGGCGGCGGCACGGGCACATCCGATCCTGATAGCCGCGCCAGACCCGCAGCGAGCGCGTCGAACAAGGTCGGGCGGGGCCGGAGCGTCACCAAACCCCACGCTGTCTCCTGCTCCTCCAGACGCGGAAGAAGGCCAGCGTGCACCACCGATGACTTGCCAACTCCCGAAGCTCCGACAACGGGCACCAGCGCACGCGCGGCAACGGCGGATACCAGTTCCTGCACGACGCCCGCCCGTCCGAAGAACAGGCCCCGGTCCGCCTTTTCAAAGGCGCGAAGCCCTTTATACGGTGACTCCAGCACCTCGTCGGCTGGCAGGCAAATCCAGCCGATCTCGTTGGTCTCTTTCACGGTCACCGGCACGCGCCAGAAACGCGCTGCGTTGCCAGCCGCTGTATGCCGCACGACCTCCTCGTAAAACCAAGACGAGACGATGACCGCGAGCACCCCCGAGGAGCCCGCAAGCGCGGCCTTCAGCGGCTCGGCGTCGACAAGCCGGAACGCCAGGTTGATCGAGGCTCCGGTGACCCCATGCTCGTCATAGCTGACCTCCCCGGCGTGCAATGCCATCCGCAGCCGGATCCGCTCCTGACCCAGACGGGTGCCGTTGTGCGCCTTCAGCGCGGCCGCCAGAGCCGATGGCAGCAATTCGACGAGCAGGCTCTTCGGCACTTCGGGTGGGATCAGGACGAGCATTCCGTCACCACGGTCCTCGCAGGCATCAGGATCCCATGAGATTTCTGCTTGCTGGAACGCTTCGCTGACCGCACTGTAGAGGCCGGCGCGAACCGCTACCTGGTGAAGGTTAGTGCGCCGCCGGTCCCCGAAGCCTTCTACATCCACGACAACTATGGTTCGGTGAACAGGCCTTCGTACCTCCATACGTCCTTACCCCGCATAACAAGGCGGCAGCGAGACTCCCCTCGCCTGTGAGACTATCCTTGACTTCACCCAAGCCGCGGGACGTGTCGCCAGAAGGCCTAGGACTACCTGCAGCGGTACCCAGTTCTGGCGCTGGGGCTGTATGGTCTCGTCACGGGCGCAGGGCGGAACGCCGCCTGACAGTGATCGGCCAAACGCCGGGGATACGACGCAGAGTCGCTTATCTGAGGTTTCAAAGGATCGACGAACCGGACGACCGCCGGGCATCTGGGGACTAACTGCCGTCTGCCGTTTACCGCCAGCTAGATGATCACCTCGGACCCGAGGAAGCCCCCTAGCGCCTCGTAATAGTGAAACACCCTTTCTGCGCGGTAGGCGCCGCCTTAGCCACTCTTGCATGACAATTTCGAAGTTATCTGCGGGATAGGCAGCGGCGCGTTCAGCAAGCTTTTCGAGAGCCTGGAAAGTTTGATCTGCATTTCCAGCAGCCCGCTCAGCGATCGAATAGGGCTCGACTTGTTTCCATATTATTCTCGCAGGACCGCCAAGTCCAGCAATGAGAACGCGCTCATCAACGGCTTCAAGAGCACAGATGAAGGCTACTGCATGGAATAGGTAGCAGACATTAAATAGCTTCCTGCGAACTTCCAGCGGCAATCCTGAAATTCCGACAGAGGGAGTGTAATTCACTTGCAGCTTGGTGCGGATATAGTCATAGTCCGCCTGAAAGGCCGGCGAACGAAACCCATCGACTATTTCCAGGATGACAGGCATGTGATTCGACTCTCGCTGCAGTCGGGTTTGACGCTGGGCTGCCCAAACCGAGACGGCAAGGGCTGCAATGGCTACTACAACAGCAATTACGCTCGAGATGTTAGAAGCGTCCATGTTGGCATAATACATTGCTTGAAGATGCTTATACCATGCACATCGGCTATGCGTGCAGGGAAAAGGGCCTTCGCCATGGCGGCGGCAAGGGCGCCACTAGGCCCCAATTGCATCAGTGATCGGCTGCTCAGCGTGCCGGCGCAGTCAGGAGATCGCGAGCTCCATGCGAGGTGCGGCGCCGAACTCCGTTTCTGCGACGCCGCAGTCGATGAAGCCGACGGCGCGGTAAAATCCCAGCGCGTGAGGATTGGCGGTCACCTCCAGCCGCCCTGGGCCCCGTGCCCGCAGAACCTCTGCGATGCGGTCGACGAGTGCCGCGGCAATCCCGCGCCTCATATATCCCGGGTCCACGAACAGGTCTTGCAGTTCCACGGTGCCGCAGATGTTCCAAGCCGGATCATTCCCACGAGAGATCACGGCCGCCGGGGCAGGTACAGGTCGGTGATCGTGCCCTCGAACGCCTCGGCCGCCATGGCCACGGTCTCCGACAGCGTGGGGTGCGGGTGGATGGTCAGGCCGATGTCGGCCGCGTCGGCGCCCATCTCGATGGCCAGCACCGCCTCGGAGATCAGGTCTCCCGCGGAGGTCCCGACGATGCCGCAGCCGATGACCCGCCCGGTCGCCTCGTCGAACAGCATCTTGGTCATCCCCTCCGAACGGCCCAGCGTGAGCGAGCGCCCGCTGGCGGCCCACGGGAACACGCCCTTGCCGTAAGCCACCCCCGCCGCCCTGGCCTCGTTCTCGGTCACCCCGGCCCAGGCCACCTCGGGATCGGTGTAGGCCACCGACGGGATGGCGCGGGCGTCGAAGTAGCTGTTCTTGCCCGCGATGACCTCGGCGGCGACCTTGGCCTCGTGCATCGCCTTGTGCGCCAGCATCGGCTGGCCGACCACGTTGCCGATGGCGAAGATGTGCGGCACGCTGGTGCGCAGCTGCTTGTTCACCGGGATGAAGCCGGACGGGTCCACAGTGACCCCGGTCCGTTCGGCATCGATGAGCGCGCCGTTGGGGCGGCGCCCGACCGCGACCAGGATCCGGTCGAAGGTGTCGGTCGCCGGGGCCTTCTCACCCTCGAAGGACACCACCAGGCCCTCCGGCCCGGCCTCGACACCGGTGACGCTGGTGCGCAGGAAGACGTTCTCGTACTGCCGGGTCACCCGCTTGGCCAGCGGCGCCACCAGATCGCGGTCGGCGCCGGGGATGAGCTGGTCGAGCAGCTCCACGACGGTGATCCTGGCGCCGAGCTCGTGGTAGACGGTGGCCATCTCCAGCCCGATGATCCCGCCGCCGATGACCAGCAGCCGCGGCGGCACCTCGCCGACCTCCAGCGCGCCGGTGGAGTCCATGACCCGCGGGTCCGACGCCGGGATGAACGGCAGCGTGACCGCCTCCGAGCCGGCCGCGATGATCGCGTGCTCGAAGCCGACCGAGACCTCGCCGCCCTCGGCCAGCTCGACCCGCAGCTGGTGCGGCGAGGTAAACCGGCCGTAGCCGCGGATGGTGGTGATCTTGCGCTGCCTGGCCAGCGTGGCCAGGCCGCCGGTGAGCCGGCCGACGACAGCGTCCTTCCACGCCCGTAGCCGGTCCAGGTCGATAGAAGGGGGGCCGAACGAGATGCCGTTCTCGCTCATCTCCCGGGTTTCCGCGATGACCCTGGCCGCGTGCAGCAGTGCCTTGGACGGGATGCAGCCGACGTTCAGGCAGACCCCGCCCAGGGCCGCCCCGCTGTCCACGAGTACGACCTTCTTGCCCAGGTCCGCGGCCCGGAACGCGGCCGTGTACCCGCCCGGCCCCGCCCCGAGGACGAGCACCTCAGTGGTCTGGCTCTCCATGTCAGAGCACCAGCCGCCGGATATCCTCCAGCACCCCGCACAGGTACCGGGCGAACCGGGCGGCCAGCGCGCCGTCGATGACCCGGTGGTCGTAGGACAGCGAGAGCGGCAGCATCAGCCGCGGCACGAACGCCGAACCATCCCACACCGGCGCCATCTTGGACCGGACCACGCCGAGGATCGCCACCTCTGGGGCGTTGACGATGGGCGTGAAGCTGGTCCCGCCGATGCCGCCCAGGCTGGAGATGGTGAAGCAGGCGCCCTGCAGGTCGGCCGGACCGAGCTTGCCGTCACGCGCCCGGGCCGAGGTCGCGCCCAGCTCCTTGCTGAGCTCCGTGACGCCCTTGCGGTCCACGTCGCGGATCACCGGTACCACCAGGCCCTCGGGCGTGTCCACGGCCACGCCGAGGTGGTAGTAGCCCTTGTAGATCAGCGCGTCCTTCTCCGGCGTCAGCGAGCTGTTGAACTTGGGGAATTCGCGCAGCGCCGAGACGCTGGCCTTCATCAGGAAGGCGAGCAGCGTCACCCGGTAGCCCTCCGCCTTGGCCGCGGTGTCGAGCTCGCGGCGGTAGGCGTCCAGGTCGGTGATGTCGGCCTCGTCGTCGTGGGTGACGTGCGGGACGTTCAGCCAGGACCGGTGCAGCACGGGCCCGGACAGCCGCTGGATGCGGGTCAGCGGCCTGACCTCGACCGGCCCGAACTTCGAGAAGTCCTGCGCCGGCACCTCCGGGATGCCCGCACCCGCGGGGGGATACCCCCCGCGAACCCCCCCTTCCGCCGGGGCCGGGCCGCGGACGCCCGCGATCACGTCCTCCTTGGTGATCCGACCCTTCGGCCCCGTCCCGGCCAGCGTGGTCAGGTCCAGGCCCAGCTCGCGGGCCAGCCGCCGCACCCCGGGGCTGGCATGCACCCCGTCGTAGTCCGCCAGCGCCTCAGCGCCCGCACCTGCCCCAGCCGCGGCGCTCGCCCCAGCCGCCGCACCCACCTCACCGGCTCCAGCCGTGGCACCCGCGACCGGCGCCTCCGCGATTGACCGGGCCGCCGGCTCCCGCGCCGCCGCCACCGGGTCCGCCGCGTCCAGCGCGGGCGGCTCCTGCTGGTCGGCCAGCGGCGGCGGCTCGACCGCGGCCCCCTCGGTATCGAGCAGCAGGATCGGCGTGCCCCGGCTGACCAGGTCGCCGACCTTGACCCGTAGCTCGCGGACGGTGCCCGCGGCGGGGGAGGGGACGTCCATGGCGGCCTTGTCCGATTCCAGGGTGACCAGCGGGTCCTCGTTGTGGACCACGTTGCCGGGCGCGACGTGGATCTCGATGACCGGCACGTCGGCGAAATCACCGAGGTCCGGGACGCTGACTTCGGTTACAGCGGCCATGACAATCCCCTCACTCACGCGAACGCCGGGTCGGCCTTGTCGGGATCGATGCCGTACCGCGAGATCGCGTCGGCCACCCGGTCGGCGGATATCGCCCCGTCGGCGGCCAGCGACGTCAGCGCGGCCAGGGCGACGTAGTGCCGGTCGACCTCGAAGAAGCGGCGGAGGTTGCGCCGGTAGTCCGAACGGCCGTAGCCATCCGTCCCCAGCACCCGGTACCTGCCCGGCACGAAGGCGCGGATCTGGTCGGCGAACGTCTTTACGTAGTCGGTCGCCGCGATCACTGGCCCGGGCCGCCCGGCCAGGCACTCCGTCACGTAGCTGCGCCGCGGCTCAGAACCCGGGTGCAGCATGTTCCACCGCTCCGCGGCGAGCCCGTCCCGCCGCAGCTCGGTGAAGCTGGTCGCGCTCCACACGTCGCACGAGACGCCGTAGTCCGCGAACAGCAGGTCCGCCGCGGCCAGCACCTCCCGCAGGATCGTCCCGCTGCCGAGTAGCTGCACGGAAGGCTCCCCGGAAAAGCGGGCGGTGCCGGCCCGCAGCAGGTACATGCCGCGCAAGATTCCCGCCTCGGCGCCCTCGGGCAGCGCCGGGTGCTCGTAGTTCTCGTTCATCAGCGTGAGGTAGAAGAACACGTCCTCCTGCTCGGTGAACATCCGCCGCAGCCCGTCGGCGATGATGACCGCGACCTCGTAGGAGTACGTCGGGTCGTAGGCCACGCAGTTCGGCACGACCGAGGCCAGCACGTGGCTGTGCCCGTCCTCGTGCTGCAGCCCCTCGCCGTTGAGCGTGGTCCGGCCGGCCGTCCCGCCGAGCAGGAAGCCGCGCGCCCGCGAGTCGCCGGCCGCCCAGATCAGGTCCATCACCCGCTGGAAGCCGAACATCGAGTAGAAGATGTAGAACGGGATCATCGGGATGTCGCTGGTGCTGTACGCGGTGGCCGCGGCGATCCAGGACGCCAGCGCGCCGGGCTCGTTGATGCCCTCCTGCAGCATCTGGCCGTCCGGCGCCTCCCGGTAGTACATCAGCTGGTTGGCGTCTTCCGGCTGGTACAGCTGGCCGGCCTGGCTGAAGATGCCGAACTGCCGGAACATGCCCTCCATCCCGAACGTGCGGGACTCGTCCGGCACGATCGGCACCACGTGCGGCCCGATGGCCTTGTCCCGCAGCAGCGTGTTCAGGACCCGGACGAACGCCATCGTGGTAGAGATCTGCCGCCCGGGCGTGCCGCCCAGCTGCCCGCCGAACGCGGACAGGCCGGGCACGGCCAGCGTTTCGGTGGACCGCTGCCGCCGGGACGGCAGGTACCCGCCCAGCGCGGTCCGCCGTTCCCGCAGGTAGGCCATTTCCTCGCTGTCCTCGTCGAAGCGCAGGAACGGCAGGTCGGCCAGCTGCTCGTCGGTCAGCGGCAGGCTGAACCGGTCCCGGAACTTGACCAGGGCGGCGGAGGCCATGTGCTTCTGCTGGTGAGTGATGTTCTGGCCCTCGCCCGATTCCCCCATCCCGTAGCCCTTGATCGTCTTGGCCAGGATCACGGTGGGCTGGCCGGTATGCCGCACCGCGGCCGAGTAGGCCGCGTAGACCTTCACCGGGTCGTGGCCGCCGCGGTTCAGCGCCCAGATCTCGTCGTCGGTCATCCCGGCCACCATCTCGGCCAGCTCGGGGTACTTGCCGAAGAACTTCTCCCGCACGTAGGCGCCGTCCTTGGACTTGAAGTCCTGGTACTCCCCGTCGACGGCTTCCTCCATCCGCTTGAGCAGCAGTCCGGTGGCGTCCCTGGCGATCAGCGGGTCCCAGCCGCCGCCCCAGATGGTCTTGATCACGTTCCAGCCCGCGCCGCGGAAGATGCCCTCGAGCTCCTGGATGATCTTGCCGTTGCCGCGCACCGGGCCGTCCAGGCGCTGCAGGTTGCAGTTGATCACGAAGATGAGGTTGTCCAGCTTCTCCCGGCTGGCCAGCGCGATCGCACCCAGCGACTCGGGCTCGTCGGTCTCCCCGTCGCCGAGGAACGCCCAGACCTTGCGGTCGCCAGCACCGCCCGGCCCCGGGTTGGCCAGCCCGCGGCAGGCCAGGTACTTCAGGAACCGCGCCTGGTAGATGGCCATGATCGGACCCAGGCCCATGGACACCGTGGGCATCTGCCAGTAGTCCGGCATCAGCCACGGGTGCGGGTAGGAGGACAGGCCGCCGCCGTCGACCTCCTGCCGGAACCTGGTCAGCTGCTCCTCGGTGAGCCTGCCCTCCACGAACGACCGGGCGTAGATGCCAGGCGACGAGTGCCCCTGGATGAACAGCAGGTCGCCGCCGTGGGAGTCCGAGGCGGCGTGGAAGAAGTGCTGGAAGCCCACGTCGTACAGGGTGGCCGCCGACTGGAAGCTGGCGATGTGCCCGCCGAGCTCGGAGGATTCCGCGTTGGCCCGCAGCACCATGGCCAGCGCATTCCACCGGATCATCGACCGGATGCGGTGATCGATGGCCAGCTCCCGCGGGCTCAGCCGGTCCTCCCTAGCGGGCGGGATCGTGTTCAGGTACGGCGTGGTGGCGCTGTACGGGACCGGCGCGCCCTTCCGGCGGGCCTCCGCCGTCACCTCGTCCAGCAGGTAGAACGCGCGGTCCGCGCCCTCGAAGGCGAGCACGGAATCGAGCGCCTCGACCCACTCGCGGGTCTCGGCCGGGTCAAGATCTTCCAGCATGAGCCTCCCCTGCCCTCTTCGTCGGTGTTCCAAGCATCCGTCCGCGCGGCGCCGCCGGGCAAGGAACCTGCGCACCTGCCGCCCCACGCCAGGCAACTACCCTGGGGCGGTGGCGAATCCCCTTGATCAGGTGGCGTCCTGGCCGGTGACGGCCGCGGTCGGCGTCGCCTCGGCCGCGGGCCTGATGGAATCGGCAGGCCCGGCCGGCCAGCCGTTCCGCTGGGCCTCGGTGACCAAGCTACTCGTCGCGCTGGCCGCGCTCGACGCGGTGCAGCGCGGCCTGCTCGACCTGGACGAGCCGGCCGGGCCGCCGGGGTCCACGGTCAGGCACCTGCTTTCGCACGCGTCCGGGCTCGCCTTCGGCAGCGACACGGTCCTGGCGCGGCCCGGGACCCGGCGGATCTACTCCAACCGCGGCATCGAGATCGTCGCCGAGCTCATCGCCGCCCGGTCTGGCCAGCCGTTCGAGCGGCTGCTGGCCGACGAGGTCTGCCTGCCGCTCGGCCTGGCGGCCACCCGGCTCGAGGGCTCCCCGGCCTGGGGCGCGGTCGGCCCGCTTACCGACCTGGTGAACCTGGCCGTCGAGCTGGCCAGCCCGTCCCTGGTCGGCGAGGAGCTGCTGGCCGAGGCGACCACAGTCGCCTTCCCCGGCCTGTCCGGCGTGCTGCCAGGCTTCGGCCGCCAGGAGCACTGCGACTGGGGCCTGGGCTTCGAGATCAGGGACAGCAAGGCGTCGCACTGGACCGGGACGCGGAACTCGCCCCGGACGTTCGGCCACTTCGGCCGCTCGGGCAGCTTCCTGTGGGTGGACCCCGACGCCGGGGTCGCCTGCGCCGGCCTGGCCGACACCGACTTCGGCGACTGGGCCCGGCATGCCTGGCCGAAGCTTTCCGACGACCTGCTCGCCGCGCACGGCGGATAATCGGTTCATGGACAAGCCGAGAATCGTTTCCGGACAGGAATGGCAGCAGGCCCGCGACGAGCTGCTGACGGCGGAGAAGCAAGCCACCCGGACGCTGGACGCGATCGCGGCCGCACCCGCGGCCCCTGCTGCGCCCGGCACCCGCGCTGAATCCTCCGGCGACAGCCATCGTCGCCACTGCTGAGACCCATGCGTCTTGTGTTACTCAAGAGGCCCGCGCTGCGGCTGTCGCCCAAAAGATCGGGGTGGATTCGGGCTATGGGGTGATTTTGGTGCACCATAGGGCGTGTCGCAAAACCCTGCCGGATGTTTTGCCTGGCAGGATGGGGTTTATGAGCCGTAAGTACCTCCCGGTGAACCGGGAGCGGCCGATGTTTCTGCCCCTGGATATGCGCTCGTGGGTGCCTAAGGATCATTTTGTCTGGTTCCTGGTTGATGTGGTCCAGCAGTTGGACACCTCGGCGCTGGAGGCCGGCACGAGCCCGGGGAAGGGCCGGCCGGGCTATGACCCGCGGATGCTGGCGATGCTGGTGATGTACGCGATGTCGTGCGGGGAGCGGTCCTCCCGGGAGATCGAGGACCGCACCCGGACGGATGCGGGCTTCCGGATCGCGTCGGCGGGCCAGTCCCCGGATCATTCGACGCTGTGCCGGTTCCGGCAGCGCACCGGAGAGGAAGACGGGCCGCTGGAGGACCTGTTCACGCAGGTGCTGTATGTGTGCGCGGTGGCGGGGCTTGGCCGGCTGCGGGTGATCTCGGTGGATGGCTCCAAGATCTGGGCGGACGCGGCGAAGGAGGCCAACCGGACCCTGGAGGGGCTGCGGAAGCTGTCCCGCAAGGTGCTGGAGGAGGCCGCCGCCGCGGACGGCGAGTGCGGCTGCGACGGGCACGGCCACGGCGAGGCGGCCGGCGTGCAGGGCGGGGACGGCTGCGGGTGCTGTGCCGGGGGGATGCTGCCGGGGCTGGGATTGTGCGGCCCGGCGGTGCTGCCGCAGGGATGGGGCGGGGCGTCCCGGGAAGAGCGGATCGCGGCCGCCCTGGCAGACCTGGAGGCCGCGCGCGAGGCGGAGGATGCGGCCCGCCGGCAGCAGGCGGAAGCCTACCTGGCCAAGGCGCGGGCCGGGCAGGCGCCGCCGGGCCGGATCCCGGAGGACGTGGCGGTGCCGGTGGCGGAGATCGCGCTGGAGCAGGCGATCGCCGCGCAGCAGGCTAAGCGCGACGCCTATGACCAGCGGGTCGCGGCCTCTGGCGGTCGCGGCGTGCGCGGCACCCGTCCCGCCCCGCCGGAGCAGGCCGCGCCGGTGCGGCGCTGCCGGGAACGGCTGGCCGCCGCCAGGAAGGCCGCAAGGGCCAGGGCCGCCGCGCCCGCAGAAGCCGGAGCCGGGCAGGGGCCGCCGGGCGGGGACGGCACGGGGAAGGGCAAGCGGGACAAGAAGCCGCCCCGGCCGGTGCGCAACATCACCGACCCGGATTCCCGCGCGATGCACTGCACCCGCAACGGCACCGTGCAGGCCTATAACTGCCAGTGCCCCCGCTCCGACGACGGGCTGGTCCTGGCCGCCCGCGCCACCCAGGACGCCAACGACGCTGCCCAGGTCAAGCCGACGCTGGCCGCCATCACTGCCGCGCAGCAGACCATCGCCGCCGGGCACCGGGCAGGCGGCCATTCCCCGGCCTGGTCCCGCATCGGCACCGTGGCCTACGACGCCGGGTACTTCAGCAAGGACAACTGCGAAGCGCCTGGCCCGGACCGGCTGATCAGCCCCGGCGCGTGGGAATCGGCCGAGAGCAGCGGGCCGCACACCCCGGCCTGCCGGCACCAGGACCCCCGCGATCAGATGGCCCATAACCTGTCCACCCGGCAGGGCCGCGACATCTACCGGCGCCGCGCGCCGCTGTCCGAGGGCGGGTTCAGCTTCCTCAAGGACAGAATCGGGCTCCGCCGGTTCTCCATGCGCGGCCTGCCCTTCGCCCAGGCCGAGCTCACCTTGGCCGCGACCGTCAGCAACCTGATGCTGCTCCACCGAAGGCTCTCCAGCCTTCCCTGACCGGCACCCGGCCGCCACTATCCACAGCACTGATGTCACCCGGGCCAGTCCGGCATGCCCGGAACCGGTCTCCCGCCGCGCCGGGCCTGGACCGGGGAACCCGCAACACCCGAAACAGGCCGCCCGCGCTGCCATCAAAGACCCGCAACCCGCGACTGGACCGGCGCAGCCGATCACCAGCTCCCGCCGCCGCGAAAGTTCTGCAACACGCCCTATAGTACCCCTAATTCACCCGCAAGCCCGAATCCACCCCGGAAAAGCTAAGATTATCGCACTGGTGAGCGAAAGTCGCGCGAATGAAGTTACCAGTGTCAACGGGCGCCGCAGCTGGGATGCTGATGCCAGGGACCGATGCCGCGGCGCGAAGGCGTGCCGCGGCGCCAGGGAGGCAGTCATGATTCCGTGCGGCGACATCCATCATCTCCGGCTCACCGTGACCGACGTACAGCGCAGCCGCGAGTTCTACACCGGCCTGCTGGGCTTCCAGGTCGTCGTGGAGTCGCCGCCGCCGGACGACCCGGCCGCGGATGAGGTGTTCAAGCTCCTGTTCGGCGGCGTGGTCATGGCACGCGGCAACCTGATCATGGGGCTGCGGCCGATGGCCCCCGCGGCCGACCGCTTCCACCCGGACCGGGCAGGCCTGGACCACCTCAGCTTCGGCGTCCCCGGCCGCGCGGACCTGGAGCAGGCGATCCGGGTGTTCGACGAGCACGGCGTGACGCACGGTGAGATCACCCGGCTACCCTCGTTCGGCATCGACGTGCTCTCGTTCCAGGACCCAGACGGCATCCAGCTCGAGCTCACCGCGCCCGTGCCTGCAGACGGCTGACCAGCCGGGTAATCTCGGGCGGGAAACTGCATGCACATCGGAAGGTGACGATGCCCCGGCTTACCCGAAAGGACTTCGAGCGGCTGCTCGAGTTCCGGGTCACCCTGCGGCGCTTCCAGCGCTGGAGCGAAGACCAGGCTCAGGCCCAAGGCCTGACCCACGTCCAGCACCAGCTGCTGGTGGCGATCAAGGGGCACCACGAGAGCCTGCCTCCCACCATGGGCGACCTGGCCGGTTACCTGCTGCTGCGGCCGCACAGCACGGTCGAGCTCGTCGACCGGGCCGAAGCCGCTGGCCTGGTGGCGCGGACGCCGGACGGAGAAGACGGCCGGGTGGTCAGGGTCCGGCTGACCCGCGACGGCAATCGCGTCCTGCACAAGCTGACCCGCGCTCACCTGGAGCGCCTGCACGAGCTCGCCACTGTGCTGGACGAGCTGGTGAACAGGCACGACATCAGCCAGCGCGCCTAGTTCGCGGCCATGACCAGGGCGAAAAGGCCCGAGTCCGCGTCGCGGACCGCGGTTCGCAACCTGAGCGCCCCGCGGGAATCCTTCGTCTCGTCCAGCCAGATCAATATCGTTCAACGATACAACTGGCCGAAGCCGCCGCCGGGCCCCGCGGGTGTCGGCGCCGCGGGGCCCGGTCAAGTCAGACGGTCAGGTCAGACGGTCAGGTCAGACGGTCAGCAGCCGTCGTAGGGGGCCCAGTTGGACTGGCCGCCCCGCGCCATCGCGTTGTTGAACACCTGGTTCTGCTCGGAGACGCTGGCGTGCCCGAAGTCGGCGGACGATCCGCCGTACGCCGACCAGGTCGACGCGCTGAACTGGTACAGGCCGTAGTGCCCGCTCGAGTTCATGACCTGCGAGTTGCCACCGGACTCGCGGGCGATCACGCAGGAGGCGAACCCGCCGCCGCCCGAGTAGCTGCCCGAGGCCGTGGCCTGCGCGGGCGCGGGCGCGGGCCCGGACGCCGTGGCCGGAGCGGCCGCGCCCGGGGCCGGAGGCTGCGGTTCCGGTCCGAGCTGGGACGGCGCGGCGGGGATCTTGGCGGGCAGGGCCGGGACCTTCAGGACCTGCCCCTCGCCGAGCACGTTCGCCCAGTGGACCTTGTTGCGGTTGGCCCAGTACAGCACGGGCCATGCGCCCTGCTTGTGATAGACCTTCCCGGCGATCGCCGAGAGGGAGTCACCCGACCGGACGGTGTAGCTGGCGGCTGGGGCCGCCTTCGTGCTGGCTCGCAGCGCGGAGAACAGTTCGGCCGGGGACATGCCCGAGTGGCTGAGCGCGTCCGCGACCGTGGCGGCCTGCGTGACCGCGGCGGGCTGCGCGGCCGCGTGGGCCGGCGCCGGGTCGGCCTGCGCCTGGGGCGCGAGGCAGACGACGGCCGCCATGCTGGCTAGGGCGGGCACGGCGGCCGTGGGTACTACGAGGCGCTTAAGTCGATTGCGTGATGGTTTCCTGTGGCTCCCCAAAAGGGTCCTTCCCGAGCAGGTCGCGCTCACCGAGAAGGCACCACAAGGTGCATGCCGCCTTCGGAGCGCCTGACATTTGGGCAGCTTACGGCCACTTTGGTCTTAATTTCGCAAAATGGACTAAATCGGCCGCAGCCTGCTAAACTGCGTGCCACATGCATCAAATGCCCCGTCTGTTAACACTAGTAACACGTGTCACACCGATCCGGTTGACTGTCGACAGGGCCGGCACCGCTTGCTAGCTGGGTACTTATCCCGAACGGGCCCGGTTCATGCCTCAGCGCAGCCGTCCTCGCCCCGGCCCGCTCGGCGCCCCCGCGGCCCAGGCGGCCGGACAGGTCGCGGAACCGGAATTCCTCCTGGAGGCCGAGGGATCAGGCCAGCTCGAGCAGCAGCCCGGCGAGTTCCCCTGGCCGGTTGCTGGCGATCATGTGGTTGGTGGCGATCTCCCGGTAACGCCAGGCCGGGGAGGCCACGGCCCGGTCCGCGGCGGTCCAGAACGGGCCGCCGGCTTCCGGCCGAGGCTCGCCAGTGGCCTTGATGTAGGTGCGGGTGAACGGGTAATCCTCCAGCGGGCGCGCCAGCCGGACCGGCTCGGTGAAGCAGCCCGCCGGGTGCGGCGTGCGCCGCGGGCCGGCCCAGGCCGCCTCGGCCGGGTCGTCGTACTCGCGGGGGAGCGGCGGCACCAGCCAGTCGCGGCCCAGGGTCGGCGCGCCGTAGTCGCCCCCCGCGCCGCCGGTGCCCGCCACCGTGTCGCCATCGCCGGGCACGAAAGCGTCCAGGTAGACCAGGTGCCGCACCCGGTCGCCGATGTGGCCGAGCGCCCCGGTGACCACGAATCCGCCGTAGGAGTAGCCGAGGAGCACGATGCCCCTGAGGTCCTCGTACCAGACGGCGTTGACCACGTTGGCGATGTGCGTGGTCAGGTTCACCTGCGGGCTGGTCAGGTGCGCGCGCTCGCCGATGCCGGTCAGGCTGGGCGTAAAGACCTCGTGGCCGGCCTCCAGGAGCGGGCCGCGCACCTTGCGGAAGCCGTGCGCACCGCCCCATGCGCCGTGCACCAGGACGAAGACCGCCATCTGCACCCGCCCTTCCCGCCGCGAACGGCCCCAGTCAGGACATAGCTGCCGATTCTATCATTTACCCCACATGGCCGGCACTCGCCTTATGCTGGGCTCGCGCTGTATTAATCACAAATGCCTGCCCCGCAAAGGCGCAGGTAGTTCGGCAATCCTGCACATGTGCATTCACCGTCACCTACCATTTGCTGGGCTACCGGGTGGGGGGTATGGGGAGGGTGCTCCTTGTCGCCCGTTCTGCGACCTTTTCCACTGCGGCCGAACTCATTGTGTGAACAGCTAACTCACTCCGACGAGGGTCGTCTGAGCGCGCAAAGGAGCAACCCCTGTGCGGCTGGTTTTGTGTGACGATAATCGCATTTTCTGTGAAGCGCTTGCGGTCGCGCTCGAGGCTCGCGGGCATCAGGCCCTGGCGATCGCGACGACCGCCGACGAGGGCATCGCCGCCGTGGCCAGGCACCAGCCCGACGCCTGCCTGCTTGATTTCCGCTTTCACGAGGGAGGGGAAGGCCTCGGCGCGGCCCGGGCGATCAGGGACCAGTACCCGGACACCGCCGTGCTGGTGGTGTCCGGTCCTAGCGGCCAGTTGGCCCCGTTAGCGGCCGCGCAGATCGGCGTGGCCGGCTTCTTCGGTAAGGACCAGGAACTCGACAAGATTGCCAGCGCGCTGGACGCGATCGCGGCGGGTCGGCTTGCGCCCCCGCCGGAACCGCCCGGCGAGGACCCGCTGTCCGCGCTGACGCCAAGGGAAACCGAGGTGCTGCGGCGGATAGCCGCTGGCCAGGGCACCAAGACCATGGCTCGCGAGATGAGCGTCACGACCGAGACCCTGCGCACCTACGTCAAGAAGGTCCTCGGCAAGCTCGGCGCGCACAGCAGGCTCGAGGCCGCCGCCCTGGCCAGCCGGGCCGGCCCGCCGGGCCAGGGCGAGCCGGAGGGCGAACATCCGCTGCTGGCCGGGCTCACCCCCCGTGAGCGCGAGGTGCTGGCGCACCTGGCGGAGGGCACGGGGCTGCGTGAGGTGGCCAAGCGGCTGCACATGTCGGTGAAGACCGTCAACACGCACCTGCACAACCTGCGGGGCAAGCTCGGCGTGCACTCCACCCTGGAAGCGGTCGCGCTGGCCAGGTCCCGGCGGGGGCGGCCCGATAGTCCCTTTTAGCCATTCATGTGAAATTCGCCGAATTCACCAGACGTGCACCTGATTTAGGCTGCGTAGAATGAGGATAGCGGAAATCTCGGCAAAATGAGGGATTGCCCGGACGCTCCCGCAGCATTTAATCTCATACCCGTGACACAGAGTTCCTAAGGGTCTTCGACGCTGACCTGACGAGGAAGGGGGGTTTAGATGCCTGGGCTTCAGGCGCTCGGTAAACGGGAGCGCGGTCTTGGGCCGAATGCACCGTTGTCTGCTCGGGAGATGCTCACGCACCCCATTTCCTCACGCATCGACCATGGGGGTCATGCAAGATTTCTCGCTTGATTCGGCACGTGCACGCCTGACCGCGGGTCAGTGCGCGCAAACCCCCCGGTGTCCACAATCCGTGGTATCGGGAAATCTAAGAAGAAAGAAGAAGGGGAGCATTATGTCTGAACTGAGCATGCACGAGCTTGAGGCCCAGCACGGCGAGGTCCTTCCGGAGCGCGAGGCGCTGAGCGTCGGTTTCGCGGTTGGCTCGTTCAACCACCGCACCACCATCAACAACACGACCACCCACGTCACCACCGTCACCGCGAGCAACAGTTCGAACGCCGCTGTGACGAACAGCGTCTTCAGCACGGCCAACTCCTCGGCCGGCCAGACCGTCATCGTGCGCGGCTGAGCTTGCTCGTTCTGACCGTCTGACATCGCATCCCGGCGGGGACCGCCTCCTGTGGTCCCCGCCGGGAGCGGCATGACCGGGGCGCACGAGGAGGCAACAGGTGGTGCCATTCAGCCGTGGCGTCAGGGCGGGTATCGGCGACGTCACCCGTCCCGACCTGCCCGCGGTACGGGCCCCGGTGCCGCGGCTCCTGGCCGGGGTAGAGTCGCTCGGCGAGTACCAGGGCTCGGGCCTGACCGATGCCACGTTCCTGGTGCGTGATCCGGCCGGCCGGGTCGTGCAGGTGTCCCGGCTGCTGCACCTGGTGCTGAGCGGGATCGACGGCCAGCGCACGGTCGGCGAGATCGCCGACTGCGTCACCACCGCCTTCGGCCGGACGGTGAGTACCGGCAACGTCGAGTACCTGCTGGACCGCAAGCTGGCCGCGCTGGGCCTGCTGGCCCGCGCCGACGGCGCGCCCGGGCCCGCCAATCCCGGCTGGGACCAGGGCGTCCTGACGCTCAGGTTCCGCTGTACGGTGATTCCCGGGGCGGGCGTCCAGTTCTTCGCTCGCCTGTTCCGCCCGCTGTTCACCCCGGCCGTGGTGATGGTCGCGCTAGGCGGCCTGATCGTTTCCGACGCCTGGCTCGTGCACACCGGGCGGCTCAATTCCGCGCTCGGGTACGTGGTGATCCACCCGGTGCTGCTGCTCGTGGTCCTCGGCCTGACCCTGCTGTCCACGCTGTTCCACGAGTGCGGCCATGCTGCCGCCTGCCGCTACGGCGGCGCCCGGCCCGGGGTCATCGGCATGGGCGTCTACGTGGTGTGGCCCGCGTTCTTCACCAACGTCACCGACGCCTACCGGCTGGGAAGGGCCGGACGCGTCCGCACCGACCTGGGCGGCGTCTACTTCAACGCGATCTTCTCGGTCGGGCTCGCGGCGGTCTACCTGGCGACCGGCTACCTGCCATTGCTCGCGGCCGTGCTGCTGGTCCACATCGAGATTGTCCAGCAGCTGCTGCCGTCGCTGCGGTTCGACGGGTACTTCATCCTGGCCGACCTGATCGGCGTGCCCGACCTGTTCCGGCGGATCGGGCCCGTTTTGCGCAGCCTGATCCCGGGGCGCCCGGCCGATCCCCAGGTAAAGGGCCTCAAGCGCGGGGCGCGGGTGACGCTGACCGCGTGGGTGCTGGTCATGGTGCCGCTGATCGTCGTGGAACTGGGCCTCACGGTTCTCAACGCGCCGAGCCTGGCCACGACGTTCGCCCGGTCCCTCGCCGACCAGGCCGGCGCGCTCGCGGAGCAGTCCGGGCGGGCCGACATCCCGGCCGCCCTGCTGAGCGTGATCTCGATCGCCCTGCTCGTCCTGCCGATGGCGGGCATGTCCTGCATCCTGCTGATCGCCGGGCGGCGGCTGGTCCGCTCCGTCGTCGCCGTCAACCGCCGGCGTCCTGTCCTGTGGCTGCCCTCCGTCGCCGCGACCCTGCTGGTGACCGCGCTGCTGGCCGCGCACTGGCATCTGCTTCCGGCCGCCCGCACGGTCTCCCCCCGCCCGTCCGCGGCCGGTGACATCACCGTCCAGCGGCCGCCTAGCGCCCCGGCGCACCCCCGCCACGCGCCGACGGCCCGGAAGGTGCGCCGGGCCGTCCGGCTCAGGCCGGTCAGCGCGCACGGGTTCGACCCGCTGGACACCCAGGGTGACCCGAACGACGAGAACGACGCCCTGGCCGGGTACGCCATCGACGGGAACCCGGCGACCGCCTGGCGAAGCCAGTACTACCTCGGCAACCCGGTGTTTGGCGGCCTCAAGGCGGGCAGCGGGCTGATCCTGGACATGGGCAGGCGGGTCAGGCTCAGGTCGGTCACGGTTACCTTCGGCCCTGAAGCCAGCCCTGAAGCCAGCACTAAGGCCAGCACGGAGGCCAGCACGGAGGCCAGCACTGGGCCAGGCGCCGACGTGGCCATCGAGATCGGCGGGGACGACACCCTCGCCGCCTCCACCCTCGGGACCTTCACCACCGTCGCCACCGCCGACGGGGTCGCCGGCACCCGCACCTTCCGGACCTCCAGCCCGGCCCGGGGGCGCTACCTGCTGGTCTGGTTCACCCGGCTGCCGCCCATCGCCCCCGGCCGGTTCCAGGCCGAGATCTACGGCATCACCGTCCGCGGATGGGCAGGCCATCACAGGAGCACACCATGAATATCAGTGCGAAACCTCGCCTAACCGCCTTTTCCGGCTTGACACATAAAGCCGGTATGGCCGAATTAACGACAGATCAGGAAATCGCCGGAACAAGCGACCGAAGTCGCCATTTGTGATATGTTCTCGCGAGCCAGTAAATGAAAGGATGAAAATGCGAACAAGGATTAACGCCTTAATATTGCGCCCGCGTTCCTGGGTGGTCGCGCTGACGGCGTTCGCCGCCCTGGCCGTCCCGGCGTCGGCGTCGGCGTCGGCGTCGGCGTCGGCAGTAGCGGTAGCTTCCTTCCCGCAGACGCGGACCATCACCAACCAGGCCACCGCGTCGACGCAGCGGAACGGTCACACCGACTGGGTGCTGAAGTACCAGCTCCAGCGGCAGGCGTCCGCGGCGACGCTCAACGTCAGCAACCACGCGACGGCGACGGCGAGCCAGTGCCGCAACTGCACCGCCGACGGGATCGCCTTCCAGGTGGTGGTGGCGTCGATGAAGAACCTGGTCACGCTCAACGCCGACAACGAAGCCAACGCGCTGAGCTCGAATTGCGTAAGGTGCAACTCGTTCGCCGGGGCGTACCAGGTTATTTACGCCAGCAATCAGCCGAGACTCTCCCTCTACCAGATCCAGGGCCTCAATCGCGTGCGCAGCGAATTGATCGCCTTGCGGTTCACCGGCCTTCAGGGCGATGCGCTGCAGGCGAACCTCGACGCTATCGCGGACGACGCCGTGTCGGCCCTTGATAACGACCCGAACCCGATACCGGTAATTACCCCCGCTGTCGGCAATTCGCCGAGCCCGGCCGCGCTGACCAGGAACAGCGGGCCCTACATCGACTTGTTCGTCAAGGTCAGGCACCCGGGCAGCTAGTCAAGGCGTCCCGGCCGGCTGGTGCGGCCCACGAATCAGAAGGTCAGCACCAGTCGGCCGCGCACGCCGTGCGCCTCGAACCGGCGGTGCGCCTCGGCCGCCCGGGCGGCCGGCAGCACGTCGGCCACGCGCAGCGACAGCACGCCGTTGTCCGCCAGTCCGGCCAGCCGGACCAGCGTGCCGCCCTCGTGCAGGTGGCGGAAGACCAGCACCAGCGACACGGTGATCCCGCGCTCGGCCTCGCCCGCAAACGGCCGCACCGCGATGACCCGCCCGCCGTCCCGCACCGCGGCTAGCACCGGCGGGCCCATCACCGCCGCGTCCAGCAGGGCGTCGACGCCGTCCGGGAGCACCTGCCGCATCCGCGCCGCTACGCCCGGGCCGCGCGGCACCACCACGTCCGCGCCGAGCCCGGCCACTAGGTCCTCGTCCGCCGGGCTGGCGTCCGCGATCACCCGCACCCCCTCGGCCCGGGCCAGCTGGATCGCGTACCCGCCGACCGCGCCCGCCGCGCCGGTCACCCCGAGCGCCTGGCCGGGCCGCAGCGCCAGCTCGTCCAGCGCCGCCCGGACGGTCAGCGCGTTCATCGGCAAGGTGGCGGCGGCCTCCAGGCTGATCTTCCCGGGCACCCGGGCCAGCGCGTCGGCGGCCACCACGACGAACTCCGCCTGCGCGCCGCCGCCAGGGGCCCACGGGGAGACCGCGGCCATCACCCGGTCGCCGGGCGCCCACTGCCCGGCCGCGTCCGCGCCTGCGACGTCGACCACCCCGGCCAGGTCCATGCCGGGCACGTACGGCGGCGACATCCCGTCCGGCATGGACCGGTGCCCGCCGGACCGGAACGCCAGGTCGGTCGGGTTCACCGCCGCCGCGGCCACCCGTACCCGCACCTCGCCCGGCCCGGGCACCGGCACGGGCAGCGACACCAGCCCCAGCACCTCCGGCCCGCCGAACTCGCTGAACCCCACCGCCTGCATCCCGCTCATGCCCCTCCCAGCATCTCCAGCAGCTCATCCACGCCCCGCACCCGCAGGTGGGGGCGGCGTGAGGCGGGCAGCCCGTCATAGGAAGCCGAACTACCCAGCCCGGTCCCGACCGCGATGGCCAGTGCCCGGCCACGGTGCGCCATCGGCACCTCGAGGTGGGGGTCGTCGCCGACCACCGCTAGCTGCGCGGCGGGGCACCCGAGCCTGTCCGCCGCGGTGCGCAGCGCGTCGAGCGACGGCTTGCCCACCACCTGAAGCCCGCAGCCGGTCAGCGACCTGATCATCGCGGAGATGGCCCGGGAGGTGCCGAGCGCCCGACCCCCGGCCACCGCGAAGAACGGCGTCTGCGAGCAGCTGTACAGCTCAGCCCCGTCCCAGACCGCCTGGCAGGCGGCCTCCAGCGCGGGCATGGTGAACTCGGGGAACCAGCCGGCCAGCACCGCGTCCGCCGACGCGCCAGCCACAGGAGCCACGACTTCAAGCCCGGCCTCCCGCAGCGGCTCGGCCAGCGCGGGGCCGCCCAGCAGCATGACGCGCCGGCAACCAGCCCCGAGCAGGACCCGGACCGCGCTGCTGGCCGGTGTCAGCATCGCCTCGTCCGGCAACGGGAAGCCGAGTTCGCGCATGATCCGCGCGTAGGCCGCCGGCGTCCGGTTGGTCCCGTTGGTGAACACCACGTACGGCCGCCCGCACCGCGCCGCCCACTGGGTGATCTCCAGCGCGCCGGGCAGCGGCCGCAGCCCGTGGCTGGTCCGGTCGCCGAGCACCAGCGTGCCGTCCATGTCGAATACGAACCCGCGCGCCGCCGCGAGCCGGTCCCTGACCACGACGTTAGTCACCAGCCGCCTCCCCGGACGAGCCGAGAGAAAGCCGGAACCCCGGCTTGTCTACCACCAGCCGGGAGACTGGCGGCCGCGAGCCGAGCTCGCGCAGCAGCCGCAGCACCGGTTGCACCTCCGGGGTGTAGTGCCGCGCCGCCGGGGCCGCGGCCAGCATCGCGTCCACCTCCTCCGCGGGCATGCCGAACCTCAGCAGCAATTCTTCGTCGGAGATCCCGCTGGGCATCCGCTGGCGCAGCTCGGCCACCGACAGCGGCGGCGGCTCGGCGGCCAGCTCCCTGGCCCGCGGCCGGTCCAGGATCCGGTCGAGCACTCCCTCCTCTACCGGCGCCGTCGGCTTGCCGAAGCTGCCAAGCACGTACCTGATCACCTGGTCAGGCACCATCTCATAGCGCTGAGAACCAAGCACGTTCGACAGCGCCTGCCCCATCACCATCTGCGGGAACGGGGTGACCATGATCGGGTAGCCGAGCTCGGCCCTGACCTGGGTCACCTCCTCGATCACCGCGCCGAACTTCTCCTCGAGCCCGAGCTCGGCCAGCTGCCGCCGCAGCGTGGTCAGCACGCCGCCCGCCAGCTGGTGCCGGGTGAACGCCTCGTCGTACGGCTGCGGCCGGCCGGCTGGCAGTCCCTCGGCCGCGGCCAGCCGGCCGAAGTACCGTGCCGCCATGGCCAGCAGCCGGTCGTCCACGTCCACCGTGTGCCCGAGCGCGCGCAGGTTCGCCACCACCCGCTGCGCGTCGGGCAGCGAGGACCCGTCGGCCAGCGCGCCGCAGCCGGTCTGCAGCACCTCCACGCCCAGGTCCGGCGCGGCCAGGTAGACCAGCGGCGACAGCCCGATCGTGCAGTGCGCGTGCAGTTCCAGCGGCTTGCCGCCGAGCCGCGCCCGCACCGCCGGGATCAGCGTGCGGGCCCGCTCCGGCGTCAGCAGCCCGGCCGGGTCCTTGATGTAGGCGCGGTCGATGTACGGCGACGCGGCGGCCGCCGCCGCGATCCCGGCGTAGAAGTCGTCGTCGTGCACCGCCGAGATCGTGTACGTCAGCGCCAGGATGGTCTCGGTCCCGCCGGCCCGCTTGACCATCCGCGCGCTGCGCCGCACCGCGTCCATGTCGTGCATCGGGTCGAGCAGCACGAACCGCGATATCCCGGCCGCGATCAGCCGCTCGTAGACCAGCTGCATAACCTCCGGGTGGGCCCGCTCCCAGGAGATGAAGCGGAAGCCGGTGCCGATCAGCTGCAGCGGCGTGTCCGGCATCGCCGCCCGGGTGAGCCGGATTCGCTCCCACGGGTCCTCCCGGTGCGTCCGCACCGCCACCCCCATGGCCGTGCTCGACATGAAGTCGAGCGCCAGGAACCCGACCCGGTTGAGCACCGGGGCGATCTGCAGGATGTGGTCGGTGCGCAGCCCGGTGGCCCCCCACAGGCTCTGGTTGCCGTCCCGCAGCGAGACATCGACAAGGTGGACTTCAGGCATGTTCATGATCCCGAACGGACTGGGTTTCCCGCTCCAGCCACCGCCCCAGGTAATCCGTGCCGACGCCCCCGGCGGCGAACTCGCCGTCGGCGGTCAGCGCCGCGAGCACCGGCAGGGTGGTCGCCACCCCGCCGATCTCGCAGCGGGCCATCGCGCCGCGCAGCCGGCCCAGCGCCTCGGTCCGGCTGGCCCCGACGGCGATGAGCTTGGCCAGCAGGCTGTCGTATTGCGGCGGCACCACCGAACCCGCCTGGATGTGCGTGTCGACCCGGATGCCGGGGCCGACCGGGAAGACCGCGCTGGTCACGGTGCCAGGGCTCGGCCGGAACCCGGCCGCGGGGTCTTCGGCGTTGACCCGGCACTCGATCGCGTGGCCATCGAGCCGCACGCTGGCCTGGGACAGCCGGAGCCGGCGCCCCTCCGCGACCGCGATCTGCTCCGCGACCAGGTCCAGCCCGGTGACCGCCTCGGTCACCGGGTGCTCGACCTGGATGCGCGCGTTCACCTCGAGGAACCAGAACTCCGACCGCCCGGCGTCCACAAGGAACTCCACGGTGCCCAGGCCCTGGTACTTCAGGTGCAGTCCGAGCGCGACCGCCGCCGCCCGCATCCCGACCCGCAGCGTCTCGCCGAGCCGCGGCGCCGGCGCCTCCTCGATCAGCTTGGCGTAGCGCCGCTGCACCGAGCAGTCGCGATCGCCGAGGTGGATCACGTTCTCCCCGTCGCCGAGAAGCTGCACCTCGACATGCCGCCCGGCCGCGACGTACCGCTCCAGGTACACCCGCGCGTCCCCGAAAGCCGCCTGCGCCTCCGCGCTGCCCACCGCGATCGCCTCGCCGAGCTCGCCCGGATTCCGTACCACCCGCAGCCCGCGCCCCCCGCCGCCCCCGGCCGCCTTGACCAGCACCGGGTACCCGATCCGCCCTGCCAGCCTGGCCGCATCCGCGGCATGGGCCAGCACCCCCGCCCCGCCCGCCACAAGGCCGCCCGCCACAAGGCCGCCCGGCAGCACCGGCAGCCCGGCTGCCATCGCGTGCGCCCGCGCCGCGAGCTTGTCCCCGGCCGCCTCGAGTACGTCCGCCGATGGCCCGATGAACACGATGCCCGCCCCCTCGCAAGCCCGGGCGAGCCGAGGGTTCTCCGACAGGAAGCCGTACCCGGGGTGGACCGCGTCCGCCCCCGCCGCGTCCGCCGCCTCGACCACCGCGTCCACGTCGAGGTAACTGGTGATCTCGATCGTCTTGCCGGCCAGCCGGGCCGGGACCGAATCCGCGTCCGCCGCCGAGACCGCCAGCACGGTCTCGATGCCGAGCCGTCGGCAGGTGCGGATGACGCGGACCGCGATCTCGCCCCGGTTGGCGATCAGCACCCGCCGCAGGATCACCGGTCGGCCCTGATCCGCAGCAGCGCGGCTCCCTGCGTGGCGAACTCGGCGTTGGCCACGCAGAACTCTGCGACCGCTCCGGCCACCCCCGCGTGCACCGAGTTCATCAGCTTCATCGTCTCCACGATGCCGATCACGGTGTCCGCGCCGACCTGGCTGCCCACCTCCACGAACGGCGGCGCCCCCGGCCGCGGCGCCCGGTAGAACGTCCCCGGCAGCGGGGCCCGCACCGCCACGAGCTCTCCGTCCCCCTCCTCGACCTCATCAGCCCCGCCCCCCTCCCCGTCCACCGGGGTGAGGGTCCCCCCGCCCCCATTCCCATCCCCGTCCACCGGGGTGAGGGGGCCCCCGCCCCCGATAGATGGGGGCAGGGCCCCCCTCACCCCAGACGCTGCGCCCTCCGGTGCTGTGCCCTCCGGTGCTGCATCCTCCGGCGTCGCGCCGTCCGGCGTTGCGAGCGGCTCTGGCGCGGACAGGACCTGTGTGCTCTGGGTCCAGCCGGCGGGGGTGCGGCGCAGGGTGAGGCGGAAGCGCGGGGTTTCGAGGTCGAACGCGTCGTAGGGGAGCGAGTCGAGCAGCGCGAGGATGTCCGCCACGTCGTCGTTGGTCAAGGGGTCGAGGTCCATCTACAGCGCCCTCCTGAACCGGGCGAGCACGTGGTCGCTGGCCTTCGCCTGCGGCGACGCGATGGGCGTCCGGTCGCGGGCCGCCCAGACTGTCTCCGGGCGGCTCTGCAGCAGCACGATCCGGTCCGCGAAGTCGGCGTGCAGGGCCGGGTGGGCGGGGCTGTCGCCGAGCAGCGCCCACTCGATGTCCTGGGGCGTGCCGTAGTGGTCCTCGACCTGCAGCCCGAGCAGGGCGAGCGCGCGGGCCTCGTCGTCGGTCAGGCACGGGGTCCGCCGCAGCGGAAAAGCCATCGGCGCGGCGGAGATCCCCTGGCCGTTCGGCGTGAATGAATGGACCCGCAGCTTGACGCTGACCCGCCGCCCGGTGATCTCGCCTGTCACCTTGCTCACCGTGAAGCTGTCCGGCGTCACCTCGCCGCCCACCAGGGCCGAGCCCAGGCCCCAGGTTCCCTCGATCGCCACCACCGAACGATCCCCGGTGACCGGGCTTCGGGTGAACATAACCCCGGCCGAGCGCGGGCTCAGCATTCGTTGCACGACCACGCCCATGGCCAGGCCGTCTTCGCCGATGCCCCGGCGGCGGCGGTAGGCGACGGACTCGTCGTTGTACATGCTGGCCCAGCAGGCGCGTACCCGGTCGAGCACCTCGTCGGCGCCGCGGACGGCCAGGTAGGTGTCCTGCAGCCCGGCGAAGCTGGCCTCGGCGCTGTCCTCCAGCGTCGCGCTGGACCGGATCGCCACCAGGCCGGCCCGAGCCGCTCGTACGCCGACACGATCTCCGCGGCGATGCCGGGCGGCAGCGGCTCCGCCACGACCCGGGCGCGCAGGCCGCCCGCGGCGCCCGCGATCGCGGCGAGATCGTCCGCGGCCAGCGACCCGAGCGCCCCGCGGGCCGCGCCGGCCGGATCGGCGGCGTCCATGTGCAGGCCGAACGCCTCCGCGGTGATCACGTAGCCGCGCGGGACGGGCAGCCCGGCACGGGCTAGTTCGCCGAGCGCGGTGGCCTTGCCGCCGGCCCGGCCCGCATCCGCGGCGCCCACCTCGGCGGTCCCGCATGTGAAACGCGGCGTCACCCGATGACCTGGACGATCCCGCGGTCGCCGTCGACGCGCACCAGCTGGCCGGTGCTGATCCGCTTGGTCGCGTCGCCGGTGCCGACCACGGCCGGCATGCCGTACTCCCGCGCCACGATCGCCGCGTGCGACATCGAGCCGCCGATGTCGGAGACCGCCGCCCGGATCTTGCCGAACACCGGCGCCCAGCTCGGTGCGGTCACCGGGCAGACCAGGATCTCGCCGTCCCTGACCTGGCCGATATCGTTGACGTCGGTCAGCACCCGGGCGGGCCCCTCGACCACCCCGGAGGAGGCGCCGACGCCCCGGATCTCGCCTTCAGAAGGCCGCAGCCACGCCTCGATCGTCTGCTGGGTAACGCCCCACAGCATGTGCACGGCCGGGTCGTTAAGCGCCTCGGGTACCGGGCCCAGGGCGGGCGGTGGCGACCAGTCGCGCAGGGCCTCGAGCATCCGCTTGCGTTCGGCCACGATGGGGCGGAAGTGGGACGCGCCGACCGGAGGGGCGCCCGCGGCCCACGCCAGCATCACGTCGGACAGCGCCTGGTCGACCTCGGTGTGGTGCAGCTGGAACACGTCCTCGGCCTCGGCCAGCACCCCGGACCTGGCCAGCAGCGCGCCGAACTCGCGGATCCTGGCGAAGAACTGGCTGGTGAACCAGTGCTCGCAGTAGAACTTGTGGTCCTCCACGTACGGGAAGACCACCCGGCACAGCCCGAGCATCTGGTCGAAGGCGGCCTGCTCCTCAGCGGAGCTCAGCAGGTCCCGGTAGGACGACGCGATCCGGTCCCGTTCGGCCCGCAGCGCCTCAGTGGGCCGGTCGGCGAGCATGCCGTCGCGGACCTGGGCCACGTACCGGGGGAGCGCGGCGAACGGGACCGTGAGGTCGTCGGCCCAGGCGCGGTGATGGTGGTAGAAGCCGTCGCCGGTGGACACGTTGAACCAGGGGTCGCGGGCCCGCTCGAGCGCCTCGAGCCAGCGCCGGCCGCCCTCGCCGCGTTCGGCCAGCGCGGCCAGCACCGCCGACGGCGAGCAGCCCTCGGTGAACAGGTCGGCCACCCTGGCCTCGACCGCCAGCCGGGCCAGCTGGCGCAGCTCGTCGTCGGGCCGGTACATGATCACGTCGATGCCGGCCACCATGCGGGCCACCGCCTGGTCGCTGATCTCGGGGAACGCCTGCTTGCAGAACTGGAAGAACACCACGTAGGCGCCGTAGCCGAGCATCAGGAACTCGGTGTGGTGGTGCCACATCACCGAGAACAGGTCGATGCACCGGTGGAAGTTCTCCCGCACGTAGTGGTTCTGCGCCACCCCGGTCGAGCCGGTGACCACCGCGGCATCGTCGAACTCAGGGAGTTCGGGCACGGTGATCGAGGTGATCTCGTCGATCAGGCCCTTGATGCGCATCTTCCAGCCCTGGTACAGGGTGTCCCAGTTCTCGTAGTAGTAGCCGGCCCGCTCGGCGAAAACCACGGCCCGGCGGCCGATCTCGTCGGGGTCGGTGACCGGGTTGGCCGTGATGTAGACGCGCCCGTTGACGATCCGGTGCTCGATGCCGAGTGTGGTGGGGAAGACGAATACCCGGGCGGTGTTGGCCCCGATCGCGCTGTACGGGACCTCGGCCGTGATCGTGTCGAAGGCCGGCATCGGCTCGGGGAAGTGCATGGAGTTGTAGAACCAGAAACGCTTGTCGTCCTCCGGCTGGAACCGCGTGAAGTACGGGTACATGGACCGCCAGCCCTCGGCGCCAGGGGCGTCCGTGATCTCCGAAGGAAGCGGGAACCTGGGCGCGCTCGCGCTTCCGTCCATCAAGTCCTCCTCATAACGCCTCTTTGCGCAGGTCCGCACCGCTGACGCTGGCATAAAGGGACCGCCGGATCAATGGCGTATGCAACCATTTCGGCCGGCCAGATCTTGGGCCGCGCCCCAAAGGGAGATAGCGGTCATTTCGCCGTCTGCCTGGTCGCTGCCCTCGGTGCGGGACCAGGGTTAGGCCAGCCGCCGCTCAGCGGCCCACCTGGTGAGTTGATGGCGGGTGGAGAGCTGCAGCTTGCGCAGCACCGAAGAGACGTGGCTCTCCACCGTCTTCACCGAGATGAACAGCTCCTTGGCGATCTCCTTGTAGGTATAGCCCTGGGCGATCAGCCGCAGCACCTCGCGCTCCCGGCTGGTCAGCTGGTCGAGCTCGGGGTCGAAGGAGGGCTTCACGTCGCTCGCCGCCTGCGGCGCCGCCGCGGCGAACGCGTCCAGCACGAACCCGGCCAGCCGGTGCGAGAACACCGCGTCGCCCGCGGCGACCCGCCGGACCGCGTTGGCCAGCTCGGCGGTGGAGATCGTCTTGGTCACGTAGCCCCTGGCCCCGGCCCGGATTACCGCGATCACGTCCTCCGGGGCGTCCGAGGCGGACAGCGCGAGGAAGCGCACTTCCGGGTGCTCGGCCTTGACCGCCTGCACCACGGCCTGGCCGCCGCCGCCGGGAAGGTGCACGTCGAGTAGCACCACATCCGGCAGCAGCTCGCCGATCAGGTCGATCGCCGGCTGCACATCGTCCGCCTCGCCGACCACCTCGACCTGGCGGCCGAGCTCGGCACGGACCCCGGACCGGAAAAGTCCGTGGTCGTCGACCAGCACCACCCGCGGCGCGCTCATGTCCGGCCCGCTCTCTTATTCCGCGGGGAACCCATCCCCCCGGACCCCCCTGGATCATCTCGGGGGGGCGACCCCCCAAGGCCCCCCCGCGGGGGCAGGCTGCTACGCGGCATCTTCAGCGTGACCTTGGTGCCTTCACCCGGGGCGGTGGTCACGACGGCGGTGCCGCCGCGGCGGGTCATCCGGCCGTGCACCGACTCGGCCAGGCCCTTGCGGTCCTCTGGGACAGCCTCAGGGGCGAAGCCCTTCCCGCGGTCCCGCACCACGATAGAAACCTCGCCGGCCTCGACCTCGGCGAACAGCGAGATGACGCTGGCCCCCGACCACTTGGCCGCGTTCACCGTCGCCTCCCCGGCGGCGGCGAGCAGCGCGGTCAGGTTGTCGTCCAGGTCGCAGTCGCCGACCGTCACCGCCTCCACCGGGACGCCGTACCTGGACTCGACGTCCTCCTGGATCTTCCGCACCCCGGCCGCCACGGTCAGCTCCTCGGCGGCCTCGTCCGGGTCCCGGCCCTCGAACAGCCAGGACCGCAGCTCGCGTTCCTGCATCCGGGCTAGCTGGATGACCTTCTGCGGGTCGTCGGCGCGCCGCTGGATCAGCGCGAGCGTCTGCAGCACCGAGTCGTGCACCCGGGACGCGATGTCGACCCGCTCCTCGGCCCGGGCCTTGGCCTGGCGCTCCAGCGCCAGGTCCCTGGCGATCCGCAGCCACCACGGGCCGAGCGCGAGCACGATGGCCGCGATCACCAGCAGCACCCCGCCCAGCGGGCGGAGCAGCGCCAGGCTGGCGTGCGCGGAGAACAGCCAGCCCAGGCCGCCGGCCATCAGCGCGCCCGCGATGACCAGGCGCAGCGCCGAGCGGCGGTTCGGTTTCACGTCATCTGTGGCGACGCCCAGCGGCTCGAGCAGGTGCCGCAGCGTGGCCTGATCCTCTTCCGGGGCATTCCGCCAGATCAGCGCCAGCCCGGCGATGCTGAACACCTGCGGCCAGGCCCAGCTGATGAACCAGCCGCCGTTGAGCGCGCCCGCGACGAGCAGCACGAAGATGAGCAGGGAGGCCAGGCCCACGGCCAGCCGGATGCCCCCGGCATCGGTCCTGGCCTTGCTGAAGATGTTGGCCTCGGCTCCGGCCGCAGGGATGAACAGCCAGGCCAGCACGTACAGCGGCACCCCCCAGCCCGCGGACACCAGGGTGGCCAGCACGAACACGATCCTGACGGTCGTGGGGCTGAACCCCCGCCACGCGGCTATTCCGGCGGCGACGCCGCCGCCCAGCCGGTCGGCCGGGTCACGGCGCAGCGGGCCGCCGTGACCGTTCCGGTGCCGCACCCAGAACGGGCCGCGGTGCGGGAACTGGTCACGATGCCAGCGCGCAGGATTATCCACGGTTCCATCATGGCCCCCGCTGCCCCGGGACGGCTATCGGGGACATCCCTGATGCGACCCTGATGCCCCGGTCACCGGATCAGGGGTCCGCGAGGGATCTTCCCGATGTGCTGACGAGGCCCGCGGAGCCAAGCTAGAGCCATGAACACGAACACCGTGAATCCGGAAGCACCCACCACCGAACCGTCCGACACCCGGCCCGAGCCGCGGTCCGGCTTCGACCTAGGGCGTACCGCGCTTCGCCGGCCCTTCGATGACCGGATGCTGGCGGGCGTCGCCTCGGGCCTGGCCCGTTACTTCGGCGTCGACACCACGATCGTCCGGATCGCCTTCGTGGTCCTGACCATCGTCGGCGGCGCGGGTATCCCGCTCTACCTGGCCGGCCTGCTGCTGATCCCCGACGAGGGCAGCGACCAGTCGATCGCCGGCTCCATCATCGAGTCCCTGCAGACCCGCAGCCGCTGAATCACATCGCACAAAGGAAGCTAAGGAAGTAGTCATCATGCCTGCGCAGTACAACCAGTCCTGGACCCGCGGTTTCTCCCCGTGGTTCAACGGCCCCTACTCAGACGAGCACATGCGGGTTTCCGACGCCGAGCGCCAGGCGGTCGCCGACCGCCTGGCCGAGCACTTCAGCTCCGGCCGTCTCGACCAGGCCGAGTTCGACGAGCGCATCGGACGGGCCATGGGCGCCAAGACCCGCGCCGACCTGAACGGCCTGTTCGACGACCTGCCGGAAACAGGGGCTCCGGCAGCGACCGACCCGACGGGCCAGTCGCGCCGCCGGCACCGCCACCCGATCCTGCTCGGCGCGCTGATCGTCTTCGTGGCCATCGCGGCCGCGCACGTGGTCTGGCCGCTGCTGTGGATCGGCTTCCTGGTCGCCATCGTCCTGTTCGCCACGGGGACCATCGGCCATGGCCGTTCGGGCCAGCGCCGCTGACGTCCTGGTGACGAGCGGACCTGACCACGGACCGGAGACCCCCTGATCAGCCTGCGGCGGGGGCGGCAGGCGAAGGGGATCTCCGGTCCGTTCGCATGTCCGCACCGGGGGGCTCGCCGAGGAACTCCCTGAACTCCACCATGCCTTCCCGGTAAGTCAGCGGTAAGCGGCATGTCAGGCCGGGGAAACCGGTCCCGGCCAGGATATGACCGAGGGGAGGCATGATGTCGTATCGCAATCCGCCGGTGGTGATTATCGGGGCCGGCGGCGGCGGGCTCACGCTGGCGCTGCTGCTGCGCCAGCGCGGCATCGCCGCCGAGGTGCTCGAGCAGTCCGCCGAACTCCGCGAGGCCGGCGCGGCGGTCACCCTCGCCGCCAACGCGACCCGGGTGCTCGGCCGACTGGGCTTGGGCGAGGACCTGGCCCGCGTGTCGACCGAACCCACCCGGCTCATCCACCGCGACGGCCGCGACGGCCGCAAGGTCGCGACCAGCGGGGACAACCGCTGGTACCGGGAGCGGGTTCGGCGCGCCGTTCCTCGGCCTGCACCGGATGGCCCTGCAGCGCCTGCTGGCCGGCGCGTTCGGCCCTGAGCACCTGCACCTCGGCTGCCGCGTCGAGGCACTGGAAGAGACCCGCGCGGGCACGCGGGTGCGGTGCGCATCGGGAGCGGTCTTCGAGGCCGCGGTTGTGGTCGGCGCCGACGGCGTGCATTCCGTTGTCCGGGCCTGGGTGACCGGCCGCGACGAGCCTGTCTACTCGGGCACGTCCGGCTTCCGCGGCCTGGTCCCGGCCGAACGGCTGCCCAGCCTGCCCGACCCCGGCGCGTTGCAGTTCTGGATGGGCCCAGGCGCGCACCTGCTGCATTACCCGATCGAAGGCGGCAATGTCGTCAACTTCCTGGCCGTGATCGACGGACCGCCGAATTGGACCGCGCCCGCCTGGCTGGAGGAGGCCGCGCCCGGCGCGCACCTGGCGCCGTTCGCCGGCTGGCACCCGGCGGTCACCGAGATGCTCGCCGCCGTGCCGCAGTCACCGCGCTGGGGCCTGTTCTCCCGGCGCCCGCTGGCCCGCTGGAGCCGCGGTCCCGCGGTCCTGCTCGGCGACGCGGCTCACGCGATGCTGCCGCACCAGGGACAGGGTGCCAACCAGACGATCGAGGACGCCGCCGTGCTGGCCGCCGAACTAGACGGGGCCGCCGACGTGCCCGCCGCGCTGCGCCGCTACGCCGCCCGGCGCCGGGTCCGGACCCGCCAGGTCCAGCTGCTGTCATGGGCCGCGTCCGCCGCGCTGCACCTGCCCGACGGCCCGGCCGCGCGGCACCGGGACGCGGGCCTGGCCCGGGTGACCGACGACCTGGCCTGGATCCACGCCTACGACGCGCTTGCCCCCGCTACGGGTCGAGGTGCGCGATGCTCGGCGGCGGCGGGATAGCGGAACCCGCCAGCGCCGTGCTCGGCGGCGGCGGCACGGCCGAGCAGGAAGGAAGCGTGGTGCTCGGCAGCGGCGGGATCGCCGAGCAGGAAGGCAACGCGGTCTGCGGCGGCGGCGGCACGGCCGAGCAGGACAGCGCCGTGCTGGGCGGCGGCGGGATCGCCGAGCAGGACGGCAGCGCCGTCCTGGGCGGCGGCGGGATGGCCGAGCCGGACAGCGACGTCCGCGGTGGCGGGGGGATAGCGGAACAGGACAGCGCCGTAGTCGGTGGCGGCGGCATCATCGATCCCGAACGGAGCGGCTTATCCGCCCTGGCCCGCCCGTACTGCCCGGCCTCGGTGATCGCCAGCCCGTCATCGAGCCCGGCCTCTGACCACGCACCAGACTCCATGCTTCCATAGTGCAACTAATCCGCCCATCCGTTAACCCCCCAGCCCCCCCGCCCCCCCCGCTCCCGCCCCCGGCCCGGCCCTTTTCATGATCGCGGGCAGTTTCCGGTGCTATTTGCCCCGAACTGCCCGCGATCATGGAGTCGGCTCAGATGTCCTCGGGGAGCTCGGAGGTCCAGACGACGACGCGGGTGCGGTCGCCGCGGAACAGGTCACGGGCGAACTCCAGCGGCTCGCCGGACCGGGCGTAGGCGGTCCGCTCCACCTGCATCAGCGGCGAGCCCTCGGTGACGTCAAGCGCCTCGGCCTCGCGCACCCCGGCGGTCACCGGCTCCAGGCTCTCCCTGGCCCGGAACGGCCGCAGCCCGTACCTGGTCTCGAGCAGTTCATACAAGGAGCCGTCCAGCCGGAGCTCCAGCATGCCAGGGAACCGGGCGGCCGGGAACAGCGAGCGCTCCAGCGCGATCGGCCGCCCGTCGCCCAGCCGGACCCGCCGCACCTCGTATACCGGGTCGTCCTCGGCGAGCCGCAGCGCGGCGCCCGCGGCCGGCCCGGCCGGGCGCTCGCGGGCGGACAGCACCCGGGCGCCGGCCACCAACCCGTGCCGGCGCAGCTGCTCGGAGAATCCGGCCAGGGTGGTGAGATCCTGCTCCAGCTTGGCCGCGGCCACGACGGTGCCGCCATGCCGTCCGACCGTCCTGGTGACCAGGCCGCGCTGGGCCAGTTCGGCCAGCGCATGCCGCAGCGTCATCCGGCTGACCCCGAACCACTTGGCCAGGTCCTGCTCGGTCGGCAGCCGGTCGCCGGGGGCCAGCGCGCCGGTGGCGATCTGCCCGGCCAGCCAGTCCTCGATCTGCGCGTGCACCGTGGTACCGGGCTCGCGCACGATCCGCGGGGGCTGCCGGGATCCGGTCCGCGGTGCGGTCATAGAGGCAGGGAGGTCATGCGGGCGGCGCGGCCCCCGATCCGGCCAGCGGCGCGTCGTCCTCGGCCGGCGACACGACCGGCGCGAACGCCTTGGTCCGGCCGACCACCAGGTAATAGACCGCCCCGATCAGCGCGATGAAGATCACCACGAGCCACAAGATCGGGATCCCGTCCAGGAAGTTCAGGTGGAGCAGGCCGTTGGTCTGGTTGGCCTTGGGGTTGCTGGCCGCCCGCGGCCAGGCGAAGTTGACCAGCATGGCCCCGCCGTAGATCAGCGCGACGATGTTGACCAGCAGGCCCCAGCGACCCAGCCGGAACGGCGCGCGGGTCTTGGGCCAGCCCCGCAGCCGCGCCCGCATGATCACGATGTTGCCGAGGAAGTAGCTCAGGTAGATCATGCCGGTCGCGGCGATCGCGATGATCCCGGCTCCCGAGTACTGCCAGAACGGGATCGCGGCGATACACGCCACCGCGATGCAGCTCCACACCGGGGTGTGCAGGCGAGGGGAGACCTTGGCCAGGAACCCGGAGCCCGGCAGCTGGTTGTCGCGGGCCATGCCGAAGCACAACCTGATCGTGGCGGCCATGATCGACAGGCAGCAGACGAAGACCGCCGCGGACACCACGAGCAGGTAGATGGTGGCGAACGGGGTGGAGAAGTTGGCCTCGATGATAGCCGCTGGCCCGTACGCGCCCTTGATCGCCGCGCCCATGTTCGGGATCGCTACCAGCGTGCCGAGCAGGAACACGCCGCCGATGATGAACGCGCCGATCACCGAGAACAGCACCGCCTTGGGCGCCGCCCGGCGCGGGTCCTTGGTCTCCTCGGCCAGCGTCGCCGCGGTGTCGAACCCGTAGATCACGAACAGGCTCATGAACATGGCGGCCAGGAACGTGCTCCCGTTCACCGGGAGGCCGCCGCTGTTGGTCACCACGTGGAAGCCCTGGTGGTTGTGGAAGGCCATCAGCACCAGCGCGAACACGAACATGCCCAGGATCTCGAACACGACCCCGGTGTTGTTGATGACCGAGACCAGCCTGACGCCGTAGATGTTCAGCACGGCGATGACCACCAGCGTGATCAGCGCGACCACCAGCTGGGTGTTCAGGCTGGCCGCGTTCAGCGAGTGCCAGCCGAGGCCGTTCAGCGCCGGGATCAGCGCCAGCGGCAGCGTCGCCACCACCGCGGTGACCGTCAGCATGCCGGCGAACAGGTAGATCCACCCGGTGAACCAGGAGTAGCTCCGGCTGGCCATGTACTTCGTCCACTGGAAGACCGAACCCGCCACCGGGTAATGGCTGGATACTTCGGCGAAGTTCAGCGCCACGATGAACTGGCCCAGCGCGACCACCGGCCAGGTCCAGATGAACACCCCGCCGAGGGTGGTCAGGCCCAGCGCGAACAGGGTGAAGATGCCGGTCGACGGCGAGATGTAGCTGAACGCGACGGCGAACGAGCTGAACAGCCCGAGCGACCGCTTGAGTTCCTGCGAGTAGCCGAAGCGGGCGAGGTCGGCGGAGTCCCGTTCCTGCCCGCTGGATGCCTGGGTCTCGCTGCTCATGGGGGCCTCCCCTAGAAAAGACCGACGGGACCGCCCCTGAGGGCTAGCACTGAGCGCTAAATCTAGGCCCGCCTCAGCTAACTGTCTAGACCCTTTCTCTCCAGGTGGCATACGGTGGCGCTACGGTCTAGACCTTAGCCTCGAAGGAGGGATCCCCGCGGACCTCGACGCCCTCTTCGACCAGACGAAAAGCCTGGCCGCAAGGCCACGTACCATCTACGAGCTGCCCGGCGGGCTGACCAACCGCAACTACAAGGTGAGCACCCCGGACGGGACCTTCGTCGCGCGGATCTCCTCAGGCGGCAGCGAGCTGCTGGCCATCGACCGGGACTGCGAATACCGGAACTCGGTGACCGCGGCCGCCGGCGGGGCCGGGGCGCCGGTCGTGGAGTACCGTCCCCAGGACCGCCTGCTGGTCATCGGCTACATCGAGGGGCGGACATTCGGTGCCGCGGACGTGGCCGCCGCGGAGAACATCCCGCGTATCGCGGCGGCGTGCCGGCGGCTGCATGGGGGCGGCCGTTTCGGCAATGACTTCGACATGTTCGACATCCAGCGCCGGTACCTGGCCGTGGCCAGGTCCCGCGGCTTCAAGATCCCGGCCGGGTACGACGACCTGGCGCCGCAGTTCAGCGCGGCCGAGCAGGCGCTGGCCGTCCGCGCCGAGGGTACGGTCCCGTGCAACAACGACCTGCTGCCCGCGAACCTCATCGACGACGGCGAGCGGATCTGGCTGATCGACTACGAGCTGTCCGGCAACAACGACCCCTGCTTCGAGCTCGGCGACATCGCGGCCGAGGCTCAGTTGTCACCCGAAGCCCTGGCCGAGCTGGTCACCGCCTACTACGGCAGGCCGCGGCGCAGCAAGATCGCCCGGGCCTGGCTGCTCGGCGGCCTGGTCGGCATGTACGGCTGGACGCTGTGGGGCGCGATCCAGAACGGTGCGAGCCCGATCGACTACGACTTCTGGTCCTGGACCATGGAGCGCTTCGAGGGCGTCGCCCGCGGCTTCACCTCCGGCAGCTTCAAGGACCTCCTTGAGGCCGTCCAAGAAGATGACTGAGATCCCGGGTCGGGCCCGTGTCGTCATCATCGGCGGCGGCGTGATCGGCACCAGCGTCGCCTACCACCTCGCCCAGCTGGGCTGGACCGACGTGCTCCTGCTCGAGCAGGGGCAGCTGTCCTGCGGCACCACCTGGCACGCGGCCGGCCTGGTCGGCCAGCTGCGCGCCTCGGAGAACGGCACCCGGCTGGTCCAGTACTCCTGCGAGCTGTACGAGCGGCTGGAGGCCGAGACCGGCCTGGGTACCGGCTTCCGGCGCTGCGGCGGCGTCACCGTCGCCCGCACCGAAGACCGAATGACCCAGCTGCGCAGGACCGCCGCCACCGCCGAGGCCTACCAGCTCGAGTGCGAGCTGATCAGCCCGGCCCGAGCCCGCGAGCTCTACCCGATCCTGCGCGACGACGACCTCGAAGGGGCGATCTGGCTGCCCGGCGACGGCCGGGCCAACCCGACCGACCTGACCGCCGCGCTAGCCCGCGGCGCCCGCGACAAGGGCGTCACGATCAGGGAGCGCACCCGCGTCACCGGCATCGGAACCAAGGACAACACCGTCACCGGCGTCCGCACCGACCAGGGCGACGTCGAGGCCGAGGTGGTGGTCAACTGCGCCGGCCAGTGGGCCAAGGCGGTCGGCGCGATGTGCGGGGTGACCGTGCCGCTGCACTCGGCCGAGCACTTTTACGTGGTCACCGAGCAGATCGACGGGGTGCACAGGGAGTTCCCGGTCCTGCGCGACCCGGACGGCTACACCTATATCAAGGAGGAGGTCGGCGGGCTGGCGGTCGGCGGCTTCGAGCCGGACGCCAAGCCGTGGGTCTCGCCCGACGCGCTGCCCTATCCGTTCGAGTTCAAGCTGCTCGAGGAGGACTGGGACCACTTCGCGATCCTCATGGACAGCGCGGTCCACCGGATCCCGGTGCTCGCCGAGACCGGCATCAAGATGTTCTACAACGGCCCGGAGAGCTTCACCCCGGACAACCAGTTCATCCTGGGCGAGGCGCCGGAGCTGCGGAACTTCTTCGTCGCCGCCGGCTTCAACTCGGTCGGCATCGCCTCGGCCGGCGGCGCCGGGCGGGCGCTAGCCGAGTGGATCACCGAGGGTGAGCCCGGCCTTGACCTGTCCGCGGTCGACATCCGCCGCTTCGCCGCCTTCAACGGCAACAACCAGTGGCTGCACGACCGGGTCAGCGAGGTCCTCGGACTGCACTACGCCATCCCCTGGCCCAACCGCGAGCTGACCAGCGCCCGGCCGTTCCGCCGATCCCCGGCGTATCACCTGCTCGAGCAGGCCGGCGCGGGCTTCGGCGCCAAGATGGGCTGGGAGCGGGCGAACTTCTTCGCCCCGCCCGGCCAGCAGCCCGACATCGAGTACGGCTGGGGCCAGCAGAACTGGCAGCCCTGGTCCAACGCCGAGCAGCGCGCGGCCCGCGAGGCGGTCGCCCTGTTCGACCAGACCAGTTTCTCCAAGTACCTGCTGACCGGTCCGGACGCCGAACGGGCCCTGCAGTGGCTGTGCACCGCCGACGTCGCCGTCCCCCCGGGCCGGACCGTCTACACTCCGATGCTGAACGCGCACGGCACCTACGAGGCCGACATCACCGTCACCCGGCTTTCTGCCGAGGAATTCCTGCTGGTCAGCAGCGCCGCGAGCACCGAACGCGACAAGGACCACATCACCAGGCGGATGCCCGCGGGCCTGCACGCCTCGCTGGTCGACGTCACCTCGCAATACGCCGTCTACGGGGTCATGGGACCCCGCTCGCGCGACCTGCTGTCCAGGCTCTCCCGCGCCGATCTGAGCGATGAGGCATTCCCGTTCGGCACTAGTCACCCGATCGACCTCGGCTACGCCACGGTCCGCGCCACCCGGATCACCTACGTCGGCGAGCTCGGCTGGGAACTGTACGTCCCGGCCGGGTTCGCCGTCGGCGTCTACGAGGACCTGATCGCCGCGGGCGACGGGCTGGGCCTGGCCAACGCCGGCTACTACGCGATCGAGTCGCTGCGGCTTGAGAAGGCGTACCGGGCCTTCGGCCGCGAGCTGACCCCGGACTACAACCCGGTCGAGGCCGGCCTGCTGTTCGCCTGCAAGCTGAACAAGGACATCGGCTTCCTCGGCCGGGAGGCGGTCGAGCGGGCCCGGGCGGCCGGCCCGCGCCGCCGCCTGGTCTCGCTGGTGCTGGACGGCGGCCCGGACGTCATGATCTGGGGCGGCGAGCTCGTCCTGCGGGACGGCGTCGCCGTCGGCCAGGTGACCTCGGGCGCCTGGGGCGCGACCCTCGGCGCCTGCGCCGGCCTGGCCTACGTCCGCCGCCCGGACGGCGACGTGCTCACCCCCGACCTGGTCCGGGCGGGGGAGTACCAGGTGAACGTGGGCGGCCGGCTCTACCCTGCCGCGGTCAGCCTGCGCCCGCCGTTCGACCCGGCCGGCGACCGGATCAGGGGCCGGTACGAACCCTAGAGCCGCACGAAGCGGTAGCCGTGCGACCGGAAGAACCGGACGATGACCGGCAGCGCGGCGACGGTGGCCGGGTTCCCGACCGGCTGGTTGTGCATCAGCACGATGGGATGGCGGAGCGCCCCGCCCTCCCGTTCTGCGAGCCGGATGATGCGGTTGACCCAGTACGACGAACCCGAGCCCTCCGCCATCCAGTCCTGGGTGTCGACCGACCACAGCCACACGCTCATCCGGCGCTGGTGCGCCAGGCTCAGCGCGGTCGCGTCGTAGTTGCCGTACGGCGGCCGGTACGCGCAGGCCCTTACGTGGGCCACGGCCTTCAGTCCCGCGTTCATCCGGTCGATCTCGCGGGCCTGGCTTTCCGCCGAGAGCAGATTCATGTTCGGGTGATCCCAGGTATGGTCACCCATCGCGTAGCCGGCCTTGACCTCCTTCCGGACCAGCGCGGGCCGGGCCGCCACGTTCACGCCGATGTTGAAGAAGGTCGCGGGTACCCGGTAGCGGGCCAGCACCTTCAAAACGGCCGCCGTGGTCCGGCCCGGCCCGTCGTCGAACGTCAGCGCCACCGTCTTGCCGCGGCCCGGCGCGTAGAAATGCGCGCCATAGGACGCGCGCGGACAACTGCGAACGGGCCTGGCCAATTGCCTTACCTCGCCGGCCGCCACGACCGCGGGCCGGGAAAGTCCACTCAGAACGGTTACTACTACGACGAATGCGCAGGCAAGAACGGTGCCAGGCCAACGAGATATCATAACCCTCCCCTAGACGGCTATTATGCGCAGTCGGCGCCTTTTCCGCTAGAGTCTCCGGCCCGCCACGCGGTAATTCGTCCTTTTCGACGAGGATATTCCGCCGTCCTTTCCGATGTCCTGGTAAACACCCGGTGACCGGATCCGGCCGATATCAGTAATTGTCCCGGTGTGGTCACGAGCTCGGCCAGGAGCAGGCCCGCCCGGTTCTGGTAGTGGAAATAGATCAGCTGGCGGGAGACGCCGTGGTCCCGCGGCCCGACGAGCGGACCGGCGAGGCGCCGGTGGCGTCGTGGTCGCCCGCGGCCCGCTCGAGCCCGGCCAGCTCATCGCCTGGGTCGCGACCCGCGTCGCCCCGCACAAGCGCATCCGCGCGATCCGCCTGGTCCGCGAGATCCCCCGCACGCCCTCAGGCAAGATCCTGCGCCGCCTGCTGGTCGAGGCCGACCGCGCTGAGCTCACGGGCGCCGGGTCCGGACAGCCGCGCTAGCCCCGCCCGCCGGCCGGTCAGCAGCAGCAAGATCGCCCCGATCGGCCCCTCGACCAGCAGCCCGTCCCCGGCCGACCAGGAGCAATCGGTGGCGACAAGGCGGAATCCGTTCAGCTTGCGTTCGGCCCGCCACGGAAACAGGCTGGGCCAGACCCGGTCCGCGGCGGCGGCCGCGGCCGCGGGCGGCATCGGCCGGAGACGGCCCAGCGGGATGGCGATGTCCTGCCCGTGCACCAGTACGTCGATGAGTGGCTCGAGGTGGCTCACGCCGGGCGCCTTCCGGCGTGAGCCCGCCATCGCGCGCAGCCGCGGCGCGTACTCCTGCGCCGGCAGCCGCCTGGCCTGCCGCAGGGCGGTGTCGTGCACCATCCGGTTGAAGTTGCCCCTGGCCCGCAGCGCCGCGACCACGGCGGGAAGCGGCCTCATCTGGGCGAGGGTCAGGTGCGCCGCCACGTCACGGACCCGCCACCCGGCGCACAGCGAGGGTGTCTCCCACTCCTGCTCGCTCAGGACGTCCAGCAGGTCGGCCAGGCTGCCCCGCTCGGCGTCGATGGCCCGCCACACCTCGTCCCGGTCCATCCCGCCCCCGCCCCCATCCCCTTGGTTCATTCCGCCCCCACCCACCCCCAGCTTGGTACGATTATCTGACTATCTCGATAATGGTAAGAGAATCTGTCTAAGTCAAGGGCCTTGATGACCGAAGATCACGCCGGGGACAAGCCGAACATCGGCCTGCTCTGCTTCATCGTCTACCGGGCCATCGAGGCCCGGGTGCTGGCGGACCTGGCCGCGGCCGGCTTCGCCGACACCACCGCCGCCCAGGGGCGCGTGTTCGCCCGGATCGACCCGGATGGCACCAGGCTCACCGACCTGGCCGAGCGCGCCCTGATCACCAAGCAGACCGCGGGCTTCCTGGTCGACCAGCTCGAGCGGGCCGGATACGTCCGCCGGGTCCCCGATCCTCGCGACGCCCGCGCCCGGCTGGTGCAGATCGCCGAGCGGGGCCGTGCCGCGGTCGAGGTCGCCCGGCAGACCGAGGCCAAAGTCGAGGCCGAATGGACCGCGCACCTGGGCGAGGAGGCCACCGCGCAGCTCCGCCACGCCCTCGCCCGCCTGCGCGAGATCACCGACCCCTACCAGTAACATCCCCGGCCCGCCGGTTCGGCGCCCGCGCAGCCACCCGAAACCGGCGATTAGGCTGGAACGTGCCGATCGCGGTTTCCCGGCCAGCTTCCCGGGCGGGCCACGGCCGTTTCAAGGAGGTGACGATGCGCCCCGTCCGCATCCCGCGCCTCCCGCTGATAGTCGCGGCCGTCATCGCGGCCCTCACCGCGTGCTCGGGCCCGGCGCCGTCTAACGCGTCGTCCAACCCCGCGCTGGCCAAGGCCCCGCCTGCCACCTACTACCTCGCCCTGGGCGACTCGCTGTCCCAGGGTGTCCAGCCCAACGCAGCCGGCGTCAGCGTGATGACCAGTGACGGCTATCCCGACCAGGTGTACGCGGCGCTGCACCCCGGCCGCCCCGGGCTGAGGCTGGTCAAGCTGGGCTGCCCGGGCGAGACCACGACCAGCATGATCAACGGCGGGGTCTGCCGTTACCGGGCCGGATCGCAGCTGGCCGCGGCGGTCGCCTTCCTGCAGGCGCACCGCGACCGGGTGCTCCTGGTCACCCTGGACATCGGCGCCAACGACCCCGAAGACTGCGGCGGCCGGCCCGGCCTGGCCCAGCTCGCCAAATGCGCGGTGAAGGACATCCCGGGCGCCGCCGACCACCTCGGCACGATCATGGCCAGGCTGAAGGCGGCCGCCGGGCCGGGCGTCCGCATCGTCGGGATGAACTACTACCTGCCCGCGCTGGCGGAATGGCGCAGCGGACTGCCGGGGCGCGTGGTCGCCTGGACCGCGGAGAAGCTGGCCGCCGCCTACAGCAACATGCTGGGCCGGGTCTACGCCAAGTCGGGAGCCCGGGTCGCGAACGTGTTCGGCGCCTTCGACACCGCCGACTTCACCAGGCCAGCGGGAACAGACGTCCCGCGCAACGTCGCCCGGCTGTGCCAGTGGACCTGGCAGTGCGCGGCCCCGCCCCGCGGGCCCAACCAGCACGCCAACCAGGCCGGCTACCGGGTCATTGCCCGCGCGTTCCTGCAAGCCGCGGGCTTGAACTGATCCCGGCTCGGGCCGGACGACCGGGTTACCGCCCAGGCGTCCGGCCCCCGCAGCCGTGAGGCCGTCAGCAGTTGGTGAGCTCGGGGCTCTGGTTGAGGATCTGAGCGCGGGCCGTCGTGAACTCGGCTAGGGCCCGGACCGCGCCGGGGCGGAACACCCCCACGCGGTGGCAGTTCTGGAACGCGAGCCGGACGCCGAAATGCCGCTCGACGGCGCCGCGCATGGCGTCGCTGGCCATCATCCGGAGCAGCTGGCCCCGGGCGGTCGCGTCCGGCGGCGGCACCTGGTTGTCGGCCATGTCGGCCGCGGCGGCTCGCAGCCGCCCGGCCAGGTCGCTGACGAGCTGCCAGGCGTAGGGCAGCGAGGCCCGGATGCAGGCGGTGAACGCGGTGTCGTCGACGTCGCCGTGCCGGGCCTGGTCGAGCAGGTCAGGGGAGACCGTTAGTGACATGAGCAGATCCTTTCCGTAGCTGATCGAGTACGCCCAGCATCCTATACAAGAATGATTCTCATTCTCAAGAACGTTACGGCCTACCCCAGCACCAAGCCCGCCCCCCCGCTAACCCGCCCCGCCTCACCTCCCCCTCTCTCCCCACCCGGGTACCCCGCGAGTCAATGAGAGTGGCGCTCTACCGCATAGATCCGGTAGAGCGCCACTTTCACTGAATTCCGCAGGCCGGCGCCGGGCAACGTGGGATGAAACGCGTTTTCTGGGGCAGGGGCCGGTTGCTGGCCCGGGCGGGCGCAGGTCACGCGGGCGGACGCAGCCGGTCCGCGCGATCTTGACACTGCTCACGCCCGCGGCAGAGGGTGGAAATCGTGTACATGACCGTCCGCTGATCCAGGGAGGCTTCACATGGCCGCAGGTACGACAGTCAGCATCCTTCCGTGCGGGGCGATGACCGCAGACCTGACCTGGCTCTTGCTGGCGCCCGGCCGGGCGATACGCAACCGGCAGAACAAGCACCTGCCCGCCGAGTGGGTCGACGTGCCGACGCACTGCGTGCTGGTGGACACCCCCGACGGCAAGCTGTTGTGGGACACCAGCTGCCCGCGCGACTGGGAGACCCGATGGGCCCCGACGGGCCTGCAGGACTTCTTCCCGTACGACAAGGTCTCCGACGAGGAGTACCTGGACTCGCGGCTGAAGCAGATCGGCGTCGCGCCCGGCGACATCGACTACGTCGTCCTCTCCCACCTGCACTTCGACCACGCCGGCAACGTCCAGTCGTTCAAGGAGACGAATGCGCGCCTGGTCTGCAGCGCCAAGGAGAAGGAGTGGGCCTTCGGCTTCGAGGGCCCGTTCAACGGCGCCCATCTCAAGGCCGACTACCAAGGGCTCGACTTCGAGACGGTCGACGGCGACGCGGAGTTCCTCCCCGGAGTCAGCTTCATCCAGACCCCCGGCCACACCCCCGGCAGCATGTCGATGCGGGTCGACCTGCCCGAGACCGGCACGATGATCTTCACCGCGGACGCGGTTTATATGGGCGCCAGCTACGGACCGCCGGCGGTGCCCGCCGCGATCGTCAACAACCTCGAGCAGTTCTACTCCTCGGTGGAGAAGCTGCGCGGCATCGCGACCGAGGCGAACGCGACCGTGGTGTTCGGTCACGACGCGGACCAGATCAAGGAGCTGCGCACCGCGCCGCAGGGGAGCTACCGGTGACCGGGGATCTCGGGGTCGACCTGACCGAAGAGACCATCTTCACCTGGGGCGCGCCGCCGCTGAAGTTCGGCGCAGGCGCCGTCGACGAGATCGGCTTCGAGATGGCCCAGCTCGGGGCCAGGCGGGTGCTTATCCTGACCGATCCCCAGATCAACGCGCTCGGCATCCCGGCCCGCATCGCCGAGTCCCTGACCAAGCACGGGATCACCTCGGAGATCTTCGACGGCGTCCACGTCGAGCCCACCGACGACAGCATGGACAAGGCGGCGGGCTACGCCCGCGAGCAGGGCCCGTGGGACGGGTTCGTCGCGGTGGGCGGCGGCTCGTCCATCGACACGGCCAAGGCGGTCAACCTGCTGACCACCGACGGGGGCTCGCTGATGGACTACCTCAACAAGCCCATCGGGGGCGGCCTAGCCCCCAGGCAGCAGCTCAAGCCGCTGATCGCGGTGCCGACCACGGCCGGGACCGGCTCGGAGAGCACCGCCATGTGCGTGCTCGACGTGCTGTCCATGCGGGTCAAGACCGGCATCAGCCACTGGCGGCTGCGCCCCACCCTGGCCGTGATCGACCCGCTGCTCTCGCTGACCATCCCGCCCGAGGTCACCGCCTCGGCCGGGATGGACATCGTCTGCCACGCGCTGGAGTCCTACACCGCCCGCTGGTACACCACGTTCGACCGCAAGCAGCCCGAACAGCGCGTCACCTACTGCGGCTCGAACCCGGTCTCCGACCTGTGGTGCGAGAAGGCGCTCACGCTGCTGGCCCGGTCCTTCCGGACCGCGTTCCGCGAAGGGAACAACCTGGAGGCGCGCAGCAACATGATGCTGGCGGCGACGTTCGCCGGCATGGGGTTCGGCAACTCGGGCGTGCACATCCCGCACGCCAACGCCTACCCGATCGCGGGCATGGTCAAGGACTACCGGCCGCCGAACTACCCGCAGGACGAGCCGATGGTGCCGCACGGCATGTCGGTGTCGCTGACCGCCCCTGAGGCGTTCCGGTTCAGCTTCCCCAGCGCGCCCGAGCGCCACCTGGCGGCCGCCGCGATGCTGGCCCCGGACAAGGACAGGCTGAACGACGCGAGCGAGCAGCTTCCGGCCGTCGTGGTGGAGCTGATGCGCGACATCGAGATACCGAACGGTATCGGCGCGGTCGGCTACACCGAGGCGGACATCCCCGATCTGGTGCCAGGCACGATGAAGCAGCAGCGGCTGCTGGCCACCTGCCCGCGCCCGGTGAACGAAGAGGACATCGCGGGGATCTTCGCCCGGTCGATAGAGAACTGGTGAGCCTGGTGCCGCTCTACGACTACTGCTGCCCGCAGGGGCACGTCTTCGAGCAGATGGCCACGATCGCCGCCCGCGCCCAGCAGGCCTGCCCGTCCTGCGGGCGGGTCGGTGACAAGATCCCGTCGCGGGTCACGCTGGGCGGGCGGGCCGATCCCGGGCCGTCGAAGGAGCAGATGCCGCAGACCTGGCGCGGCACCTACGAGGGGAACCCCGAATACGTCGGGCAGCTGCGCCGCCAGTGGGGCGCCCGGCAGAAACTCGAGGAGAAGTACCCCGAACTGCGCGGTGACCAGCGGCCCGTGCTGGCCCACGAGGGCCGGTATCACGACAAGCCGCTGCGTGCCGGCGACCCGCCCGCCAGTGGATAGGGGGCCCTGTGTCTGTCTACGACGAGAAGCCCTGGCTGAGCCTCTACGACCAGGACCAGCCGGCCGAGATCAGCCTGGAGTTCACCGACGCCCTGTCCATGTTCCGGGCGTCGGTGAGCCGGAATCCGGACGGCGACCTCATCCGCTACTTCGGCGGCCGGATCACCGCGCGCGAGCTCGACGAGCTGAGCGACGCGTTCGCGGTCGCGCTGGCCGGCCTGGGCGTGCGGGCCGGCGACCGGGTGGCGCTGTACCTGCAGAACGTCCCGCAGTTCGTCATCGGCATGCTCGCCACGTGGAAGGCGGGCGGCATCGCGGTGCCGGTCAACCCGATGAACCGGGCCCGCGAGCTGGACGCCGTACTGCGCGACTCCGGCGCCCGCGTGCTCCTCTGCCTGCAGAGCCTGTACCGCGACGTGGCGCGCTCCGTGGTCGATGACGCTGGGCAGGACACGATCGTCGTCACCACCTCCGAACTGGACTACCGGGCCCGCGACGACCAGCGGGTCTTCGCCGGAATCGAGCCGCTCGACTGCGACGGCGCGCACGACCTAGCCGCCCTGATCGAGCGCCACCGTGGTCAGGTGCCGGCCGACGTGAGCTTCGGCCCTAGCGACATCGCGTTCCTCACCTACACCTCGGGCACCACAGGGCCGCCGAAAGGCGCCACGAATACCCACGGCAACGTGGTGTTCAACTCCCAGGCCTACCGCCAGTGGTGCCGGCTCGGCCCGGACGACGTGGTGCTCGGCGTCGCGCCGCTGTTCCACATCACCGGGCTGATCGCGCACGTCACCCTGTCGCTGCTGCTCGGCGCCCCGCTGGTACTGGCCTACCGGTTCGAGCCGTCGGTGACGATGGAGACCATCCGGGACGAGCGGCCCACCTTCACCATCGGGTCGATCACCGTGTTCATCGCGCTGATGAACGCGCCGGACGCGGACCGGGACGCGCTGGCCTCGCTGACCAAGACCTGGTCCGGCGGCGCGCCGATCCCGCCTAGTGCGGTCAAGGCCTTCCAGGCCCAGTTCGGGCAGTACATCCACAACGCCTACGGCCTGACCGAGACGACCTCGCCCTCACACCTCGTTCCCTTCGACGCGGTCGCGCCGGTCGACGACATCTCTGGCGCCCTGTCGGTCGGCGTGCCCGTCTACAACACGGTGGTGCGCATCGTCGGCGACGACGGCCAGGACCTGCCGGCCGGCGAGGTCGGCGAGATCGTCACCAGCGGGCCGATGGTGGTGCCCGGCTACTGGAACAAGCCCGAGGAGACGGAGCACGCGCTGCCGGGGGGCGCCCTGCACACCGGCGACGTCGGCTACATGGACGCGGCCGGCTGGTTCTACATCGTCGACCGGAAGAAGGACCAGATCAACGCCGGCGGCTACAAGGTGTGGCCGCGCGAGGTCGAGGACGTCCTCTACCAGCACGAGGCGGTCCGCGAGGCCGCCGTCGTCGGCGTGCCCGACGCCTACCGCGGCGAGACCGTCAAGGCCTACGTCAGCCTGCGCCCCGGGCAGAGCGCCACGGCCGAGGAGCTCATCGCCTTCTGCCGCCAGCAGATGGCCGCCTACAAGTACCCCCGCGAGGTCGAGTTCCTCGACGAGCTGCCCAAGACCGTCTCGGGCAAGCTCCTGCGCCGCGAGCTCCGCGACCGCGGCTAGCAGCCCTCCCGGTAGGGTGACGACCAATGGACGAGCCAGCCGCCGGGAGCCTGCACCACGTCGAACTGTGGGTGCCCGACCTGGGCCGCGCCGTTCAGCAGTGGGGATGGCTGCTCGGCCGGCTCGGCTATGAGTCCTTCCAGGACTGGCCGGACGGCCAGAGCTGGCGTCTCGGCGACACGTACCTGGTCGTCGAGCAGTCGCCGGCCCAGACCGCCGGCGAGCACGACCGGCTCCGGCCCGGGCTGAACCATCTCGCGTTCCACGCCGGCCCGCGGCAGCGCGTCGACGAGCTCGCCGCGGACGGCCCGGCCCACGGCTGGACGCTGCTGTTCGCCGAACGGCACCCGTACGCCGGCGGACCCGAGCACTACGCCGCCTACCTCGCCAATACCGACAACTTCGAGGTGGAGCTCGTCGCCATCGAGCCGTGAAGCGCCCCGTACGCCATGGCCTGCCGGGCCGCGGAAGCCCGTCAGCCGCCGCCGACCGGGACCGCCGGGAACCCCGATCCGCCCGCGGCCCGGCCCAGTACGCCGGCCAGCACGGCGCGGGTGTCGGCCGGGTCGATCACGTCGTCGATCTCGAACGCCATCGCGGTGCTGACCGCCTTGCCGCGCGCGTACTGCTCGGCGACAAGCTCCTCGTAGCGCGCCCGGCGGGCGCCGGGGTCCTCGATCGCCTCCAGCTCCTTGCGGTAGCCGAGCCGCACCGCCCCCTCCAGCCCCATGCCACCGAACTCTCCGGTCGGCCAGGCCACGGTGACGGCCGGACGACGCAGGTCGCCCGCTGTCATCGCCATCGCGCCCAGGCCGTAGGCCTTGCGCAGCACCACCGCGCAGACGGGCACGGTGAGCCGGGCGCCGGCCACGAACATCGCGCCGAAGCGCCGCACGATGGCCGTCCGTTCCGCCTCGGGGCCCACCATGAACCCGGGCGTGTCGACCAGCGCGACGACGGGCAGCCGGTGCGCCTCGCACAGCCGCAGGAACGCGGTGGCCTTGTCCGCGGCGTCGCCGTCGATCGCCCCGCCCAGGTGACGCGGGTTGTTCACCAGCAGCCCGGCCGCGTGCCCGCCGAGGCGGGCCAGCGCGGTGACCACCCCGGCGCCGAACCCGGCGCGCAGCTCGAGCACGCTGCCGGTGTCGCACAGCGCCTCGATGACGGGTCGCACGTCGTAGCTGCGCACACGGTTCTCCGGGATGAGGTGGCGGAGCACCCGCTGGTCGGCGTGTTCTGCCGGGCCGTCGGCGCGCCCGCCGCCGAAGTAGGACAGATAACGCCGCGCCGCCATCACGGCGGCAGGCTCGTCCGGGACGAGCAGATCCACCACCCCGTTCGGTACCTGGATTGACATGGGCCCGACCGCGTCCGGTTCGACGACGCCCAGCCCGCCGCCCTCGATCATGGCCGGGCCGCCCATGCCCAGGCTGGCCTCTGGTGTCGCGATGATCACGTCGCACGCGCCGGCCAGCGCCGCGTTGCCGGCGAAGCAGTAGCCGGACACGATGGCCACCAGCGGGACCTGGCCCGACAGCGCGGCGGTCAGCCGGAAGGTCGGCACGTCGAGGCCGCCCACGGAGGTGGTGTCGGTGTCGCCTGGCCGCCCGCCGCCGCCCTCGGCGAACATGACCAGGGGCAGCCGCTCCCGGCGGACCAGCTCGAGCAGCCGGTCGGTCTTGCGGTGGTTCATGTGGCCCTGGGTGCCGGCCAGCACGGTGTAGTCGTAGGACATCACCGCGACCGGCCGGCCGTCGACCGTCGCGGTGCCCAGGACCAGCCCGTCGGCCGGGGTGCGGGCGATGAGGTCGTCGAGCGGGCGGCGGCGGCGCTGCGCCGCGATGGTCAGCGCGCCGTACTCGGTGAAGCTGCCGGGGTCGGCCAGGTCGGCGATGTTCTCCCGGGCCGTTCGGCGCCCGGCCGCGTGGCGCCGCGCGGTCACCTCGGGCCGTCCCTCGTCCAGCCCGATCCGGTGCCGCTCCCGCACCTCATCCAGGTCCGGCCGGACGTGATCGAGCGGGACCTCGTCGACGGGTGCCTGCTCGTCGGCGTCGGCGCCGGACCCGGCCAGCACGACCAGGGCATCTCCGGCCGCCACCGTGACGCCTACCGCCGCGGGCACCTCGCGCACCAGGCCCGCGGCTTGCGCCCGCACCTCGTGCTCCATTTTCATCGCCTCGATGACGACCAGCTCGTCGCCCTGGGCGACCTGGTCGCCTGGCGCCACCGAGACCGCGACCACGGTTCCGGCCAGCGGCGCGCGCACCGCGGCTTCGCCGCCCAGTAGCACCGCGGCCTCGCCGCCCAGTAGCACCGCGGCTTCGCCGCCAGGCAGCTCCTCGTCCGGCGTCGTCTCGGGGGAGAGGGGCCCAGCCGGGGACACGGCCGCGGCGAGCTCGGCGGCGTGCCCGTCGACCCAGCCGACGTCGAGCGTGCCGAGCCCCGGCGCCTGGAGCAGCACCTGCAGCAGGCCCGCGTTGACCGGCACCCCGGCGATGTCGAACTCGGCCAGCGCCCGCACCGCCCGGCGTGCCGCCTCCTCCAGCGTGCCGCCGGTGGTGATCACCTTGGCCAGCAGCGAGTCGTAGCGCGGGCTGACGGTGTAGCCGGGGTAGGCCGCGGTGTCGACGCGGACGCCGCGCCCGGCCGGGGGCTGGAACCGGCTCAGCGTGCCGTCTCCGGGCAGCAGCGTGCCGTCCGGCCGCAGGGTCTCGGCGTTGACCCGGGCCTGCACGGCCACCCCACGCGGCGTCGCGTCCAGGGCCAGCGCGCCCAGCCGTAGGTTACTGAGGCTGGCGCCGTCGGCGACGCGCAGCCCGAGCTCGACCAGGTCCAGCCCGGTGACCTGTTCGGTGACCGTGTGCTCGACCTGCAGTCTGGGGTTGACCTCGAGAAAGGCGATCTCGTCGTCCTGAACCAGGAATTCGGCGGTGGCCAGGCCCGCGTAGCCGGCCGAGCCGACCAGGGCCGCCGCGGCCGCCGACAGCCGGGCGCGGGCCTCACCGGCCAGCGCCGCCGGGGCGATCTCGACCAGCTTCTGCCGGCGCCGCTGCAGGCTGCAGTCCCGGTCGCCGAGGACCGCCACGGCGCCCGTGCCGTCGCCGAGAACCTGGACCTCGATGTGCCGGGCCCCGGTCAGCAGCCGCTCGGCATACACCCGCCCGTCGCCGAACGCCGACGCCGCCTCGGAGGCGCACCGGCGCATGGTTTCGGCAAGCTGGGCCTCGGCCAGGTCCTCCTCCCGGGTCACCGGCCGCAGCCCGCGGCCGCCGCCGCCGGCCACCGCCTTGACCATGACCGCACCGTGCTCGCGCAGCAGGGCCCGCACCTGCTCCAGCGAGGGGTCGATGCCGGTTCCGGCCAGCACGGGCACGCCGAGCTCACGCGCCCGGGCCCGGGTCGCGGCCTTGTCGCCGAACAGCGCCAGTGCCTCCGGCCCCGGGCCGGCGAAGCGCAGCCCGGCCGCGGCGCATCGCGAGGCTAGTTCGGGCCGCTCGGACAGGAATCCGTACCCGGGGTGCAGCATGTCACAGCCCGTCCCGGTGGCCGCGGCGATAATCGCGTCCACGTCGAGGTAGGCCGCCGCGCCCGTGCCAGGCAGCTCAACCACCGCGTCGGCCCGGCCGACGTGCCCGCAAGCGGCGTCGTCGGCGGGGTAGACCGCCACCGTCTCGATGCCGAGCACGGACGCCGTGGCCATGATGCGGACCGCGATCTCGCCCCGGTTGGCGACCAGCAGCCGCTTGATCATGCGCCGTCCTCGGTCATCTCGTTGTCGGTGGAGACGACCAGCGCGTCGACGCCGGCCCGGTCGTCCAGCGGCGGGGGAGCCTGGTCCCGCAGGATCCCGGCGGTGCCGCCGTGGGCGGCCAGGATGTCACTCAGGGACGCCAGCAGCTCCCGTACCCACTGCCGGCCTTCTTCGCCGAAGTCCACGGTCACGGTCTGGTCGATGACGAACGGGTCGACGCCGGACATCTCGCGGAAGTGCCAGCCCATCGGGACCCAATCCTCGCACTTCTCCTTGGTGGCGTGCCCGTTGCCGCACCAGACCAGGAGCGGCTCTCCCGGAGCCGCGTCCAGCAGCCGGCCCAGGTTGGCGGCCTGCTCGCGTTCGCGCCAGTTGGTGAACTCCATGCTGAGCAGCCGGGCCTGGTCGGTGTCCGCGGTGATCTCGAAGACGGCCTCGTACGCCCACAGGCTCCAGCCCAGGTCGAGCGCGGTGCCGATCAGCCGCCGCATTTCAGGCTGCGCCAGGTAGCCGCTCTCGTCGCCCGGGATGGCCGTGATCGGGCCCGGCACGTCCCTGGCCGGCCAGTGGAGCGCCTCCATGGCCAGCCGCCGCACCCCGGCCTCATGCGCCGCCCGGATCATGCGCACCCCCACCTCCCGGGTCCGGACGCAGCGCGCCAGGCCGTTGTGCGCCTCGTTGGCCATCACCACCGGCGCGTGCGCGAACCCCCACCGCACCAGGTCCTCCACCGGGCGCCAGCCCTCCACCGCCACCTCCCGCCGGCATCAGCAGACACCACCATCCAAGCTGGCGCCTTGCCCCATTGTCACCATCCGGCCAGACCGGGCTCCGCCTGCCCTTGCACCTTGCGTCCCAGGCGCCCCAGGTCGCTCATGCTCCCATCCGGCACCGCTCCGGCAACCGCCACAATGTGACATCGTGACGGTTAGTACGCGTCAGTTATCAACGCGCGGGTTTGATCCCGGCTGCGAGCGGGCGGGGCGGTAGCCGCGGCGGCGGTACGGGGCGGCGGTTCTGGGTCAAAGTGCCGGTGGTCCGGTTCTAGCCGGACCAACGGCCCATCGACCCAGCGGCTACCACATCAGCGCGCCAGAAATCCCGAAGCGACGGGCTATTTTTAAGACGCGCGCTTATAACCGCATCAATGTCACATCGTGGCGGTTGTATCCGGGCTGACTGCCCCGCTTGAACGGTCAATGGGAACGGACAAGCGCGATCCGGGCCGTATTGGCGCCGAATCCTGACGTCCGGAGAGAAATCCGATGGCTGCGTTAGGCGACCTGATCGCGATGCTAGTCGCCCTCGGGGGAGCGACCCCGCGCCTGGCCTCAATCCCACAAGATGGCACCACAGGCGGCGCACGTACCGCTCTGGTAATCACGGGCATCGGCAGGGTGCGGGCACTCGGCCGGAGCCGGTCGCTCCGGCTCAGCGGCCGAACGCTCCGGCTCAGCGGCCGAACGCTCCGGCTCAGCGGCCGAACGCTCCGGCTCACCGGCCGAACGCTCCGGATCGCCGGCACTCGCCTCCGGCTCATCCGGGATCAGTTTCGGCGCGGCGGACTTGGGTTCCGGCGCGACGGACTCGGCGGGCGCGGGCTCCGTCGGCGGCTCGGGCTCCGGTGCCGCCGGTTCCGTGGCAGCAGCGCGTCCGGGGCCAGCCGCCGGGCGGGGCCTGGTGTAGTAGCCCAGCGCCGTCTGGATCATCTCGAGGCACCATTCGGCGCGGGTCCAGCCGGCGAACTCGGGCCGCGCCAGGACCTGCGTCATCCGCGCGGCGTCTTCCCCGGAGAGCTTCAGCCAGATGGAGACCGAATCCGGCTCGGTCTGCCCAGCGCGTGCCATGCGATCAAAGTACCCAGAACGGACGTGCTCACAGAGTTATGGACGCGGTTGCCTGAAATGAGACCCGGGCGCCATGGATTCCTGATGCCAGGTCTATTAAGTTAATTATTCAACACAGTCAGACTGTTCCGTCCCCGACCAGGTGAGCGCGGAGATGCGAACCATACCGATCGGACAGCGCGTACGGACCGGGCTGGCGGCGGGTGCGGCCGCCACTGCGGTGCTGATCGCGGCGGCCGCGTGCACCAGCGCCACGGCCACCCCCAGTGCCAGCAAGAGCGCCAGCGAGAACCACAGCACAAATCCCGTGGTGGCCACCGCCGACGGCACCGTGCGCGGCAAGGCTGCCGCGGCGGGCGAGGAGTTCCTGGGCATCCCGTACGCGGCGCCCCCGGTCGGCGCGCTGCGCTGGCAGCCGCCGCGACCGCCGGCGCCCTGGCCGGGCATCCGCGCGGCCACCAGCTACGCCCCGCACTGCCCCCAGCCGTCGTCCACGTTCGGCCTGGCCAGCACGTCAGAGGACTGTCTGTACCTGAACGTGTTCACCCCCGCCACCAAAGCACGAAACCTGCCCGTGATGGTCTGGGTGCACGGCGGCTCCCTGCGCACCGGTGAGAGCAACGACTACAACCCGGCCGGGCTGGTCCAGCACGGCGTCGTGGTGGTCACCATCAACTACCGGCTCGGCGCCCTCGGCTTCCTGGCCGACGCGGCGCTGGCCAGCCGCCCGGGCGGCCCGTCCGGCGACTACGGCCTGATGGACCAGCAGGCCGCGCTGCGCTGGGTGCAGCGCAACATCCGCGGCTTCGGCGGCGATCCGGCCGAGGTGACCCTGTTCGGCGAGTCGGCGGGCGGCCTGTCCGTGCTGTCCCAGCTGGCCTCGCCCGGCGCGCGCGGGCTCTTCCAGCGGGCCATCGTGGAGAGCGGGACCTATCAGCTGACCCAGCAGCCGCTCGCCGCCGCCGAAGCAGCCGGGAAGGCCTTCGCGGCCAAGGCCGGGTGCGCCAGCACGGGGTCGGCCAGCACAGCGTCCGCCAGCACAGCGTCCGCCAAGAACGTTGCGGCCTGCCTGCGCGGCCTGCCCGTCTCGACGATCGTGGCCGACGAGGACCCAGTCGGCTACACCCCGGACGTCGACGGCGCCGTGCTCACCCAGTCGATCAAGACCGCGCTGGCCCGCGGGCAGTTCAACCGCGTGCCGGTGGTCATCGGCACCAACCATGACGAGTACCGGCTGTTCGTGGCGGTGTTCCAGTTCCTCGGCCAGCGGGTAACCGCGACGAACTACCAGTCGATGATCGCCTCCACGCTCGGCGTGTCCGCGGCCATCGCGGGCAAGATAGCGGCGCAGTACCCGCTCAGCCGCTATCCCAGCCCGCCGGTCGCGCTCGGCGCGGTAGGCACCGACGCGATCTTCGCCTGCCACGCACTCACCGCCGATGAGTCGCTGGCCCGTTACGTGCCGACCTACGCGTACGAGTTCAACGACGAGAACGCGCCGGAGCTCTTCCTGCCCCCGGTCGGCTTCCCGTACGGCGCGGCCCACGCCTCCGAACTGCCGTACCTGTTCAGCCAGACCACGATCTCGCGCCCCATTGGCCTCTCCGCGGCCCAGCAGCAGCTCGCGGCGGCCATGAAGCAGGACTGGACGAACCTGGCCAAGACCGGGATCCCGGCCGCCGGGTGGCCGAAGTTCACCGGCACCGGCCAGCAGATGCTGTCCCTGGTCCCGCCCACCCCGCAGGTCGAGACGGACTTCGCCGCCCAGCACCACTGCGCGTTCTGGGCACCCGAACCCTAGCCAGACAGTGCTTCGCGCGCCTTTCTGATGTCCGAGCGCCTGGCCGAGTCGAGGTACTCCTCGATCCTGGTGATGTGCCCGTCCCGGACCTGCAAGTACATCGCAGCGTGCAGTTCGACCTCGGCGCCGTTCGGCAGCTGCCCGCGCAGCACGTGCTGCTGCAGCACCCCGTCCGCGGTCGCCGCGCGCCGGACGACGTCGTAGCGCAGACCGGAAACCGCCCGGTGCAGCCCCTGCAGCACCTTCAGGTTGTCCTCCACCGGCTGCTCGAGCAGGTCGTCGTTGTGCCAGATGACGGCGTCGGGCGCGTAGATCTCGCGCAGGGTGCCGATGTCGCCGGCCTCCAGCGCGGCGAAGAACCGGATGACAAGCTCGGTTTCCTGGCTGATGGCAGTGCCTCCTTAAAACACGAGCCAATTCGGCGATCGTCCGCTCGTAGCCCCAGTCGGTGCCGACCGGCATCGGGAAGACGACCGGCAGGTCCACCCCGGCGGCCCGGTACTCCGCTAGCCGCGCGGCGATCCGCGTGGCGCTGCCCCAGGCCACGAACCCGTCGGCCGCCTGCTGCGGCACCAGGCCGGCCGCGCCCGCCCGGTCCCCGGCCAGCGTGCGCTCCCGCACGTCGCCCAGGCCGGGACCGAACAGCCGCGGCACGGCGGGGTGCAGCACGTAGCGCGGGACTACGGCCCGCGCCGCCGCCGAGGCCGCGTCGTCGTCCTCGGACAGGCAGCAGTGCACCACGCAGGCGACCTCGACCGAAGCCGGGTCCCTCCCGGCCGCGCGCGCGGCGTCGCGGACGACGCCGGCCGCCCGCCCCGCCTGGGCCGGCGTCATCAGGTTGAGGATCACGCCGTCGGCGACCCGGCCCGCCAGCGCGAGCATCCGCGGCCCGAGCGCGCCCAGCCAGACCGGCAGGCCGGCCCGGCCGGCGGGCTGTCCAGCGGGATCATCCCGGTGCGGAACAGCCGGCCGTCGTAGCCGGTGCCCCGGTTGAGTACCGAACGGATGACTCCCACGTACTCCTCGATCATCTCCAGGGGCGCAAATGGGGAAAGCCCGAACCTGGCATTCATCACCGCGTTGCCGACGCCCAGCCCGAGGATGAACCGGCCGCCGGCCGCCTGGTCCAGCTGCGCCCCGGTCTTGGCCGCCAGTACCGGCGGGCGCAGGGCCGCGTTCGCCACGGCCGTCCCGACGAGCACCCGCCGGGTCGCGGCCGCCACCGGGTGGCACAGGGCCAGCGCGTCGCCGTGCCCCTCCGCCACGAACACCGCACCGAACCCGGCTTGCTCGGCCGCCCCGGCCAGCTCGCCGATCCGGGCCGGCGGCAGCCCGCTGTGCGAGGCGATGGACAGCCCGAGGCTCACGACCGCGCCTGCTGCCCGGCGAGCTGCGCCCGGAGTTCCCGCTTGAGCACCTTGCCGGTGGTCGTCCGGGGCAGTGCGTCGGTGAACTCCACGCTCTTCGGGCACTTGAAGTGCGCCAGCCGGTCCCGGCACCAGGCGATGATCTCCCCGGCCGAGGCCGCCTCGGACGCCGGGATGATCACGGCGTGCACCGCCTCGCCCCAGGTCGGGTCTTGCCGCCCGAGCACCGCCACGTCGGCCACGGCCGGGTGCTGGGCCAGCACCGCCTCGACCTCGGCCGGGTAGATGTTCTCGCCGCCACTGATGATCATGTCCTTGGCCCGGTCGAGGATGTAGAGGTAGCCGTCGGCGGTCAGCTTGCCGATGTCGCCGGTCCGGTACCAGCCGCCCTCGGCGAACGCCGCGGCGGTGGCCCCGGGGTCCCGCCAGTACCCGGAGAACAGGCACTCACCCCGGATGAGCAGCTCGCCGGCCTCGTCGAACCCCAGGTCACGCCCGTCCGGGCCGACGACGCGCACCTCCCAGCCGAACGACACCCGGCCCGCGCTGCCCAGTCGCGGGTGCCCGGGCTGGTGGTCCTCCGGCGCCAGCAGGCTGATCATGGACTGGCTCTCGGTGTTGCCGTAGATCTGCCGGAACCGGCAGCCGAACGCGTCCAGCGCCGCGGTCAGCGAGGACGGGGTGATCGGCGCGGTGCCGTAGGCGATCTCGCGCAGGCTGGACAGATCCGCATGCTGTGTTTCATTTATCTGGCGGCGCCGGATCTCGGCGACCAGCATGTCGATGAGCGACGGCCCCGCGGTGAAGAACTCGATCCGGTCCGTCTCGATGGCGTCGATGACCGCCGCCGGGTTGAACGCGGTGTGGATGTAGACCGTCCCCGCGGTCAGGATCGCCTGCATGCACTGGCCGAAGCCGCCCAGGTGAAACAGCGGCAGGATCTGCAGGTGGTGCGACCCGGCCACCTGGTCGCCGATTTCGATGGCGAAGTCGGCCACGCTCATCATCAGCGCGCCGTGCCGCAGCGGGATGGCCTTGGCCCGGCCGGTGGTGCCGCTGGTGTGCACCAGGGCCAGCACCGTGTCGCCAGTAAGCGCGGGCCGCGGCGGGACCGTCCCGGAGACCCCGGAGAGCCCGGAGAGGTCCTCCAGTGCGGCGCCGTCCGTCCAGCCGTCCGGCACCGGCCCGCCGCCGATGACGACCCGGGGGAGCGGCTCCGGCCACGCCGCGCTCACCAGCCCGGCGAACTCGGCATCTGCGGCGATCGCCTTCGGCTCGACCAGGGTCAGCACCTCGGTCAGCTCACGCGGCGAGAGCCGCCAGTTGACGAAGGCCGGCGTCGCCCCAGCGCGCATCAGCGCGAACGCGTGCACCAGGAAGTCGGCGCTGTTCTTGGCCACCACGGCCACGATGTCGCCGGGCCCGTTCCCGCCCCGTAGCAGGCCGGCCCAGCCGCCGGCCTTGCGTTCCGTCTCGGCGCGAAGCTGCGCGTAGGTATACGCCGCGCCCCGGTCGTCGACCAGGGCCGTCAGCTCAGGGCGTGTGTTAGCGCGCCACTCGATGACGTGGATCCAGCTCTGCATCCCGCGAGTACCTTTCGTCCGCAACGTATCGTTGCAGAAAACGACTTCTGCGGGACAGACCATGCTCGATCTATCCTCCATAGTCAGCCAGGTGCGGCGCGGCATGATCCCGGCGCACGTCTACGCCGACCCGGAGATCTTCGCGGCCGAACGCGACCGGCTGTTCGCCCGGTCCTGGGTGTTCCTGGCGCACGAGTCCGAGATCCCCGATCCCGGCGACTACGTAGTCCGCCGGGTCCTGGCCGACTCGTTCATCGTGGCCAGGGACGAATCCGGCGTGGTCCGGGTCATGTTCAACATGTGCCTGCACCGCGGCATGCAGGTGTGCCGGGCCGAGATGGGCAACGCCTCGCACTTCCGCTGCCCCTACCACGCCTGGACCTACCGCAACGACGGCCGCCTGGCCGGGCTGCCGTTCCACGAGGACGCCTACGGCGGCGAGGACGGCTTCGCCCGGGCCGGCCAGTCGCTGCTGCCCGCGCCGTCGATGGACACGCACAACGGGCTGATCTTCATCAGCGGCGACCCCGGCGCCCCGCCGCTGCGCGCCTGGCTCGGCGACTTCGCCTTCTACCTGGACTTCTACACCCGGCACAGCCCGGCCGGCGTGGAGCTGCGCGGCCCGCAGCGGTGGCGGATCAAGGCCAACTGGAAGATCGGCGCGGAGAACTTCGCCGGCGACAGTTACCACACCCCGCACACCCACGCCAGCGTGGTGGACATCGGCCTGTTCCGCGAGCCGAAGGCCAGCAAGCGCATCCAGGGCGCCCTCTACCAGGCCGGGCCCGGCGCGGGCACCACCTACAAGCTGCCGCCCGCCGGAAATGGACACAGCGGCTTCGCGGACCAGCTCCGCTACGTGGGCTACCCGGACGCGATGATCCCGGCCATGGCGGCCGCCTGGTCGGACCGGCAGCGGGCGCTGGTGGCCGACAGCGGCTTCATGCCCTCGGCCGCGACCCTGTTCCCCAACCTGAGCTTCGTGCACAACTGGCCGCAGGTCGACGCGGACGGGACCGTGGCCCCGTTCGTCTCGCTGCGCCTGTGGCAGCCGGTCAGCGAGCGGGAGACCGAGGTCCTCTCCTGGTTCGCCGTGGACGCGGCCGCGCCGGATGACTTCAAGCGGAGGTCGTACAAGGCCTACCTGATGTGCTTCGGCATCTCCGGCATGTTCGAGCAGGACGACGTGGAGAACTGGGTCTCCATCACCGACATGGCCGCGGGGTCGATGGCCCGGCGGCTGAACCTGAACAGCCGGATGGGGCTGACCTCGGAAGGCAAGCCGATCAAGCCGCCGCTGGCCACGTTCGCGGGCCCGGGCGTGGCCTACCAGGGCTTCGGCGAGTACGGCCAGCGACACTGGCTCGGCATGTGGAGCGACTGCCTCTCCCAGGGTGCGCAGTGAGCGCCGGCCGGCCGCTCTCGTACGGCGACCCGGCCCACCTGGCCGCGCACCAGTTCCTGGTCGAGGAGGCGGCGCTGCTCGACGCGGCCGATTATGCGGGCTGGCTCGGCCTGCTGTGCGAGGACATCCGCTACGTGATGCCTGTGCGGGTGACGACCGCGCGCGGCGCCGGCTTCGATTCCCTGGCGGACATGGGCCACTTCGACGAGGACATGTACGCGCTGCGCAAGCGGGTGCAGCGGCTGGCCACCGACCACGCCTGGACCGAGGACCCGCCGTCGCGGACCCGGCACTTCGTCACCAACGTCAGGACGTTCTCCGGCGCCGGAGACGACCTGCGGGTGGAATCGGCCCTGCTGCTGTTCCGCAGCCGGGGAGACACCCGCGAAGCCTCCCTGATCTCGGCCGGCCGAACGGACCTGCTTCGCGCCACCCCGGACGGCCTCCGCCTGGCCCGGCGGGAGATCACCGTGGACGAATCGGTGCTGCGCACCCAGAACCTGGCGGTGTTCCTCTGAGCGGGCCCGACCCGGCCAGCAGCGCGATCCGGCTGGCCAACGAGTTCGGCGAGGTCGTGGTGGAGCGGGTGCCGACCCGCAACGGCGCCCGGCTCCGTATCTCCGTGCCGGCCTCAGGCCGGTCGATCCTGCTCTGCCCGCTCGAGCTCGAGGCCCTGACCTGGCAGGACCACGACCTGTTCTCCCGCCTGCTGCAGACCCCGCACGGCCCCGAGGACGCCTCTCCGCCCCCTTCCTCCCTCCAGGACGAAGCCTGATGGGCTGGCTCGACGGCAAGCGCGCGCTGGTCGCGGGCGCCGGCTCCGGGATCGGCCGCGCCGTGCTGACCGCGTTCCGCGCCGAGGGTGCCCGGGTCGCCGCGCTGGAGCGGGACGACGCCAAGGCCGGCCGGCTGGCGGCCGAGCTGCCGGACTGCGTAGTCAGCCGGGGCGACGCCACCGTGATGGCCGATGCCCGTTCCGCCGTGGAGGCAGCCGCCCGCTCGTTCGGCGGCCTGGATGTCCTGGTCAACTGCGTGGGTATCTTCGACTTCTACCGCGGCCTGACCGACATCCCCGACGGCCAGTTCGACGCGGCCTTCGACGAGATGTTCGCCGTCAACGTGAAGAGCCAGCTGGTCACCGTGCGCGCCGCCCTGCCCGAGCTGCGCCGGGCCGGCGGCTCGGTCGTGCTGACCGTGTCCACGTCCGGCTTCTACCCGGGCCGCGGCGGCGTGCTCTACGTCGCGTCGAAGTTCGCCGTCCGCGGCTGCGTGATCGCGCTGGCACACGAGCTGGCCCCGGACGTCCGGGTCAACGGCGTGGCGCCGGGCGGCACGCTGGGCACCGAGCTCACCGGGCCAGCCAGCCTCGGCCTGGACGGCCAGGTCCTGGACGCGGCCCCCGGCCGCGAGGATGACCTGCGCCGCCGCACCCCGCTGCGCGTCGCGCTCAGCGGCGACGACCACGCGGGCAGCTACGTGTTCCTGGCCTCGGAGCGGGCCCGCGGGATCACCGGCACCGTGGTCCACTCCGACGGCGGCATCGGGATCAGATGAGGCTGGCCAGCTTCGTCCAGCACCGGGCGCGCATGCCGCTGGGGTGGGGGTGCCCCTGACCCCGATAGATGGGGGCAAGGGCACCCCCACCCCATAAGCCCGCTCCCGCTAAAGCCCCAGGCCCAACGTGCACCCCAGCCGTCACATCCGCGACGGTGCCGGCCTCCGGACCGGGGCGTTAAACGCGGTCGCCGACCCAGGCCGCGATCAGGTCGGCGGCCTGGGTTCGCGCGCCGTCGGGCTCTTGCAGGTAGTGATCGGCCTTGATGAACTCCAGCGTCTTGTCCGGCGCGGCCAGCGCGTCGTACAGGGCGCGGGCGTCGCTGGAATAGACGCCGGTGTCCGCCGTGGCGTGGATGACCAGAGCGGGAAGGGCGATCCGCGCCAGGTGCGGCGCCGCGGTGCACTGCGAGGTACGCAGGCTCCACATCGACAGCCAGCTGCGCAGCGTGCTCACCGTGCCTACGCCGAACACCCCGTAGTTGGCCCGCATCGGGTCGCCCAGGTAGCACCAGTTCGGCCGCCGGTCCGAGGGCTCGATCGTCGGATCGATCATGCGCAGGTCAGCCCAGCTGCGCGGGACCGTGAACAGCCGGTCCCTGGCCCGGGTCCCGGACAGCCGGTCGAGCTCCGCCAGCGCCCAGCCGGTGATGCGCTCGTTGCGGTCGCGCTGCGCGGTCCGGTAGCGGCGCTGGAAATCCGCGCCGAACGGCGGGCCGTTGCCCGGGTCGTAGGGGTCGAGGGCCGGGTCGGCCGAGAGCGGATCGCCCTCGTCGGTTACCGAGGCGTCGAGCCAGGCCGTTAGGACCTCCGGTCGCCCCGAATGCGCGGCCAGCGCCACGTACAGATCGCCGGGCGGCAGGCCTTCGACGGCCGGCAGCGGCCGCATCCCGGCGACCGGCCGGACGGTGGGCTCGGTCGCCTGGGACTGGTACGCGGCCATCAGCGAGCCGCCGCCCGAGTTGCCCAGCAGCACCACCTGCTCGGCCCCGGCCTGCTCGCGCAGCCAGCGCACCCCGACGCCGATCTCGGCCAGCGCGTGGTCGAGCAGGAAGTGCGCCTCGTTGCCGCGGAACCTGGTGTTCCAGCCGAGGAACCCGAAGCCACGTTCGGCCATGAAGCCGGCCAGGTAGTGCTCGGAGAAGTCCACGTTGTAGTGCGTGGCGATGAACGCCACCCGCGGCCGGCCGGAAGCCGGGCGGTGGTAGACGCCCTGGCACGGGTGGCCGCCCGCGCCGGCCCGGCCCACCACCGGCGACGGCAGCCCGACGAACTCCCTCACGATCTCGGTCACCGGCGACTCCCCTGGGTACTCTGGCGCAGAACTGAAACTGAGTTTAGATTTAGATCTGACCGCTAGGCCAGAGGAGGAACGTTCATGGAATGGCGGAACGAGGAGTTCGATCTCGGCGGCGTCAACCACCTGGCTCTGGTCTGCTCGGACATGAAGCGGACCGTTGAGTTCTACACCGAGGTGCTCGGCATGCGCCTGATCAAGACGCTCGACCTGCCGAACGGCCAGGGTCAGCACTTCTTCTTCGACATGGGCGGCGGCAACGCGCTCGCGTTCTTCTGGTTCCCCGACGCCCCCGACGCGGTGCCCGGCGTCTCCGCGCCGGTGACCGTGCCGGGCATCGGCGAGTGGACCAGCGCGGTCGGCTCGATGAACCACGTGGCGTTCAACGTGCCCGAGGAACGCTTCCTTGAGTACCGGGCCAAGCTCAAGGCCAAGGGCATCCGGGTGAGCCCCATCATGGACCACGACGACAGCCAGTTCGGCGTGGCCAGGGAACTGCACCCCGGGGTGTTCGTCCGCTCGTACTACTTCCAGGACCCGGACGGCATCCTGCTCGAGTTCGCCTGCTGGCGGCGGGTCATGGGCCAGCCCGGCGACGTCCGGCACGAGCCCAAGACCGCGGCCGACCGGACCGGCGTCCCGGCCTAGCCGTTGCTGTCCCTGGTCCACGTGCTGGAGTGGCGGGCCGCGGTACACCCCGGCGTGATCGCGCTGTCCGACCAGCAGGGCGCGGAGCTGAGCTATGCCAGCCTGGCCGCGGCGGTGGAGCGCTCGGCGGCCGGGTTCGCCGCGGCCGGAGTCGCTCCCGGCGACGTCGTGCCGGTCGTCGCCAGGAACCAGGCAGGCTGGGCGACCGCCGTGCTCGGCCTGATCCGGGCCGGCGCGCTTCCCGCGGCGGTCAACTGGCGGCTGGCCGCCCCCGAGGTGACCGCGCTGCTGCGGCTGGCCGGCCCGGCCGCCGTGCTCGCCGACGCCGATTGCGCCGCACTGACCCGGCAGGCCGTCGCCGGCCTGGACTTCCCCGTTCCCGTTCTGGACCTGGCCTGCCAGGCCGCCGACGTCACGCAGGCGCCGCCGGAACGGCCCGTCGCGCGCCTGCGCCCGTCCGAGCCCGCCATCCTCGTGCACACCAGCGGCACCACCGGCCGGCCCAAGCTGGTGCCGCTGACCCACCAGCAGCTGATCACGGCCGTGGTGTTCATGAAGCTGGAGGTGCCCGAGGCGGTTCCCGGCGCCCGGCACCTGTCCGCGCTGCCGCTATTCCACGTTGCGGGACTGGCCAACCTCAGCTACACCCTGTTCACCGGCGGGCACCTGCACCTCCTGGCCGGCTTCGACCCGGCGGGCTTCGTCGACGAGCTGGTGCGGCGGCGGATCCAGCTCACCCAGCTGGTGCCTACCCTGATCCACGCGGTGACGCAGGAGGTTAGCTCGCGCGCCGAGCCGGCCGACCTGTCCTACCTGACCGAGATCGTCTACGGCGCCTCGCCGGTCCGGCCCGACCTGCTGGAGCGGGCGGTGGCCGTGCTCGGCTGCCGGTTCCGGCAGAACTACGCGAGCAGCGAGACCGGCCCGCTGCCGATCACCTCGCTGCCGCCGGAGGACCACGACCCGGCGCGTGGGCGCCTGGGTACCGCGGGCCGCCCGTCGCTGGGCTGGGAGCTCCGGCTGGGGGAGCGCGGTGAGATCCAGGTGCGCGGCGCCGCGCCGCTGCCCGGCTACTGGAACGACCCGGAGGCCACCGGCAGGTCGGTGACCGCCGACGGCTTCTACCGCACCGGCGACGTCGGCACCATCGGCGCCGACGGCTACCTGACGATCGTCGACCGCCTCAGCGACCTGGTCATCACCGGCGGCGAGAACGTCTACCCGGCCGAGGTGGAGGCGGTGCTGGCCGGGCACCCCGCGGTCGCCGACGTCGCGGTCATCGGCGTCCCCGACGAGCGGTGGGGCGAGACCGTGCACGCGGTCGTGGTGCCCTCACCCAGGGCGGACGGCGCGGACGGGCACGACGGCGCGGACGGGCACGACGGCGCGGCCGGGTTCGACGGCGCGGCCGGGTTCGACGCCGGCGAGCTGGTCACGTGGGCGCGCGGGAAGCTTGCCGGGTTCAAGTGCCCGACCGGGGTCACGGTCGTCTCCGAACTGCCGCGGAACGCGACGGGCAAGGTGCTGCGGGCCGCGCTGCGCGCGCCGTTCTGGGCCGGCCGCGACCGCCTCGTGTCATGACGGCGGTCCGCGCGGAAAAGGCCACCCGCAAGGGCCGGCAGACCGACGAGGCCTTCCGCGAGGCGGCCCGGCTCGTGTTCGCCCGCGACGGCTACCTCAACGCCAAGATCAGCGACATCGCCGCGGCAGCCGGCCGGTCGGTCGCGTCCTTCTACAACTACTACGACACCAAGGCGGACCTGCTCATCGCGCTGGCCGAGCAGTTCCACGCCGAAGCCTCCCAGCTGGCCGCCCTGCCGTACCGGGCCGGCCTGTCCGGCGAGGAGGCGCTGCGCGAGGCCGTGGCCGGCTTCTGGCGCACCTACGCCAAGCGGCGCGGCGAGCTGATCGGCATCTTCCAGGCGGCGATGGTCGAGGGCCGCTTCCGTGACCGCTGGCTGGAGCTGCGCGGCGAGGCCATCACCCGGATCGCCACCGCCGTCAGGAAGGCGCAGGCGGACGGCTACTGCCCGGGCGTCGATCCGGTCATGACTGCCTCGGCCCTGTCCGCCATGCTGGAGCACTTCTGCTACATCTGGCTCGGGCAGGGCGGCGAGAAGGACGTCCCGTTCGACGACGACCTGGCGCTCGACGCCCTGTGCACGATCTGGGTGAAGGCCGTCTACTGGAGGCCCGAGGACGGTTAGCGCCTGTGACGCTTCTTGCGCCAGCGCCGGGGCAGGATGCTGGCGGACAGCCGCCGGAACGGGATGATGTAGTACAGCGCGATGCCCAGGAACCCGATGACCGCGATGACCGGGAGGAACAGCCCGGACACGATCAGGACCACGTAGGCGCTGAGCCCGGGGGTCAGCCGCTGGGTCAGCAGCTCGATCTCCTCGTCCGCGGTGTCCGGCCGTACCAGGCGCGCCCGGACCGCGTAATGCCACAGCACCAGCAGCATCGTCGAGGAGAGCAGCAGCATGATGCCGTAGAAGGTCACCGCGACGCGTTCGGCCTTGTCCTGGTGGATGTATTCGGCGACCAGCCGGGTGGGGAACGGCAGGAACGAGACGAAGAGCAGCAGCAGCAGGTTCAGCCGCACGAACGCGGCGTCGGCTCGGTCGAGGTACTCGGTGATCGCATTGTGCGCGAGCCAGGCCGCGCCGATGGTGGAGAAGCTGGCCACGTAGGCCAGGTACGAGGGCCACAAGGCGCGGATCGCGCCCAGCAGGTTATCACCGGCCCGGCCTGAGACGCCGATATCGAGGATCAGCAGGGTGATGGCAATGGCGAAGACGCCGTCGCTGAAGGCCTCCAGCCGCCCGGTCCGGAACCCCCGGCGCCGCGGCTGCGGCGGCGGCTCCCGCGGCTGTTCCGGCGGTGGTGCCTCATTGCTCATCGCAAGACTGTAATCCGGCCGTCAAGCCTGCTGAACCCGCTGGCCGCCGGCCGGCCGTCGAGGTCGCGCACCTCCGCAAGACCTACGGGTCGCTGGTCGCGGTGGACGACGTCTCGTTCACGGTGACCGAGGGGGAGATCTTCGGCATTTTGGGACCGAACGGGGCGGGGAAAACCACCGCCATCGAATGCGCCGTGGGGCTCCGGCGGCCGGACGCAGGCACGATCCGGCTGCTCGGCCTGGATCCTCAGGCCGACCGGGACAAGATCCACGAGATCGTCGGCGTGCAGCTCCAGGCGGGCGCGCTGCCGGCCAAGCTGCGCGTCGGCGAGATCCTCCGGGAATACCGGTCGTTCTACCGCGATCCGGCCGATGTCGGCGAGCTGCTCGACGTTCTCGGCCTGGCCGCCAAGTGCGGTGACTACTACCGGTCGCTGTCCGGCGGGCAGCGGCAGCGGCTGTCGGTCGCGCTGGCCCTGATCGGCCAGCCGAAGATCGCGGTGCTGGACGAGATGACCACCGGCCTGGACCCGCAGGCCCGCCGGGACACCTGGGAACTGATCGAGCACATCCGCGACCGCGGCGTGACGATCATCCTGGTGACCCACTTCATGGAGGAGGCCGAACGGCTCTGCGACCGGGTCGCCCTGATCGACCACGGCCGCGTGGTCGCGCTGGATACCCCGGCCCGCCTGGCCGCCCAGGCCCGGGGCGGGAAGAGCGTGCGGTTCCTGCCGTCCGCCCCGTTCGACGACCGGCTGCTGACCGGCCTGCCCGAGGTCAGCCGGGTGGAGCGCGACGGCCAGCACGTGGTGGTCACCGGGACCGGCGAGCTCGTCAACGCGGTGATCCTCGCTCTGTACGCGGCCGGGGTGACCGCCCGTGATGTGCAGCTCGACTCGTCGAACCTCGAGGACGCCTTCGTCAAGCTCACCGGAAAGAACCTTAACAAGGAAGGAGCCCTGGCATGAGCTCGCTGTCGCTGTCACGGCCACTGCCGCTGCCGAAGACCCCGCGAGCCGCCGCGTTCGGCCAGGTCGTGCTCAACGAGGCCAGGCTCGTCCGGCGGCAGCCGACGAACATGATCGGCAGCATCGGCCTGCCCGTCGTGCTGATCATCATCTTCGGCGAGCCGCCCAGCTTCCACCGGTCCTTGCCGGGCTATGGCGGGCTCATCTTGTTCGACGCCTACGTGCCGATCATCATGGTGCTCGGGCTCACCCTGCTCGCCTTGCTCGGCCTGCCCGGGCCGCTCGTCTCCTACCGTGAGCTGGGCATCCTGCGCCGCCTGTCGACCACGCCGGTACCGCCGTCCTGGCTGCTCGCCGCGCAGGTCGTCGTGCAGCTGGGCATCGCGCTGGCCGGCCTGGCCATCGTGAACACCGTGAGCGTCGTGGCCTTCGGGGCGCCGGTCCCGAAGAGCGCGGGCGGGCTCGCGCTCTCGTGCCTGCTGGCCATCGGCGGGCTGTTCGCCCTCGGGCTGCTCATCGCCGCGCTGGCGCCGACCGCGAACAGCGTCAACGCCATCGGCCGGCTGGCCCTCTTCCCGCTGATGTTCTTCGCCGGCCTGTGGCTGCCGCGCGCGATCATGCCGGCCGTCCTGCAGGACATCAGCAACTACACACCGCTCGGCGCGGCGGTGGAGGCGATCCAGGACTCGGTGCAGACGGGCTTCCCCCCGGCCGCGCCGCTGCTGGTCCTGGCCGGTTACACACGATACCCCGTCCCGACCTCACCGCCGAGGACGTCACCGTGGCCCTGCGCGAGGGCCTCGGACCCCGCTACCAGGTACAGCCAGGCATGCGGACACCGATTCTCCCGGGGGCGCCCGACCCCGGCTGGCCCGGCTCCATCGTCGTGGGCACCGGCAACGCCCACGTCTTCCGGGCTCAGCTCGAGGTCGACCACCGCAGCGGCGGAACCCGCGTCCGGGTCCAGCGGCCGGCCTGTCGATGATCCGCCTGGTGAACACGTTCGCGATCGCCCCGAAGGTCCGCCGCGTGCTGCGGACTGCGTTCGGCGTCTAGCGGGGGCCGCCCCGGCCCGGGTCGTCATCCTGGGCCGGGGCGCCTTCATGTCTGTCAGCAGCCGGAGCACTGGTCGGGGACGTTCAGCGTGATCAGGGAGTTCCGCAGGATGACGGTGGCCGGCGGCGCCGAGAACAGGCCCCCGCCCTTCACCTTGATGCCGTGGCTCCCGGCCAGCGAGTTGCGGGTCACGGTGGTGTGCTCGAGGGTGAGCTGCACCGGCGGCCCGGTGAAATTCGTCCCGCTAAAGATTCCGCCGCCCTGCGCCGTGCCGGAGGGGCCGGTGGCCGTCCCCGAGTTGCCGCTGACCGTGACGTTGATCAGCGCGAGCAGGCCGTCGTTGAACACGCCGACACCCTGGACATCGGCCGACCCGGTGGCGCTGCGCGCGGTGGCCGTGTTCCCGGTGATGACGCTGTCCCGCACGGTCAGCGGGCTGTCGTTGCTGAATATGCCCAGGGCGCCGCTTACCCCCGCGGCGCTGTGCGGGCTGTCAATCGACGAGAAGTTGCCCGTGATGCGGGTGTCGCTAATCGTCCCGCCGCCCTCGGCATCGAGCGCACCACCCGCGAAAGCCACGCCTTCCGAGGTGCCGGTCTTGGTGATCGCCCGGTTGCCAGCGACAACGGTGCCGGACATGTCCATCGAGCCGCTGGTCACGCTCATGCCGGCGTTGATCGCGCCCCCCTCGCCGTGCGGGTCCGTGGCGACGGCCAGGTTCCCCGAGATCACCGTGTTCTCGACCGTGGTCGTCAGCGTGCGCCCGGCGACCAGGACGCCGCCGGTGTTGGCGACCAGGTTCTGGACCTGCCCGCCGAATACGGTCGGGAGATCGGTGCTGAGGCTGGCGGTGTTGCCGGAGACCCTGCTGTCCTTGATGACCAGCACCTCACGGCCGGAGTCGGTTCCCGGCCCGAAGTCCGGGACGCCGGCCCAGATGCCGCCGCCCTCGGCGAAGCGCCCTACCGGGCTGATCGCCGTCGCCTGGTTGCCCGACACGACCGCGTTGTCCAGCGTGAGGCCGCCCTGGCGGCTATAGATTCCTGCACCGTCCGTGTCGCTGGCGATGCCCGGCTGCCCGGGCGCCGCCCCGGCGTTGTTGCCGGTTACGGCGGTGCGGATCAGCGTCAGCGCGCCCCAGCTGTTGATGCCGCCGCCAAACGCCGCGGCGGCCGGGCACTGGCCTTTCGGGAAGTTGCCGGGGCAGGTGATCCCGGACGGGACGCCGGTACTCGGGTTGACGCGGTTGCCGGTGATCACGCTGTCGGAGATCGTCACCGTCGCGCCGTCGGCCAGCTGTGCGCCCGGCGGGACCTCGATGCCGCCGCCCTCCGCCCACGCCCCGTCTTTCCCGAAGAACGAGACAGATTCCGGGCTCGACCGGGCCAGCCCGCCGGTGACCGTTACGCCGCTGATCGAGACGGTCGGCTCGCTCGCCGCCCCGTAGGCGCCGATCGTCAGCACGTGATCGCCGCCGCGGATGATCGTCGACGCCGCCCCGGCGCCCTGCAGGTGGACGCTCTTGGTGATGGTGACGCCGCCCGCGAAGATGCCGGCCCCGATGGTGATCGTGTCACCGGCGTGCGCCGCGTTGACGGCCGCCTGGATCGTCGGATAGCAGCCGCCGCCGCTGCCCACGCACAACGACGCGGCCTGCGCTGGCTCTGCCGCCAGGGCCAGCCCGCCGGCCGCCGCTACCGTCATCGCCGCCGCGAGCACACGCCGTCTCCCGCCGGACCATTCCCGCCATGCCCTGGTCATGCCAGCCCTCCCCATCCCGGTATCTGGTCGGTGAACACGCGGTTCACCCGCGCCGATCGTGGCGCGGCGGCCTTACAAGAAGCTGACAGTCCCTGGTCGGCGCCGGTATCCGGTCCGCGCCGCGGTTGACGCAGCCCGGTGCGCGGACCGCCCGGTCGTGTTTAGATGGGCGGGAACAGGGGTGGGACCGAGATGACCGACTACCGGATCCTCGGGCCGGTCGAGGTCAGCGCCGACGGGCGCGTGATGGAGATCGGCGGCCCCAGGCTGCGCAGGCTGCTGGCGATCCTGCTGCTGCGCGCGAACGAGCCGGTCCCGCGCGGAACGCTCGTCTATGACCTGTGGGGCGATGAGCCCCCGGCGGGCGCGCAGGGCAGCCTGGAGGTGTACATCTCCAGGCTCCGCAAGGCTCTCGGCTCGCCCGTGCTGGTGACCCGGCCGGGTGCCTACTGCCTCATGATCGACAACGGCCAGCTGGACGCGCGCCGGTTCGAGCAGATGGTCAGGCAGGGCCGGAGCGAGCTGGCGGCAGGCAAGCCGGGACCGGCGGCCGCGAGCCTGCGCGCGGCGCTTGAGCTCTGGCGCGGCCCCGCCCTCGGTGACCTCGGCGGCGAGTCGTTCGCGCAGGTGGAGGCCGCACGGCTGGAAGAGCTCAGGCTCGGCGCGACCGAAGACCGGATCGACGCGGACCTGGCCCTGGGCTGCCACGCCGATGTCACCGGCGAGCTCGAGGCACTGGTCGCGGCGCACCCGCTGCGCGAGCGCCTGCACGGGCAGCTGATGCTCGCGCTGTACCGCGGCGGACGGCAGGCCGAAGCACTCGGCGCCTACCGGGCGGCCCGCCAGATCCTGGTTCGCGAGCTGGGCCTGGAACCCGGGCTCGCGCTCCAGCGGCTCGAGGGCGCGATCCTGCGCCACGACCCGGCCCTCGATCCGCTCGAGTCGGCCGCCCCGCCGGGCCGCGACCCGGACCCGCCACTCGCGGACCCGCGAACCGCAGACCTCGCGGGCGGCGCGCCCCGGCCGCGTACCCGCCGGACGCGACTGGCCGCCATCGCGGCAACCGGGGCGGGAGTCCTGGCCGCCAGCCTTCTCATCGGCTTCCACGGCTCCGCCGCGGGCCAGGCCACCTTGGCGGGCGCGAGCGGCCTGGTCGCCGTGAACACCGCCTCGGACCAGCTCGTGCACGCGACCAGGCTCGCCGGGGTGCCCGGCGCGGTCAGCGGCGGCAGCGGCTCGGTCTGGGTGGCCGATCCCGGCGAGGGAAAGGTGTCACGAGTCGACCCAGGTTCGGGCGCCGAGGTCGACCGGATCCTGGTCGGGGGCGGCCCGGGAAGCATCACCAGCGGTGCCGGCGCGATCTGGGTGGCGAGCACCGTGGGCGCGACCGTCACCCGCATCGACCCGGCCACCGAGGCCGTGACGCAGACGATCCCGCTCCCGGGGACGAACCCGGGCGCGATCGCGTACGGCGCCGACGGCCTGTGGGTGGCTGACCCAATCGCCCGCGAGCTATTCGAGGTCGACCCCGGGACCGGATCGCTGCGCCGCGCGCTGCCGCTGGACCTGGAGCCGAGCGCGCTCACGGCGGTGGACGGGGCGCTGTGGGTGGCGGGGTACGACACCGGGACGATCGAGAAGGTCGATCCCGCCTCGGGCCGGACGACCGGGCACGTTCACGTCGGCAACGGGCCGGTCGCACTCGCCGCGCAGGCCGGCTCGCTCTGGGTCGCCAACAGCCTGGACGCGACCGTCTCCCGGGTCGATCCGGCCGCCCTGGCCGTGACCTCGACGGTCCCGGTCGGGAGCGGGCCGGCCGCGCTGGCCGCCGGGGCCGGCTCGGTGTGGGTCGCCAACCGGTACGCGGGCACCATCTCGCGCATCGACCCGCGCCGTAACCGGGCCATCGCCAGCCTGGCTGTCGGCGGCGCCCCGACCTCGCTCGCCACCGGACGAGGGCGGCTGTGGGTGGCCGTGGCGGCCGGCGACGGCGGTCATCGCGGCGGGACGCTCACGATCGCGACCAAGGCCACCCTCGACACGTCCGCCCCGGCGACCAGTGCCTCGATCGACCCGGCGTTCTTCTACTACGCCTACAACCCGGAGTTCGGCGGGCTGGCCTACGACGGCCTCGTCACCTTCCAGCGCAGCGCCGGCGCCGACGGACTGCGGATCGTACCCGACCTCGCGCTAGCCATCCCGGCGCCGTCCGACGACGCCGCGACGTACGCCTTCCGGATCCGTTCCGGCATCCGGTACTCCGACGGCCAGCCGCTGCGGGCCAGCGACTTCCGGCGCGCGATCGAGCGCCTGTTCCGGGTCGGATCTCCGGGCCGGTCGCTGTACGCCGGCCTGGTCGGCGCCGCCGCATGCGCCGGCCGCCCGCACGGCTGCGACCTGTCCCGCGGCATCGTCACCGACGACGCCGCCGGGACGGTCACCTTCCACCTCACCGCGTCCGACCCCGAGTTCCTGTTCAAGCTGACCGAGTTCTCCTACTCGGCCCCGATCCCGCCCGGGACACCGGACCGCGAGCGCGGCTCGCGTACCGTGCCCGGCACCGGGCCTTACCGGATCGCCGACGCCGACCGCACGATGGTCCGGTTCGTCCGCAACCCGCTGTTCCGCGAGTGGTCCCACGCCGCCCAGCCGGCCGGCAATCCCGACACGATCGTGTGGCGGACCGTGCCGACCGCGCAGGCCGCGGTGACCGCGGTCAGCCAGGGGCGGGCCGACTGGTTCTGGGGTCCGCTCCCGCTGGATCAGTACCGGCAGCTTCAGCTCCAGCAGCCGGCTCAGCTGCATTCCAGCCCGCAGTTCGCCGTCGAGTTCGCTCCCCTCAACACTCACCTCGCCCCGTTCAACGACGTCCGGGTCCGGCAGGCCCTCAACTATGCGATCGACCGGGCCAAGATCGTCCAACTGTACGGAGGGCCGGACTTCGCCACCCCCGCCTGCCAGCCGATAGCTCCTGGCCTGCGCGGCTACTCCGCTTACTGCCCGTACACGCTGCGGCCGCGTCCCGACGGCGCCTGGAGCGCCCCGGATATGGCCCGCGCCCGGCAGCTGGTCTCCGAATCCGGAACCTCGGGGGAGCGGGTCGACGTGTGGGGGAGCCCGGACGAGGGCTTCGTCCCGCCCGCCGTCGCCGCGTATTTCGCCAGCGTCCTGCGCGGGCTCGGCTACCGCGTCCGCCTGCACCTCGTCCCGTACGGCGCGATCACCATGTCGATGCGCAAGGGTTTCCAGATCTCTACCGACGGCGACTGGAGCGCCGATTACCCGGATCCGTCGTCCTATATTCCCCAGTTCCTCGGCTGCGGCGGCGGTACCAGCAACGGCTACTTCTGCGACCCGGCGCTCGACCGCGCGATGCGGCGGGCCAGCCAGTTCGGGCTCACCGATCCGGCCCGGTCCGCGGCCGCCTGGGCCGCGGTCGACCGCCGCCTCACCGACGCCGCCGCGTGGGTGCCAACCGTATCCTTGCGGGACGTCGAGCTGACCTCCCGGCGGTTGCGGAACTACCAGTACAACCCGGTCTGGGGCTTCCTCGCCGACCAGAGCTGGGTCGGCTAGCGACGCGGCGGTGTTGCCTACTCCAGGCAGGCCCGGACAGCCTGGACGAGGAGCCCAGCGCGGTTGTCGTCCATGTCCTGCCGGATGTGACTGACCACGTAGCCGAACGCGATTCCGCGTTCCTGGTCGCCGAAACCGAGCGACCCGCCGCGCCCCGGATGGCCGAACGAGGCCGGGCCGCCGAGCGGGGCCTCGTCCGTCGGGAGCATGAATCCCGATGCGTAACGGGTGGGTATCAGCAGTACCCGGTCGAGTCCGGCGGCCTGCTCCGCGATCGCCGCCGTCAGCGAGGCGGCGTCCAGGATGCGGACGCCGTCGACCTCGCCGATCAGCACGGCGTAGAGCCGGGCCAGCCCGTCCGCGGTGCAGATCCCGTTGCTCGAGGGGATCTGCGCGGCCTGCGCCTCGGGAGCATTGAAGTCGATGTCCGGCGTGCTGAGCGCAAAGGCCCGGTTCATCAGCGAATCGGGATCGGTGAAGGCGGCCACCAGCCCGCGGAACTGCTCGGGAATCTGGTCCAGCGGGATGGCGGCGACCTCGGCCCCCGGCGGGTCGTCGATGATCATCCGGCTGACCCGCCCACGTTCGGCCGCGGGGAGCCCGATGAAGAAATCCAGCCCGGCCGGCCCCGCGATCTCCTCGGCGAAGAACGCCCCCACGCTGCGGCCGGACACCCGCCTGATCACCTCGCCCACCAGCCAGCCGAACGTCCGGCCGTGGTATCCGTGCGCCGTGCCGGGCTCCCAGGCCGGCCGCTGCGCGGCCAGCGCGGCCACCATCGGGTCCCAGGCCAGCAGGTCGGCCAGCGGGATGGGGTTATCGATGGCGGGCAGCCCGGCCCGGTGCGACAGCAGCCAGCGGACCGGGATATCCGCCTTCCCCTGGGCGGCGAACTCCGGCCAGTAGTAAGCCGCGGGCTTGTCAAGATCCAGTTCGCCGCGCTGGGCGAGCAGGTGCGCGCACGTCGCCGTGGCGGCCTTGGTGGCCGAATACACCAGCTGCAGCGTGTCCCGCGTCCACGGCCTGCCCGTCCCGGCGTCGGCCAGGCCACCCCACAGGTCGACCACCTTGCGGCCGTGGCGGTAGACGCAGACCGCCGCCCCCACATCGCCGTTGCGCTCGAAGTTATCGCCGAACGCGTCCCTGACCCGTTCGAAGCCTGGCGCCACATCACCGTCGATTGAGATCACAGACGTCACCGTAACGGAGCAATCGCGGTGGCCTGGGACCAGACGACCTGCCAGCCCTCGTCTGCCAACCGGTAGCAGTCGGTGTGCCAGCAGATGATGCCGGGTCCGTCGTCGAAGCTGATGCGGGCGCGGTAGCGCAGCACCGCGACCCCCGCGTCGCCCAGCACGGCCATCTCGGAAACGGGCTCGAACACCTGGTATCTCAGTTGTCCCGCCGCGATGGCCCCGAGGTAATCGGCCTTGGTCATCTCCGAACCGTTCGGAGTGATGAGCTGGTAATCGTCTGCGTGCAGCGGGGCGGCGGTGACCGTATCGGCTCCGGCCAGCGCCCGCAGTCGCCGGCGCTCGATATCGGGCAGTAGCGTGGCAGCGGAAGTCATATGTATCAGATAGCAGGACAGCGTCCTCCGTTTGAAAAAGGGTACCGGCACTGTTGAGGTGCACATGGGGCTGAAGGCGAGTCGGCCGGGTCTGGCTGGGCATGACGACCCGGCGAGGGCCGCGCTGATTAGCCGTGCCGCCGCGAGTGACCAGGGTGCCTGGGACGAGCTCGTCGAGCGGTACGCGCCGCTGGTGTGGTCGATCTGCATGGGGTTCCGGCTGGGCCACCGCGACGTCGAGGACGTGGCGCAGAACGTGTGGCTGCTGCTGGCCGAGCAACTCGGGAGGTTGCCGGAGCCTGCCGCGCTGCCCGGATGGCTGGCCAGGACCACGCGCCGTGAGTGCCACCGGGTCGTGACCTCGGCCGGCGGGCCCGATACGGTGATCGGCGAGGAGATCGTCATGGCCGAGCGGAACGCGGTGCTGCGGGCGGCGTTCGCCCAGCTCCCGCCCCGGTGTCAGTCGTTGATAGGCATGCTGACCAGCGATCCGCCCCGCTCGTATGCTGAGATCAGCACCACCTTGGGTATCCCGGTCGAGAGCATCGCGCCGCAGCGAGCCCGCTGCCTGGAGCGGATGCGCGAGTCAATGGCGCTGCTCGGCCTGGCAGAAGCCGGCGCCAACCCTCCCGGAGGTGGTCCAGGTGCTTGAGGGCTGGGATGACGAGCAGCTCCTAGCGGCGCTGGGCGAGGCGGTGAAAGCCAGGGAGGCCGTGCCGGAGTGGTTCGTGGAGACGGGCAAGAACGCCTATGCCTGGCACAACATCGACGCCGAGCTCGCGCAGCTGACCTACGACTCGCAGGCCGACACCGGCCAGATGGCGGTCGCGAGGTCGGAGACCGCCTCGATCCGGGCCCTGACCTTCACCTCGGCCCACCTGTCCATCGAGCTCGAGGTCGCCGACGGCTCGCTGCTCGGGCAGGTCGTCCCGCCGCAGGCCGGGACGCTGGAGGCGCATACCAAGTCGGGCATGACCACCTCGCCGGTGGACGAGGCCGGGTTCTTCGCCCTGGAGCCCATCCCGGCCAGCCCGTTCCTGCTGCGGTTCCGGGCCACCGACGGCGCCAGCGTGATGACGGGGTGGATCACGCTGTAACGGCCGCGCTCAGGCCGCACCCAGCGCGATCATGGACATCGCGGTGGCCTGCTGGACCGGATCACCGGCGAGCCCGTTCCTGACGCGGTAGACCGACTCGGCGAGCGTCTGGCCCGGGCGCGGGAAGCGCGGCCCCTGGCCGGGGTGAAACGCCGCGGTCAGGCGTCCAGCGCGTCGATCAGGGCCTTGGTGACGTCCGCGGTGGAGGCGGTGCCGCCCAGGTCGCGGGTGAGGATGCCGGCCGCGGTGGTCGCCTCGATCGCGGTGTGCAGCCGGGTGGCCTGTTCGGGCAGGCCGAGGTGATCGAGCATCAGGGCAGCGCTGCCGACGGCCCCGATGGGGTTGGCCAGCCCTTGTCCGGCGATGTCCGGCGCGGAGCCGTGCACGGGTTCGAACATACTCGGGTAGCGCCCCTCGGGGTTGAGGTTGGCGCTGGCGGCCAGCCCAAGGCTCCCGGCGAGGGCGCTGCCGAGGTCGGACAGGATGTCCGCGTGCAGGTTGGAGGCAACCACGACGGAGAGGTCCTCGGGGCGCAGGACGAACTTCGCGGACATCGCGTCGACCAGCACGCTCTCGGTCTCCACATCGGGGTAGTCCCGGGCGACGCGCCTGAAGACGTCATCCCATAGCACCATGCCGTACTGCTGGGCATTGCTCTTGGTGACGCTGGAGACCTTCCGCCGCAGACGGGTACGCGCCAGGTCGAAGGCGAAACGCATGATGCGTTCGCAGCCGACCTCGGTGAACAGCGCTGACTGGACGGCCACTTCGCTGCCGGGGCCGCGTGCGGAGAGGTTGCGGCCGCCCAGCCCGGCGTATTCGCCCTCGCTGTTCTCACGGACGACGACCCAGTCGAGCTCGGTGTCGTCGGCCTTACGCAGCGGGCTCCGCACGCCCGGCAGGAAGCGCACCGGGCGGACGTTGGCCCACTGGTCGAAGTTCTGGCAGATGGCCAGCCGCAGGCCCCACAGGCTGATGTGGTCGGGCACACCGGGCCAGCCGACGGCGCCGAAGTAGATGGCGTCGAAGTCCTTCAGGACCGCCAGGCCGTCCTCGGCCATCATCCGTCCGGTGCGCGCGTAGTACTCGCAGCCCCAGCCGAATTCCTGCCAGTCGAACGCGAACGCACCGCCGCTGCCGGCGGCCAGCGCGTCGAGCACCTCCCGCCCGGCGGCCACCACTTCCAGCCCGACGCCGTCCGCGGGAATCGCCGCGATCCGGAACCTCTGGGTTGCGCTCATCGTGTTTCTCCGTCCTGCCCGGCCCGTTGTCCTGTATCTGATTCAACGGCCTGAGGCAGGGAGCGTCCACGACCGGTTCGCCCCCGGTCCCGCGACGCCGGCACGACGAAGGGCCTTCGCCGGGGTGGCGAAGGCCCTTCGAGGTATCGGAATCAGGCGGTTTGCAGGGCGGGGGCGACGGAGGCGTCCCAGTCGACGCGGTAGTCGAACATCCAGGCCATCTTCTCCGGTTTGGCCAGCTTGGTGAAGATCGTCATGGCCAGCGCGAAGAGGACCCGGCCGACCGGCCGGCTGTCTTGCTGCTGTTCTTCCGGGTGGTCTCCTTGATGACCCGCTCGACGCGAGGGCGGCGGAGGGTCTCGTAGGTGACCAGGGCCTGGTCGCAGGGCAGGTCGCGAAGGCACTGGGCGAGGACGATGGCGCTCTCGATGGCGAGCGATGCCCCCTGCCCGGAACTGGAGGACGGGGCGTGCGCGGAGTCGCCGACCAGAACCATCCGGCCCCGGCTCCACACCGGAACGCGGGGCATGTTCTCCATCGACCCCACGATGAGCAGGTCTGCCGGGTCGGTGCGGCTGATCAACTGCGCGGCCGCGTACGATCCTCGGCGAACTTCGATGCGAGCAGGGCCAGCCACTCCGACGCCGGCGTCTGTTGGGCCTGGGCAGCGGAGAGCGGCTCGGCATGCGGCAGGTTCACGAACCAGATCGCCGAGGTCTCGTCGACCACCTGGTAGCCGAAGAAGGCGTGCTTGCCGAAGCTCATCAGCATCTTGCCCTCGGCGGAGGGCAGGCCGGGGTTGGCGACCTGCGCGCCGAAGCTGATCAGGCCGGTGTAGGTCGGGTCGGGAGCGCTGGCGTCGATGATCCTGCGGACGGCGGAGCGGATGCCGTCGGCACCGATGAGGATGTCGCCGGTCGCCTCGGTCCCGTCCTCGAAGCGGGCGGTCACCCCGTCCGCGGTCTCCGTCGCGCTGACCAGTCGCTTGCCGTGCTCGATGCGGATGCCCCGCCGTCCGGCCTCCTCGTATAGCAACCGGTAAAGGTCGCGGCGGTAGAAGAACTGCATCGGCGGCACGCCGGGCGGGTTGCCGAACTCCCCGAGCCGCTTGCCCTTCCAGTCCTGCATGACGATGCCGGTCGTGGGCGTGCCAGCCTGCGCACCAGGTCGCCCATGCCGATCACGTCAAGGGCGTCCAGGCCGTTGGGTGCCAGGGTCAGGCCGCCGCCCGCGTCGCCGGCCCGAAGGGTACGCCTCGTAGACCACGGCGTCGATGCCGGCCTTCTGCAACGCCATCGCGGCCACCGGGCCGGCGATGCCCCCGCCGATTACAAGAGCACTGCGAATCATTTTTGTTACCTCTCCCAAGCGCCAGCCTGGCAGGCCCGGCGCATTCTCTTCACGCGGGCACGCGGCCCCGGCCGGTGAGCGATGTCCCCGTCGCCCCTTCTCCTGCGCACCCATCTGCGGGGTGCGCCGGCGGGTCCGCTTCCCAGGGCGCCTCACCACCGGGTGCGCGGCCGGGTGCCCGTCTCTGTCGTCATGGAGGTAATAGTTGCATTGAAACTAGATACAAGTCAACTAGTTTCCTGAGTCTAGTTCGCGGGCTTACAGCACACCGAACCGGTCATAGGCGGCTCGCAGCGTGCTGCCCGCCTCCAGGGCGTCCCGCAGGCCGTGTTCCTTCGACGCCTTGGCCAGGGCCCGGTGGATAGTCTCGTCGGCGAGCTCGGCCGGGACGACGACAGCCCCGTCGGCATCGGCCACCACGAGGTCCCCGGGCCGGACCCGCAGGCCGCCGACGACAGCGGGCTGCCGCCACGCGGTAACAGCGGTCCGGCCCTTGCAGTCCAGCGGCAGCGTCCCCCGGCACCACACCGGGTAGCCGAGGGCGGCTATGCTGCGCGCGTCGCGACAGTACCCGTCGACCAGGGTGCCGCGGGCACCGCGGGCGCGCGCCGCCGTGGAGAACAGTTCGCCCCAGCAGGCGGCGCGGGCCGATCCGCCCGCCGCCACGAGGATGACGTCTCCAGGCCGGATGTCGTCGAGCGCGGCGATTTCGCCGGTGTAGGGCTCGGCCGGAATCTGGTCCACGTCGGTGACCAGGAACGGGTTGGCGAGGCCTGCGATCACGTCACGGTGCCCGAGCGCGCGGATGGCGGGGTCGAGGGTGTGGTCGCGGTGCCCGAGGTCGTCGAGGATGTCCGATACGACCGCCGCGTACAGTCGGCTCATCACATGGTCCGGCAGCAGGCCGCTTCCGTCGCCGGCGCTCATCCCGCCTCTCCCACCAGGATCTTGAGGTGCCTTTCCGGTTCGTCCCTCAGCAGGGTGAGGCCGCCGGTCACCGCCGCACCGAGCGGGATGCGGTCGGTGATCAACGGCGCCGCCCGCACCGCCCCGCGGCCCAGCAGGTGCAGCGCCTCACGGAAATCCTCGTCCCAGACGTGTGACAGGGAGCCGATCAGGGACTTTTCGCCGCGGACGAGATCCATGGGCGCGATCGGCGCCGATTCGGTGACGATGCCGAGCAGAACTGCCCGCCCGCCGGAGCGCAGCGCCTGCAGCGCGGTCTGGATGGCGATCGGGGTTCCCGCGCACTCGACGGCGACATCGGCCTCCAGGGCCGGGGCATCGCCGGGTGACACAGCGCGGTCGGCTCCCAGCCGGATGGCGAGGGCCCGGCGCTCTGGCAGCGGTTCGACCACCGCCACGCTGCCCGCCCCGAACGCGGCCGCCGCCTGCACTGCCATCAGCCCGACCGTGCCGGCCCCCACCACCGCGACTCGCTCACCTGGCCGCAGGCCGCCCCGGCGCAGCGCCCGGACGGCCACCGCCAGCGGTTCGGCCAGTGCCGCCTCATCGTCGGCCACCGTGTCAGGGACCGGGAGGCATATGCGCGCCGGCGCGTTGCACAGTTCCGCCAGCCCGCCGTCGCCATGCAGGCCAAGGGCTCCCAGCGCCGGGCAGCGGGTCACCTCGCCGCGCTGGCACCAATGACAGCTGCCGCACGAGACGATCGTGTCGACCGCAACCCGCTGCCCCGGCAAGGGCCCGGTGACGCCAGCACCGACCGCCACCACCACGCCGGCGAATTCGTGTCCGAGGATGAGCGGCGCTCGCGCTCCAGTGAGCGGGTGCGGCACGGCGGCCGGGATGAACACCGGCCCGCTCAGCCATTCCTCGAGATCGGTACCGCAGATACCGCACCATCTCACCTGGAGCTGCAGCTCGCGCGGGCCCGGCGGCGCAGGCGGCGGTACCTCCTCCACCCGCACGTCACCTCGGGCATGCCACCGTACGGCCAGCATCTCAGCCGCCCTCCTCCGGCCGCGGGAGACCGGCAATCCGCACGACGCTACCCAGCTCACCCGGGCCGGTTGCCGCGGTGATCAACTCGTCGCCCGCGCGGAGGCGAACAGAGCGCCACCCATCCTATTTACTGCCGTCCGGCCGGCCTTCCGGATGCAGGCGCCGCCGCCTCCGCGCTCGTGCCCGTATTCGCGGTCACCTGGATCTGACACGATGGCCGGGTGACAGAGGAGGCCGGCGGAGGCCCGCCTGGGCGTCGCTCGTATCCGAAGGGGGTGCGGCGCCGGCAGCAGATCCTGAAGAGCGCGATCGCCCTGTTCGCGCAGCGGGGCGTGGACAGGGCGTCCCTGCGCACGGTGGGTGAGGCGATCGGGGTGTCCCACGCCGCGCTGCGTCACTATTTCTCGTCGCGAGACGAGTTGCTCGTCGAGGTGTACCGGACCCACGAAGCGCTTACGGTCAAGGACGCATCCTCATCGGACGAGTCTGCCGTCGGCGTGATCGCCGAGGCCGCCGAGAGGAACCGCTCGATCCCCGGCATGGTGGAGCTCTACGCGACGCTCACTACCGATGCGCTGCAAGAGCGGCATGCCGTCACCCGTGAGTTCGTGCACGACCGGTTCCGGTTGCTGCGGGAGACGCTGGCCGGCCGGATCGAGTCCGGACAGCAGGCGGGTCGCATCGCGGGGGACATCGACCCGCTGGACGCGGCTGCGCTGGTGATCGCCGCGTCGGATGGCCTGCAGATCCAGTGGCTCCTGGATCCCGGCGCCGTGGACGTAGGTCGCTCGCTGTCGATCCTGGAGCGATTGCTCCCGCGAGACCCGGGGCCGGGCGGATCGGCCTAGCTCCTGCGCAGCGGGCTTCTCCCCGGCCTATAATACTTTCCACTGGAAGGTTTTGAGCGGAGGCGAATCGTGTCGTCGTCTGGCCACCACCGGTGACGGATTCCGTTGTCACAACCGGGCGCTCGACGCTTACTCGCTGGCGGTGGGCGGTCACGGCCGCGTTCGGGCTGGGCGGAATTGCCCTCTCGACCTGGGGTCCGCGGCTGCCGGCCATCAAGGCGGGCCTCGGCATCGACACGGCCACGATCGGGCTGCTCCTGGCGGGAGTGACCGTCGGCGCCATCCTCGGGCTGCTCGCCTCGACCCCGGTCCTGCACCGGCTGGGAAGCCGCCGGGCCATCGCGGGAGCGCTGCTGCTCGTCGCCGCCGCGATGACCGTTATGGGCCTCGCGCTCTTCGCGGGTTCAATTCCGCTGCTCGCGGTGGCCTTCGCGATCGTCGGGCTGGGGATCGGCGTTCTCGACGTGCTGATCAACGTGGAAGGCTCGGCCGTCGAGCGGGCCGCGGGACGCACTCTCATGCCGATGATGCACGCCGCCTGGTCCATCGGGGTCGCCGCCGGGGCGGGGATCGGGGCGGCCTGCGCGGCTCTGGGCGTCTCTCCTGCGGAACAGTTCATCGCCGAGGCGGTCCTCATCGCAGTCGCCGCCCTCGGGACGGCGGCAGGGATCCCGGGCGGGAGGCACGCACCGGCCGGGGAGCCGCCGCAGGACCGGGGAGCGAAACTCCGCCAGTGGCTGCGCGGCTGGCTGGACTGGCGGCTGCTGCTTATCGGCGTCGTCATGCTAGGTGTCGAACTCGGCGAGGGATCGGCGGGCAACTGGCTCACGCTGGCCGTGCGGAATGGGCACGGACAGGCGGCCGCGGTCGCCGCGCTGTTCGCCACCGCGTTCGCCGCCAGCGAGGCGATCACCCGGATCTTCGGCGGCCCCATCGTCGATCGCCTCGGACGTGTTCGTACCATCCGCGTCACCACCGCCCTCGGCATCGTCGGCGTGATGCTGTTCATCCTGGCCGGGAACCGCTGGGTCGTGCTCCTGGGCGTGGTGCTGTGGGCGGTCGGCGTCTCGATGGGCTTCCCGCTCGGCATGTCCGCGGCCGCGGAGAGCGGACCCGACCCGGCCGCGCGCGTCAGCGTCGTCGCCTCCATCGGCTACCTCGCCAACCTGGCCGGACCACCTGTCATTGGCGTGCTCGCCCAGTCCGCTGGCCTGCTCAACTCCCTGTGGCTCATCGTCGCCTTGTTCCTCGCGGCCTTCGCCGCGGCCGGCTCATTCCGCCCGCGGCCGGCCGCCCCCGAACCGGTAGGCGCCGCCCGCCCCGGGACCCGAACACAAGATTGATTGCCAGTTGGTCGCCCAGCTCAGGGAAAGGCCCTGATGATCGTCGTCACCGGCAGCGAGCGGGCGCCTACCAGGCGGGTGGCGGCTGATCGCCGCCCACCTGGCCTCGGTGCACCGGGTGCTGTATGCCTCGGCGGCTACGGCACCAGCCCAGGGGAGGGGCCGCCGCGGTAGCGTCAGGAAATCGGCTTCTGCTTCACCGCACCCCGCAGTGCTCGAGTGCGATGAGGGTCAGCGCGCGGGTGGCAGTGAGCATCTCGCCGACGGGCGCTGACTCGCGGGGCGCGTGCGCGAGGCTGGCATCGCCCGGCCCGTAGTGCACGGTCGGGACGCCGCCCGTGTTCGTCATGAGCCGCAGGTCGCTGCCGTATGGCGTGCCCCAGGTCGCCTGGGGCCGGCCGGACACGGCGGCGTGCGCGCGTTCGACGGTGCCGATGATGGCGGCGTCGGCGTCGGTGAGCCCGGGCGCGAACTGGCCGCCCCACCATTCCACCTCGACCGGGTTCTCGCGCAGCCACGGGTCGGCGGCGGATACCTCGGCGACGGCATCTTCGAGAGCGTGGCGGGCGGCCGCGACGTCCTCTCCGATCGCGACGCCCATGCGCCCCTGCGATATCAGCCGGCCGGGCACTGAGGAGGCCCAGTCGCCCGCCGCGATCGTGCCGAGCTCGATCGGGATCGGCAGGTCCCAGCGCGCCATGATCGGGTGCCTGACCGCGTTGCGCCGGGCTTCGAGGCGGCGCAGCGCGGCGAAGACGGGGATGAACTTCTCGATGGCGCTCACGCCCGAGGTCCGCCGCGACGCGTGCGTGGCGTGCCCGCGCACGGTGAGCCGGAAGGTGAGCGCGCCGCTGCTGCCGGGAGCGATGTCCAGGGAGGTGGGTTCGGGGATGATGCACGCGTCCGCGCGCCATCCCCGGCGGAGCATCGCGTAGGTGCCCAGGCCCCCGTCCTCTTCGCCCACCACCGTGCCGAGGATCAGGTCGCCGCGCAGCGGGACGCCGAGCGCCGCGAACGCACGCACCGTCCACAGCGCGGCGACGAGCCCGGCCTTCATGTCGCAGGCGCCGCGCCCGTACACCGCGTCCGCGGAGACCGCACCGGAGAACGGCACCTGATCGCCCCACGGATCCAGATCCCCGGGCGGCACGACATCGACGTGCGCGTTGAGCATCAGCGAGGCGCCGCCACCGGTGCCGGGGAGCCGGCCGACCGTGCCCCATGCCTCCGCGCGTTCCACCTCCACCCCGGGGAAGTCCTCCGCGGCAAGCGTCTCGGGCATCGGGATCGGCCAGGCGTCGACGTCAAGACCGTCGCCGGCCAGACGAGCGCTGAGCACGCCCTGGATCGCGTTCTCCTCGGCGGTGCCCGAGATGCTCGGGACCCGCACCAGGTCGGCGAGGTCGGCGACCATATCAGCGGCGTGGCCGTCGAGATAGCCGAGCAGACGCGAGCGCCAGATCCTGGCGGGAGCAGAGGGCTCGGTCATAGCTGCGAAGTCCTTCGGTACAGGGAGCAGCGCCCTGAGAGGGTCAATACCACTTGACCTGCACAGTAGCTCAGGACTCCTCAGCCGCCTGCGACAAGAGGCGCGCGAGATCGGCCGGCGCGCTGATCATGGGCCAGTGACCGGAATCGATGTTGAGGAACGAGACGTCCTTGCTCTTCGCCAGCTCGGGGATCGCGCCGTGGTCGATCCATTCCTTGGCCTGGGCGGGGGTGAACTCGGGGCAGACCATCACCACCGGGACGTCGTAGCGGCGCTCGTCGGCCAGCCTGATCACTGCGCCGGTGACCCCCTCAGGGACCGGGATCGCGGCCGATGCGATGGCCTGCCTTGCGGCATCGTCGAGATCGGCGGAGTCCGGCCCCTCGAACTCGGTCCAGCCCGGGAAGGCCATCGCGCCGTCCTTGACGGGAAAGCCGCTGAAATAGGGTTCGCCGTCAGGGGAGGGAAAGCCGCCGATGAGGGCAACCTTGCTGATCTTGCCTGGTCGCGCGTCGGCGGCGAGCCATGCCAGGCTGCAGGCAGCGGAATGCCCCACCACCATGGGCCGGCCGGCGGCTGCGTCGACCTCCGCGACCACCGCGGCCGACTGGTCCGCGAGCGTCGCCGACGTGTTGCCGTCGCCCTGGCCGGGCAGGGTGATCGGCACGGCGTGATGGCCGCGGGCCTCGAGCTGGGCGGCGACGTCGCCCCAGACAGATCCGTCTAGCCATAGGCCGGCGATCAGCAGGATGTCCATATCATTTCCTTCCTCAACTGCAGGCAGCTCGTGCTCGGCGTGGTCAGCGGGCTTCGTGTCTCCGGAGGTTAGGCGCGGTTCCGGACGATCGGGTTCCTGATTAGCCTGCTTCCATGAAAGCTGACCTGAGCCCCACCGCGCGAGCGCTGCGAGCCCTTGAGCTGTTGCAGGCCGAGCCCGGCCTTACCGCCGGCCAGCTCGCGGTGCAGTTGCACGTGACCGAACGGGCCGCCCGCCGCTACGTCGCGATTTTGCGCGAGGCCGGCATCCCCGTGGAGTCGACCCGCGGGCCCTACGGCGGCTACCGGGTTGGCCGTGGCATCCGGCTGCCGCCGCTGGTATTCAGTGCCGCCGAGGCGCTTGGCCTAGTCATGGCCGTGCTCGATGGCAGCCACGCGGCCGCGGATGCCGACGATCCGGTCGGTGCCGCCCTGGGCAAGATCATCCGAGCGCTGCCCGAGAACGTCAGCCAGCAGGCCGCTGCTATGCGCCGGCATGCCTGCGCCGCGCCTGACCGCGGGGCCGTACGGCCGGGTACGGAGACGACGAGTGCTCTGGTTGCCGCTATCGCGGCCCAGCGCCGGGTGAGTATCAGCTACGGCAGCCAGTCGGGCCGGCAGTGGGAAGAGGATGTCGACCCGTGGGCCGTCGTCGTGCGGCATGGCCGCTGGTATCTGCTCTGCCACTCGCATCGAGCCCGCGCGGTCCGCGCCTACCGCATTGACCGGATTCAGTCGGTCGCCGCCGGCGCAGAGCAGTTCCGGGCACCCGAGGAGCTGGACTACGTGGACCTGCTGGAGCAGCATCTGGGAGCCGGATGGGAGTTCGAGACCAAGGTCATGTTCGATGCTCCCTGCGAGGAGGTCGCCCGGTACGTCAGGCCGCCAATGGGCCGTCTCAGCCCCGCCGGCGACGGCGCTCGATGCGTGCTGACCGGCACCACCAGCAATCCGGCGTCCTATGCCGCAGAGTGGCTGGCCGCGATCCCGATCGCGTTCCACGTCGAGGGTGGACCCGAACTCCGCTCTGCCGTCGCAGCTGTCACGGCCCGGCTGACGGCCGCCCTGGGCGCACCGCCGGACAGCGAGCGTTCGCAGCGGAGAAGATCGCGAGCCGGCGAGATGGCGACGTGAGCCCGCACGGCGTTGTCTGGGCTGATTTCTCAGACTGAGACCGCAGGATAAACAGCGAATCTGAACATGAACTCAGATCGGATCTGATCAAGCGTGTGCCGCTCGCGGGTTAATAGTCCTTGTACCTTGCGCGCGGCACACGCCCAGAGCATGTATCGCGGAAGACACATGTGACCATCGGCGGCGCAATGGACCGTAGAGACGATCATCGCCGACGTCGGGAATGTGGGATGGGGAGAGGTGCTGCGGGTGCCGGTGCCGGGTGAGGCTCCGACCGATACTGAGCTCACGGCTTGGCCACCGCCAGGTGAGGTGTGCGTCGGCCGGCGAACCGGACGGTGTCCGGCTCGGCGCAGAACAACGGCATCCACTCGAACCCGTCAAGCAGCGGCAGCCTTGGGACCTGCGCGAAGCACCGGGCTCCTATGCCGCATCAGAGTACGTGGTTTGCCCGCGCAGTTCCGCACCTCACGTCCCAGGCGTCCCGCAGCACTCATGTTCTCCCGCACCCAGCCCGTCCGGCGCCCCGTACTAACCGCCACGATGTCACATCGTGACGGTCCTGACCGCGCGTCTTAAAATAACCCGTCGCCTCGGGATTTCTGGCGCGCTGATGTGCTAGCCGCTGGGTCGATGTGCCGTTGGTCCGCCTCTAACCGGACCAACGGCACTTCGACCCAGAACCGCCGCCCCGTACCGCAGCCGCCCCGCCCCGCCGCCGCGGCTATCGCCCCGCCCGCTCGCACCCGAGACTGACGCGCACTGACCGCATCGATGTCACATCGTGGCGGTTGCGGGGGCCGGCGTCTGGCTCAGCCGGGTCGGTGACCTTCCCGGGATAGATCGGCACGGGCGGGCAGGCCGAAGGCTTCGACGCCATTGCGGGAGCCGCTCAGCGAGCGGGACCCTCGTGACGATTGCCTAGCGGCCGCGCGTCAGGGTCGAAAGGCCCCACCATCAGGCGCGATGTGGGCTGACCCAGGCGACATACGCCGGGCACCAGGATTCGAACCCGCGGGCCGGCGCTGCGGCCGGCGCTGCGGTCAGGGCTGCGGTCAGGGCTGCGTTCAGGTCAGGCGGGCGTGGAATCGTCCGCTGGCGACCGGCGCCACCGGCCCGCCGACCCATAGCCGGCCGTCCGGCTCCGGGCGGACCTCGATGGTGCTGGGCCGCCCGGCGAACCGGCCCTGGTGGATCAGCAGGGGCTCGCCGCGGGGCCGCACCCCGTGGCGCATCAGGTAGCCTGCCGCTGGCCCGGCCGCGCTTCCGGTCGCGACATCCTCGATCCGGCCGGCGTTGTCCCAGGTGCGGCCCTCCGGGCGGTCCGGGTCGAGCACGTAGGCGAACTTCGCGCCGCCGGCGGCAAGCAGCTCTTCGAACCGGGGATGGCTGATCCTGGCGCGCTCCATGCCGTCTTGAACCGGCACGATCAGGTAGGGCAGGCCGGTGCTGACCACCTGCATGGGCAGGGCCGGATGCAGGTCGCCGGGCGCGAGGTTCAGGGCGTCGGCGTAAGCATGGGCCGGCTCGCCGGCGATGGCCTGGCCGAAATGCGGGATACCCTGGTCCATGGTCGCGTCGATCCACCCGGCCGCGCCACGGGTCCGGGCCGCCACGGTCCGCTGTGCCACGCCCAGCGCCCAGGCCTGTTCCGCGCTAGATGCGGGCAGCAAGGTATGCAGCACGGCAGCCGCGCCCAGCACCGGATGCCCGGCGAAGTCCAGCTCCTCATCCTCGGTGAAGATCCGCAGGCGGGCAGACCGGCCTGCCAGGTCCACCTCGGTCAGGAACGCCGTCTCGAACTGGCGGACCTCCCGCGTCACGTCCTGCATCACCGCCGTCGGCAGGCCGCCCGCGCCCAGCACCACCACCAGGCCGTTACCGCGCAACGCCCGGCGGCTGAAGACATCAACGTGCCGGTACTCCAGATCAAGCATGACGAGCCCCCTCACCCGCGCTACCGTAGCTGCCCGCCAGCCTGGCGTGCCCGCGCATACTGGACAGCATGCCTGTCCGACTCCATCACATCGTCGTTGACGCTCACGACCTGCCCGGGCTCGCCCGGTTCTGGACGCAGGCACTGGGCTGGAAGGTCCTGTCCGAGCGTGAGCGCGAGATCGTCATCGGGACTGACGAGCACGCGCCGGTCGGCATGTGCTTCATGCCGGTCACCGATCCCAAGACGGTCAAGAACCGCGTGCACCTGGACCTGACCAGCAGCGCGCAGGACCGCGACCAGGAGATCGAGAGGCTGCTCGCGCTGGGGGCCCGCCGGGTCGACATCGGGCAGACCGGCGAAGAGTCCTGGACCGTACTGGCCGATCCCGAGGGTAACGAGTTCTGCGTGATACGCCCGAAGGAAACGCTGACCCGGTAAGGCTCAATCCTGCGCAGCGCCACGAGCGGACGCGGGTAGCGTGGCGGTATCGAAGGGACCGGGCATGCAGGTTTTCCTTGAGACGGACCGGCTGGTGCTGTGGCAGTTCACCATGGCTGATGCGGGCAACCTGGAGAGCCTGGATGCCGATCCCGGTGTCATGCGCTTTGTCACCGGCGGGATACCCACGTCCCGCGAGGAGATCCAGGCCGAGGTCCTGCCCGCGTTCCTGGGCTATTACCAGCGGTACGAGGGTTATGGATTCTGGGCGGCCATCGAGAAGGCGACCGGGGACTTCCTGGGCTGGTTCCATTTCCGGCCACGTCCAGATGCCGCTCCGGGCGAGGTCGAACTCGGGTACCGGCTGCGCAAGTCAGCCTGGGGCAAGGGATATGCCACCGAGGGGTCGCGCGCACTGATCCGCAAGGGCTTCACCGAATCCGGCGTGCAGCGCGTGACCGCGGAGGCGATGGCGGTCAATCAGGCCTCGCGGCGGGTGATGGAGAAGGCGGGCCTGAAGCTGGTTGGCCTTTCATGAGCCCTGGCCTTACCCGATCGAGGGCGACCAGTTCGGCGGCGTGGAGTATGCGCTGGACAAGACCGGATGGCAGCAGCAGGAGGGCTTAGCCGTCGGTAGCTGCCCGCCGGGCTAGATGCCGGCCTGCTGTTCGCGGAGCCCGGGCTACGAATTCCGCGCTTCCGCAGGCCCGGCCCGAACCCAGGCGAGGGCTGCCGCACCGGCAGACGGGCCGCAAGCGGGCCAGCCAGGCGCCATACGCCAGCAGCTCGGCGATGCCGCCGGAGCCCGGAACGGAGACGACCGGCCGGATGCCGCCGCCGGGCAACGCCAGCCACTCCCGCGGTCTTATCTGTCGCGGGATCGTCAGGCACGCTACCCATGACCACTATTCTCCTCCGTCCCTGACGCTAGTAATCTCCTGGCCCACGGGTCCTGCCGGGCCAGCCCGCCCGCTGCGAGACAGTCGGGGCCGCCACTGACCGGCACCGGGCAAGCGGACGCCTACCGGCGTGGCCCAGCCTGATCCATCACCTCCATATCAAGCATGAGCGGATGCTGTGGCGGTGAGGTGGCGGAGCCCGCGTAGCAACCGAAACCAGGGGTTGCTGCCTCGGCTGACGATCCGAGTGCCTCGTCGACACCGGCGTTTGCCGATTATGCCGGTGGTACAGCCGGCGATCCGGCACTGCTGCGCTGCATCCTGCTGGAGCGCGGTTCCCATGCCGCGTCGGCGTCGCCGCGGATCGACGCCGAGCACATGAGATTCCAGCGCGTCCGGGATATGCGAGGTCAGGTAGCGGTCCTGGGTCAGGACCGGGCCGCCAGGGCGAGTCCCTGCAGCGCCGCGGACCTATGTCACCAGCCGAGCTCTCGCGGGCCTGGTACGCCATATTGACGTGGCAGCTCACAGTGATCCGAGACCAGCCTGTCTGCGGCAATGTATGCGCTACGTCACCGCTGCGCACAGCGCTTCGGCCGCGCGCAGCGGTGTCCCGCAGGTCGCCGCCGCGGTACCGGCGTACCGGCGGTGTCAGAGCCTGGTCAGCTTGGCGAAGGGCGTCACGATCCGTTCCTGGCGTGAACCGAAATCGATGACCAGGGCGGTGTCATCCTCCACGCCGATGACCCGGCCGAGGCCGTACTTATCGTGAGTACCTGGTCTGTACGGCGAACTGGCCACAGGCGGCGCGGGCGGGGCCTTGAAGGGACTTGTGGGCAGGAAGCGCCGGGTCGCGGCGCGGGCAGGCTTCATTACTACCAGTATGCGCCTGCATCATGACCAGTATGCGCCTGCAGACCGCCCGCTCCTGATTCCTTCCGGCATGACGGACTGCAGACCTGTTCGTGGACCAGGGATATACCACGGCGGCATTACCGCGGGACTCGGCCACGGTCATGACAGCGCGATACGGCAGATGCGGTTTGTGAATTCTGCACAAGGCGTTTCCGCGGAAACGTCAGGCTGCCGCCTAAGTCCAAGAACATACGGGACCAGCGCCCTGTCCGCCGGAGGAGCGCCCGCGCTCCTGTTGGGAAGGGGACGACTAATGTCATACGACCCGCGTCGGCCGGGCAGCAGTCGACACATCCCTGGCTGATCAAGGTCCTTTAGCCGCCGGGGTGATCGTGGCCGTGACCGTGGTGATGCGGATTGTCCTGGGTGGCGGGTCCGCCCTCACGGGGCGGTCGGCCGGCACTCAACAGCCAGGCTGGCCGTTGTTGCCGCAGCACGCCTGGCGCTTGCGCAGCTTGATGAAGGTGTTGGACCCAGCCATCCGCAACTTAACAGCGAAGGGGGCGTCGTAGGTGATCCAGTTGGACAACAAGGCCCCTGGACTTGATCTTGGCCGAGGTTCCTCGCCTGACTCTGGCGTAAGGCCAACGATACGACGAATGCGGTCGCGGCTCCCTGTGCTCAAGGCACATGGCCGCTGACCGCCATCACGACGTGATGCAGCCCGGCCTGGGCCTGGCGTCACATGCGTTCAGCCGGGAATCGGTGCCGGTTCCGCGGCGGTGGTGTCCGGGGGCGGTGCCGACAAGACCCGCATGTTGCCCTTTGGGAGCACTAGTCCCGCGACTACCGCGGCCACGACGAAGATCAGCGCGGAGTACACGAACGCTGTGGTGTAGCTGTGAAGCGCTGCCGCCTGCAGGTTCGCCGGCGTTGTCGCCCGGCCCACCAGGTATGCGGTAACGGCGCCGGCGGCGAGCGTGTTGAGAAGGGCCGTGCCGATTGAGCCGCCGACCTGCTGGGAGGTGTTGAGGGTGGCTGACCCCACCCCGGCATCGCTGGGCTTGAGCCCCAGGGTGCCGGTGCTGAATGAGGGTGCGAGACTCAGGCCGAACCCCAGGCCCAGGAGCAGAAGGTAGGGCAGCACATGGCTCGCATACGAGCTGTGGAGCCCGACTCGATGCAGGAGGTACAACGCAGCGGCATTCATGAGCAGCCCGGTCGGCACGATCACCTTGGGACCCAACCGGGGCAGTAGCACCCGGTTGGATACCTGCGCCATCCCCGCGAGCGCGGCGATCATGGGGAGAAAGGCGATGCCGGTTTTGACCGGGCTGAACCTGAGTATCTCTTGCAGGTAGTAGGTAAGGAACAGGAAGACCCCGAACAGCCCCATGCTGGCGAAGAGCATGGCCAGGATCGAACCGCCTCTGGTCCTGTTTTGTATGACCCGAGGCGGCAGCAGCGGGTACGGCGCCCTGGGCTCGAGCAAGGCGAAGCCGGCCAGCAGGATCACCCCGAATACCAGGAAACCAATGGTGAAGGGGTTGCTCCAGGCGGTGGTCTCGGCGTGAGAGAAGCCGTAGACCAGGCAGAACAGGCCGCTGGTGACCAGGAGAAGCCCGGGAATGTCCAGCGGATCGCGGTCGGCGGCCCTGTCGTTCTTCAGCCAGAGCAGGGCGCCGATAGTGGCAACAGCGGCAAAGACCAGGTTGATGTAGAGAGTCCAGCGCCATGACGCGTAGGACGTGAGGATCCCGCCAAGCAGCAGCCCCAGGGCCCCGCCGGCTCCGGCGATACCGCCGTAGATGGCGAACGCCTTGCCGCGTTCACGGAAGTCGGTGAAGGTGGTGGTCAGCAGGGCCAGGACCGACGGGGCGAGCAGTGCGCCGAAGGCGCCCTGCACCGTTCGGGCGGTAACCAGCATCGGGAAGTTGACCGACGCTCCGCCGATGGCCGAGGCCCCGGCGAATCCGGTCAACCCGATGATCAATGTCCGCTTACGCCCGAAGTGGTCGCCGATCCGGCCGCCGAGCAGGAGAAGGCTGCCGAAGGCGAGCGAGTAGGCGGTCACGACCCACTGGCGGTCGGCGTTGGAAAAGCCGAGCGCGTGCTGGGCGGTTGGCAGCGCGATGTTGACGACGGTGTTGTCCAGGATGACCATCAGCTGGGCGACGCCCAGCACGGCGAGAATCCACCACCGCATGGCATGGTTCGCCGCATGGTCGGTCGTCTCGGCCACCTCCAGCGGCGAGGTGCCCGGCGGGCTCACCGATTCCTCCCTTGACTGGGACATGGGACCTCTCCGCTCGTCCGGTCTCGACGCTTACGCATGAGGTAACAGCCGCCGGCCGGAAAACGGTGCCGCTTGAGCATGTCCAATCCACTTCGGCCTGACCCGTCGTGTGCCCTGGGATTATCGTGAGTAACCGGGCAAGGGAAAGCTATAATAAACCCTATTATGTTAAGTATATGCTGCATTGTTACTGTATATGTTCTGCGTGTCGAATTCAACTTCCTCAACCCTTCCTCACTCTTACATGAAAGACCATCTTTTCCTGAAGTACATGCTCCTTCTCTTCTTCTTTCCCCTCCCTTCTTATCCTCTCTGTCCTTTTTTCCTTTATCTTATCTCTGAGTCTCCGCTGCAGGTGAGCGGCTTCTCTTGGACAAACGACGCATGAAGTGCATGATGCGTTCTGCTGTCTGTCGGTCACGACTCCTCGGCCGACGGCGGGCGGAACAGGGCCGCGGGCTGGGTGACGCTGCCAGCGGCGTCCCGGCTACCGCGCAGTGTCGCTGCAGAGACGGCGGGAGATCCTCCGCTACTGGCTCAGCGTCCGCAGCTGGCCGGTTCCGCGCGTTATCGCTGATGGTGGACCAGGCGAGCAGATCGGAGGCGATAGACGTTCTGGCGTCGATGAGTCTCGCTGACCGGGATGCCGGCTGCCATCCGGGTTTTCGAGCTGCTTCGGACATCCGCTCGCGTTTTATTTTCGCGACCGCAATCACGGTCGAGGTGCGAAGACCTTTCTGACGGCGGACGACGATCGCGGCGATGGTGATCGCGCTGTCAAGGCGGTGGCGGTGGTAGCAGATGACCGAGCGCGGGAGTCCGACCCCGAACACTATTAGCTATGTCAGCACGCCATTGAGGTACACGTGTCGACGTGGATCAGTGCCGTCAGCAGCAGTCCCGCGCCGGTCAGGACGGCCCCGATCGCCAGCGGGATCCGGGGGCCGATCCGCTGTGCGATCGCTCCCGTTGGCCGGGACAGGATCAGCATCAGCGCGGTGATTGGCCGTGTGGCGGCTCCCGGTTGACGGGCCGTTTGCCGAGTGACGAAGGACGCAGATCGGAGGCTATGACGTCGTCGAGTGCCGCTTTTTCACCGCCGACCTCGATGCGGCCATCCGGGTAGCTGCACTCCCGGAGCATCGTCGCTCGCGCGGTACCGCAAAGGTCGGCGGGAGGTAGACCGCCCCGGCGTGCTCCCGCGGGGATCAGGCCTGAGTCCCGGTCCGCGTGGAGAGTCCGGGATGGCAGCATGGCGCAGCGCGTCGGCAGCGCCGGCTACCCAGCGTTCCGGCACCAGGGCTGACCGCCCCGCCATTCCGCGACGGTCGGCGGAGTCGAACGACCTGGCGTCAGCCGCGGGGCTGCGGGCAGCGGCTCGTCCCGGCGCATGCGTTGGCCCGTGATCAGCGTGCTCCTGGTCTTCGACCAGTCCCTCATCGGATGGACTTCCGCCTGGTCCTCGACGCCGTGATCGAAATCGAGGTGGTCGGCGAGGCCGCCGACGGGACAGCCGCCGTCGCCCTGGCGGCTGCGCTGCGTCCCGACGTGGTGCTCATGGACGTCCGGATGCCCGGCCATGACGGCATCGAGGCGGCCCGCGACATCGTGGCCGCCGGGCTGCCGTGCAAGGTCCTGATCCTGACCACCTTCGACCTTGACGATTACGTATACGCCGGGCTCCGGGCCTGCGCCAGCCGCTTCCTGCGCATAGACACCTGCCGGGTAGCCTGGTCGCCGCCATCCACACCATCGCCGCTGGCGACGCGGTCCTAGCGCCGACCGCCACGACCCGTCTCGTCCACCAGTTCGCCGCCAGCTCACAGCCCGGATTATTTAGTATTCTCCTCTTCTCTCAGTTACTTCATGCCCTTACCATCCGCGAGCAAGATGTCTTCTCGCATCGGGATGGCCTGACCAAGCGATACGGGGACAAGACCGCCGTCGACCGGCTGAGCTTCGTAGTCGGAGCCTGGCCAAGCTCGGCCTGCGCGACCGCGTTCAAGCCGTCGTGCTCGCCTACGAATCCGGGCTGATCACCCCCGGGACGCCCCCGCCCGACGGGCCCGGCTAGCCGTACTGGCACGACAGCGGGGGACTATGCGGTTGCCGTCATGCCGGCCAGGTCGACGCTGGCCCGCCATAGCCGGGCGGCGGCCGCGGTGTCGTAGGAGCCCTTGCTGGAGGTCTTGGGCTTGCGGTTGACGAAGTACCGGCCGGTGATGCCCTCGACCTCGGGTGAGGAGGCGAGGTAGATCGGGGTGGCCGCGCCTTGGGCCGGGGTCTTCATGACCAGGCGCGCCACGCCGATCATGACGGCCATATGCGCCGCCTGGTCTTCGGCGCCGAAGCTGGTGCGTACCACGCCGGGGTGCAGCACCGTGGCGGTCACGCCGGTGCCTTCCAGGCGGCGGGCTAGCTCGTAGGTGAACATCACGCTGGCCAGCTTCGACTGGCTGTACGCGCGCTGGCCGGAGTAGTTCCGCTCGCCCTGCAGGTCGTCGAAGTCGATGCGGCCCCCTGCGTGAGCGCCGGAGGAGACGGTAACGATCCGGGCGGGTGCGCTCGCGGTGAGGCGGTCCAGCAGCAGGCTGGTCAGCAGGAACGGCGCGAGGTGGTTGAGCGCGAAGGTGCGCTCCAGGCCATCGGCGGTGACGTGCCGGTGAGCCCAGAACCCGCCGACGTTGTTGACCAGCACATCCAGCCGCGGGTAGGTGTCCAGTACCTGGGCGGCCAGACGGCGCACCCCGGCTTGAACCGACATGTCCGCGGCGAAAGCATCCACCGCTGGGCTGCCCGGCGCGGCGCGGATGCTTGCCGCGGCCGCCTCGGTGCGGGCCGGATCCCGGCCGGTGATGCCGACCCGGGCGCCCAGCGCGGCGAGCCCGATGGCGGTGGCCCTGCCGATGCCGCCGGTACCTCCGGTGACCAGAACGGATTTCCCGGCCATGAGAGGGACGTCAGCCATGGTTCAGTTCTACCCCCGCGGCCGACCCGAAGGCAGTCCCTGGCATCGTGCGCGGGGAGTCGTCGACGGGTCCGCCAAAATTCCCGCGTACGGTGTAATCACGTGACCAGATGGTCTCGGGCGACCTGCTGGCACGACGCGCGAGCCTCCTGAGGGGCGGTGGTCATGGCAGGCCCACTGCTCGAGACCAAGCTCCACCTCCCCAGGTGGCGACGCAGTCTGGTAGCGCGTCCGAGACTGAGCGAGCGCCTGAGCCGCGGGGCGGAGTCGGCGCTGACCTTGGTGTCAGCTCCGGCTGGTTTCGGTAAGACGACGCTGCTGGCGGAGTGGCTGGCAGCCGCTCCAGCCGATGGACGATCCGTGGCGTGGCTCTCGCTCGACCAGCGCGACAACGATCCCGCGTTGTTCTGGACCTACCTTGTCGCCGCGCTGAAGACGGCGGCGCCCGGGGTTGGCGAAAGTGCGCTCTCGCTCCTGCAACCGCCCGAGCCGCCGAGCGAGGCGGGCCTTGTCACCCTGCTTAACGACCTCGGCGCTATCTCGAACGATGTCGTGCTGGTGCTCGACGACTACCACGTCATCGACGCGCGCGACGTGCAGGACGGGATGGCCTTCCTGCTTGAGCACCTACCCCCGCAGATACACCTGGTGATCGCCAGCCGCACCGATCCTGCGTTGCCGCTGGCGCGGTTGCGGGGGCGTGGCGAGCTCGTCGAGATCCGCGCCGCCGATCTGCGCTTTACGCCCGGCGAGGCCGCGGCGTACCTCAACGGGGTAATGGGATTGGTGCTGACGGCAGCCGATGTCGCAGCGCTGGAGGGGCGCACCGAAGGGTGGATCGCCGCGCTGCAGCTGGCAGCGCTCTCGATGCAGGGGCGAGAGGACGTCACCGCGTTCATCAACGGCTTCGCCGGGGATGACAGGTACATCGTCGATTTCCTGGCCGAGGAGGTCTTGCAACGCCAGCCCGAGCATGTCCAGCATTTCCTGCTGCAGACCTCGATCCTGGACCGGCTGAGCGGCCCGCTGTGCGATGCCGTTACCGGCCAGGACGGCGGCAAGGCCAAGCTGGCGGCGCTGGAGCGGGGGAACCTGTTCCTGGTCCCGCTTGATGACCGCCGCCAGTGGTATCGCTATCACCAGCTCTTCGCCGACGTCCTGCACGCGCGCCTGCGCGACGAGCAGCCCGCCGGCGTTCCTGACCTGCACCGGCGGGCGAGTGCGTGGTACGAGCAGAACGACGAGCCGTCCGAGGCGATCCGCCACGCGCTGGCCGCGCAGGATTTTGAGCGAGCGGCGGACCTGGTCGAGCTGGCGATTCCGGCCATGCGCAGGAGCAGGCAGGAGGCCGCGGTGCTTGGCTGGCTGGAGCTGCTGCCCGACGAGGTGGTCCGGGTCAGGCCCGTGCTCAGCGTCGGGTTTGCCGGGGCGTTGCTGGCTGGCGGCGAGTTCGAGGGCGTTGAGGCCCGGCTGCGGGACGCCGAGCGGTGGCTGGACGCCCCGGCAGCGGAGATGGTCGTCGTCGACGACGAGGAATTTCGCCGCCTCCCGGCGGAGATCGAGCTGTACCGTGCCGCCCAGGCCCTGGTTCGAAGCGATGGGCCCGGCACCGTGCGGCACGCCCGGCGGGCGCTCGAACTTTCGCCTGCCGACGAGCACCTCGGCCGTGCTTCGGCAGCGGCACTCATGGGGCTCGCGTTCTGGGCGAGCGGGGACCTCGAGGCCGGGTACTCGGGGTATGCCGAGTGCATGGCGGGACTGCGGCGGGCCGGGCACATCGCCGATACCTTCGGGTGCGCGATCGCGCTGGCGGATATACGGCGTACGCAAGGCCGTCTCGGCGAGGCCATGCGCACCTATGAGCAGGCCTTGCAGCGTGTGCCTGAGCAAAGCGGGCCGGTTCTGCGGGGAACGGCGGACATGTACGTAGGGATGAGCGAGATCCACCGCGAGCGCGACGACATGCCCGCCGCGACGCAGCAGTTGCTGCGGAGCAAGGAGCTGGGCGAGCACATCGGGCTGCCGCAGAACCGGTATCGCTGGCGGGTCGCGATGGCGCGGGTACGGGAGGCTGAAGGAGATCTGGGTAGCGCACTCAACCTGCTCAACGAGGCGGAGCGCCTGTATGTGGGTGATTTCTTCCCCAACGTGCGGCCGGTCCCGGCGTTGAGGGCACGGGTGCGGGCCGCGCAGGGCGAGTTGGGTGAAGCGCTCGGCTGGGCGCGTGAGCGAGATCTATCCGTCGATGACGACCTCAGCTACCTGCGCGAGTTCGAGCACATCACCCTGGCCAGGGTGCTCTTGGCCCGGTACGCGGCCGAGCGTGCAGAGCGCTCCGTTCAGGAGGCGACCCGGCTCTTGGAGCGCCTCTTGCGAGCGGCCGAAGAAGGGCAGAGGACGGGCAGCGTCATCGAGATCCTGGTGCTGCAGGCGCTGGCCCATCAGGTGCGCGACGACGTCCCCGCTGCGCTCGCATCACTGCAACGCGCGCTGACGCTGGCTGAGCCGGAGGGCTACGTCCGGATCTTCGCCGATGAGGGCCCGCCCATGGCCTCCCTGCTCAGAGTATTCGCGAAACAGGGGGCGGCCGCGAAACTCCGGATCGCCCCCGGCTATGTCCGTCGGCTCCTGGCTGCCGTTAACAGGACCGAGGACAGCACGCCCGCCAGCCAGGGCCTGATCGAGCCGCTGAGCGAACGCGAGCTGGACGTGCTCCGGCTGCTCGGAACCGACCTGGGCGGCCCGGACATCGCCCGCGAGCTCGTGGTGTCGCTGAACACCGTTCGGACTCACACCAAGAACATCTACGCCAAGCTCGGCGTGAACAACCGTCGGGCAGCGGTCCGCCGCGCCAGGGAAATCGACCTGTCGCGAACCGGCGACCGCTGACCCGGGGTCGTCGTCGTCCGCGACCCGCAGGGTGCTCATCGGACCCGCTTCACGGGCAGGATGGCGAAGGCTCCGATGATGGCGCAGACCCCGGCCACCCCGTACAGCACGCCGTAGCTGCCGCCGCCGATCGCCAGGATGGCCGGCGCGATCCCCGGCGCGATGGAAAACGGAAGAGCGCCGGCGATGTTGAACACGCCGAGATCCTTGGCGGCGCTGTCCTTGTGGGGCAGCACGTCGACAACGAGCGCGAGGTCGACGGCCACGTATATGCCGAAGCCGAGTCCGCCGATGGCCATGCCGACGAGAAAACCGTTGAAGTTGCTGGCGATGGCGATCACGAACATCGCCACTCCGTACACGACCGACGCGGTGAGTACGAAGATTTTCCTCCGGCCCGTTCGGTCGGAAAGTTTCCCGCCGATGAGGGAAGCGGCGACGACGACGACGGACTGGACGAGCGTGCCCAGGAATATCTGCTGCGGTACCTCGGCCTTGGCGCTGCCGATCTTTTCCAGTAGGTAGTAGGCCTGATAGGTAACCAGGAAGGCGTAGGCCAGAACGAACATGAAGCGGCTAGCGAAAGCCCAGGCGAAGTCGGGGTTCTTCCGCGGATTGACATAAAATATGCTGGCGAATTCCCGCAGTGACCAAGTGGGTTTGTCTTTCTTAGCCAGGCGGCGATCTTTCAGCGTGACCGCGAAGAGCAGGATGAAAAACCCGCCGATCGCGCACGGGGCGCCGAACATGGCGAGCTGGTTGCCGGTGAACAGCTTGACCACGAAGGTGCCGCACACCGACGCGATAGGCGTGCAGACACCCAGGACACCGGCGACCAGGCCGCGTTGAGCGGCCGGGACCTGGTCGGGCATTACCGCCACCATGGCGGCGAGCAATGCGTTGAAGAACAGCTGGGCGAGGCACCATCCGACGAGGACCACCGCGATGCTGGGGGCCAGCGCGACAATTCCGATGCCGAGGGAACCGCCCACTAGGCCGATGACCATCCAGGGCCGCCGCATGCCCAGCCGCGACGAGGTGCGGTCGCTCATCTTGCCGAAGAACGGATTGCCGAACATGGCCAGCAGGGCGCCGATCCCGGCGACAAGCGCCAGGCTGTCCGGTGCCCGTTCGATCCCCACCAGCGAGTTGACCTTCAATGCCAAGGTGACCAGCAGGGGCGCGATGAACAACAGGGAGGTGCTGATGTACGCCAGCGTGTACAGCGAGATGAAACCCCATCCGACCCGGTGCGTCGCGGGCGACTCAGGCTCCAGCGCGGCCTCGGCTGCGGTTCGGTACTTCAATCCGTCCAGCCCGGCGGTGGGAGGCAGACGCGGGCGGGCGGCGGGGGTGCTGTCCCCGGGACCGGGAACGTCGGTCATCGCGCTCTCCTCAGGCGGCATAGAACCAGGCGGTCGGCCTAACGACCTGTAGGCATACGGGCACGGTAAGTGGCTTCACGCCGTGCTGCTCCTGCGATGGCCCAGACCCGAGAGCCCAAGAGAGCTGGGCGAACGGCCAGATCACCACGTCAATCACCACACGTGGTGATGCGTCCTCATCACATTCCCTTCTACCTTTCGATCAACCAGCAACATCCGAAACGCCGGCTGAGATCCATCCAGCCAAGCGATAGCCGAAGGGAGGGTAAATGAGCGAAATATCGACCGGCCCTCATCACAACCCGGGGCGGTACGAAATCCGCCTCAGGGGGCACCTCGATTCCCGGTGGGCCGCCTGGTTTGACGGACTGAGCCTCACCAACTCCAGCGACGGCACCACCATCATCTGCGGCCCGGTAGTCGACCAGGCCGCGCTGCATGGCTTGCTCCAGAAAGTGCGCGACCTGGGCCTGCCACTGGTCTCGGTCACTCAGGTCGAACCCGACCAGCCGAATGCGCCCACCATCGGGCTCCGATAACTCATCGATCCAGCGAAGGAGACCGATATGGCCACCACCGTCCGAACCTCAGCCACGAAACCGCCGGCGAAAGGAATCCCGATGAGCTCGACAAGGAAGACCGCGCTCGTCGCGGGCGTCTTCTACCTGATCACCTTCATCTCGATCCCCACACTCGCCCTCTACGGCCCCATCAAGAACCATCGGGACTGGATCCTGGGCTCCGGCTCCCACACTGCCGTGCTCGTGGGCGGCTTCCTCGAGGTGATCGTCGCCCTGGCCGGCATCGGCACCGCCGTCACGCTGTACCCGGTAGTCAAGCGGCAGAACGAGGGCGTCGCGCTCGGCTTTGTCGCCGCTCGCCTCCTTGAAGCCGCCATGATCTTCACCGGCGTCCTCAGCCTGCTTTCGCTGGTGACCTTGCGACATGCCCTGGGCGGAGCGGCCGGAGCAAATGCGGCCACGCTCGTCACCGCCGGCGCGTCGCACGTCGCGGTCTACAACTGGACGTTCCTGCTCGGACAGACCCTCATGCCGTGCATCAACGCCCTGCTGCTGGGCACCTTGATGTACCGGTCCCGGCTCGTGCCGCGGATCATCCCGATCGTCGGACTCATCGGCGCCCCCCTGCTCCTCACCGCCGTAGTCGCCACGCTGTTCAGCGGCAGCATCGGGCATGTCTCCGCGTTCGCGGCGATCGCGACCCTCCCGGTCGCTGCCTGGGAGTTCTCGCTTGGCGTGTGGCTGGTCGTCAAGGGCTTCAAGCCCTCCCCGATCACCGCTGAAATGGACGCAGCCGGCACCGCGCCCGTCTACCACGACGTCACCGCCTAACCCCCGAATACGGCCGGGCCCGCCAAGGGCCCGGCCGTCGTCGCGCCGGGTCCGAACCGCCGCCCGCGCCAATCGCCGTTCTGCGCCCGCCAATCGTGGCACGCAGATCACGGCGATCTGTGCTTGTCCCCTGGATGCAGAAGGAAGGCGTGCTCTTGCGGGTGAGACCTCATCCGGGCCGGGTGGCGCGCCGCGGCCGGAACCGCGGCATCGTGTGATCGAGTGATTGGCCCGTTCCGACCAGTTTGGGGGCCACCCGTGGCATCACCTCACTATGAGATCCGCGTTTCCGGAGTTCTCCCGCCCGAGGCACTGCTTGACTATGAGTACCTCACCGCTTCCGTAGAACCGGTCGAGACCGTGCTGTACGGCGAACTTGCCGATTGCGCGGCGCTGCAAGGGCTGCTGGCCAGGCTCCAGATCTTCGGCAACGACGTTATCGAGGTACACCGCGTGCACCAGCACACCCTCGGCCAGCGATGAGCAGCGGTCCGGGCGACTGACGGCCACCGCGCCGACGGCCGGGCCCCCCAGGCCACACACCCGGCCAAAGCAGGCCGCCGCCGACATTCCGGGACACGGTGATAGGCACATAACGGAGAGCGGGAAACCCGGCTTGTCCGGTCACGCGACGGGTGGCCAGATGTGGAAGCTCGCTCATGATTGCTTTCTCAGTGCAGATGGATGAGGACCACGTCCTTGAGGAGGATCATCAGCAGCCCCAGCGCGGCGGCAAACGACGTGATGACAAGTAGCTGCCTGCCCCGCAGATCTGCGGCGCGCCCGGCGGACCATGCGCAGACCGTCAGCAGCACGATCGCTGTTACCAGCCCGACGTTGGCTGCGTCCGGCGGCGAGGCCCCGAGCAGTCGCGCCAGCACGAGCGAGAGCAGCGGAATGTAGGAGGCGCTGACCATCGGCCAGGTGAATGCCAGTGCCGCGCGGATATCCGGCCACGTGGGCAACCGCCGACCCTCCAGCTGCTCGCCCAGAAGTTCGGCGTATTCCTCGGCGAGCCAGTACACCAGCAGCGTGACCAGAATGGAGATGGCTAGTGGCAGGGTGGGCACATGGTCTCCGGCCGCGGCCAGGACCGCGGCGGTGACGATCATGCCGTAGATGCCGGCGGCGCGCCGCCGTCCGGGGTTCCTGGCGGACGTCCCAGGATGCGCTCCGGCAGAGACTCCCGCCATGACCGGCCCCTTCAGTCGCGTTGCCGCAGATCCCGACGGCCAGCGCCTCGATCAGCACGGACCCAAGGGCGGTGTCCGGTTCGGGGCACCTCGTCCAGCCGCACCGACTCCGAGATCCCGGGCGCCATGGTCACGGCCTTCATGCATCCTCCCAGAATCCGGCGACGGTGCCACAGGCGAGCCTTTTCTCCCGGCCACCATGGAGTTTCCGGCTCCTGGGCGCCCTTGCCATCATCCGATCCGGGTGATGGCAACGGCGACCGTTCACGATTTACGCAGCCCGACGACGGAACGAGATGGCCCGAGTCGATGGAGAGAGCGCCGTCCCGCAGTCTGGGAGCACCCTGGACACTGGAACCGGCGGCCGGGCACCGGGCTGGCGCTCGCGCCGTTGCTCACGGTACGCACAACATCATCGCGGCACGGCGGACGTCCCGCGGAAACGCACACCCAGTCGGCGGTATCAGAGCCTGGTCAGCTTGGCGAAGGGCGTCATGATCCGTTCTTGGCGTGAACCGAAATCGACGACCAGGGCGGTGTCATCCTCGACGCCGATGACCCGGCCGAGGCCGTACTTATCGTGAGTCACCTGGTCCTGTACGGCGAACTGGCCGACAGGCGGAGCCACGGGCGGGGTATTGAAGGGACTGGTGGGCAGGAAGCGCCGGGTCGCGGCGCGGGCAGGCTTCATCATTACCAGTATGCGCCTGCATCATGACCAGTATGGCTCCGGGGATCCCGGCCGACCGGGTTCGAGCACGACTCACGCAGCGACGTCGGCGGCCTCGGCCGAGACCATCCATCCAGGCAGCCAGGCAGGCGGCGATCGCGTGACCACAACAGCAGGTAGCTATGTGTGTATAGTTCGATACGCTAGGTAGCTATTACGGGAGGGTGCGGCGCCGCGTGTCGAGGATTCTGGTGGTCGATGACGAACCAGACCAGCGTTTCCTGCTGCGGAGGATCTTCGAGCGGGCCGGACATGAAGTGAGCGATGCCGGGAATGGCGCCGCTGCGCTGCAGGCCGTGCGGGAGTCGGCATGGGATCTGGTGGTGACCGACATCATGATGCCGGTCATGGGCGGCGTGGAGCTTATCCGCTGCCTGCGGGATGACCCGGCGACGGCGCACATCCCGATTCTGGCCGTGAGCGGGCATTCCCATCTTGCGGGTGCCGCAGACGCGGTCGTGCCCAAGCCGTATGAGTGGCGCCACCTCCTCGCGGCCGCGGAGGCCTTGCTGAAAGAAGGATGTGGTCAGAGTTGAAGCGGACGACCACCGGAGTTGCCGGGCTGGACCTGTTGCTCAATGGCGGGCTGGTACCGGGGGCGGTAGTGGTCATGGCGGGCGCGCCAGGCACCGGTAAGACGATCCTTGCCCAGCAGATGTGCTTCGCCAACGGTACCGCCGAGCACAAGTGCGTCTATTACACGACGGTGTCCGAGCCGCATACCAAGCTTGTCAGGCACCTGGAGCAGTTCACCTTCTTCGACCCGCAGGCCGTGGGCACACGGGTCGAGCACATCCACCTGGGTGACTTCCTGCAGCCTGCACGCCAGGACGGGCTGGAGTCCTTTGTGTCGGAGATCGTCAGGAAAACGCTGGAGGAGGAGCCTTCCATCGTTGTGGTCGACAGCGCGAAGATGCTGCGCGATTTTGCTGATGAACGCGACTTGCGTGCCGCGCTATACGACCTGACCGGCCGGATCTCGCAAACCGGCACGGTGCTGCTGCTGGTCGGCGAGTACACGCCGGAGGAGTTGCGCAGTGGCATCGAGTCCGCCCTGGCTGATGGCATCATCCAGCTTGAGTATGAGGCTCGCGAGCCGGTCGACCGGCGGTGGCTGCGGATAGCGAAGATGCGCGGCGGAAGCTATCGGTCGGGCAAGCACACGTTCCGGATCGGCCATGCCGGTGTCCAGGTGTTCCCGCGCATAGAGACACTGATCCCTCATGTGGTTACCGCGGTGTCCGACCAGGTCCCCAGCGGGATCCCTGGCCTCGATGAGCTAATGAGCGGCGGAGCGAAGCAGGGTGACGCCACCCTGGTCACCGGCCCCTCGGGCGTCGGCAAGACGATATTCGGGCTACGCTGGCTCACCCAGGGGGTGGACCTGGGGAAGCGCTGCCTCTACGTCACGTTCCAGGACACCGCTGATCAGCTCGTTGGCGTGGCTGCCGCGTTCGGGTGGGATCTCATATCAGCCGGCGCTGCCGAGAACGTCTCGATCTCCTACGTTCCGATGGGCGATCTGGACCTCGACGTCCTGGCCACTGCCGTGCGCTCCGAACTCCGCGAGCATGCAACCAGCCGGATTGTCATCGACAGCCTGTCCGAACTGGCCTTCGCCGCCCGTGAAGGGGAGCGTTTCCCGGCCTACATGCGCAGCCTTGTCGGACTTGTCCGGGCGGCAGGCAGTTCATTGCTGATCACGAGCGAACCCAGCGCCCACGGGCTTTCCGCCAACGCGCTGGACGGACTCCTGTTCTTGTTCGACAACGTCATCGACCTGCGCTACATCGAAGACGGATCCCGGGTAGGCCGGGCCGTGCACGTCGCCAAGATGCGCAGCAGCTGGCACGAGATGACGTTGAACAGCGTCAGCATCACTGATCGCGGCCTCGTCGTCGGAAACGAACTAGAAAGCGTGACCGGGCGCCTCGGCTGGAGCGCGCTGCGAACACATGGCCCGCTGGAATCCGTCCGGCCCGTCGCCAAGAGCTCGGCCGGACCTTCCTGATCCCCACGTCCCGGCATCGTGCACGGCGACTACCGGGCCTCGACCTGGCAGGACCAGGGTGAGCAGCTGTCGCCGACCACGCCGGGGCCGGGCACCGTGGCCGGCTTCCCCGCCCGGGCGCAGCTCGTACAGCGCCACGCCCGGCTGTCGGGCCGGGACCTGTGGAACTTGCCGTACTGGGTGGCGTTTTCGCGGTGGCGGTCGGTGTGCATCGGCGCCGGCGTACAGGCCCGCTACCTGGCCGGGCACACGGCCGAAGACGGCTTCGCCGCCAGGCTCTTGACCTGGTTATCTGCGGGCGCCCGGGCGCGACCTTGCCGCGGTTCCCAGATCCGTCACAATGAAATCACCAGGACGTTTGCGGCCTTTCCTGCGACGGCAGCTGTTATCGCGTCAACCGACAAGGAGTGCTGGCATGGCGTGGGATTTCTCCACCGACCCCCAGTTCCAGGAGCAGCTCGGCTGGGTCGAGCGGTTCTGCCAGGAAAAGGTCGAGCCGCTCGACTACGTCTTCCCGCACGCGGTGCGGTGGCCGGACCCGGTGGTGAAGGCGTACGTACGCGAACTCCAGCAGGAGGTCAAGGACCAGGGCCTGTGGGCGATCTTCCTCGACCGGGAGCTGGGCGGACCAGGCTTCGGGCAGCTCAGGCTGGCTCTGCTGAACGAGGTGATCGGCCGTTACGCCGGCGCGCCCTCGATGTTCGGCGCGTCGGCGCCCGATACCGGGAATATGGAGATCCTCGCGGCCTACGGCACCGGGGAACAGAAGAAGCGGTGGCTCGAGCCGCTGCTCAACCAGGACATGTTCTCGGCGTTCTCGATGACCGAGCCGCAGGGCGGCAGCGATCCGAACCTGTTCAAGACCCATGCCGTGCGAGACGGCGACGAGTGGGTGATCAACGGCGAGAAGTGGTTCACCTCGGCGGGACGGGTCGCCGACCTGCTGTTCGTGATGTGCACCAATGGCATGTTCGTGGTGCCCCGCGCCACCCCCGGCGTCGAGATCATGCCGGAGCCGAGGAACCACAATCACATCGTCTACCGGGACGTCCGGGTGCCCCTCGACCACCTGCTCGGCCCGGAAAACGGCGCCAGGGTACTCGCCCAGCGCCGCCTCGGCGGCGGCCGCATCCACCACGCCATGCGCACCATCGCCCAGTGCAAGCTCGCCTTCGACATGATGTGCGAGCGGGCGCTCAGCCGCGAGTCGCACGGCAGGATCATCGCCGAGCACCAGATGGTGCAGGAGAAGATCGCCGAATCCTACGCCGCGATCAGGATGCTCCGGCTGTTCGTGCTCGAGACTGCCTGGAAGATCGACCAGACCTCGACGCTCGAGGCGCGCACCGACATCGCGGCGGTGAAGTTCACCATGGCCAAGGTGCTCCGGGAGGTGTCCTACAACGCGCTGCACATCCTGGGCTCGCTCGGCACCACCGATCTCACGCCCATCCAGGCCATGTACGCGTCGGCGCCCGCCATGGGCATCGCCGACGGCGTCGACGAGGTGCACAAGGCCACCGTGGCCCGCCGGGTGCTCAAGGGCTACCGCCCGCACGAGGGATACTGGCCCGCCGAGTACATCCCGGCCAAGCGAGAAGAGGCGTGGCGGCGCATGCGACCCGTCCTCGACGCCCGGCCGGACCTCGCCCGCGCGGCCGAGAAGTACTCCGCCGCCCGCCGGTGAGGCGGCAAGAACTTCTCCTTGATCTTGCCGTGTTCCCCGGCCTGCCGTGGTACCTCCTCAGCGCATCGGCGGTGGCATTGGTGCCAGTCACACAGCCCGGCGCATCGTCGCGGCCTTCCCCCGCGCCGCCATGGGAGCCCGCAGGGACATGTTACGGACAAGGCAGGCGGCATTGAGCGCTGATCCGGGCAAGGTCCCGGTACCTGGGCCGGGCGGGTTGCGATTGCGCCGCTGGAACGACCGGGCCGTGGCCGGGGTGGCTGTCGCTGCCTTCGCCTCGGGGTTCGGGCAGTTCGGCGTCGTGGCCGCCCTCGGCGACGTGGCCCGGGGGTTCGGCCAGGTGAACCAGGGCGCAACCCTCGCCGACCAGGCCGGGCTGTCGGGCACCGACCTGGGTATCGGGCTGGCCATCATGCGGCTGGCGTCGCTGGGCGCGCTTCCCGTAACTGGCCTTGCCGACCGCTTCGGCCGCCGGATGATGCTGCTCGTCACGGTCGGCGCAGGGCTGGCCATGACAGCGCTGGCAGCGGCCAGCCCCGGCTACTGGTGGTTCGTGGCCATCTTCGCCTGCGGCCGCCCTTTGCTCAGCGCCACGAACGCGCTGGCGCAGGTCACCGCGGCGGAGCAGACCGCCTCGAGGGACCGGGCCAAGGCAGTGGCGCTCATCGCCGCAGGGTACGGCGCCGGCGCCGGGGCCATCGCCATCGCGCACAGCCTGGCCGCCAGCACGCTCGGGTTCCGCGGCGTGTTCGTCCTGGCGCTGGTCCCCTTGACCCTGCTGCCCCTGCTCTGGCGCTGGATCGCCGAGCCCGACCGGTTCACCGTGGCCGCAGCCGGATCCGGGCATCCGATCCCGGTGCTCGGTGCCGTGGCCAGGCCGTTCCGGCGCCGCCTGGCGGTCATCGTGATACTGGCCTTCGCCGTGTCAGTCATTACCGGGCCGGCCAACAGCTTTGTCTTCCTTTTCGCGCAGAATGTCCTCCACCAGGCCGGCATCGTGACGGCGGGCATGGTGGCAGGGGCCGGCGCCGCCGGGCTGGCCGGGCTCCTGGCCGGACGGTGGCTGGCGGACCGGGCAGGACGGCGCCTGACCGGCGCACTGGCCATGGTGACCGTGGCCCTGTGCGCCACCGTGACCTACACCGGTTCCGCCCCGGCACTGCTGGCCGGCTACATCCTCGGCGTATTCGCCGCCGCGGTCTTCGCCCCGGCCGCCGGGTCGCTGGTCAACGAGTTGTTTCCCACACCGGTCAGGGCCTCAGTGGCGGGCTGGTCGCTGGCGGCAGGCGTGCTGGGGGCGGTCACCGGCCTGGTCGCCTTCGGCGCCGTGGCCGGCGCCGGTCACCGGTTCGCAGCAGCCGGGCTGGTTACCTTCTTGCCCCCGGCACTGATGATGGTGCTGTTCTGGCTGCTCCCCGAAACCCGCGGGCGTGAACCGGAAGATCTCTGGCCCGCCACGTGAACCGGCCGCAGGGCGGCAGGCCGGCATCACCATCGCCACCCGGCGGCTCTCCGCCGGAACGCCTGAACCAGAGCGCCTGAACCAGAGCACCCAGGTTCGCTAGTCCCCAGAAACCCTCTGGCATCCGCGATGTGAGGTCCGATCGCTGATCGCCAAGCGTGACGGAGCCCCGGCGTGGTTGGTCCGGAACCCCAGTTCGCCATAGTCAACGATATACCATTAATTCTAGTAATAAATTGCTAGTTTTTAATTGCGGGTATAGGGTGAGGGCAGTCTCAGGGATTGGCCGCCGAAGCTGGGCGGCGGGAGCTGCGGGTGAGCGGCACGAGCTAGCTGGGCCAGACCCTGGCCAGGCACCTGCTGATGTGAAAGCGGCGGCACCATCAACGCCTTCACCGACAACGACCTCAAGGTTCGGCCCATACGGCGGACTCACCGGAGGATGAATCACGATGGAGATCACCGAGCATGAGCGCGTGCTGCTGGTCAACTCGCTTATCCAGACAATCAGCGAGCTCTACGAGCACGACGGGGACAACGACCGCTCCGCACTCGGAGCGCTGCTTGCCCGCATGACGGCGGCCGACCAGGGATTCGTGCGACGCGTGCGGGAAGTCGCATGAGCGGTCCGCGCCGCGCGAATGAAAGGCACGTCATCGCCGGGCTGCGTCGGCTTGGCGCACTGCCCCGGCGGCCTGCCGTGCCGCCACGAGAATCGGATCCCATACCGGCGAGAACGGCGGAGCGTACGCGAGGTCCAGGGCGGTCATCTCCTCTACCGTCAGCCGGTTCCATAGCGCCGCCGCAGCCGTGTCGATCCGCTTGGCCGATCCCTCGTAGCCGACGATCTGCACGCCCAGCAGACGTCCGGTACAGCGTTCGGCGGTTATCTTGACGGTCATCTGCTGGGCACCGGGGAAGTAGCCGGCCTTCGTGCCGGACCGCACGGCGACAGTCACGTACTCGAACCCGGCGCGGGTGGCGTCGAGCTCACGCAGCCCGGTCCGGGCGATCTCCAGATGGCAAACCTTACTCACCGCCGTGCCGACCACCCCGGGAAACGTGGCGTAGGAGCCGGCCAGATTGTGCCCGATGACCCGGCCCTGCTTGTTGGCGTGGGTGCCGAGCGCCACATGCTGGTACTGACCCGAGACCAGGTTGAGGACTTCCACGCAGTCGCCGCCGGCCCAGATGTGGTCGTGGCCCAGAGCCTGCATCTGCACGTTCGTGCGCAGGCCACCGTGATCGCCCAGCGGCAGGCCGGCCTCCCGGGCGAGCGAGGTGTTCGGCCGTACCCCGAGGCCGAGGACGACCACATCGGCCGGGATTGAGCCGTCGGCTGTCAGCACCGAGCGGATCCTGTGGTTGCTGCCGGTCTCGAATCCGATGACGGCGGTGTTGGTGCGCACATCGATGCCGATGCCCTCCATGGCCCGGTGTACCGCCGCCCCCATGTCCGGGTCGAGCGTGGTCATCGGCTGCGCCGCCTGATCGATGACGGTGACGGCGACCCCGCGCCGCACAAGTGCCTCGGCCATCTCCACGCCGATGTAGCCCCCGCCGACCACCACGGCCCGCCGCGGCTGCTCGCGGTGCAGATCCGCGAGGAGCGCGGCGCCGTCATCGAGAGTCTGCACGCCGAACACGCCGACGGCGTCCACGCCGGGCAGCGGCGGTCGCACCGGGACTGCGCCGGTTGCGATGACCAGAGAGTCGAAGCCTTCCCGGAACGACCGCCCTGCGGCCAGGTCATGAGCGAGCACACAGGCGGCGGCGAGGTCAATCTCCTCCACCTCGGTTCGCATACGAAGGTCGATGCCGTTGCGCCGGTGTGCGTCCGGCGAACGGGCGACCAGACGCTCCGGCCCGTCGACGTCGCCGGCCACCCAGTACGGGATCCCGCAGGCAGAGTAAGAGCAGTACGCCCCGCGCTCGAACGCGACGATCTCGACCGCGTCGCCTGCGATTCGCTTGGCCTGCGAGGCTGCGCTCATCCCGGCCGCGTCCGCCCCGATGACGACGATCCGCTTGGTCATGGGATCAGTACACCCACTGCCCGGGTCGCTGCGTCGCGTGCGTCGCCACCGGTCAGCCCGCCCCGGTGGTGGTACGGATCTCGGTTCCCGCCCGGACCACCCTGGTGACCGGGGTCTTCTCCGCGATCTCGGCCAGCTTCGCGCGCTGGTCTTCGTCGACGCCGTGCAGCGTGATCAGCCGGTCGATCCACCTGGTGTTCCGGTCTTTGACGACGTAGGTCAGCTCGACATTCACGCCAGCTAGCGGCCAGCCCTGATGTTCGGCGTACATTCGCAGCGTGATCGCGGTGCAGGCACCGAACCCGGACAGCAGCAGGCCGAACGGAGCCGGACCGCTGTCGGCACCACCGCGGCCGACCGGTTCGTCGCCGCGCAGCGCGTGGCCTCCCGTGTTGATGCGCACACCGTACGGCGTTTCCTCACTTGTCGCCGTGGCGGTGGCGATGGTGTGGTCACGGTCGTCGCTCATCACGCCATCCTTAACCCTGTCGCGCGGACGCCGAGCACAGCTTCATCGTCACGGTGATGAAAGCCGTCGTCCATGTTCCCTGGTATCAAGTCCTGCCATGGATATTGTCCGCTGGTGCCGATTCCTGACTCCCCGCGGCTTTGACACTGATCTCGGTGCAGGCGATGACCGCGCGCATCGCCTGCCGCTGGATGTCCACACGGCAACTGGAGGCGATGTCGGACAGCATCGATCATGCCGCCGCCTGCCGGCCAGGTCCCAGTGGGAGTACAAAGCCGCGGCACATGCCGAGATCTTCAGCCCGCTGGGCGACGCGACTTGTGACCCTGCGTCATCGACGGCCGTTGGAACACGCGCATATAGCTAGATTTTGGTTATGTCCAAGCCGCGTGGCGAGATCGGCCATCTCCGCGACGAGGAACTGCCTGCTGTCCGTGTGATCGTCCCGCCCGACCTCAGTGGCCGCGTATTCGAGGACGACCTCGATCCAGGCGACGTGGTGTTCGACCGCAACCTGACCGCGATGCTCATCTGGCACGAGCGCTACCCGCTCGGCCGCGGGTGGCGATCCGGTTGGGTGCTGAGCTACGACACCGACGGCAAGGGGAACCCGGACGACTACGTCGTCGGCCTCAGCCTGGCAGACGTCGACGCCGCCGTGGCACAGGCCCGCGACTACCTGCGATCCGTGGGCTATCCCGCCGGCGGCTGGCCGCTGTCATAACTGCCGCTGTCATAACTGCCGCTGTCATAACTGCCGCAGCAGTTCCGGTCCCCGCGTCTCGACCGGCCCGGCAATCCGCCTGCAGCCCGGCCGCACGGCGACTACGGTCGCGTCGGCCAGGCCGTGCGAGCTCACCAGGTCATCGGGCGCCAAGTTGCTGGGCTCACCCGCTTCCTCGTCTTGCCCGCCCTGTGCAGGCAGGGCCGAACATCGAAAGCAGATGGCCGGCGGTGCAGATGGTTAGCCGGGGGCGGAATCCGGGTGTTGAATGGATCCCGCCAGGGGCTGTCGCTGGAATGCTGAACGAAGGCAGGTGCTGCCTGTGACGTCGCTAAGCGAACTTGACGTGTACCAGGTCGCATATCTGTGCGGCGGAACGCAGCGGGTGGCGCTTGCCGCCGTCGCCTCCATGGCGCAGGACGGCAGGATCAAGATCTCGCGGACCCGGCACCGGGTCCAGGCCGTGCGCCGCAGGGCCGGGCGGCCAGTTGAGCGCGCGGTCCTGGATGCGGTCCCGGCCTCGGGCAAGATGCTGGGCCCGCTTATTGCGGAGGTCGCGGACTCGGCCGTCGTGCAGGAGCTGATCGAGGGGCTGCGGCGCGGCGGCCTGGTCGGGCGTCATTCCCTGGCCGGCCATCCCCATCTGTCGGCCGCAGGCCGCGCGGCGCGCAAAGAGCTGGAGGATTCCGGCGCGGAGGCGCATGGGGAGCGAAGGGTTGCCGTGCTGGGCGCTGCTGGTATCACCAATGCCGGGCTTCGCGGCATCTTCGAGACGCCAGACCCGCCACCGGGCGGCGAGCTGGTCCGCAGGAAACGCAAGGACGTGGCCCCGCGCACCTACGGCGACATCCCCTCTGATCCGCCTATGCCAATGCATCCGGGGATATCGGATCGCTGGTGACGCAGCGCGCAAGGTACCAGCGTGAGCGGGCCTGGTGACGGCGCCGGTGTGTGCAGCCGCGCAGCCGCCTATTCCCGAGCATGGTGCTCGGCGAGCTCGTTCTGCGCGTGTTCGTAGGTGATCGTCCGATAGGGGCGGTTCTTGGCGAAGGTCAGCGCCCGTGCCCAGTTGAAAACGGCGGCAACCCGGTTGCCCCAGCCGATCAGGTAGAGCACGTGAACGAATCCCCACATCGTGTAGCCGGTGACGCCGGTGAACTTCATCCCGAACGAGTCGGTGACGGCGGACAGGTGGCCGATGGTGGCCATGCTGCCCTTGTCACGGTACGCAAAGGGTGCTGTTCCGGCGTTGCCTGCCAGCCGGGCGCGGATCAGCTTTCCCACGTAGGTGCCCTCCTGGATCGCGGGCTGGGCCACCCCAGGCAGATCGTTCAGCCGGATCATGTCCCCGACGGCGAAGACCTCCGGGTGACCCGGCAGGCTGCAATCGGGCAGTACCGCCACCCGGCCCGCCCGGTCCGTGCCGGCGCCGGTCGCCCCGGCCAGGATGGCCGCCAGCGGGGAGGCTTGCACCCCGGCCGCCCAGATTTTCGTCCGGGCCGGGATGCGCCTGTCCCCGTCTGGGCCGGTGACCGTGACACTGCCGGAGTCCATGTCTTGCGCCGTGGTGCTCAGCCATACCTCGACGCCCATCTTCTGCAGCCGCCGCTGCGTGTAGCGCTGCAGCCTGGGCGCGAACGAGGCGAGCACCTGCGGCCCCGCCTCGATCAGCAGGATCTTCGCTTCGGTCGTCGCCACGGATTTGTACTCCCGCGGCAGCGTCTCGTGTGCTAGCTCGGCGATCTGGCCCGCCACCTCGACTCCGGTGGGTCCGGCTCCTATCACCGCAAAGGTCAGGTACGCCGCCCGTTCGGCCGGGTCGGTGGCCAGTTCGGCCATCTCGAAGGCGCCGAGGATATGGCTGCGGAGATGACCGGCGTCCTCCAGCGTTTTCAGGCCGGGCGCGAACACCGCCCATTCGTCATGCCCGAAGTAGGCGTCCGTGCACCCGGCCGCGACCACCAGGCTGTCGTACCGCAGCATCAGCTCCCGGCCGTCAGGGGCCAGGGCATGCACGACCCGGCCGTCCAGATCCAGGTGCTGCACGTCGGCCAGCACCACGCGTGCGTTGGCCTGCTTCCCGACCACGCTGCGCAGCGCCGGCGCGATGAGGCCATCGGGCAAGATCCCGGTGGCGACCTGATACAACAGCGGCTGGAACAGATGGTGATTGGTCCGGTCCACGATCGTGATGTCGACATCCGCGCGGGCCAGGGCACGCGTCGCCCTGATCCCCCCGAACCCGCCGCCGACGACGACCACCCGGTGACGGCTCTTGTTCATGAAGACAGCATCTCAGGCCGCGTGCCGTCGTTTCACCAGACGGGGTCCTCGGCCGGGACGGCGGTGCCGGGCCGGCGGGCGGTGGATGTTCGTGCCGGGTTACCCGCGGCGGTGGTGACGGGCGGGAGCGCCGCGCGAGGGCGATGCCGCCGAGCGCGGCCACGAAGCAGGACGCGCCCCCGACTGCGAGGCCGGTGCGCGGGCCGGTTGCGGCGATGATCCAGCCGATCGCCGGGCCGCCGACAGGCGTCGTTCCCTGGAAGGCGACCTGCCACAGCGCTATCGTCCGTCCGCGCATACTCGGCTCCGCGCTGAGCTGGATCGTGGAATTGCCGATCGCGATGAAGGAGACACTCGCCCAGCCGACGAACAGCAGCGCGGCGTAGGCAAGGCCGAGGGCGGGCGAGAATGCGCAGGCCAGGATCGCCGCGCCGAAACCGGCCGAGGCGATGATCATCGGCCGCAGTCCGGTCCGGCCCCGCGCGGCGGTGAACAGCCCCCCGATCACCGCCCCGACGCCCATCGCCGCGGTCATGAAGCCGTAGGCCTCCGCGCCGCCGTGGAACGTCTGCCGGGCGAGGACCGGGAGCGTGACCTGGAATTCATATGCCAGCAGCCCGACCAGGCTCATCATCGCCAGCGGAATGGCGATCGTGGGAGTGCGTGCCGCGTAGTGCAGGCCCTCGCGCAGCTGCCCGCTGGCCCGCCCTGCCGGAGGGCTCGGCCGCAGGGCGGAGCGGTCCATGATGAGCAGGGAGGTGACGACGGCCGCGAAACTGGCTGCGTTCAGCAGGAAGCAGACCCCGATGCCGACCGTGGCGATGAGGACGCCGCCGATAGCGGGTCCGACCGCCCGGGACGCGTTCACCGTCACCGAATTCAGCGTGATGGCGTTGCGCAGCTCATCCTTGCCCACCATCTCCCGGACGAAAGCCTGCCGGGCCGAGTTCTCGAAGGCGTTGTTCAGGCCGAGGATGACGGCAAGCGCGCAGACCTGCCAGAAGCGGACCGCTCCGAGAACGGTGAGCAGCCCGAGCGCGAGGGCCTGGAAGCCCATGGCGATCTGCAGCACGATCATGAGCCGCCGCTTGTCCACCCGGTCGGCGACAACACCGCCGTAGGGGGCGAGCAGCAGCACGGGCAGGGTCTGCAGGGCCACGGTGAAGCCCAGGTCCGTGCTGGAGTGGGTGAGGGTCAGCACAAGCCAGGACTGCGCGGTCATCTGCATCCAGGTCCCGGTGAGGGATATCGACTGGCCGGTGAAGTACAGGCGGTAGTTCGGGACCTTCAGCGAGGAGAACGTCTGGCGCCAGAACGCGCCCAGCCGGTGCTTCACGGCGCACAGCGCCGCGTAGCTTCCGCTCCGCCCCAGCAGCTCGTCGTGGGTCGTCGCCCCCGATAGTACGGAACTCTTACAGTTCGTAAGGCTAACAAACTTGCCGCCGTCGGCACCACGGCGGCACCACGGCAGCACCGCGGCGGCCTACCGGCTGCTCGAGCAGGACACCACGCGGTCCTGGCGGTACATGCCTGGCTTTCTAGCGTCCGAATCAATGAAAAAGCGTCAAGCGTCGGCCAGCCCTTTCCAGGGATGCCACATTCGGTCGGCACCGGGCCGATCGACCGAGACGGGCCCCCGGGCGGTTTCAGAGAACGCCGAGGATGAGCCGGACGGCCCGGTCGACCTCTCCTGTCTCGGCGGTGTCAAGGCGACCGGCAAAGTCGCCCAGCCGGCTGGTGTCGACCGCGCGCATCTGGTCGACGAGTACGCGGGTCCGGGTTCCGTCCAACTCGATCTCCGGCCGGAAGATCGCCGCCTGCGCGCTGGTGGAAGTCGGGGCGACGATCAGCGTGGAGAGCAGGATTCCGTCACTTTGGATCGTAACTGCGTACCGGGGGCCGCGCTGCTCGTGCCCGGCGGAGTCCTTGCCGGGGCGCAGCCGGAACAGGTCACCACGCACTGATCTCGTCTAGCTCCTCGTTCACGGCCTTGATCTCAGCGAGGTCGGCCGGGTCATTGCGAAGCCGTTCGGCGTCACGGGCAGCTTGCGCGTACAGCCGGGCTGTGTACTGCGCGTGGATGAGCTCGCGAATCGCATCCGACAGGTTCCCGTCGCCAGCAAGCTCGCGGAGTTCGGCCATCGTCTGCTCATCGGCGCGGAAGCTGATGGTCGTGGCTGTCATACGACCACTATAAGACAAGCATGGGCACGGACTAGGGGCAATCAGGCCAGGTCCGCGAGCAGGGCGTCGAGGGAAAGTTCCTCCTCGATGCGAACATCGTGGCACGCCATGGCGTCCGCCAGATCCGGATCCCAGGGGGTAAGCGTCCCTGTCGTACCGCCACGGCTGCCAGTGCGACTGTCCCTGGCCCACTCGCCGCCCGCCGCCCGCTCAGGTCAGGATTCCAGGTACCGGAGGACTGCCAGCACCCGGCGGTGGTCGGCGTCCGATGGGGCCAGGCCCAGCTTGCTGAAGATGTTGCCGACGTGCTTTTCGACGGACCGATCGGAAACCACCAGGATCTCGGCGATGGCGGCGTTGGACCGGCCCTCGGCCATCAGCGCGAGCACATCGCGTTCCCTGGGGGTGAGGGTGGTGAGCGCGTCGTTGCGGCGACTGGCACCCAGCAGTTGCATTACGACCTCTGGATCGAGGGCGGTGCCTCCGGCGGCCACCCGGCTAAGAGCTTCGACGAACTCCTCGACGTCGCCGACCCGGTCCTTGAGCAGGTACCCGACACCCCCGGCACCGCCACCGGACGCCGCGCCGAGCAGATCGGCCGTATAGCGGGTCTCGATGTACTGCGAAAACACCAGCACCCCGGTCTGGGGGTGGTCACGGCGGATGGCGATCGCCGCGCGCAAGCCCTCGTCGGTGTAGCCGGGCGGCATCCGCACGTCCACCACGGCGACGTCCGGACGGTGCTCGGCAACGGCGGCTAGCAGGTCATCGGCGTTGCCGACGGCGGCGACCACCTCGTGGTCACTGTCGGCGAGAATCTCTGCCAGGCCGGCCCGCACTACGGCCGAGTCTTCGGCTATCACAATCCGCATCGAGGCTCCCGTTCGGTCAGGCGTGGGACGGCAGCTCAATGGTGACTACGGTGGGGCCTCCGGGCGGGCTGCTGATCTGCAGCCTGCCGTCCACCGTCCCGACCCGCTCGGCCAGCCCGGCAAGGCCGCCGCGGGCCTCGACGCGGGCGCCGCCGGAGCCGTCGTCGCTGACCCGGACCCGCAGCAGGCCAGGGACATGGGCTGCCTCCAGCGTGGCATGTCTGGCGCCGCTGTGCTTGGCGACGTTGGCTACAAGCTCGGCGGCGCAGAAGTAGGCGATGGTCTCAATCGCGGCCGAGGGTCGCTCGGGCAGGTCCAGGACGAGCTCGACGGGCAGATCGCTCCGCGCGGCGAGAGTGATCAGCGCGGCGCCGAGACCGTGGTCGAGTACGGGGGGGTGGATGCCGCGGGCCAGGTCACGCAGTTCGGTGATGGCCTCCTTGGCGCTGCGGTGGGCTGCGGCGACCAGGTCCACCACCCGGTCCAGGTCGGTCTGTCCGGTCCCGTCGACCATGCGGCCGAGCTTCTTCATGGCCAGCCCCAGCTTCATGGTGACGGCGACCATCTGCGCCTGCGCGCCGTCGTGCAGGTCACGCTCGATCTGGCGTAGTCTCGCCGCCGAGTCGTCCACCGCATGGGCCCGGGACTGCTCCAGTTCTCGCACCCGCAGGACGCTGTCCTGCTGCAGGCGGTAGACGGTCCAGAAAATCAGCACCGCCCCCGCCAGCGGCAGCGCTGCCAGCCACGCCAGCGGCCCCAGCCGCGGACCGAAGCGAGCAGCAGGACGCCAAGCACGACGTTGAAGATGCCGCAGGCAACCCGCACGCCCACCCACAAACGGGGGCGGCGGTACTCCCACGACCTGACCAGAAACCTCATCAGGACCGACCGCGAGGGAATGACCTTGTCAGCCCGTGCGTCCATCAGCGATGCCTCTCCGCACCTGCAGGGCCACCGGGCGGGATCGCCAGCAGCAGCCGCGGGACGGCGTACTCGAACTAGTCACGGCACACCGGCCGAACGCTGTGGACACCGGCCTGCAACCGGTGAGCGGTCCAGAAAATCAGCACCGCCCCCGCGAGCGGCAGCGTTGCCAGCCACGCCAGCGGCCCCAGCCAGCGGAGCGAAGCGAGCAGCAGGACGCCAAGCACGACGTTGAAGATGCCGCAGGCAACCCGCACGCCCACCCACAAACGGGGGCGGCGGTACTCCCACGACCTGACCAGAAATCTCATCAGGACCGACCGCGAGGAAGGGGCATTGTCATTCTGTGGGTACATCGGAACTCCTCCGGTGAGCTGCGGTGCCCAGCTATCCCGGTCACCTGCATCTCCATGCTCGCCGCGCGCGAACCCGACATCCACCGTGCGGATACCCGAACCTGAGGTAGTGCTAGCACGGTCCCCGCGGCTCAGCTGCGACGATGGCCGCAGCCCGGCAGGTCAGCGATTCAGATTCGCCACATCGTGAAGGCGGCCTCCGGAGCCGCATACCTGTCAGCCGAGACTAGCCTGGGATGCCCGTGATTGCTGCCTGGAGCTGTCCGGCTTACGCGGCCGGGTGATCGTTGCGGCGTCCCCAGGCGCCGATGTGCGCGAAGCCGCAGCCTGTGAAGTCAGGTTGGGCCAGGCGGGCGGTGAGGCGGGCTACCTCGGCGGCGGTCAGCAGTCCGGCCGATATCAGGGACTGGGAGAGCGCCTCGATGCTCAGCCGGTAGAACTCTGCCAGCCCGGTTCCTGGCAGGACGATATCCAGCTCGGCGTCGGCGCTGATGTCCGCCAGGCCCAGCCGGTGAATTTGCCGGAGAAGCGCCCGGCCCTGGGACAGGGACCCGTTGGGGAAGGCTTCGTGCCAGGCAGCTGGATGGGCTGCCCATGTGGGGTCAAGGTCGGCCAGCCACATGCCGAAATCGGGCTCCTCGGCTACCAGCCAGCCACCGGGTGCGAGCCAGGAGGCCATCCGCTGCAGCGTAGCCATCCGGCCGGGGATATGCATGAAGACGGCACGAACGTGCACCAGGTCAAAGGAGCCTTCTGGGAAGTCATCGGTGCGCACGTCGTGACGGAGCACAGTCAGGTTCGGCAGCGCTAGTCGTGACAGGAAGCCGGTCTCCAGGTCGGTGGCGGTTACATGTCCTTGGGGGGGCGACGTCCTGGCACAGCCAGCGGGCGATGGACCCACGGCCGCCGCCAATCTCCAGGCAGCGAACGGCCGGGCCCAGGCCGAGCTGCCCGATCCGGCGTCTGGTCACCGGGTCGAGACGTTCGGCGAAAAGGTCCAGGCGGCGGCTTTCGCCGGTATCGGCGTGCGGGAACGCATAGTCGCCTGCGTTCTGAGTCATCTGTCAGCCCTCCATATCCGGCCGCCATCAGCAGAACAGGCGGCCGCGCGCGACTGGGCTGTGCGGGTGCTGGCCGCCTATCAGGCGGAGGTCGTCCGAGACTAGCCCGAAGTTACGGCCATTTCGGCAGGGAGCGCCGTCCCGACCCGCCGCATCCGAACCATCAAGGTTGCTGAGGGCACGACCTTGCCAGACATGTAGGTCGACAGGCGAGACCGCGAGGTTCCTATTCTCTCCGCGAAATCCTGCTTGGACAGCCCGGATCTGGCGACGAGGCCCTGCACCTCGGATGCGACATCCGCCCGTTCTGAGTCGGCGGCTAGCTTGCGGGCGCGGGCTACTACCCCCTCTAGCAGTTCGGTGGTGCCGTAGGGGCGGGACAGGTGAACGGCTTCGAGAACCTGACGGGCTACTGGACCCCAGGGATCGGCCCGGATCGCGCTCGCGAGCCGGCGCCAATCCGGGAGGGTGCCCCGTTCGACTGCCGCGAGGATGCCTTCGAAGGGCCAGGTCTCCACCGGGTCATCCGGAGATGCGTCAATATTGCGGAACCTCAAAGCGGTGGTCATTGCACCATCTCCACAGCTAGCGAGCGGCAGACGTCGATAACGTTTCCCCAGTCCGTCCAGCGTGCATCCAGGCCCTTGTACCGGCCAAGCTGGCCGATCGTACGAGCGTCAGCTGGCCTAGGGTCTGCAAGTTGCCGGGCGAGCTGGGTCGCAACAGCCTCCGATTCGGGGCCGCGCTGATCGGAGTAGTAGGTATCGATGTGCCGGAGTACATCTGCAGCGTGAGCGATCCCATGCCTGTCAGAAAGAGCCGCCACGTCAAGGTAGTCCCGTACTTGGTTACGCCGGACAATGAGGTAACCCTTGATCCGCAGCGTCTCGTCTGGCGTCGGTACCCGGAGTACCTGTCCGGACGGAAGCTCCACTTCCGTGACCTCCAAGGGCCTGTTCCGGATTAGCTGGCGGACTCCAGACTCGATATCGCCCAGTTCGCCGAGGATGATCTTTCCCGGGGTCACCCGGTTCGTCACCCATCCGTCCGTTGCTTCGCTTCGAGTACGGCGTCGAAGCGATCACTGAGGTCCTGCAGCACATGGTCGTGGTCATAGGAGAAGCGGTGATTGGCCCACAGCGCCGCGGCAGAGCCGCCTACCAAGACGGCATCGGGAACGACCTCTTGGAGCCGTGCCGCTGATTCGAGCACGCGTACCAACTCCGGCCGGGCAAGCCCAGGAGCGTCAGATTCCGATCCGGTCATCCCTGAGTCCCCCTCCGATCAATCCTTATTGTATCAGATGTGATACATGAAGATTAGGAATCACCGGCCGTCAGACTGTCCGGCCATGGGTGATGAGCGCGACGATCGGGGCGTGAGCCGGCTAAGCACGGAGGAACGTCAGCACGGCGAGCACGCGACGATGCTGGTCGGGTGATTCGGCGAGGCCGAGCTTGAGAAGGATCTGCGTGATGTGCGCCTCGACGGTGCGCTCGGTCACGAACAGCCGGGCGGCGATTGCGCGGTTCGACATGCCTTCGGCCACGAGCCCCAGGACTTCTCGTTCCCGGTCGGTGAGCCCGGCCAGCGGATCGGCCCGGCGGCGCCGGTTCAGGAGACGGGCGACGATCGTGGGGTCGATGACGGTTTCCCCGTCCACGATCCGCCGGAGGGCGTCCACCACCGTGGCGATGTCGGATACCCGTTCCTTGAGCAGGTACCCGACCCGTTCGGGATGATCCTGGATGAGCCGTATGGCATAGCTCGGTTCGACGTACTGGGACAGGACCAGCACGCCGGTCTCCGGATGGTCCGCCCGTATCGCCTGGGCCGCGACGAGGCCCTCGTCGGTATGTGTCGGGGGCATCTTGATATCCACGACGGCCACGTCCGGTCGCGTCTGGCGGACTTCCCGCAGCAGGGCCTCGGCGTCTTCCGCCTCGGCGACGACCTCGACTCCCGCGTCCCGCAGCAGCCGGACGATCCCCTCCCGGGTGAGCATGATGTCGTCCGCGACGACTACCCGCACGGGATATCCACCCCCAACCGTGTTGGCTCGACGGTCAGGATGCCACCAAGCGCCCCCACCCGGTCGGCGATTTCGGTCATGGACGCGGAACGACCCTGGCCGTCGTCCTCCACGGTAACGGTCAGGCGCCCGTCGCGGTGCGCGGCGGTGATCGCTGCGTATCCCGCGCCCCGCCCGGCCGCGTCCTCGATCGCCTCGGCCACCATCAGGTAGGCGGCTGTCTCGATCACCTCTGGGTAGCGCTCCTGGACGGCGTCGTCGAGCTCGACCGGGATGGACGCGCTGTCCGCAAGCGTCGCGAGCGCCGGGCCGAGGCCCGCCTCGGTCAGAATGGCCGGGTAGATGCCGTGGGCCAGCTCCCTGAGCTCAGCCAGGCCGGCCTGCACGTCGGCCAGCGCCTGTTCCAGGAACAGCCGGGTTCGGTCGTCCGCGTCGGCCTCGGCGCTCGCGTGTGCGAGCCGGATGTCGTAGGAGAGAGCTAGGATCCGCTGCTGGGCGCCATCGTGAAGGTTCCGTTCGAGCCGGCGTCGTTCGGCGTCGCCGGCCTGGACTATCCGCGCCCGCGATGCCCGGACTTCGCTGAGCTGAAAGAGTATCTCCGCTTGGAGACGCTCATTTTCCAGGCCGAGACGGATGGCGGCGCCGAATTCCCGCTCGAGCTCAGGGAGTGTCGCTGCGTGGCTGACCATTGCTACTCGCCTGTCCTGCTGCATGAGCGCCGTGACCAGGCGCCCCGGTGCGGCGGCAGGCTCGGCGACCGGCCGGCCCTGCGCATCGACATAGCGCCGGACGTCAGGGAGCCAGTAGGCGACGCGCAACTCCGGATCACCAAGCGCTCGCGCCAGCGCCGATTCGAGAGAACCGGGAGCTGGCGCCGCGCCGAGGCTCGCCACGATACGTGCGACGCTGCGGCGATGGACCACCGTCATGACGGCATCCATGGCTAGCCCCGCGGCGAGCAGGATCACCGCGGCACTCTGCACGTCGAAGATCAGCTGGAAGGCCGGGTTAGCCGGGTCTTCGAGCGGCATCTGGGACAGCGCGATCGCGTGCGCGCCGGTCGCCGCGGCGAACACGATCGCGGGCAGGGCAATAGGCACGAGCATGACGCGGGCCCGCCCTCTCCTCGCCAGTAGCCGCCAGGCGCATACCGCTAGCAGCGTCGTGGCCACCACCGCGGTGAACCACCGATCCGTCGCGGTCACTGCTCGCGCCAGGGCCGGAAGTGACCGGAGGAGAAACACATTGTCGGTGCAGTTGGCCCAGCAGGTGGGATCGAGGTACGGGTCACGGAAGAGCGCAAGGCCGAGCGCGGCCAGGGCGGCCTCTAGGTATACCGCCCAGGCCAGCGCGCGGGTACCCGTGGCCGGCAGCCGTCCGCCAGGGAATGCGAGGACCAAGTAGAAGAGCAGGGGAAAGACGAATCCCGCGGCGAGCATGCCGATGCTACGCACGAGCGGCGGACCGACCTCCCAGCCGACCCAGACCGGCGCGAACCAGACGATGCCGGCCAGCACCGCCAGATCGCCGGCTGGTCCTGCCTGCGAGGTCAGCGAAGCCAGCAGGCCGGCCAGCACGAGGGCAAGCCCGGCGGCGACCATCAACCCGGACGCGGGTCCGGATCGGCCCGCGTAGGTCGTGAACATTCCGGGCCCCTGCGCAATGAGAAGCGCGCCCACCGCGACGGCGAGCCCGATCGGCGCGGCGGCCAGCCGCGCCAGCCTGGCCCACGAGGCATCCACACGCGGCACGCCGTGATTATGACACCCGCCGGCCTGGGTATCCACGGGGTGGTGCCCGTATTGGTGCTGGCCACAGTGACGTTATGTGGCTCGCCGCGATGTGGCCAGGTGATCCGGGCTCCTAACGTTCTCCTCAGGGTTCATATACACATACGAGGAGAAGTGGGGTGGGAAGCGTGCAGTGGATGAAAAGCCGGGCCGCGATCGCGGCGATCGGGCTAATTCCAGCCACAGTCATTCTGGCCAGTGCGTGCTCGAATGGGGCTGGACTCGGCAATAAGGCGGGCCCGGCGGACCAGCCGGTGGTCCTGCGAATGGCCGATCTCAATGCGGGCACGGACTTGCACGGCACGCCCGAAATTCAGTATTTCGTGCAGCGCGTGAGCGATCTGTCCCGCGGGCAAATGTCGGTCAAGGTCGTCTATTCGGTCGGCGGCCTGGCCATGAACGCCGAGCAGCAGGTCGTCAAGGACGTCGCCGCCGGGAGCTTCGACCTCGGCTTCGCCGGGACCAGCGTCTTCGACACGCTCGGGATTCCGAGTTTCCAGGCCCTCAGCGCCCCGATGCTCATCGACGGTTACCCGCTGGAGAATGCGGTGATCCGCAGTTCCCTGCCGGCCAGGATGATGACGAGCCTGGCCAAGCTCGACGTGACAGGACTGGCAGTCCTCGGTGACGAGATGCGCAGGCCGGTAGGGGTGCGGCAGCCCATCTTGAGCTTGGCCGACTGGCGGGGCATCACGTTCGGGACCTACCAGTCAAAGACCGAAGATGCCGCCGTCCGCGCTCTGGGGGCAAAGCCAGGCCCGGGATTCGCGACCGCCAGAGATCAGGCCCTCGCCCGCGGTGCACTGCAGGGCTTCGACCTGAACCTGCTGTACTACCACCAGCTAGCCAGGGAATCGGCCGCGCCTTACATCACGGCCAACGTCAACCTGTGGCCCAGAACGGTCGCCCTCTTCGCCAACCCAGGCCGGCTCGCCAAGCTCTCCGCCTCCCAGCGTCGGCTCGTGACTCAGGCGGCGGCAGACGCGGCGGTCCACTCGACCGGCCTATTCCAGGACGAAGATCCCGTCGTTCGCGACATATGCCAGTCGGGCGGACGGTTCGCTGACGCCTCAGCCGCCGACCTGCAAGCACTCCGGCAGAGCTTCGCCCCCGTCTACGCGGATCTCGAGGCCGATCCGCAGACCAAGGCCATGATCGGGCAGATCACGGCAATGAAAAGGTCCACCCCGGCCGGGCCGGCCCTGACCATACCCGCAGGCTGCACCGGCCACGCTCCCGGGCAGACCGCATCGGGATCCACCACGACCGCCAAGCTGAACGGCACCTACCGGTGGACGATGACCGCACGCGACGGGACCACCACCACCCCGGACGTGAACAGCGAGATGAAGTACCCTTCGACCTTCACTGTGACGATGCGGGACGGGCGATGGACGATGCGCCACAGCGGGGCCGAGGTCATGACGGACAACCCCGGGGACACCTACTCCGTCCAGGGCGATCGCATCAGGTTCCACTGGGGAGATGGCTTCCTGACGTTCACCTACTCGGTTGACGCCAAGGGCAACCTCCACCTGAAGGCCGTGCCGCCGGTGCATCCGGACGACGCGTTCGTCTTCACGACGCATCCCTGGACGAAGATCGGATAATCACTGCAGGGCATCAGCGTTCCTGGCCGCCGAGCGGAATCTCGGCGGCCAGGCGCGTTCCGGAGCCCGGCGTGCTCTCCACGCGGAACGTGCCGCCCAGCGCCTCGACCCGGTCCGCGAGTCCCGTCAGCCCCGACCCCGTCCGGGGATCCGCCCCGCCGACGCCATCGTCGGAAACGACGATCACGATCGTCCTGGCGCCCGGCGCTACAGAGATCGCCGCCCGCGATGCCGCCGCGTACTTCGCGACGTTCGCGAGCCCTTCGGAACAGACAAAGTAGGCGGCCGCCTCGACGTGCGAAGGGAGCCTGGTGCTCGCGACGCTGATCTCCACCGGAACGGGTGAGCCGTCGGCCAGCCGGGCCAGGGCCCCGGCCAGGCCGTGCTCGGACAGAGCCCGGGGATGCAGGCCCTGCGCAAGCTGGCGCAGCTCCTCTACCGCCAGCGTGACCTGGTCTTCGCCGCGCGCGATCTTGTCTCTGGTCTGCGGGCCCGCCGCGCCCCGCCGGCCCTGGGACAGGGTCTCCTGCAATTCTGCGAGCCGGCGCCCGGCTCCGTCGTGCAGGCGGCGCTCGAGCCGCCGGCGCGCCTGATCGCCGGCCTCGAGGATGCGCCGGCGTGATGCCGCGAGTTCGGCGATCTGGGCTCGCACCTCCGCGTGAAGACGCACATTGGCCGACTCCAGCTGCGCCGCGGCCGCCACCGCATCAAGCAGCGCCTGATCGCTCAGTATGGCCGGGTCATGGATGAGAACCGCGGCCGGACGACCGTCCCGTTCGACCATGGTCGCCGACCGATCGGACCCAGCACCGGGAAGCGGCAACGTATCGCCGCCGCCATCGACGAACGTCCCAGCCTCGGGAAGCCAGTAACCGACCTCCAGCCCTGGATCGCCGAGCGCCCTGGCCAGCTCTCCCCGCAGGGTTCGGGACCGGGCCTGGCCAAGCTGCAACACCAGGTCGGCGACCCCCGCCCCTTCCTCAGGGCCGAGGAGGAGACCGGCCAGCAGCACGCCCGCGACGACAACCACCGCGACCTCGTAGGCGAGCAACGATATCGAGCTGGCCTCCCCGGGTGCGATCACGAGGTCAACGACCGCGCTCGCGGCGAGCACGAAACCCAGCCCGGCCGCGGCCTGCAGCGCAATCAGGCGCATCCTGCGGGCCGGCCCAACCATCCGCGCGTATTCGTAGCCGCACACGCCGACCAGCAACGCGGCGAGCAGGATCGTGGCGGCTTCGCTTTGCCAGACCGGCGTGATGACCGCCGCGGCGTAGAAGACCGCGATCGCCGCGCCGGTAACCCGCGACGGCCGCCGGCCACTCGGATACGTGAGCAGAAGCTGGAAAAGCGGCCCGCGGTGCAGGTAGAGAGCATGAGCAGCGGCCCACGCCACGACGCCCACGCCGACTCCGGCGAAGTTCCCGAGGAACCAGGTGAAGCCCGTGGCCGACATCAGGACACCCGAACGACTCTCCGGGCGCCGGGCCGACGCGATGAACCCGCAGCCGATCAGGCACCAGCCGACCGCCAGATCCGGGATCCAGTGACCCGGATCGCCCCAGCCGTATCCGCTCCACTCCGCAGCCAGGCCGACCGCGGCGGCTGCCGGCAGGATCAGGAACCGGCGCTGCATCGCACGCCTAAGCCGATCAGGGCGGCGAGCGCCTTCCCGGACAACTCGCTTTTCGAGATGAACCCGCGCGCCGACGTCCGCCGCAGACGCGGTCCGTATGTCGCTGCTTCCCGGCCCGAGACGAGAACCACCGCGGGCGGGTCGGGCGCCTCGGCGAGCCTTTCCGCGACGGCCAGCCCGTCCAGGTCAGGCAGCTGGATGTCGAGCACGACGACCTCGGGGCGCAGCGTGCTGACGGCCTCGATGGCCTCCATCCCCCCTGCGGCCTCACCGATCACGTCGAAGCCGCCCGCCTGGAGCAGGGCCCTGGCCGAAGCCCGGAAGACCTCGTGGTCATCGACGATCAGCACAGTGGGACGCACAACGCCCATCGTCCCACACGACCGCAAAACACTCCCTGTGGCCAGCACCAATGATCGAACGGACAGGCGGCATTGGACACCACGACGCATGTTCGTCTAAGGCTGTTTCCCATCATCTTGACCTGACGCGATCGTCACCAATTTCCACCGGCCGCGAGGAGCCCAAGCGGGTGGCCCCGAACCAACGGCTGGGCGTGCGGCCGATGCGCATCGATTTCGGCCCGGCTAGGGGGCAGATCCTCTAGGGCGCCGACGAGGGCGTCGCCCGCCTCGCCGCCTACATCAGTCCTCCGCCGTCAGGGCCGGCCTGCGAGTGATCAGGAGGCGGCCGCGGCGGGGTGGTGAAGATGGGCGGCCCGGGTGGCGAAGCGCTTGCGGTAGGTGGTGGCGCTGAGCCCGTAGTGGGCCTTGAAACGGCGGGCGAAGCCGCTCTGGTCGGGCCAGCCGACCGCCCGCCCGATACTGGTGACCGGCTCGTCGGAGTGCAGGAGCAGGACGGCGGCGTGCTCGGCGCGGAGCTGGCCCAGGTAGGCCATGGGCGGCAGCCCGGTAGCGGCGTTGAATAGCCGGACCAGGTAGCCCGGGGCGAGGTGCAGCTCGGCCGCCAGGCTCTTCAGCGTCCAGTCGCGGGGGAGGTCGGCTTCGAGCAGGCGCATCGCCTGCATAACGGCGGGATGCACCGATCCGGATTTCCCGGCCAGCGCGCCGCGGGTCTGCGTGACGGCCTGGCCGAGCTGGCCGAACAGGAGCGATAGGCGCCCGACGATGTCGGGCCGGTGCAGCGCGAGCGGGCGGTGCCGCAGCGCGGCCAGCGCGTCGAGATGAACCAGGCAGTCGCCGAGGACGGACGGCGGCAGGCTGATCGTCAGCACGCCACGGCCGGGAGGAGCGTACGGGCCGTCCCACAGCAGGAACCCGAGTAGCGGGTCCTCACGGGTCCAGGACAGCTCGCGGCGCAGCAGCTCGCTGCTGAAACAGCAGTTATACACCTCGAACCGCTGGCAGTTCTCGTACCCGTGCCAGACGCCGGGCCGGAGCAGGAGGACGTCGCCCGACTGCATCTCGCGCCGTCCGGCCTGGGAATGGTGAGTAGCCGTGCCGCCGATGGCGAAGGCGATCTCCACGAAGCTGTGGGTGTGCACCGGGCTGTCCCACTCGTGCAGATAGCAGCCCGCGTAGGCCGGCATGGGCTCGGTGAGATGGAAAAGGCCCTGGCTGGTGCCTACCGGAGGGGCTTCGTCCACGTTAACACCGTATTGCCGCAGTCGGCCGAAGTGAATTTCTGACAAGTAACGGTTCATCTCCGCATAGCGGCGACCAGCGGATACGCCCAGGATCGACGTCATGGACGTAACGTTCATGGGCGCCGAGAACAAGCTGCCCGGGCGCGTGCCGCAGTGGCGCTACCGCTATCGGCCGGTGCTGGCGGTGCTGCTGCTGCCGAGCCTGCTGCTGATCGGCGTGTTCAGTTATTACCCGGCCGTCCGCAGCCTGATCGGCGGCTTCTACCAGTGGAACGGCTTCTCCGCGCCCACGTACGCCGGGATATCCCAGTTCAGGCAGTACATCCAGGCGCCGACCTTCGGGACTGAGGCGAAGAACCTGGCGATCCTGGTCGGCGGCAGCATCCTGATCAGCCTGGTCTCCCAGTTCACCGCGGCGGAGATCGTCATGCACATGCCGAGGCGGGCGGCCGCCGTCGCGAAATATGTCCTCGTCTTGCCGATCGTGCTGCCGCCGCTGGTGCTGATCGAGGTCTGGGCGTACCTGCTCGAGCCCAGCTCCGGGCTGGTCGACCGGATCCTGGGCGCGGTCGGGCTGCCGCAGCCGACCTGGTTCAGCGACCCGCACCTGGCGCTCGTCGGGATCCTGCTTGTCGGCTTTCCGTGGATCTCCAACCTGGGCTTCCTGATCTTCCTCGGCGGACTGCAGAACCTGCCTCGGGACGTGCTCGACGCGGGTCGGCTGGACGGCCTGAGCGTGTTTCGGCGGGCGTTCGCGATCGATATCCCGCTGCTGATGCCGCAGTTCCGGATCGTGGTGATCTTGTCCGGGATCTTCGCGGTGCAGAACTTCGTGCCGATCCTGCTGCTCACCAACGGCGGGCCGGGCACGGCGACCATGGTGCCGGGCCTGGACATGTACCAGTCGGCGTTCCAGAACGACCAGTACGGCTACGGCATGGCGATAGGCACTCTGCTGTTCGCCGCCATGCTCATCTTCACGCTCGTCGTGATGCGGGCGCTGCGTCCCCGGACCAACTGACCGAATTCTCACCAGGAGGCGGGTTTCCATGTTCCGAAGAACTCACGTGCTGTCGGCCGGGGTGGCCCTGCTGGCCGCGGGCGTCCTGGCCGCGGGATGCTCGAGCAACTCGGCCAGCCCGGGTGGCTCGGGCAGCAACGCCCCGGTAACGATCAAGGCAGTGTTGCCGCCGAACACCGGCCCGATCACGGCGGCAGACAACGCCGGCCTGAAACAGCTGACCACCCAGTACGAGGCCGCGCACAAGAACGTGACCGTCCAGTGGCTGCCGAACAATACCGGCAGCATCAGCGCGGCGAACGCGGCCGTGGAAAGCCAGGCCTCCGGCGGCGCCGCACCGGACGTCGTTCTGGGAACAGTACGGGCCGGTGACGTCCGGCGCGCTGCCGGCCGGCCTGCTACAGAACATCAAGCCTTACCTGACCAAGCCGAACCCGTACGTGCCGGGCAACTCCAGTTGGCTGTCGCTATTCACGCCCGTGACGGTCCCGTACATGACCTCTTCGAACGGGGACATCGACATCATCCTCGGGTCGAACGTCGAGACCGGCTTCTTCTACAGCAAGGCCGCCTTCGCCAAGGCCGGGATCACATCTCCGCCAGCCACCTGGGCCGATCTCATGACCGACCTCGGCAAGCTGAAGTCGGTCGGCATCACGCCGTTCATGTTCACCGACGGCAACGCCAACTGCACGCCGTCGTGGTGGGAGCGGCTCGCGACCACCTCGCTGCTCGCGAGCCAGGTCAGCCAGTTCGACGTCAACCACGCCCAGGTGACCAACGGCCTCGACGTCGCGGTCGGCATCCATAAGGGCATCATCAGCATGAGCAATCCCCGCTATGCGGAAGGCTGGAAGCTACTCGGCCAGCTCGTCAGCTATTCGGCCAGCGGGGAGAGCGGCTACGACGGGTGCGCCGACCCGAACGCCACCTCGCCGCCGCTGAGCCCGCAGTCCCTGCTCATCCAGGGCAAGGTCGGCGTGCTATGGGGCGGAAGCTGGTGGATCCCGCAGCTCGGCTCGGCAGGCTTCACTGGCAAGTTCGGCGTGTTCCCCGAGCCGCCCATCACCACCGCCAGCTCGCCACTCGCGCTCGGAACCTCCACGGTCGGGGTCATCGGCGGCCCGAACGGCAACGGCCAGTGGAGCATCACCTCCCAGCGCGCCGACAGCACGATGACCCCGGCCAAGACCGCGACGGTGATGAACTTCATGGCGTGGCTGTTCACCCCGCAGCACCTCGGCTACTGGCTGAAGATCAGCGGGAACGGGGCCTACATCCCGACCGAGACCGGCGCGCCGACGGTCAACCTGCCCGGGCTGAACAACCTGGTCCCCACGAGCACGGTGCCGACGGTGATCGACGTGGTCCTCGACAACGTGCTGTCGACCGTGGCGACGAACTCGGGATCCCGGCTCTTCCAGGAGTACGTCAACGGGTCGCTGTCCTACTCCGCGTTCGCCAGCCAGTGGCAGTCGTTGCTGACCAGCGCGGCGCAGCAGTGGGCGACCCAGAACCATGTCGACCTGAACAAGTACTGAGCGGGGAACCCCGATGCGTTCGGTCGCCCAGATCGATCCCCAGGCTGGCCGCCCTCCGGCACCTGCCGGGCGGCGGCCCGCCCGGGGCTACGGTTCGGGGCGGCACCGGCGTCGTTATCGCTGGATCAGCCTGCTCGGCGGCTTGCTGATCGTGGTGATGACCTATTTCCCGCTCGTCTTCGTGGTCTCCAACTCGCTGAAGAGCGGGAGGAGCATCTTCAGCAGCGGGGTGTTCTCGCTGTTCACCCAGTTCGACTACCAGAACTACAGCACGGCGTGGTCCGGGGTGTCCCGGCCGCTTGTCAACACGATCATCGTGGCGGCGGCATCGATCGTCCTCGGCGTCACCGCCGCCGCGGCCGGCGCCTACGCGTTCTCCCAGCTGCGGTTCCGCGGTAAGGAGTTGCTGTTCCTGGCCTACATCGGGCTGCTGCTGATCCCGTCGACGCTAACCCTGATCCCGCTCTTCCTGACCATCCAGAAGCTGCACCTGTTCAACACCTGGTGGGCGCTGATCCTGCCGTACGCGGCAACCGCCCAGCCGCTGCTCGTGCTGATCTTCCGCGGCTTCTTCGACCAGATCCCGCGCGAGCTGCTGGAAAGCGCCCGCGTCGACGGCTGCACCGAATTCCAGGTGCTGGCGCGGATCGTCGCCCCGCTGACCAGGCCGGTGCTGCTCACCGGCGCGATCCTGGTCGCGATCAACGTCTGGGGCGACTACCTGTGGGTGACGATCGTCATCCAGGACCCGCATAAGACCACGATCTCGGCCGGGGTGCAGCAGTTCGTCAGCAGCTTCGGGCTGAACGTCAGCAGCGGCGGCTCGGTGTTCGCCGCGCTGGTGATCGCCACGGTGCCGATGTTCGTCCTGGTCGGCTTCACCATGCGCTATTTCGTCTCCGGCCTCACCGAAGGAGCAACCAAGCTGTGACTGCACCGTCACTGACCCCTGCCGGACTGCGCTGTGTTGAACTGCGCTGCGCGCACCTCCTCGACCCGCTCGGCGTTGCGCCGGACCGCGTCCGGCTGAGCTGGCGGCTGGAAGGCACGGGTACCGGCCGGGCCCAGCGCGCCTACCAGGTGCTGGTCACACCGGAAGAGCCGGATGCCTTCGCGGCATGGGACAGCGGCCGGGTGGAGACAGCCGTGACGGCGGACATCGCCTATCCCGGGGGGGTCTTCCCCCCCGGAGCGAGCAGAGCCACCCCGCTGACCGCGGCCGGCCGGTACAGCTGGAAGGTGCGGGTCTGGGATGAGACCGGGGCGGCGTCCGGCTGGAGCGACCAGGCCCGCTTCGAGGTCGAACTGGACCGAACGAGCGGGTGGCACGCCTCCTGGATCGGCCCGGGCAGGGTCCGGGAGAGCGTCACCCCGCCCTCCGGGGCTGGCCCGGTCGACCCGGTGGCCCGTGCCCTGACCCCGGCTCCCTACCTGCGCCGGGCCTTTACCGTAGACCAGCCGGTGACCTCAGCCCGGCTGTACGTGACCGCGCTCGGCCTGTACGAGGCGCGGCTGAACGGCCGGCGGGTCGGCGACGGGTTCCTCACTCCCGGCTGGACCGACTACACCCGGCGCATCGCCTACCAGACCTACGACGTGACAGGGCTGCTCAACCAGGGCGATAACGTCCTGGGCGCGATTGTTGCCCACGGGTGGTACGCCGGCTTCTACGGCTTCGACCCTAAGCGGGCCGGCGCCCACTACGGCACCGACCCGGAACTGCTGGCCCAGCTGGTGCTGCGGCTAGCCGATGGCAGCGAGCAGCGGATCGTCACGGACGGGCTGTGGGAGTCCTCGACCGGCGCGATCCGCCATGCGGACCTGCTGATGGGCGAGCGGCACGACCTCGCGCTCGAGCCATCCGGCTGGGATATGCCCGGCTTCGACGCAATCCAGTGGCGGCCGGCGCGGGCGAGGAACCGCGACAGCACACCGCTGGTCGCCGATCCTGGGCCACCGATCCGGGTGACCGAGGAGATCGCGCCGCGCAGCATCGCCACCGACGACTACGGCCGGCACATCGTCGACTTCGGCCAGAACCTGACCGGCTGGCTGCGGATCAACGTCGACGGACCACCAGGGGCGCGGGTCCGGATCCGGCACGGCGAGGTACTCGCGGCCGACGGCAGCCTGTACACCGACAACCTGCGCACCGCCCGGGCCACCGACGAGTTCGCCACAGCCGGCGGCCCCGAGGTGCTCGAGCCACGGTTCACCCTGCACGGATTCCGGTACGCCGAGATCACCGGCTACCCCGGCGACATCGGCCAGGCCGACATCACTGCCAGGGTCGTCCACTCCGATACGCCCGCGGCCGGGAACTTTGAGTCCTCGCTGCCATGGCTGGACCAGCTGTTCCGCACCATCGACTGGGGCCAGCGGGGCAACTTCATCAGCGTGCCGACCGACTGCCCGCAGCGCGACGAGCGGCTCGGCTGGCTCGGCGACGCCCAGGTCTTCGCCCGCACCGCCTGCTACAACCGCGACGTCGCGGCGTTCTTCGCCAAGTGGCTGGACGACGTGGCCGATGCCCAGTTGCCCTCCGGTGCCTTCACCGACGTCGCCCCCCGGCTCACCCACCGCGGCGCCGGCGCGCCGGCCTGGGGCGACGCCGGGGTGATCGTCCCGTGGACGGTGTGGAAGATGTACGGCGACACCGCGGTCCTGGACCGGCACTTCGGCGCCATGACCAGGTGGATGGACTTCCTTGAGCGGGCCAACCCCGACTACCTGCGGGCCAGGGAACTCGGCAACAGCTACAACGACTGGCTCGCCCCGGGCGACGACGACACCCCGCACGAACTGCTCGCGACCGCCTACTGGGCGCACGACGCGGCGCTGATGGCCGAGATCGCCGACGCCACCGGGCGGCCCGGCGACGCCGCGGGGTACCGGGCGCTGCGGTCCAAGATCGGTTCCGCGTTCACCGACGCCTTCGTGGCCGCCGACGGCCAGGTCACCTCGGGCACCCAGACCGCCTACGTCCTGGGCCTGCACATGAACCTGGTCCCCGACGACCTGCGGGCCGCCGCGGCGGAGCACCTCGCGGCCGCGATCCGGGCCGTGGGCTGGCACCTGACCACCGGGTTCGCCGGCGTCGGGTACCTGCTGCCGGTGCTGAGCTCCACCGGTCAGACCGCGGCGGCCTACCGGCTGCTCGAGCAGGACACGATGCCGTCCTGGCGGTACATGGTCGACCATGGCGCCACCACGACCTGGGAACGCTGGGACGGCTGGACCGCCGAGCGCGGCTTCGCCTCGCCCTGGATGAACTCGTTCAACCACTACTCGCTCGGCTCGGTCGGCGAATGGCTCTACCGGTTCCTCCTCGGCATCGACCAGGAGCCAGGCACCGCCGGCTTCGGCCGGCTGCTGCTCCGGCCGCACCCCGGCGGGTCACTGGACTGGGCCCGCGGCAGCTACCGGTCCGTCCGGGGCGCGATCAGCGTCGGCTGGAAACGGGACCGCGGCCGGTTCACGTACTGGGCGGAGCTGCCGCCCAACGTCACGGCCACCGTCTGCGTCCCCAGCCGCGACGCCGCCGAGGTCCGCGACGCCGCGGGTAACCCGCCAGCGTCGCTCGCCAGCTTCCCGGGTGCCCGGGATGCCCAGGAGGCAGTCTTCCGGGTCGGCTCGGGGGCGCACGAGTTCTCAGGTCCCGCGATCAACGATCCCGGCTGCCCCTGAAGGAAGCGAACGCCTTAAGCCCCTACGCGAAACGACGGGCCGTTCGGCCTGATGAACGGGTCGCTAGGCGTCACAGGTCACCCGCATTTTGAAACGTTCCATATAACGATGACGCTGAGGAGGATCACCATGAGGTACCGAAGCCCGGCGAGGGCGGCGTGGTTGCCCGCCATCGCGGCCGCGGCCGCGCTCCTGGCCGGATTGGCCGCCGTCCCGGCCCGCGCCGACCTGCGGGTCGCCGTCGGAAGCTGGCAGTCATATCTGGAGCAGCCCGCGAACGGCAACGTCAGGGCCGTGACGGCCACCGTCCTGTCCGGGAGCGTCACCAACGCCCGCGGGCTCACCCCGGACGGGCACGGAGACACCACGCTGACCGTGACATCGGCCAGCGCCCCGGCCACCGTCCTGCTCGACTACGGCGTGGAGGTCGAGGGGACGCCCTACCTCGACGCCATCTCACACAGCGGCGCTTCCCCCGCCGTGTCCCTGGCGTTCACCGAAGCCAAGACCTACCTGCGCACCCCCGGATCAAGCACGCTGGCGGCCGCGGCAGCGGCCGGTGCCACGGCCATCTCGGTCCAGCCGGGAAGTTCCCGCAGCCCGCTAACGTTCGCGGCGGGTGACACGGTGACTGTCGGATCACCCGCCGAAAGTGACCGTATCGTCTCGGTGTCCGGAGCGGTCATCACGCTGAAGACGCCGCTCGCCGACGCCCACCCGGCGGGGGCGGCGGTGGCGAGCACGCCGGGCGCCATCACCGGTGACTCCGCGTTCCAGCCGCGTCAGGTCTCCCTGACCGTCTCCGCCGACGGCGTGCTGAGCAGCGGGTTCATGGGCGGATTCCGGTTCGAGGCGATCACCTTGACCAGCCCGGGGACCGTGGTTCTCCGCGGGGCCGGGGTGCAGTTCGGCGGCGGCTACCTTGCCACGGCATCGGACTATCAGGGATACTTCCTGTCCAGCTCGAAGGCGTTCAACACGATGTTCTATGACGGTGCCTACACCGAGCAGACCGACATGCAGCCCGCCGGCGTAGGCGGCGCCACGCAGCCGTCGGTCCTGGACGGCGCCAAGCGCGACCGGGCGATCTGGTCCGGCGACCTCAAGATCGAGGGCCAGGGCATCGCCGACACGCTCGGCAGTAACGGCGGCAACTACGTCAAGCAGTCCCTGCTCACCCTCATCACCAGCAGCCAGCAGGGCGGCGGCCTCAACGCCGACACGCTGTTCAGGACCGGGCCGTACAGCAACTCCTACTCGTCCTGGACGCTGGATGCCGCCACCACCTACTACCGGAACACCGGCGACACCGCCTTCGCCCGGCAGATCCTGCCCTGGCTGGAGGGACAGCTGGCCTACGACGCGACGCTGACCGACAGCAACGGCCTCATCGTTACGGGCCCGCAGATATCCACCACCAACGGCGGCTATGACTGGGACTTCTACGACGGCGCCAAGACCGGCACGGTGACGGTGTTCAACGACCTGTATTACCAGTCCCTCCGCGACGTCGCCTACATCGAGGCCAGCCTCGGGAACACCACCAAGGCCACCGCGTACAACCAGACCGCTGACCACGTCCGGGACGCGATCAACGCGAACCTGCTCGACCCCGCGAACAGCACCTACTACCTGAGCGAGTCCGACCACTCCACCTTCGCGCAAGATGCCAACGCGCTGTCGGTCCTGTTCGGCATCGCGCCGGCGGGCAAGGTGCCCGGCATCCTCACCACTTTGAAGACCTTGTGGGGACGGCATGGCTCGGAGCCGTTCTCCGGGACCACCTACAGCAACCTCATCAGCCCGTACATCACCGCGTACGAGGTCGAGGCCGACTACCTGGCGGGCGACCCCACTGACGCCGAGCACCTGATGCACCTCACCTGGGACCAGATGATCGACCCGCAGAACCCGTTCTTCACCGGGACCATGTGGGAGAACATCGGCCCCGACGGCACGGCCACCGAGGCCAGAACCAGCCTCGCGCACGGCTGGGCATCCGGCCCGACGCCGATCCTGACCGGCTACGTGCTCGGCGTCCAGCCGGTGAACCCCGGCTACCAGACCTTCACCGTGGCGCCGCATCCCGGCAGCCTGCGATGGGCCGAAGGCGCGGTCCCGACACCGTACGGGCGGATCCTCGTACGGTGGACCAGGGACGGTCGCCGGTTCTCGCTGACGGTCGCGGTCCCTGCCCGGACCATGGCCTTCATCAAGCTGCCCGACGGGCACCACGTCACGCTGGCCGGCGGCTCGCACGGGACCGAGCGCACTTTCGGCGGCTGACGCCGGGGCGTGTCGTTCCGGCTCAACGTCGAGGAGGGCCCGATCCCGCCAGCAGCCATCGCCGTCGCCAGGCGGCGTGGCGTTTCCCCGCACCGCGTCCTGCTGGCCTGGCTCCGCCAGCAGTCACCGAACATCGTTCCGCTCGCCGGAGCCAGCAGACCCGCCTCGATCCGCGACTCAGCCGCCGGGGTCGTCCTCACAGACCAGGATCTCGAGGATCTGCGCGTGGTGGCTTGAGCGCGAGCTCAGGTCTGCTTGAGAGCTGTGTCCTGTGTGTTGTCCGTGGCGTTCCAGCTGGCCAGCAGGTTGAGCGCATCCGCGTCCCGGCTGCCGGGTGCGGCACCGCACGCGATGAGATACAGGCCCTCGTCGGCGGCTAGTTCCATGGTCTCGTAGGTGAACGTCAGCTGCCCGACGAGCGGGTGGTTCAGGCGCTTGGCGCCGGCGCGGTGCCGCCGGACTTCGTGCCGGGCCCAGCGCTGCCGAAAGGTGTCGCCGCGGGTGGACAGCTCGCCGATCAGGTCCGACAGGGCCTTGTCGTAGGGATTGCGGCCGACCTCGGCGCGTAGGGTGGCGACGTTCTGATCGGCGACGGCGTCCCAGTCGGGGTAGAACTCGGTGGCGGCGGGGTCCAGGAAGGTGAAGCGGGCGGCGTTGACCGGCCGGGCCGGGCTGGTGAAGATCGGCGCGAACAAGGCCCGGGCCAGGGCGTTGCCGACGAGAATGTCCAGGCGGCCGTTGCGGATATAGGCCGGGACGCCGCTCATCGCCGCCAGCATGTTCCGCAGCTCCGGGCGCACCGGCTGCCTGGCCGGACGGCGCGGGGCCAGTGCCGCCGCGGTGGCGTTGGCGGCGCGGACCAGGTTGAACAGGTGGGCGCGTTCGGCGTCGTCGAGCAGCAGGGCGCGGGAGATGGCGTCCAGGACCGCGTCGGTGGCGCCGCGGGCGTCGCCGCGCTCCAGCCGGGTGTAGTACGGGACGCTGACCCCGGCCAGCAGCGCGACCTCCTCACGGCGCAGGCCCGCGACCCGGCGGGCCCCAGCGAGCGGGGAGACCTTCAGCCCGGCCTGCTCCGGCGTGATCCTGGCCCGCCGGGAGGTGAGGAAGTCACGGATCTCGGTCCGTCGGTCCATACCTCGAGACTACGACCGGGCATCGCGCTTCAGCAGCGGCCTGGGGGACCCTGTCAGGGTCCCCTCCAATGTCGAAACGCCGGTGCCGGCGGTGCTTGGCTTGCTGGCATGAAGGCGACACTGATGTACGGAGCCGGTGACGTCCGCATCGAAGACGTGCCCGACCCGGTGATCCACGCCCCGACCGACGCGATCGTACGAGTGGTGCGCGCCGCGATCTGCGGCAGCGACCTGCACCCTTACCGGTCCATGCCGGCCACTGACCAGGGGCGGCAGATGGGACACGAGTTCCTCGGTATCGTCGAGGACACCGGCGCCGAGGTCACCGGGCTCAAGCGCGGCGACCTGGTACTCTCACCGTTCACCTACGCCGACAACACCTGCTTCTGGTGCCGCCGCGGCTTGCAGACATCCTGCCCGCACGGCGGCCGCTACGGATTCGACGGCGTGGACGGCGGCCAAGGCGAGGCCGTACGGGTCCCGCAGGCCTCCGGGACGCTAGTGAAGCTGCCGGTCGCGGCGGACTCGGCGCTGCTGCCGTCGCTGATGACGCTCACCGACGTGTTCTGCACCGGCCATCACGCCGCCGTCACCGCGCAGGCCGGGCCCGGCGTGAGCGTCGCGGTCGTCGGTGACGGCGCGGTGGGGCTGTGCGCCGTGCTGGCCGCCAGACGCGTGGGCGCCGAGCAGATCGTCCTGATGGGCCGGCATACCGACCGCACCGACCTGGGCGCCGGGTTCGGTGCCACCGACATCGTCCTGGCCTCGGGCGAGGAAGGCGTCGAGGAGGTCAGGAAACTGACCGGCGGCCACGGCGTCGACGCGGTGCTGGAATGCGTCGGCAGCATACAGACCCTGACGACGTTGTTCGGCGCAGTCCGCGACGGCGGCACGATCAGCCGCGTCGGCGTCCCTTCCTACACCGACGGGCCGATCGGCATGGACATGATCATGCGGAACATCACCATGACCGGCGGTGTGGACCCGGCCCGCCACTACATCGACGGCATCCTCCCCGACGTGCTGGAGGGCCGCATCGAACCCGGCCGGGTCTTCGACCGCACCGTCGCGCTGGACGGCGTGCCCGACGGCTACCGGGCCATGACCGGCCGCCAGTCCCTCAAAGTCCTTATCGCCCCATGATTCCGCCTGCCGGGCCGGGCGCAGCTGAGCCCGCGGACCGTGCTGGGAGGCACACATGACCATGAACGTGACCCTGAACAACGGCGTCCCGATGCCCGCACTCGGCTTCGGGGTGTTCCAGACACCGCCGGACGTCACCGCGCAGGCCGTGGGCACGGCGCTCGCGACCGGCTACCGGCTCATCGACACCGCGGCCGCGTACGGCAACGAACGCGAAGTCGGCCAGGCGATCCGGCACTCGGGCCTGGACCGCGACGACGTGTTCATCGAGACGAAGATCTGGATCAGTGACTACGGCTACGACCAGACGCTGCACGCCTTCGACAAGAGCGCCGGCAAACTCGGCGTCGACCGGATCGACCTGCTGATCCTGCACCAGGCGCTCCCCGCGCGGTTCGACCTCACCCAGGAGGCGTATCGCGCGCTGGAGACCCTGCTCGCCGACGGCCGGGTGCGGGCGATCGGCGTCAGCAATTTCATGCCAGGGCACCTGGACGCCCTGCTGAAGCAGGCGACGGTGGTCCCGGCGGTGAACCAGGTCGAGGTGCATCCGTACTTCGCCCAGCCGGCCGTGCAGGCCGCGGACGCCGCCCACGGCGTCCTCACCCAGGCCTGGTCGCCGATCGGCGGCATCACCAGTTACCGCGGTACCGGGACCAGCACCTTCGACGACCCGGCCATCAACGCGATCGCCGCCGCCCACGGCAAGACCCCAGCGCAGGTGATGATCCGCTGGCACCTGCAAGAAGGGCGCTCCGCGATCCCGAAGTCCGTGCGGCCCGAACGGATCGCCGAGAACTTCGACGTGTTCGACTTCGAGCTCACCACCGCCGAGCTCAAAGGCCTGGACGCACTCGACACCGGCGGGCGCGGCGGGCCCGAACCAGACGACGTCACGCTCGAGGCCTACGGTCGGCCCATCCCCGAAGCCTGAGCCACTGCGCGCAACCGTCGGCAGATGGTCACGCGAGCGGCTAGCCCTGACCCTGCAGGCAGGAGCCTGGCGCAGATGTTCGTGCGCTGGCGCCTTCTACACCGGCTGGCCGTCTGGCATGGCAGCCCTGACGCAACTCAAGACGATCACCGCCGAAGCTGGCTCCGGCGCATCTACGCCCGCGGAGGCGCTGACAAGCCTTTGACCTGGCGCGCCCGGCAGGATTCGACCCCGCGACCCGCTGCTTAGAAGGCACCTCCGGTCGGTGCCTGGAGGTGGCCTGAGGTCGCCTGACGTGGGGTCTAACTGCGCCTATGGTGGCCGACAATGGCTCAGCGTCGCCTGAAAACTGTCAGCGGTGGCTCGCCAGCTGGCTCCCTAAATCTAATTAGCTTCGCTAATGTTCGAATGAACGAAAGTAGTGTCGACCTGCAGGGCCCGATACCGCTGTCCTTGGCGAGCCCGGTCGCGGGATGGCGGCGTAGATGCCGGGCAAGGACCCGCGAGATGGGCTGGCATGCCGGACCTGACGGACTTCCAGCCCGAGATGACCAGGCTGTTCTTCGGCCTGCCCGCTGCCGTGGAAGCCGCCGTGCGCCATCGGCCTAGTTGTGAATCTGATTATCAGATAGATTGGCCTCATGAAGACCATGACCGCAACTGAGGCATCGCGGCATTTCTCGGACCTGCTCGATGCCGTCGAGCGCGGTGAGACGATCACCATCGTCCGCGGCAACCACCCGGTCGCCGAGATCGGCCCCGCCCATCGCCGCACCGGCGCTGACCTGCGCGCGGCACTCGCGGACGTGCCCCCGCCGGACGATGAATTCAGCCAGGCCATCGCAGAGGCCGTCGCCATGGTTACCACGGAGGTGCGCGATCCGTGGGCCGACGCCTGATCCTCGACACCAACATCCTGATCGCCTACGAACGCGGAACCATGGACCGCTCGTCATTGGATGACGACGAACTTGCCATCGCCTCGGTATCTGTCGCCGAGTACCGCGTCGGCATCGAGATGGCGGAGACGGCCGACCGGGCAGCCGAACGCGCCAGGGCACTCGTGGCGATAACATCCGCCGTCGATGTCCTTGACTACACGCAGGCGACCGCGGCTCACCACGGACGCCTGCTCGCCCATGTCCGCCGATCCGGTTCCCCGCGCGGCGCACACGACCTGATCATCGCCGGCCACGCGGCTCAGACCGGTCGAACCCTACTGAGCCGTGATGCCACGGCCCGCTTCGGTGGACTCCCCGGGGTAAGCGCCATAGACGCTTGACGGATCCTGCTGTAGGAGCGCTGAGCTGGCCTCTCGATGGCTGGCTGGCGCGCCCGGCAGGATTCCAACCCGCGACCCGCTGCTCAGAAGGTCGTTTCACGCATGGGGTCAACCTGCTCGTTCCCAGGTAGAAGGCCGTTCGGGATACCCGTGGGTGACCGGTAGTAAGCGGTTTGCCGCTCGTTCTGGCACGGAAGTGGCACGTCTCGACGCTACCTCTCGATAGCTTGATGGACCCAAAGTTAGATACAGACGATGTTGAGGTGACTGATGGTTGGGTTAGTCCATCGCCACTGGCGCAGCGTTCGCAGCCGCGGGCTTAGTTATCAAATCACGAGACATGCGGCTCCGCGAGATGGTAGACATAACGGCACTAGATGCACGGGCTTGAAGGTAACGTACCATCAAGATCGCATCTGGTTCACGAGGGATTCACCTCAGCGATCAGACCTTGCACTCCATGAATGGTGTAGTGGGCGTCCTTATCCATGTCACCGGCCAGGGAGAGTCGTAATGTGGGGAGGGCACGATGGGGGGTTGCGTGAGGGCGCCGATTTTGCGTGCATCGGGTATCACCACTATGGTCAGCAGGCGACAAAACGCGTTGCATTACAGCGAGGTGACCCGATGACTGGGCAGCAGCCTGGGCCGGGCTGGCGACAGGGGACAGACGGGCGGCGGTATCCGCCGCAACCGCAACAGCGGGAACCTATTCCCTCAAGGCAACCTAGAGGATCACGTAAAAAGAGAAAAAAGAACCAGAGTTGGTGGCCGATCATAGCTGCGGCTGTTATAGGGGCGATCGCTACTATTTGCGCTGGGCTTATAGCTAATGGTGCTGGTGCTCTGCATATCTCGGTAGCATCAGCGGCTACGCCCACTGTCACCATTACACCGCCCCCAGCTCCAACCGTGACGGTTACCGCATCTTCGAATGGCTCTGGAGAGGGCGGCTCAGCAAGCTGTTTGCCAGGTCAAAACTGCAAGATGTCGAACCTTGCTGTTCCAATTCAAAGTGGCAATCCCACCGCAATCAATTTGGAGCAGGGCCAAGTGGTGCTAGACAGCAACGGAGACCTAAACTTCCAAGCAGCCTCTGATGGGACACCTGAACTAACCGGAGTCTATGCTAATTCTTATAGTCTGGATGTAACAGCCCAGAATGCTAGTAGGCAGCAGTGTCAAAAAGCTACAAATACCGCCCCAGACCCGAATCCTGTTACAAATTTTCGTACAGATCTATTGGTCTGCGTGAGCGTAGGTCACGGAATTGCATTGATTAGGCAGACCGAACCACTGGGAAGTTCCAATACTTTGCACCTGCAAGAAACCTATTGGCCAAACTCAAGCTGATGAATGCCTGATTATGCGATTCTTCGCAATCCTTACGGAGTTGTAATGCTGAGAGGTTCGCCGCGCGCGTTTGGGGGCCCTTGACGCTGGAGGGGCCGACCCGGAGAATGCGCGGCGTTCCGCCCTCGCTGTGACATCTTCACGGCTGCCGGGCCCTCTGTCGCGAGGGTCACGGCCTAGCCGTGGTATGGGTGGGCGCGGCAGCGGGACACGGCGGGCGAACGCGGCGTACTCGTCGTTCTCGACCCAGCTCGGTGCCCTGGACGATCTTCTCATCGAAGTAGTCATCGGAGATGATCGCGGGCTTCCCTCGATATAGCGGACGTGTCTGCGGGTCACGCAGACGTCTGTGCGCGGGTCCAGGTTCAGTCGCTCCAGATGCTCGCGCAGGTCGGCTTGGAGCATGGCGGGAAACGGGACGGTGCGGCACAGCCACTTCTACCGCCGCGTGTGGCTCCACGCTGTTGCCAAGGCCGGACTGTCCAGGGTCCACTTCCATGACCTGCGGCATACCGGGAACACGAGTAAGGCGCAAACCTCCGGGAGCTGATGGACCGCATGGGATACAGCAGCACCCGTGCGGCACTGATCTACCTGCACTCATCTAAGCGAACGGCAGCGGACGCTTGCGGATGCCGTTGGCGACGTCGCCCGGGCTGCACTCCAAAAGACCCTGGTCCGCCTCGGCGAGCCTGGAGGCCGCTATGTCTGCGAGCTGCTTGTTAGCAGTTCGCAGTGCCTGATAATAGATTTCCTCGTACTTTCTCGGCGGCATATCACCGCTATATGAGTGGGCGCGGTCCTCGTTATACCACTGCACCCAGTCCATTGTCGCGAGCATCACGTCATCGACTCCCTGCCAGTCCTTCTTCGGGTCGATGAGCTCACGCTTGTAAAGGCTGTTCAGCGCTTCCGCTGCAGCATTGTCATGCTCTTGACCTGCCAATGACTGTGGAGGGGTGCCGCCGGATACTCAGCGGGCCGTCCCCGGACTTAAGCCCAGCTCAAGAGCGCGGCCCGGACGAGAAGACGGCGCCGTACCCTTGGTGATCTGTGCGCTGGTCCCATTTCCAGCCGTATCGTTCCTGGAACGGTGCGGGCGTAGCATGCGGTTCGTGGGCGACGTGCAGCCACCGCCCGGCCTGGTGGCCTTGATCGGCGGTAGGGAACCCAGATGAGTGCCCGGACTGCCCGGCGGGTGGCCGGATGTGTCGCGGCGGGATCACTCGCGCTGATGGTCGGCGGCTTGATCCTGGCATACGTGGACCGGCTTCTGGTGCCCGCCAACGTGACCGACTGGGACTTCTCCGATGTCTTCGGGGACGTGGTGAACATGGCCATCCCGGTGATGGGTTTCGTGCTCGCCTCGAGACGGCCCGGGAACCGGATCGGCTGGCTGGCACTTGCGACGGGCCTGACGCTGGGGCTGCGCAGCTTTGCAGGGCGGCGCTGTTCATAGGGCAGTGCCCGGCGAGGCGGTCACCACTGCGGTGCGGGCCCGGTTCGGCCAGAAGAACCTGGAATTTGCCGTCCGCTGGCGTTGCGGCCGCAGTGCGACGGCGATCACGCGGCGATGTCATCCGGGCGTCCGGCGAGTATGCCGCATTCGAAGCGCGTCAGCGCGGACGAGGGCCACCAGGTGAGGTGCGTTCACGGCGCGCAGGCGGTCTTGCGCTGACTCGATCAGCTTCAACGCCATCGCCAAGCCCGCCGCCCGGGAGTCGGTCCCTTGGTGACGTTCGTCCGGTGCCTGACCGTCGCGAATGTCGAGTCGATTGGGTTCGTCGTGCGCACACCTGGAGCGTCGCTGGACGTCGCCTAACGTCGCTCTACGAGCCATCTAGCAGCCGATATTGTGGCTGACTGTCGGGGGCGTCGCGCAGTGTCTGTCCGTATTGGCTCCCCATTTGGCTCCCCGGATTATGCTTGCCTTCGCTAATGTTCGAATAAACGAAAACAGTGTCGATTACATCATGTTCCGGTATTCGCTCTGTGGGTCTAGCCATCTATCCCGTCGCGCTGTGTCATCGGCGGCCGCGGGATATCGCGCGCTGAGCCGATGTGCGTGAGTGATTGTTCGCTCTCGTCTCCGGCCCGGATGATGATGTCGAAGCGGTGCTATGCGCTGAAGCATCGGCTTGTTTCATTGGGGCCGCAGAGGACTTCCCGGTTCACCTTGACCACGGAGTTCCTGGTAGGTCACTGGCGCCAGTCAGGTCAGGCTGCTTCGATGCCGGGTTCAGTAAAGGCGAGCCGCTGATCGCCGAAATCGGCGATGATCTCTAGGCGGCCGCCGAGGGCTTCGACGTAGGCGGCCAGGGTGCGCAGTTCGGTGGTGCCTGGCTTGGCGTGCTCGATGGCGGACACGCGGCCCTGGGTGATGCCCATCCGGGCAGCAACCTGGGCCTGGGTGATGCCGAGGCGGCGGCGCATCTCGGCGAGCCGGAAAGCGCGCTGCTCGGCGCGCAGCTGCTCCATCCCGGCGGCGATGGCGGCCTTGTCGGCAGGATCGGGATAGAACTCGGCGAGGAACTCATCCCGGTTGTAGTGGTGGAACTCGCTGCTGCTCATCGGATGTCCTCTTGCTTCAGGTAGTCCTCGTAACGCTGCTCGGCCAGAGGGATCGCCTGCCGGTACCAGGCCTCCCATTTCCCGGCCTTGTCTCCGGCTACCAGCATGACCGCATTACGCCGGGGGTCGAAGATGTACAGGATGCGGATCTCGCTGCGCCCGGCGGAGCCCGGCCGCAGTTCCTTCAGGTTGCTCAGCCGGGTGTGGTGGACGCGGTCGACGAGCGGGCGGCCTAGCTCTGGCCCGGCTTCGAGCAGCATGCCGATGGCCTGGCCGACCTGGATCGCGCTGGCCCGGTCTCGCTTGCGCAGGTCGTGCAGCCATGCCCGGACCTCCGGTGTCATGACCAGGGTATAGGGCACGGCGGCTGCCTCCCGAGCGCAACATTATGCAGGCATAATATCACATCAGCATGATATTGCGGCTTGCGGAGCCGGTTGCCTGCCCGCGCTGACGCTCGGAGTGAACGCGATCCTGCGCGGGTCAGGGAAGCCGAGACCGGTTTAGCCGGGCGCGCGTTTGGCGAGCATGGCGGCGAGGACACCGGTCCGCTCGTCGAGGTAGTCGTGGACTTCGGCCGTGGTCTTGTGCTCGTGGGAACGCAGGATCCGGCCTACGTACTGGGTCAGGCTGCCCTTGTTGGCGATCGGCGCGGCGAGGAACAAGGTATCCAGGGCTGGGCAGTCGAAGCCTTCGCCGGCGTACGAGCCGGTGGCCACGACCAGGAGCGGAGGCCCGCCAGGGTGCGGCTGCAGGCGGGCCAGCGCCGCCGTGCGGCTCTTGGCGCCCATCCGGCCGCGGAGGATGACCGGGTCGTGCCCGGCATCCCGCAGCAGGTCGGCGAGCCTTTCCAGGTGACTGGTCCGGTTGGTCTTCGATCTGAGCGAACTGCACATTCCCGCCTTAATTGACAGGGGACCGAGAGCGGAGCCGCGGCAGGCCGGTCTGTACCACAGAGATGTGGTACATTATTTGCATGGAGCTGCAGGCGGTAGTCGATCGGATCAGCGAGCTCCTTGACGACGGCGAGCTTGAGACATCTAACACCTCGATGAGGATCCCGACAGCCCTCAGAGACGCCGCAGCACTCGCGGTTAAGGAACTCGGCGTAGCGCCATCCGCTACCGCCCTGACAACTACGGCGCTACGAGCGACACTCGAGGCGGTCGTCATGCAGGCTGCCCTCGATGATCACTACGAGCGCTATCCGCAAGCACGCCCCGACCTTGGTGATCTGGCTATAGCGGCTGCTGAACTTGACGGCCATCCACTGGCAGGTCAGCCTGGGCGGTTGCGTCAGGCAGCGATCGAGATCGCCGCGAACCACCCCGATGCCAGCCCTGACGACGTGCTGTTGTGGGCTGAAGCCCGGGCACTTCCGGCGGCATGACGCACCTCGTCGTCCTAGATAACGAGGCTGTCCAGGCGCTCCGGGATCCAGGTCATCCCAAGCACCGCCATGTGGTGAGCCAGGCCCAGGTCGTGGCGAGCCGTAAGCGCCGCGCCGTCGCGATACAGGTGGTGGTGCCCACGGCAGTTCGCGTTGAGGCCGGATGGGACCGGACCTCCCCGGCGTGGGTCTTCCCGAACCGCCTACGGATTGCCGACAGCCTGCTGGATACGGTCAGTGCCAACATCGCGGCGGGCATCCGCGACCGGATCGGTGTTTCCGTAGCCGATTCACACATAGGCGCCGTCATCCAGTCAGCGTCCGCCGGCCAGATCACCGTTGTGACCAGTGACCCAGGCGATATGCGCCTAGTGGCCGGGGACAAGAACATCATTGTGGCCGCCATCTGAACCCTGCCGACGCACCGCCAACTGTCGATCGGTTCCCTGCTGGCTCCTCTAGCATGGTATCCGATCGGATACGTTAGGATGAGGGATGGAACCTGGCGGACTGCTGGAGCGTGCCCGGGCCGGTGCTGGCCTGACCCAGGACGAGCTTGCCCGGCGGGCTGGCACGTCGCGTACCACGCTGTCGGCGTATGAGAATGGCCGGAAGTCGCCCACGGTGGCAACCTTTGCCCGGCTGCTCTCGGAGGCCGGATATGAGCTGGCCGCGCAGCCGCAGGTGATGTTCACCCGGCAGCCCGCCGCGCGGGGCAGGTGGGCGTGGGTGCCGGATCACCTGCCGCGGCTGGACATGGCGCGCGCGTTCGCGCGGGTGCGGCTGCCGCTGCACCTGAACTGGTCGGCGCCCGGGCGGATATTCGACCTCGGCTCGCGCGCCGACCGCGCGCGCGTGTACGAGATCGTGCTGCAGGAGGGCCGCCAGGCCGACATCCTGGCCTACGTGGACGGCGCGCTGCTCGTTGACCTGTGGGACGACCTGGTGCTCCCGCGGGCGGTCCGGTCGGCGTGGGCTCCGGTGGTCCATGCGTCTCGGGGGATGGCGGCGTAGATGCCGGGCAAGGACCCGCGAGATGGGCGGTATGCCGGACCTGACGGACTTCCAGTTCGAGGTGACCAGGCTGTTCTTCAGCCTGCCCGCTGGCAAGGGATTTCTGCTGGCTGGGGGGCGTTGCCGAGACCTGTCACGTACAGTCACCGGCGGGATCCCTGATCTGGGGACTTACCTTCGCCCGCCGGCCACCGGGAGGGGAAGATCATGGCCGAGCATCCTAACGTCGCTCGCATCAGGGACGGATACGCCGCCTTCGCCAAGGGCGATTTCGCGGTTCTCACCGACTTGTTTGCCGAGGACCTGCTGTGGCACGACAGCGGGCGGAATCAGCTGTCGGGCGACTACCGCGGGAGGGAGTCCGTCTTCGGGCTCTTCGGCAAGCTCATGGAGGTCACTGAGGGATCCCTCCGCATTGGCCTTCATGCACTCTTCGCCGACGATGAGCACGCCGTCGCGCTGGTGGTCATCACGGCTAGCCGAGGCGGCCGGAGCGTCGAGGTCAACGAAGCGCACGTCTTCCACATGCGCGACGGCAAGGTGGTGGAATTCTGGAACGCCTCCGCCGACCAGTACGCCTTCGACGAGCTCATCGGCTGACCGGGAGGCTACTCGTAACTGAGCATCAGCGAAGCTTTGGTCAGTCACTCACCCATTCCGGGCGTTCGGCCAGATGGGCAGTACGCGGCCTCTGCGTCCCGAAGCCAAGTACAGACGCCGACTGCCAGCGCCACGTCGCCAGGTAGCGACCGCCGACCGGGGGCCGCCAACTAGCCGCGAGGAACCGCTTCCGAATCGCCTGGCTGCGGGTCATGCGAGGGCATCGCTACGCTGACAGGGCGGCAACCACCGCGGTGCCGTAGGCGACGACCTCAGCGCGAGCCTTGCCGATCTCTGAGGAGTCGAAACGCATCGCGATCACCGCGTTGGCGCCGAGCAGCTTCGCATTCTCGATCATCCGGTCGATCGCATGCCTGCGGGCGTCCTCAAGGACCACCGTGAACTGTGAGACCTCGCCCTGGCGCAGCGATGATATCCCGCCGGTGACGGCCTTGCTGAAGCCCATGGACCGCACGACCAGTCCGAACGTGATGCCGAGACTCCGTTCCACCCTCATGCCGGGCAACTCGAACGCGGAGGTGACGGGGAACGTAATAACCGGAGATTCTGCTGTGTTCGTCATGGTGCGCAGTACACAGGTGTCTCAAGCCCTTGTCAACGAAGCGCGCTCGCCGACGCTTACAAGGCAAACGTAGGCGGCTGCGGCACTATTTCTCGATGGAATGCGCCGTCGCACGACCGTCTTTTCAGGATTAAGGATGACCGCCCAGGGGCTGGCCATGGCGGTCTATAGACCTGCTCAGAACACGGTAGTAGACGGTGACAGGCGCAGGTACACGAACATGAATGAGACTAACCGTTCGCCCGTCGCCTGTGGCGAGAGGCAGGTCCAAACGACCTGACCTTCCGCCTTAGACGCGGCGGGTCGAGGTGAGTCGCAGTCCAGTGGCCTAACCGTCGGCCGGTGTGACTCACTGTGGTCGGGTACCTGATAGATCGATGAAATCGAACGCTGCGTCAGGCTCGGGTGTGGGCTAATGTCGGCCGATGATGGTTCCCCGCATGGCTCCTAAGGCGGGGGATCGGCGCCTCTCAGTTGCTGTTACCGGATCTCCTGATCTTCGAGGTTTCTTGACGCACCGGCACGCAGCCGCCCGGAGCGTCTACCGGGCGGCTGCGTGCCGGACCCGCGGCACGCGGTGGTATGCGACGGGCTTAGCCGCGGTTGACGGTGATGGTTGCGGCGAGCGCGGCGGACCGCTCGTTGCCACCGATGTAGAGTGGCCTGGGCCCGGTGGCGGTGATCCAGGAGCTTGACTTGGTGTCCCAGTACTGGAGTTGCCGCAGTGGCACGTGCAGGGTGATGGCCTGGCTATGGCCGGGCCGCAGGGTGATGCGGTCGTAGGCGGCCAGTGCCCTGGCGGCGAATGTGACTCCGGCGGGCGGGCCGGCCGGGGCGCCGAGGTAGACCTGCGGGACCTCGTTGCCGGTGGCGGCGCCGGTGTTGGTGACGCGGAAGCTGACCTCCAGCCCGCCGTCCCCGTCACGTGCCCAGGTCAGGCCCGAGTAGGCGAAGTGGGTGTAGGACAGCCCGTACCCGAACGGGTACAGCGGCGTCAGGTGCTGCTGGTCATACCAGCGGTAGCCGACGTAGATGCCTTCGGTGTAGGTGGTGGTGCACTGCGGTCCGCCGCCGAACGGGCCGCCAGGGCTGGGACAGAAGTTTCCGCTAGTGTCGACGCCGTTGGAGGTGCGCTCGGGATGGCTGGCGGGCTGGTTGGCCACGCCCTGCCCCAGTGAAGCGGGCCAGGTGAACGGCAGCCGTCCGGCCGGGTCGGTCCTGCCGAGCAGCACGTTCGCGGTCGCGTAGCCGCCGGTGTCGCCCGGGTACCACATCTCCAGCACCGCCTTGACGCTGCCCAGCCACGGCATCGCGACCGGGTTGGAGGTGTTGAGCACCACGATGGTGTCCGGGTTGACGGCCGCGACGTCGGCGATGAGCTGGTCCTGGCCTTCGGGCAGCGGGGTGTCCAGCGACCCGGTGGACCAGGCGAAGACCACCGTGGCCTTGGCGTTCTTCGCCGCGGCCACTGCCGCGTCGTGATTGGCCTGCTGCTGGGCGGGGGTGACCCAGTTCAGCCGTACCTGCACGGGCGCGCCGGAGGCGTCCGCCGCGACCGTCACGGTCAGGGTGTGCGGGCCGGCCGTCAGGTTGAGCTGGGTGCGGAGGTTGTCCAGCCCGTCGGTGGTGGGCAGCACGCTGTTGTCGCCGGGGCGGAGCACGCCATAGCGCGGGGCGGTGCCGTTGATGAACCCGGTCTGCGCGATGGTCTTGCCGTCTAGGCTGATCGAGCCGCCGGCGCCGAGCAGGCCGAGGTTGACCCAGTACGAGCCTGCCGTGGCCACGGTCAGGTCGCCTGTCCAGGTCCATGTGGAGCCGGCTGGCAGAGCCTGGCCGCTGACGGTGGTGTTGTCCAGCTGCGGGACGACGGCGGTGGACTTGTCGCTGTTGTTGGTGCGCAGCAGGCCCGGCTGGCCGTTATGGGACAGTGCGGAGGCCGGCACCGGGGTACCGGTCATGTCGTCACCGACGGCGTAGCTCAGATGGGTGCCCGGGTGGTTCCCGGTCATCTGCTGGAGTACCTGGTAGGTGCCGGTCTGCCGGGAGACGATGCCGCTGGCGTTCTCGCCTGCCTGGCCGACCGCGATAGTCTGTCCGGCCCCGGGGCCGATGAGCGCCAGGCTGCTCAGATCGGCGGCCGACAGCGGCAGCGCGCCGCCGTCGTCCTTGAGCAAGGTAGCGGCGTCCTGAGCGGTCTGCTGGACGACCTGCTCGTCCGCGTTGACCGGCTCCGGTGTCACATTGTGCTTGGAAGCGCCGCGGAGCAGGCCGAACCGGTCCATCTCATACAGGATGTGGCTGACGGCCGCGTTGACGGTCGTCATGGTGACCGTCCCGGCGGCGATGGCCGCCTTCAGCGCGGTGGCGGAGAAGTACTGCGGGAGCCCGCCGCCGAACCCGCTGCCCGGCATCTCCATGTCGAGGCCGTCGTTGATGAAGCTGGTCGCGTGGTTCGCGCCCCAGTCCGAGGTGACGAACCCCTTGAAACCAAGTTCGTGCCGCAGGATGCCAGTCAGCGTCGAGGAGTTGCCGCACGCGTACGGCCCGGGCGTCCCGCCGGCGGCCGGGGCGGCCGCGACCACGTTGACCGTGTTGTACGAGCACATGATCGAGGCGACGCCCGCGTCGATGGCGTCCTGGAATGGCTGCAGGTAGATCTCGTGCAGCGTCTGCTCATCCAGCACCACATTGTTGCCGCCGTCATAGGCGATGAAGTGCTTGACCATCGCCATGGTGCCCTGGCTCTGGATGCCCTTGATCTCGTCGGCCCCGGTCTGCCCGGTGAGCAGCGGGTCCTCACCGAACGTGTTGAACGCCCGGCTCCAGGTCGGGTCGCGGTCGATGTTGACGAACGGCTCGAGCACCACGTCGACGCCGAGCGCGCGCGCGTCCCGCCCGATCACGACGCCGTTACGCCGGGCGTCACTTGTGCTGAAGGTCGCCGCGACTCCCATCGTTGACGTCATGCCGGTCGACGGCTGCCGTGTCGCTACGCCCGGCGGCCCGTCGGCCAGCCGCAGCGACGGGATACCCAGTCGCGGGATCCCCGGCAGGTAACCCGCCTGGTACTGATTCGTGGACGCCGCCTCCTGCGACCCCTCCAGCAAGGTCAGCTTCTCGTCCAGCGTCATCTGGGCGATTAGCGCGTCAACCCGGGCGTTCCCGGTAACCTGCGCGACGGTGCTGCCAGCTGCCGCGGGCGCGGCCGCCACCACCGAGCCGAGGCTCAGCACGGCGGCCAGGCACGGTAGAGCTGCCGCACCGAGCCTCTGTCTCATTGTTCTCGCCATGGTCCTCCCATCCCTATCTGGAACAGGCGCAGAAAACTGGCCTGAATTAATCCGGACGCTATAAGGCGGGCCATTAATGCGCCGTTAACATCGGGTGCGCAGCGAAAATATTCCGTTAATGCTCTGCCGTAATTATCAGGGAGTGAAAGGCGTGCAGAATTCGGCCGTGTCGTGCCGGATGCTGCCGTGCGAATGAGGAGGGAAAACGCGGCAGTAAGAGTCGCGCGGACTTGACGAGGCTGGGCGTCAGGGGGCCCGGGCCCGCCGCCAGGCTGCACTCTCGACCAGCCGGCTGTCGTAGCGCGCCGGGGCGTCGGCGGGCAGGTGCGGGATCTCGCCGTTGGCCACGGCGGCGAGGTGGCGGAAGTACTGGAAGCGGTCGATGCCGGGGCTGATCACCGCCAGCAGGCTGGCCGGGCCGGACGCCAGCGCGCCGAATGCGTGGGCCGTGCCAGGCGGGACGACCACGAGATCCCCGGCGTGCGCCATCGAAATGCGGTCGTCGGACAAGACCTCCACATCTCCGTCGATGACGTATAGCAGCTCGGAGAAACCCGAGTGGAAATGCGGTGCCGCCCCGTCGCGGCCTGCCCGCAGCTCGACCTGGATAATGCTGAATGCCCCCTCCGTATTAATCCCGTCGGCCAGGAGCCTGATCAGGTGCCCTGATCTTGCGTGCGGGCATGTCCTGGTCGTCAGGAATCTCAAGTCCGATACGACATCGGGGTGACGAGAGCCGCCCACTGGAGGCGGCTGGTCAGATGGCCGGGGGCCGGTCTTGTGCGGTCTGGCTGGCGATGCGGTAGCCGGCGCCTGGGGTGGTGGTGACGATGGGCGGATCGCCGAGTTTGCGTCGCAGGCGGCTGATGGTGACGGTGACGGTGGTGGTGAACGGGTCGGCGTGCTCGTCCCATGCTGTCTCAAGGAGATCCTCGGCGGACAGGAGCGCGGGGCTGGCGTGCAGCAGGGCCTCCAGGACGGCGAACTCCTTGACCGACAGGCCCAGCGGCCGTCCGTCGCGGGTCACGGTCCGCGCAGCGGGGTCGAGTTCGATCCCTGCCTGGCGCAGGATGCGGGGCCGCGCGGCGGGCTGGCGGCGGGCGAGGGCGCGGATGCGCAGCACGAGTTCGGGGAAGTGGAACGGCTTCGCGAGGTAGTCGTCGGCGCCCAGGCTCAGGCCGCTGACCCGGTCGTCTGGTGACCCGGCCGCGGTCAGCATCAGCACCATGGCCCGCTGGTCGCGGGAGGTGATCATCTGGCAGAGGGCGTCGCCGTGGATGCCGGGCAGGTCGCGGTCGAGGACGACCACGTCGTAGGCGTTGATGTCGAGTCTGGCCGCGGCTTCCAGGCCGTCGCGGGCGATGTCCACGGCCATGCCCTGGTCTCGCAGGCCCTCGGCTACCCGGTCGGCTAGGGAGCGGGCGTCCTCGGCCACCAGGATTCTCATGCCGGGACCCCTGCCTGGCTGCCGGCGATGGCGGCGGCGCGCGGCGCCAGCGGCAGCGTGATCGTGACCTTGAGGCCGCCGCCCGGCCTGGCGTGCAGTTGCAGGGAGCCGCGGTGCGCGTGGGTAATCGCCGCGACGATCGACAGGCCGAGCCCGGCGCCGTCATCTGAGCCGGTGCGGTCGGCGCCGAGCCGCCGGAATGGCTGGGCTAGCCCGGCGGCCTGGGCCGGGTCCAGGATGTCGCCGCCGTTCTCTATGGTCAGCCGCGCCGCGCCGTTGCCGGCCGTGGTGGTGATGCGGATCCAGCCGCCGTCGCGGTTGTGGCAGACGGCGTTGCCGATTACGTTGTCAGCCATCCGGCGCAGCAGCAGCTGGCTGCCCTCGACCCAGATGCCGTCGCTGCCGCTGACCTGCTGCACGGTCAGGTTCCTGGCGGTGATCGCGTCTTCCTGCGCGGCCAGGGCCGCCGACACGACGTAGTCCAGCGGGAGCACGGTCCGGCCGGGCAGCGCACCGTGCTGGGCGCGGGCGAGCACGAGCAGCCCTTCCAGCAGTTGGTCGACCCTGTTCGAGCTCGGTGCGGACCTGGTCGGCCAGCGTGATCGTCCCGGGTGGAACCGGCCCGGGCTTGGCCACGGCGACATCCAGTGACACGCGCATCGTCGCGAGGGGAGTGCGCAGCTCGTGGGAGGCGTTGGCGACGAACCGGCGCTGCGCGGCGAACGCGCCGTCCAGGCGTTCCAGCAGCGCGTCGATCGTGTCGGCGAGGTCTTTCAGCTCGTCACCGGGGCCGTCGATGGCGAGCCGCTCGTGCAGGCTGTCGGCGGAGATCCGCCGCGTGGTCGCGGTCATTACCCGCAGCGGGCCCAGGACCCGGCCCGCGACCACCCAGCCCGCTGCCACCGACACCACCACCATCACGCCCAGCGCGATCGCCGACCCGAGCAGGTACTGGTGTGACGTGGCCGTCTGCGCATGTACGGCCACGGTCCGCCCTTGTTGCGCGCCGCCGCTGGTCACAGTCGTCGTCTGCGAGGTCGAGGATCCCACGCCGTTGGTGATGGCCAGCAGCACCACGGCGGACAGCACGAACAGAACACAGTACAGGGCGGTCAAACGCATCCGTACGGTGCGGCGCGATCGGACCATCATCGCCACCTCCCATTCCTGGCCATCGCACCGGCCAGGCACAGCGGTCCCCGCCTCAGCATGCCCCGCCGGGCCTTACAACGACATTACGGCCGCCGTCCGGCCGGTGTAATGGCCGGTTCCGTAGAACCTCCTCTATGGAAGCAACCATCGAAGTCGCCGGGCTGCGCAAACGGTTCGGCCGCGTGCAAGCGCTGGACGGCATGACGTTCACCGTCGCACCCGGGCAGGTGACCGGTTTCGTCGGGCCGAACGGTGCCGGGAAATCAACCACGATGCGGGTGATTCTCGGCCTGGACGCGGCTGACGCGGGCACCGCCCTGATCGGGGGAAAGCCGTACCGCAGCCTCCGGCAGCCGCTGTCTGGAGTCGGCTCCCTGCTGGATGCCGCCGCGCTGCAGCCCAGCCGCACCGCCCGTAACCATCTGCTCTGGCTGGCTCATTCCCAGGGTTTTTCGGCCAAGAGGGTCGACGAGGTGATCGCGCGGTCCGGTCTGGGATCGGCGGCCCGCCGCAAGGCCGGCGGCTACTCGCTCGGCATGCGCCAGCGGCTCGGCATCGCCGCCGCGCTGCTCGGCGACCCGCCGGTGCTCATGTTCGACGAGCCCTTCAACGGCATGGACCCCGAGGGCATCGTCTGGCTGCGCGGCTTCCTGAAGGCCCTGGCCGCCGAGGGCCGGGCGGTGCTGGTCTCCAGCCACCTGATGAGCGAGCTGCAGGCTCTGCTCACGGAGGGTGGCGCCGGTCACCTGGTCGCTGTCGGCCGCGGCCAGGTCCTCGCCGACACCAGCGTGGCCGAGCTGATCGCCGCCGCATCCGCTGGCCGGGTGACGCTGCGCACGACCGCGCGGGCCGAGGCCACGGCGGTGCTGGCGCGCGGCGGGGCCACCGTCGCCGCCACAGGTCCCGGCGTGCTCACCATCACCGGGATTGAGGCCGAACGAGCTGTGGTGCTCCTGTCCGGACACGCGGTCCCTTTCAGCGAGGTATCCGCCCACCGGGCGACGCTGGAGGAGGCCTACCTGGAACTCACCCGGGAGGCCGTCGAGTTCAGGGCGGCGGAGGCGGAGGCGGAGGCGGCATCATGGTAGCTCTTAGCACGCACCAGCCAGAGCTGAACGCCGGGCCGCGCGACCGGTTCGCACGGCTGCTGCGCGCGGAGTGGACGAAGTTCCGGACGGTCCCCGGCTGGGTCATCACCATCGGTGTCGCAGCGGCGCTCCCCACGGGGTTCGCGCTGCTCAACATGGGCCAGTGCGGTGGGTGCACCGCCCCGCTCACGGGACCGGGCGGCGGGGCGGTAACCGATCAGTTCTCCTTCGTGCACCGGGCGCTGGCCGGGAACGGCAGCATCACTGTCCGGGTCACCTCCTTGACCGGCCTGTACTCAAGCTCCGGCGGCGGCGAGTCGGCCGCCGGCGGCCCGTTGGCACAAAACCCGACCGCCGGCTGGACGCCGGACATCGAGCCGTGGTCCAAGGCCGGGATCATCATCAAGGCGTCCACCACGCCGGGGTCGGCATACGCGGCGATGATGGTCACCGGCAGCCACGGGGTGCGGATGCAGTGGAACTACACCGGTGACATCGCGGGCCTGGGCGGGACGCCCCTGACGGCGTCGCCGCGCTGGCTGCGCCTGGTCCGGCACGGGGAGACGGTCACCGGTTACGACTCCGCCGACGGCACCAGCTGGACCAAGGTCGGCACCGTCACCCTCACCGGCCTGCCGGCCACCGCCCAGGCGGGGCTGTTCGCGACGTCTCCCGTCCACGACATAGTGACCAGCCAGTCCGCTATCGGTAACTCCGGAACCGGTGTCTTCACCCAGGACACCGGCACCTTCGATCACCTCAGCCTCGGCGGCTCCTGGCCAGGCGGAGCCTGGACCGGCGACGACGTCGGGGACACGAATGGCCCCTCCGGGCTGGACCGGTTCCGCCGGGTCGGCGCCGGGTTCACCGTCGGCGGCAGTGGCGACATCGCTCCGGTCGTAGCCGGCGCGATGGGGGGCGGCACGCGGATCGAGGACGCCATCAGTGTCGGCTCGTTCGCCGCGGTGATCGCGGTGGGCGTTCTGGGTGCGCTATTCATGACCGCCGAGTACCGGCGCGGTCTCATCCGCCTCACGCTGGCCGCGTCCCCGCGCCGCGGCCGGGTCCTCGCAGCGAAGGCCATCGTGATCGGCACGGTCACCCTGGCCGCCGGGATCGCCGGGATCGCGCTCGCGCTCCCGGTCGGCCTGGCGAAGCTCCGAGGCGACGGCAACCAGATCCTGTCCGTGACAGCGCTCACCGAACTGCGCGTCATCGCCGGGGCCGCCGCGCTCATCGCCGTCGCCGCCGTCCTGGCTCTGGCCGTCGGCGCGGTGCTCCGGCGCGGCGCGCTCGCGGTCACCGTCGTGGTCGCCGGGGTCGCAGTGCCGTACCTGCTAGCGATCACGGCCCTGCCCGCCGGCGCCGCAGACTGGGTGCTGCGGATCACCCCGGCCGCCGCTATCGCCGTCGAGCAGAGCATTCCGGCGTATCCGCAGGTAACCGCCGCCTACACGCCGATGTACGGTTACTACCCGCTCGCGCCATGGGCCGGGTTTGCGGTGCTGTGCGCCTGGACCGTAGCCGCCTTGGCCCTGGCTGCTTTCCTGCTGCACCGGAGGGACGCATGAGCCGGACCCTTCATGCCCGGACCCTACATGCCCGGACCCTACATGCGGAGTGGACGAAGCTGCGGACGGTCGGCGGCACCGGCTGGCTGCTGCTCGCCGTCGTCGTCCTCACCGCGGCCGTCGGCCCGGCCGTGGCGGGCTCGGCGACCTGCCACGTCGCCGGCGGGTGTGGCCAGGATCCCGCGAAGCTCTCCCTCACCGGGGTCTATCTAGGGCAGGCGGTGGTCGCGATCATTGCCGTGTTGGCGATCAGCGGCGAGTACGGCACCGGGATGATCCGCCTCACGTTCGCCGCGATGCCCCGCCGCCTCAGCGTCCTCGCCGCCAAGGCCGCCGTCGTCACGGGCCTGGTGCTGGCGGCCGGTGCCGTCGCCTCGGCCGGGTCGGTGCTGGCCGGGCAGCTCATCCTGCCCGGTCACGGCCTGGCCGGCCCGCCGCTGTCGCTGGGGAACGGCGCCGACCTGCGCGCGGCCCTCGGCTCCGCTCTGTACCTAGGCCTGATCGGGCTGCTCGCCCTCGGCGTCGCCACCGCAGTGCGGAACTCCGCGGCGGCGATCGGGATCGTACTGGGCCTGCTGTTCCTGTTTCCGCTCCTCACCGCCACGGTCAGCGCCGGGGCCTGGCGGCGGCACCTGGAACAGATCGCCCCGATGACTGCGGGTCTGGACATCCAGACCACGGCCAATGTTCGCGCCCTGCCGCTCAGCCCCTGGCAGGGCCTCGGCGTGCTCGCCGCCTGGGCCGCCGGAGCACTCCTTCTCGCCGGCCTGACGCTCCGGCTCCGCGACGCGTAAGTCCGCGCCGTCGGTGGCTGACCGGCTTTCAGCATGCCAGGCCGCCAGTCTCAGCTTGTTGCCAGCCGCTGGGACCGTGCCGGGATCAGCCTCCGGCACCCAACCAATTCCGAAACGGCATTCACACACTGAGAGGCAATCGCATTAGCGATGGGTTATCGAGGTCGCCGGGAGAAGGTCTGTTTGCGCAGCGGGTCAGCCTGCCCGTCCGCAGGTGTCAGCCTATTGGGCTGTCCGGGAGTGACCGTGAGTTCCCCGTATTGACCGGCCGATCGGGCACGCAGCGGGCACGCCGCATCCGCTCGGGTCGGTAATGCGTAGGCAATGTTCTCGGCGGGACGGCGCTAGCGAACGACCTTCCGCTTCCGGCTGTCGTGAATACTCCTACGGCGGGTTCGGGGGAGGACACCCGCACTTCAACCCGCACGCCGTCTTCGGGAAACCCAGCCAAGGGTTTTCAAGAGCGGCCGCGGCGTGCGCACGAAGATGGCGAAGGTGGCCGAGGCCCCGGTGTCGGGGTGGTCCTCGCCCAGGACGCGGCGGCGGCGGGCCAGGATGTCTTCGTTCAGCTCCCGGGCCGCCTGGTACTCGCCCAGCTCGAACAACGCGCCGGCGAGGATGAAGGCAGAGGTCAAGGTGTCGGGGTGGTCCTCGCCCAGGACGCCGCGGCGCCGGGCCAGGGTGTCTTCGGCCAGCTCCCGGGCCGCCCGGTGCTCGCTGACCCGGCCCAGGGTCATGACGAGGTTGTCGGCGGAGGCCAGGGTGTCGGGGTGGTCCTCGCCCAGGACGCGGCGGCGGCGGGCCAGGGTGTCTTCGCCCAGCTCCCGGGCCGCCTGTCCGCGGACCCCCAGCAGGCTGAAGGCGAGGTTGTCGGCGGAGGCCAGGGTGTCGGGGTGGTCCTCGCCCAGGACGCGGCGGCGCCGGGCCAGGGTGTCTTCGTCCAGCTCCCGGGCCGCCTGGCCCTCGCCGACCGCACGCAAGCTGATGGCCAGGCCGCTGGCGGAGGCCAGGGTGTCGGGGTGGTCCTCGCCCAGGACGCGGCGGCGGCGGGCCAGGGTGTCTTCGCCCAGCTCCCGGGCCGCCTGGTGCTCGCCGGGGTGACGAACGATGGCGGCGAGGTTGCTGGCGGAGATCAGGGTGCCGGGGTGCCCGCCGACCGCACGCAGGCTGATGGCCAGGCCATCGGCGGAGGCCAGGGTGTCGGGGTGGTCCTCGCCCAGGACGCGGCGGCGGCGAGCCAGGGTGTCTTCGCCCAGCTCCCGGGCCGCCTGGTACTCCCCGGCCGCACGCAGGCTGACGGCGAGGTTGCTGGCGGCGGTCAGGGTGTCGGGGTGGTCCTCGCCGAGGTCGCGGCGGCGGCGGGCCAGGGTGTCTTCGTCGAGCTGCACCTGCGCCCTGCCGTCATCACCAGCCATCCCCGCATTGTCGCCCCGGCGGCGCGTGCGTGCCAAGCTCCCGCCATCGAAGAGCATCAGAGCGTGAGCGGCTTGGCTACGGTCGGGGCCGGTTCATGATCACAAGTGGCCTGTGGCCTGGCGCGCTCGGAGGAGACTCGAACCCCCAGCCTTCAGATCCGTAGATGCCCGTACTGGCGTCCGGGACTGTTCAGACCAGTCCGTGACCTGGGGCTCGCCTCCTCCCGTTGTCCAGGTGAGTTCGGAGCATCCCAAGGGTGTTCGTCCGCGTGGCTCTCAGAGTGGCTCCCAAATCCACTACCTGAACTAGCCCCGCCGTTGGTGGGCGGCCTGCCGGGTGATGCCGAGCCGGGAGCCGATCTCGGCCCAGGAGTACCCGCAGCCGCGCAGGCCCTTGACTGCCTCGGCGATGGCGGCGTCCATCTCGTCCGCGAGGCCGGTCATGAGGATGAGTGCTTCCACGTCGCCGTCTGCAACCCGGCGACTGTAGCCGCGCAGGACGCGCCGGACGAATGCCCCGTAATCGTCATTCTCGACCTGCCGCCTCGGCCGCTTCGGTGTCAACCCAGCCTTGACACTGGATCGCCCGGCCTGCTCGTCGGCATTGGATGGATAGCTCGCCACCGTTCCCCAGGTCTATGCCCTGGCCGACGCGGTGCCCGATCGGTACCGCGCCCTGGTGCTGCTCACCGTTTTCGGCAGCCTGCGCTGGGGCGAGCTGGCTGCGCTGCGTCGGTCCGACATCGACTTCCAGGCACGTACCGTCCGGATATCCCGGCAGCTCAGCGAGCAACGCGGCGGCGGGTTCATGTTCGGGGCCGCCCAAGTCGGACGCTGGTTACCGACCGTTGCCATTCCCGCGGTGATCACACCGGACCCTGCCTCGCACATCGTGACCTTCGCCGCGCCTGGTGACGACGGGCTCGTGTTCACCAGCTCCGAGGGCAAGCCGCTGAGGCGCAGCAACTTCTGTCGCCGCGCCTGGCACCCGGCTCTCCGCGCGGCAGGGCGCCCGGCGATTCACTTTCACGACTATGCGCCACACCGGTAACCAGTTCGCGGCGGACGAAGGTGCCAACCTGCGCGAACTGATGGACCGCATGGGCCACTCGACAACCCGCGCCGCCATGGCCTATCTGCACGGCAGTGACGAGCGGCAGCAGGTCATCGCGGACGCGCTGAGCAGTCGCGCGGCGGCGGAGATGGGACGGTCAGAGACGAGGCCATCGGGCACGCAGCGGGCACGGAGGCGGGGGAGGGCATCGTGAGCGCTGCCGGTCAGCCTGGCTATGTTTGCCTTGAACTGCGGTTTCGTTGTGGCGCGCCCGGCAGGATTCGAACCAGCGACCCGCTGCTTAGAAGGCACATTTGAAGGATCGCTGGACGTCGCCTGGCGTCGCTCTATGAGGCGTCTAGCTGGACGAATCATCCGAGCGTGTCGCCCTGCGTCGCTCAACGTCGGCCTCCGGTGGCTCCCTGATTGGCTCCCCGGGATCTAGTTACCCTCGCTCATGTTCGAGTGAGCTCAGGCGCGGAACACAATCCCGCTCCGAGGCGTTTCCGGTAGGATAGTATCTGATCGGATACGTTAAGGATGAGGGATGGAACCTGGCGGACTGCTGGAGCACGCCCGGGCCAGTGCTGGCCTGACCCAGGACGAGCTTGCCCGGCGGGCTGGCACGTCGCGTACCACGCTGTCGGCGTATGAGAATGGCCGGAAGTCGCCCACGGTGGCAACCTTTGCCCGGCTGCTCTCGGAGGCCGGATATGAGCTGGCCGCGCAGCCGCAGGTGATGTTCACCCGGCAGCCCGCCGCGCGGGGCAGGTGGGCGTGGGTGCCGGATCACCTGCCGCGCCTGGACATGGCGCGCGCGTTCGCGCGGGTGCGGCTGCCGCTGCACCTGAACTGGTCGGCGCCCGGGCGGATATTCGACCTTGGCTCGCGCGCCGACCGCGCGCGCGTGTACGAGATCGTGCTGCAGGAGGGCCGCCCGGCCGACATCCTGGCCTACGTGGACGGCGCGCTGCTCGTCGACCTGTGGGACGACCTGGTGCTCCCGCGGGCGGTCCGGTCAGCGTGGGCTCCGGTAATCGATACGTCCCGCGCGATGGCGGCGTAGATGCCGGGCAAGGACCCGCGAGATGGGCCGGCATGCCGGACCTGACGGACTTCCAGCTCGAGGTGACCAGGCTGTTCTTCAGCCTGCCTGCGAGCAAGGGATTTCTGCTGGCAGGGGGAGCGGCCCTGCTCGCGCAGCACCTGACGACACGGCCTACAGAAGACCTGGATTTCTTCACCGCCCCGGACCGCGGCCACGTGCCCGCGGCCCGCGACGCGCTGGAAGCTGCGGCACGAGAACGGGGCTGGGCTACCGAGCGCATCCACGACAGCGACACATTCTGCGGCTCGTCATCCGGAGCGACACAGCTGAAGTAGTGACCGATCTCGCCGTGGACACGCCACCGGACTTCCCTGCCTCTTCCACCGCTGCCGGGCCCACGCTGGCTCCCGAGGAACTCGCCGGGCGCAAGCTGCTCGCGCTATTCGACCGGGCCGCGGCACGGGACTTCGCCGACGTGCGACTACTCGCCCGGCGCTTCGGCAAGGATGTCCTGCTGGCCCGTGCCGCACAGATCGACGCGGGCTTTGACATCGGGACCCTGGTCGGCATGATCGCCACCCTGGATCGGTTCGCAGACGACGAGATACCCGTGCCCGAAGGCTCATCAGTGGCCGAACTGCGAGCCTTCTACGCGGCCTGGCGATCCGAGCTAATGAAGCTAGGCGAAGACTAACTTCAATGCCCGGCGGACCCCCTTTTCCGCAGTATTTTTCGCAGCTCGGCGACCTGGCTGGCTGGGGCGCCCGGCAAGATTCGAACCCGCGACCCGCTGCTTAGAAGTTCGTTTCAGGTAGGGGTCAACCTGCGTATCTTCAGGTCGGAGGCCGTTCGGTCTGCCCTCCGGTGACCGCCGGTGACCGCAGTTACCCGCTCGTTCTGGCATGGAAGTGGCACGTTGCCAGAGGCGATAGGAGTCGGCCCGCCAGGAAGGCCTTGGTCACGCCATCAAGAACTTCTTTGTGGTCAGACTCGGCTGTGTCACTCTTGTATCTGATCAGGCTCGGCTGTGACCAGTTGCCTTCCCAGCCGCCGCCGTGGTCCCGGAACGCCTGATGCGTACCGCACTAACCGATCAAACGTACATGCAGCTAGGGTCAGTTACCGGGAACTAATTTCGAATCCTCCGAATTGTAACGATAAGTATCGCTAGAATAACCCTCAGTGACAGCGATCGGCGGAGTAACTGGGTATCCCGCCACAGAAACTTTGCGCCTGGTGGTCGATTTATCACGAGCGGTGATGGCAACATGGTCTCCGGTCGGCCATGTAGAACATCACGACAGGCTCTCTACGAAGCACAGGCAGATGCCCCCCGCTGTGGGCCAGCAGAGGGCATCCAAACCGGGCAAACCCCACACTGGAAGGTAAGGAGTTTCCGCGTGTCTACTAACAGTACAACTGACCAGCAGGAAGATCACCTAACCCCACGGAAGCCGTGGCAATCATGGCCAACTACATGGCGATATCTAGTGATTCGACTGCTGGGACAGGCTACGCCGACTGGCGTCCTGTTCTGGTACGTGTTTCCGCATCATTGATCAAACGTAGCGGTTCTGTTCGCCCCGCATTCCTGACGGGTGCCGCGTCGAGCAATGGAGGTTCGCCGCGCCTATCGGGCCTGGCCTCCGGCCTGGCCCTCGCCGTTAAGCCCCCTGGAGGGGCCGACCCGGACAATGTGCGGCGTTCCGGTGCTCGGGCCTGTGACATTCTCTCGGCTACTGGCGCAATCGGCGTGACGTTGACGGCATGGCCGTGGTGCTGGCGGGCGCGGCAGCGGGATACGGTGAGGACTGCGGGCGGCCGGTCACTGGGGGTGCCGTAGGGGCCCGCTGCCGCGTCCGTAGGGCCTACGTCCGAAGGACGCGAGCGAAGCGGGCCGCCCCGCAACGGCGAGTCCCCCGGTTTGAACCTCAACCGCTTACGGCGGTCACCCTGGCGGCTTTTTTCCCCTCGATCGCTCGCGCCCGTCCGTCGCTGCTCACGGCTTGGCCGTCAGGCCTGGCGGGCCGAAGGTGCGCCCTTGAAGCTGTAGAGAAGGTTGTCACAGCTCACGGGCACACCTTCGTACCTGTGTTTGGGTACGCTGTAGCTCACGCAGCAGTTGGGCGTCGGGTCAGCTATGCGCTGGGCCACTTGATGCTTTTCAGCTTGCTCAGTTCAATATGAGACGTTCATCTGCACTGCATCTAGCCGGACCAGGAGGAACAAGATGAGCGAACCGATACCTCGGCGCTCCGTTGTGAACGAATCAGAGGATCCCAAACAGGAATGGTCCCACGCAGTTGGTACTGTAGTCGCACCACTGCTCGCCGGGTTCAGCTTTACGACGATCGCTGTAGTCGGTGCCAGTGCTACATACTTTCGTTGGCCGGGCCTAACAATACTCGTTCTAACGATCGCTGTGCTTCTGCTCCTAACAGTTGTCCAGTGCGCGTATAGGATGCGCGTATGGTATGACCAAGCAAACCAGGGTTCGGAATTGAAGCTAATACCAGGATTCGAACCCGCGACCCGCTGCTTAGAAGTTCAGGGCAACGCGTACGTAAATTCGGACCGAACCTCTCATCGGGGTGGGCTTCCCACGTAAACACAACTAATATCCAAGTAATCCCAAGGAGAAGGCTTCTCGCGAGGCATGTCACGGGAGGTTGCTGATGCCGCAGGCACTGCTGGCGGGCGTGGACGTGGGGACCACCTCGTGCAAGGTCACCGTGTGCACGGCAGCAGGACGCGAGGTGGCGAGCGGTAAGGCCCCGCTTGAGTGGGAGGTCACCGGCTCCGGAGTCGAGACCGCCCCCGAGGCAGTCTTGCGCGCCGTAGGCTCCGCGCTTGCCGCGGCATCGGCGCAATCTCCACCCGGTTCTATCGCCGCCGTCGGGGTGACTGGCATGGGGGAGGCCGGGGTCCTGCTCAGTGACGGGAACCAGCCGCTCACACCGGTGATCGCCTGGCACGACGACCGCGACCGGGCGCTGGTGGACCAGTTGGCAGCGGACCTCGGCGGGGAGGCTTTCACCAGCCATACCGGTCTGCCCGTCCGTCCGCAGTGGTCGCTGACCAAGCACCGCTGGCTGAACGAGCATCACCCCGACGCCCGCCGCGCGGTACGCCGACTGGGCATTCCCGAGTGGGTCGTCGTCGCGCTTGGCGGCGAGCCGGTAAGCGAGTTCTCGCTCGCGTCGCGTACCGGCTGGCTGAATCTGACAACCGCGGACTGGTGGCCGCAGGCCCTGGACTGGTCGGGGCTGCCGCCCGCGCTGCTGCCCCCGCTCGCCCACGCCGGGGCGCCGCTGGGGTGCGTGAGCGCGGCGTGGGCGCCCCGGCGCCTAGCCGGGGCCGTGCTCACCGTGGCCGGCCACGACCACCTCGTCGCTGCGGTCGGGGCCGGGGCCGCAGCGGATGGTGACTTGCTCGACTCGTGCGGGACAGCCGAAGCCCTGGTGCGTACCGTTCCCGGCCCGGTTCCCGCGGACGCGGTCCGTCGGCTGGCGGCCGCCGGGGTAACGGTGGGACACCACGTCCTTCCCGGGCGCCTGGCCCTGCTTGGCGATACCCGCGGCGGGCTGCTCCTGCAGAACGTCCAGCGCCTGCTGGAGTTCGACTCCTCGCAGCTTGCTTCCCTTGACGCGCAGGCGATGCGCCATCAATCCGGAACCCTGAGAGCCGCTTTGAACCCCGACGGCACCGTCGTCCTATCCGGTATCGGCCGCGGGGCCGGCCGCGCCCAGGCCTGGTACGCCGCGCTGGAGACAGGGGCAGCGCTCGTCGGCCAGATGGACGCAGACCTCAGCGCGGTCGTCGGTTCCCCGCGCCGGGTGGTCATGATCGGCGGCTGGGCCCACAGCGCGGCGGTCCGGGAACTGCGCCGCAAGCTATGGGGACACGTCGAGGTGGCGAAGGTGGGCGAGGCCGGCGGCCGTGGAGCCGCGCTCCTGGGCGGCTGCGCCGCCGGGCTCATACCGGCCCCAGCCGAACTCCCCGCGTGGCTGCAGGACCGATGACACGCGGCGCGGCCATCCCGGCGACCTCCGCTGTGCCACGCAGCCGCTACGCAGTCGAGCGCCGCCAGTTGATCGTGCAGACGGTACGTGGTCAGGGCCGGGTGGATGCCGCTGCGATGGCCGAGCAACTGCAGGTGTCCACCGAGACGATCCGCCAGGATCTCCTCCAGCTCGAGCGCAGCGGATTGCTACGCCGGGTGCATGGCGGAGCGGTCGCCATCGAGGACCTGTTCTTCGAACCCGCCGTCACCGTGCGCAGAAGCAACGAGGAGGAAAAGCGCCGCATCGCCCGGACGGCGCTTGCCGAACTCCCGCGCGAGGGCGCCGTGTTCCTCGACGCCGGATCCACCACCACTATTCTGGCCGAGATGTTCCCGGCGGACCGGGACCTGACCGTCTTCACCAATACGCTCATCATCGCTCTCGCTCTGGTGAACCGGCCCCGGCTCAGCGTCCACACGCTGGGCGGCCGGGTCCGGACGCGCACGTTCGCCGGGGTCGACAACTGGGCCATCCGGGCGTTGTCGGAGATCCGGGTTGATGTCGCGTTCCTCGGCACCAATTCCATCTCCAGCGAGCGCGGCCTGAGCACGCTCGACGAATCGGAGGCCATCATCAAGCGGCTGATGCTCTCCGCCGCGCGCCGTCGGATTTTGCTGGCCGACCACACCAAGTACAACCGCACCAGCTTGTTCAAGTACGGCAACCTGTCCGACATCGACGTGCTCGTCATCGGGGAGGAACTCCCCGAACGGGACGCGTACCGGCTGGAGGCTGCCGGGCTGAAGCAGGTGATCCGCGCGTGATCGTCACACTGACACCCAACCCCAGCGTCGATCTCACCCTCGCGGTCGACCGGCTGGTCCCTGGCACCGTGCACCGCGCCAGCTCCGGCTGGAGTGAGCCCAGCGGGAAGGGCGTGAATGTCTCCCTCGCGCTGCGCGCCCACGGCGTCGGCACCCGTGCGGTGCTCCCCGTCGGCGGCCCCAACGGCACATGGCTCGCAGCGATGCTGGAGCAGGCGGGCATCGACCACGTGTGCATTCCCATCGCAGGCAACATCCGGACCAACGTCAGCATCGTGGAACCCGGCGGCAAGGTCACCAAGGTCAATACGCCAGGTCCGCCCCTGTCGGCCGCCGAGATCGAGGCCCTGCTCGACGCGACGCTGAAAGCAGCATCGCAGGCCCGGTGGCTGGTGGGCACCGGTAGCCTGCCGCCCGGCGTCCGTCCCGACCTGTACGAAAGGCTGGCCAGAAGAGCGCGCGAGGCGGCCCTGCAGGTCGCGATCGACAGTTCCGGCCCGCCGCTCCTGGCGGCCCTGGCCGCCGGCCCCGATTTGGTCAAGCCGAACGCGCATGAGCTCGCCGAGGCAGCGGGCAGGCGCGTCACCACGGTTGGCCAGGCCCTCGACGCGGCTCGTCGTCTGCAGGAGCTGGGAGCCCGGACGATCCTGGCCAGCCTGGGCGCGGACGGCGCGCTCCTGGTCGAAGAGGACCTGGTCCTGCACGCCGAGGTGATTATCGAACACGCCCGGAGCGCCGTCGGCGCGGGCGACGCCCTGCTATCGGGCTTCCTCGCGGGCGGCGCGTCGGGAGAACCCGCGCTAAGGACCGCTCTCACCTGGGCAGCCACCGCGCTGCAGCAGCCCGGCACACTGCTAGGACCGCACGCCGACGAGGGCGCCTTCCAGCTCCTCTTCCACGATCGCCCCCGGCTGCTCCGGCCGCTGCGCGCTGACTGACCTCGGAAGGACGCCATGCCTCTCACCGGCACCGCAGAGATAGTAACGGCCGCCGCACGGGCGGGTCACGGTGCTGCCGCGTTCAACGTCATCCAGCTCGAACACGCCGAGGCGATCATCGCAGGCGCCGAGGCAGCGCACGCCCCCGTCATCATGCAGATCAGCGAGAACGCGACCCGCTACCACGGTGCGCTGGCGCCCCTCGCGTACGCCGTCCTGGCCGCCGCCCGGGCCGCCAGCGTGCCGGTCTCGGTGCACCTCGACCACGCCACCGGCGAGGCCCTGGTCCGCGAAGCGATCGCGCTGGGTTTCAGCTCGGTGATGTTCGACGCCTCCGCTCTCGGCTATCAGGACAACGTCAAGGCCACCGCCGACGTGGTCCGGTTGTGCCACGACTCCGGAGTCTGGGTCGAGGCCGAACTCGGCGAGGTCGGTGGCAAGGACGGCGTCCACGCACCCGGGGCCCGTACCGACCCCGCCGAAGCCGCCGCTTACGTCGCGGCCACCGGCGTGGATGCGCTGGCCGTAGCGGTCGGCACCTCCCACGCGATGCTGACGCGCGACGCGCGCCTGGACTTCGGCCTCATTCGCGCCCTGCGCGCTGCCGTCCCCGCCCCACTGGTTCTGCACGGTTCCTCCGGCGTAGCCGACGCCGACCTGGTCCGGGCGGTGGCGTGCGGTATCACCAAGGTGAATATCGCCACGCACCTGAACAACGCCTTCACCGTGTCCGTCCGCGAGTACCTCGCCGCACATCCGGCCGCCGTCGACACACGCGCCTACCTCGGGGTCGGCCGGGACTCCGTCGCGGTCGAAGTCACGCGGCTCCTTGGCGTCATGCGCACCCTGCCCGTCTCGTAGAACCGCCACCCGCTCGCCGCAAGCGGCCATGACGCGCTTGGGATCCCGCCTGCGCCAGAGTGAATCCCGGCCAGCGAAAGGGGGGCCTCGCCGAGCAGTCGCGGTTGCACACGGCGCGCCGCGGGCGCCCTAGTGGTGAATCTGATTATCAGATAGATTGGCCTCATGAAGACCATGACCGCAACTGAGGCATCGCGGCATTTCTCGGACCTGCTCGATGCCGTCGAGCGCGGTGAGACGATCACCATCGTCCGCGGCAACCACCCGGTCGCCGAGATCGGCCCCGCCCATCGCCGCACCGGCGCTGACCTGCGCGCGGCACTCGCGGACGTGCCCCCGCCGGACGATGAATTCAGCCAGGCCATCGCAGAGGCCGTCGCCATGGTTACCACGGAGGTGCGCGATCCGTGGGCCGACGCCTGATCCTCGACACCAACATCCTGATCGCCTACGAACGCGGAACCATGGACCGCTCGTCATTGGATGACGACGAACTTGCCATCGCCTCGGTATCTGTCGCCGAGTACCGCGTCGGCATCGAGATGGCGGAGACGGCCGACCGGGCAGCCGAACGCGCCAGGGCACTCGTGGCGATAACATCCGCCGTCGATGTCCTTGACTACACGCAGGCGACCGCGGCTCACCACGGACGCCTGCTCGCCCATGTCCGCCGATCCGGTTCCCCGCGCGGCGCACACGACCTGATCATCGCCGGCCACGCGGCTCAGACCGGTCGAACCATACTGAGCCGTGATGCCACGGCCCGCTTCGGTGGACTCCCCGGGGTAAGCGCCATAGACGCTTGACGGATCCTGCTGTAGGAGCGCTGAGCTGGGCTCTAGACGCGCCCGGCAGGATTCCAACCCGCGACCCGCTGCTCAGAAGGCACATTCGAACCGTCGCGGGACGTCGTCTGATGTCGCTCTACGAGCCACCCAGCAGTACTTATTGTGGCTGACTGTCGGGGGCGTCGCGTGGCGTCTGCCTCCGTTGGCTCCCGTACTGGCTCCCCAAAATTTAGTTGCCTTCGCTAACGTTCGAATAATCGAAAACAATGTCGCCTGTCTGCTGCTTCGGCGTGTCGCCTGCGAGCCCAGCCATCCATCTTGTAACGCTGCGTCATCGACGGCCGTAAAGAACGCGCGCGGACCCGCCGATCTGTATCCAGGCCCTCTGTTCGGCGGTGCCTGGTAATGGCGCGCGGCGTGGAGTGATATGTACCGGTTGCACGCTCCAGGCACTGCAGTACCGCCTGCGAGGCTGCTGCGCGTGCGGTAGCGGGTTACCGGGTTGTGCCGGTGAGGACCGACGAGGGCCGGGCTGGGGACGGGGCGGGGGCGGCACGCAGGTTCCCGGTGAGCACGCGCCGCAGCGTGCCGGGGCGCAGCAGCCGGGCGGGCGGGTCGAGCAGCCCGGTGACGCGCAGGAACTGCTCGGTGAGTACCGGGTCGTGCTCGGCTGCGGCCTGCAGGGCACCGATGTAGGCATTAATCATGCGGGCTGGCCAGGGGCGGGGTGCGGCCACTGACGGGATGGTCAGGTCGGCGCCGGTGGTCAGCTGCCAGGCGGTGTTCACCGGCTTGGCGGCGGCCCGGAAGAACCGCCGGGCCAGGTCGGTCTCGCCGCCGGCCAGGCTGTCCCGCAGCGCGGCCGCTTCCAGCGCGGCCACCGACATGCCTTGCCCGTAGACCGGGTTGAACGAGCAGATCGCATCACCGGTGACCACCAGCCCGGACGGGAACCGGCGCAGCCGCTCATACCGCCGCCGCAGGTTGGCCGGGAACCGGTGCGCGCGGATGTCATCCAGCGGGCTGGCGGCGGCGATCGCGGTGAACACGTGCGGCGGGGCGACGGCGCGGGCGAAGGCCAGGAATCCGTCCGGGTCCGTCGGAGGATGATGACCGGCGTACCCGGCCAGGGTCAGGATCCAGCGGTCGTGTTCCTGGGCGAACAGGGCCAGCGCGGTCGGCCGGGCGGGCTCGGTGCCGATCAGGACCAGCTTCTGCTCGCCCAGCGCGCCGGGGCGCAGCCGCAGGTGACGGCTGGCGTACCCGACGTCGACACGGACCTCCTCCTCGGCGGGCGCGTCGTAGCCCATTTCGAGTCTGTCAGAAATTTTGTGCGGGGGGTGGTAGACAGGAGCGTTTCCGCAGGCCACTGGGGGTGGCCGTGACCATGGGGAGGTCAAGATGACGATGCTAGAGGATCCGGCGGGTCAAGTCGAGGACCTGGCGGGGGGATTTTCGCCGGGGGTCCCGGGTGGGGGTGATGGGCCGGGGCTGGTGCTGCCGGAGGAGGTGGTGGCGTCGCTGGCGGGGCAGCTGGCGGGGCGGGCCAGGTCCGGGGAGCCGGTGACGCTGACCGGGCCGGGCGGGCTGCTGACGGGGGTGATCGGGCAGGTGCTGCAGGCGGGCCTGGCGGCGGAGCTCGGGGCTCACCTGGAGGACGGCGAGGGGACGGACAACCGGCGGAACGGGTCCAGCGTCAAGACGCTGAACACGGAGGTGGGCCCGGTGAAGGTGGCGGTGCCGCGGGACCGGGACGGGTCGTTCGACCCGGTGCTGGTCCCGAAGCAGGCGACGCGGTCGGACGGGCTGAACGCGGTGATCGTCTCGCTGTATGCCAAGGGGATGAGCGTGCGGGACATCGCGCGGCACGTGCGGCAGACCTCGGGGGTGGACCTGTCGCCGGACACGGTCTCGCGGGTGACTGACGGCGCGCTGGAGGCGATGCGGGAGTGGCAGCACCGGCCGCTGGAGCCGTTTTACCCGGTGGTCTACGTCGACGCGCTGGTCGCCAAGGTGCGGGACGGGGCGGCGGTGCGGAACAAGGCGGTCAACATCGCGGTCGGGATCGATGACGGCGGCGCCAAGCGGGTGCTGGGCATCTGGGTGGCGGCCGCCGAGGGCGCCAAGGCGTGGGCGCAGGCGCTGGCGCAACTGCGGAACCGGGGCCTGGAGGAGGTGCTGTTCGTCTGCTGCGACGGGCTGGCCGGCCTGGGGGACGAGATCACCGGCACGTGGCCGGAGTCGACGGTGCAGACCTGCACGGTCCATCTCATCCGCCGCAGCCTGAACTACGCGTCGTATAACGACCGCAAGGCGATGGCCGCGGGCTTGCGGAGCATCTATACCGCGTGCGACGCGGACGCGGCTTACGCGGCTCTGGCGGATTTCTCCGGCACGGCGCTGGGGAAGAAGTACCCGGCGGCCGTGGCGGTCTGGGAACGGGCGTGGGACCGGTTCATCCCGTTCCTGGAATACGGGCCCGCGCTGCGGAAAGTCCTTTACACGACAAATGCGATCGAGAGCTTCAACCGGGAAATGCGGAAAGTGCTGAAGACGCGCACCCAGTTCCCCAGCGATGATTCGGTCGCTAAGACGCTGTGGCTGGCTATCCTCGATGCCGAGGAGAAGCGGGCCGAGCAGCGCGCGAAGCAGGCCGGCAAGCCCAAGGCGCAGCGCGACGGGGCGCCGCGGCTGATCGAGGGGCACGTGACCCAGGGCTGGCGCGAGGCCTGGGGCGAGGTGGTCGCCGCCTGGCCGGACCGGTTCGCCGACCGGGCCTAGGCACTACGGGGGTGCGGGATGCCGCTACCGGGCAACGGCACGCGCGCGGGCAGTGTCCCGCTCGACGCGCTGGACGCGGAGGAGATCGCTGACCTGCTCGGCTGCGCCGCCGCGGTGGCCGGCGCCCTGGCCGGCGACCCGGCCGCCGAGGGCGCCTGCGCCGGCCTCGCCGGGGACTGGCAGGACCTGGCAGGCCTGCACGCCGCGCTCGCCATCGCCGCCGCCGGCCTGGACGACGCGATCGCCGAGCACACCGGCATCTTGCACCCCTGACCCCGGGCACCCGCCCGGGGGACGCGGCACCGCCCGCACGCACCTTGAGAACTCAACAGAGGAAAAGGGCACGCGCGTGTCACCCCGCCCGCGTCATTACCGTCTGCTATGCTTAATGACAGACGGGAACGGCCCGCCATGCGATCCGAAGAGGATCAGGCAGCAGGCGCCCGCAACAGCACAAGACGCCGGGAAAACCGGGACGCGCAGCATCAGTCCCGGAACGGCACCAAATGCCCGGTTCCGCCGGACCGCGGGATAAACCGGGCAGCACGACATCAGATAGCGCGAGAAAACGGTTCCGGATAAACACCCGGAACCGGACAGGGAAAAACCCCGCGCACAAAATATCTGACACTCTCCCCATTTCTTTCAGCCATACTGGAGTCCGCCCGCTGCGGCCGGTCGCATCGGCAACCAGGTCAGCGGCTATTACTTCTTCGTCCCCGCTGCCGGCAGGCCGCACCCGGATGCCGGTGACCCGGTCCCGGGCGGGCGTGGTGACCAGCCCGGCCGCCGCGCACCGGTCCCTGACCGACACGTTGTCCAGGGCCCGGACCCTGGCGCGGACCTGGCCTTCCAGATACGGCCGGCTGGCCAGGTAGCCCGGGTCCTCGCCGTCACCGTCACCGTCCAGGCACAGCAGATGACCCCCGACCGAGAACCACAACTCCCGGGGACTAGCCAGCACCGGCACCCCAGCCGCCGCCAGGTCGGCCAGCAGGCCCGGGAACAGCTCATCGAGGATCTGCGCGCCGCGCGCCAGCAGTGCGTGCGCATGCCGGCCCTGCGGAACCCCCTGCCGGTCTGCCGCGCCCTCCGGCAGCAAGTCGCGGTCGACAATCGTCACCCGCTGGTAGGCATCGGCCAGCACCCGGGCCGCCAGCAGCCCGCCCATGCTGGCCCCAAGGACAACAGCGTGATCACCGATCTTCCGCATCCCGACCAATCCTCTCTGATCAAGCCGGTGCCGGCTGGCGCTGTAGGTCCGCCAGCCCAGGTCGCCTACCGCAGCAACGCCAGGCCGCGAACGCCAGTGACTGCCCCCCTGGTCCCAGGCGAGACCGTCATCGCCGGATGTCTTAACGGAGGGGCCACGCACCGCTTCTGATACACGCCCGGGCCCCGGACGCCCAGCGTTCCCGCCGAAGACAACCACCCAGAGCCCGGCGAGGCTGGCGCTGCCCGGCCGAACGCATCTTGCGGCCGCGGATTGCACCGCACCAAGCCAACCGCCACGGCGCATAGGGCCGCCCAGAAGCGGATAATCTGCGCGAGATCATCTGCACGGCTGACGCAACTGGCCGCCACTCGTATTCGGCAGGGATCACGAACGGGGCCGGGACGCTGCGGTCTCGCTTTCTGTAGTCAACGCTGGTGTGCGGTACCGGGACAGGCTGGTCAACCCGAGGGTTGACCAGCGGCATCAACCCGGACTCCCATCCACGGGATGACGCGCCCGACCGGGCCCGCGCGGCACGCTGGCGGCATGAACATTTACCTGATCAACGCGCTGCTCGTCCTCCTCGTCGTCCGCCAGATCCGCGAGCACCAGCTCGACCTGCGAACCCTGGCCGTCCCGGTCCTGGCCGTCGGCGCCGCCGCCGTGATGTTCCTGCACTCGGTGCCGGGCGGCGGCAGCGACATCGCGCTGGACCTGCTCTGCCTGTCGGCCGGCGCGGCCCTGGGCGCGGTCGGCGGCCTGGCTACGCACCTCCGGGCCGGCGGTGACGGCCGGCCGCTGGGCCGCGCCGGCGTCCTGGCGGCGAGCATGTGGATCGCCGGCGTCGGCGCCCGGATGGTCTTCTACTTCGCCGCGACCCACGGGGCCGGCCCGGCCATCGCCGCCTTCAGCGTCGCGCACCACATCACCGGCCCCGGCGCCTGGACCGCCGCGCTGGTCATGATGGCGCTGGCCGACGTGCTCACCCGGCTGGCCGTCGTTTACCTCCGCGGCCGCCGGCTCACCCCCGGCACCCCGGTCCTCGCGGCACCTGCCCAGGCCGGCGCCGGCGCCTGAGCTAGCCTGTGGCCCGCACAGCCCCACCGTCCCGATCAGGCGCCGCCGGCCGCGGCGCCTGATTCATGCCACCTCACGGCCCGGTCCGTCCGGGCCGCACCGAGGCAGAAGCGATGGGCCTGCCAGCGTCCAGGCAGCCCACGTCCGGTCTCGTGCCCCGCGAGCACCAGCAACTGGCAGCGGCAGGCAACGCACCGGCCGGGCCTGCGATGCCCCGCCATCGCCGGGCAGCCCCGTGGCCAGTATGACCACCACTGCAAACGTGCCGGGCAATAGCCGCCGTCATGATCGGCCGCCCCGCCGTCAGATGACCGCTTTCACAGCCTCCTGAACTGGTCGTTATTGCGCTGGGTGGTGGCCAGGGCGCCCGGCCAGGTCCTGGCATGCCTGACGCACCGGCACGCCCGCCCGGCTCGCGGCGGCGCGGATGTAGCCGACCGCCGCGAACAGGGCGTACTGCCAGAAGTCATCGGCCTGCCACCAGGCGACCTCATCCAGCAGATCCGGTTCGGTCCCGCCATGCAGGGCCGCCGCGGCCAGCACCGCGTACTGGAACTTCTTATTTTGCCGGCCGCGGAACGTGCACTCGGGCAGGAACTGCTCGCGCAGTCCCTCCAAGGCCAGCGGGCCGGACCGGCTGGCCCCGCACCAGTCCAGCGCGTCCGCCGCCAGGTGCAGGAACACCTCGCCGGGGAAGGTGTTGTCCCGCGGGTGCAGCGGCGCAAGCTCGCTCACCAGCTCGAAGATGTCAGCGTCGCGGGCCAGCCCGTCGAGCAGGATCTGGCGGGCGGTCACACTGTCCTCCGGGGTCGGCCGCTTCGTGGCAGGCATATCCCGACAGTAGGGCAGAACCACCGCTCACCGGGCGGCCTTGCCGGCCGATACCCGCCGCCGACCGGAGCAGCGCAGTGACGCCACCCGCACGTCACGCTGCGTCGTCGCCTTATGAGTTGCATGACGCACGTGAACCGCCGATAGGCGCGGGCACCGGCTCGGTGCTGACCTGGACGGCGGCGGCGCAGATCTGGCAAATATGCCCCGTTGACAGCGCTGGCGCGAATTCGCCATGCCTCGCGCAGGAACTCGTTGCCTGCCCGGTCAGCGGAATGATCAGCGGCGTGTTCTGGCCGCCCCGGGCTGGCGGGGCATCCGCGGACGCTTCTACACTTGCCCGGATGGGGCTCATCCAGGCGCTGGCCTACGAGGTTCCCGAGCCAAACGCCGCGCAGCGCGCGATGTGGCATGTCTCGTCATCGCGGCCAGGTGCCTGGTTGTTCGCCAAGTCCGGGCCGCATCTGGACAGGTTTCTGTTGCGGCTGAGCGACGGCCAGGTCACGCTGGCGTCGTTGGTAGCGGGCATTCCCGTCATCACCATTGTCACGACCGGCGCGCGCAGCGGGCGGACCCGTACGACGCCGTTGCTGGGCGTTCCCTTTGCCGGCGACCTTGCCGTCATCGGGACTCGCTTCGGGCAAAAGGGCACGCCCGGCTGGTATTACAATCTCCGGGCCGACCCGGCGATCCAGGTTATCTACCAGGACAAGAGCACGGCGGCTGTTGCCCGCGAGGTTCAAGGAGAAGAGCGGCAGGCAATCTGGGAGCGAGCCTGCCAGATCTATGGCGGCTATGACGCATATGCCCGGCGGATCAAAGACCGGCAGATCCATATCATGCTGCTCAGCACGCCAGCTCCGTCAGCCAGCCACACCGGATAGGGCTTGTCAACACGCGGCGACGCATCCGCTCTGGCAGACCTGGCCGATCGACGTGCTGGTAACGCAACCCTGGACGTGCTGCAGCGGCGACGCTGATCTAACCGGCTTGTCCGGCCGCGGAGGAGTACCCGCGCTGGCAGCTTCCGGCTTGCCGCCGCCGCTCTAGGCGGAAATCCAGTTGCCGTCGACAGTCCCGGGTCAATACGGTGCGGCTATGTGCTGAAGAGCCTCCTGCCCGGCGTCCCGCTGGATACCGTGCGGGACCAGCTGTCCGCTGCAGACCGGGACCCGGCTGGGCTGATAGGCGAGACCATCGCGGCGCTGCACTAGCTGCCGCCACCAGTGATCAGGGACTGGCGGCCTGCGAGCTGGCCCCTTTCGTTGCCGGGCCGCGCATTGTGCCAGCGAACAGCACGCTCTGACCTTGCCAGCGCTATGAGCGGATTCCACGGTTCCTCGATGAGCCGGGTGGCCGTCCAGGCCGCCGGTGCTGCTGCACACCACGGTCATGCGCAAGCACCTGCTGACCGCCGAAAGGCCCCGGAAGGGGCATGGCGGCTGCCCAGGATGATCGGCCAGGGCCGGGGTGTTCGTCGCCGACGTCAACAACCGGCTCCTGACCCGGACACTGACCGCCTGCGGCTACCGCCGCGACCAGCCCGGCGGATCTGCGCCGCCGCCTACGCGCCTGGGGCATCATGCACCAGTCCGGCAACCTCACGCGGTGGATGCGGCTGCCCGGGCGCCGCCGCGCAGTCGCCATCTACGGCCCGACGTCATCCGGCAAGACCGCGCTGTCGCTCGACATCTGCCAGGCCGCGTCCGAACGTGGCCTGCGCCCGGTCGTCCTGAATGCCGACTCACGGCAGGTCTACGCCGGCATGGACATCGGCACGAGCAAGGTCAAGCCGTCGCAGATGCGAGGGTTCGAGCACCGTTTGCTTGACGTGGCCGAGCCGTCGTCGAAGCTGCCGCTGGAGGCGTACGCGCAGCTAGCGCGGGACGAGCTAGCGTCACTGGCCGCGTCCGGGGATGCCCTGCCAGTCCTGGTCGGCGGCACCGGCGTGTACATCCAGTCTGTGCTGGATGGCTGGGACCTGACCGGGACGGGAACGCTTCGCCGGTCGCTCGAACGCGACTTCCCGCGCAGCGAAATCGACGGCGCCTACCAGGTGCTCGCGCGGCTTGCACCCGAGGTGGCCCGGCGCGTGCACCCGAGCAACTACGAGGCGATCCTCAACGCCTTGGTGCGCCGCATGGCCGGCCGCGCGGGCACCAAGGTGGCCGCGCCGTTCGCGCTCGCGGTGTACGGCATCGACCCAGGGAAAGCCGAGACCGACAGGCGGATCGAGATGACACTGGACGCCCAGATCCGCGACGGGCTGCTGGAGGAGATCGCAGAGCTCGACCGCCGGTACCGGCTCGTCGAGCAGGCTCGCCGGCCAGGGCGCCGGCGCAACGTGGCGTCGCAGACGCACGGGTACCGCGAGTTCGTCCGCATGGCCGCCTGGACCGGGAAGGCCATCACGGAACTCGACGGCACCGACCTTGCCGCCGCCCGAGCCGAGGCGCTCGGCCACATCTGGGCGTACTCAAGACGGCAGCGATCCTGGTTCCGTAAACTTGGCGCATCCCGGGTCGACCACCGATCAGCGGTGAAAACCATACTGTCGCGCCTGCAATGACCGCGCCAGAATCGGAACTATCGCTCGCTCAAGAGCAAACCAGACCTGTTACGCGGACAGTAAATAACGGGCGATCAGGCCACTCACGTTCGAGAGTGGTCATCACGCTGCGTTACGGTCCCTGGCGTTGGCCAGCGCGCTAGATCCGCCGATATGTATTGCCATGCAAGATCGCTGGCATGATTCCTGGCTGGTCGCCGAATGGTTGTTATGTGTCACTTGACGGTCCGGCGAACCCAGACGATCCTCCCCGCGCGTATCAACCTGACGCGCCCGCAGTTCCGCGGCCAGCGAGTACCTGGGACTTCCATCTCGTTTTCTCCGCCGCAGACGCTCGGTGCATCTTCGACGCTAGGAACCGGTACCGGCCGGCCGCTTCTGCCGCGGTGACCTGATCCGCCCGGTCGTTCTGGCGGGCGGCTAGGTCATGGCGCGTAGCGGGCCAGCTCTTCCCGTGTGGTGACGCCGAGCTTGGGGAAGGCCCGGTACAGGTGGAAGCCCACGGTGCGCGGGGACAAGAACAGCTGGGCGCCGATCTGCTTGTTCGACGCGCCGGCCGCGGCCAGCCGGACGACCTGCAGTTCCTGCGGGGTCAGCCGGGCCAGCGGGTCATCGGCTGTCACCGCCGGCGCCCCGGCGCCGGCGGCGCGCAGCTCGGCCTCGGCGCGCTCCTGCCAGGGCCGGGCACCCATCCGCGCGAAGGCGGCCGCCGCGGCGAGCAGGTGCTCGCGGGCGTCGGCGCGGCGCCGGTTACGGCGCAGCCACTCGCCGTACAGCAGCCGGGTGCGCGCCTGCTCGAACGGGCGGCCATCCCCCTCATGCGCGGCGATCGCCTCCCGCCACAGCGGCTCGGCATCGGCATCATCCGCGGTCAGCGCGGCGCACCGCGCGGCCGCCGCGGTGGCCCACTGCTGGCCGATGGCGCCGGCCCAGGCCGTGAACTGGGCCAGCGGCCGGGCCGCAAGATCGGTCCGGCCGGCCCGGACCGCCGCTTCAACATGTACCGGATAGGCGTACAGCACCTCCGGGTTGCGCCGGGCTGGGCCGTACGTTGCTGCCCGCATCCAGTCCAGGGCTGACTGGTAGCGGCCGCACCCCAGATCGAGCATCGCTAGCGCGCAGTCCGCTCCCGCCGGCGCCAGGGTCTGCACCCCGGCAGACAGTTCTCGTACCTGGGCCGCGCGGGCCCGGCACGCCTCCTCGTCACCGGTGATGGCAGCCAGCCCTGCGGCGGTGGAGGCCAGCTCGCGGGTCACGTGGGTCTGCCCGGTGTCGGCGGCGATGCGCAGGCCCTCTTCGGCGGCTGCGATCGCGTCCAGGAACTCGCCGTGCAGGAGCTGCGCGGTGGCGAGATAGACCAGCGCGTACGCCAGCAGGCCGGCGATCCCGGCGTCACGGCACTCGGCAGCCATGTCGGCGGCGCGGCGCCCGACGGCCGGCACGTCCCCCCGGACGAAGTCGAAGAATAGCTGGGAGAACCCGGCGAAGAACGGAAGCGAGCGATGATCCGGCGTGGCCGGAACGGTGACCGGCGCGTCGGTATCGCCGTCCTGCAACCGCCGCACCGCCTGCAGGAACTCCACGAGCCTCGCTCCCACGGGCGGCGTCATGGCCGCGGCCCGCCGCTCGAGCTCCGGGTGCGCCGGGCCCGCGGCCAGCCACAGCATATGAACGGCCCCGGCCAGCACCGCCTCTGCGGCGCCCGGGTCGGCAGGGCCGAGCAGTGCGGCCCACTCCAGCAGGATGCCCACCGAATCGGCGGGCCGGCCGGCCTCGAATTCCAACTGCGCCCGCACCCGGGCCAGCACCATGGCCGCCGCCGGATCGGTCACCAGCTGCCCGGCCTGCCCGGCCAGGTCCGCGGCCCGGGGCAGCTGACCGGCGTCGGTCGCCGCCTCGGCGGCCAGGGCAAGCCGACGCCCCTTGGCCGCCGGGCCGGCAGACAGCGCGGCGGCTCGTTCGTAGGCGGCGGAGGCGGCGGCGCGGCTGCCCCGGCGGTCAGCTCGCTGGGCGGCGGCGTCCAGCTCGGCGGCGACCTGCTCGTCCGGGCCGTCCGCCAGGGCGGCCAGGTGCCAGGCCCGCCGGTCACCGTCCAGCACCCCGGCCAGCGCCCGGTGCGCCGCTGCCCGTTCCGCGACATCGGAGCCGGCCAGCACCGCCGCCCGGGCCAGCGGATGGGAGAAGATGACCCCCGCCGGGGTCACCCGCACCAGCCCGGCCCGCTCGCCGGCGGCCAGGTCGGTCAGCGACCCGCCGGAGGCGGCGATCGCCCGGCTGACCTCCGCCAGATCCGCCAGCCCGCCCAGCGCCGCGACCAGCACCGCCCGGCGGCCTGCCTCCGGCAGCCCGCCGATCCGGGCACCGAACGCCTGCTGCACCCGGCTAACCGCAGAAGCGGCGGGCAAGATCAGCGGCGTCACCGACCCGGCCCGCTCCGCCGCCGACAGGCCGCGGGACAGCTCGATCAGCGCCAGCGGGTTCCCGCCCGCCTCGGCGATCAGCTGATCGCGGACCGCAGCCACCAGCCCCGCCCCGGCCAGCAGCTGCTCCGCCGCCGTCTGGTCTAGCCCGCCCACCCGCAGCTCCGGCAGGCCCGGCAGGCCGGCGCCCGGCGGCTCATCCCGCGCCGCCACAAGGACCGCGGCCCGCTCCGCCTGCAACCGCCTAGCGGCGAACACCAGCGCATCGGCCGACGCCCGGTCCACCCACTGCGCGTCATCCACCAGCACCAGCACCGGCCGGTCCTCCGCCAGCTCCGCGACCAGGCTCAGCACCCCCAGGCCGACCAGGAACCGGTCCGTGACCGTCTCTTCCGCCAGCCCGAACGCGCCGCGCAGCGCCGCCGCCTGCCGCCCGGGCAGCGCGCCGATCTGATCCAGCGCCGGGCGCAGCAGCGCGTGCAGCGCCGCGAACGGCAGCTCGGCCTCCGATTCCACCCCGGCCACCCGCAGCACCCGCGCCCCGGCCGCCTTATCCGCCGCGGCCTCCAGCAGCGCCGTCTTGCCGATCCCCGCCTCGCCGCGCAGCACCAGCGCGCCGGCCCGGCCCGACTGCATTCCCCCCAGCAGCCGTGCGATGGCTGCCAGCTGCTCGCTCCGCCCGCACAGCATCGGCTCCCATCCCGTCCGCACATCCCGCCAAGGACCCGAGCCATGCGTCTTCGCCCCGGCATTACCTAACAGCCGGACACGACCAGCCGGCGAATCCGGTCACCGTGACAGAAGCGCGGCCCAGGCGCCCGCTCCTAGCGTGCCAGACATGATCGAAGCAGAGAAGCTCACCAAGCGCTACGGCCCGGTCGCCGCCGTCTACGGGCTCACCTTCACCGCCCGCCCTGTGACCGGTTTCCTCGGCCCCAACGGCGCGGGCGGCGCGGTCGCGATCGGGGTAATCGCTGCCGCTGGCCGACATGGACCCTCCTGCCCTACGGGCAGCGGACTGGCCGGATTCTTTGCTGCCGGCGGCCCCGGCGGCTCACGGTTCTCGGCCCGGCAGCGGCAGCACCGACGGTAGCGCGCCCATCAGACACGCGGACGACCACTCTGGCCACTCCCCATGCCGCAACCCGCCAGATAAAAGATCACTGCAGGAAGGACATCTCAGAATCATGTCTGCCATCGCCAGGTGGTGTTTTCGCTACCGGTTCGCGGTCATTGCGGCCTGGGTACTCGTGCTGGTGGGCCTCGGCACGCTTTCCCAGGCCGTGAAGAGCGACTACAACAACTCGTTCTCGCTGCCAGGAACAGGTTCCACCACCGCCCAGGAGCTGCTGGCCAAGACCATCCCGACTCAGGCCGGCGACTCCGACACGATCGTCTGGCGGGTAAACCACGGTACCGTGCGCGACCGGTCGGTTACGCTCCGGATCACCTCGATGCTCCGCACGGTCGCCACGATGCCCGAGGTCGCGGGCGTGGTCAGCCCGTACGGGCCGCACAGGGCGGCCCAGATCAGCCAGGATGGCCGCATCGCGTACGCCGTGGTCAACTTCACCAAGCAGTCCAACGACATAGCCACGGCGGATATCACCCGGGTCGTGAATGCCGCCGAGGCGGCCCGCGCGCCCGGGCTCGACGTCCAGCTTGGCGGGGACGCCATCAGGCGGACCGAGCAGTCGTCGCTAGGCGTCAGCTCCGTGGTCGGCGTGATCGCGGCCGCGGTCGTGTTGTTCATCGCCTTCGGCTCGCTGCTGGCGACGCTGCTGCCGCTGGTCACGGCCATCGCCGGGGTCGGCGGCGGGCTGATGGCGATCGCGCCGCTGACCCACGCCATGAACGTCGTCAGCATCGCGCCGATCCTGGGCGCGCTGATCGGGCTCGGCGTGGGCATCGACTATGCCCTGTTCATCGTCACCAGGCACCGCCGGGGCCTTCAATCAGGGCTCACGCCCGAAGAGGCGGCGGTCAAGGCCATCGACACCTCGGGCCGCGCCGTCCTGTTCGCGGGCAGCACGGTGTGCATCGCGCTGCTCGGCATCCTGGTCCTGGGGGTCAGCTTCCTGAACGGCCTCGCCGTCGCCTCCGCGCTCACCGTCGTCTTCACCGTGCTCGCGGCGGTCACCCTGCTGCCCGCGCTGCTTGGTGTCTTCGGCATCCGTGTGCTCTCCCGCCGCCAGCGCCGTCGCATGGGGGCCAGGGGGGTCGTCTCCCCAGGGGCATGGAGCCGCTGGGCGGGAACCGTCCAACGCAGGCCGGCTGTGCTCGCCATCGCGGCGACCGCGGTCATGCTGGCGCTCGCGATCCCGTTGCTGAGCGTGCGGCTCGGCTCCTCCGACGAGGGCAACGACCCCGCGTCGAGCACCACCCGGCAGGCCTATGACCTGCTCGCCGACGGCTTCGGGCCGGGCTTCACCGGCTCGCTCACCCTCGTCGCCCAGACCGGTGGCCCAGCCGACGTGGCCGCGGTGATGACGCTGGAAAACCAGCTTCCCCATGTGGCCGACGTGACGAAAGTGACGCCCTTGGCCTTGGCGCACGGCATCGAGGTTATCCAGGTGATCCCCGGCACATCACCCGAGGCGAAGGCGACCTCCGACCTCATCGCCACCTTGCACAACGACACGATCCCGGCCGCCGAGCACGGCACCACGCTGCGGGTGTACATCGGCGGCATCACCGCGACGTACGCCGACTTCGCCACCGTAGTAGCCGGCAAGATGCCGTGGTTCCTCCTCGCCATCATCGGGCTGAGCTTCCTGCTGCTGGTGGCGGCGTTCCGCAGCCTGCTCATCCCGGCCACCGCGGCGGTGATGAACCTGCTGGCCGGGGCGGCCTCGTTCGGGGTGCTGACCGCGTTCTTCGAGTGGGGCTGGGGGACCGGCGCGTTCGGCCTGGGCAAGGCCGGGCCGCTCGAGGCGTTCTTGCCCGTGGTCACGCTAGCCATCTTGTTCGGCCTGTCCATGGATTACCAGGTCTTCCTGGTCAGCCGGATGAACGAGGAATGGGCGCACAGCCGGGACAGCCGACGGGCCGTGCGCACCGGGCAGACCGAGACCGGACGGGTCATCACCGCCGCGGCGACGATCATGATCTGCGTGTTCGTGACATTCTCGTTCATGGGACAGCGGGACGTCGCCGAGTTCGGCATCGGGCTGGCCGCCGCGGTCGCGCTGGATGCGTTCGTCCTGCGGACCGTGCTGGTGCCGGCCGTGATGCACCTCTTCGGCAACGCCAACTGGTGGCTGCCCCGCTGGCTCGACCGGCGCCTCCCGCACCTGGCCATCGAGCCCCCGCAGGCAACCCCAACCCCGATCCCACCAGTCCCAGTCCCCGCAGCTTTGACAGATACGAAACGATCCGATCACCAGCAAAGAGCCCTGCGATGACCATCCTTACACCGGCCCGCCCGCCCAGGCGGGCGGGCCCGGACCACCGATCGTTCCTGCTGCAGCGGGCGCAGCCCGCCATGAACGGCCTGATCGACGGATCGCTGTCCACCCTGGCGCCGATCTTCGCGGTCGCGCTCGCCACCCACCAGCCGCACTACGCGTTCCTCGCCGGGCTGGCCACCGCGCTTGGCGCCGGCATCAGCATGGCCTTCTCCGAAGGCCTATCCGACACCGGGGACCTGACCGGACGCGGCCACCCGTTCCTGCGCGGGAAGATCACCGGGGCGGGCACATTCCTCGGCGGCATCCTGCACACCCTGCCATTCCTGATCCCGGCCTACCACGCCGCGCTGGCCGTGGCACTGGCCACGATCGTCTTCGAACTGGTGGCCCTGGCCTGGATCCGGTGGCGCATCTTCGCCACCGGCTTCCTCCGCTCGTTCATCTCCATCGCGATCGGAGGGGCAATCATCGCCAGCGTCAGCGCCGCCCTCGGCGCAGTCAGCTAACTCCCGTCCACGTTGCCCGAACATGTCAGCGGCCAGCGGGAGAACCATCAACGACCTCATGAAACAGTGCTCACGCCACCCGGCGGGCACGGCAACCCAGCAGCGATCAACTCTCCGGCTGCCGGCAGGGGCACGATCTGTCACCAGGGCTCAAGGCCCGGGAGGCAACAGTGCTCACCCGCCGGCGGCCACCATACTCCGAGTCTGCCGGCCGGCGGACCCGCTAACACTCATGAAGGAGGCAGCACAATGGCAGAGCACATGCCCGGCGATCCGGGCGCCGGCGACCGGCTGGTGCGGCTTGACGATGGCGTGATGCACGTGGTGGAGGACGGCCAGCCGGGCGCGCCCGCGGTGCTGCTGATCCACGGCCTCGGGGCCTCGACGGCCTGGTGGGACCCGGTGATCCCGCAGCTGGCGGGTGCCTGCCGGGTGATCCGGGTCGACCTGGCCGGCCACGGCAGGTCATCCAGCCCGGCCGGCGGGTACGACATCGCTGCCCAGGCCCGCCGGGCGGGCGCCGTACTGGACCGGCTCGGCGCGGGCCAGGTGATGGCCATCGGGCATTCCACCGGCGGCTGCGTGGCCACGGCCCTGGCCGAGCAGCGGCCCAGCCTGGTGGCGGCGCTGGCGCTCATCGACATCGGCCCGGACCTGGACGCCTACCCGGACCAGGGCCTGCCCGGGCGGCTCCTGCTGGCCCCGCTGCCCGGGCGGCTGCTGTGGCGCCTGCGCACCGAGGCCACCATCCAGAAGGCCCTGGCCAGCGCCTTCACCCGCCCCATCGACATCCCCGGCGCCCTCATCGCCGACACGCTGGGGATGACCCACCGTGCCCTCGCCGCGACGAGCCGCGCATCGGATGACTACCTCGTGCAGCGGGGCCTTCCCGTCCGGCTGACCGCGCTGGGCCTGCCATTGCTGGTGATCTTCGGCGCCGACGACCACCGGTGCCGCTCCTCGTCGGCGGAGGCGTACCGCGTCGTGCCCGGCGCCCGCGTCGAGCTGCTACCCGGCGTCGGACACACCCCGATGCAGGAAGACCCGCAAACGACCAGCAAATTGCTGCTGGACTTCGCCGCGGAACTTGCAGGCTGCAGAACAAGACATTCTGCGTGCAATCCGCCGCATCACCGTGCCCATGGAGAATGGCGCCTAATCGGCAGGGAGGATCAGCTTCCCGAGGCCGGGAACTCGCTGTCGCGCTGCGTGATCAATCCTCGTCGGGAGCGGCGCGCACACTGCCGCTGATCTGCTCGGTTTCGCCGATAGGGTGTGCGCGCCTGTAGCGGCGCGAAGGAACGTCCGGTGCCACTGCGTCCGGCCTGGACGTCCAGGTCAATCTCGGAGTTGGCGGCGGCACCCGGTGTGGCTGTCCGCTGCACCGGGGTGATCCGGGACGCGATGGGCAGGGAGGGCGGATGCCTGCAGGACTGGCTTGGCATCGCCGGCGCGTCCGAGTCGGCCCCTGCCGCTTCCTTCGCCATGAATGGGCGCTTCGTGACATGATGGCTGCGAGGCCGACGCTAGGCGAAGGACCGGCATGACAACTCAGCCAGCCGACGAGGACACCCTGATCCGGGCGGCGCGCGCCGAGCGCAGGCAGCATCGGTCGGGCGCATCGATGGTTGCGATGCTTGGCGTGGCTGTGGCCCTGGGCGTGGCGGGCTGCCTGCTCATTTTCGTGCCTCACCTGGTCACCATGCTCCTGCCCGGGCCGCTCAGGTTCCTCGGGGGCTTCTCGGTGATTGTCTTCATCACCGTGGGCATTGTTGTCCTCGGGATCGCCGGGTTCTTCCTGCTGGCGGCGCTTGCGTCGAGTCCGCTGGCCTCGTGGGGGAACAAGCTGCCGGGGGACTGCCCGAGCTGTGGCCAGCCTCGGCTGCGCTCGGATACGGTGCCGGGCGGGACGAGCGGCAACGTCGGGGATGCGCCTCGTGGCATCGTCACCCTGTGCGAGACCCCCGGGTGCAACTACGCGGCTGCCCGCGTCACCCGCGCGAGCGGCGCGACGTCACCTGAGTAGCTGAGACGACCTGTTCTTCAGGCGCTGTGGCCCGGGTGCCGGTCTAGTGCCGGTCAGTGGACTGTCCGCGCTGGCTCCGGCGGACCCGCTGCGGGCAGGCAGCCCCCGCTCGGCAGGGATCGGGGGACAAGAGCAGACGCTCTCGCTGTCGTCGTCGAGAGCGCGATGGCGTGAATAGGTGCGGAGCACCGCGGTTTATTCGCCGGCGGGTAGTTCATGTCCCAGCGGAGGGGCGCGGGGCCTGCAGATGGCCGTCGCGGACATCGAGGCTGCCCACGCCGCGAGCCCGGCTTCCAACCGCGACCGGAAGGCATCTCCGATGACCACGGCGCGTGATCGACGCTCATAGAGGAAGACGCGCGCACTGCCGCCGATATGCTCGGCTGCCGGATATTTGGCGGCCATCAGCGCCGGCGTACATATATGGACATTCTGGGCGTGCCCAATACGCGCCTAGGTCGGCTTCGTGCTGCTGCATCGGACCAGACCAGGGCAAGGCAGAGCTCTTCACTGTTAGACGAAGGCCGCCATTGTCGGAGTCGCGGAACCCTGCTCCATAGGAACCTTTCCACGGTTATACCCTGCTTTCTCCCTACGGCTGAGCAGCACGCAACGAGGCCAGGCCGACGCGTTGCGCAACCTGCTTTCGCCCATCGGTCACAGGTCAACCCCTAGTCTCCTGGATCTGGACCATAAGCTGTATCTGCGGCTCCATTCGTCCGCTAGCGACAGCACCATCTCCTTGAGGACATCTTTGTCCTTCGAGAAATCCATTTCGAGGATTTTGCGTGCCTGCTGGTTCACCTGCTCCCGTCGCCGGTCCTCGTCGACGACGATATGGTTCAGCCCGAAGATCGCTAGTACGTCTACCACGCCGCCGACGACGAATCCGACCCCGAACGCGTCGAGCGTGCCCTGCCACCATGATCCTGTCGGCGCAACCAGAGCTGACAGGAACAAGCAGAGGACGCCAAGCGCACTCAATCCGAAGGCTGCCGTGCGGACTAGCACCCGCACTGGTATCCGTTCGTACCAGTGCGGAAAGAAGTTCACCACACTCGCCATCTCAGCTTCGAGCCACACATCACCGGGCGTGCTGACCGTGGGCCGCCAGCCGGCTCTCCTCCGAGCAGCAGCCATTGCACGCTTTGCATCGCGGCGGCCGGATATCTCTGGGTCAGAGCGCCGCACGCTTCGGGTCCTTGCTAATTCCGCTGCTGTCGGCCAGGAATCGGCTCATACCCCAGCCTCCTCTCGTTCCGGTTCAAATTCGCCAGCGTAGGCGGTGGACGTGCTGGGCGTCAGGCTCGTCGAGCACCACTCGTCGGTGAGGTTGGCGGCGAGCTGGGTTTCGGCGGTAAAGGACACGGCCGTCGATGATCCGGGGAGCGATCCATCGCGCTGTCCACACCCGCGCCACAACAGCGATTATCGTGTATTTCCTGCAGCGCCGTGCGCACATCGTGACACGCTTTTGGCCATGACACGCTGTGGGCAGGGGCGCCATGCAGACTGTGACCGTGCCCTCGGCACCGTGAATCAGGCTAGTGGGTCACCTTCGCTCTAGTGGTCCTGGCTGGATCTTGGCCACCGCAATCGTGGCCAGACTGACCCGCATGCTAGCCCGGGTGTAGCGCGGCCTGGCAGCGGTTTGGGGACAGGGCGGGGAACGCAGGAGCACGTCGACAGCGGGCACTTGAGCATTTGCGCGATAGATGGCAAGGGGCCGCGGTCGAGCCGTTAGGTCGGCTCTGAGCGCTTGAACATGCCCGATACGTGCCTAGACCTGCCCGTTGCGCTGCGTTGTTCCTAGTCAGGATCGGGTAGCTCGGTTCTCTGAAAATCGAACGATCCGCCACGGCCCGACCGACTTGATGATCATTGGTCAGCGCCCAGAACTGAACGTTATGCATGTTGCGCCTGCGAGGGACAGCGCGGTTAGCGGCCGCGCAGATTATCTGTTCTGTCGCACCACGGCCTGCCTGTATTTGCTGATGCTCCCTGGCGGGCTAAGGGTGGCGCCCAGAGAGCCGGGGTGCGCTGAGCATCATTTGCTAGGTCGCGCCCAGGTTCGGTGCGCCTGGGTGAGCTCCCGGGGCTGAGGCTGTTCCCGGTTAGTTGCGTCGGGCCTTTGTCGGCTGATCGGGAGCCGACGAAGCGGCTGTTGCGGCGGGTTCCGCTGGACCGCAACCGGATGGCAGCAGGACCGCAACCGCGGTGGGTTCCGCTGGTTCTGTGCGGCCAATCGGCGGCTGCTGGAACCGAAGGATCACAGCTATGAGGATGCGGACAAATCTGATGATCGGAGCCGTCGCGGCGGGGCTGGCGCTCACCGCTTGCGGCGCAGTGGGCGGGCCAGCTAGCGGGACGCACCAAAGCCATGCGCGGGCGCTGTCACAGCAGCGCGTTCAGCAGGCGGGGGTGTCACTGTCGGACGTCAAAGACCTCGCCCAGCTGAAGCGCGAACACGCGGCTGCCTTGCTGAGAGCCGCCGAAAGAGCCCGGAGCAGGTAAGCGCCCCGCACGCCGCCTGGGCCAGTTGACGCGGGTGCGGCCCCACCGAAACCACAACCGATGGCGGTTCCGCCCACCACGAATCACACCTACGACTTGGGAGCAGACCGTGAGTATCCACCAGTACCTTTTGAAGGCTATCCAAGACGACGCACAGCGGGCCGGGGAGCGGGACCGCCTCCTCTTGGAGGCACGCCGGGCCGGGCCTGCGCGCCGCCCCCGCGCGGATCCCGCCGCCCCAGGAGGGCGCCTGGCCCGGCTGCTGTTTCGCCGCGCCACCGCGTAAGCCAGCGAACCGAGTGCTGGCCGGCCGCGAGGCCGCGGCCCCGGAGCAGGTAAGCGCCCGCACGCCGCCGGTCGCGGCACGGGCCGCCGGGGGACGCCGGACCTACGGCGTCCCCCGGCGGCGTTAAGGAGCAAGACGGGGGCTTTCCCTGTTCTGCGCTCTCGGGACGCCCTGGAGCTGGGGCCCACATCTGGCGTGGCCATGGGCCGCCCGGCGTGATGTGGGTGTCCGGCGGTTCCGGGGGTGATCGGGTGCCGCAATTGATCTACCTTTCCCGGCACGACGGGCCTACGCTCGGGTAATGCGGTTCGGCGTGCTGGGGCCGCTTGAGGTGCGGTCGGGCGGCGGCCCGCTGACGATCAAGGGGGTCAAGGAGCGACGGCTTCTTGGGCTGCTGCTGTCGCGCACCAACAGCGTGGTCCCGGTCGATGACATCATCGAGGCGTTGTGGGGGTCTGAGCCTCCGCCCAGCGCCGCTAAGTCGGTGCAGGTGTATGTCGTCCGGGTGCGCAAGATCCTCGAGCCGGGGCGACGGGCCGGTGACGGCTCTGTCTTGTCGCGGCGCGGGCGGGGCTATGCGCTTTGTGCCGACGGTGGCCAGGTGGATGCGCTGCGGTTCGCTGATCTTGTGGCACGAGCGCGCGAGGCTGCGGCTGCAGGCGCGTACGACGTGGCTGCGCCGGTGTTGCGGGAGGCGCTGAGCCTGTGGCGCGGGGCCGCGTACGCGGACTTTCAGGACACGTTGTTCGGCGCCACGGAGGCGGCCCGGCTGGACGAGATGCGCCTGGGCGCCTTCGAGGCACGGATCCACGCCGACCTGGCGCTGGGCCGGCACGCCGAGGTGATAAGCGAGCTTGAGGCTCTGGTGCACGAGTACCCACTGCGAGAGCGGTTCTGGTCTCAGCTGATGCTCGCGCTGTACCGGGGCGGCCGGCAGGCCGATGCGCTGGCGGCTTACCGGCGGGTCCGGGCGCTGCTGGCGGAGGAGCTGGGCCTGGAGCCGGGTGAGGAGCTGCGGGCGCTGGAGCAGGCGGTGTTGCGGCAGGAGGTCCTGACGCCGCCGCCGGCGGCGCGGGGAAACCTGCCGGTGCGGCTGACCAGCTTTGTGGGCCGGGAGGAGGAACTGGCCGCGGTTGGGGGGCTGGTCGGTGAGGCGCGGCTGGTGACGCTGACCGGGGCAGGCGGGGCGGGGAAGACCCGGCTGGCGGTGGAGTTCGCCGCGGCTGCCGGGGAGTTCCGGGATGGCGTGTGGCTGGCTGAGCTGGCCGGCATCGCCGAGGCTGAGCTGGTGCCGTCGGTGGTGATGGCGGCGCTGGGGGTGCGGCAGTCCGGCGAGATGGCGGTGATGGAGGCGTTGCGTTACCGGCTGCGGTCGGCGGAGCTGCTGCTGGTGCTGGACAACTGTGAGCATCTTGTGGACGCGTGCGCCGGACTGGCGGTGGCGTTGCTGGGCAGCGCGCCGGGACTGCGGGTGCTGGCCACCAGCCGGGAGGTTCTGGGCGTGCCCGGGGAGGCGGTGTATGTGGTGCCGCCGCTGCCGGTGCCACCGCAGTCCTCGGATGTGGCGGCGTTGGGCCGTGCGGCTGCGGTGCGGTTGTTTGAGGCGCGCGCCAGGGCGGCGGCGGGCCCGGGCGCAGCGGTGCCGGTGCAGACGGTGGCCGGGATCTGCCGGGAGCTGGATGGCCTGCCGCTGGCGATCGAGTTGGCCGCGGCGCGGATGAGCGTGCTGTCGGCGGAGGAGATCGCGGCCCGCCTGACCGATAAGTTCCGGTTGCTGGCCCGGCGGCGGCCGGTGGCCGGCGCGCGGCATCAGACGCTGAAGGCTGCGATCGGCTGGAGTTATGACCTGCTGTCCGAGCAGGAGCGGCGGGTGTTCGCCGGGCTGTCGGTGTTCGCCGACGGGTTCACCCTGGCCGCGGCGGCCGCGGTGTGCTGCGGCGGGGACCAGGCGGCCGCGCTGGATCTGGTGGACCAGCTTGTTGCTAAGTCACTGGTGGTCACGCAACCGGCCCAGGATGGCACCCGGTACCGGTTGCTGGAAACCATCCGCCAGTACGCAGCGGAAGCCCTGACCGCGGCGGGTGAAACCGAGCCGGCCCGGCGGCGGCATGCCGAGGTGTTCTTGCACCTGGCGGAGACCGAACGCGACCCGGGCGTGCTGCTGCCCGAGCAGGACAACTTCCGCGCCGCGCTGGAGCATACGCTGGCTGGCGGCAGCCGGGCCGGGCCGCGGCTGGCGCGGGCGCTGGGCGGTTTTTGGCTTGCACGCGGGTTGTTGCAGGAGGCCTGCGGCTGGGCGGAACGCGCCCTCGCGGCGGGGCCTGGCCCGCGGCTGCACGCCGACCTGCTCCGCCTGCTCGGGACGGTGTGTCTTGCGCTCGGCGACCTGGAGCGGGCGCAAGCTGCCCTGGCCCAGGGCGCTGAGGCCGCCGCCGCGGCGGGCCTGCCCGCCGCGCAGGCCCGGATCGCGGTCCTGCAGGCCGACATTGAGGCTGAGCAAAGCGGGCACTACCGTCAGGCACTTGACACGTGCGCCGCGGCCGCGACGGTGCTGGAATCCGCAGACGACCTGGAGGGCCTGGCCGAGGCGTGGCTGCTGGTTGGCAAGGTGCATTTGTGGGGTGTTGACGTCCGGGCTGCGGAGGAAGCGCTCGAGCGCGCCGCAGCCTACGCGCGGCAAAGCGGCAACCGCCACGTGGCGAGGGAGGCCCGGCGTTGGCTGGCGGTCGACCTCCTGGGCCTGCCTATCCCCGCCGATGTGGCGGTCGGCCGCGTCGAGCGGTTGCTTGACGCGGCCGCTGGCGACCCATGGGACGAGGCGGCGATACTCCCAGAACTCGCGTGGCATTACGGCCACGCTGGCCGGTTCGCCGACGCCCGCGCGGCCTGCCGGCGCGCCCAGTCCATACTCACCGCGTCCGGCGCAGAATTGGACGGAGCGATAGCCGCAATGGAGGCCGGCCGGGTCGAGCTGATCGCCGGGGACCCGGCCGCAGCCGAAAGCGCCCTGAGGCCAGCGAACGAGGCGCTCCGTGCGATGGGCGAAGCCGGATATCGGGCAAGCGTCGTTGGCCTGCTCGCCGAGGCCGCCTACGCACAAGGACGTTTTGGCCAGGCGCTGCGGCTGACCGAAGAAGCCGAGGCGCTCGCCGGGGCCGACGACTTTGAGGCCCAGGGCCGGTGGCGGGTAACACGGGCGAAGCTGCTCGCCCGGCGCGGCCAGTTCCCCGCTGCCGCCCGGCTGGCCGACGAGGCGGTGACAATGGCCGCGGCGATGCACGATTCGCCGGAATGGGCCGAGTTCCTGGTGGCGCAAGCAGAGGTGCACCGCCTCGCTGGGGCGCTCGACCAGGCCGAAGCCAGCCTGCGCCGGGCACTGCAGTTCTATGAGGACCGGCGAATAGTGCCGCTAGCCGCGCAGGCCCGCATCCTGCTCGCCAGCCTCGCCACGCAACGCCACGCCCGCGCACAAGGGCAGTAACTTCGCACCAGGCCAAGACCCGGGCGCACCCAGAGCACCCGGGTTCCTGGACGGTTACCCCCGGTGGGGGTGGCGGCGAGGGTGGACAGGGCCCGCCCGGCAAACTCATGTCACACCGAAAGCATGCCCGCAGGCAGCCTCAGGGGCGACGGCACCGGCTGCGCAGATCGGTCACTCTGCGCGGAACGCGGAAGGCTCCCTCATATACCAACTGCCACGCATAGCGGCGGAAGTGCGCGCGTCTTCCTCTATGAGCGTCGATCACGCGCCGTGGTCATCGGAGATGCCTTCCGGTCGCGGTTGGAAGCCGGGCTCGCGGCGCGGGCAGCCTCGATGCCCGCGACGGCCATCTGCAGGCCCCGCGCCCCTCCGCTGGGACATGAACTACCCGCCGACGAATAAATCGCGGTGCTCCGCACCTATTCACGCCATCGCGCTCTCGACGACGACAGCGAGAGCGTCTGCTCTTGTTCCCGATCCCTGCCGAGTGGGGGCAGCCGCGGACTCGCATGCGTTCGAAGGGGAGGTTGCATCCTTGGCAGACGAGCACTTCCGTTTCGGCATCCTGGCCGGTTGTGCCCGGTACGCCTCCAGAGGGAGTTGCAGACACTACGGCAGTCTGGGTGCGTTCCAACCCAACCCGGGTCTCCGGCCTGGCTGCAGCTTCAAGTTTCGCGATGGCACGGTTGCGGCGCTTAATAAGGTCCTCGACAGCCTCTTCCCGTGCCGCCCGTTGCCCGTACAGGGCAAGACCGCGCTCGGCCCACCATTTGCAGGCCTGCCAATCCTTTATCTTCTGCTGGCGTATGGCCATCTGCCGGTACGTGTCCAGCAGCGGGACCTTGCCCCACTTGGCCATGAAGGCCGCGCAGATGCCGTCCATCTCCGCGTCGTGGCGCGCGCACTCCTCGTTGTACTCGGCCAAGGCCGACTCGTACAGGTCACGCGACCGGTACAGCCGTGCCTCCAGCTCAGCGAACTGGAAGTGCCGGTCAATCGGGTCCGGATCGGAGGCGAGCAACTCGCGGAGCTTCGCGATCGCCGGCCGGTCCGCCTCGGGGAGCTCGTTGAACCACGACAGGTCGTACGAGTCATCCTCGGCATCGGTGAGCCAGGCCTCTGTGAAGCCGGTCCGCATGACGCCATCAGCACTCGCGTATCCCGACGGCGCGGTTGAGCGGATGCCGAAGTCGGCAGGGTCGTGTTCCAGCCAGACCCCTAGTCTCCCCGGAACCGTCGTCGTAGTAGCCGCCGCCCACGATCACCCCGCGCAGGGCGATGTAGCCACCGTGGACGGACATCAAGCGCTGCAGGCCCGGCAGGTACTCCTGCGCCGTCGCCCGTGGCAGATAGCCGATAACCTGGCCCTCAATCTGCACGGCGATAGCATTCCCGTCATACGGGTTCGTCGGTTCCGGAACGAGCACTGCCTGGATTTGGCAGCGAATCCGATCTCCGAGGGTGCCGCCCGACAAACGCCACAAGGCGTCCTGATATGCCAGTTCGCCAACTACCTCAAGATCATCTTGCCCGCCTAGCAAGGACACCGATACGGCAGCCGCCTCATGCCGCGTCGACACTGAAGCTTCGCGACGTCGGCTCTTCAGCCGATCCAACAGCCCCATCTAACCTCCCCGCCGCTGCCGAAAGACTAGGGGGGAGCATCCATCAACGCCACCTCTACGCTGCAGATGCGCGCATTCCAATCCAGGCATGAGACCCATAAATATGCAGTCTCGTCGACCGCAGCCGCGACGACTTTGGACGGCCGGGCAGGTCTGTATATCGACGGCAGACGCGGGAACCAGCCCGCCAGCAGCCATGGGAGGCGATATGCGCAACCTGATCGTGAGCAGCCTGGTCTCACTCGACGGTATCCACGGTGATCCGCAGTCGTGGGTCGGGGATTACTTCGACCAGCAGGCCGCGGAGGAGTCGCTCGCAGTGCTGCTCGACAGCGACGCGATGCTGATGGGCAGGAACACCTACGACTACTTCGCCCCCAGGTGGTCATCGCCGTCAGGGCCGTACCTGGAGCGGATCTACGAGATGCGCAAGTACGTCTTCTCCTCCACCCTGACGGCGGCGGACTGGAACAACACCACGATCATCCCCGGCGACCCCGTCGCCGCGGCACGCGAGCTCAAGCAGCAGGGGGACAGGCAACTGGTGATCTACGGCTACGGCCAGCTCGCCCATACTCTGCTCGAGCACGGCCTGGTCGACAAGCTGAACTTCGTCATCAACCCGGTCATGGCGGGCAGCGGCACCACGCTGTTCCGCCCCGGTAAGCGCACGAACCTGCGCCTGGTCTCGGCCACCGAGCGCCGCAACGGCGTGGTTACCTTGTCCTATACAAACGCCTGAAGGACGCCGAGCGAGCAGACGTAGCCTGATGGGGTACTAACCTGTCTACCAGGCATGATCTGCAGACGACTTCAGATAGCCGCCATTAGCGGCGGCGCACGGAACGGGTTGAACTAGCGGGCTCCGAGGCGCGGACAGGCACGGCCGGCTGTGCCGGGTACAGACGGCGGTCCGGCCGCAGGCGCCTAGTCAAGACGCCCGCGACTTACCGAAGAGCCGCACTCTGGCCGTGGCCGGTCATGCGAGCCGCCCGGCGAGAATGAACCAGGCGATGGCCATGGGCAGCAGGACCCAGCACGCTATCGCGGCAGGCCGCCGGAGTCCGGGTCGCGCCCGGCTGGCGAGTAGCAGGACGGCCGCCGTCACGGCCAGCAACCATACTCCGGTACCGTCGGCCGCGAGCCACAACTTCGCCGTGGTATCGCAACTAGCCCCTGACATCCCGCAGTTGTAACCGATCGCGACGCCGAGGAAATACCAGCCGACCGTGCCCAGCAGCGCACAGGCCAGAAGGGTCAGCACCGCCGGAACGGTCACGGTCCGCTGCCGCCAGGGTCTCCGCCGGGGCGCAGCCGCGTTACCCACGCCGTTAATCTCTCACGACGGCAACCGGCACGGAAGCACAGTCCGCCATTCGTACCCGAACTCGGCGATCTGAGCCACGACTATACGCTTCGCGGTCCACCCGCTCCACGATACGGACCCGGCGATCTGATTTCCCTATCAGATTGATAGAAAAGTGCACGGCGCTCCCCGGCAAAGACCGAAAAGCGTAAGTGAGCATTCCAGCTCGTGCATAGATATGCGCGCGGATGAAGTGCTCAATTCGGCATGAGTGCATGTCGACGTCAGATCTGGTGGCGGCTGGTCTGGCAACTTGCTATGTTCGATGCTTCTATGAATCCGTACCCAGATAAAGCTATTGCTTCCCTATTAAACGATTGTGGTTATTGATACTCATGGGACGCCTGAAGCGTCTGACGAATACCTAGTGATGCCCTACGGACCTCTTGCACGTTAGGTGCGGAGCGGATTTGACTGTGGATGGGTGATACGTCGAGTTCGCAGAGGTGGCTATGACTAGCGCGCCTATCGAGGGCCGGGGCTGCACGATCCACCAACTGTTCAACGGGTACAGGTACCAGCTGGACTATTACCAGCGGGAGTACACCTGGGAGAGCGAGAACGTTCGCCGTCTGGTGGAAGACCTGTATCGCCGGTTCAGCGTCGAGTGGGACGCGCGGCACGATCGCACGGAGGCCAGCCGATACAAGCCGTACTTCCTCGGGCCGTACGTCTACTTTCAGGACGGCGACATCACATACCTGGTGGATGGCCAGCAGCGGGTCAGCACGCTGCACCTGCTCCTGATCCTCATCCGGAACCTGCTAGTCGAACAGGACTCTCTAAATGAGGCCCGCCAGCTGGAGACGTTGATCTGCAATGTCATGTACGGCAAGCGGCGGTACACGATCGACATCGCCGAGCGGGCGCCGCTGCTAGATGCGCTAATAAACGGCAAGACGTACGAGGTAAGGCCCGACGACCCTCCGTCCGTCAGAAATCTGCGGGACCGGTATGGCGATCTAGAGGACCAGTTTCCTCCTGAGTTGCGTGGCGAGGCGCTGCCGTATTTCCACGACTGGCTGCTGCACCGTGTATGCCTTGTCGGCATCGAGGCCCACGACCAGGGACACGGCTGGGAGATCTTCGAGACGATGAACGACCGGGGGCTTCAGCTCAGCCCGGTCGACCTGCTCAAGAGCTTCCTGCTCGCCAAGTCCGAACAGAAACAGCCCCGGCGGCTGAACGACACCTGGCGCACGGCCATGACGGGCCTGTCCGCGCTGGGCGGGATGGGCGCTGCCACCGACTTTGTAAAGGCTTTGCTCGTCGGCCGGTACGCCGATCCCGACGACGCCAGCGACCTGGCCAGGATCGAGACGTCCTTCCACGAGTGGATCCGCGGCAACCAGACGCGGATGAACCTGGTTCGCCCCGCCGATTTCGCAGCCTTCGTCACCGAGGAGTTCGCGCCGCACGCCGAGGCGTACTGCACACTGTTCTGGGCCGCCCAGGCACCAGAGAGCAACACCGACCTGCAGTCGCTGTTCTTCAACCACGTCAACGGGATCCGCAGCCAGTTTCAGCTGATCTTCGCCGCCGTACGCCGCGGCGACTCACCTGCGCAGATCCGGGCCAAGGCCCGGCGCGTCGCAGACTACCTCGACCTGCTCTACATCCACCGGATCATCTCCGGGCACTCCGCGCATCCCTCCGAACTCGACGCCGTCGTCCGCAACCTGCTCCCCAAGCTGCGCGACGCCGACGATCTGGAAGCGGTCACCGGCCTGCTGAGCGCGGAACTGGCCGGCGACCCGGGCGATTTCGCCGACGTCGCGACCTTCTCGCTCGGCCCGGACAACCGGCGGCAGGTCCACTATCTGCTCGCCCGGCTCACCGCCTTCACCGAGACCGGATGCGGTGAGCCTGACCGGATCGGTGAGTACCTCGACGAACTGCGATCCCACCAGATCGAGCACATCTGGGCCAACCACTTCGAGCGTTACCAGGACCTGGTCAAGAACCGCGCCGCCTTCGACCGGCTCCGTAACCGGTTCGGTGCCCTGCTGCTCCTGCACCGCTCGGACAACGCCAGCTACCGCGACGACCCCTACAGCGCCAAGGTCGAGTACTACCGGGGCCAGAACTTCCTAGCCGCGTCCCTGCACCCGACGACCCACAAGCGGAACCCGAAATTCATCGGCTTCCAGAAGCAGTACGACCTCGTCAAGCTCATGCGCCCCTACCCGGGGGACTTCGACGACAAGGCGATCCTCACCCGGCAGGACCTCTACCGGCGCCTATGCGAAATCATCTGGGATCCAGCTCGACTCGGATTCACGCTCCCGCAGACCCGTCAAATCCCCGGACCGACCCACCGGGCACGCACCCACTACGGAGTCGGCATCCCGCAGCTCATGGCGGCCGGACTGCTCAAGGCCGGCGACACCCTCGTCGCGGTCCACCGCGGCACCGAGCACCAGGCGATCATCCTGGACGACGGGCGCATCAAGCTGGCCGGCGGCGAGCCGTTCACCTCGCTGTCCAGCGCGGCCGCCAACGCCCGGCGCACCAAGTCCGCCAATGGCTGGGACTTCTGGCAGCTCCAGACCCGGCGCGAACGGCGGCCTCTCAAGGAACTCCGCGACGAACTGATCCGCGGCGAACGGTGATCCTGCGCTACGTCTAATTATCGCGGTCAATACTGAAGCACCAGCTCATGGCCCGAAGGCCCATCTTCAGCCGAATATCTGGTCCATGACCTCGGCGCCGCGGGTCAGCGCAGGAACGATCTGGTGCCTGTAGACCAGTTCCGTCGTGGCCGTCTGATTGTGCCCGGCCAGCAGTGCGATCGCCTCCACCGGAACGCCGCGAGCTGACAGCAGCGACACGAACGTATGCCGCATCTCCCGCGGCACCCACCCCGTGCCCAGCCCGGCATCCTCGGTGATCGCCCGGAACATCCGCCGCACGTTGTGGTCGTCCATCGGCGTCCCCGCCGCCGAGGCGAACACCAGCCCGTGATCCTGCCACAGCGGCCCGGCCGCGAGCCGGTCCTGCGCCTGCCGCACCCGGTGCTCCCGCAGCGCCTCCACGCACTTACGCGGCAGCGCCAGCGTCCGCCGCGACTCCGGCGTCTTCGTATCACCCCCGGCCCGCTCCGCCCGCCACACGAACACCGCCACCTGCTCGTGATCGAACCCGGCCTCGGCCACCGGAACCCACTGCCCGGAAACCCAGGCCATCACGTGATCCCACCGCAGCGCCCGCGCCTCCTCCGTCCGCATCCCCGACAGCAGCGACAAGACGATGTACGCCTCCAGCCGCGCCCCCCGAGCCGTCGCCATCAAAGAAACCGCCTGCTCCAGCGTCAGCGACTTCGACGGCCGGCCGCCCAGCTGCCCCTTCGGCGGCTTGACCAACGAAGCGACGTTACGGCCCAGCAGGTCGTCCCGCTCGGCCTGGCGGATCGCCCGGACCAGCACGTTATGCGCGATCTGCACCGTCCGTGTCGACATCCGCGACGCGATAGACGTCAGCGCCTTCTGAACATCCACCGCAGTGAGATCGGTCAGCCGAACGCTACCGAGCTCCTCACGAAGCGCCTTCGCGATCGTGCCCCGGTACAACGTCACGGTCCGCGCCGAGAGGCCATCCAGGCCAACGGCCAGCCAGTCCTCGAGCGCGTCTTCCACGGTGTAGCGCCGCCGCGGCCGCAGCCCGCCCTCGACCTGCCTATGCAGTTCCCGCAGCTTGTCCCGGACCTCGGTCTTGGTCCGCCCCGTGACTTTCTTGCGAATACGCGTCCCAGCACGGTTGAACCCCAGGCTCACGGCCCCGACATACCGGTTCTTGGATGCGTCCCAGTAGATCGAGTCCTCGCCCTGCCCGCGACGCTTGCTCAAAGAAGCCTGCGTCATGGGAGCCACCATACTCCGAGTGGCTCCCTTTTTGGCTCCCTGCCCGCCAGAGCAACAACCCTAAACACCATCTGACCTGGCGCGCCCGGCAGGATTCGAACCCGCGACCCGCTGCTTAGAAGGCAGCTGCTCTGTCCGGCTGAGCTACGGGCGCTCGAAACGTAATTGTGCACGGCGAACATCACGTGACGGCCACACGAAGGTCGCAGTGTGTCAGCCCTTGAAGCCGCGCCACCTCGGAAAACGGCAAGCCGCCAGTCCCCGGGGACTCCCCAACCGCCGAGGGTACCTCACCCTGCCGTCAGGCGTAGAGCTCCTCCAGGCCGACTAGCTGGATCAGCGGATCGCCTGCGGCCCGATCGGCCAGCTCAGCGTCGAAGCCCGCCCCGCTATAACAACTGAGTCTCGCTCCCCTAGTGTTGTACCCCCCTCTCACGGCGCAGCCGCTCAAGGCGGAGCTCATGATCGCGGGCAGTTTTGGGCAAATAGCACCGCGAACTGCCCGCGATCATGAAACGACCACCCCCGAGCCCCGGCTCCGTCAGTCCGGAGCCGCAGCAGAGCCGGCTCAGCCCCGCGGAACCGAAGCAACCCCCAGCAAAGAGCCACGGCCAGCCCAGACGTCACAGCTAACCCAGCCGCCGCAGCCGCCGCCGCAGCCGCCGCCGCCGCAGGCCCCGCCGCCGCCGCAGCGGCCGCAGCTCAGCCCGCCTGATCCAGCCGCGCGCGTTGCCCGGCCGAAAGCTCCAGGTCCACCGCGCCCAGGCTCTCCTCCAGCTGAGCCACCGAGGACGCCCCCACCAGCGGAATCACCGGCAGCTCCCCGCCCATCAGCCATGCCAGCACCACCTGGTTGGCCGTCGCCCCCGTCTCACTAGCCACGGCATGCAGCGCGGCCAACCGCCGCGGCGTTCCCGCGTGATCAAACTCCGGCCCCAGCGGCTTGTCCGGCCGCACATAAGCACCGCTCAGCAGCGGCGAGTACGCCACCAGGGGCAAACCGGAGGAGCGCACGTAGCTCAGCAGGTCCGGCCCCGCCGCTCCCGGCTCGCCGTCAGGCGACCATAGACTCGGCGAATCCGCCCGCTGCCGCAGGTACGTATGGCAGTACCGCAGCACCTCGTACCCGGGTAGCCCGGCCGCAGCGGCCGGAAACCAGCTCGGCGAAACTCTCCACGGTCTCGGACAAGGGCACGGCGGGATCCTCGATGTGCGCGTACATCAGGTCGAGCCGCGACACCCCCATACGCGCCATGCTCCGCTCCGCCGACTCCCTGATCGCCTTGGCAGACAGGCCATCCAACGCGACGCCCTCGAATCCCGTGGCCGGGGCCAGCGGCCGCGCGCCGACCGTGGTCGCGATGACGATCTCGTCGCCGATGCCGCGGCTGCGCCGCCAGCGCCCGAGCAGTTCCTCGCTCTCCCCGCCCTGAGTGCCGTGTTTGTTATGAAAAGTCGCGTTATGCAAAGAACCTGCTGAGGTTGCTGTCCGTGCGACCTGCACCGGTCACTCGCGCAGGCCCAGAAGGCCTGTATTCGTGGCCGGTATTGCATAACGCTCCGGGCACCTAGAAGGCGTAGTTCCCCGACGTGTCGATGAAGGTCCCGCCGGCCTCGACGAACCGGTCCAGGATCGCGAACGACGTCGTCTCGTCGGTCCGGCTGCCCATCAGCATCGCGCCCAGGCTCAGCACGGAAACCTCGCGCCTGGTCGCCGGGTCACTTCCAATCGTCCGGTATCTCATACAGCTCCGGTATCTCATACAGCAGAGTCTCGGAAATGGAGAGCACTCTAAGTCAAGCCGATAAACCGGGTCACCGAGCGCCTGATCCCGGCCGCGTCGAGCCCGTACGCAACCGCGTGATCAGCAGGCGTTCCGTACCGTCGCAGCTCACCCCGCGGCACGCCCAGGCTCAGCAGCCGGTGCGGCCGGGAGGCCAGCGCCGAGGCGACAGCAAACGCAGACGTCCCCGCCAGGTACGGCTCGACCAGCACCACGGCCCCCGACCCAGCCTCCGCCGAACGCAGCCCGGCAGCGTCGAACGGCCGGACCGTCGTCGCGTACGCCACGGTCACGTCCAGGTCAGCGACGGCCTCAAGCACCGGTGACAACATAGGCCCCACCGCGACCACCGCCGCCCGCCGCCCTGGCCGGATCGCCTGCAGCGAAGCCGACACCGGCCGCGCCTCCCGGTTGGCCTCGGCCGACAGCCGCAGATAAGTAGAGCCAGCGTCCAGCGCGCCGAACGCCCCGCGCAGCAGCGCCCCCACCTCCGATGGGTGCCCCGGCACGACCACCGAGAACCCGGGCACGCTGTCCATGAGCGCCACGTCCTCAGGCGCCTGGTGCGTCCGCCCAGACGGGGCCGCGTCGTACGACGCCCCGATGCTGACCAGGACGGCGTGCACCCCCTGGTGCCCGAGGTCCAGCTTGACCTGCTCGTAGGCCCGCTCGACCAGGAACGGCGCGTAGGTGTGCACGATCGGGCGCATCCCGGCCAGCGCCAGCCCGCCGCCCACGCTGACCATCAGCTGTTCCCTGATGCCCACGTTGAGCACCCGGTCCGGGTGTCTCGCCGCCGCCTTGCCGAACATGTCAGCGGAGATCTCCGCCAGCACCACCGCGGCCAGCGGGTCCTCGTCAAGCAGTGCCGCTGCCGTCTCCGCGAAGACCGTTCGCATGTCAGACATCACCACTCACCCCTTTCCCTCGACGGTGGCCACCACGAGCTGCGGGCCGGCCGCACCCGAGCCGGCTCCAGCCGAGGTGACTCCGAACGCCGACGCCAGCGCCTCGTGGTCGCGGCCGTCGACGCGAACCGCCGACCAGCCGCTGACGGCAAAGTGCGCCTCGATCCCGCCCGCCCCCCAGCCGTAGGAGGAGGACTGGTTATCCACCGCGACCACGGTGAGGTTGGGCAGGCCCACGGCGCCCGCGTACACGATCGCCTCGCTGTTGCTGCCCTCGTCCAGCTCGGCGTCGCCGACAAGCACGTATACCCGCGGCGCTGTATCACCAAGGCCAGGCAGCCCCCGGGCCAGCAGCCCGAGCGCGAGCCCGACCCCGATGGGCAGCCCGTGCCCCAGTGACCCGCTGGCGATTTCCACGCCGGGGATGAGGTTGCGGTCCGGGTGATAACCCAGGCGTGACCCCGCAGAACCGAAGCCCGTCAGCCACGACTCGGGGAAGAACTCCTTGGCCGCGAGCACCGCGTAGTAGGCGGCCGGCCCGTGCCCCTTGGACAGCAGGAACCGGTCCCGGCCGGGGTCGTCGACGGTATCCGGCGACGCCCGGAGCACCTGGTCGTACAGGACCCAGAGCACATCCAGCGTCGACGTCGCGCTGGGCCCGTGCTTCTCGTCCCCGGTCATCTGCGTCATCAGCCCGGGGAGTTCCGCGTAGGTTCTCATGAGGCCAGCCTGGCCGCGCCCCGGCCCGCCCGCATCGGCCACCCGCCCCAACCCGCGTCAGCCGATGGTCCTAGGCCACAATGAGCGGATGCCCCCGTCCAGGCAAGCAGAGCGATCGCGCTGGCCGCTCGCCGCCGGCCTGGTGGCCGGCGTGGCGCTCGACGCGCTGTTCGGCGACCCGCGCCGCGGTCACCCGGTGGCCGCGTTCGGCCGCGCGGCCGCGGCGCTCGAGGCCCGCGACTACGCCGACAGCCGCGGCCGCGGCGCCGTGCACGCGGCCGCCTGCGTGCTGGCCGTCGCCGCCCCCGCCGTGGCCCTGCACCGCCGTACGCGAGGCCGGCCGCCGTGGCAGGCGGCCGCGGTCGCGACCGCGGTGTGGGCGGTCACCGGTGCCCGTTCGCTACATTTTGAGGCCGAACGGGCCGCCTCCTCGCTCCGCCGCCGCGATCTCGCCGCGGCCAGGGCGGTGCTGCCGAGCCTGTGCGGCCGCGATCCGGAGACGCTGGACGCCGCGGGCATGGCCCGCGCGGTGGTGGAATCGATCGCCGAGAACACCTCGGACGCCGTGGTGGCGCCGCTGCTGTGGGGGGCTGTCGCCGGGATTCCCGGCTTGGTGGCGTACCGCGCGGTCAACACCCTCGACGCGATGGTGGGGTACCGTTCGGCCCGGTACCTGCGGTTCGGCTGGGCCTCGGCTCGCCTGGACGACGCGGCCAACTGGATCCCGGCCCGCGTCACCGCCGCGCTCACCGCGGCCTGTGCCCCGCTGGTGACCAGGGCCAGCCCCGTTTCCGTGCTGAATGTCGTGCGCCGCGACGGCGGTCGCCATCCCAGCCCGAACGCGGGCCGGTGCGAGGCCGCCTTCGCGGCTGCGCTCGGTGTGCGCCTAGGCGGGACGAACGTCTACGCCGGCATGTCCGAGACGCGCCCTGACTTGGGGAAAGGGCGCGTCCCGGAGCCGGATGACATCCGCCGCGCCATCGCGCTCTCCAGGGCGGTCACCGTATCCGCGACCGCCCTGGCCGTGCTGACAGCTCTTCTTACCGGCGGATGAAGAAGCCGACCACGAAGACGATCAGCGCCACGATGGCGACCCACCACAGCAGGTGCAGGGCGAACCCCGCGCCGAAAAGGGCCAGGACAACCAGCAGGGCCAGGATCAAGAGCAACATTTGAGGGCCTCCTTCTTAAGCTTGATGGCTTACAACTACCCCGGCAGGATTTGTCAAACATCTGGGGTAGACACCGGAGGCAGTAGCCTGCATCCGTGCGAGGGACGCTGCTGGTCGCCGGGACAGGTTCGGACGCGGGCAAGAGCGTGCTGGTCGCCGGGTTGTGCCGGTGGCTAGCCCGGCAGGGCGTAAAGGTGGCGCCGTTCAAGGCGCAGAACATGTCGCTGAATTCCTTCGTCACCTTGGACGGCGCCGAGATCGGCCGTGCCCAGGCGATGCAGGCGGCCGCGGCCGGCGTCGAGCCGGTCGCCGACATGAACCCGGTGCTGCTCAAGCCGGGCAGTGACCGGCGCAGCCAGGTGGTCGTGCTCGGCCATCCCGAGGCCGAAGCCGACGCGGTAGGTTACCGCGCGCACGCGCCGCGGCTGCGCCAGGTCGCCCTGGACAGCCTGACCCGGCTGCGGGACGCCTACGACGTGGTCATCTGCGAGGGCGCGGGCAGCCCGGCCGAGATCAACCTGCGCGAAACCGACGTGGCCAACATGGGCCTGGCCCGCGCGGCCGGCCTGCCGGTCATCGTGACCGGCGACATCGACCGCGGCGGGGTGTTCGCCGCCATGTACGGCACGCTGGCCCTGCTCTCGCCGGAAGACCAGGCGCTCATCTCAGGGTTCGTGATCAACAAGTTCCGCGGTGCCCCGGAACTGCTCGACAGCGGCCTGGTCATGCTCCGCCAGCTCACCGGCCGCCCCGTCTACGGCGTCCTGCCCTGGCAGGAGGGCCTATGGCTGGACACCGAGGACTCGCTCTCCCTCCCGCCCACCCATCAACGCCCGACCACTCTCGACCGCAGCGGGCAACCCGGTTCGTTCGGTATCAAAGACTTTCTCAGGGTCGCGGTCGTCCGGCTGCCCCGGATCAGTAACTTCACCGACGTCGACGCGCTGGCGGCCGAGCCCGGCGTGCTGGTGCGCTTCGCGGTCAGCCCGGCCGACCTGGCCGACGCGGACCTGGTGGTGCTGCCCGGGTCACGGGCCACCGTCTCCGACCTGGCCTGGCTGCGGGACCGCGGCCTGGCCGCCGCGGTCACCGAGCGGGCCCGGGCCGGCCGTCCTGTGCTCGGCATCTGCGGCGGCTACCAGATGCTGGCCGGCCGGATCGAGGACGAGGTGGAATCGCGCCGCGGCGTGGTCGACGGGCTCGGGCTGCTGCCGGTGCACGTCCGGTTCGGCGCGGAGAAGATCCTCGGCCGCCCGCGGGGGAGCGCGCTGGGCGCGCCGGTGGCCGGGTACGAGATCCATCACGGCGTCGCCGAGGTCACCGACCCGGCAGGCGAAGGGTCAGAACCCTTCCTCGACGGCTGCCGCCGCGGCCCGGTCTGGGGCACCAGCTGGCACGGCGTGCTGGAGAACGACGAGTTCAGGCGGGCCTTCCTGGCCGAGGTGGCGGCGCTGGCAGGCCGGGACTTCACGCCCGCGCCCGGCACCAGCTTCGCCGCCGTCCGGGAGGCGCGGCTCGACCTGCTGGCCGACCTGGTGGCGGGCCACCTGGACACCGCCGCGCTGAGCCGGCTGATCGAGGACGGCCCGGTGCCCGGTTTGCCCGCGCTTGTCACGGTACTCAACCACGATCGATAGGTCTGTTCACGCGCCCACCGGTCGCATCTCGCTCGTCCGCAGCGTGCCGTAACCAATCCGCTGCGGCCCGTTGACCGGAAAGCTTGAACGTTCTAGGGTTTCGCCGTATGAACTTCCGTTCGAAATGCGAACCCGCGACCAGGGGAGGGTCGGCATGAACGACTGGGACGCAACGAACTACCAAGCCAAGGACAACCTGCTGCGCCTCGTTCGGCTGGAAGCCGGGGCGATGTTCGAGATGGCCGAGGCCGCTGACCGGTGGACCGCGCCGACCGCGTGCCCCAAGTGGGAGGTCAGGGACATCGTCGGCCACCTGATCGACGTGACCGAGAGCTATTTCACCGGCTTTCACGCGGCGGCCGCCGGCGGCCAGGCCGACGATCCCCTCGGCGTGACGGCCATGCAGGAGCGCCTCGACGAGGGCGCCAGGTCCCATCGCGAGCTGACCCAGGGCGACGCGATCACGCGGCTGCGGAACGACTTCGAGAAGATGATGGAGACCTCCGCGGCCCTCGGCCCCGATGAGTGGGGCGGCCAGCTGGTCGGGCACAAGTACATGGGACCGCTGCCGGCCTACTTCTACCCGGTGTTCCAGCTCATGGACTACAGCGTGCACAGCTGGGACATCCGCCAGGGCACCGGGCGGGCACACGGCCTGGCCGGCGACACCGCGGACATGCTGGTGCCGTTCATGTTCATCCTGTGGCAGGCGACCACGCAGGCGCAGGCCGACGGCGAGGCGCTCGCCGTGGGCGTCAGGGTGTCCGGCCGCAACGCGGTGGACTACCTGGTGAACATCACCTCCGAGGGCCTGGGCTACGCTCGGGAGGACGTGTCCGGCATGCCCGCCGTGATCGAGTTCGATCCCGGGAGCCTGGTGCTGACCGCGTTCGGCCGCATGAACGCGGGCACCATCCGGGGTGACCGCGCGGTGGCCGACCGGTTCCTGAACTCGTTCTTCCGGATCTGAAGGGGAGGGACCGACCATGGATCTCGCCGCCGTCGAAGCGGAGCGGGCCAGGCTGCACTCCGAGTACGTCAGGGCCGAACGGCCGTCGAGCAGCGCCCGCGGCATTCACCACACCGCCCTGCTGAGCTCCGACGTGGAGCGGACGATCCGCTTCTACCAGGGGGTCCTGGAGTTCCCGCTGACCGAGATCATCGAGAACCGCGACTACCAGGGGTCCAACCACTTCTTCTTCGACGTCGGGAACGGCAACCTGCTGGCCTTCTTCGACTTCCCCGGGCTGGACCTCGGCCCGTACGCCGAGGTCCTCGGCGGCCTGCACCACATCGCGATCTCGGTGACGCCAGGGAAGTGGGCCGCGCTGCGCGCCAACCTCGAGGCGGCCGGCATCGAGTACATGGAGGAGAGCGGCACGTCGCTGTACTTCCGCGACCCCGACGGCGCCCGCCTGGAACTGCTAGCCGACCCCCTCGGCGAGATGTACGGCAGCCACGTCCTCTGAGCCTCCCGCGGAAGGTGCCATGCTCACGCGCGCCCGGGGGGCGCTGTACGGGCTGGCCATCGGGGACGCGCTCGGCATGCCCGCGCAGATGCTTTCGCGGGCCGAGATCGTCCGCCGCTGGGGACCGCTCCTGCCCGGCTTCGAGCCCGCCCCGCCCGGTCACCCCATCGCCGCGGGCATGCCCGCCGGGGCGGTCACCGACGACACCGAGCAAGCCGTGCTGCTCGGCAGGCTCCTGGTCAAGGGCCACGGGACGATCGACTCCCGCGAACTCGCGGCCGCACTGACCGAGTGGGAGCGTGACATGGCCGAACGCGGCTCCCTCGACCTCCTCGGCCCCTCCACCAAGCGCGCCGTGGCCGCTGTGCTGGCCGGCGTACCCCCGGAAGAGGCCGGAGCCGCCGGTGCCACCAACGGCGCCGCCATGCGCATCGCCCCGGTGGGCGTCGCCGTACGCGTGATCGATGCCGGTACTCGCCCGGACCCCGCTACGGCTAGCCTGTCGACCCTGGTCGACCGCGTGGTGATGGCGAGCAGCGTCACGCACGACACCGGCATCGCGCTGGCCGGGGCCGCGGCCGTGGCGGCCGCGGTGAGCGCGGGTGTCTCCGGCGCCACGGTCGCCGAGGCCACGACGCTCGGCGTCCAGGCCGCGCGCCTCGCGGCCGGGCGCGGGCACTGGGTAGCGGGCGCGGATGTCGCGGCCCGCATCGAGTGGGCTACCGGCCTGGTCGCGGGCCGTGCGGAGGCCGAAGCAGCCGGGCTCATCGACACCCTGGTCGGTACCAGCCTGGCCACCCAGGAGTCGGTGCCGGCCGCGTTCGCCGTGCTCGCCGCGGTGCCCGCCGACCCGTGGCGGACCTGCCGCCTGGCCGCCTCGCTCGGCGGCGACTGCGACACGGTCGCGGCGATGGCCGGCGCGATCGCCGGCGCCTGCCACGGCGTCGGCTCCTTCCCGCCCGAGGCCATCGCGGTCATCGATGCCCAGGGCTTCGGCCTGGCGGCGCTCGCCGGTGAACTGCTCGCCCTGCGCGGCCGATCCGGGAACGGGGCGTGATGGGCCCGCCCGCACTGAACCGCCTCGTCTTCGCGGGTGAGGCCGTCGTCGACCTGCTGATGTGGCTGCCCGCGCTGCCCGAACGGGGCGGCGACATGCTCGCGGACTCGGCCGCCATCGAGGTGGGCGGCGGGTTCAACATCATGGCCGCTGCCGTCCGGCAGGGCCTGCCCGTCGTCTACGCGGGCGGCCACGGCACCGGGCCATGGGGGGACAAGGTCCGCGCCGCGCTGGCCGCGGAGGGCATCAGGCTGCTCCGCACGCCCGATCCGGACGCGGACACGGGGTTCGACGTGGCCCTGGTCGAGGCGGGCGGCGAGCGGACGTTCATCACCGCGCTTGGTGCGGAGTCGCTGCGCGAGCCGGGCGCGTGGGACCTGGTCCGGGTCCGGCCCGGCGACGCGGTCTACGTGTCCGGCTACGGGCTGGTCCCGCCCGGGTCGGGCCAGGTTCTCGGTTCCTGGGCGGCCAGCCTGCCGGCCGGCGTGCTGCTGTTCGTCGATCCCGGTCCGCTGGTCGCCGACATCCCGGCGGCGGTGCTCGATCAGGTGCTGGCCCGCTGTGACTGGTGGAGCTGCAACCAGCGCGAGGCCGCCCTGCTCACCGGCAGCGACGACCCGGCCGAGGCGGCACGCCGCCTGGTCCGCCGGACCGTCCGGGCCGACGTCATCGTCCGGGCCGGCCCGGACGGATGCATGCTGGCCATGCGGGTGCCCGCTCCGGGAACGGGGCATGGCCCGTCGCTGAGCCATATCGCGGCGCCCGCCGTGAACGCGGTCGACACCACCGGCGCGGGCGACGCCCACTCCGGGGTGTTCCTGGCCGGCCTGGCCGCCGGGCTGACCGTGGGGGAGGCCGCCCGCCGGGCCAACGCGGCCGCCGCCCTCACCGTCACCCGCGCCGGGGCGGCCACCTCGCCCACCCGGGCCGAACTCGACCGGTTCGCCGCCCTCTAGATGAGTGATTCCTGATTCAGGTGAGTGCGGCGTGCCGGGGTGCGGCTCACGGCCTGAATAGCCTCCGGCGGGCCGCGCGGATCACCCCGTCCGGGCCGCTGATGAGGGCTACATCAGTCCCGTCAGCCTCTCCCGCACGCCTTTTCGCTCGCCAGTACGATAATCGTGACTTTTACGGGGTGGATTCGGGCTTGCGGGTGAATTAGGGGTACTATAGTGCACCAAAATCACCCCGAAGCCCCAATCCACCCGGATCTTTCGCCGCTGCCTGCCCCACCGTGCACGTGCGCACCGGGCACCCCCGGCAAAGACCGCCTAAGCCCGCAACCCGATCAGGAATCACTCATCTAGGACTCGGGCTTCGGCCGGGGCGAGGCCTGGGGCTTCGGCGAGGGCGAAGGCTGGGGCTTGGGCTTGTACACCACCGTGACGGTGAGGTCACCGGGTTCCACGACGACATGCGTGGTCAGCGCGACCTTGCTGGTCACCGTCACGGTCACCCCGACGTACCCGTTGACCGGGAGGGACCCGCCCGCCGGGGCGACCTTTACCCGGCCGGGCATGGCGGTCACCCGCACGGTGTAGCGCGAGACCGGGCCGTTCGCGGCGGTGAGCACGAAGGACCCGCTGGCCGGCTGACCGCTCTTCGACGTGAGCATCAGCTTGTCCGGTGCCAGCACCAGGTACCCCTGGGCGGGCGAGGTGGACGGCGACGGCGAGGGGGACGGCGAGGGGGACGGCGACGTGCCCGACGGCGACGCGGTGGGCGCGGGCGTGCCCCGGCCAGGCGACGGCCCCGCGCTGGTCCTGCCCGCGGGCGCGGGGGAAGCCGGGTGAGCCGAGGGCGGGGCCGAGCGTCCGGGGGAAGGCGCCGGGCCGGCGGCACCGGGGGCCGTGCTCGACGCCGCGGCGGGCCCGTCCCCGTCCAGCCCGGGGCCTGAGGCCTGCGGGCGCTGCGAACCGCCCGCCGTCATGGCCACGGTGATCCCGGCCGTCAGGGCCAGCGCCGCCACTACGGCCGCCGCCACGACCACGCCAGGGTGCCGCCGGACGCGCCGCCGGACGCGCCGCCACCACCACGGCCCGGACGGGCCGATCGCCTTGGGGAAGCCCGCCGGGCCGAACACGCCCGCGCGGTGCGCCACGCTCATCCGGCGGGCGCGGCCCGGCGGGGAGTTGTCGGCGCAGGCCGTCAGCACCCGGCCGCGCAAATCGGCCGGCGGGATCTCCAGCGGCTCGTCGCCAGGATCCGCCGCCGCGGGCATCTCCGCGCCTGGACCCAGCCGGCGCAGGCACTCGTTCCGTGCCACCGCGTGCAGCCAGGGACCGAACCGGTCCGGATCACGCAGCCCGTCCAGCTTGGCCGTCGCGATCAGGAAGGTGTCGAGCACCGCCTCGGCGGCTTCCCCTTCTGGCAGCGCCGCGTGGCAGCAGGCGTAGAGCGACGCGGCGTACTGGTCGTACGCCGCGGCGAAGCCATCCGCGTCACCTGCGACGACGGCCGCCACGAGGGCACGGTCCTGCATGCGCCTAACGTAGTTCGGTCCGGCCCTGAGCTTGGTCAAAAGGCACAACCAGATATCAGAACGACATAACTGCGTGGCGAACTCCGCGGGGCGCCTGGACCGCGGCGAAGGCGGGAATGACAGCTACGCCGGCGGGGTGGACGCGAACAGTGGCGTCGGCGTGCCGGTAGCGGTCGACGTGGCCGTCGAGGTGGCCGTGGGCGTCGGCGTGGGCGGGCGGAACGTGAACCTCGGCGTCGGGGTCGCGGGCGGCGGCGAGGCGGCCGGATGCGACCGCGACGGCTTCACCCTGGTCGGCGAGACGGACGCGGCGGCCGCCGGGGGCGGCGCGCTGCTGGACGGTGGCGTGCTGATGGCCGGCGACTCGCCTGAGGGGGCTCCGCTGGGCGTTCCGGCATCCCCGGTCGCAGCGGCGCTCGCGGAGCCCGGCGAGCCGCTAGTTCCGGCGGCGGCCGACCGCGGGGAATGCGACCCGGTGAGCGCGAGCACGGCGACGATCCCGGTCGCCATGATCGCGACCAGGACGCCCACCCCTGCCGCGGCCCCGGACAGCGCGAACATCCGCCGCCGGGGCGCGCGGATCGCCTGGGGGAAGCCGCTGGGCAGGAACGGTCCGGCCCCCTGTGTCACGTCCCGCCGGTACGACAGCGTCTCCGGTCCGGAATCACCGCACAGTTGCAGCACCTCGTCGCGTAGCTCAGGCGGCGGCGCGGCAAGCGGGGCCATGCCGTGGCGCACGGCCGCGCGCAGTGCGCCGTGGCTGTGATCGGCGCAGGCGTCGCACTGCTCGATATGCCGGCTGACCAGCTTGCGCGTCGATCCGGTCAGCTGGCCGTCCCAGCCGTCGAGCAGCAGGTCAAGCTCGGCGCAGCCACGCCGCCCGGTGCGGGCCACGAACAGGGCACCGAGTGCCGCCTCCAGCGTGCTGCGGGCGTGCGACGCGAGGGCCTGTGCCTGGTTGCGCGGCACGCCGAGCACGGCCGCGAGGTCGGCGCCCTGCAGGTCGTGCCGGAGGTCGAGTTCGAGGACCTCGCGCTCAGCCGCGCTCAGCTCGTCCAGAGCGGCGCGGACGAGCCCGGCCAGTTCGGCCCGCTCGGCGCGCCCCCGGGCGGACAGGCCGGTGTCGGAGGGCGGATCGGGCAGGCCGGTGTCCTCGCCGAGACCCACCTCCGACGCACGCAGCCGCATCTGGCACTCGTTACGGGCGACCGCGAAGAGCCAGGGTCGCAGCTTGCGCGGCTCGCGCAGCCGGTCGAGCCGGCCGGCGGCGACGACAAAGGTGTTCTCCACCGCGTCGGCGGCTTCGTCCGGCTCGCCCAGCATCCAGCGGCAGTAACCGTATAGGCACTCGGCGTGCTCGTCGTACGCGGCGGCCAGGCCGGTTAGGTCGCCGGCCACGATGGCCGCGACGATCTCGCGGTCGTCCATGCCCAAAACCTAGTTGAATCACCAGCATATGGACTGGTGATGTCGCTAATTTCGGCCCTGGCGCGCCGCTGCCGGGCTCGCGGCGGTCAGTTGTACGTCGTGCCCGGCGGCGGGGTCCGCTCGGAGACCCGGGCCGGGGGCTGGAACGGGATCCAGACCTGCACGCTTGTGCCCGCACCGACTGCCGACCTGAGCATCGCATGCCCGCCGTGCGCGGCCGCGATCGCCTGCACGATGGACAGCCCGAGGCCGCTGCCGTGGCCGTCGTTGCCGTTGTGCCCGCCCCGGTAGAAGCGGTCGAACGCGCGCGCCGCCGCCTCCGGGTCCATGCCCTGGCCCGAGTCGGTCACCTCGAGCAGCGCGCCCTGGCCGGCCTCGGAGAGCCGGACCGCCACCGGGGTGTCCGGGGCGGTGTGCTCGCGGATGTTGCCGAGCAGGTTGGCCAGCACCTGCCGGATCCGCGGCTCGTCCGCCACCACGACCAGGCTCCGGGGCGTGCTCGCCCCGACCGGGCGGTGCGGCTCCACCGCCCGGGCGTCCTCGACCGCGTCCGCGACCAGCGCGGACAGGTCGGTCTCGGTCAGGTCGAGGGATGAGTCGCGGTCCAGCCTGGCCAGCTCGAGCAGCTCGGCGACCAGGCTGGACATCCGGTCCGCCTCCTGCTCGATGCGGCGCATGGCGTTCGGCAGCCGGTCCTCACCGAGCGCGCCCTGCCGGTACAGCTCGGCGTACCCGCGGATGGTGGTCAGCGGCGTGCGCAGCTCGTGCGACGCGTCCGCGGCGAACTGCCGCACCTTCTGCTCGGACTCCCAGCGCGCCCGGAACGCCTGCTGGATCCGGTCCAGCATCGTGTTGATCGCCCCGGCCAGCCGCCCCGCCTCGGCATGGTCGCCAGGGTCGGGCATCCGGGCGGTCAGGTCGCCCCGGCTGGTGATCACGTCGGCGGTGCTCGCCATCCGGTCGAGCGGGGCCAGGCCGCGGCTGATCAGCCAGCGGCCGCCCACCGCGAGCAGCGCGAGCAGGATCGCGCCGGTGATCAGCTCGGCGGCGACCAGGCCGCGCACCTCACTGCCCACCGCGCTGCTCGGCCGCGCGATCAGCAGGACGCTGGTGCCCGGGGGAACCAGGTCGTGGTTGTGCTGCGCTTCGCTGGAAAGGATCGGCCGCCAGATCGCGGTCAGCGCCGGGTAATCCGGCAGCGAGACGCCGAACAGGGTTCGCTGCGGGTTGCCCTCCCGGCTGAAATACCGTCTCGCCTCCCCCTTGGCCAGCAGGCCGCCGACCAGGGTCTGCAGCTCCGCCGTGGCCGCCGAGGGCGGGCTGAGCACGCCCACCTTCCTGGTGGGGAGGTTGACGTAGATCACGGCGTAGCCGCCGGTGAGGTCGGCGACCTCGGTCAGCTTGATCCGGGCGGTCAGCGACAGGTCGGAGTTGAACTGGCTCTGCTCGGAGTTGCCCAGCACCACGGTGGTAACCACGCCCATGATGATGAGGAACAGCGCGGTCACCGTGATCAGCCCGGCGAGGAGCCGGGACCGCAGCGAGAGCCTGCCGCGGCTGGATCCCAACCGCCGCGTGAAGTTCATCTGAGCACGCGCTCGGTTTCCGGCGGCGGACGCAGGCTGTAGCCGACTCCGCGCTGGGTGTGGATCAGCGGCGGGCCGAGCGGGTCGAGCTTACGCCGCAGATAGCTGACGTACGTCTCCACCACCTGGGACTGGCCGGCGAACTCCCAGCCCCACACGTTCTCCAGCAGCTGCTGCCTGGTCAGCATCCGTCCCTGGTTGCGCATCAGGTACGCGAGCAGCCGGAACTCGGTGGGCGAGAGCTCTACCTGGGTCCCGCCGCGGCGCACCACCCAGTGCTCCTCGTCCAGTTCCAGGTCGCCCACGGTGAGCAGGGCGCCGTCATCCGCCGCGCCGTCGCCGCCGGGCGCGCGGGTGGTGCGCCGCAGCACGGCACGGACCCGGGCCACCAGCGCCTCGACCGAGAACGGCTTGGTCACGTAGTCGTCGCCGCCCAGCGTGAGGCCGCGGATCGTGTCCGAGGTGGTGTCCCGGGCGGTCAGGAAGATGACCGGGACGTCGTTGCCCTCGGACCGCAGGGCGCGGCAGACCTCGAAGCCGTCCATGTCGGGCAGCATGACGTCGAGGATCATCAGGTCGGGGTCGTACGCCCCGACCTGATGCAGCGCGTCCTTGCCGCTGGCGCTGACGGCGACCGCGCAGCCGTGGAACTTCAGCGCGACCTCGACCAGCTCACGGATGTTCGGCTCGTCGTCGACAACGAGCACCTTGGGAATTCGGTCACCGTCTGCCATGATCTCTCACGTTTCATTGTGCCGCATACTGCCGCATGGAAGTTCACAGCATGACGCGGCGCGCCCGGACCGGGTGCGCCGCAGCATGCCTAGATGGTTAGGTCAACGAACTCTGAGCCGATTGAGATCCAGAGGGAACCGAACCCGCGGACCCGGACGGCCTGATGACGATCAGGCGGGCGTCCCTGGCCCCGCTCACCACCGGCCCCCCGGCGAATACGGTTTCGCCTGCTGACAGCGCGCTCGTCGTGGTCTTGCCGCCGTTCTTCCTGACCACGGTGTCGCTCACGATCTGCCAGGTCCAGGTGGTGCCGTCCGCCGCCTTGATCACGACGTCGCTGCCGGTCACCGACTGGACGGTGCCCCGCTCGAACGAGATCGTGTGGAAACCGGCCTTGTTGTGGAAGGTCGCCGTCCCGTCCACGCCGCCGAGGTGGCGCAGCCGGCCGAGCGCCCAGCGGACGCGGGCCGGGGGAACGGCCGAGTTGCCGGCGGCGTCGCTGAGCGCGGTGTTCAGCGCGGCCGCCGACGTATTGGAGGCTGGGCCTGGCGCCGTACTGCCGCCCGCGGCCACCACCGCCAGGGCGATCCCGCCACCCGCGAGGAAACCGGCCAGGGTGATGCCAGCGCCCCAGCGGAACCATCTCGTGTTGCGGAACCGTGCCCTATGAGGATCGGGTGCGCCCGCCGGATACCCGCCGTCGGCAGGCGCGTCATGCATGGTGTTCATAACGGTAAGCGTCGGTCCGGGTTCTTGGACATCACCGGGGTCAGCCTGTACAGCGCCTGTGAGTGCTCCGCGAGTTCGCTGTCGCCGAGCATGGCAGTATCGGTGAGTGCTCACCATTGCCTTGGTTTCCACCGCCGACACCGAACTCCTCGCCGCCGCCGCGTCCGGGGCCGGCTACCTGACCGCCAACCCGGCCCGGCTCACCGCGGACGAGGTGCCCGGCCTGGCGGCCCGCGCCGACCTCGTCGTGCTGCGGCTGCTCGGCGGCCGGAAAGCCTGGCCCGATGGCGCGGCCGCGCTCGCAGCGGCGGGAAAGCCGCTGGTCGCGCTGGGTGGCGAGGCCGCCCCGGACGCGGAGCTGATGGCGCTGTCCACGGTGCCCGCGGGCGTGGCCACCGAAGCCCTCGGCTACCTGCGCGAGGGCGGCCAGGAAAACCTGCGTGAGCTGGCTCGCTTCCTGTCCGACACCGTCTTCCTCACCGGCGAGGGCTTCGACCCGCCGCGCTCCATGCCCGCCTACGGCCTGCACCAGCTTCCCTGGCCGCCGTCCCCGGATGGCCCGGTGGTCGCCGTCGTCTTCTATCGCGCGCACGAACTATCCGGCAACACCGCCTTCGTCGACACCTTGTGCGCCGCCCTGGCCGAACGCGGCGCGACACCCCTGCCCGTCTTCTGCGCCTCGCTCCGCCCTGCTGGCTACGGAGGGGCCGGCCGGGAGCTCGCCGCCCTGCTCGAGCCCGCCGACGTGGTGATCACCACCGTGCTCGCGGCCGGCGGCTCGGCCCCGGGTAACGGTACGGCCGGCGCCACCGGGGAGAGCGACTGGGACGCGGGCCTGCTGGCCGGCCTGGACGTGCCGGTGCTGCAGGGCCTCTGCCTGACCAGCTCGCGCGAGCAGTGGGAGGCCTCGAACGCCGCGCTGGCCCCGATCGACGCCGCCATGCAGGTCGCGATCCCCGAGTTCGACGGCCGCCTGATCACCGTGCCGTTCTCGTTCAAGGAACAGGGGCAGGACGGGATCCCGCGCTACGCCGCCGACCCCGAGCGCGCCGCCCGGCTGGCCGGCATCGCCGTCCGGCAGGCCCGCCTGGCCCGCACCCCCAACGCCGCCAAGCGCGTCGTCATCATGCTTTCCTCCTATCCCACCAAGCACTCCCGGGTCGGCAACGCCGTCGGGCTCGACACGCCAGCCTCCGCCGTGGCGCTGCTGCGCGCCATGCGCGAGGCCGGCTACGACCTCGGCGACGGCTTCCCCGAGGACGGCGACACGCTGATCCACGCGCTGATCGCGGCCGGCGGCCACGACACCGAGTGGCTCACCGAAGACCAGCTCCGCGCCGCTCCGGCCCGGGTCCCGCTCGCCGCTTACCGCCGTTTCTTTTCTGACCTGCCGAACGGTCTTGGCTCCTCCATCCAGTCACAGTGGGGAGCCCTGCCGGGTGAGCTCTACACCGATGAGAGCACCGGCGACATCGTGCTCGCCTGCCTGCGGTTCGGCCACGTGGTGCTGATGATCCAGCCGCCGCGCGGGTTCGGCGAGAACCCGGTGGCCATCTATCACGACCCCGACCTGGCGCCGTCGCACCACTACCTGGCCGCGTACCGCTGGCTGGCCGAGGACTTCCGCGCCGACGCGATCGTCCACCTGGGCAAGCACGGCACGCTGGAGTGGCTGCCCGGCAAGGGGCTCGGCCTGTCCGCGGAATGCGCGCCGGACGCGGTGCTCGGCGACCTGCCGCTGGTGTACCCGTTCATCGTCAACGACCCGGGGGAGGGGACCCAGGCCAAGCGGCGAGGGCACGCGGTGATCGTCGACCACCTAGTGCCGCCGATGGCCCGCGCCGACACCTACGGCGAGATGGCCAAGCTCGAGCAGCTGCTGGACGAGTACGCCACCGTGGCCGCGCTCGACCCGGACAAGCTGCCCACGCTCCGGGCGCAGATCTGGTCCCTGATCGAGGCCGCCCACCTGCACAACGACCTGGGCGTCGACGCGCAGCCCGGTTCGGCCGAATTCGACAACTTCGTGCTGCACATCGACGGCTACCTGTGCGAAGTCAAGGACGCCGCGATCCGCGACGGCCTGCACATCCTGGGTGCCGCCCCGGAGGGTGAGGCCCTGGTCAACCTGGTCCTGGTCATCCTGCGCGCGCCCCAGCTGTGGAGCGCCCGCTGGGGCGCCCTGCCCGGCCTGCGCGCCGCCCTCGGCTTCACCGAAGGCGCGGATGCCGCCCGTGCCGACGCCGACCACTACGAACGGGTCGCTCGCGATCTCATCGAGGCCATGGCCGCTGCCGACTGGGCCGCAGCACTCGCCCCAGAAGTGGCCGCCAGCGTCCTCGCCCCCGCCCCCGCCCCCGCGGTGCAACGGGTGCTGGAGTTCGCGTGTACCGAGGTCGTCCCCCGGCTGAACGCGACCGCAGGCGAGATCGACGCGGTGCTGCACGCGCTCGACGGCGGCTACGTGCCCGCCTGCCCGTCGGGCTCGCCCACCCGGGGCCTGGTCAACGTGCTGCCGACCGGGCGCAACTTCTATTCGGTGGATCCGAAGGCCATCCCGTCGCGCACCTCCTTCAAGACCGGCCTGGCCCTCGCGGACTCGCTGATCGCCCGGCATCTCGCGGACGAGGGGGAGTACCCGCGCTGCGTGGGCCTGACCGTGTGGGGCACCTCGGCCATGCGCACGCAGGGCGACGACATCGCCGAGGTGCTCGCGCTCATCGGCTGCCGCCCGCGCTGGGACGACGCCTCGCGCCGGGTCACCGGCTTCGAGATCCTCCCGCCGGCCGAACTCGGGCGCCCGAGGATCGACGTCACGCTGCGCATCTCCGGGTTCTTCCGGGACGCGTTCCCGCACGTGATCGCGCTGCTGGACGACGCCATCGGCGCGGTGGCCAGGCTGGACGAGCCACCAGAGTCCAACTACCTGCGCGCCCACGCCCTGGCCGACCAGGCCAGGCACGGCGACTGGCGGCGCGCGACCACCCGCATCTTCGGGTCCAAGCCGGGCGCCTACGGGCCGGCCTGCTGCCGCTGATCGACGCGCGGAACTGGCGCGACGACGCCGACCTGGCCGAGGTGTACGCGGTGTGGGGCGGCTACGCCTACGGCCGCGGCCTCGACGGCGTGGACGCCCGGCCGGACATGGAGGGGGCGTTCCGCCGGATCGCGGTGGCGGCCAAGAACATCGACACCCGCGAGCACGACATCGCCGACTCCGACGACTATTTCCAGTACCACGGCGGCATGGTCGCCATGGTCCGGTCGCTGACCGGGCGCAACCCCGCCGCCTACATCGGCGACTCGGCCGTGCCCGACGCGCCGAAGACCCGCACGCTGGCGGAGGAGACCCGGCGCGTGTTCCGCTCCCGGGTGGTGAACCCGCGCTGGATAGCGGCGATGCGCCGTCACGGCTACAAGGGGGCGTTCGAGCTCGCCGCGACCGTGGACTACCTGTTCGGCTACGACGCCACCGCCGGCGTGGTCCCGGACTGGATGTACGAGCAACTGGCCGCCTCCTACGTCTTCGACTCCGAAACCCGCTCGTTCATGCGGCAGTCCAACCCCTGGGCGCTGCGCGGGATCACCGAGCGCCTGCTCGAGGCGGCCTCCCGCGGGCTGTGGGAGGCCCCCGACGCCAAGACCCTCGACCAGCTCCGCCAGGTCTACCTGGACATGGAGGGCGACCTCGAGTCCCGCGGCACCGAAGGGTCCTGAGTTCAGGCTGAGCGCTGTCTTCCCGTTGAATGCGAAACACCGGGCACATTTTCCCTGATTATGAGCAGCCGGCTCCGGCCCCGCCCGGCCCTGCCAGGTCGCCCATCCCGCCGATCCGTCCTTATCTGCGCGAATACGGAAAACTCGATGTCGGTGTTCGTGATTCGCACGAGCCGTGCCAGACTGTTGAATTAACTGCTCTCGCGGAAGGTGGCTATGAACGAGGCTCCCCAGATTCCGGCTGGCGTCGACACGGGCAGGCCCACCCCCGCCCGGATCTACGACTACATGCTGCAGGGCAATAACTATTTCCAGGTTGACCGATTCGCCGCCGAGCAGATCCTGAAGGCCGCGCCGGAGATCAGGGACGCCGGGTGGGCCTGCCGCGGCTTCCACCAGCGTGCGGCCAAGTGGCTCGCGCAGAACGGCGTGCGGCAGTTCGTCGATATCGGTTCCGGGTTGCCGACGGTCGGGAACACGCACGAGGTGGTCCAGAAGGTCGTCCCCGCGGCTCACGTGGTGTACGTCGACAACGACCCCATGGTGGAACTGCACAGCCGCGCGCTCCTCGAGAGCGGCGGAACGACCAGCGTCATCTGCGCCGACCTGCGCGAGCCCGACGCGATCCTGGACCACCCGGCGCTGCGCAAGCTCATCGACTTCGGCGAGCCGGTGGGCTTGCTGATGACCGGCGTGATGATGTTCGTCTGCGACACCTCAGACCCGTGGGCGCTGGTGTCGCGTTACGTGGCCGCGCTTGCCCAGGGAAGCTACCTGTCGCTATCGCATCTCACCGACGACTACAAGCCGCCGGCCGCGGCCGAGGGCTTCCGCGCCGTGTTCGACACCGCCACCGAGCACATGTACTTCCGCTCCAAGGCGAAGGTCGAGCGGTTCTTCGAGGGCCTGGAACTGGTCCCGCCCTACGAGGGCGCCGAGCCCGGCGTCACCTTCACCGGCTTGTGGGGAGCCGAGGACGTCACGATGGCGGACAGCGACGGCTCCCGCTGGCTCTACTGCGGCGTCGCCAGGAAGCCGTGACGGCCAAGCCCACCGTTTCCGCCCTCGGCATCGACCTCGCCGCGCAGGTCTGGCACCGCTCTGGCCGTGGCGACGGCGCCATCGAGGTCGCCTTTGTCCAGGCCGGCGATCCGCCCGTCGCGGCCCACTCCCCCGCGGGGGAGTGGGTGCTGATGCGCGTGGCGGGTGACCCGGAGCAGCGGGTGCTCGTGTTCGACCAGCATGAGTGGGAGTGTTTCCTTGACGGCGCGCGCAACGGCGAGTTCGATGACGCTGCGGGCGGCCCGCAATCCGGGATATCCGCAGCACCTTGATTTGCGAATCACAACTTGGGTACCGTGTAAGGCACGACAGGGCTCCTGTCAAGGAGGGACGCCGCGATGAGCGATGACTCTTACGGTGCCACTATCGCCAAGCGCCGGCTCGCCCGCCAGCTCACCGCGGCGCGGCTCAGGACCGGGTATACCGCCAACCATGCCTGCGACATCCTGAACTGGGGCCGGGGCAAGGTCGGCCGGTTCGAGGCGAACCAGTGGAAACGCCCCGAGATGAGCGACATCAGGGACCTTGTCCGCATCTACGGCATCGACGGCGACGAGAAGGACGAGATCGAGGATCTGGCCATCCGGTCCAGGGCCAGGCCCTGGTGGCGTGAGTACCCGGAGATCTTCGACAGCGAATTCCCCGGTTACGAGAACGACGCCACGACGATTCGCGTCTTCATGCCGCTGGTCCTGCCCGGGCTCTTGCAGATTCCCGCCTACACCGAGGCGCTGATGCGGGCCTGCCCGCGGCCTCCCGCGTACCGCCGCCGTGCGCTCGAATCGCGTAAGCGCAGGCAGGAAGTTCTCGATCGCGCCGACGGCTCCGCGCCTATGTTCAGCGCCGTGATCACCGAGGCCTCCCTGCTCTACCGCTGGGGCATGCGGGAGGACCGCAGGGAGCAGGTCGAGCACCTGGTCGAGCTGAGCAAGCACCGCAACGTGCAGCTGCACGTCCAGCGGTTCGAGGACGGCCCGCCGATCGGCATCGTGTCCATGGTCAACATCTTCGGCTTCCGCGACGACGAGCCCAGCCTGGTCTTCGTGGAGACCGACTATTCCGTGGAGGAGGTGAGCAAGCCGGAGGCAGTCCAGGGATACATCGAATCGTTCGAGCGTGCCTGCGATGCCGCGCTTGAACCCGCGGACACCACGGGATACCTCGAACGTCTCGCGAAGCGAATGGAGTAGGGATGACCGACCTGTCTCAGGCGATCTGGCGGAAGGCCCGCCGCAGTGCCCACAACGGGGGCTGTGTCGAGATCGCAGCCAACCTGGACGGCGTGACCGCCGTCCGGGACAGCAAGCGGCCCGAGGGCGGCGCGCACGTCGTCGACAGGGACGCTTTCGCCGCGTTCCTGGCCGACGTGAAGGACGGCCGCTACGACTTGCCGTAGCAAACGACGGTAAAGGCCCCCCGGTGGATGCAGCCACTGGGGGGCCTTTGCGATGACGGCCCTGTCTCCAGGCCGGCGGGTAACCGTCTGGTTTCCCTCGCCACCCGAGACTGTACACGGCGGGCCGAATTGTTGGCCAGCTAAGAACGGCTAAAGAGCCTTATATAGCGACAAACCATCCAGATCTCCGCTCAACAAAGAGCGCATGAAAAGCATGGACCTCACGGTTAACACGCGTGCTCGTTCGGCATCGATGTTAACAGGGTACATGCATGGTTTCGAGGGCATTTAGCCCAAATGTCCGAGAATGCATTCCCCCGTCCAGTGTGATACGTCCGAGTAGAGCTGTGACGAAAATAATGATGCCATCGATATTGCGAAGCGGGCCCGGTGAGTCGTAATCTGTGTTTCACAGATTAAGAGTCGAAATTCGCGTATGTTGATTACGGAATTGCTGCCGGCACCCCTCCTGCCGACGGCCTTATGTCGGGTGGGCCGGAGGCACCAGGGATGAGGCAGCAGGGCGTCAATGGTTTGCGCGGCGTGCACGCGGGCTCCTGTCACGCGTGGCCGCTGCCAGCCGATGCGACATGTGCCGCAGTTGCGCGGCAGGTGTTCAGGGAGGCGGTCTCGGAGGTCGGGCTCGAGCCGGATCTCCTCGACGATTGCATCCTGATGGCCAGCGAACTCGCGGCCAACACACTGCACGCGCGCGCGGTGGCCAGGACCGGCGGAGGGGGGGATCGGTTCGTGTCCGTCGCCCCGGACATGGGAGGCGAACCGATGCCATCCGCCGGCCTGGCCCCGCACACCCCGCAGGCCCCGCAGGACCAGGCGGCCGTCGACGCCGCCCCGCCCGGCTGCCCCGAACTCTGGCTCTACCTGCGCGGCCTCGGTACCCGCCGCGAGCTCGTCTGCAAGGTCTTCGACGGCTCCCGCGGCTGGCGGCACGGCTCGCCGCCGTCCGGGGTCCGGGTGCCTGCCCAGGCCGTCGCAGGCCGCGGCCTCCAGATCGTGCACGAACTGTCCCGCGGCCTGTGGGGGCACCACCCCACCCGGGCCAGGCTTGGCGGCTGGGGCCTCCGCGGCAAGGCCGTATGGTTCGCGGTGCCCGCGCCGCTGGCCCACGCCCGGCTGGTGGACGTCACCGGGCTGCACGCGTATACGCTGTCGGCCGACGTCACCGCCACCACCCGGGCCAGCGAGCGCCTCAGCGCCCGCCAGGCGGCCAGGGAACTCGAGGCGATGCTCGACGAGCGGGGATTCGGAGGCCGGCTGGTAAGGGCCGACCAGCCGGCCTCGGACATGTCGGTGCTGTCGGTCTGCCGCGGCCTGAGCGTGTGGTGCCGGTCCGGCATGGTCTCGCTGACCAGCCCGGAGGGCGACCGGGGGCGGTGGAGCTACGCCGACCTGGTCGAGGCCGGTGAGCAGACGGTGCGCCGGTATGAGGAACTCGAGCTCGGCCTGGATCTCGCCGCCGGGGCCTAACCGGGCGGCCAGGACCCAGCCGCTCAGCGGCCCATGGCCCCGGCCACCCGCGCGTAGATGCCCAGCGTGACGTCCCAGAACCTGTCCACGTCGATGCTCATCGCGACTAGCGCGTTGCCGCTGCCCACCTCGCCGGGGAAATCGAAGTCGGTCGCCGTCATGCCCGCCGTGAACTGCCCGGCCACCTCCACCTGAACCCGCGCCGGGACCAGGCCGAACAGGTCGGGCTCCGCGACCCACGCCACCGCGCAGACGTCGTGCACGGGCGGGCCGCCGGGCTCGCTGACCGACCGGTACTGTTCCAGGGCGGGCAGGAGCAGCCCGGTGCCGAGCCGCCCGAGCTCGCGCATCCGCCGCAGCACCGCCTCGGTCGCCCCGGTCCGCATGGTCACGTCGAGCCCGAGCATGGTGACGGTCCAGCCGGCCCTGAACACCGCCGCGGCGGCCTCGGGATCGGCCCAGATGTTGTACTCGGCGGCGGGCGTGACGTTGCCCCGGCCCGCCGAGCCACCCATGATCACGAAGCCGCGCACCCAGTCCGCCAGCCGGGGCTCCCGCTTCACGGCCAGCGCGATGTTGGTCAGCGGGCCGGTCGCGACCAGCGTGATCTCGCCAGGCGCGGCGCGTACGGTGTCGACGATGTAGTCGATGGCGTGCCCGGGCGCCGGGCTGGCCGTGGCCGGCGGCAGGACCGCCCCGCCCAGCCCCGAGTCCCCGTGCACCTGTCGCGCGTCCAGCGCGGGGCGCAGCAGCGGCCCGGCGCAGCCGGCCGTCACCGGTGTCCCGGCGGCGCCGGTGAACTCGCACACCGCCAGCGCGTTCGCCGTGGTCTTGTCCAGCCCGACGTTGCCCGCCACCGTGGTGATGCCGATCAGTTCGATACCGGGATGCCCGTGCGCGAACGCGATCGCCAGCGCGTCATCGATCCCTGGATCGCAGTCGAGAATGATTCTGGTGGCCATGTCCCGGTAAGGTACCGGAACGCTCGCTGGCGCGCCCCCGTGACCTGCCCGCGCCCGGGTGTAGCCTCATCTGCGAGGAGGTCTGTCATGCACATCCCGCCCATCCCGGCCGTCGAGGGTGCCGACCCGGAGATCGCCAGGCTCGTCACCGACGAGGCGCGCAGGCAGTACGAGAAGGCCCGGCTGATCCCGTCGGAGAACTACGTGTCGGTGGCCGTGCTCGAGGCGTCGGGCAGCGTGCTGACCAACAAGTACTCCGAGGGCTACCCCGGCCGCCGCTACTACGAGGGCCAGCAGTTCATCGACCAGGTGGAGACGATCGCCAGGGACCGGGCCAAGGCGCTGTTCGGCGTGGACCACGCCAACGTCCAGCCGTATTCAGGCTCGCCCGCGAACCTCGCGGTCTACCTGGCCTTCGCCCAGCCGGGCGACACGGTGATGGGCATGGCGCTGCCGATGGGCGGGCACCTCACCCACGGCTGGTCGGTCTCCGCGACCGGCAAGTGGTTCAGGCCGGTCCAGTACGGGGTGCGCCACGACACCGGCCGGGTCGACATGGACGAGGTGCGGGACCTGGCCCTCAAGGAGCGGCCCAAGATCATCTTCTGCGGCGGCACGGCGATACCGCGGACGATCGACTTCCCGGCCTTCGCCGCCATCGCCGCGGAGGCCGGCGCGCTCCTGGTGGCCGACATCGCGCACATCGCCGGGCTGATCGCGGGGGGCGCCCACCCGTCCCCGGTGGGGCACGCCGACGTGATCACCACGACCACGCACAAGACGCTGCGCGGCCCGCGCGGCGCCATGATCATGTCCAATGCCGAGCACGCCAAGGACGTGGACCGGGCCGTGTTCCCCGGCCTGCAGGGCGGCCCGCACAACCACACCACCGCAGCGATCGCCGTGGCCTTGCGGGAGGCCGCGCAGCCGGAATTCCGCGACTACGCCAGCCAGGTGGTCAAGAACGCCGGGGCCCTGGCCGACGCGCTGCTGGCCCGCGGCTACGACCTGGTCTCCGGCGGCACGGACAACCACCTGATCCTGATGGACCTCACCCCGAAGGGCATCGGCGGCAAGCCGGCCGCCAAGGCGCTGGACCGGGCGGGCATCGAGACGAACTACAACACGGTGCCGTTCGACCAGCGCAAGCCGTTCGACCCCTCCGGCCTGCGGATCGGCACGCCCGCGATCACCACCCGCGGCCTGCGCGAGGAGCACATGGCCCCGCTAGCCGCCTGGATGGACGAGGCCGTCACCGCCGCCACCAAGGACGACGAGGCGACCCTCGACCGCATCGCGGACGAGGTCCGCGACCTGCTGGCGTCCTTCCCCGCCCCCGGCTGGAACCCCTAGTCGCGGGCACGGATCTGCCCGCAGACCAGCTCCTGGTAGTACCCGCCGAGGGCAAGCAGCTCATCGTGGGTTCCTTGCTCGACGAGTTTCCCCTGGTCCATGACCACGATCATGTCGGCGCGGGTGATCGTGCTCAGGCGATGGGCGATCACGATGACGGTGCTGTTCAGTGAGGCCAGGTTCTGGTAGACCGCCGCCTCCGTGACGGTGTCCAGCGCGCTGGTGGCCTCGTCCAGGAGAAACACCGGCGGGCGACGGGCCAGGGCGCGGGCCAGCACCAGGCGTTGCCGCTGCCCGCCCGACAGGCTGGCGCCGCCTTCCACCAGGACCGTCGCGTATCCCATCGCCATGGCCTGGATGTCCTCGTCGATGCAGGCCAGCCGGGCGGCGCGGGCCACGTCGTGCTGGCTGAGGTCCCTGCCGGCCAGCGCGATGTTGTCCTGGATACTGGTTCCGAAGACAAACGACTCCTGGGTGACGATCCCGAGCTGGCGGCGCAGCGAGCCGACCTCCAGGTCGCGCAGGTCAGCCTCGTCGTACAGGACGCGCCCGGCCTCCGGCTCATACAAGCCGGCCAGCAGCCGCGCCAGCGTCGATTTGCCCGACCCCGAGCGGCCTACGATCGCGACGAACTGGCCGGGGCGGACCTGGACCGAGACGTTATCCACCGCCAGCGGGCGGAGCGCACCGTAGCGGAACGACAGCCCCTCGGCCTCGATGTGCCCGCGGAGCCGGCCAGCCGGCCTGACGGTCCGGCCCTGCTGCTCGGCCGGCGTGTCGAGCACGTCGTTGATCCGGGCCATGTAGCTGCCGAGCAGCTGAAGCTGGAGGCCGGTGGTGACCAGTGCCGCCAGGGGCTCGAGGAAGGCGGCTCCGAGCACGGTGAGGCCGAGCATGGTGCCCAGGCTGAGCCGGCCCTGGAGCACCAGCAACGCGCCCGCGGCGAGGAGCGCCAGCGGTGAGAACAGCTCCAGCGCGGCCGTGCCCGACCCGACCAGCGCGTTCAGCCGCCCCCGGTCCAGCGAGACTGAGATCTCCCTGGCGAACAGGCCGGACCAGCGCGCCACCGCGTGGTCCTCGGCGCCGGCCGCCTTGAGGTCCTCGATGCCGGCCAGCAGCTGGTAGGCGTAACTCTCCGAACGCGCCCCGGCCTCCAGGCTCGCTGCCGTCAGGCGCTGGTTGCGACGGCGCACACCGATGGTGACCACCGCCTGTGCTGCGCCGAGCCCCAGGACCAGCAGGCCGAGCGGCGGACTGATGACGAGCAGCACGACCAGGCACGCGGTGGCCGTGGTCCCGTCCAGGAGCGCGGACAGGGTTCCCGTAGTGAGGATCTCCCTGACCGTGGCGTTGCTCTGCAACCGCATCATCAGGTCCCCGGCCGACCTGCTGAGGAAGAACGCATACGGGAGGCCGGCCAGGTGACGGACGAACCCGGTTGTGAGCTGGCTGTCCAGGTGCGTGCGCAGGTGCAGCAGCATATGGGCGCGGATCAGGGAGATGAGGAAGTAGTAGCCGGCCACTGCCGCCATCGCAATCGCCAGGATGATCAGCAGGTGCTTGTCGCTGGTCGGCACGACGCGATTGACCACGATCGCGGTGAACAGCGGCGCCGCCAGCGCGAGGGTCTGCAGCAGGACAGAAAGGACGACGATGCGGCGGGCTAGGAGGCGCTGGCGGAGGATGGGCCGCAGATAACGGTACGGGCTGGGCCGGCTCTGCCCGCCCCTGGCGAAGCCGGTGCCCGGCTCGAGGATGATCGCGACCCCGGTATAGCACTGGCCGAACGCGCCGGCCGGCACGAAGCGGCGTCCCATGGCCGGGTCCACCACCGCTACGCCCTTCCTGGTGACCTTCTCGAACACGACGAAATGGTCGAAGTTCCAGTGCAGGACCGATCCCCGGGGAAGGCAGGCGAGGTCGTCTATCTCGGCCTTCACACCGCGCGCCATCAGGCCGTACCGCCGGGCGGCGGCCACGATGCCCGGCGCGCCGACTCCGTCCCGCCCGGTGCCGGTCGCATCCCGCAGTTCTTCCAGCGGAACGTGCCGTCCGTGATAGGCCAGGGTCATGGCCAGGCACGCGGCGGCGCAGTCGGCCAGTTCCAGCTGCGCCACGTAGGGAACGGCGCTACCCATCGCCGGCCCGGAACCCGGCGCCAGGCCCGTCACCAGCGTGACGATCAGCCGCTGGGAGCCCACCTGAACCGTGGCCGTCCCGGCCTCCCGGCCGGCCAGCTCCGGCGGCGCCGCGGCCCGCACCACCAGCAGCGTCCCTGGGGGCAGCCCGGCCGGGGGCACGTCCGTGCCCAGCAGCTTGCCCGCTGCCTCCGCACCTGTCAGCTCAGGCCCGGTAGACCCGACGATGACGGTGACCGGGGCATGGCCCCGCGGTGTCAGCTCAAGTGACAGGCCGGGCCGCAGCTCAGCCGCGAAGGCCGCAGGCAGCACCGCCACCACCACCCGGCCGCGGACGACGGCCGGACCATGGGCGACCTCTGCGACCCGCATCTGCGCGCTCCCGAACAGGCCCGCCGCCACCAGGGCCAGTAGCACCCAGTAAGTCCTCGCGGTCCACCGCGGGCTCACCGGAGCCGACCGCCCGGAACCAGCCGGGTCGTCGTGGCGCGGGTCCTCCTCGCGGAAGCGCAGGGCCTCCGCACGGAAGAGCGGGGCCGGATCTGTCATCAGCTGCCCCCGTGATCCGTCTTGCGACCGCGCTAGCCACCGGGCAGGACGGGCGCGCGGCCGATACGAGGGGGCCGGCGGCCAGAACTCCGTTCCGCTTCACCGCCGGACCCCTCCCGCCACTAGTGGTGCTGGTGGTGCCGGCGGTGACGGTGGTGGTGGTCGTGGTGGTCGTGATGGTGATGATGATGGTGGTGGTGCCCGTGGTCCCAAGGCCCGTTCCCGCCGCTGACTTCTGTCAGCTCGGCAGGAGTCAGCGTCTGCAGCCGCTCCTTGGCGAGGGCCTGCTTCTCCGCTTTCCGTGTCCTCATTGACATCTCCTCCCCATTTCCCCCTCAATCACGAGGGGTATTCAGGAGAATACACTCCGGATTGCTCAGCGACACCCCCGAAATCGGTTACGTTTTGAGCTAACTGCCTGCCAGATCCGCTGGTAGGCCGAGATATGCCGACAAAGCGGCGCTCAGCCCACTCGCCTCCGGCGGTCCGGCGGCTCCCGGGGACCCAGCACGGGCTGCCCGCCGCGCACGCCCTGGTACGCGCGGTCCCAGGGCCAGCGCCCGCGCTTGTCGGCGTGCACCAGTTGCAGGCCGCGGATCCGCTGGCCGTAGAATTCCACGGCCATGTTCAGGTGTGCCCACGGCGCGGCCACCCTGACTACCTCGACGAGCGGGCCGTCGAGCAGCACCGCCTGCGTCCCCGGCTCGGGCGCCGCGGCATGCAGCAGGTGCGCGGCCACGCCATTGAGCACCTGCGTGGCCCGGGTCAGGCCCATGCCGGTGATGACGAGCTCGGGCCGGCGGTGGGGTGTGAGCCCGACCGTATAGGCCCACGGCGGGTGGATGCCGTCGCGTTCCACGCCCTGCACGGCCCAGCCGAACGTGCCGATCAGCTGCCGCAGGTGGTCCTGGTAGTCAAGTTCGGTAGCGCCAGGATGGTCGCATAGCCAGCACACGCTTGCCTCCTCGGGATGGCCTGACTGCCACCACTATGCCCGCAGGTACTGACATTCCGGATTACCGCAGCTCAGCTAATAGAAACTATTCACATCCATGTTCGAATGAACTAATATTCGATAACAGGAACCGGCGCCCTCCTTCCCCCCGCGAGCCAAAGGGCCGCGGCGCTGCCTGGACTGAGGAGCGAGGAACGAGCGACGAGGGAAGGCAGCGCCTTAAAGGCGGCCTGGAGGCGAGCGGGACGATTGAGTGAGCGGGAGAGCAGAGCGTACGGCGAGCCCGTCCAGGTCAGGGCCAGGCCCGACGGCCGGCCGGTCAGGTTCGTCTGGCGGAGCCGGCTCTACACCGTCCGAACCATCCTGGAGCACTGGGTCATCAACCGGGAGTGGTGGCGGGCCCCGGCCGGCTCCGGGGATCCCGGGGATCCCGGGACCGGGCCCGGGCAGCCGGAACTGGTGTTCTGGCGCGTGGAGGCGGCACCGGGCCAGGGCAGGACCCCGGAGGTCTACGAGCTGCGCCAGGACGTCGCCACCGGCGCCTGGACCATCCGGCCTTGAAGGCTAAGCCGTACCGCGCAGGTGCTCGATGTACCGCGTCGCGGACCGCCGCACGATCTCCCAGGCGTCCGAGCGCAGCACCGGCGCCCACCAGCCGCCGTAGATCCGGTCGAAGCGATAAGGCCGCACCGCGTCCCAGACGCCGCTCACCGCGGCCTCGGACAGCGGCAGCCGGTTCGGCGCCGACCAGACGAACGTCACCCGGTCCTCGCCCGGCGTCACGAAGATCGTGTCTCCGGACAGCAGCACGCCGCGGCCGTCCGCGCCGGACGCCCAGTGCAGCACGGCGCTGCCAGGGAAGTGGCCGCCGCACTGGATCAGCGTCACCCCCGGCAGCACCTCCAGCGTCCCGGCCCAGGTCCGCGCCGAAGCACCAGGGCCGGGCCGCAGCCACGCCGCGTCGTCGGCCGGCACCAGGATCTCGGCCCCGAACGCCCGCGCCCACTCCGCGATCGCGCCGTAGAAGTGCGGGTGACTGGCGGTCACGAAGCTCAGCCCGCCCGCCGCCCGGACCGCGGTCATCGCGGCGTCGTCGATGAACCCCGACGGGTCCCACAAGATGTTGCCCGCGGGCGTGGCCACCACTAGCGAGCGCTGCCCGATGGCGACCGGCGGGTTCGCGCCGATCCCGGTCAGCCCGGGCTCGACCTCCCGCACGTCGGACGAGTGCCCCGCCGCGGCGAGCTCGGCCAGCGTCGTCCACCGCTGCCCGCCCGGCGGCAGCCACTGCCGCTCGTCCGCGCAGACCACGCAGACGTCGGGGCGAGGATCGGGGAAGTGGTTGCCGCAGGTAGCGCAGACCGAGGTCATCAGTGCAGGCTAGCCGGCCCCGTGGTTAGCCAGCCCCGTGGCTAGCCAGCGGTAGGCTCGCGCCAGTTGACGGTGGGCCGGAGCGCCTCGAGGCGGACGCGGTGGGCGTACCGCTTGGTGATCTCGAACAGCGACTCGATCAGCGTGTCCGACAGCAGGTGCGGCTCAAGGCCGAGGTCGACCAGCTTGGTGTGCTTGACGTTGTAGTAGTGATCGGGCGCCTCGACCCTGGGGTTGTCCAGGTGCTCGATGGTGACCTCGGCCGGGTAGGCACTGGCCACGGTCTCGGCGATCTCCTGGACGGACATCGCCTCGGTCATCTGGTTGAACACCCGGAACTCGCCCCGGTTGGCCGGGTTCTCGCAGGCGAGCTCGATGCACCGGACGGTGTCCCTGATGTCGATGATGCCGCGGGTCTGGTTGCCGGGGCCGTACACGGTCAGCGGGTGGCCGATGACCGCCTCGATGGCGAACCGGTTCAGCACGGTGCCGAACACCGCGTCGTAGTCGAACCGGGTGGCCAGCCGCTCGTCCATCTCGGTCTGCGGGGTGGACTGGCCGTAGACCACGCCCTGGTTCAGGTCGGTGGCCCGCAGGTCCCAGATCCGGCAGGCGAACTCCATGTTGTAGCTGTCGTGCACCTTGGACAGGTGGTAGAACGAGCCCGGCCGCTTGGGGTAGAGCACCCGGTCCAGCCGGCCGTTGTGCTCGAGCTCGAGCCAGCCTTCCTCGATGTCGATGTTGGGCGTGCCGTACACGCCCATCGTGCCCAGCTTGACCAGGTGGATGTCCGGGTTGGTCTCGGCGATGGCGTAGAGCACGTTGAGCGTGCCCACCACGTTGTTCTGCTGGGTGTAGACCGCGTGCCTGCGGTCGATCATCGAGTACGGCGCGGCCCGCTGCTCGGCGTAGTGCACGACCGCCTCGGGCCGGAAGTCCTCGATGACGTGATAGGTGAACATCGCGTCGGTCAGGTCACCGACGTACATGCCGATCTTGAAGCCGGTCAGCTCCTGCCAAACCGCGATGCGGGTCCGCAGCGGCTCGATCGGCACCAGGGACTCGACCCCGAGCTCGTCGTCGTAGTGCCTGCGGACGAAGTTGTCGGCCACCGCCACCTCGTGGCCGGCCTGCGACAGGTGCAGCGCCGTCGGCCAGCCCAGGTACCCGTCCCCGCCCAGCACCAAGATCCTCATAGTCCGGTCCTAACCTCTGCGTTGTCCGTCGTGATCGGCCTGACTTTTCGCCGCCGTTGTGCGGGTGTCGCATGATGGCGGTAACGTGCTCTGAGGTGTACGTGGTCCTCGTTCCATGGTCGGTCAGCTAACCTAGGACATCAATGGCTCTGGTATCCAGTCGGCTCAGCGACACGCTGACCCAGAAGGCGCGCAGCAAGCTCGGCCTCCGCTTCGGCCGCTTCACGATCGCGGCCATCGCAGCGTTCGCGACCACCGAGGTGGTGCTCACGATCTGCGCCGGGCCGCTGGCCCTGACCGCCACCTGGGCCAGCATCATCAGCTGGTTCTCCGGAGCGCTGGTGAGCTACGTGCTCAGCCGCTGGGCGTGGAAGCGGAAGGGCCGCCCGAGCCTGCTCAAGGAGACCCTGCCGTTCTGGATCGTCTCCGCGATGGTCGTGGTGATCCTCCTGCTGGCCACCAAGTTCGCCTACCACTCGGCGGGCTGGATGCACCTGACCGGGGCCGAGCGCGTGCTCTACGTGGACGCCGTGTACGGCACGGCCAACATCGGCACGTTCCTGCTGCGCTTCCTGTTCTTCCACTACGTCCTCTTCGCCGCGTCCGTCGTCAAGGACCCGCCCGGTGCCGCCGAGGAGGCGCTCGCATCGACCGACCCCGGCCCCGAGCCGTTCGCCCGGGCCGCCGAGTCCGATCCCGGGGACGACGAAGACTTCGAGCGCTGACGTTCGCGCCACCAGGTGCCGTAGGCCACCCGGGCGAAGCGCAGCCCGTAGAAGAAGTTGTTCACCCCCGGGATGTGCAGCTTGTACAGGGGGTTCTGGCCCTTCTTGCTCTCACCCACCCGCCGCCGGTGGATGGTCGCGGGCACCTCGGCCACCTTGAAGCCGTGGGTGATGACGCCGATCAGCAGCTCGGACGCCTGGTACTGCGGCTGGGCGAGCTGGACAGCCCCGGTGACCTCGGCCCGCATGGCCCGCAGCCCGAACGTCGTGTCGCTGATCCGCTGCCCGGTCAGCACGCTGATCGTGCCGGCGAAGAACCTGACCCCCGCCCGCCGGATCATGTCCTTGGTCTCCTGGCTGCCCAGCCGCCGGGAGCCGGTTACGAAGTCCGCCTCGCCAGCCACCACGGGCGCCAGCACCGCCTGCATCTCGGCCGGGTTGTACTGGCCGTCCGCGTCGGTGGTCACGATGTAGGCGGCGCCGCCCTCCCGGGCGATCCGGTAGCCGAGCCGCAGCGCGGCGCCCTGGCCGCGGTTGACCGGCACGTCGGCGACCATGGCGCCGACCTCGGCAGCCTCGGCCGCGGTGCTGTCGGCGCAGCCGTCGGCGACCACGATGACCGCCGTGGCCAGCCCGCACACCTCGGCAGGCAGCTCCTTGATGACCGGCCCGATGGCGCCGGACTCGTTGTAGGCGGCGATCACGATCGCGACCGGAGGGAGGCTGGCCGCGCGCTCGCCGTAGGTGTCGATCAGCGCCTTGATGGCGGCGTCGTCGACCACCTGGTCCTCTGGGTTCCTGTAGATCACGCCTTCACCCCTTCCGGCGCCTGCGGCGCGAAATCGGGCCAGACCGTGGCCATGCCGGCCTCGAGATCGTAGGCGGGCCGGTAGCCGAGCGCCGCTGCCGCCGAGATGTCGAGCACCACGGCCGGCATCTCGCCGCTGCCGACCGGCACGTTCTCGGCCGGGATGAGCGCGCCGGTGACCTTGCGGGCCGTCGTCACCATCTCGTTCACCGTGACCGACCGGCCGGACCCGAGGATCAGCGGGCCGGTGTGCCGCCCCTGCCAGGCGGTCAGGATGCCCTGGACGACATCGTCCACGTGCACCACGTCGCGGAGCATGCTGCCGTCGCCGCGGACCTGGACGCCCTCGCCGTCGCGGGCCGCGCGCATCAGCCGGGGGATGAAGCTGTCCTTCTCAACCATTCCCGGGCCGTACACGTTGGAGAACCGCAGCGCCGCGCCGGTGATGCCGTAGCAGTTGGCGTAGCTGCCGAGCAGCATCTCAGCCGCCGCCTTGGTGGCGCCGTACGGGGTGAGCGGGCGGAGCACGGTCCGCTCGGTGATGACCTCGCCGGGGGCGCTGCCGCCGCCGACGACCGCGTTGGTCGAGGCGAGCAGGAAGGTCCCCACCTCGTTCTCGCGGGCCAGCTCGAGCAACCGGGCGGTGGCGTCCACGTTGAGCCGGTGGGTAGTGACCGGGTCTCTGCACCGACGCAAGCACCGAGGTGATGGCGGCCAGGTGGATGATCACATCGGTCTCCGGGCGGACGGCCCGCGCGGGCACGTCGGGGTCGCACAGGTCGCCGACGACAGAACGCACCGCCGTGTCAGGGAAGGCCCGCAGGTCGGCCACTGAAACCTCATGCCCCTCGGCCAGCAATGCGCGGACCACTCTGCGCCCGATGAACCCGGCGCCGCCGGTCACCAGGACACGGGAACGATTCGCCATGCATGCTCCGTTCAGCGTTTGGAGATATCTGTCACACGTCGGTACATGCCATCTCACCAGGCCCCTGGCACGATGTATCCGCCTGCTCGCAAACGGCGTGACTCGCCAACCGGTTCTATCGGTATACGTGCGCACACGCTACCCGGACCAGCTGAGAGTTACCTGCCGAATGGCTGGCAACGTGCGTCCCAGGCGAACCGGGGTCAGTGTACCGCCGGGGTAAGGCGGTCCTGTCCGGCACCGCGTCCGCCCGAAATGTCACCAGCGGGCCGTAGGATCGGCAGGCAAGTCACCCTCGCAAAGCGGCATCCTCCGGGGGTGTGATCCACATCGATCACATGGATGTGGTGCAGGTGAGACGAGCCTATAAGTTCCGCGCCTACCCGACACGGCCTCAGGAGGCCCGCGCGGTGCGGCTGCTGGCCGACCACTGCGACCTGTACAACGCGGCGCTGACCGAGCGGCACGAGGCGTGGCGGATGCGGCAGGTCAGCGTCGCCTACGGTATGCAGTCCGCGCAGCTCAAGGAGATACGCCGCACCGATCCCGACGGCCAGGGCCGCCACTCGTTCACCGCCCAGCAGCAGACGCTGCGCAGGCTGAATGATGTGTTCACCGCGTTCTACGAGCGCGCCAGGGCGGCGGAGCAAGGCGAGAAGAAGCCGGGCTACCCGCGGTTCAAGCCGTACAGCCGGTTCCGCCAAGTGCGGTTCGTCGCAGGCGACGGCGCGAAGTGGGTCCCGGCGGGGAAAGGCAGTTGGGCGCGGGTAACATTCCAGGCGGTCGGGACAGTCAAGGTCCGCCAGCATCGCGAACCGCGCGGGACGGTCAAAGCGCTCCAGCTTAAGCGGGAGCATCGTCGTTGGTATGTCATCGTGATCACCGAGAGCGAGTTCGTGCAGCTTCCCGTAACGGGGCGCGAGGTCGGCGTGGACCTGGGCGTGGCCCGGTTCCTTACCACTTCGGACGGGAAGGTTGTCGCCAACCCAAGGTTCCTGGCCGCAGCGGCGGATGTGATCGCGGACCTGGAGCGGCGCAAGGCGCGCGCCAGGCCGGGGTCCGGCAACCGGAAGCGCATCCGCCGCGCTCTGGCTAGGGAGTGGCGCAAGGTCCGCAACCGCCGCCGCGACTTTCACCACAAGACCGCCCGGGCACTTGTCAACGCGTGTGATGTGGTCGCGCTGGAGGACCTAAATACCGCTGGCATGACCAAACGTCCAGAGCCCAAGCCCGACCTCGAGGATTTGGGCGCGTTCCTGCCGAATCAGGCCGTAGCGAAGGCCGGGCTGAACAGATCGATCCTGGATGCGGGCTGGGCGCAGTTCGCGGACATCCTCGCAGCCAAAGCGGAAGAGGCTGGGCGGCGAGTGGTATTCGTGAACGCGGCCGGGACGAGCATCTGCTGCCACCACTGCGGGCGAAGATGCACGCGTCCGCAGCAGAAGACCGTCATCTGTCCCGTTCACGGCGAGATCGACGCAGATTTGAACGGGGCAAGGAATATTTACGCCAGGGCCGGGCTGGGCTCTGATCAGGCTGCTGCGGTAGCTTGAGAAGCTGCCGCTCTCAGGCGGCAGAGCAGTCACGCTGTGCTGAGGTAGTTATTTGTTCTGAGGTAGCAACGCGGAGGAACGCCGGTGCGAATCCGGGGCTGTCCCGCAACTGTGACCGGGGGTGGTCGGCGAGGTCGCCGCCCCGCCCCCAGGAGCCAGAGACTCCGGCTACCTGATGTTCCGGACATCGGGCGAGGAAACCCGGGAAGGACTGGCTCTATGGCGACGACGGACAGTGCTTATCCGTTCGCCGGCATCGTCGGGATGGCGGACCTGAAGCTGGCGCTGCTCCTCAACGCGGTATCGCCGGCCATCGGCGGGGTCCTGGTCCGGGGTGAGAAGGGCACCGCGAAGTCGACCATGGTCCGCGGGCTGGCCGCGCTGCTGCCCCCGGTGCCGGTGGTCCCTGGCTGCCCGTACTCCTGCGATCCCGCGGCGCCCGACCCGGCGTGCCCGGCCGGCCCCCACGGCGACGCTGACCCTTCGACCTCGCAGCTCCGCCTGGTCACGCTGGCCGAGCTCCCGGTGGGCGCCACCGAGGACCGGCTGACCGGCTCGCTGGACATCGAGCGCGTGCTGACCGCGGGCACGACCGCCTTCCAGCCCGGGCTGCTGGCCGCCGCGCACCGCGGGGTGCTCTACGTGGACGAGGTCAACCTGCTCCACGACCACCTGGTCGACCTGCTGCTCGACGCGGCCGCGCTGGGCGTGAACTACGTGGAGCGCGAGGGCGTCTCGGTCCGGCACGCCTCGCGGTTCCTGCTGGTCGGCACCATGAACCCGGAGGAAGGCGAGCTCCGCCCGCAGCTGCTGGACCGGTTCGGGCTGACCGTGCAGGTAACCGCCAGCCAGGATCCAGCCGAACGGGCCGAGGTGGTACGCCGCAGGCTCGCCTACGAAGCCGACCCGGCGGAGTTCGCCCGGCGGTTCTCCGCCGACACCGCCACCCTGGCCGGCCGGGTCGCCGCGGCCCGCGAGCGCCTCCCCGGTGTCGACCTGCCGGACGCCGCGCTGCGCCAGATCTGCGCGGTGTGCGGCTCGTTCGGCGTGGACGGCATGCGCGCCAACCTGGTCACCGCCCGGACCGCGATCGCCCTGGCCGCGTGGCACGACCGCGACGCGGTGACCGAGGAGGACATCCGCGTCGCGGCCCGGCTCGCCCTGCCGCACCGCCGCCGCCGTGACCCGTTCGACGCCCCCGGCCTGGACGAGCAGGCCCTCGACGAGGCCCTCAGGCAGACCAACCCTCAAGGTCCGGGGAACCCCGACGGCCCGCACGACGGCCCGGACGACGGCCCGGACGACGGCCCGGACGACGACCCCGGGGGTCCCGGCGGTCCCGGTGGTCTCCCGGATGACAGCACGCCTCAGTCGTCCCAACAGTCCCATCAGGCCGCTGACACCCCGCCGAGCGCGCCAGTGGCACCCGCGGCCCCGTTCCGCGCCCGGCTGCTCACCGTGCCTGGCGTCGGGGAAGGCGCACCGGGCCGCCGCTCCGCGGCCCGCGGACCGTTCGGCCGCACCGTCGGCGCCCGCCTCCCGCGGGACCGCCCGTTCGCCCTGCACCTCCCCGCGACCGTCCGTGCCGCCGCGGTGCGCGGTGCCGCCACCACCCCCCGTATCCGGCTGGCCCCGGGCGACCTGCGCGAGGCGGTGCGCGAGGGCCGGGAGGGAAACCTGGTGCTCTTCGCCGTGGATGCCAGCGGGTCGATGGCGGCCCGGCAGCGGATGCGCGCCGTCAAGGGCGCGGTCCTGTCCCTGCTGCTGGACGCCTACCAGCGCCGGGACAAGGTCGGCCTGGTCACGTTCCGCGGTACCGGCGCCGAGCTCGCGCTGCCGCCCACCTCCTCGGTGGAGGCCGCCGCGCGCCGCCTGACCAGCCTGGCCACCGGCGGCCGGACCCCGCTGGCCGCGGGCCTGGCCCGGGCGGCCCGCGTCCTCGCCGCCGAACGCCTGCGGGATCCCCGCCGCCGCGCCCTGCTCATCGTGGTCACCGACGGCCGCGCCACCAGCGGCAGCGACGCCGACCTGGCCCGGGCCGCGGCCCTGCTGACGGGGACAGGGCTGGCCGGGACGGCCAGCGTCGTGGTGGACTGCGAGGCGTCGGTCCTGCGGCTAGGTATGGCCGAACGGCTGGCGGTCCAGCTCGGCGCGACCCTTTTCCGCCTCGACGAGCTGGAAGCCGGACCTGGGCTCGCGGGCGCGGCCCGCCAGTTCATGCGCGGGCAGGTGGCCTGATGCCGCAGGGAACCCCCGGGCACGTCCCGGACGACGGCCTGACCACCCGGCAGCGGCGGAACCGCCCGCTGGTCATCGTGCACACCGGACCGGGCAAGGGGAAGTCCACCGCCGCGTTCGGCCTGGCCCTGCGGGCCTGGAACCAGGGCTGGCCGGTCGGCGTCTTCCAGTTCGTCAAGTCGGCGAAGTGGCGGGTCGGCGAGGAACGCGCGCTCCGGCTGCTCGGCGAGACCGGCCAGGGCGGCCCGGTCAGCTGGAACAAGATGGGCGACGGCTGGTCCTGGATCCAGCGCGACGCCGGGGGGCACGCGGAGCAGGCCGCCGAGGGCTGGGCCCAGATCAAGCGCGACCTCGCCGCGCAGGCCTACCGGCTCTACGTGCTCGACGAGTTCACCTACCCGATGAAGTGGGGCTGGGTGGACGTGGACGAGGTGGTCGGCGTGCTCGCCGCCCGGCCCGGCCAGCAGCACGTGGTGATCACCGGCCGGGACGCCGACCCCAGGCTGACCGCGGCCGCCGACCTGGTCACGGAGATGACCAAGGTCAAGCACCCGATGGACGCCGGACAGAAGGGCCAGAAGGGCATCGAATGGTAACCCTCCCGCGCCTGGTCATCGCCGCCCCGGCGTCCGGGTGCGGCAAGACCACCGTGGCCTGCGGGCTGATGGCGGCGCTGCGCGCGCGGGGCCTGGCGGTCTCCGGGCACAAGGTCGGCCCGGACTACATCGACCCCGGCTATCATGCCCTGGCCACCGGCAGGCCGCCGCGGAACCTGGACCCGTTCCTGTGCGGCGAGGACCTGATCGCGCCGCTGTTCCGGCACGGCGCAGCCGGGGCACGCGTCGCCGTCGTCGAGGGCGTGATGGGCCTGTTCGACGGCGTCGATGGTGCTGGCCTCGGGGGGCCGACCCCTCTGGGACCCCCCGGCTCGGCGCTCGGCCTCGAACCCGACTTCGGCTCCACTGCGCACGTGGCCCGGCTGCTCGGCGCGCCCGTGGTGCTGGTGGTGGACGCCGCCAGGGCCGGGCGCTCGGTAGCCGCGCTGGCGGCCGGCTTCGCCGGCTTCGACCCGCGGACCCCGGTGGCCGGCGTGATCCTCAACCAGGTCGGGTCCGGCCGGCACGAGCGGCTGCTCCGGGATGCCCTGGCCGGGACCGGCCTGCCGGTCTACGGCGTGATCAGGCGGACCGAGGGAATCCTCACGCCGTCCCGGCACCTCGGGCTGATTCCCGCGGCCGAACGCGCCGCCCCGGCCGGCCAGGCCATCGACCGGATGGGCGCCCTGATCGCCGCCTCCTGTGACCTCGACGCCCTGCTCGCCCTGGCCGCACAGGCGCCCGACCTGCCCGGCCCGGCCTGGGAGCCGCCGGCCGGGCCGGACATCAGGGTTCCCGCGCTCCCCGCGCCGGTGGTCGCCGTGGCCGGCGGTGCGGCCTTCACGTTCGGCTACACCGAGCAGGCCGAACTGCTCGAGGCGGCCGGAGCCCGGGTGGCCCCGTTCGACCCGCTGCGGGACGAGGACCTGCCCGCGGGGACGGCCGGACTGATCATCGGCGGCGGCTTCCCCGAGATGCACGCGGCCGGCCTGTCCGCCAACGGGCGGCTGCGCGAGCAGGTCGCCGCGCTGGCCGACCGGGGCGCGCCGGTCGCCGCCGAGTGCGCGGGCCTGCTCTACCTGGCCAGGACGCTGGACGAACGGCCCATGTGCGGCGTCCTCGGCGTGCGCGCCGCGATGACGCCGAAGCTGACCCTCGGCTACCGGCGCGCGGTGGCCGTGACGGATTCGGTGCTGGCCCGGGCGGGCGACGTGGTGCACGGCCACGAGTTCCACCGCACCGCGGCCGACCCCGCGGCCGGAGACCAGGCCGCCTGGCGGTTCGGCTCCGGCGGGCTCGAAGGCCACGTCACCGGATCGGTCGTTGCCTCCTACCTGCATACCCACTGGGCCGGCCACCCGCCCGCGGCGGCCAGGTTCACCGCCGCCTGTGCCAAGGTGCCCTCCGCATGAATCGGCCGAGCGTGAAGCGCCTGATCGGCGTGGGGGTCGGGCCCGGCGACCCGGAACTGGTCACGGTCAAGGCCGTCCGGGTGCTGCGCGAGTCCGACGTGGTGCTGGTCCCGGTGCTGGCCGGATCCGACTCCGAGCCCGGTCGCGCGGAGACCATCATCCGCGCCCACGTCGCCGCGGATCGGGTCCGGCGGCTGGAGTTCGCGCTGAACGACACCGGCGGCGTCACGCCGCGCCGGGCCGCCGCCTGGCAGGCGGCCGCCGCCGCCGTGGCGGAGGCGTTCGCCGCGGGGGCCGCCTCGGTCGCGTTCGGTACCCTCGGCGACCCGAACCTCTACTCGACCTTCAGCTACCTGGCCCAGGCCGTCCGCGGACTCGTCCCCGAGGTGATGGTGGAGACGGTGGCGGGCATCACCGCCATGCAGGACCTGGCCTCCCGGGCCGGCCTCTCGCTGGCCGAGGGCACAGAACCGGTCACGCTCGTCCCGCTCAACGGCGGCGCCGGCCCCTTGGAGCAGGCGCTGGCCCGCGGCGGCACCGTGGTCGGCTACAAGGTCGGCGCCGCCGCCAGCCCGGCGCCCGCCATCCTGCGTGACCGCCTCCAGGCAGCCGGCCGCCTCGACTCCGCCGTCATCGGCGCCCGCCTGGGCCTCCCCGGCGAGCTAATCGCCCCCGCGGCCGACCTCCTCCGCCCCCAACCCCCCGAAGCCGCACCCCCCGCCCCGGCCCCCGCGCTACCCCAAACGGACATTCCGGATATTCCGTATTTGTCCACCCTGATCGTCCCGGCTCTCCGGACGCCAGGCATCGGCGCCGGCCTCATCGCGCGCCCCGCTGAAACGCAAGCGTTCCCTGAGCCGGAAGTGACAGCAACCAGGCCCACGGCGCCGAACCCGAACCGCCACGATGTGACATCGTCGCGGTCAGGACCGCCACAATGTGACATCGTTGCGGTTGAGGACCCCGCCGAAGTACCAGGGTCCCGCGACGAAAAAACCCCAGCCCGTGACGGCAGCCGTCCACAGGGGCGGGTGGTGTTCGTGGGAGCCGGCCCCGGTGCCCCGGATCTGCTCACCCAGCGCGGCGCGCGCGCCATCAAAGACGCCGACATCGTCATCTGGGCGTCGAGCCTGGTCGACCAGCGCATCCTGGCTCACGCCCGCGCGGACGCGGAGATCATCGACTCGGCCAAGCTGCCGATGGAGGGCGTGCTGCCCTACTACGAGCGCGCGGCGCGAGAAAAACGAACAGTCGCCCGCGTCCACTCCGGCGACCCCTCGCTCTGGGGCGCCGTCCAGGAGCAGCTCGAACAGTGCCACGAACTCGGCCTGGACACCGAGATCGTGCCCGGCGTGTCCAGCTTCACCGCGGTGGCCGCCAGAATAAAACGCGAGCTGACCATCCCGGAGGTAGCCCAGTCGGTGATCCTGACCCGGCTCGGCGGCGGCAAGACGCCGATGCCCCCAGGGGAGCAAGTAAAAGAATTCGCCAGGCACGGCACCACGATGGCGCTGTTCCTCTCGGCTGCGCGGTCCGGCCAGCTGCAGGACGAACTCCTGCAGGGCGGCTACCCCCCGGACACCCCGTGCGTGGTCGCCTACCAGGTGACCTGGCCGGACGAGCTGATAGTCCGCACCACGCTCGACACGCTGGCCGCGACCGTCAAAGAGCGCAAGCTCTGGAAGCACACGCTGGTGCTGGTCGGCCCGGCCCTGGCGACAACAGGCAGCCGCTCGCACCTGTACCACCCCGGTCACTTCCACGGGTACCGGAAGGCCGACCCCCAGGCGAGGAAGCAGCTCAGGGACGCCAAGGGCCGGGACAGCTCGTGAGCCAGGACCCCGAGCTGCGCGAGCCCGACCTGCCGCGGACGGCGAAGGTGCGGAAGAAGGCGCTGCGCACCGGCTGGACCACAGGGACCTGCGCGTCCGCCGCGGCGAAGGCGGCCACGACCGCGCTGGACACGGGCGAGATCCAGCAGGCCGTGGAGGTCGGGCTGCCGGATGGCCGCCGGGTCAGCTTCCCGGTGGACGAATGCACCCTCATACCAGGACAAGAAGCCGGCGCGGTGGTGGTCAAGGACGCAGGCGACGACCCCGACGTGACCCACGGCGCGCGGCTGACCGCCACGGTGCGCTGGCGCGACGAGCCGGGCATCGAGCTCGACGGCGGCGTGGGCGTGGGCGTGGTCACCAAGCCGGGCCTCGGGCTCGAGCCGGGCGGCCCCGCCATCAACCCGGTACCCCGCACGATGATCGCCCAGGCCGTGGGCGAGGCCGTCGACCTGGCCCAGCGCGGAATCAAAGTCATCATCTCGGTCCCTGACGGCGAGCGGATGGCCCGCAAGACCACCAACGCGCGGCTCGGCATCATCGGCGGGATCTCGATCCTCGGCACCACTGGCATCGTCCGGCCGTTCTCCACCGCGTCCTGGCGAGCCAGCGTGGAGCAGGCGATCTCGGTGCTCGCCGCCCAGGGCGAGGACACGGTGGTGCTGTGTACCGGCGGCCGCACCGAGAAGGGCGCCATGAAGCTGCTGCCGGAGGTGCCCGAGGTGTGCTTCGTGGAGGTGGGCGACTTCACCGGCGCCGCACTGCGCCGGGCCGTCCAGCACGAACTCAAACGCGTCGTCTTCGCCGGCATGGCGGGCAAGCTCACCAAGCTGGCCGCGGGCGTCCTGATGACCCACTACACCCGGTCCAAGGTCGACCTGGTCCTGCTCCACGACATCACGAGAGCCGTCGGCGGCCCCGGGGACCTGGCCGACAGCGTCGCCAACGCCAACACCGCCAGGCACGCCGCCGAACTCTGGGACCAGGCCGGCCTGCTCCCGGAAGCAGGCCGCGAGCTGTGCGCCCGCGCCGCCCGCGTGCTCAGCCGGTTCTGCGTGGAAACGGCGGGTCCCGGACAACAGGCACCAGCTATCCGCGTCATCATGGTCGACTTCACCGGCCAGCAGATGATCGCCGAGGCCGCGGCATGAACCAACAGGGCGTGAACCCGCAGGTCACAGTCATCGGCTGCGACGGCCGCCCCTTCGGCCCCGAGGCGGCCGCCGCTCTCGCCGCGGCCGAACGAGTCATCGGCACGCCCCGTCATCTGCGGCTGGTCCCTGAGGGCAGAGAACTCATCGAGCTCAAGCACCTCGACGAGGCCCTCGACGCCGTGGCCGCATACCAGGGTCCCACCGCCGTCCTCGCCTCCGGCGACCCGGGCTACTTCGGCATCGTCCGCGCCCTGCGCGCCCGCGGCATAACACCGCACGTGATCCCGGCCGTCTCCGCGATCGCGCTCGCCTTCGCGAGAATCGGCCTTGACTGGGACGACGCCCTGGTGCTCTCGGCGCACGGCCGGGACCCGCGCCAGGCCCTCGCGGCCGCGCTCGCGCATCCCAAGGCCGCCATCTTGACCGCGCCAGGCACCGCCCGCGACCTCGCCGACGCGCTGCTAGCCGCGGGCAAGCGGGTGTACGCCGCCGAGCGCCTCGGCACCCCGGCCGAACACGTCGCCGACCTGGCCGCAGAACCCGCCCGCGACCTCGCCGACCCCAACGTCCTGATCAGCCTCGATGAGCAAGCGGCCAGCCAGCCTCGCTGGCTGGCCGGCCATCAGGGCGCCCCGGACGGCTGGGCGCTGCCAGAGAACGCGTTCGAGCACCGCGACTCGATGATCACCAAGCCGGAGGTCCGCTCGCTGGTGCTGGCCCGCCTCGGCCCGGCCCCCGGCCGGACCATCTGGGACGTGGGCGCGGGCTCGGGTTCGGTGGCGGTGGAGTGCGCGCGGTTCGGCGCCCACGTGATCGCGATCGAGGCGGACCCCGCCCAGTGCGAGAAGATCCGCCGTAACGCCGAGCGTCACCACGTCCGCCTGCGCGTCCACCACGGCCGCGCCCCGGAGGCGCTCCTCGGCCTCCCGCCCGCCGACGCGGTCTTCGTCGGCGGCGGCGACCACACCGTCCTGGCCGCCGCGATCCGGCTCGCGAGCCCGCGGAAGGTCGTGGTCACGCTGGCCGCCGTCCAGCGAGTCGGCGAGACCGCCGCGCTGCTCACGGCGAGCGGCTACCAGGCCGAAGGCGTCCAGCTCCAGGCGTCCCGCCTCACCCCGCTCCCGGCCGGACAGTACCGCCTGGCCGCCCAGAACCCCGTCTTCGTCCTCTGGGGCCAGCGATGATCGGCCTGGTCAGCGTGACCAGAGCGGGCCACGTCGCCGCGGGAAGGCTCAGCCAGGCCTGGAACCCTGATCCCGGCGCCCGCCGCTACGACGGCCCCGCGGCCGAGGCCCTGCCCCGCGCCTTCACCGAGTGCGATGCCGTCGTGAGCTTCCTCGCCGTCGGCGCGACCGTCCGGCTGATCGCCCCGCTGCTGACCAGCAAGCACGAAGATCCCGCCGTGGTCTGCGTCGACGAGGCGCTGCGCTTCGCGGTCCCGGTGCTCGGCGCGCACCAGGGCGGCGGCAACGAGCTAGCCCGCCGGGTCGCCGCCACCCTGGGCGCCGAAGCCGTCGTCACCACCGCCAGCGACGCGGCCGTCGGCGCCGGGCTGGACGAGTTCGGCGCCGACCTGGGCTTCACCATCGAGCCGGGCAGCGACCTGGCCGCCGTCGGGACGGCGATCCTGTCCGGTGAGCGTGTCACCTTCAGCGCAGACGCCGAATGGCCGCTGCCCCCGCTGCCCCCCAACGTCGTGCGCTCGGACCGCCCGCAACCAGGCGTCCCCGCCGTCGTGGTGACCGACCAGACAATCGATTGTCCCGAACGGGCCGTGGTATACCGCCCGGCGTCGCTGCTTGTCGGGGTGGGCGCGAGCAAGGGAGCTCCCGCGGCTGAAATCAGTGACCTTATCGATAGCGCGCTGAGTGACCTGGGCGTATCACCCAGGTCCGTTCGGCATCTCGCCACGGCGGACCTGAAGGCGGACGAACCCGGTTTGCTGGCGGCCGCGGCCGGACGGGGCTGGCCGGTGGTCACCTTCCCGGCCGGCCGGCTCGCCGCGGTACCGGTGCCCAACCCGAGCGAGGTGGTGCGGCGCGCGGTCGGCACGCCGAGCGTCGCGGAGGCGGCGGCGCTGATCGAGCCGGGGTCGGTGCTGCTGGCCGCCAAGCGGGCCAGCGCGCACGCCACGGTCGCGGTGGCCCGCGCCCGGCCGCGGGGCCGGCTGGCGGTGATCGGGATCGGGCCGGGCGCCAGGGACCTGATGACCCCCCGCGCGGTGGCCGAATTGCGCCGGGCGGCCGTGGTCGCCGGGCTGGACGCCTACCTCGAGCAGGTCGCCGACCTGCTGCGGCCGGGAACGCGGGTGCTGGCCAGCGGGCTGGGCGCGGAGCAGGAGCGGGCCGCCGAGGCGGTGGCGCAGGCCCGGGCCGGGCGGGCCGTGGCGCTGATCGGGTCCGGCGACGCGGGTGTCTACGCGATGGGCAGCCCGGCGCTGGAGCTGGCCGGCGAGGAGATCGACGTGACCGTGGTGCCCGGGGTGACCGCGGCGCTGGCGGCAGCCGCGGTGCTCGGCGCGCCGCTCGGCCACGACCACGTCATGATCTCCCTGTCCGACCTGCACACGGCCTGGCCGGTGATCGAGCGCCGGGTCGCCGCCGCGGCCGAGGGGGACCTGGTGACCTGCTTCTACAACCCGGCCAGCCGGAAGCGGGACTGGCAGCTGCGCCGGGCGCTCGACCTGCTGGCCGCGCACCGGCCGCCGGGTACGCCGGTCGGCTGGGTCCGGGACGCGAGCCGGCCCGGGCAGGCCGCGTCGCTCAGCACGCTGGCCGAGTTCGACCCCGCGCAGGCCGACATGCATACCCTGGTCGTCGTCGGCTCGTCCCGGACCCGCGTGCGGGCCGGGCGCATGGTGACGCCCCGCGACTACAAGTGGGCGCAGTGATGAGCGTCGTCATCACCGCCGAGTGCCGCGGCTGCGGCGCGTGCCTGCTCACGTGCCCCGAGCACGCGATCCGGCCGGGAGCCGTCGGCCCGCTCGTCGTCCTCGGCGAGTTGTGTACTCAATGCGGCGAGTGCGTCGAAGTCTGTCCCGCCGACGCGATAGAGATGGTGCCATGACCGAGGTTCATCCCATAGAGGCAGAGTCGTACCGGATCCTGCGGTCCCGGATCGACCTGAGCACGCTGCCCCCGCTGACCCGGGCGGTGACCGAGCGGATCATCCACGCGACCGCCGACTTCGACTACGTGACCGACCTGGTCTGCGACGAGATGGCGCTGGCTGCCGGGGTGGAGGCGCTGCGCCGCGACGCGCCGGTCATCGCGGACGTGGCCATGGTCGCCTCCGGCATCACCGGGTACCCGGTGATCTCCAAGATCGGCGACTCGCTGTCCGCCCGGCTGGCGCGCACCGCGAACATCACGCTCAGCGCGGCCTCGGTCCGGCTGGCTCACGGCGAGGCCGGGCCCGGCGCGATCTGGCTGGTCGGCTGCGCACCGACCGCGCTGGCCGAGATCATCAGCAGGCAGGTCGAGCCGGCCCTGGTCATCGGCGTCCCGGTCGGGTTCGTCGGCGCTGCGGAAGCGAAGGGCAACCTGCGGGCCAGCGGCCTGCCGGCGCTGAGCAACATCTCGGAGAAGGGGGGTTCCGCGGTGGCGGTCGCGGCGTTCAACGCCCTGCTGCGGGTGGCGAGGAAACAGGCAGGCGAGCAGGCCAGGGACTCTTCGTGACGCCGGCCCCTCTCCTGCTGGCCGCGCACGGCACCCGCGACCCCGCGGGTGTGGCGGCCTTCGCCGCGCTCGCCGCGCGGGTGACAGACCTGGCCGGCCAGGACGGCACGTACGTGGCGGGCGGCTTTATCGAGCTGTCCGAGCCCGCGTTGCGCGAAGCAGTAACCACCCTCGTCAGGACGTCGCCCTCACACCTGGTCGCGGTGCCGCTGATGCTGTCCGCGGCCGGGCATGCCAAGGGGGACATCCCCGCCGCGCTGGCCCGCGAGCGCACCCGCCATCCCGGCGTCAGCTTCACCTACGCGCGGCCCCTAGGGCCACACCCCGCGCTTCTCGACCTCCTCGCCCAGCGCATCGCCACCGCGGCCGGCACCGCGGCCGGCACCGCGGACGGCACCGCGGCCGGCACCGCCAAGCCGGCCGTCCTGCTGGTCGGACGCGGCTCCACCGACCCGGACGCCAACGCGGACGTGGTCAAGACCGCGCGGCTGCTGTGGGAGGGCCGGGACTACCCGCTGGCCGAGACCGCCTTCGTCTCGCTGGCCCGGCCGGACGTGGCCGAGGGCCTGGAGCGGTGCCGCCTGCTCGGTGCTGGCCTACCCGGTGCTGGCCTACCCGGTGCTGGCCTACCCGGGCCGCGGCAGATCGTGGTGGCCAGGTACTTCCTGTTCCCTGGCGTGCTGCCGGACCGGGTGGCCGAACAGGCCGCCGCCTACGCCGCCGCGCATCCGGAACTCGACATCAGGTGCTCCGACGTATTGGGCGACTGCGACGAGATCGCCGCGCTGGTCTACGAGCGGTACCGCGAGGCGCTGGCCGGGGACATCAGGATGAACTGCGACGTGTGCGTGTACCGGATCGCGATGCCCGGGTTCGAGCACCGCGTCGGCGCGCCGCAGCATCCCCATGACCACCCCCATGATCATGTGCACGATTTCCCTCACCCCCACCCCCAGGCCCGCGCCCATGGCTGAGGCGTACCCGCAGGAGCAGCGCGACGCCGTTTACCGGGTGATCGCGGAGCGGCGGGACGTCCGCCAGGGCTTCCGGCCCGACCCGGTGCCCGCCGAGGTGCTCGGCCGGGTCCTCGCCGCCGCCCACCAGGCGCCCTCGGTGGGCTTCTCGCAGCCGTGGGACTTCATCGTGATCACCGACCGGGCCCGGCGCGAGCGGATCGCGGCGCTGGCCGGCCGGCACCGGGACGCGTTCGCCGCGGACCTGCCCGGCGCCAGGGCCCGCGCATTCGACCGGCTGAAGATCGAGTCCATCCTCGACACGCCGGTCAATATCGTGGTCAGCTGCGACCGGACCCGCGGAGGCCGGCACACGCTCGGCCGGGCGACGCAGCCGCGGACCGCGGACTTCTCCAGCGTGCTCGCGGTGGCGAACCTGTGGCTGGCCGCCCGGGCCGAGGGCCTGGGCGTCGGCTGGGTGAGCTTCTTCGACGAGCGCGAGCTCCCCGCCGAGCTCGGGCTGCCCGCGCACGTGGAGGTGATCGCGTACCTGTGCGTCGGTTACGTGGATGAGTTCGCGCCCGAGCCGGAGCTGGCGACGGCCGGCTGGGCTCGGCGACGGCCGTTGTCGTGGGCGGTACACGCCGAGGAGTTCGGCCGCCGCGCAATGCCAGGGGAGGAACCAGTGGACCCGCTCGCCGACGTGCTCGCCGCGATCGCGCCGCCCGACGCCGAGGCGATGGCGGCCGCGAAGGAGCGGCAGGACCGGATGACCAAGCCGCGCGGCTCGCTCGGCGCGCTCGAAGACGTGTCGGTGCGGCTGGCCGGGCTGGCCGGCCGCTGCCCGCCGCCGCTGCCCGAGCCGGCCTGCGTCGCGGTGTTCGCCGCCGACCACGGCGTGCACGCCCAGGGGGTTACCCCGTGGCCGCAGGAGGTGACCGCCCAGATGGTCGCCAACTTCCTGGCCGGCGGGGCGGTGGTCAACGCGTTCGCCGCCCAGGCCGGCGCCGAAGTCACCGTGGTCGACATGGGCGTGGCCGCCGAGCTCGAGACGGTCCCCGGGCTGCTGCCGCGCAAGATCGCGCCCGGTACCGCGGACTTCACCGAAGGCCCGGCGATGACCCGTGACCAGGCGACGGCGGCCGTAGTGACCGGCGTCGAGATCGCCAGGGACCTGGTCGCGGCGGGCAACCGGTGCCTGGTCACGGGGGACATGGGCATCGCCAATACCACCGCCTCTGCCGCGCTGATCTGTGCTTTCACCGGCGCTGACCCCGCGGATGCCACGGGCAGGGGCACCGGGATCGACGCGGCCACGTACGCGAGGAAGATCGACGTCGTTTGCCGCGGCCTGGACCGGCACCACCCCGACCCGGCCGACCCCGTCGGCGTCCTGGCGGCGTTCGGCGGCTTCGAGCACGCCGCCCTGGCCGGGTTCATCCTCGGTGCCGCCGCGCTGCGGGTACCGGTGATCCTGGACGGGGTCATCGCGGGCGCCGCCGCGCTGGCCGCCGTGGCCCTGGCCCCGGACGCCATCGCCGCCTGCTTCGCAGGTCATCGCGGTGCCGAGCCCGGACATGCGGTTACGCTTAGCTACCTGGGGTTGCGCCCGCTCGTGGACCTGGGGCTGCGGCTCGGCGAGGGCACCGGCGCCGTGCTGGCCCTGCCGCTGGTGCAGAGCGCGGCGCGTGCGCTGCGTGACGTCGCCACCTTCGACTCCGCGGGCGTGGCGGAGAAGAACTGAGCGAAGGAATCATGGATCCGTACCTGCTGGGGCTCCGCCTGGAGGGCCGCCGTGTCGTCGTCGTCGGCGGGGGAGCGGTCGCGTCCCGGCGAGTGCCCGCGCTGCTCGACGCGGGTGCCGACGTGCTGCTGGTATCCCCGAAGGTCGCCGCGTCACTGGAGGACCTGGCCGGGGCTGGCCGGCTTCGCTGGGAGGCGCGCGGCTACCGGCCCGGCGATTGTGCCGGAGCCTGGCTGGTCTGCGCCTGCACGGACGACCCCGAGGTCAACGCGGCCGTCGCGGCGGCGGCCGAGGTCCAGCGGACCTGGTATGTCCGCGCCGACGACGCCGGGGCGTCGGCGGCCTGGACGCCGGCCTCGGGTCGCGCCGGCGACGTCCGGGTCGGCGTGCTGAGCGGCGACCCGCGGCACAGCGCGGCGATCCGCGATTCCCTGGTCGCCGGGTTGCAATCAGGCCAGCTCAGCGCCAAGCACGGTCGTAGCCACCCCAGTGGAGTCGCGATCATCGGCGGCGGGCCCGGCGACCCCGGGCTGATCACGGTGCGCGGGCGGCAGCTGCTCGCCGAGGCGGACGTGGTGCTCACCGACCGGCTGGCGCCCCGCTCGCTGCTCGACGAGCTGCGCGACGACGTGGAGATCATCGACGCGGGCAAGATCCCGTACGGCCGGGCCATGGCCCAGGAGCACATCAACGCGGCGCTGGTCAGCCACGCCCAGGCCGGCCGCTTCGTGGCCCGGCTCAAGGGCGGCGACCCGTTCGTGTTCGGCCGGGGGGCCGAGGAGGTCCTGGCCTGCCTGCGCGCCGGGGTCCCGGTCACCGTCGTGCCCGGCGTCACCAGCGCGGTGGGCGTGCCGGCCAGCGCCTGGGTGCCGGTGACCCACCGCGGCGTCGCGCAGGAATTCCATGTCGTGTCGGTGCACGTCCCGCCCGGCGACGAACGATCTACGGTGAACTGGGAACTGCTCGGCGGTAGTTCCGGGACACTGGTGCTGCTGATGGCGGTGGAACGCATTGGAGCGGTAGCGGACGAACTGTTGCGATACGGACGCAGTCCGGATACTCCCGTTTCGGTAATCGCAGACGGTACTCTGCCGACGCAGCGCACAATTAACTCAACACTGGAACAAGTGGAAAGCCGTGTAGCAGAGGAGGGGGTCCGGCCGCCCGCGATCGCCGTTGTGGGCGACGTGGTGAGAGTCGCCGCGGAGATCACGGAACTCATGCGCCATGTAACCGCCTGACGAACCGGATAAACTCCGCGTGCCAAGGCGATCAAGCTGGTGGACCCCCACCCACCCCACGAGACTCCGAGAAGCCCCCTGACCTGCCCGCTGGGGGTTCCGAGGGGGTTTTGAGAGGACATTACAACGATGGAAGGTCAGGGCGTGGCAGCGTCATCGGCGTCTGCCGCCGGCAGACAGGTCGAGCCCGGCTCGGGCGCAGTTGCCGCTGCCGAGTTTGGCAACCCTGCCGACACCTATGTGACCAGTGATATCACGGGCGGTGGTGAGGGGTGGGGGCGCAATGGGGATGACAGTCACGTGATGGTCGCATCGGATCTCCCAGAGGAATCATCCCAGGATGCCGGCGTGCCGCAAGCACCGGATTCCTCCCCGCCGTCGCGGTCGCCGGCCGGGGATCAGTCATCCCGCGAGCCTGCACGGCGGTCGTCACAAGAGTCCCGGGCGGAATTCGCGTCTCAGCAGATTAAATCGGACAAAGCGGATAACATCGGTGATCCTGATCGAAACGATAACGTTGTCGCAAGGGATGAGAATACGGGCCAAAACAAGACCGCGGACGGCCTCGCGCCCTCCGCGGTAAACGCCCCCGCGGAAAATAGCCCCGCGGCAGAGGCCTCCGAGGCCGCTGCGGCCGCTGCGGCCGCTGCCGAGCCCGCCGAGCCCGGCGAGCCCGGCGAGCCCGGCGAGCCCGGCGAGCCGCCGACGGAGCAGTTCGCGGCCATCCCGCCCGAGGACGCAGGGCCCGGTCCCGCCGCCGGCCCGGATCCCGCTCAGCCCGTGCCCCCGCCGGGTGACGCGCCCCTCGCCTGGACCGGCGAGCCGCCGACGGAGCAGTTCGCGGCCATCCCGCCCGAGCACCCGCAGACCGTCGTGGTTCCCGAGCCCGTTGCCCGTCCGGCGGTCCCAGAGGCCGCCGCCGCGCCCGCGACAGTGGCCGCCGCGGCGCGGAACCCTGATGCCCAGGCCGCTCCCCAGGGGCACGTCAGGGTCGACGCGCGCCTGCTCGAGGCGGCCCTGCTCAACCTCAGGAAGCGGATCGCCGCCATCCCCCTGGTCTTCCAGATCGCCGGCTCCGCCGAGGTCAAGACCGAACGCACCAAGCTCCTCAGCCAGATCGACGACTACCTGCTGCCCCGGGTGCGCCGCTCCGCCGCGCCGATCCTCGTCGCCCTGGTCGGCTCCACGGGTGCCGGCAAGTCCACGCTGGTGAACAGCATTGTCGGCGCGCGTGTGAGCGCCACCGGCGTGCGCCGCCCGACGACGAACAGCCCGGTGCTGGCCTGCCATCCGGACGAGATCGACTGGTTCGCCGAGAACAACTTCCTTCCCACCCTGCCCCGGGTCAGGCAGGAAGGCCTGGCCAGGCCCGGCCGGGATGGACTGCTCGTGCTCGCGGCCAGCGAGGGCATGCCGCGCGGCATCGCGCTACTCGACACGCCGGACATCGACTCGGTGGTGCAGGCGCACCACGAGTTCGCCTTGCAGTTCCTCGATGCCTCGGACCTGTGGCTGTTCATGACCAGCGCCAGCCGGTACGCCGACGGGCCGGTCTGGGAGATCCTGCAGCACGCCCGGGACCGCAAGGCCTCCCTCGGCGTGGTCCTGTCCAGGATCCCGCAGGCCTACCGCGCCGAACTCGTCGATCACTTCAACGCCATGCTCGACGCGAACGGGATCGCGGCGGCGGACCGCTTTGTCATCCAGGAGACCCCGCTCATCGACGGGATGCTCCCGCCCGACGCCTACCAGCCGGTCCGCGACTGGCTCGCCGACACCGCCGCCAGGTCCGACCGCCGGGTCGCGGTGCTCTCCCAGACCATGTCCGGTGTGCTCGACACGTTCAAGACCCGGGTTCCGGCCATCGCCGCGCACGTCGAGGCGCAGGTCGTGCTGCGGGGGCAGCTCCGGCAGGTAGCAGAGACGGCGTACGAGAACGCCTTCGCCGAGGCCAGCATCGGCCTCAAGGACGGCAGTCTCCTCCGCGGTGAGGTCCTCGCGCGCTGGGAGGACTGCATGGTCGGCGGCGAGCTGCGGCCTCGCCGGGGCGGGGCCAGGGCCGCCAAGGGCGTGGCCAGGAAGGGCAAGCGGGCCAGGCGCGGCCCTTCGCGGACGGCGGCGCTGAACACCGCGCTCCGTTCGGCCATCGAGTCCCATATCGTGTCCGTCGCGGACCGGGCGGCGGAGGCCGTCGAGGGGAGCTGGCGCGCCGACCCCGCCGGGGCCGTGCTGCTGGCGGACGCGGCCGCCGAGCGCGCCCGCGACGTGCGCGCGAAGCAGGTGTTCGAGTCCGTCTTCGGGCCCGCCGGGCAGAGCGGCGGCGGCGACCTGGCCGACATGGACATCAAGACCGCCGACGTGATCAACGCCGCCGACGCCGCCCAGGCCTCCGTGTTCAGCCGGTCCTCCCCGGGCCTGGCGCCGCGTTCCGCGCGAGCGGTCGGGGCGTGGCAGGATCACCTGGCCCGGCTGGTCGAGGGGGACGACGTGCGGCCCGCGGCCCGGCGCGTCTCGTTCGACGAGGAAGCGCTGAGCCTGGTAGTACTGGTGGCGATGCTCGCCGAGGGCGCATCCCGGACGGCCGCGGCCGTCCCGCCGGGCGAAGCCGGCGGCAGTGACGTCTACACCGAGCCACGGGAGCTGCTGACCTCGGTGTTCGGCGCGATGACGCTGACCGAGATCCTGGCCAAGGCGCGGGCCGACCTGACCGAACGGGTCCGGTTGCTGCTCGACGAGGAGCTGGTCAGGTTCGTTGAGGTGATCGACGCGGCCGGGGACTGCGACGACGTGGCGGCCATCCGGGTTTACCAGGCGGAATTCTCGCTCGAGGCGGTTAGGTGACAGCGAACACGATCGGGGTGAGCGGGCTGGCGCATTCGCGGCTGCCCGCCAGGCTTACCTCGCTCCAGGAGCTGACCAAGATCGGATCGGCACGGACCGGATCCGAAGGGTTCAGCCAGGAACTCCTCACCGAGGCGGAAGCGCTGCTGCGGCGGTCGGGCGAGCGGATGCGGATGTCCGCCTCGCACACCGTGGTGGCCCTGGCCGGGGGTACCGGCAGCGGCAAGTCCTCGTTGTTCAACGCCCTGGCCGGGGCGAACTTTTCGCCCGCGGGGGTGACCCGGCCGACCACCAAGCACTCGCACGCCTGCGTGTGGGGGATGGAGGGGGCCGCCCCGCTGCTCGACTGGCTGGGCGTGCAGCGGCGGCACCGCTACGCCAGGGCGAGCGCCCTCGATGATGGCGAGGCGTCGCTGACCGGGATGCTCCTGCTCGACCTGCCCGACCACGACTCGGTGGTCACCGGCTCGGCGGCGCTGGTCGACCGCCTGGTCAAGATGGCCGACATGCTGGTCTGGGTGCTCGACCCGCTGAAGTACGCGGACGCCTCCGTGCACCGGCGGTACCTGGTGCCGCTGGCCGGGCACGCCGCGGTGACCACGGTGGTGCTCAACCAGGTTGACACGCTCAGTCCCGACCAGGCCGCCGATTGCGAGACCGACCTGCGCAGGCTGCTCGACGCCGAGGGGCTGACCGAGACCCACGTGCTGGTGACCTCGGCGACCGCCGGCACCGGCCTGGACGAGCTGCGCCGGGCGCTGGCCAGGGCGGTGGCCGTCCGCCAGGCCGCCGCGGAACGGATCGCGGCGGACATCGACGCCCTGCTCGAGCGGTTCGCCGTGTACGCCGGGGATTCGGTGCCCGGCTGGCTGCCCCCGGCGCCTCCCGAGGAGTCCGCGCTGGCCGCGGTCTCCGCGGCGATCCCGCCGGAGCCGGCTCCCGCCGAGGCCTCGGCCCGGCCGCCCTGGGAGCTGGACGACGGCGGCGAGAACGAGAGCAACGGGCGGGTCGGCGCGGCCGACTGGCAGCCCTGGCAGACGAGCGCGGCGCCGACCCGCCCGGCGTCCTCCGCGCGGCCGCCGTGGGAAGACGCCACCCAGGATGGCAACGGTGCCAAGAAGGTCACCGAGGATCCCGCGATCTACGTCCCGGCCGATCCGGCCGGCGCGCTGACCGCGGCGTTCGCGAAGGCCGCCGGCGCGGCGGCGGCGACCGAGACGCTGAACGGCGTGCGTGAGCGCAGCGCCGCCGGCTACATCGGCTGGCCGCCCGCCCGGCTGGCGGCGCGCCTGCGCGGCCAGGCGCCGACCCGCAAGCTCGTGGCCAGCGACCCCGGGCACGCCGGGCAGGCGCAGCGGTCCGACATCGACAACGCGATCAACGTGTTCGCCAGCGAGGTGGGCGGCTCGCTGCCCGAGCCCTGGTCGCGGACGGTGCGGGCGGCGGCGCGCTCCCGGGCCGACGAGGCCCAGGCGGCGCTCGGCACGGCGGTCGCCCGGGGCCTGCCGCCGCGCGACAAGGTGACGAGCTGGTGGCGGCTGATCGCGCTCGCCCAGTGGCTCCTGGTGGCGCTGACGCTGGCCGGCCTGATCTGGATCGTGCTGATCCTGGCGATCGGCGGGGGGGCCAGCGGGACGCACAAGTCGTCCCTGATCAACGACGTCTCCCTGGCTCCGTGGCTCGGAGTCATGGTGGTGGCGTTGCTGCTACTTGGCTGGCTGATCTCGTCGTGGTGCCAGAACATGGTCGTCCTCGCCGCGGATCGTGAGCGCAGGCAGGCGGTCCGCGACATCCTGGCCCGGATCGCCGCCGTCACCAATGACCTGGTCGTGGTGCCGGTCGGCCGCGAGCTCAGCGACTACGAGCGCTACCGCACCGAACTCGCCGCTGTCCGCGACGGCTAGCCTCCCCGGACCTGCGCCTCCCGATCACCGGGGAGCCGGCCCCGGCGGCAGCCGCCCGCCTGACCGCTTCTGATGCCGTACGTCGATGATCAGGCCCACGGTTATGACCGGGACCACGATCAGGATGACGATGGCGCCAAGAGCGGCCACGAACGCCAGGTAGTTGTCGGGGTTCGTCAGCACGATGGCCGCGAGCACGCTCGCCGCGGCGATGATCATGCCGACGCCTATCCGGACGTCCCTGGGTCGCGGCGGCAGGGCGGTCAGGCCGTCCGGGAGGTCGGCGGTGAGCGCGGCTAGCTCGGCATGGGACCGCGAGGCGGACGCCCGTGCCGTCCTCTCGTCGTGTTCATCCTCGGTCAGCCGGCCTTGCGCCAGCGCGGCCTTGAGGGTGCGGATCACCCGCTCGCGGTCGGCATACGTCACAGGCAGGGGCTTACCGTTCGCTACTATCTCACTTCCCGGCCTTGTCATGCCGTTACCCGCCCGCGCCTGGCGCCGACCGCGGCGGCAGCTGCTTGCCGGGACGCTTCGGCGGCCGTGAGGAGATCATCAGGGACACGCCGAGGATCCAGAAGAGGAGATAGACCAACATAGCCATGCCGACCACGGTCGCGACGGAGGTGTGGGGACCCCCGGGGATGAGAAGGACCGTTACGATGCCCGGCAGGAATATCGCGTATTCGATCCGCCAGGCTATCTTCGTCGCCCGCCACGGGTCGCGCGGGGACCGGGCTCCGGCTCCGGCTCCGGCGAGCTCGGTTGGGATGTCGGCGGTGACCGCGGCGGTGACCTCGGCCAGTTCGGCGTACGTCCGCGACGCGTACACCTGGCCTACCCGCGCGTCGAGTTCATCCTCGGTCAGCCGGCCTTCCACGAACGCGGCCTTGAGGGCGCTAGCCACCCGCTCGCGGTCGGCGTGAGACGCGCGGAGCTCACCATGGTCTCGGCCTTCCGCAGCCGATGTCTGATCTCCAGGCCCTGGCATCACAGCTCCTCCCCACAAGCGTGATGCACGGAAGCGTAACCCCCGTTACCCGCTGCTGACTATCCCTGCGGTGGCTAGATGGGATACCGGGTGGGTTCGGTGTCGTAGCTGCGCCCGGCCGGCGTCGTCCAGCGGAAGGTGCCATCCGGAAGCTGGTCTACCTTCCATTTCGGGTGCTGCTTGAGCCGGTGGTCGTGCCGGCACTTAGGGCCGCCATTACACAAGCATGTCCGCCCGCCCGCCTCGTACGGCGTGTTGTGCTCGAAGTCGCACTGGGCGGCGGGACGCCGGCATACCGGGCTGGTGCAGGTGGCGTGCCGCACCTGGGACAGGTGCCGGAGCTTGACCCCGGGATCATGGCCCCGGTTTTCGAACCGGTGGTCGCAGTCCTGGGTGGTGAGCGGGTCGAGGGTGACCAGCAGGTCCGGCCCGTCTCCGGGAGTTCGCAGGATCCAGGTACCGTATCCGCCGGGTGGTCCGTCCCGGCTGGCCGGGGTGAAGCTGAACCCGGGTCCGTCCCGGTTCCCGGTTCCGCCCGGCGGGCCGGCTTCGGCGCGTTTCCTGTGGCCCTTGGGTTCAGGCCGGGCGCAGCCGTGCCCGACGGCGTGACCGTCCTTGTCGGTGACGGTGACGCACCATGTCGACTTGGGGTTGGCCGCGGCCCCAGCGGCCAGGTCCCGGGCCAGCCACGGGTCGATGGGGCCGAGCCCGGCGAGTTCGCCAGGCCGTCCGGCCATCTCGGTCAGGTTGGTCAGCGGGACGGTCAGGGTGACCCGCCCAGCGAACCCGCCTTGCGCCGCGCCGCCTGCCGGCCCCGCGGCTGGCGGCCCGCTCGGGCCTTCCGGCCCCGACCCGCCGCCGGCCCCGCCAGTGTCGTGGCGGGGCCGGGAGTCTTTGCCCAGGAGCAGGTCGAGGTAGGCGCGGGCGCGGAGCTGGTCTTGGTCGCCCTCGAGCCCGGCTGTACGCAGTTCCTTTGCCCACGCGGTGATCCGCTCGTCCGCCGCGAGCACCTCATCCGGCGGCAGTTCGCGGCCCATCAGTGCCGCGTTCCCGGAATCCTCGGCCCACCGCTCCACCCGGGCATCCTTTGCCGCGGCCTCGCGCCGCTTGCGCGCCTTGTCCGGGGCAGTCTCCATCACCGCACGGGTGATCGCGGCGCGCAGGCTGCGGGGGGCCAGCCAGGCCCGGTCAAGCACCTTGCCCTCGGCGGCACGAGCCTCGGCGGGGTCCAGGAACTGGGTGGCGGTGGCGATGAGTTCGGCCTTGTGCCGGGAGATCGTCCCGTCCAGCAACGCGGCCATGGTGCCCGGAAGGTGAGTCTGCAGGGCCTGGGCCATGCCCAGCAGGTTCTCGGCCTGGCCGCGGGACTCGGCCAGGGCGTAGGCCAGCTGATCGGTGGCGAACTCATCCCAGATCAACGGCATCCGCCGCAACTCGGAGCCCGCCAGCTCGCTGCCGGGCTCCGGGTTCCGGCGGATCAGCTCGGCCTCCGCGGCGAGTTTGCGGGCGGCGGCGTGGGCCTCGACCCGGTCCCAGGCGCACAGCACCCCGATCAACTCCCCATCGGAAGCACCGGCGAAGTCGTCATCGTCGCCCGCGGCGGCATCGGCGGCGACCGCCAGCGCGGCGCAGCCCGGCAGCACATCCAGCGCCATCCCGGGCCCGAATGCCGCCGCCGGGCTGGACGACTGGCCGGGGAACACCCGCGCCGAGCCGGGCTGGCCCGGTCCCCGGCGCCCGGTAGTGGCCGCCTCGACCGCCAGCAGCTCGTCACCGGCCGCCATCTCGGCCTCGGCCAGCTCGTCGGCGGTCAGCGGCTCGAAGTCCTCCCAGCCCTCCTCTTCGGGCGGCTCATCGGCCTCGGCCAGGCGGTCCAGCCACGCCTCCCGTTCCTCCGCCGTCATCGGATCCGGGCGCGACCAAGCGGGATCCTCATCCCACTCGGGAGGCCCCTGAGCCGATGACGCCGTCATAAATTCTCCTTCGCAAGATCATTAATCGAAATTATACTCGATTCAGATCCGAAATTCAATCCATAACAAGACAAAATAACTAATGAGTATCGATAGAAAGGAGGTATTCGAGTGAAATCAGCACACCGAAGTACCTGGCCAACGGGCGTGGAAAGGGAGATGGCAAGCCCTGCCGGAGATGGCAAGCCCCGGCGGCGTTTGGGTCGGTGTATCAGAACTGCCCGGCGGGGTGGGAGACTACTTGACGTCCTGGTGAGCTAGCTGAGGGGAAAGCATGCGGGGCAGGAGCACATGATCCTCGGCGCGGCTGCTTCCGGGGCGCCGAATGAGACGTTCACGGAGCTGATGGATCACGTGGCCCAGGGCTTCGAGGCACTGGGAGCCGCGATCCTGGTCGTCGGCGTGATCTGGTCCTTCGTGCTCGCGGCGGTAGCCGCGCGGCGATCCGGGTGGTCGGCAAAGGCTTACCTCGTACTGCGCCAGGCATTCGGCGGCACCTTGCTGCTCGGGCTGGAAGTCCTGGTCGCCGCCGACCTGATCCGCACCGTCGCGGTCGCGCCTACCCTCAACAATGTGCTCCAGCTCGGGCTGATCGTAGTGATCAGGACATTCCTGAGTTTCTCGCTGGAAACCGAGATCGAGGGCGTTGCGCCGTGGCGGCGGGCATTGATGGGCGGCGCGGGGACGATCCGTCGGGCCTCGGCAAGCGCGCTAGAGTCCGAGACGCCGCCGTAAGCCGCGACCACACCGCGCCCGCGGCGTGGGCCTTTCTCGCCCTTCCCGCTCCCGATGGGCACGGCCTGGCAATCTGATCCGAGGAACGGCGGCGACCCGCGAGCGTCGCTTTTCAGGCCGGACATGCCTGGCGCGATCGGGGTAGGGCCCGCGGATCCGCTGAAGCCCGGGCGGGACGTCGTGGTAATCCAGGCTGGGATGGTCTGGCGTCCTCCGCGACGCGGGCTACGAGCTGCGCGGAAGACGCCGAGCACCGGTGGCGGCCGGCACGGGGACACGAGGCCGGCCGCTATTGATGCTCCTGACCAGTTGTCAGTTCCGGTTACGGCGGCTAGTGGACAGCTGCGGCCCTGGGTGGAGCGTAGGTGCGATCGTGGACGAGGTAGGCGACGATGAGCGCGGCCGGCCAGAGGAACAGGCTGAAGATGAAGAACGCGATGAAGCTGTGGCCCTTTCGGCCAGCGACGCGGGCGGGCCAGAACGCAATTGCGATCCAGATGATCGCGACAAGGATCCACCAGAGGACGAACATGGTCGTTTCCCCTCTCAGCGTTCGCCTGGAACGCTCCTAGTTGCTGCCGGAAGGCAGCGTCGGCACCGGATGTCCGCTCGAAGAGCAGCTACCGATCCGATACCACTCTGCTCAGAGAAAGCGGTGTGGCTGTAGGGACGAAAGGCATCTGTGGGCGGGACCAATGATCCGGCGCTGGCTTGCGACGTGACTGCGCTGAACCATGGCTGGCTACCTGCTTGGGCACGCTCGGAGCCGCGATCCTGGTAGTCGGTGTCATCTGGTCGTTCGTGCTCGCAGCGGTGGTCGTGCGCCGAGCGACACCACGTCGCTTCTTCGCCCGGCGGCATGTTCGGCCCGGACGCGCCGCGACGGGCCCCTCACTCGCCTCCGCGACCCGAACCAGCCGGCAAGGAACGACTCAGCACGACCTTGCCCAGGGCTCTCCGGTCGGCGATCGCCCGCAACGCCCCGCGGGCATCGGCGAACGGATAGACCTCGACCGGAGGATCGCCTAGCGCTCCGGTCTGCCGCAGCTCCATCAGCTGCCCCCACAGCTCGGCCACCAGCGCCGGGTGCCGCTCGAAGAACTCGCGCGAGGCGACCCCCAGCACACCGGTGTTACCCAGCAAGAGCCGGTTCACCTTCACCACCGGGATCTCGCCGCCGGCGAACCCGAGCACGAGCAGCCGCCCCTCGGGGGCGAGCGAACGCAGGCTGTCCGTCATCCGGTCGCTTCCGACCGGATCGAGCACGATGTCGACCGCCCGCTCTCCCACCAGGTCGCGCACCGCGGCCAGCCAGCCGTCGCCCGAGCCACGGCCGTCGCCCAGCCGGCCGTCGCCCAGCCGGCCGTCGCCCAGCCGGCCGTGGCTCAGCACCGCCTGGTCCGCACCGCACCGCAGCGCGAACTTCCGCTTCGCCTCGTCCCCGGCGACCGCGATCGTCCGCAGCCCGAGCGCCTTCCCCAGCTGGACGGCCGCGGTCCCGACGCCTCCCGCCGCGCCGTGCACGAGCAGCGTCTCACCCGCCTGCGCCCGGGCCCGCCGCACCAGCGCGAACAGGCCGGTCAGGTAGTTGAGGGGAGCGGCCGCGCCCGCCTCGAAGCTCATCCCGTCCGGCAACGGCAAGACCCGTTCTCCAGGGACGCTGATGGCCTCCTGCCAGCAGCCGTGCGGTACCAGCACCGCTACCCGCTGGCCCGGGCGGAAGCCAGCACCAGACCGGACCACACCCGCCGCGTCCATGCCCGGTGTATAGGGAAGAGCCACCCGCATCTGGTACGCGCCCCTGGTCTGCAGCAGGTCCGCGAAGGACACTCCCGCCGCGGCCACGTCGATGACCACGCCGCCGTCGGCCTCCGGGCCGGCCGTCGGCTCCGCCACTTCCGCCCACACCACATCATCCGGGCCGGTGAACGCCGCGATCCTATGAGCGAACATCGAACCTCGCGTTCAGCGCGATCGTCACCGACACGTGCGCGTGACCCTCTTCGAACTCGATCACCGAAGCCCTGCCGGCCGTTGTCCCTTTTCGCCAAGACCCCGCCCATAGCCGGCTGACAGGATCAGAGCCGAACGGATCTCCTTGCTGCCGACATGAAAGACGGAGGGCACCCCACCGATGGTAGACCTCGAACAGATGCTGGACCTGGCCACGCCCTGGTGCCTGCGGGTAGTCGCCACCTTGCGCATCCCCGAGCACATCGCGGCCGGCCACGCCGGCATCGCCGACCTCGCCGCGGCGGCGGGCTGCGACCCCGATGCCCTGCACGCCGTCCTCGGGCATCTTGTCTCCCGGGGGGTGTTCACCGAGGAAGCCCCCGGCCGGTTCGCCTGCAACCAGGCCGCCGAACAGCTCGCGAGCGTGCCGTTCCTCGACCTGGCCGGCATCGGCGGCCGGATGGCCCGCACCTGGGGCACGCTGCTCGACTACGTCCGCACCGGCCAGCCCGCCTACCAGCAGGTGTTCGGCCGGCCCTTCTGGGAGGACCTAGACGCCCACCCGGCGATCGGGGCGGAGTTCGACGCGCTCATGGGCCCGGCCGGGCACGGCGTCCCCGACTACGACGTTGAGCTCAGCGATGGCTGGGACACCGTCCGCACCGTCGTCGACGTCGGCGGCGGGACCGGGGCCATGCTGGCCTCGCTGCTGCGGCGGCATCCGCGGGCCCGGGGCATCCTGGTCGACCTGCCGGGCACTGTGGCCCGGGCCGGCGAGCTCATCGAGAGCTTCGGGGTCGCCGAACGGGTGACGGTCGAGGCGCAGAGCTTCTTCGACCCGCTGCCCCCCGGAGCCGACCTCTACCTGCTCAAGAGCGTCCTCAACGACTGGCCCGACGAACCGACGGTAGCCATCCTCCGCCGCTGCGCCGAGGCGGCGAGAACCTCGAAAGCCGCCATCGCCGTCCTCGGCGGCGTCGCGGCCGATGAAACGCCGCGCTCGCTCGGCATCGACATGCTGGTGGCGGGCGGCAAGACCAGCACGCTCAGCCAGTTCACCGAGCTTGCCCGCCGGGCCGGCCTGGACGTCATCGCCGCCCGCACCCAGTCGTCCGGCCGTTTCGTGGTCGAGTGCCGCCCAGGCAACCCCATCGGCCCGCCCGGCCATGCGCCGCCGCCGTAGGCGGAACCCAGGGATTCAGCTTCGGGCGGAACGCTCGCAGGTAAGGCCCTCTCCCATTCCGTTGTTACTGTGTAATCCTGTAATCATTGCGTGAATGGCTGGGAGATGCGATGGAGGACATCAGCCCTGGCGGCAGCGCCGAAAGCAGCGCCGACAGCAACCCTCTGGATACATATTCGCAGATCGTCTCCGGTGTGGCCGAACGGCTCACGCCCAAGGTCGCCAGCCTCCGCGTGCCCCGCGGGGGACAAGGCGGAGGCTACGGCCGCGGCGAGAGCCTCGGCTCCGGCGTGGTCTTCACCGGCGACGGGTTCCTGCTGACCAACGCCCACGTCGTGGGCAAGTCGACCGGCGGCACCGCGGAGTTCGCCGACGGCACGTCCGCGCCGTTCCGGGTGGTGGGCGCCGACCCGCTGTCCGACCTCGCGGTGCTGCGCGCGACCGGCCCCACCCCGGAGCCCGCCGAGCTCGGCGAGGCCGACACGCTCAAGGTCGGCCAGCTGGTGGTCGCGGTCGGCAACCCGCTCGGGCTGGCCGGGTCGGTGACGGCCGGCGTGGTCAGCGCGCTCGGCCGGTCCCTTCCGGCCCGCGGCCGGGTGATCGAGGACGTCATCCAGACCGACGCCGCGCTCAACCCGGGTAACTCCGGCGGCGCGCTGGCCGACGCCGGCGCCCGCGTGGTCGGCATCAACACCGCCGTGGCCGGCGTCGGCCTGGGCATGGCGGTCCCGGTCAACGACACCACCAGGCGGATCATCTCGGCGCTGATGCGCGACGGCCGGGTCCGCCGGGCCTACCTGGGCCTGGCCATGATGCCGGGTCCGGTGCCCGCGAACTGGCGCGAGCGGCTCGGCCGCAAGACCGGCCTGCTCGTCGCGCAGGTAGTAGCCGGCGGCCCGGCCGACCGGGCCGGCCTGCGCCAGGGGGACCTGCTGCTGACCGTGGGCGGCAACCCGGTCGCGGTCTCCCAGGACCTGCAGCGGCTGATGTTCTCCGAGGCGATCGGCAAGCCGCTCGCGATCACCGTGATGCGCAACGGCGCCCTGGTCGACGTCATCGCCGAACCCTCAGAGCTGGTCAACGCCTGAGGTCCCGCAAGAACCGCCGCACCGCACCAGAGCTTTTAAGCCGAACGAACTCCACGTGGCTGTTCCCCTGATCGGCCATGGCCGCCTCCAGCTTGGCCCGGGTCGCGGCGTGCGTCTGCCACGCCCAGGCGATAACGGACTCCTCCTTGTCCAAAGAGAAGAAGTTCCGCCAGCGCTCGCGGTTGCCGTTCCACAGCTCGGTCCGCGCGGCCGCGCGCCGGAACGACCGCCAGATGATCCGCCGCATCACCGTGCGCCGCGGCAGGTCGAGCCAGACGACGGTGTCCGCGCGCGCCCAAACCAGGTCCTTGACCTGGCTGGTGTAGTTTCCGTCGATCACCCAGCGCTCGCCCGCCACCACGGCCGCGACGCGCCGCCGGAAGTCCTCCCGGGGCAGCGGCACCCAGCCGGCTTGGTGAAAGACCGAATCCAGCTCGAGGAAATCGGCGTCCAGCGCGCCCGCCAGCGCCTTGGACAGGGTGGACTTGCCCGCACCGGAGGTGCCCACCACCGAGACCCGTCGCACGGTACCCCCTACAGGCGCCGAACCTAGCAACGCTCCACCCTGCTTGTCACCTTCATTTTCGTCCGGGCCATGATGGGCTCATGACGCAGAGCAGGGAACCCGTCCACGCCCCCCGCGGCGCCCAGCGCAGCTGCAAGAGCTGGGCCGCCGAGGGCGCGATGCGCATGCTGATGAATAACCTCGACCCCGAGGTGGCCGAACACCCCGACCAGCTCATCGTGTACGGCGGCTCCGGCCGCGCGGCGCGGAGCTGGGAGGCCTACGCGGCGATCATCAGGACCCTGCAAGACCTCAACGAGGACGAGACCCTGCTCGTCCAGTCCGGCAAGCCGGTCGGCGTGCTCCGCACCCACGAATGGGCGCCGCGGGTCCTCATCGCCAACTCCAACCTGGTCCCGCAGTGGGCGACCTGGGAGGAGTTCCGGCGCCTGGAGTCACTCGGCCTGACCATGTACGGCCAGATGACCGCGGGCTCGTGGATCTACATCGGCACCCAGGGCATCCTGCAGGGCACCTACGAGACGTTCGCCGCCGTCGCGGCCAAGCGCTTCGGCGGCTCGCTGGCCGGCACGATCACGCTGACCGCCGGTCTCGGCGGCATGGGCGGCGCGCAGCCGCTGGCCGTCACCATGAACGGGGGCGTGGCCATCTGCGTCGACTGCGACCAGTCCCGGATCACCCGGCGGATAGAGCACGGGTACCTCGACGAGCAGGCCGGCGACGCTGGCGACGCCATCCGCCGTGCCGTCGCGGCCAGGGACAAGGGCCAGGCCCTGTCCATCGGCCTGCTCGGCAACGCCGCCGACGTGTTCCCTGGCCTGCTCGCCAGCAACGCGCCCATCGACATCGTCACCGACCAGACCTCGGCGCACGACCCGCTCAGTTACCTCCCGCAGGGCGTCGCCTTCGAGGATATGGCCGCGCTGCGGGCCGAGGACCCTGAGGGCTTCACGCGTCGCGCCCGCGAGTCGATGGCCGCGCACGTCGCCGCCATGGTCGGCTTCCTCGATGCCGGCGCCGAGGTCTTCGACTACGGCAACTCGATCCGCGGCGAGGCCGAACTGGCCGGGTACACCAGGGCCTTCGACTTCCCCGGCTTCGTCCCGGCCTACATCCGCCCGCTGTTCTGCGAGGGTAAGGGCCCGTTCCGCTGGGCCGCGCTGTCCGGCGACCCGAAGGACATCGCGGTCACCGACCACGCCATCCTCGAGCTGTTCCCGCAGAACGAGTCGCTGGCCAGATGGATCAGGCTGGCGCAGGAGAAGGTGCACTTCCAGGGCCTGCCCGCCCGGATCTGCTGGCTCGGCTACGGCGAGCGGCACCTGGCCGGAATGCGCTTCAACGACCTGGTCGCCAGCGGCGACCTGTCCGCGCCCATCGTCCTCGGCCGCGACCACCTGGACTGCGGCTCGGTCGCCTCGCCGTACCGGGAGACCGAGGCGATGGCCGACGGCTCCGACGCGATCGCCGACTGGCCGCTGCTGAACGCGCTGGTCAACACGGCCTCCGGCGCGTCCTGGGTGTCCATCCACCACGGCGGCGGCGTGGGCATCGGCCGGTCCATCCACGCCGGCCAGGTCTGCGTGGCCGACGGCAGCGAGATGGCCGGCCGCAAGCTCGAGCGGGTCCTCACCAACGACCCTGCGATGGGGGTGATCAGGCACACCGACGCCGGGTACGACAGGGCCGCCGAGGTCGCCACCCAGCGTGGCGTCCGGGTGCCCATGGCCGAGCAATGAGCTTTGCCGAGCTCTGGCAGCAACTTGAACCGATCGGCCGCGACCCGGGAACCGGCGGCTACCGCCGCTACTCCTGGACCCAGGCCGACGCCGAATGCCGTGCCTGGTTCACCCGCCAGGCCGGGCGGCTCGGCCTCACCGTGGAGCAGGACCGCAACGGCAACCTGTGGGCCTGGTGGGGGCCGGCACGACAGAACGCCGTCGTCACCGGCAGCCACCTGGATTCGGTCCCCGACGGCGGGGGTTACGACGGAGCGCTCGGGGTCGTGGCCGCGCTGGCCGCCGTGGCCGAGCTCAAGGCCAGGGATTTTGATCCCGAACGGGCCGTGGCCATCGCGGTCTTCACCGAGGAAGAAGGCGCCCGCTTCCGGGTCGCCTGCCTGGGGAGCCGCCTCATCACCGGGGTCATCGACCCTGCCTCCGCCCGCGCGCTGCGCGGCGACGACGGCGTCACGCTAGCCGCGGCGATGACCGCCGCGGGCTGCGACGCCAGCCTGATCGGACCCGACGAGGACCTGCTCGCGCGGCTGGGCGCGTTCGTCGAGCTGCACGTCGAGCAGGGCCGGGCCCTGGCGCCGATGGGCGCCGCGATCGGCGTCGCCGAGGGCATCTGGCCGCACGGGCGGTGGCGTTTCGACTTCGCAGGCCGCGCCGACCACGCGGGCACGGCCCGGCTCGCCGACCGGAACGACCCGATGCTGCCCTACGCGAGCACCGTGCTGGCCGCCCGCCAGGCCGCCGCCGGCCGCGGTGCGCTGGCCACCTTCGGCAAGGTCATCGCCGAGCCTGGCGGCGCCAACGGCGTGAGCTCGTCGGTCCGGGCCTGGCTGGACGCCCGCGCCCCGGACGAGGAAACCCTGGCGGAGACCGCCGACGCGATCCGTGCCGCCGGGGCCGCCGCGGCCGCCGAGCACGGCGTGACGTTCGGCGCCGCGCGGGAGTCGTACACTCCGCTGGTGCGCTTCGACGAGAGCCTGCGGGACCGGATCACCGGCGTGCTCACCGGGGCCGGGATCGCCGCGCCGGTGCTCCCCACCGGCGCCGGTCACGACGCCGGCGTCCTCGCCGCCCGGATCCCGACGGCCATGCTGTTCGTCCGCAACCCGACCGGCGTCTCGCACTCGCCCGCCGAACACGCCGACCCGGCCGACTGCGAAGCCGGCGTGCACGCGCTCGCCCTGGTCCTCGAGGACCTGGCGGGCCGCCCGTGACCGCGGGCGCCGCCGTGACCCGCCGCTGGCTCGCCGACCTTGCGTGGCTTCCCGGCCAGGACGTCCGCCGCGACGTCCTGATCGAAGCCGACGGCGACCGCTTCACCACGATCACCCCCGCCGTCCCAGCCGTCCCAGCCGTCCCCGCAACATCCCCACCAACCTCATCCGTCCCACCCGGAACGGAGCGTCTTCGCGGCCTCACCCTCCCCGGCTTCGCCAACGCGCACTCGCACGCATTCCACCGCGCCCTGCGCGGCACCACCCAGGCGGACCGCGGCACGTTCTGGACCTGGCGCGAGCGGATGTACGAGGTCGCCGCCCGGCTTGACCCGGACAGCTACCTTGCCCTGGCCCGCGCCGTCTACGCCGAGATGGCGCTGGCCGGGATCACCTGCGTGGGCGAGTTCCACTACCTGCACCACCAGCCGGGCGGGAAGCCCTACTCCGATCCGAACGCGATGGGTCACGCCCTCATCCAGGCCGCCGCCGAGGCGGGCCTGCGGATCACCCTGCTCGACACCTGCTACCTGACCGGAGGCCTCGACAAGACCGGGGTGCTGCCGCTGGCCGGCCCGCAGGTCAGGTTTTACGACGGCGACGGAACGCGGTGGGCGGACCGGGCCGAGGCGCTCGGCCCGGACGGCCACGGCATGCTCTCCCCGCACGCCCGGGCCGGCGCGGCCATCCACTCGGTCCGCGCCGTGCCGCCAGAGCAGATGCACCCGGTGGTGGCCTGGTCCGGCCACCACGGCGCCCCGCTTCACATTCACATGTCCGAGCAGCGCGCCGAGAACGAGACCTGCCGCGCGGTCTACGGGGTCTCGCCGGCCCAGCTTCTCTACGACGAGGACGTGCTCGGCCCGCGGACCACCGTGGTGCACGCCACCCACGTCGGCTCCGCCGATCTGGAACTGCTGGGCGGCAGCCAGGTATTCGCCTGCCTGTGCCCCACCACCGAACGCGATCTCGGCGACGGGCTCGCCCCGGCCCGTCGGCTGGCCGCGGCCGGGTGCGCGCTCACCCTCGGCAGCGACAGCCACGCGGTCATCGACATCCTGGAGGAAGCCCGCGGGGTCGAGTACGCCGAACGCCTCGCCCGGCGCTCGCGCGGCCACTTCACCGCCGGAACCCTGCTCCAGGCCGCCACCTCGGCGGGCCATACCAGCCTGGGCTGGCCGGACGCCGGCGAGATCGCCCCCGGCGCCCGGGCGGACCTGGTCACCGTGTCCCTCGACAGCCTGCGCACCGCCGGCGCGCCCGACAGCGTGGCCCTGGAGACCGCGGTCTTCGCCGCCTCGGCCGCCGACATCCGCACCGTCGTCATCGGCGGCCGCGACGTAGTCCGGGACGGTATCCACCAGCTGATCCCCGACGTCCCCGCCTCCCTGGCCCGCACCGTCCGCGCCGTGCTGGGTTAACCGCCAGGTACCTGACCCTGACGTCAGGCCGTACTCCCTTATCTCAGGCGCCGTTGCGACAATTGAGGAATGACCGAGATTCCTGCCGTGGACCTGGGTAACGCCGCCGCGATGCCGATGATCGGCTTCGGTACCTGGCAGTTGCAGGGCGAACTCGCCTACGAGGCCACGCGGCACGCCCTGCAGGTTGGCTACCGGCACATCGACACCGCCACCATGTACCGCAACGAGGAGCAGGTCGGCCGCGCCATCGCCGACAGCCGCGTGGACCGGGCCGACCTGTTTGTCACCACCAAGCTGCCGCCCGGTAACGCGGGCCGCGCGCGGGCCACCATCACGGAGAGCCTGAAGGCGCTGGGCACCGACTTCGTGGACCTGTGGCTGGTGCACTGGCCCCCGCGCGGCCGGAACCTGGTGCCGCTGTGGCTGGACTTCCTCGCGGCCAGGGACGACGGCCTGACCCGTGCCGTCGGCGTGAGCAACTACAGCATCGGCCAGATCGACGACCTGATCGAGGCGACGGGGGAGCGGCCCGCCGTCAACCAGATCCCGTGGAGCCCCTCCCGCTACGACGCCCGCCTGCTGGCCGCGCACGCCGAACGCGGCGTGGTGCTCGAGGGCTACAGCCCGCTCAAGGGCACCAGGCTGCGCGACCGCACGCTGGCCGAGATCGCCGCCAAGTACGGCGTCACCCCCGCCCAGGTGGTCCTGCGCTGGCACCTCGACATCGGCGTCATCGTCATCCCCAGGTCCGCCCGCCCCGATCGCATCGAGCAGAACTTCGACCTCTTCGGCTTCTCCCTGACCCCAGAGGAAGTGGCCCGCCTCAACCACCTCTAACCAACCCACGCCCGCCCTTAGCTGAGTGATTCCTGATCGGGTTGCAGGCCTAGGCGGTGTCTGCCGGGGTGCCCGGTGCGGATGTTCGCGGTGAGGCAGGCAGCGGTGAAAGATCCGGGTGGATCGGGGCTCCTGGGTGGTTTTTGTGCACTATAGTACCCCTAATCCGCCCGCAAGCCCGAATCAACCCCGTAATAGTCTCGACCATCGTACTGGTGAGCGAAATAGACGCGCGGCAGGCGGATGACGAGGCCGATGTAGCCCTCACCTGAATCAGGAATCACTCATCTGGGCCCGCCAGTTCCCGCCCCGCCAGCGAGGGCGCGCATCCTTCCGCACCACGTTGTCGATGGCAACTAGTTGTCCACATAACAGCCGCCCCGGCGAAGTTATCCACAGGGGGAGCGCCCGGCCGCAGCCGTCGCACGAGGTCAGGCACGGTGGGGGAACCCGGTGGCGACGGGCCGCCGGAACCCAAGGAGGACGAGATGAGCCAGGGTGCATATGTGACCCTCGTCGGCTACGTGGCACAGGAACCCAGCATTCGCACCACCAAGACCGGCAAGGTCGTCACCGAGCTTCGCGTCGGCATCGCGCCCCGGTACCGCGACCGGGCGACCGGGGAATGGCACGACGCGGAATCCTCGTACTTCTCGGTCAGTTGCTGGGAGCGCCTGGGGCACCACGTACGCGCCAGCATGCACAAGGGAGAGCCGGTCCTGGTCAGGGGGCGGTTCAAGACGAACACCTTCGAGGACAAGGACGGCCGCCCCAGGACCGAGACGAAGATCACCGCGGACGTCGTCGGGCACGACCTGAGCCGGGGCGTCGCCAACTACATCCGCGAGCGGTCCAAGCGGCAAGCCGCGGACGCCAACGCTGCCGGTGACCCGATGCAGGGGAGCCCGGATCAGGCCGGGGGACAGGACGAGATGATCGACGAGGATGCCATCGAGAGGTTCGGCCGCGACCTAGACGACGCCGACCTCGCCGCGCGGGTCCTCTCGGAAAACCGGGATGCCCAGGACGACGACGAAGATGAAGAGGAGGACGAGGACACGGCCGACACCGCCGCGTCCGCAGCTTCCCCGGTGCCTTACTAGCCACGGGCTCAACGCTTCGCTGAGCCTCAGGTCCAGATAACGCCTTGCATAGAGTCCACACTTCCCTTGGGTCTGCCGGGACGGTGCTTCTAGTCTGTCAGGTGCCGCACGGAGCGGATACGTTTGACATCATAGCGTAACCATCCGTGCGGCGCCACGACACGCTCCGCCACAACCGACATGTCTGTTTGTAGCTACGACATATCTGTCCGTAGCGATCCGGTGCTTCATCTCTAAGCTGGAGTCCCGAAAACTACGCCGAGCAACATATCGGTTTCACAACGCGCTGGCACGGAACGCTTCTATTATGTTACCTAACGTGATTGAGCGGGCCCGGCCGCGCGATCCTGGCTCAGGATGGGCAGGGGGTATGTCGGCAGCACGAGAGGGGATGGGGCAGCGGGAACGGGCCTTGAGGCGGCTGTTCCGGTGGTCCACTCGCGGGGGAATGCCGGGCGGACGCCCCCCCGAGCTGGCCCCCCCCGAGCTGGCCCCCCCCGAGCTGGCCCCCCCCGAGCTGGCACAGGGCTGGCCGCTGCTCGCCATGCCCATGTCACTCATTGTGTACGTGCTGGTCGTTGTCGCCTGCGACTTGGCCCTGATCGGCTGGGAGCTGGCCGCCACCCCGCTGCGCCCAGGTGACCTGCTCCTGTTCTGCGCCCTGCTGGCCGCCGCGGTGATCTGCATCGAGGCTATGCGGCGGCTCGGCCAGCCGTCCGGTGTGTCGCGGGACCTGTTGTCCGCCTGGTGGCTGCCGATCGCCCTGCTGCTGCCGCCGCTGTACGCGTTGCTCGCGCCGTTCGCCGTCGGCGCCGTCCTCTACGCAAGGGCGCGCCCGATCCCGGTCTACCGCCGGGTGTTCAGCTCGGCCGCGCTCGGGCTGGCCGGCGCGGCCACCTCGGCCACCTTCCACCTGGTGATCCCGAACGCGGTGTTCGCCACGCTTACCGCCTCGCGCGCCTGGCTGACCCGCCCGTCCGTGGTGCTGATCGCGGTCGCCTGCGCGGTCGTGTTCGCCGTGGTGAACTCGTTCACCGTCGCGGTCGCCGCGCACCTGGCCGAGCCCGACGAGCCGATCAAGAAGATGCTCTGGGACCGGGAAACCTTACTGCTCGACCTGACCGAAACCTGCGTCGGCATCCTCGTCGCGGTCACCTGCGCGCTCAGCTACCTGCTTCTGCTGGTGGCGCTGCCGCCGGTCATCCTGCTGCAGCGGAGCCTGATGCACCAGCAGCTGGCCGCCGCCGCCCGCACCGACCCGAAGACCGGGCTGCTGAACGCGATCGCCTGGCAGCGCGAGGCCGACGCGGAGGTCGCACGGGCCCAGCGCGCCAGCTCACCGCTGGCCCTGCTGCTGGTCGACGTCGATCACTTCAAGCGGGTCAACGACAGCCACGGCCACCTGATCGGCGACGAGGTGCTGCGCGCGCTGGCTGCCGAGCTCAGGCAGCAGGTCCGCGAGTCCGACGTGGTGGGCCGGTTCGGCGGCGAGGAGTTCACCGTGCTGCTGCCGCGCACCGACGCCGCCGGCGCGTACGGGATCGCCGAACGGCTGCGGACCAGCGCCGGACGGCTGAGCGTGGCCGCGGCCGACGCGCGCATCAACGTCACGGTCTCGATCGGGATCGCGGTGCTCGGCCAGCACGGCAACGACCTGTTCGAGTTGCTCGCGGCGGCCGACGTGGCGCTGTACTGGGCCAAGGACGCCGGCCGTGACCAGGTGCGCGTATACGCGCAGGCGTCGGGGAACGCCAAGGCCGCCGAGGAAGGGGACGAGTCAGCGGACGCATGCCCGTAGGCTGAGTCCATGCCTGAGTTTGTCTAGCCTTCATCCGCAACCAGCCGCAATGCGGGCGAAGACGCTATAATCGCTGCTCAGATAGATTAGTCGAACCTTTTGCCGTAATTGAGCTATCACGCGTTTTGCCCTGTTTGTACGTGTTGCGGCTGTTGGCAACCCTGACTTCCTCATGACTGGCAAGAGCGGGGCCAAGTCTTTGTGACCGTGAATATCTCCGAAGACCTGACTTAGGACACGATTCGGGCGTAACCGATGGTGCGGCGCGGTGACCTGCGAGTTTTGCTGGTCGGGAGAGCTGAGATTGCGCACTAACGGCCCAAAAATTAGTGGACCTTGGGGAGGAGGCCCCGGCGGAATGTTGCGGCCATAGCTGACCCGCCTGACCCGGAAGGCCGTATACGCATCACCGGAGAGCGCCCGGTCGAGGCCCTTAGCGTCGTCTTCGCAGTCCGCCCAGACGATGAGGTCCTTGCGGAGCCGGCGGACCTGCCATCCCTGGGCTGCAAGATGCCCGGCCAGCGCTACCGCATCGCGGCGTGACCGCAATTCGACCGTCATCGCCCAGGCGGGACGGCCGGTCGTCACCGATGTTTCCCGCCCTTGCTCCTGAAGGTATTCGTGCTCAGCCTGCTGCTCGGCAGCGACATCGGCGGACGGCTTGTCCGTCGCATCCAGCCACTCCTCGTCCCACGAGCTCCAGCGCTCGATTCGTACGGGCGCGCTGACGTCGTGCCGCGCGAGCACCTCACGCGCCACTCGTGCGGCCTCATCAGCCGATCCGGCGCTGGAGGCGTACAAGAAGATGTCGGTACCGCTCGAGCCGACTGCTACCTGATCGCCGAGGCGGCTGCCCAATTCAGGGATAAGCGCCTGCCGGTAGGACTCCATCTCGGCGTGGACAGCGGCGGCAGCGGCGATCTCCTGCGGACTGGCCAGGTACCCCCGGGCGTAGACCTGGTTGTCGTCGGTCAGCTCGCGCGGCAGGTCAACGAGCGCAATGCGGACGCGCCAGTCGTCGCCCATAGACGAACCATAGCAACCCTCCGCACCGGCACCCGCGCCATCACCGCCGCAGATCCCCTGCCCGACCACCTCCCCGAAGCGCTTGACCGCATTCACCAGCATTCAGGTACGCACTAAATTGGCCTAACTCGGGTTTGTGACCGTGAATATCTCCGAAGACCAGGCTCGCTCGTGAGCTGACTGTGAGCTGTCTGACTGCGACTGTCCAGTGACCTGTCTAGTGACCCCGTTGCCGAGTTGGCCATTCTTGGATCAAGGCGGCGCCTACGGCGCCGCTGGCGGACCCGCGCCGGGCTATGCGCTGGGGCGCCCGCCCGGCGCGGGCCGCCAGGTGCCAGGCGTCGGGGATGATCAATCGGGTTCAGACACAGCAGGCTAGCCTTCACAGGCCATCTTCCTCGGCCTCCATTGTCCAGCTCGACGGTTCCGCGTCTAGACCGCCCTTCGGGCGTCGCTACGCGATGGCTTCGCCAGCCTAATTAGACACGGCCCCCTCTCGCCTGGAGATCGGCGCCTGCGAAGAAGATGGGGGTAATTCAGGCTCTGGCTTACATCCTTGGGCTGCTGGTTACCCGGTCACCCGAAGGAAACATCAGCCCGGATACGCCCTCCGCAACTTTCCGAGAATCTTTAGCGCTTCGTCCCATGCTGGACCCGTAGGCGGATAGTGAGCCAGCCTGGTGCCATAGACATGCTTATCAGTCGAAGTGCGGGTATCCGCAGTCGCTTGATTAATTGAAGCTTGATCTACGTCGGAATAGCGCTCTTGGGGGACAAGCTCACTCAGCCGCCATATTAGGCGACCGGTTAGTTTCCTAGCACGACGCTCAACTCGGTAGCGCGCAAGCCATCTCAAGAACATTGCGCCTTTTCTCACCGAGCCTGCGAACTCGAGGAAGCGAGCCCGCTCCAAGAGGTCACCGGTCTCCTCCAGTCGAAAGAGCCTTCCCCGCGCCTCTGTCAGTTGATAATTGAGGTGCGTTGCCGCTGAGGCAATCTGACTCTTACCCTCTATGCGACGTTTCCCACGTTCTTCACGTTCTGACCGGGAGGGAGCTATTAGAAATCCGGCCAGAGCACCGAATGCTCCACCGGAGACTGCCCCTATGACGCCGCTGATGATGTTGTCATGCAGGCTACCCACCGGAGCCGTGCCCGCAGACCTCGCAAGTCAGCTCATAGACCGATGTGTGGGGGTTCCGCTTTGCCCGTGCCCGCTGTGCTTTCTCCCGAGCGCGGCGCTGATGCCTGTTCTCGGGCTCGACGAAGCACTTACGATCGATATCGAGCCAGAAATAGTCATTTTCTGCCAAAAGGTCAATAAGCGGTCCACTCCCTTCCGTGCGCTTAACGTAGCATTCCGCAGTCGTGATCGGGATGAACCAATACAGATCGCAAGTCTTTTTACCGGACAGCTTTACCGTTTTGAATTTGTTGAACTTCTCAAGATTCTCGTCATCTTCTTCAGCTTCAAAGATAGGCAGGGTCGCAAATCCGTTAGTAAGCAGACTTCCTTCCGGGACCATCTCCGATGGAAACTCGAATGATAGGCCCGGGCCGAAATACTTTTCCTGGAGATGGGGTATACGCGCGATATACGTCATCATAAGAAGCGGGTATCGGCAAATTAGGTCGTCGAAATCCCACTTGGGATCGAGGTACATGATTAGCTCTGCGCGATGCTTATGACCACCGTGCGTTGCACAATTCTCGCACAACGGATATTCGTCAAGCGGCAGTGCGCTCATTCCGGTAGTCGCCGCGGTGATGAAGGGTCGGTCGTCGCTCGGCGGAAATAGATGGATTTGGATTTTAACACCCAGAGATTCCTTCTCTCCGATGAGAAGATGGGATGGCTCACCGAAATAGCGCTCGTAATGTGCCAGGAGTGCCGCTCCATCTGCCTTCGTTACACGTGCGGCTTCGGGCTCGGCCCCGTCCTTCGCCTTGGAACCGCGTCTAGACACTGCACTCAACCCCATCGCCTCCCGCGAGGCTTCCATGCGATCTCTAGCACGTGCGATCCACGTGCGATAACCCTCGGGTGCTGCCGGTCACATACGGCTCTTAACAGGGCAAGCTAGGCCTCAGCACGCCGCGCGCCTAGAACGGAGTCCGCCGAGGTAACAGGACCAATGGACTTGGTTGGTGGTCAGGGGCAGGGTCGAACTGCCGACCTTCCGCTTTTCAGGCTGGCAGAGGACCAACTCCAAGACCACCCCTAGCATACCGGGCACGAGGACACCTTTGAGGCTGCCCTCTGCGGGGCTCTGTCCCTGGCCCCATCCCCGCTGGCTGCTCAGCCCGGAGGAGTTCCATGAGGCGGACGGGTTAGTGACCCGCTGGCCGGTCACTCCCAGCGGGGCCAACACGCCATCCGAGCTGCAACGGACCAGCTCACCAGGTACAGGCCGACGATTAGCAACGAGTCGAAGCGAAACCTCACTGGGAACGTGGCGCCTCTTGACCTGCTCGGGTGCCTCCGTCATCCCAGGTCCAGATCGATGAAAGGTCAATGTCCGGCAGACCGGCGAGCCTGCGAGCCAGTCTCAAATATTCAGCTGCCATTCGGCCTATCCTGACACGCTGTTGCCGGAACTCCGCGCCAGTCAACTGACGCTCGCGCGCTAGGTCGAACAGGCGATCAACCTCGCGGTCAAGCTTCGGGATTTCTCCGGCGGCTTCAGGCGGGACGATCAGGAGCGCTCCATAGCGAGCGTTGTTCCATTGCACTGCTGCCTCACCAAAGGCATCCATCGTGGGTGACGACTCGTCAAGCGACTCTTTCTGATCGAGATACGCCACTTTCATCATGCTGTGGAGTAGGTGCTGTAGCGCGCTGAGCAAGTTCGCGCTCGCCTGCCATTGCGCATCACGAAGCCAGCGCATGCGCTCCCGCCGATCGCCGAGAGCGATGCCGACTAGGCCACCCGCAATCGCGAGTAGGCCGCCCAGCAGCGTCGCGAGGATCGCACCCACGACAACCAGTGTGCTGCATTGCGAGGGCAGTAACCCACGAGATTTCCGGCCGGGTAGCTCTGGGACCGTTATGCCTGAAAAACGGAAGGTCGAGGGTCGCGCCGACGCCGCTGCGGGCGCTGCCACGGGCAGGGATCTCTCACAGATTTCTCACGAACTGACTGGACGGTACTGGACTATGGCGTCCATGCGGGACACCCGGCAAGACGCTGACCTGCGGATACGGACTCCGGCGCACTGGCCGGACACTCTCCATTGATCTACGGATCAAAATGGTTGCCCTTCTGCGGGCGGCAGACAGGGTTTGTCCAGCAGACGTACCGACGAATGGTTACGATTAGCTTCATCATATGTACTCTCTGACAGGCTGCGGAGGCTGAGGTTGTGACCGATAAGCAGGCATGGGAGCGGGCACGGCTGATTCCTGTATCAGGTATCACCGGCCCGGATGAGCAGGAGCGGCGAGGCGTCTCGGCACTGCTGGCAGTCATCAACTCGGTGCGAGAGTTCGGGCGGGCGATAACAGCCCCGCTCGGCGCCCCCGCTGGCATCCCGATGGCCTACATTGAGGTGCCTTTCACCAGTGGTGAGAAGAAGATACGGCCCGATGGGGTTGTTCAGGTTAAGCGGGGATCAACGCTGTGGACTGTGCTGATCGAAGTGAAGACAGGCGCGAACGAGCTGAAGGCCGCGCAGGTGGAGTCTTATCTCGACGTGGCCCGCGAGCAAGGTTTTAACGCGGTCCTGACGATCTCTAATCAGCTGGCCGGGGCGCCGGGCGAGCATCCGCTGACCGTGGATAAGCGGAAGCTGAGGAAGGTGAGCCTGCATCACCTGTCGTGGAGCCAGATCCGCACCGAGGCCCTGGTCGAACAGGGAAACAAGGCAGTCAGTGACCCTGACCAGGCGTGGATCCTCGCCGAGTTCATTCGCTACCTGGAACATCCCCGATCGGGTGCGGCCGAATTTGAGGATATGGGGGCTTCCTGGGTGGCTGTCCGCGAGGCCGTCCGGGCGGGCACGCTCCAGCCCGGACGGATAAGGGCGGTATCGATGTCGTGCGCCGGTATGAGCAGCTGATGTCCTTTGCTGCCATGCGCTTGTCCCGCGAACTTGGCGTGGACGTCCGGCCAGCGCTATCACGTGGGGACATGAAAGACCCCGACCGGCGCCTGCAGGCCGCGGCCGCCGCGCTCGCCGGGACCGGCATCCTGTCTGGCGGGCTGCGCGTGCCGAACGCCGCAGCTTCGATCGAGGTCACAGCCGACCTGCGAGCCAGCCGGATCCGCTGCTCGATGACCGTTGACGCGCCGGACACCGGACGAGCCACGACACGGCTGAACTGGCTGCTGCGCCAGCTGCGCGATAGCAAAGGCCAGGTCAGTATCGAGGCGATTGCTGTCCGCCAGCGCGGCAAAGGCGCGGTCAGGACACTCGCAGAACTGCGCGAGACACCGAAGCTCGCCATCGAAGACCCTGCCCGGGAGCTGCGAGCTTTCACTGTCTCGCTATCGGCTAACGCCGGAACCAAGCGCGGGAGGGCGCGCGGCTCATTCGTGACATCGATCCTGGAGACCGTCGAGAACTTCTATGCCGACGTCGTACAGCACATCAAGCCCTGGACGCCCCCGCCAGTGAAAGTCCGCGACGACGAACCCCAGTTCGCCGGTGACGACGTGCCACAACAGGCCAGCGCAGCCGGCGCACGAACCGGAAATATCAGGGACCCGGCACAGGCCTCCACGCCTGAGTAGCTAGCTGGCACAGGATAAGCGCAGGATAAGCCAGCGCTGCCCCGCCTACAGAGCTGCACACACGCAGGTCGAGGATCAGAGGACCAACGAGCTGGCACCGTCTGTAAAACCGTCGGCCCCCATCGCGGCCCTGCCCCGTAAGCGACGGTGACGGTTGCGCGCAGGGGGAGCGCAGCACAACATCGAGAACTTGCAGGCCAGGATGCGGATCGGCTAACGGATTTGCTAACTACGAGACCGGTCGGGACGGGGGAGACGACGCGAGACACCGGCGACGCCCAGCGAGACCTTCGCCTGGTCAGCGAGACGCGCCGGAACGCCGGAGACGTATAAGACGCATGTCGGCCGGGTAGCCCCGGTGCATTGCTGCACCGAGGCCCCCTCAGGACCGCGCGTGCACGTTTTCCGCGCACGCGGCCCAAGCAAGCCGCTGGGGCGGTTCAGGTCTTCTGCTGCACTACGGTGTTTCCCGTCGGCCGGAGCGGGTGTCCGCTCCGGTGGCAGGTGGCGTGTATGAGGTGTGTTCGCTGGTTGCGTGCGGCGCTGGGCGTGTCGTGGTGGATTAGGTAATCCGCCGTGATCGCTCTCCTGATGACTTGCAGGAACCAGCGTTCCCAGCCCTGGGGGGACTGGGGTGGCTGGTCCGGGGTCAGCAGGTTTTCCCCGCATCGGCTGCACCGGCCGTCCTGCCTGGACAGCAGGCGCACAGTGTAGGAGTCCAGCGGGGGTTTGACCTTCTGGCGACGTTGCGCCCAGTACCCGGCCAGAGCGGGATCATCGGGGGACGACCCGGCTTTGACCAGGGTGTGCCGCACGATTTCGGTCCAGGCCGGTTTCGGCAGGTAGGCGCCGGTGTCCCGGTCGCCGAATACCCACCGGTCGTTCCTGAACTTGTCGAACTTCCCGAAATACTGGTCGACGATCCAGCGCCTGGGCTTATTCCGGTGGCTCCAGCACGCCCACTTATAGGTGAGTTTCCACAGGTAACCGGTCAGCGCGTGGAACACGCTGGATGATACCGCCGTCCGGTAGTAGGCGACCCAGCCCCGGATGACCGGGGAGATCGCCGCCAGTACCGCTGCGACGTTGGACCCGCGCAGTGCACGGAACTCCTTGGAAAGCCTGTCCCGGAACCTCTTGATGGCCTTGGCGCCCGGTTTGATGAGCAGCTTGCCGTTAGGGTAGCGGCGAAGATTGAACCCGAGGAAATCGAACCCCTCCGAAAGGGGAACGATCCGGGTTTTGGCGTCGTTGAACGCCAGCCCTCTCGGCTCCAGCCACCCGGCCAGCCGCGCCTTGACCTGCTCGGCCTGCTGCCTGGAGTGGCAGCACACGACCAGGTCATCGGCATATCTGGTAAGCACCGGGCAGCCCGGCCTTACCGTCCCGGCGTAATTCCCGGTGCGGTACCGGACGCCTGCGGCCTCCTCCAGCCCGTGCAATGCGATATTCAACAGCAAAGGCGAAATAATACCGCCCTGAGGAGTTCCCTCCCCGGTCGGCGCGAACCCTTTCCCGGCCTCGAAAACTCCTGCCTTCAGCCACCCGGCGATCATTCCCTTCGCAGGGAAACCGCCGAGCATTCCAAGCAGGTACTCGTGGCTGATCTTGTCGAATGCGCCTGCCAGGTCCGCGTCAAGAATCCACACCCGCCGGGATTTCCCGCGCAGGGTATTGAAAAGCGACTCTATCGCGTCATGGCAGCCGCGGCCCGGCCGGAACCCATAAGACCTGGGCTCGAACCGGGCCTCCCACTCGGGCTCCAGCGCATTATGTACCCGCGCCTGATGGCACCGATCCGAAAGAACCGGAATCCCGAGCGGCCGCATTTTTGCCTTATCACTGGCTTTCGGTATATACACCCGCCGGACCGGGGAAGGCCGGTGCGAGCCGATGCTGGCATGCACGCGCACCGCCATCTCGGCCCGGGCCTGGCTGGTCAGCGCGACCAGCCCGTCGATCCCCGCAGTCCTGCGGCCCGCGTTGCGCTGCGTCGCCTGCCGCACGCTGACCAGCGTGTTGCTCCAGCTCCGCAACATCAGCTTCTGCAAGTTCCTGGCCAGCGGCCAGTCACCCTCCTGAACCGCCTTGAAGATCCGCCCGCGCAGCCGCCGTACCTGCTCCTCATGGCCCCGCCAGTCCGCATGCTCCCAGGCGTCACCATCGAACAAGGGCAGGCCCTCCGGTCCGTTCACCGAAGTGTCCAACGTGCCCGTCAGTTCCGGCATTTACGCTCGCTTCGCCTCAAAGGCTCACCTGACTGCGTCAGCTCCCTTACGGGACCCGGGCACCAGGCCCGGTATCCGGCCAGTTATACGAGCGCCATCCGGAGGAGACCCGGACACCACAGCGCCGCTTTCCTGCTGCCTTTCGGCCGCCGGCCTTCGCTTCTCAGTCACCCTGTCCCGCCAGGGACTTCCGCCCCCCTCACGGTCGGCCTACCGCCCCGCCTGCGCATACCCGCGCCTGCCCGGCGGACCCTGACGAGGTTTCCACGTTCCGCACGCATGAGACCCGGACCGGGCCGGGCGCCCTCTATACCCCGGGGACAACGGTGCCTACCGGCCACGAAATATGCGCGGCCGCCGCCTGCCGCCTCTCAACGGCCGGTCCCTGCCACCCCGGAAAACACCCAGCCCGGGATGCTTACGTGACGAGGCATCAGCAAGGGTTCCCTGATAGTCGCCCCTCCGGTCCTTCCCCTCACCTGTGACCGCCATGGCTGGGACGGCGGCCCTTCGGCTTTCCCGTGAGCTCCGCACCCAGCCAGCCAGGACCGGCCACGCACGTCACGGCGGGGACAGGTCAAACACAACCCGTAGCTACGTCCCTGGCATCAGCCAGACCTCCTTAACGAGCTCACTCACAACGTGCGACCTCGTGTCGCAATATGGCTCATAACCCAGAGGTCGCGGGTGCCCCGCTACCGGGTTCTACCTGGTAGCGGGTGCCCCGCTACCAGGTAGAACCCGCCCGAAAGACTATAAGCCCTTGGTGTTGCACGAAACGCTTAGGCCACTCGGGGTAAGTCGCATAGCTCGCGGGGGCGCCGGTGGACGGCCATCTTAGCGCAGCCATTACTATGCCGAATACATAGCCGCTCAAGTCATCCGGGTCAATGCACGACTTGTCTGCTATGTCTGACCAGGTAATACCTTTTGCCCGGAGCGCCTTGAATACCTTGGTTAGAAGTTGCGAAGTCTCCCGTGCGCCGCCGTCAGGCTCTCCTGCCCGGTACCCGCGGCGGCCAAGTTCGACGCATGCTGTCCGGTAATGCCAGTCCGAAAGCATCCCGACATCGTGAAGTCGATAGGTCAGCGCGCGGGCAGCGACATTCCAGTTCCTCTTACCATAGATGATCCGATCTACCAGCGGCGAGGCAGGCATATGCGCTGCAACACTTTCCCGTGGCATCAGGAAGGCACTAGCGAACTCGTTCGCTTCCTGCTCGGCATGGGATTTTGTCAGATCACAGCCTTGCCCATGGAGCACGAGGTGACCCAACTCATGTGCCGCATCGAAGCGACCCCGCTCAGCTGTCTTCATCACGTTGAGAAATACGAACGGCACGCTTTCATGGAAGAAGGAAAATGCGTCTACATCAGAGTATTCCGGGGCAAGCGAGAACACCCGTACCCCGTGCGCTTCAAGAAGATGCACCGTATTGGCGATCGAAGCTAGGCCCAAACCCCATTGGGCCCTCACCATGCCCGCAGCTGTTTCAGGGCTCAGGCTTATTCAGCGACGGCAAGTCCGGATCTGGAAGAATGAAGCGCTCGCTTATCCAGTCATGGAACTCTACTGCGAGCCTGCCTACGCTCAAAGCCATGTCTCGTTTCCGCGCAGCCAGCTTCTTTCGTGCGCGAAAGGACACGGAATCTGAGGACAAAGCTTCAATGTCGGACCCGCTAAAGAAAGCAACGGGGAACCTGAGAGCATCAGCGAGCCTCTCAACTACCTGAGGTAGCGGCTCCTGCCGCTCGTTCTCGTCGTTCGAAAGGCTTTGGGCCGTGACTCCGACCATTTCGGAAAGCTGGACAAGCGAGAGTCCACGCCTCTTGCGTGATTTTTTTTTAAAAAAAAAAATTTTTTTTTTTTTTTTTTTTTTTTTTTTTTTTTTTTTTAAAAAAAAAAAAAAAAAAAAAAAAAAAAAAAAAAAAAAAAAAAAAAAAAAAAAAAAAAAAAAAAAAAAATTATGTAAGCGGATAATACATTTAAACCGCCGTTTCGCAGGTCGGACTGCGGTTCTTTTTTTTTTTTTTTTTTTTTTTTTTTTTTTTTTTTTTTTTTTTTTTTTTTTTTTTTTTTTTTTTTTTTTTTTTTTTTTTTTTTAAAAAAAAAAAAAAAAAAAAAAAAAAAAAAAAAAAAAAAAAAAAAAAAAAAAAAAAAAAAAAAAAAAAAAAAAAAAAAAAAAAAAAAAAAAAAAAAAAAAAAAAAAAAAAAAAAAAAAAAAAAAAAAAAAAAAAAAAAAAAAAAAAAAAAAAAAAAAAAAAAAAAAAAAAAAAAAAAAAAAAAAAAAAAAAATTTTGCGGATAGTTATACAAACCGTCCGCGCAGTTTTGATTTTTTTTTGGACTGCGGTTCCTTTTTTTTTTTTTTTTTTTTTTAAAAAAAAAAAAAAAAAAAAAAAAAAAAAAAAAAAAAAAAAAAAAAAAAAAAAAAAAAAAAAAAAAAAAAAAAAAAAAAAAAAAAAAAAAAAAAAAAAAAAAAAAAAAAAAAAAAAAAAAAAAAAAAAAAAAAAAAAAAAAAAAAAAAAAAAAAAAAAAAAAAAAAAAAAAAAAAAAAAAAAAAAAAAAAAAAAAAAAAAAAAAAAAAAAAAAAAAAAAAAAAAAAAAAAAAAAAAAAAAAAAAAAAAAAAAAAAAAAAAAAAAAAAAAAAAAAAAAAAAAAAAAAAAAAAAAACCGACACGCCGTCATCAATGAGGCGATCTCTGGCTGTCACTAACTTAAACGATCCTCAGAGCCTTCTACGGAGCCGCCCGTCCAGGTGCATCCGACTGACCGCATCCACGGCCGAGCGATGGCAGCCCTCGAGGAGGGCAGAGGAGGAGCAGGGCACGGTGAGCACCAGAAGCGCCGGGCCATTAGCGGGCCATTAACCCCGGTGATGAGGGTCTCTCACGGTCACTCGCGGATACCCCGCCCCGCAGGTCAAGCAACGTGACAGGCCCGGACGGCACAGTTTCCCAAGCTGACAGTGCGAGGTAAGAGCTTGCCTCCTGCGGAGGAGGGGTCGCGTTCCTCGGCGTTGGGGTGCCAGTCGAGCCGGAACCATGCCGCGCGGCTTGCGGCGCCGCCGTCGATTCCCCAATTGCCGTCTCCTGCTACTGCCGCAACGATGGCCAGCCCGCGCCCGTGCTCGTCGTCAATCTCGTCGGCCGTCCACGTGCCCCCGTGGTCGATTACCTCGCCCCACGCGTAATCGCCGGGGTAGAGCGTTACCCGAACGGTGAAGGTCCGGTCGGGATGGCCGGAGCGACTGTGCAGGATGGCGTTGGTCGATAGTTCCGACGCCAGCAAGACCAGGTCATCCAAGACAGGGCAACTGGCAGCCACTTGCGCTAGGTCAGCGCGGACATGCTGCGCCTGGTCGATGGTGCCCCGGTAGTCGCGCTCGAAGGTGATCGCCTCGGGTGCCCTGGAGGCATGTGCTCGCACGGGCTTGCGCCCCCTTTCGTGCCTGCGTGATAGCAGCGTGCACGTCCGGGTATGCGCATAGTCGCTTCCTGGTGGCTTCTGGCAACGGTTGTCATGGTTGGCAACGCTGCGGGCAACCGCACGGAGACACCGGCGAATACGTCACGGGGCATGCCGACAGCCGAGGATGCCCCGTGACCGCTGTCTGAGCCAGAGCGCGGTTACTTCATCGCGGCGATAAACGCTCGCCAGGCACTGACGGGCACGCTCAGCGTCTCCCCGTTGCGGTTCTTGGTGTCTCGCACCATCACGGCGTCGGCGGCACTGGCGACCTCTACGCACTCGCCACCGTTCGCACCTGAGTAGCTGGCCGTCCGCCAGTTGCCTGCTGTCTCCACTCGCGCGCACCCTCTTCGATCAGGCAGAGGCTTTCGGTGCCTCGCAACGCTTCGGTCCTGAGCGCATCGAACCGGGCCGACAGTTCCAAAACGACCGTGGGATCTTCGAAAACCTGGCCGGTCAGCGCCGTTTCAATATACGCCGCTGACCCGTTGACCGCTTCGGCGATGGCAAAGCCCCCGGTCAACTCGGCGTGAGCGACGTTGGGAACTGCCTGAATAGTGACGTTCGGCAACTCGGCCAGAGTGAGCAGGCGTTCGAGCTGCTCGGCCATGATCAGCGCGCTTCCGGTCTGGCGGCGCAACGCGGCCTCATCGATCAGGAACCACAACATCGGCGCGGCGGGCGTTTCCCGGGTGAGGATCGCCTGTCGCGCCATCCGGGCCGAGAGCCGTTCCGCAACCTGCTCAGCGGTGGCACCGGGGAACGTCCGCAGTTGCGCTAGGGCGTACGTCTCGGTTTGCACTAGCCCCGACAGTGACGAGGGTTGCCAGATCCGCAGGTTGACCGCACGCTGTTCGTGCTCGATCCAGTTACGGAACCACGGCGGCATCGCTGACCACTGCCGGCTGTCGTCGTAGAAGCGAAGAAACCAGCCACCGCGCCCAGGAAACGCAAGGTCGCACATCTGCGCGAACTTCCTGGTAGGTGCGCGGACGCCGCGCTCAACACGCGAGACCTGGCTCTTGTGGTACCCGACTACCCGCCCCATCTCGGCAAGCGTCATGCCCGCCGCGACTCTGGCACGCTTGACCTCGCTGCCGAAGTGCAGCGCGGGGTTGCTCGCGTCAGCGTTCATCGGTGCATACCTCGCGCTACGCGGCGATAGGATCCCCGGCCCCGCGCGACGCAAGCACGGGCCGGGGCGCTCCTCGGCAGGGTCGCGGGAACGGAATGCAAGCCGAAGCAAGCGACCGAACGACCCTGCCGAGGAGCATCTATAGGCTACATGCCAGTGCTATGCATTGTCATGCCTTGTTCTGGCTAGCAAGGCCTGATCTGGCATTGTCTTACCATGATCGTCATGGCTGTGGACTGGGCAAACTTCGTGGCGCACCGTGGCGCTACGCCTGTCTATGTCCAACTAGCCAACTGGATCGAGAACCAGATCAAGGCTGGCAACCTCGCGCCCGGAGACCAGCTCCCCAGTCAGCGGGAGATGAGAGATCTAACCGGCCACTCCATGGAGACCGCCGGCAAGGCCATGACGCTCCTTCGGAAGCACGAGTTGGTCGAGACCTCGACCATCGGGACGTTCGTCAAGCGCTGAAAGTCCGAACCGGGGGAGCTACGTATCCCGGCAGACACCCAAGTCTGCCCGGTGAACCCGTGACGTTTCCCGCCCGTATCACTTCGTAGTGTGAGAAGTTGGACACGCTGTTAGGCACAGGCGAGCGACCAAAGGGAACGGGCAGCGCGCCGCATGACACTCACACCCGCCAGTGTGCGGGCGTTCGTTGACCGCGTCCGCGCGTGTCCAGGTGGGCAAGACGCCGACGCGGCCGGCAGCATGACCGCATGTGCAGACCGCTTCGCCGGTAGCCGCGCATGCAGGTAATCGCGACGTGGTCCGGTGGCCGTGCGGATTTGCTTCGGCAAGCCTTCCGCATGACCAACGAGTCGTACGCGGAGTACCTGACCGTATCGGTCCGCACGGTCGCCAACTGGCGCGGGAATCCTGACGTCATCCCCCGGCCGGCGATACAAGACATTCTCGACGCCGCGCTTGAGCGCGCCCCTGATCGGGTCAAGGCTCAGTTCGCTCTGCTGATCGGCGAGGCGGAGACCAGCAATCAGGGGCCTGGTCATGTGGAATCGTTTGAGGCGTCACTTAACGCCGCAAGCAACGTGGACATTGAAGGTTCTGAACTTCTTGAATCAATAAACAGCCATATTCATGAGATCGTGGCGCTTGACAACCGATTCGGTGGTGCCGATCTTCTCCGGCTTTCCACGAGATTTTTCTGGAACCTGCGCGATCAGCTCGGCACGGGTAGTTATGACCCAAGGCTTGAGCGTGACTTGCATTCTGCGGCGGGAGAACTAGCCGAAGTCGTCGGATGGCTCGCTTACGATGCGGAAGCCCACGACCTATGCCGGCGGATGAATCAGGAATCGCTGTATTTCACACGCCTCGCGGGCGACAAAACTGTTGAGCTTCTAACGCTCCAGAATTCGAGCATGCATGCCGCCGCTGAAGGACGGCCCAGAGAGGCGCTCCACATTGCCCGCTCAGTTCTGGAGGGAAATTACAAGCTTTCCCCGCGAGTAAAGGCGCTTTTTCTCACGCGCAAGGCTCGCGCGCTGGCGCAAAGCGGAGACGAAAGCGCTCTCGCGTTGCTACCGGAAATCCGCGACTTGTATCTGAACGGGGTAAGTGATACCGATCCCGCATGGGCCTGGTGGATTGACGACCGTGAGCTTGCCTGGCATGAGGCCATGGTCGAGCGCGACCTCGGGCTTGCCAGCAAGGCAATAGATCACTTTGAGCGGTCAGTCATGGCAACGCCGGCCGACGAGATACGGAGCCAGTACCTACACCGTGCCTATCTCCTGCAATCGCAGGTTGACAATAACACTTGGGATGCCGCGGAGCGGACAGCCCGGCAACTGATCCCGCTAGCAAGAGAAGTCGCATCAACGCGAACGGCAGTCATCCTGCGGAACATATCCAGTCAATTGGCAATGAACAGCAGAGTGCCGTCCGGTTTCCAAGAACAATTCTCTGCTCTCCGTAGAGCCCTAGACGAAAGCCCGTATTATTATGCCAACTGACCGCGAAATAGCCGCTAATGCAGACCCTGAGTTCCAACAGCATTTCCTTGTATCCGCAGAAAAACTGACCAAGCTGATATCGGCAGCAGGCATCCGCCCCACTGATGACGTTCTGGAAGTAGGCGCCGGAATCGGTACTGTTGCGAGAGAAATTCCGAGATCGAGAAGCCTCACGCTTGTCGAACTCGATGACCGGCTCATCGGGTTTCTTCGCCAGAACGTGCCGCACGCGAACGTTGTGCAGGGCGAAGCTCTGGAGATAATCCGGCTGATGTCATTCGACGTACTGATTGGGAATCTGCCTAACACGGTGACCGAATCCCTGCTCAGACTCATGCCAGAGTTGACGTTCCGGGTAGCAGTCCTAGCCGTCGGGGAATCTACAGACCTCGACCAGCTTGAGCCGCATTTTTCATGGGCAGAGGTCGCCAGAATTACCGGGGACGACTTCGTACCCCCGCAGCCTAGCGTCTCGCGAATCGTTCGGGTGGTTCCTGCCGACAGAGCATCCTAACTCTTCCCTATCTCGCTACCAGGCTCGGTGATCACAAGCACCGGGCCTGGTTTGGTTTGGCCTTGCGCTCTGTCTTGTGACCTGTCACGCTCACTGGCCTTCATGCATTGCAGTTGCACTGTGATTGCATAGTCCGCTGCGCCTTACTCGCCTGAATTGCATCGTGACTGCATTGCCAGTGCATGGGAAATCAAGCCGGCAGACGGTGAAATCGGAGACACGGAAGAAACCCTCTCCGAGACTCCGAAGGAATGATGCCGGATGAACTATTACGCCAACGACGAGCAGCGAGTTCGGCTAATCGCCGGACTGCGTGACCTCGCGGATTTTCTCGACCAGAATCCCGACGTGCCCGCTCCCCGGGAAGCCGATCTGCTCGTTTTCCCGCCCGAGGCGAGCGATGCCGAGATGTTCGCCGAAATCGACACCATCGCCGAACTGATCGGCTCGACCGCAAGCGATGACGGCAGCCCGAACGGCCATTACAGCGCGGTTCGCAGCTTCGGGCCGGTGCAGTACCGCGCAGTCGCGATTCCCTACCGCGCCCGTAAGAAGGGGGGCGAATAGCGATGATGGCCTACCTCATTCTCTCTTCAGTCGCTTTCATGGGCGGAGCGTTCGCAGGAGGTCTGCTCGTCGTCATCATCGGCATACGCCGAGGCGATCACGGCAAGCGCCTTACCGGCCGGCCGCCAGCAATTCTGAGGCGTTCGCCCGCCGACTGCTGACCGGCTCGCGCGGCTACGGCTCTGCCGGCAACACGGGGGAGGGCCAGTGAGCAGGATTACCGACCTTTCCACAGTAGCCATTTCCGCCCGGCACTGCACCGAATCCGACTGCAAGAAGTGCCGCGCCCGATTCCGCTGGATGCGGCGTAAGTCGTGGCGTTCCCGCAAGTCCGTAAACCGCCGCATGCGCGGCCGGAAGGGGTGATGCCGATATGACCATCTCGATTCCGCTTATCGCGCTAGTCGTAGCCGTCGTCTACGTCGCTTACCGGTACCTGGGATTGCGGGTCTGGCACGCGATCGTCTGTGCGCTGCTCGGCTTCCTGCTCGCCGCAACCAGCGCCGCACCGCAAATCCGGGCATTCGTTTCCGGGATTGTTCAGTGGCTCCAGAACTCCGGAAAGGGGTGATGCCAGATGCCGAACAACGCTCCGCATTCCGCGATCGACATTCCGGAGGTCATGAGCCGGAACCTGGCTGCGCGCGACATCGTTTCGGGATTCGCAAGCGCGATGCCGACGCTGTCCGTCGCGTGGCAGCACCTCCAGGCCGCACTGGCCGACACGCGGGACCTGGCCGCCGAGGTAACCCGGCTGTCCGCCGAGCTCGCGGCCGCGCGCCTCTGGCACGCGAACGCACTTGCCGCGATGCGCGCCACGATCGGCGCACAGCGCGACGGAGAGCCCGACCCCCTGTACTACATCCGCGATGAGCTGAGCGCGCCTCAGAACCTCTCCGAGGCGCGCGAAGGGGGGCGGCAGTGACCAGTTACCGCCGAATGCGCCGTCAAGCCCGCCAGATCCGCCGTGGCGGTATGCAGCCCATGATGTTCATCAACGGCGACCCCAGCCAGTTCCCGGTCCCGGTAGGCGTGATCCTCGCCCGGTTCGCTTGGCGCTACCGTTCCGAACTAGCACCGCTCGGGGTAGCCGTGATGACGCTACTCGCGGGGTGCTGGACGCACGCCGCGCTGGCGAAGTGGTGGGCAGTGATCCTCGCCGGTTCGTCGGTGGCCGCGTGGCTCATCGCGTTCCTCGGCGCGAGGTTCGGACTCGCGCCCATTGCGGAACGCGTCTACGCGGCCACGGCCACCTTCCTAGCCGGCGGATGGCTCGCCATGGCCACGGTCCTGGGACCGTTCACGCCACCGCTTCCGCGAGTCCTGGGAATCGGCACGGTGGTTCTCGCGGTGCCGTGGTGGGCGCACCGACGCCGGCGCGCGAAGGTGCGCGTGGAACGCAAGCTCGCGGCATGGCCGGACATCGCGCGGGCGATCGGCCTCGTCGGCTCCGAGGTCATGTCCGCCACCGTCGATGTCTGGGGATGGCGCGCGAGGTTCCGGCTCGCACGCGGCCAGACCATTACCGACGTGACCGCGCGGGTTCCCGCGATCGAATCCGGCCTTGGGACATTCCGTGGAGCCGTCCGCATATACCCAACGCCCGACGATCTAGCCAACCGTTTCGAGTTGCGTGTTCTCGACACCGACCCCCACGCGGACGCCATTCCGTGGCCTGGACCGTCCACCCGGTCGATAACGGAACCTGTCGAGCTAGGCCCATTCGAGGATGCCGCACCCTGCCGAGTGCTTTTCCTGCGTCGGCATGCGCTGTTCGCCGGCACGACAGGATCAGGCAAGAGCGGTGGCCTCAACGTGCTCATGGCAAACCTGACCGCCTGCCAGGATGTCATCATCTGGGGTATCGACCTCAAAAAGGGAATGGAACTCGGCCCGTGGCAGGAATGCCTAGACCGGCTCGCCACCACCCCGGAGCAGGCAGCCACATTGCTCCGCGACGCGGTCGCGATTCTCCAAGCCCGCGCGGCATACCTCGCGGCGCACGGCCGGCGCACCTGGGAACCATCCCCGGAAATGCCCGCGCTTGTCATCATCATCGATGAATATGCCGAGCTAGCCGAGCAGGCACCAGACGCAATGGACGACACCGACTCGATAGCGCGCCTGGGACGCGCCCTGGCCGTCACCCTCGTAGCCGCGACCCAGCGGCCAACGCAGAAAGCCATGGGGCAAGGTGCCGTCCGGTCGCAAATGGACATGCGGATATGCTTCCGCGTCCGTGAACCGCGAGACGTAGACCTGGTCCTCGGACAGGGAATGCTCACGGCCGGATGGAACGCGCACAAGCTCAACGCGCCCGGCAAATTCCTGATCTCCGCACCCGAACACGACATCCCACGCCGTGCCCGTGCCTACCTCGTGACAGATCAAGTCGTCGCGGATACCGCGGCACGCCACGCGCAAATACCGCGCCAACTTGACGACATATCACGCACGGCAACCGAGAGGACATATGCGGACCAACCGCGCACTGTTCCTGCCAACATCGAAGACATCGCCGAGGAACGCGCGGATGCGAACTCTATACTCTGGGCTGCGCTTTCCACCGCGCCCCCGGAGGGAATCCCGGTAGGCGAACTCATCACGATTACCGGAATGAGCCGACGATGGGTCTTCTGGCGCCTCAAGCAACTCACCGAACGCGGTGAGGCAGTCCAGACGGTACGCGGCCACTGGCGGGCAGCGTCATGACACAGCGTAACCGAGAGTGCAAAGTGCAAGTGCAAGCCTCGCGCGTGTCTGCACGTATAGCGGCACTGACAGTCCTTGCACTTGCACTTGCACTCACCCAGTATCCAGTCACCCCCAGCGACCACGAGGGGCGATCAGCTCCTGCGGCCGACGACAGCCAGCCACGCGACGGACGGCGCGACAGTGCCGCGCAAAGGAACGCTAGGCGGTTCCAACCGGCTCCTATCTTCACGCGACGTCGCCGCAATCCTCGCCATTCCAGAGCGAACCGTCCGCGACAGATGGAAAGAATGGGGATTGCAGGCCTACAGAATCGGAAAGCACCTACGATGGAAAGAACGCGACGTATACGCGTGGATCGAACGCCAATCTGCATGACTTACAGGTCGGCCGTGCCTGCCAGGTCAGGCACGGCCGACGCTGTTACCCGTCCTCCGTGGCGGGCACCCTCTCACCGCGCAAGATCACAGTCAAGGGCGCCCTGATTCAGAAATCGGTTGCGGCCGCCCCGAAGTTACGGTATACCTAATCTGGATGAAGTATACGCGCAACCAGGTCATTATATAATTGTGATCACCGGAGTCCATTCGATGACTACGCCCAGGCAGCCCATGCCAAACGAGATTCTTCTGCTGGATCAGCGTCTCAAGCAAGCTCGGGACTCGACGTATCCAGATTTGACGATCCAGGATTATTTCCTCATAGACTCCGTCGATACCATTCTGCGTCGCAAGGGTCTATCCAACCGACAGGTGGAGGACGGCCTCGTCGACGGCACGGATGACGGCGGCATAGACGCGGTTTACCTATTCGTCAATGGGCAGCTAATCACTGATTCGGCAGATTCCTTCACTCGTGACAATGCTGAGATCAATCTTGAGATCTTTCAAGCCAAGTATGAGAGCGGATTCAAGGAGGTTCCGCTACAGCTCCTGCTCGATCATTTGCCAATTCTGCTGAGTCTTGACAGCTCAGCGCTGAACGAAGTGGAGTTCAATTCGCGAGTAATCGAGCGCTTCGAACTCTTTCGCAATACGTATCTCGCGACCAACTTCCCAAAGCTAAAAATAAATGTTAGGTATGCAACCAAAGCCCATGAAGGACCGAACGAGAAAGTTCGGCTAAAGGCAGGGCGCCTACAATCGCGACTCACCGGGATGTTCGGCAATGCTGCTGCAAATGTTGATTTCCTAGGAGCGAAAGACCTAAATAACCTGGCACGGCAAAGAAGATCAGTCACCTATGCCTTGCGCGTGTCTGAAGGACCAATAACCTCCGAGAAAGGTGGACTCGCTTGCTTCGTCAGCCTACGCGATTACTTCGATTTCATAACGGACGATGACGGAAGTTTGTTGGATGAGATCTTTGAAGAGAACGTTCGAGACTATGAAGGCACAACGATAATAAATCGGGCAATTGCCAAAACCTTGCACCAAGGCGACTCGGCAATAATTGACTTCTGGTGGCTCAATAACGGCGTTACAATTATCGGCAATCGCGTTGGATCAAGCGGAAAGCGCCTTGAACTCGAAGATCCTCAGATCGTGAACGGCCTTCAGAGCTCGAAGGAGGTGTACAACTACTTCCAGTCGATTTCACAGAGTCCACAAAGAGACGCCGAAGGTAAGGGGCGTCAAATCTTGGTTCGCGTAATCGAAACAAGAGACGAGGAGATCGCCGCACAAGTAATTAGAGCGACTAATAGCCAAAACCAGGTGTCTGCGGCATCGCTCCGGTCAGCAGAGCCGTTCCAGAGAAGCATAGAGGAGTACTTCCTCTCGCATGACCTTTACTATGAACGTAAGCGGAATCATTATAAGAATCTCAAAAAGCCACGGGCCCAAACAGTAGAGATTCCCGAACTTGCTCAGGCCGTTGCTTCGATTCTGCTGCAAGAACCTCACGTGGCACGCGGAACTCCTTCAGCGCTAGTTCGAGATCCTCGATACAGCCGTGTATTTAATCAAAAGACACCCCTAGCGGCATTCCATAAGTGTTTTCTGATAGTAGAGGCAGTCGACGCCTTCCTCAAAGAACAGGATGATGTTAGCAGTCGTCACGAGCGATCGAATCTGCGATTCCATCTCGCGCGGGCTGTGACCGCCTTCGCCTTGGCGTCATCCCGCCCCAAACCTAATGCTGTGGCTATCATGAATCTGAAAGCGTTTGATGACAAGAAATTCATGCGGACAGTTTTGGATTGGACGATAAAGCAAAGAGGCGAGGCGGCAAAGGTAACTGGCGTGGCCGATCCGGGGAATCTGGCAAAGCAATCTGAGTGGGCAAACCAAATCGACGTTATGCTGAGCAAGTACAGCGCCAAGCAACGCTGGCCAAAAGGTCTAATCCACCCCTCAATAGCGGACACGGCCAGCGTAAGAACCGCACCCAAACCGCGTCGACGGTCACCGCTACCGGTTTCAAACTCTGAAGACGCCTAGTCTCTAGACGCTCACCTTTCGGACTCCTACGCACTCCTTGTAAGCGGAAGTCCGGAGCCTGCAAAGGGCGCAAAGTGTTGCTCCACTCAGCGAACTCAGCGTCTAGCGCTGCTACTGCTCTCTTGGCGGCAGAAGGCAGCAAATGCCCATATACCTGGTGAGTGACGTTGATGTCACGATGTCCGAGGAAGTGAGCAAGTTCGGTGATCTGGACGCCACGTGCGAGCATCGCGGAAGCGAAGGCGTGGCGTAGCGAATGGGGCGTGAAGCCGTTAGGGATACCAGTTGCCTCGGCAGCGTGCATGAACCGAAAGTAGACCGTGCCGTACCGCTGGAACAGCTTCCCGTTGCCAGGAATGAGCGGCCCATCGGGCATGTCCCGGACCATCTCCCGCAGCCACGAGGGCACGGGCACGTCTCGGTACTCGCCTGCCTTGCGGTGCTTGAGAGGTTCCCGCCTCTTGCCGTCTCCCGACGCCTGCCACGCCACCCGCAAGACGGTGCCGTCCTCTATGAAGTCCTCCTTGCATACGGCTAGGGCCTCTTCGATGCGAAGTCCGCAGCCACGCATGAGCCAGACGCACAGTCCCGCACCGCTAACGGCGCGCTTGGTCTCCGGGTTGATGCCGCCGTCCGCCACGAACTTGACCTGCTCGTACGCGGGGAACACGAAGCTCTTACGCGAGTACCTGCCGTAGTCGGCGAGTTCGATGCCGTCTAGACGGTGCCTGCTGAGCTTGCCCGCCTTCACTGCTTCGTCAAGCGTGCCCACGATGACGTACCGCGCTTGCTGGCGCGGTGTGTTGCTCAGATGCTTCATCGTGACCGCTAGCAGGTCCATAACGCCGTCGCGGTTGTTGGCCACCTGAGCGAGCGTCATGTCGCCGAACACGGGTTTGACGTGCTTGAGGTACACGCTCCGGTAGTGGTACTTGCTGGCATCACTGACAGCTAGGCGCGTGATGAACGATTCGGCAGCCTCGCCGAAGTTCTGCTTGCCGCTCTTGCTGTGATCCGTGAAGGCGATGTCACCGGAGCGCTTGTCCACGGCGAGCTTGAGCTGCCAGTCCCGCGCGAGCTTCTTGCCGCTGCCGTAGTCCACGCGGCCCGTGGTGGGGTGCTGCTTGTCCTTGAACGACTTCTCGACCTGCTTGCCGTTGACCCAGTAGCGCAGCGTCCAGGCGTGCAGGCAACGCTCTGGGGCATCGCACGTATGCTGACAAGTGGAAGACGCGCAGCCCTTATTCGAGTCGGGACGGTGGTTGGACCGGTCGCACTTCTTTGAAGATGGTGCCGCTGCCGTTGACCGCCAGAGCCATGACTCGCAGCCTTCCCTGACTTTACAATGACTGGGACGAGCATCGCGGGCCACTGACCTGCAACAAAAGCTAGGATACGTTACATGCCTGAGTTCATCTATCAGATGCGCGGCGTGCGCAAGGCGCACGGCGACAAGGTCATCCTCGATAACGTCACGCTGGCCTTCCTGCCCGGCGCGAAGATCGGCGTCGTGGGCCCGAACGGCACCGGCAAGTCGACCTTGCTCAGGATGATGGCCGGCGTGGAACAGCCGTCCAACGGCGACGCGCGCCTGTTGCCCGGCTTCACCGTGGGCCTGCTCGCCCAGGAGCCCCAGCTGGACGAGAGCAAGAACGTGCTCGGCAACGTCGAGGACGGCGTGGCCGAGACCAAGCAGCTTCTCGCCCGGTACAACGAGATCGCCGAGGAGATGGCGACCGACTACTCGGACGAACTGCTCGACGAAATGGGCCGCCTGCAGGAGCAGCTCGATCACAAGGACGCCTGGGACCTGGACAGCCAGGTCGAGCAGGCCATGGACGCGCTGCGCTGCCCGCCGCCCGACGCCGAGGTCGCGAGCCTGTCCGGTGGCGAGAAGCGCCGGGTCGCCCTGTGCCGGCTGCTGCTGTCCCAGCCCGACCTGCTGCTGCTGGACGAGCCCACCAACCACCTGGACGCCGAGAGCGTGCAGTGGCTGGAGCAGCACCTGGAGAAGTACCCGGGCACCGTCGTCGCGGTCACCCACGACCGGTACTTCCTGGACGACGTGGCCCAGTGGATCCTCGAGCTCGACCGCGGCCATGCCTACCCCTACGAGGGCAACTACTCCACCTACCTGGAGACCAAGGCGGCCCGGCTGAAGGTCGAGGGGGCCAAGGACGCCAAGAAGCGCAAGCGCCTGGAGGACGAGCTCGAGTGGGTGCGCTCCAGCCCGCGGGCGCGCCAGGCCAAGAGCCGGGCCCGGCTGGAGCGCTACGAGGAGATGGCCGCCGAGGCGGACAAGAACCGCAAGCTCGACTTCGAGGAGATCCAGATCCCGCCGGGCCCTCGCCTGGGCAACGTGGTGGTCGAGGTCGGCAACCTGGTCAAGGGCTTCGGCGATCGCTGCCTGTTCGAGAACCTCTCCTTCAGCCTGCCCCGCAACGGCATCGTCGGCGTCCTCGGGCCGAACGGCGTCGGCAAGACCACCCTGTTCAAGATGATCGTGGGCGAGGAGAAGCCGGACGAAGGCACGATCAGGGTCGGCGAGACGGTCACGATCTCCTACGTCGACCAGTCCCGTGAGCGCATCGACCCGAAGAAGAACGTGTGGGAGGCGATCTCCGACGGCGAGGCGCACATCCGCGTGGGGAACGCGGAGATCCCGAGTCGCGCGTACGTGGCCGCGTTCGGGTTCAAGGGCGCGGACCAGCAGAAGCCGGCCGCTGTCATGTCCGGCGGCGAGCGCAACCGGATGAACCTGGCGCTCACCCTCAAGCAGGGCGGCAACCTGCTGCTGCTGGACGAGCCGACCAACGACCTGGACGTGGAGACGCTGGGCTCGCTGGAGAACGCGCTGCTGGAGTTCCCCGGCTGCGCGGTCATCACCAGCCACGACCGGTGGTTCCTTGACCGGGTGGCCACGCACATCCTGGCCTGGGAGGGCGGTGCGAGCTGGTTCTGGTACGAGGGCAACTTCGAGGCCTACGAGAAGAACAAGATAGACCGTCTGGGCGCCGAGGCCGCCCGCCCGCACCGCGTCACCTACCGGCGCCTGACCCGCGGCTGAGCGGCTAAGCGGCTAAGCGCACCAGCCGGAAGAACGCCCGCACCTCGTCAGCGAACAACGCGGGCTGCTCGAACGCGGCGAAATGCCCGCCGCGCGGCGGCTCGCCCCAGTACCTGATGTCGGTGAAGCGCTTTTCCGCCCATCGCCGGGACGGCCGCTGCAGCTCGCCAGGGAACACCGAGCAGCCCACAGGGACGCGGACCGGTTCGGTGGCCGCGCCGGAGATCCACTGGTTCACCAGGCGGATGCTCTCCCAGTACAGCCGCGCGGCCGAGGCCCCGGTGCCGGGCAGCCAGTACAGCATCAGGTTGTCGAGCAGATCGTCCCGGCTGAGCACGGCGTCCAGGGAGCCGGCGTGGTCCGTCCAGGACCAGAACTTCTCCACGATCCACGCGGCCAGGAAGGCAGGCGAGTCGACCAGGCCGTACCCCACCGTCTGCGGCCGGGTGGCGTGCTCCCTGGAGTAGCCGGAGTCCCATTCGGCGGAGTACTCCAGCGATTCCACCGCCGCCCGCTCGGCCGGCGTGAGGTCGCCGGAGCTGGCCGGGTCGGGCCCGGCCAGCGGCGGTATCAGGTGGACGCCGGCCACGTGTGCCCGGTCCTGCTGGCCGAGCAGGGTGCTGACGCTGGTGCCCCAGTCGCTGCCGGCCGCGCCGTACCGCGAGTAGCCCAGCCGCGCCATCAGTTCCGCCCACGCCCGGGCGATCCGCTCCACGCCCCAGCCGGCCTGGTCCGGCTTGCCGCTGAACCCGTAGCCGGGCAGCGACGGGCACACCACGTGAAAGGCATCGTCGCCGTCGTCCCCATGGGCGGCAGGGTTCGCCAATGGCCCGATGACCTTGCCGAACTCGACCACCGAGCCGGGCCAGCCATGGGTCAGGATCAGCGGCAGCGCGTCCGGCCGCGGCGAGCGGACGTGGGCGAAGACGATACGGATCCCGTCGATCTCGGTCTGGAACTGCGGCAGCGCGTTCAGCCGTGCCTCCGCCGGCCGCCAGTCGTAGCCGTCCGCCCAGTACTCGCACAGGTCCCGCAGGTAGGCCAGCGGCACCCCCTGTGACCAGCCGGGCACCGGCTCGGGTTCCGGCCAGCGGGTCTGCCGCAGCCGCCGCCGCAGATCGAGAAGCTCGGCCTCGGGCACCGACAGCCGGAATGGCAGGATCTCCTGGGCCATTCCTCGACCCTACGCGTGGGTAGCATGCGGGCATGACGATCACCCCGGACACCAAGGACTGGACCTGGGTCCTGCAGCGGCCCTGCCCCGAGTGCGGGTTCGACACCCAGGGCTTTCCGGTCGAAGCCGTTCCCGGCATGATCATGGCGAACGCCGCGGCCTGGCGGGCCGCGCTGGACGGTGCCGCAGATGCCCGCACCCGCCCGGAGCCGGGCAAGTGGTCCCCGCTGGAGTACGCCTGCCACGTCCGCGACGTGTTCCGGCTGTACGACCAGCGGCTCGAGCTGATGCTCGGCCAGGACGACCCGCCGTTCCCGAACTGGGACCAGGACGAGACCGCCGTCGCCGACCGCTACGGCGAGCAGGACCCGGCCGAGGTCGCCGCGGCGCTGCGCCGGGCGGCCTTCGCCATCGCGGGCCGGTTCGAGGGCGTGGCCGGCGAGCAGTGGCGGCGCACCGGCAGCCGCAGCGACGGCGCCCGCTTCACCGTGGAGACCTTCGCCCGCTATTTCGTGCACGACCCGGTGCATCATCTTTACGACGTCACCGGCCAGCGCGCCGTACAGATCTGACCCAGGGGACCCGCTACCCGACTCCGGTCACGTTGCCGTCGTGGTCGGTGAGGAAGGTGCCCTTGGACAGGTCGATCAGCACGAGCGGATTGCCGAACGGGTCAGAAACCACCGCCACCCGCCCGACCGGGATGTCCTCCGGCCCGGAAAGCACCGTCCCGCCCGCCGCCTCGACCCGGCGGACCGCCTCCTCGGCGGAGTCGACGAGGAAGTCGGTCTCGAGGTCGGGCCGTTCGGTTTGCAGCACGAGCTCGGTGTCGCCGAGCCGGAGCCCGGCCTGGGTGGCGTGCCGCCACTTCAGCTCGAGCCCGAGCCCGTCGCGGTAGAAGCGCAGGCCCGCGTCGAGGTCAGGCACCGGGACCCAGAACGCAGTCAACCTGGCGCAGCAGCGGCTCCATCGTCAGGCAGGCTTCAGCCCGAGATCCGGGCGCCCGGGCGCGGGATCGGCGTTGACCAGGCTGTGCGCGGCCATGACCAGGTAGTCCCAGAGCTGGGCGGCGAGCGCCTCGTCCAGCTCGAACTCGTCCAGGGCGACCCGCATATGGTGCAGCCAGGCGTCCCGCTCGGCTTCGCCGATGGTGAACCGGGCGTGCCGCATCCGGAGCCTGGGATGCCCGCGCAGCTCGTCGTAGGTGCGCGGACCGCCCCAGTACTGCATGAGGAACAGCCGCAGGTGCTCCTCGGCCGGGCCTAGATCCTTGGCCGGGTAGACCGCCCGCAGCGCGGGATCTTCCGCGACGCCCTGGTAGAACCGGTGGACCAGGCGGGTGAAGAACTCCTCCCCGCCCACCGCCTCGTAGAAGGTGACCGGCTGACTCATGCGTGCAAGCTTACGGCGTCCGGGCGCCCGCTCCCTTGCCCCGCCTACCCCGGCCCGGCGCGAACGGTATGGTTGCCGCGTTCATGCAGCTCCAGGTGCGCGTCAGTTGTTACCACGCTGGTCTGAGCTCGGGTGCGAGCGGCGCGGCGGTAGCCGCGGCGGCACAGGGCGGTTCTGGGTCAAAGTGCCGCTGGTCCGCCTCTAACCGGACCAGCGGCACATCGACCCAGCGGTTACCGAACCCGGGGTTCCATTGTGTTCGAACGCACTGGCTTCCGGGTTCCATGGCGTTCAATCCGGAGGCGTGCCGTTCGCCGCGGGGAGCTCAAGCGGGTCGGCTGGATCAGCCGCGGGGTCGGCCTCGATCACTGTCGTGGGCAGGGGTTCCTGTTTCGTCTGGTGCGCGATCGCGGGCGGCGCGGAGATAACGATGGTGTCCGGCCCGGCCGGCTGGACGCCGGCCGTGTCCAGCGTCGCCTTCACCCGGGCGCGCAGCTCGCGTGCCACCTCCAGCTGCCGCATCGGGGCGGTCTTGGCCACCAGCCGCATCGTGACTTCCTTGCCGGACAGTCCCTGGGCCCCCCACACCTCGGGCTTCTCCAGCATCAGCTTTTTCCAGCCGCGCTCGCGGTACAGGCTGTTCGCGGCCTGCTCCATCAGCGCCCGGATCCTGGCCAGGTCCTCCTCGTAGGGGACCGGGTAGTCGATGACGGCGCGGGACCAGCCCTGCGACTCGTTGCCCACGCTGTCGATGGTGCCGTTCCTGATGTGCCACACCACCCCGTTGACATCCCGCAGCGTGGTGGTGAGCAGCGACATCGCCTCGACCGTGCCGGTGGCGACCCCGGCGTTGATCGTGTCGCCTACGCCGTAGTGGTCCTCGACCAGCATGAGCAGCCCGGCCAGGTAGTCGCGCACCAGGTTCTGCGCGCCGAACCCGAGCGCCACCCCGAGCACCGCCGTGCTGGCCAGCAGCGGGGCCACGTTGAAGCCGAGGATGGACAAGATCGTCAGAGCCGCGATGCCGAACACGATGACAGAGACCGCGCTGCGCAGGATCGAGCCGAGCGCGCGGGCGCGCTGCTCGCGGCGCTCCAGGCCGGTCATCTGCACGGGCGCGGCCGCCTTGTGCGCCCGGCCGTTCGGGGTCACCGCGAGGGTGGCCGTCGCGGCCCGCTCGGTCACCTTGTTGATCAGCCGGTGGAAGATGAACCGGACCAGCAGCGCCAGCACCATCACGAACGCGATCCGCCCGGCCTGGCTGACCGGGCCGGCCAGATAGACCTTGACCACCTGGGTGGCGGTCGGGCTGTGCGTGACGTCCCAGGCGAGGCGGCAGGCGATCCCCGGGTTGCTGCCGCAGTTTCCGGTCAGCGTGGGCGGCAGGTCAGCTACGCGGAAGCCGGTGGCGTGGAACACGGAACTCCTTCCGACGGGTGCCACTCCACGCGAGGCTACCGGCGGCTTCGTCGTCAGGGGCCAGCTTCGCGCAGGACCTCAAGGTCGGGGTCGCGGCGGGCGTTGCCCCGCAGGTCCGGGTTCGCCTCGATGGCTTCGGCCAGCGTCCTGGCCGCCTGGTCCGGCTGGCCGGCCCGGGCCTGGGCGCAAGCCAGGTTGTAGCCGGCCATGCCCGCCGCTGCCGCCGGCGCGCCCAGGTAGCGGGCCATGGCCAGGCCCTGCTCCTGCATCGCGACCGCCCGCCCGGCCTGGCCGCGGGCCAGGTAGTAGTCACCGAGATGCCCGGTGGGGTGCCAGAAACCGCGGACGACGATCTGCAGCCACAGCAGGCGGCCGTTCAGCCAGGGATGGCGCGCCGGGTCCAGCAGGTCATCGTCGCTGAGCGCCCAGGTGCCGTCGGCCAGTTCCGCGCTGACCCGGCGGCAGCCGGCCAGCACGACTTCCGGCGGCTGGGCCAGGTAGCTCCGGTACACCTCCTCCGAGGTGTGGTCGATCTCCCGGTAGGCGGGAGGAACCCGGCGGTCGAGCAGGCACCCGATCCGTTCGGCCTGCTGGCTCTTGAACTGGTTGTTGTGGGCCACCAGGGGTACGGCGGCCCAGCGGTCCGGGCTGCCCCCGCCGGAGCCCGGGCCGAAGGCGTCCGCGGCGAGCAGCGCCTGCTCCTCGGCGGCGGCGAAGCTGATCAGGCCGGTGACCGCCCTGCGGAGTTGAACACCGCGGAGGTCGGTGGTCACGGCGTGTCCTGCTTGCGGGCGGTGAAGACCAGGTTGTACGAGACGTGCAGGGTGATCGCGGCGAAGCCGACGGTCTGCAGCCGGGTGAGGAACGCGGCCGGCTCGACCGGGTTGTAGGTGTCGCCCTCGTGGAACTGGTGCAGGTCGTCGCTGGGCAGGCTGTCCGAGCCGAGGAAGGTGCCGCCGGGACGCAGCACCCGGAACGCCTCGGCCAGGACCTTGTCCTGCAGCGCGCGGGAGGGTACGTGATGCAGCATCGTGCAGGTGGCCACGGTGTCGAAGGACGCGTCCGGGTAGCCCAGCCCCGGGTGGCCGAGCGCGGACGCGTCGCCGCGGACCACCTCGACGTTGGTTCCGGCGAACCGGCCGGCCAGCCGGGCGACGGCCTCATCCTCCTGCTCGACCGCGATCAGCCGGGCGACCCGGTGCCGCAGCCACTCGGTGGCCGCGCCAGGCCCCGGTCCCAGCTCGAGCAGGTCGGCGCCGAGCTCGACGCCCGCCGTCGCCTGCGGCAGCACCTCGTCCTGGATATGCGCCGCCCACTCCGGGCTCGGCATCAGCTTGGCGTGGTTTTCGTTCATGAGACCGACGCTAGGCCGGGGAAGCGCCGGGAGGTAGCGCGTAAGCTGCCATGTTGTGTCGCGAGCCGGACAAGCTCCTGACGGCCGCGAAGACCAAGGGGCAGCCGTCTTCGTGGCGGACTTTCCCATGCCCGCGGGCACCCGCTTCGACTGGCACACCCACGAGGACCACCAGCTGGCCTGGGCGGCGAGCGGGGTGCTCACCGTGCTGACCGCCGACGCCACCTGGGTGCTGCCGCCGACCAGGGCGCTGTGGATCCCGGCCGGGCTGCCGCACGAGACCGCCTCCGACGGCGGCCGTGCCACCATGCGCTCGCTGTACGTCAGGCCGGGCCTGTTCGGTGTCAGCTGGGCCGAGACTGACCAGCCCACCCCGGTCGCGGCCAGCCCGCTGATGGCCGAGCTCATCGGGTACCTGGGCCAGCCCGGCCTGGACGCCGGCCGCCGCGGGCACGCCGAGGCGCTGCTCGCCGACCTGCTCACGCCGGTGCCGGTGACCACGATCGGTGTGAGGCTGCCGGACGCGGTGACCGCCCGGCGGGTCGCCGAGGCGCTGCGGGCCGACCCGGCGGACCGGCGCACGCTGCGCGAGTGGGGCCGCGAGGTGGGCGCCAGCGAGCGGACGCTCGCCCGCGCGTTCGCGGCCGAGGCCGGCGTACCGTTCGGCCGCTGGCGGACGCTGCTGCGGCTGCGGGCGGCGCTGTCCATGCTCGCCGCGGGGGAGCCGGTCAGCCGGGTGGCAGGCCGGGTCGGCTACGACACCCCGAGCGCGTTCGTGGCCGCGTTCCGCCGTGAGACCGGTCAGACCCCGGGTACGTACTTCAGACCCTGAGCTTCAGACGCTGAGCCCGGTGTGCCGCGCGGCGAACGACAAGGTGTCCCCGGCCAGCTCCGCCGTCCGGCTCACCGCCCGGGCCCCGTGTCCCACCTGGGCCTCGGCCCGCAGCAGCACGGGGCGCTGCGGGCCGGAAGAGGTGGCGTGCTGCAGCGCGGCGCACATCTTGTACGCGTGCACCGGGTCCACCCGCGTGTCGTTGGTGAACACGGTGAACAGCACGGCCGGGTAGCGCGTCCCCGGCGCCACGTGGTGATACGGCGAGTAGGCCAGCAGCCAGCCGAGCTGCTCGGCGTCCGCCGCGGTGCCGTACTCGACGTTCCAGGTCTGCCCCAGTCCGAATCGCTCGTACCGCACCATGTCCAGCAGCGGCGCCGAACAGACGGCCGCGGCGTACAGGTCGGGCCGCTGCGTCAGCGCCGCCCCGACCAGCAGCCCGCCGTTGGAACCGCCGGAGATGGCGAGCTGGTCCGCGGTGGTCCAGCCGCCGGAGATCAGCGCCTCGGCGGCGGCGTGGAAGTCGTCGAACACGTTCTGCTTGCGGTCGAGCATCCCGGCCCGGTGCCATTCCTCGCCCTCCTCGTTGCCGCCGCGCAGGCCGGCGACCGCGTAGACGCCGCCCGCCGACACCCAGGCCAGGATGTTCGGCGAGTACGCCGGGGTGAGGCTGATGTCGAAGCCGCCGTACCCGTACAAGATGGCCGGCCGCGGGCCCTCGGGCGTGTCGACGGAGCTGATGACGAGCATCCGGACCGCGGTCCCGTCCTTGGACCGGTACGTCACCTGCCGCGCCGTCACATCGGGGACCTGGACGCTGCCCGGCGCGTCGGCCCAGGTGGTCACCGAGGAATCCCGCGCGTCGAACCGCAGCACCACCGAGGACGTCGCGTAGTCGGTGTAGACGAACCACGCCTCGTGCCCGCCCTCGGGCCGCTCGCTGGCCCCGCCCACGGTGCCGAGGCCGGGCAGCGGGACCTCGCCTAGGCGCTCGCCCGTGGCCAGGTCGTGCACGGTGATCTCGCTGAGCGCGTGCCTGGTCCACTCGGCCAGCAGGACGGGCCGGTCCAGTTCGGCCCCGTCCAGGACGGCGTATCCGCTCAGCACCGCCTCGGGGTCTTCGCTGATCAGGTCGCGCCAGGTGGCCGGGGTGGGGCCCCGTGAGTCGGCGGGGTCGGTCACCGCGATCCGGCCGCGCGGCGCGCCGAGGTCGGTGAATACGTAGAGCCGCCCGTCCCGGCCGGCCCGGATGCCGGTCTGCGCGTCGATCCCTTCCTGGATCACCCGCAGGTCGGGCGAGGCGGGGTCGGATTCGGACAGGTCGGCGATCCACAGGTCGTTGCGCGGCGCGGTGCCCCGCGACGCCGAGATGACCAGCCACCGCCCGTCCCGGCTGACCGAGACGCCGTAGTAGTCGGTCTTGTCCCGGCCCTCGCCGAAGATGAGCACGTCCTCGTCCGCGGGCGCGCCGACCTGGTGCAGGTAGACCCGCCGGTGGTACTGGCTCTCCCCGTCCGGCAGCACCTCCGGCGGCAGCCTGCGGGTGTAGTAGAAGGCCTTGCCGCCCGGCAGCCAGGCCACGTTCGAATACCGGCACCGGTCGATCGGCCCGTCGACCAGCGAACCCGTGGTGACGTCGATCACCCGCAGCAGCGACTCCTCGTCGCCGCCCTCCGATAGCTGATAGGCCAGCAGCCGCCCCTCCTTGTCCGGCTGCCAGCCGTCCAGCGTGGTCAGCCCGGACGGGTCGATGGCCATCGGGTCGACGAGCACGTTCTCCTGGCCCCCGCCCGCCGGCCCAGCCCTCCACGCCGGCGCGGTACCCACCTGGGTGCAGAGCACGCCGTGCTCGGCGCCCGGATCGCGCCTGGTGTAGAAGGACCGCTCGCCCCGCCAGGCCGGCGTGCCGACATAGCCCGTGCTCAGCAGTTCGCGCACCCGGGCGGCTAGCCTGTCCCGGCCGGGTAGCTCCTCCCGGTACGAGCCGAAAAGATCCGCCTGCGCCGCCAGCCATCCGGCCCGTTCGGCGCTCGTGTCGTTCTCCATCCACCGGTAGGGGTCGCTGACCTGATGCCCACCGATTTCCTCGGTCAGGTCGAGCCGCTCGGCCTCCGGATAACGGAACTCATTCATGCTGTGCTCCCGCTCGCTCATCCCTCGCACTCTATGGTCCCCGGCAACTTGTACGCTTGTGTGGTGGCGGATGCGCGTACCAGGCGACACACTGGGAGCATGAGGTTCAGATAGGCGGCCGACGCCAGCGGGAGGTGCGGTGCGACGAGTGCTGTTGCTCAACGTGACGTATGAACCGCTGACGACCGTGGGCTTGCGCAGAGCCGTGTGTCTCGTGCTCTGCGGCAAGGCCGAGGTCGTCCACGACGACGCGGCGGGCGCGGTGCTCCACGCGGCCACGGTGTCCCTGGCGACGCCGTCGGTGATCCGGCTGAGGCGCTATGTCCGTGTCCCGTACCGCAACCGGGTGCCGCTGACCCGGGCCGCGCTGATGCGCAGGGACAACTACAAGTGCGCCTACTGCGGCCGCCGGGCCGAGACCATCGACCACGTGATCCCGCGCAGCCGCGGCGGGCAGCACGCCTGGGAGAACTGCGTCGCGTCCTGCACAATCTGCAACCATCGCAAGGCCGACCGGCTGCTCTCCGAACTCGGCTGGACGCTGGCGGTGCCACCAGCGGTACCACGCGGCGCCCACTGGAGGCTAGTGGGCGCGCATCACGATGGCGACCCCCAGTGGGCCGCTTATTTGCGTGAGCCCTCTGCCGCTTTAGCCGTGGCCTGAGGCACCGCATCATCAAGGGCCCCGAACGTGCGGAAGTCCCGCTGCGTCAGCCCGAACAGGATGGCCATGGCGACCAGCGCGCCGGCCGCCGGGAAGAACGGCACCGGCCCGAGGTGGCGGACCAGGACGCCGGACACCGCCACCGACAGCGGGAAACTGCCGAACGCGCAGAGCATCAGCACTCCCATCACCCGCCCGAGCTGCCCGGGGGCGACCCATTTCTGCACCACCGTCAGGAAGATGACGTTGCCCAGGCCGTTGCAGACGCCACTCAGGCAAAGCATGGCGGCCGCGCCCGGTTCGCCGCCCAGGTAGGGCACCAGCGCTATGGCGACGGACTCGGCCAGGAACACGGCCGAGGCGAACATGGCCGGGGCGCGCAGGCCGCCGGCGCGGGCCGCGCCGAGCGTGCCGGCGATGCCGCCGAGGGCCAGGCAAGCCAGCAGCGCGCCATAACCGGCCGCCCCGTACGTGGCGTGCGCCAGCGCGGGCAGCGCAATCTCGCCCATCCCGCCGTTGGCCAGGTTGGCCGCGATCACCACCACCACGATGACCTGGAACGTCCGCGACCTGCGCAGCAGCGCCATCACACCGCCCGGCGGCGCCGGCCCCGCGGCGTCCTCGCCCGCAGCGGCCGCTCTAGCCCCGGCGGCCGCCGCCTCGGCCTCCGCCTCGACCGCCGTCGCGGTCACCGATCCCGGCGCTGGCCGCCGCGGGATCAGCAACAGGGTCAGCGCCGACAGGCCGAACGAGGCGGCGTCCACCGCGAAGGCCGCCGTGGACGCCCGGGTGGCGGCGACCAGCACGCCGCCGAGGGCCGGGCCGAGCAGCGAGCCTACTTGCACGGCCGCGGTGGACAGCGCGTTCCCGGCCGTGAGCCGCTCCCCGTCGAGCAGCGACGGCATGATCGCGAACGACGCCGGGATGAACAGGCCCTCGCCGGCCCCGATGAACACCGCGATCGGGCCGAGCGCGGCCAGCGACGTGACATGCCGGGCCGCCAGCACCGCCAGCCCGGCGACCACCACGCAGCGCACCGCGTCGGCCGCGAGCATCAGCGTGCGCGGCCCCAGCTTGTCGGCCAGCACCCCGCCGACCGGGATCAGCACAGTACGCGGCACCCCGTAGCAGGCCAGCACCGTGCCGAGCAGGATCACGCCGCCGTGCTCGGAGAGCACCAGCCAGGGCAGCGCCACCGCGTAGCAGTAGTCGCCGATCGTCGACGCGAACTGGCCGCCGGCTAGCAGCCGGAAACTCCGCACCGCCAGCGGGCCGGAACGCCAGGCGAACTTCACTGACCCTCCTCCGGCATGCCCTCCGCCGCGGCGCGGGCCTGCTCGGGACCGAACCACGGGAACAGGTCGAGCATGATCCGTACCGGCAGCGCCCCGGCCTGGCTGGCCGCGTCCAGCCGCACGTATGGCGCCATGACCTCGAGTACCTGCGCCCGCATCCGGTCAAGCTCCTCCGCCGTCACGTGCGCGACGCTGAACACCTCGCCGCTCGCGGCCTGCCAGTCGGCGGGATACTCGGCGTGGCGCGCCACGTACCTGACCCGGACTTCCTCCGCCGCGGCGCGTATGTTCTCCGTCAGCAACCGCCCGGCCAGCTCGGTGGCGGGCGGCACGTCCGGGCCCTCATTCATGTTGAAGGCGAGCAGGCGGGCCCGCCACGGCCGCTCGCGCCCGTCCGCGGCGCTGTCCGGGGCCTCCTCGACGAAGCCGTAGCGGGCCAGCGTCCGCAGGTGGTAGCTGCACGCCGAGGGGGAGAGGCCGGCTATCTCCGCGCATTCGGTCGCCGTCGCGGGTCCGTGCAGCCCCAGGTACGACCAGATCGCGATCCGCGCCTGGTGGGCCAGCGCCCGCATCATCGTGGGATCGGTCAGCGTAACCGGATTCCCCGGCATCCCCGGCTCCGTCGTCCCGGCTTCCGCTGGCTCCCGCATCCCGTCTTCCGTCGTCATATCTGAAGCATATGTTTCGAAGTAAGTCTTTCACAATAGGTCTGGGGTGTCGGGTTACCATGCCGGGGGAGGTCCTCACCATGCGGCGACAGATTTTCACCGAGGAGCACGACGCGTTCCGCGACATGGTGCGGGCCTTCATCGCGAAGGAGATCACGCCCTACCACGAGCAGTGGGAGCGGGACGGGATCGTGTCCCGCGACGTGTGGCTGGCTGCGGGCCGGGCCGGCCTGCTCGGCATCCACCTGGAGGAGAAGTACGGCGGCGGCGGGCAGCCCGACTACAGGTTCTATGTGATCCTGAACGAGGAACTGGCCCGCGCGGGCGCCAGCGGGCCGATGTTCCAGCTGCACAACGACATGATCGGGCCGTACCTGGACCGGCTCTGCTCGCCCGGGCAGCGGGAGCGCTGGTTCCCCGGCTACTGCTCAGGCGAGCTCATCGCGGCGATCGCGATGACCGAACCCGGCGCGGGCAGCGACCTGCAGGGCATCCGCACCACCGCGGCCCGCGATGGGGATCACTACCTGCTGAACGGCCAGAAGACCTTCATCTCGAACGGCCAGCTGGCCGACATCGTGATCGTGGTGGCGCGCACCGACCAGGACGCCGGGCACCGCGGGATCAGCCTGCTCATGGTGGAGCGGGACATGCCCGGCTTCACCCGCGGCCGGAACCTGGACAAGCTCGGCATGCACGCCCAGGACACCTCCGAGCTGTTCTTCACCGACGTCGAGGTGCCGGCCGCCAACCTGCTCGGCGAGCCGGGCGGCGGGTTCGTCGCGCTGATGCAGAACCTTCCCCGGGAGCGGGTCACCATCGGCGTCACCGCGCTGGCCATCGCCGAACAGGCCTTTGCCGACACGCTCGCCTACAGCAAGCAGCGCAGCGCGTTCGGCCAGCCGGTGGGCAAGTTCCAGCACAACAGGTTCCTGCTGGCCGAGATGGCGACCGAGATCGCGGTCGCGCGCGAGTTCACCGACCGCGCCATCACCGAGCACTGCGCGGACCGGCTGGCCAACGACGAGGCCGCGATGGTCAAGTGGTGGGACACCGAGCTATGTAACCGGGTCACCGACCGCTGCGTCCAGCTGTACGGCGGCTACGGTTACATGCGCGAGTACGCCGTGGGCCGGGCCTGGACCGACAGCCGCGTCCAGTCCATCTTCGGCGGCACCACCGAGATCCAGAAAGAGATCATCGGCCGGAGCCTGGGCCTGTAGCCTGACCAGGAGCTCTACAAGTTCCGTGCTACTGGTTCCTAACACGAAGTCAGACGGAATGTCAGAACTGGCCGCCTGTCTGCTTGAGCCGCGCATGCCAGAGGTTCGGTATCTCGTACGGGCAATAGCGATCGTGCCGACGTCAGCAGGACTCGGGCGACTTCGGTGGGTCGAGGCGCTTGCGGTACCACAGGACGTCCGTTCCCGAGGGGAAGTCCTCGACCCGGCCCACCAGTTCATAACCGTTGCGTTCATACAGGGCCCGGGCCTGGAAGGCGTAGGTGAAGTGGACGGTCTGCGAGCACCCGCGCGCTGCCGCCTCGGCTTCGGCGGCGGCGATGAGCCGCGTAGCCAGGCCACGCCCCCGCAGGCCCGGCTCCACCCACAGGCTCTGCAGTTCGCAGCAGTCGCCCCAGGTCCACCCGCTGATACCGGCAACGACCCTGCCAGCGTCGCGGACGAAGATCGCCAACTCGGCCTCCTCGCCGAGCCCCACGGCGGCGGACGCCTCACGACGGATCTGAGTTTCGAGGACGTCGATGTCGAGCGGATCCGGATAGTCCTCGACGCGGAACTCCGCGGCGACCAGTTCGTCAGGCACCGACGATCTGCTCGATCAGCGAGAGGTCGTCGAAGTACGTCCGGAAGGACCGGATCTTCCCCTCGCGGAAGTCGGCCACGGTGACGCCGGGCAACTTGACGTGCCGTCCGGTGGGTTCCAGCGCGGTATCGTCGCTGAGCTCGAGCGGCCCCGTGTGATCGGCTTCGACGAGCCATTCAGCGAACGCCTTGTTGCCCACTTCGTCCAGTCCACGGAACGTGATCACGACGTTGGAGAACGCTTCCTCACGAAGGGCGGCTAGGTCAACCAGTCCGGCCAGCCCCGATACGGTGACGTACGGTGACCAGCCGATGACGTCATCGGTGAACAGGCTCTTCAGATCAGCCGGTGCGACACCGACCTCAGCCTTGATCGCGTCTGACAGCATCTCTTTGCGCGATCCACTCATGTCAGCCTCTTGTTCTTGCCGGGATTCGGTCTGCTCAACATCTTCTGGCCATCCGGGATGCGGTCAGGTCCCAAGGATTTTCGCCTTGGCTGCCGAGAACTCTTCATCTGTGAGCACGCCCGAGGCGTGCAACTGGGCGAGGTGTTCGATCTCATCGGCCGGGTCCGCCGGAGGCGGCGCATATTGCGCCTGGTCCTGCTGGTCGCCGGCAGCCGCCTGGTCCTGGCCGTCGCCGGCAGCCGTCTGGTCGTCATATGCCGGCTGCTGTTGCCCGGCCTGCTTGGCCTCGTGGTGTGCTATCGCCCCCCCGGCAACCGCCCCGGCCATGAGCGCCCGCCGCCGTGTCCGTCGCCTGAATCCCATGGAGAACCCCTTCTTGTCTTTCCGAAGACACATCCCGGTACGTGCGCCCTGGCCCATTGATCTCCGCTCGCCGTCGGGCACCAGTCCATCTCGTAAGGACACGTCCCTTTTTAAGGTGAGTTCAGGGTGTGTCCGGGGTTGTTAGCGTGGCTTGCTGGGGGCATGTGGTCTTGCGGGGCCAGGTCGGGGAGGGGGATGCCGTTGTCGGCGGCGTAGTCGCGCAGGTCCTGGTAGGTGGCCAGGGTGACGGGGCCGGGCGGGATGGTGGTGGCGGTGGCGGCCAGGAGCTGGCGGGTGCGGGGCAGTTCGTGGCCGATGGTGGAGCGGTCGCAGCCGAACAGGGCGGCGATGGCGCGGGCGGGCAGGGCGAACCGCTGGTGGAGGATGGCGGCCAGGACGTAGCCGGGGAAGGTCATCTTGTGCCGGGGGTCGTTGCGGGGCTTGTCGGCGCGCTTGCGGGGGCGGCCGCGGCGGTTGGCGTGCAGCCGGGCTGCGCGGTGGGCGGCGTGCGGGATGGCCAGGGCCGCGGCCAGGGCGGCGGCGCCGCCGGGCGGCAGCCCGGTCAGCGCGGGCTGGTCCAAGATGGCAGGGTCCAGGCGCGCCGGGGGCGGGGCGGGCGCGGGGGCCGGGTCCGGGTCCGGGGCGGGCCGGGGATCCGGGAGGATGGTGTAGTTCCAGTCGCCGTGGAAGCCGTGCCGGGCGATGAAGCGTTCTTCGAGGTGCTGCATCTGCGCGTCGCTCACCTCTGCCCCGGCCGGGTAGCGGCCGGCGTCCAGGACGGCGGTGACGGTCAGCCCGGTGCTGGTGGCCGTCGCGGCGATCGTGTTCACCACGACCTCGTAGCTGCTCAGCGGGCGGCCCCGCCAGGTGCGGGTGATGTGGCAGAACAGCCGGTGCTCGATCTTGTTCCACTTGGAGGTGCCGGGCGCGAAGTGGCTGACGGTGACCTCCAGCCCGGACTGCGCCGCGAACGCCGCCAGTTCCGCCTTCCACGCCCGGAGCCGGTACCCGTTGGAGCCGCCGGCGTCGCAGGTGACCAGCAGCCGCGCCGCGCCCGGGTAGCGGTCCTTGCCGATGGCCTGCCACCAGCGGCGGACTGATTCCACGGCGAACTGCGCGGTGTCGTGATCGGTGCCGACGTTGACGAACCCGGAATTGTCCCCGAGGTCGTAGACCCCGTACGGGATCGCCTTCCCGCCGCGCGGGTCAGGGAAGTCATGATCGCGGACCCGCCGCGGGTCCCCCTTGGCCCGCCATTCGGTGCCCTTTTGCGCGTACAGCCCGACCAGCTCTTTCTTCTTGGTGTCGATGCTGATCACCGGGTCCCCGGCCGCCAGGAACTCCTTCGCCGCGTCGTTGATGTACCGGAACTGGGCATCCCGGTCCGGGTGCCGCTTCCCCTCGACAGTCCGGGAGTTGCCCTGCGTGCTGAACCCCTCGGCGTGCAGCATCCGCAGCACCGCGTTCTTGGCGCACGGGTGCCCGGCGGCGGTCAGCTCCGCCGCGATGCCCCGCACCGACAGGGTCGTCCACGTGATCAGCGACATCGGGTCCCCGCGGGTCGATGCCTCCAGCAGCTCCCGCATCGCCGGGATTAACTGCGGGTCACGCTCCTCCAGCTTCTTGCGGCCGCCGCCCGGGCGCCGGACCCGGCCGGGCGCAACCGCATCCCCGGACGCCAGCTCGCCCGCGCCGTCCGCGACCGTCTGCCACGATGCCCCGGTCACCTTCGCGACCGCGGTGATCCCGCCGTCCCCGGCAGCCCGCGCCACCGCCCCCAGCACCAGCCGCCGCGACCTCTCATCCAGCTGCGGCAGCAGCAGCTCCAGCTCCGTGGAGCACCCCGAGTTTGGTGGAGACTCGATTCTCCCCAGATGCTCTTGTCTGGGTGGGCCGTTGTCTTCCACGGTACCGCCGCCTGGCGGAACCACGGTCTGATCATTTTTCCGCTTTGTTTTATCGAACATCTGTCCAGCTGCGCTGTCCAGCTGCCCGCCTGGTGGCGGGCTGCGCCCGCCAGGCCGCCCGGGGGGGCTTGGGCATCTCCTCGTCGGGCACCCCGCATTGCGCCGCGGGTTCCCCGGGCTGGTCAAGGGTGACGCTTCAGCGTCATCGCCTGCGACGCCGGAGGCGCCCTTGACCTGGGCGGGGGTTCCGTGGCACCCCTCGCGCGGCCGGCGAGGAGATGCCTGCCCGCCGCCGCACCCGTCTTGACCTGCCGGGGCATCTCTGAGGAGGGCCGGGGTCCGGGGCGGAGCCCCGGCGGGTGCGGGCGGAGCCCGCCTGGGTAATGAGTGGCGGCCATGGCCGCCTCCTTCTGGTGGCCGGCGGGGCCTGCTGCCCGGGCCGCGGGCGGGGACCTGGCCGAGTGTGCCGTCGCGCCAGGCCTGCTCGTATTCGCCCGGCGGGCGGCCCCCGGTGCGCCGCATGACCCGCGCGGTGTTGTACCAGCTGGCCCATTCGCTGGTGGCGGCCTCGACCCGGGCGGGGGTTTCCCATGGCCCCAGGTGGTCGATGACCTCGGTCTTGTACAGGCCGATGATGCTCTCGGCCAGCGCGTTGTCATAGGAATCCCCGACGGACCCGACCGACGGCGCGATGCCCGAGGCGGCCAGCTCGGCGCCGTAGCGGATGGACAGGTACTCGCTGCCGGCGTCGCTGTGGTGGATCAGCCCGGCGACTTTCACGCCCTGCCGGGCGCGGTAGGTGACCGCCATCACCAGCGCGTCCAGCACCAGGCCGGTATCGTGGCACGCCGCGGTGCGCCACCCGGCGATCAGCCGGGCGAACGCGTCGATCACGAACGCGGTATAGGCGGTGCCCGCCCGGGTGGCCACGAAGGTGAAGTCCACCACCCACAGCCGGTCCGGCGCAGGCGGCGCGAAGTCCCGGTTCACCAGGTCCGCCGGCCGGTCCTGCGACGGGTCGGGTACCGTGGTCCGCGGCTTCTTCCACCCGCCGCGGCGCACCCCGCGCAGCCCCAGCTTGCGCATCAGCCGCTCCACGGTGCACCGGGCCGCCGCGATGCCCTCGCGGTTCAGCTGGTCCCACACCTTCCAGGCGCCGTACCGCTCCCCGCTGTCCTTATAGACCCGCAGGATCTGTTTCTCCAGCGCGGCATCACGGACCGCCCTGGCCGGCGGCGGCCGCGCCCGGGCCGCGTAGTACCCCGACGGCGAGATCGCCACGCCGGCCTGGCGCAGCGCCCGGCAGATCGGCCCGACCCCGAACTGGTCCCGGCAGGCCTCGATGAAGGCCACCACCAGGGTTACCGGTGGTCGAGCTCGGCCGCGAAAAAAGCGCTCGCCGTGCGCAAGATCGCGTTCACCCGGCGAAGCTCCGCATTCTCCCGCTCCAGCGCCCGCATCCGCGCCGCGTCCGCCGAGGTGCTCCCCGGCCGCATGCCCCGGTCGACCTGCGCCTGCTTAGCCCAGCCGCGCAGCGTGTCCGCGTTGATTCCCAGCTCCGCGCCCACCTTGCGGCAGGCCGCCGTCACGCTGGTCTCCTGGTCCTTGACCACGTCCAGCACCAGCCGGACCGCCCGGTCACGCAGCTCGTCCGGATACTTCCGTGCTGCTCCCATCTCTCCACTCTCCCGTGGATTGGGAGTCTCCACAAAACCCGGGGCGATTCACCGGCCCCATACGCCCGACAAAATCCGTGTCCGCACCCATCAGCACATCCTGCCACCCGACACGCCGAAAACTCAGGTTAAAAGAGGACCCGTCCTAAGGAGGCGGGTTGCATCCCCCGCAAAGGGTAAGAGACCGGGGAATCATCCCTTAGAAGCCCTAGCTCACGGGACCGGGCGACGGCCAGGCTGCTCGTTGTGAGCCAGTGCCCCCGGCCATAAGCGCCCGGCGCCGTGTCCGTCGCCTGAACCACATGGAGAATTCCTCCCCGTCCGTTCGGCCTGGCAGGACCTGGCCGCCGGTGTGCGAGGCCAGGACAGCCGCGGTCATTAGAATGCATGCATGCGGACGCCGATCAGGAACCCGCCGGATCCGATGTATGCGGAGCTTGAGGTGCACCGGACGATGATCCGCGACCGCGTTCGCACCGAGGCATTCCGGCGTGCGATCGAGTCGGTGGTGCGCCCCGGTGACGTCGTGCTCGACGTCGGGGCGGGAAGCGGCATCTTGAGTCTGTTCGCGGCGCGGGTCGGCGCTGCGTGCGTCTACGCGGTGGAGCGGACGACGGTCGCCGCCCTGGCGCAGGGGCTGGCCGCCGCGAACGGGGTCGAGGAGATCGTCCAGGTGTTCCACGGTGATGTCATGGAGATCGACCTGCCGGGTCGGGTCGATGTGATCGTCTCGGAGTGGCTCGGAGGGTTCGGGATCGACGAAGGGATGCTCGGTCCGGTCATCGCCGCCCGTGACCGCTGGCTCAAGCCGGGCGGGGTCATGATCCCCCGCCTGGTGACGGCATGGACCGCGCTGGTCGACGACCGGTACAGCGGGGAGATGGTGCAGTTCCTGCGGGACAACCCGTACGGCCTCAAGCTCGATGGTCTGGCCGAGATGACCGTCAATGAGATCTTCTATTCCGGCACCTTCCGGCACCTCGCGGCCGGTGACAGGCGCTCCGAGACGGGCCGGTTGTGGGCGACGGACACGGAGCTGATCCCGCTCGAGCAGGCGCAGGCGCCTCACGAAGCCGAGACGCTGCTGCCTGTCCGCGAGCAGGGAACGGCCAACGCGCTCGCCCTATGGTTCAGCGCCGAGCTCGCGCCCGGCATCTCGCTGTCGGTGGGACCCGGCGATGCACCGACGCACTGGGGGATGACGACGGCCCCGCTGCGCTGCGCCGTGCAGCTCGCGCCCGGCATGGTCGTCCGCGCCAAAGTCAGGACCGCCCCGGCCCGGCCGGCCGGGACATGGACGAGCTGGGCCGTCGCGCTGCCGGGCGCGGGCTGGGAGGAGCACGACGAGCAGGCCGTCTGGCAGGAGATCGACGACTGAACAATCCCAAGAACCTGACGGGGCGAACCGCCAGCGCATCGGCTCAGCCGGTCCCGCCCAGACTGTCGGCCCACGGGGAGAACAGGTAGGCGGACGAAGAGACCGCGCCGGTGAGGTCCTTATTGAGCACCAGCACGGTGTCGGGCTGGACGTCGGGGATAAAGGGCAGTTGCTCGGCGGTCAGCTTCTCGGCCTCAGCTATCAACGCTGCCCGCTTGCCGGGGCTGGCGGTAGTGCGCGCCTGTTCTACCCGGGCGGTGATGTTCGGATCGTTGAAGTGGTCGAAGTTCTCGATCCCGCCCGGCAGGACAATGTGAGCGAGCATAGCCGCCGGGTCGGCGTAGTCGCCGTAGTCCACCTCCGGGAGCCCGTCGATGCCTGCCCGGAACTTTGGATCGGTAAAAAAGTTGATGTAGTCCTGGGCCGACGCCGACTTGAGTATCACGTTGAGCCCGATCGCCTGGGCAGCGGCCTGGTAGGCGGCGGTCACGCCCGCGATCACCGCTAGCTGGCTGCTGGTCCCGATAGTGATTGTCTTTCCGGTGTCCCCGGCCTGCTTGATCAGCTTCCTGGCCTCGGCGATGTTCTGCGTCAGCACCGGAGAGGAGCCGTAGGCGGCGTCGAATACGGCCTTGCCGTAGCCGAATGTGCCCGGGTTGGCCAGCCACCTTGGCAGTTGTGCCGCGCCGTGGTAGACGGAGTTGATGATGGCCTGCCGGTTGAGCGCCAGCGACAGGGCCCGGCGCACGTTCAAGTTGCCCAGCACGCCGTTGAGGCTGGTAATGGCGAACACGTCGCTTGACCAGCCGGGGCCCTGGTAGACCTTGACGCTGCTGCTGTCCTTCAGCTGGTCCAAGGTGGGGAGCCCGACGGCGTAGTCCCCCTGGATGGCGCTGGTCAGCAAGCCCGCGGTCACGGACGCGGCGTCCGGGACGGGCTTGAGGGTGATCTGGCCGGCCAGTGGGTGGACCGAAGGGTTCCAGTAGTGCGGGTTGGGGACCGCGACTAGGCCCGCGCCCGGAGTCCACGACTTAAGCATGTACGCACCGGTGCACATGATCGACCCGGCCGGGGTGCCGTAGTTCTTGGCTTCCTTCTCGGCGAAGCTCTTTTCGATGACGATGCCCGGTATCGAGGCGAGCTCACCTTCCAGCCAGTAGTCGGGCTGCTTCAACTTGATCGTCACCTGGGATGTGCCGGTCGCGGTGATCAAGGCCACCCGGTTGAAGTCCGCCGCGTTGTACCCACCGAGGTTGGGGCTGAATTGGCGGTCGAGGCTGTACACCACGTCGGCCGGCGCGACCGGATGGCCATCCCAGAACTTCACTCCCGGCCGCAGGGTGAACACCATCGTGGTGGGCGACGGGCTCGAAACCGTGGCCAGGCCGGGCTCCATCGAGCCATCGGGCGCCTGGCGCAGCAGCGACTCACACATTAACGAGTCGGCTGTGTACTCCGGGAAGGCAGCGTCGTAAATAGGGTCCAGCGATATCACGTCCCGGTTGATAGCCCAGACCACCGAGGGCACCGGTTTGGTGCCGGCCGGGGTGATCGCTACCAGGCCCTTGACCGGTGAGACATTGCGCGCCGCGCCCGCCGTGCTGGCGGACCTGCCGCAAGCCGAAGCCACCAGCGCGCACGCCGCGGCGACGACGATGACCGTGCACCGATTCCAGTCCATTTGCCCGCCACCGCCTCTCCGATCGGCGAGTGATCGTTCACCGATCCGCTTGGACGGCGTTCAGCAATGCCCGTCGCCAGAGGATCAGCAACGCTCCATGCCTGGCAAGCGCACCGCCGATCCTGCCCTCTCCCAGACACGCTGACCGTTATCACGTTCGCCGATATCTCCGGGGTGGCGGATCACCCGTCCGGGATGAGGTGTCTCAGGTGGGTCGCAGTACGACGGGATAGCTTGTGGCGGCCGCCGGGACCGGCGTAGCGGCGTAACGGGCCCGTACTGGCTTGACAGCGCAATCCGCCGTATGCTGGTGACGCCAGGTGTTGGTATTTGTTCACCCGGCGGGGTCTAATGGCTGCTTGACCTGGTTCAAGGTTCCGGATGAGCATAGACGCAGGCCTCCGGGGCCATTGTTGGGCATGGGTGGCAGCGACGTGCGTCAGCGAGTCGACCGAGCGCAGAGTGCGAGCCGGTCGGCGTTCGATCTTTACACGGCGAAGCTCCTGCGTCCCTTGGTCAGGCCAGGGACTGTCAGCCGTCCGGGTCTCGTCGAACGACTGGTCAATCACGACGCCCAGCCCATCGTCTCGGTGGTCGCGCCAGCGGGTTACGGGAAGACGACGCTGTTGTCGCAGTGGGCCGAGCACAGCACCCAGGCCGTCGCATGGGTGTCAGTTGACGAAGCGGACAATGACCCGAAGGTCCTGCTTACCTACGTCGCCGAAGCCCTCGATGCCATCGAGCCGATCGGTGAGCGGGTGTTCGACGCACTGGCGTCCCCGGCGAGTTCGGTGCCTGGCTCGGTCGTCCCGCGGCTGGGGTCGGCATTTGCGTCGATGACCTCACCGGTAACGCTGGTCCTGGATGACGTGCATCTGCTGTACAACTCCGAATGCCGGGCCGCGCTATCGGTACTGGCTGATCACGTACCGGCTGGGTCGCGGCTGGTGCTGGCCGGGCGGGCCGAGCCGCCGCTGCGGACCGCGCGGCTGCGCGCCGAGGGGCGGATTCTGGAGATCGGGCCTGGTGAGCTGTCGCTCACGGCCGCGGAGGCGGCATCGCTGCTGCGCGCTGCCGAGGTGGTGCTGGGCGACGATGACGTGGCCGAGTTGCATCAGCGGACCGAGGGATGGCCCGCCGGGTTGTACCTCGCGGCGCTGTACCTGCGCGAAGGCGGCTCGCTGCCGGGTACGGCGGCCACGTTCGGCGGGGATGACCTGTTGGTCAGCGAATACGTGGAGTCGGAGTTCCTGACCCGGATCTCCAGCTCGCAGCGGGCGTTCCTGACCAGGACCGCCGTGCTGGAGCGGATGTCCGGGCCGTTGTGCGAGGCGGTGCTGGACCTGCCCGGGTCCGCCGCGGCGCTGGCGGATCTGGCCCGGTCGAACCTGCTGCTGGTGCCGTTGGACCGGCGCGGAGAGTGGTACCGCTATCACCACCTGTTCCGCGACATGCTGCTCGCGGAAGCCGAACGCCTGGAGTCCAGCCTGATCCCGGTCCTGCGCCGCCGCGCCGCCGCCTGGTTCCTGCGCAACAACCTGCCCGAGGAAGCGCTGGAGTACTCCATGGCTGCCGGGGACGTTGACACGGTGGCCCGGCTGGTGGAAGAACTCTGGCTGCCGACGTACCGGCGAGCCAGGATCACCACCCTGCAGCGATGGTTCCGGTGGCTCGATGACCGGGGCGGGTTCGAGGACCACCCGCGGGCCGCCGCGTACGCCGCGCTTCTTGCCATGACGACCGGGCGGGCGGCCGACGCCGAGCAGATGGCTTATGCCGTCGACCGCTGGCGCTCCCAGGACGTGACCCGGGCCGGCAACCATCTCATCGAAGGCCTCGCCGCTGCGCTGCGCGCTTTGATGTGCCGCCATGGTGTCGAGCAGATGCACGCGGACGCCGATGAGGCCGCACGGCAATTCGCGGCGGCGGGCATCGTGCGCCCGATGACCGGGCTCCTGCAAGGGATCGCGCACATCCTCTCCGGCGATCTCGACAGCGCGGATGTCGTCCTTGACGAGGCCGTCAGAGCCGGACAGAAAGTCGGCACGCCCGATACGATCGCTTCTATTCTGTGCGAACGGTCGCTGGTGGCGATGGCTCGTAGCCAGTGGAACCAGGCTGAGGCCCTGGCAGGCCAAGCGCGCTCGCTGCTGGATCAGGCTGGACTAGAGGACGCTACCGTCTGCGCGGCGCAGGCCCGCGTGGCCCTGCACCGGGGCGATGTCCCGGCGGCGCGGCGCGAACTCGTCAGCGCTCAGCGGCTGAGATCCTTGCTGACGTACATGCAGCCCCACTTGGCCGTCCAGACCCGGATCGAGCTCATCCGCGCCCACATCGCCCTCGCCGACACCAGCGGGGCCAGGACGCTCATGCGAGAAGTCGATGATGTGCTCAAACTTCGGCCCGGGCTGGGGATCCTGGTCGGGGAGGCCGAGGCGCTTCGGGCCCGGCTTGGCCGAGTACACGGTTCAGCCGTCCCGGGAGCATCCGCCCTGACCGCCGCCGAACTCCGCCTGCTGCCGCTGATGTCCACGCACCTGTCGTTCCCGGAGATGGCCGCGGAGCTGTTCCTCTCGCGGCACACCATCAAGGTGCAGGCGATCTCGATCTACCGCAAATTCGGCGTTTCCTCCCGCAACCAGGCGGTCACGCGAGCCCGTGAGCTGGGGCTCCTGGAAGGCTGACGGCCGATTTAGGATCTGGGATCTGGGATCTGGGTTAACCCCATGGGAGGGATGTAACCAGCCCTGGCACCGGGTGGACTGGTACCGAACGGCATTGGAGAGGTATGAGCCCGGCGAGATTTCAGGAAACCCTGCGCAGGCTGGCGATCTTCGACGAGAGGTTCGTCCCGGTGGGGTTGGCGGGCGACCCGGTCGGCCCGTCGGTCCTTGATGCGAGAACCGTCGCGTTGCTGCAGGTGGCGGTGTCGGTGGCCATCGGGTCGTCGGCGGTCTGCCTGCAATGGAGTACCGCCAGGGCGCTAGCGGCCGGAGCGACCCAGGACGAGGTTGCCGACGTGTTGCTGGCGATCGCCCCGGTGGCCGGGCTCGGCCGGGTCGTCTCCGCCGCTCCCAACGTGGCGACCGCGCTCGGGTATGACGTCGAAGCCGCGCTCGAGGAACTGGACGATCACTGATCTCTCCAAAGTCAGGACCGCCCTGACCCGGCCGGTCGGGACATGGATGAGCTGGGCCGTCGCGTTGCCGGGCGCGGGCTGGGAAGAGATCGACGACTGAACAATCCAAAGAACCCGCGATTTAAGCAGAATGCACAGCTCGCATCTTAAGGAGATCTACGGCAGTCTCAGCCGACGATCAGGTAGATGCTGCTTCCGATGAGCCAGAAACCCAGGATCAGGCTGCCCACGATGATCACCTGGTCGGTACGGGTGTCCATCCAGGTCCTGAATCTGGCCAGGAACGCCTGGCTCTGGTCGGGCCGGAAACCGGCGTAGATCTCCATGGCCAGGTAGGACGACGAAGCCAGGATACAGAACCCGAACAGCGCGAGGTAGCTCTCCCAGCTGGACAGCTTGGCTCCCACCACGGTGGCCGCGCCTGCGCCGATCAGGCCCCAGGGCTGCAAGGCGGGCGCGAGGCCCATTGCGAACCACGGGGACATGGTGTCCACGTGCGCCTGCCACTTCGGCGGCTTCTTCGGCGGCTTCGGCCGCCCCATCCGACGGCGGTGCCGGATCGCGATCGCGACCAGGCCGGCGCCGATAGCGATCTTCACCGCGAGCTGGGCCAGGGATGGTGCCGTGTTCGGCTCGGGCGGGTTATTGCCCGTACCGAGCACGGTGACCGTGACCACGATCGCCAGCGACACCAGCCACCCGAACACGAAGGCCGCGCCCTTTCGCACCCCGCGTTCGGAGGGCAGCACCACGGTGAATGCCGTCAGCGGCAGCGGGTCGAATGCTATCGCCAGGCCGATTAGGAAAAGGTCAAGCAGCAGCACGGCTGTTCCTCCCGTCTCATCCCGGCCGAAGGCGTCCCGATGCCGGGCGCGTCATCGTCTTGAACTGCGCGCAGTCCGGGTAATACGAGCATCGGCCCCAAACCCGCCGGGGACATCACCCAGATCGGAGCAGGCGATCGACCGGCCTTCCCCGGGGAGCGAGGCTGTCGTTATCCCCGAGACCCCGAAACACGACCGCAAACGGTCGGCCCACCTCGCCAGCCAGGGTCAGTCCGGCGTGAATCATTGAGGCTAGGGCAGCACCTCGTCGGCGCTGCTGGGCTCCTTGCGCTGCTGATGGTTGAGCGTGTGACGGAGGACGGACGCGTGGCGGTAGACCTCTTTCCTGGCCCGCATGATATTGCCGAGGGGGGAGTGTTCCGCCGTTACCCGCCACGGTGTGAATGACAGCGCGTCCATCTTCTCGAGGTTGTCGTCACCCGAAATGTCCTGCTGCGGGATACGGACCTTGGCTACCGTGACGAACGGGGACAACTGCTCAGGCCACTCGACGGTAACGTCCTCGACCGGCATTCGGTCAATATCAGCGCACAGCTGGACTTGAATGTCGAATTCGAAGGGGCGTTCACGCAGTTCGGCTACCAGGGCCGGGCGGAATACCTCCGGTGCCGACGCCAGATCGAGAGTATGCCGGGCAACCCTGCTGGCGAACCCGGGTACTGGGGCGATACGGATCTTGGCAACGTAGCCACCGTGCCGGACTGCGCCCATCGTCCAGTAGTTCGATAGCAGCAGGTTCACGGGGCGGATCTGCGCCAGGCTGACGAACGCGAAAAGCTCCTCCCAGGCCCACTGGTCCTCATCTAGGGTCCCCTTTCCCGTTACCCAGTCACGGAAGAAACGATGCTGGCCCTGGCGACCCTGAGAGAAGTACTTTCCTGCCTCGATGAACAGGTCTTTGATGAACAGGTAGTGCTCGATGGTGTTGCAGAAGAAGACCGGCGCGTTAATGGTGGCGTAGTCGAAGGTGCCGGTGTCAGGCTCGTCCTCCAGAAGGGTCGGGCCGTTGATGTCGAAGATCTTCATGGCCATCCCCGCCACCGGGCCGAGCAGCATGTCGGGTCCAGCATGCGGCTGTCCGTTGGAGAAGCGGATGAGAGCGCCATGCTTTCCGGGTACCGCGTAGATACCCTGCGCGTACTCCGCGGGCAACTGGCCGAGGATCTCCACTTCTGCCTTGACCACCCCGTATCCCTTGGCGTGCGCGTCACGGACGGCGCGGCCGGTGCCTTCAGTGGTCACCGACCCGGCAATGTATTCCTCTAGCTTGCCGATCACGACCTGCAAGTTCTCATCGAAATACGGTTCGGCTGCTTCGATGTCCGGCGTGTACCTGACAAAGTGCGTTGACATGCGTTCTCCCATTTGCGGATTTTCTTGCTCTGGCACGCAAGCCCCAGCCCAGCCCGGCCTCGTCTTCGACGAAGCCTTCGTCGATCGTCGCCAGCCTGCGCAGCGTTTCCTGGTATCTCGCCGTCTGGCTCATGGGCCTCCCTCGCCATCGAGCGCCATTCCACCCCGGACCCGGGGCGGGTTCCATCCCCCTGCCGGAGTAAGAAGACAGGCCGTCACCCCTCACGAGCCCCAGCTGACGGGAACCGGGCGGCGCCCCCGCATGCCTGGTCGGCCGCCCACGGCTGGAAGATGATGACCACCGGGCAGGGAGCGTCATAGGCCACCTGGCTGCTCACCGAGCCCACCCCCAGCAGGCCGGACCGCCACTGCCCCGCGAACCCTGGCCGGGGGTTGTTGCCCCGGCTGGCTCACGTTCTGGGCGTGGCGGGATTACCCGCGGGGGATGATGCCGCACCGTCGATGAACCGGTTCTCCTGGGAGAGAACGGGCGGCGCGGGGAGGCAATGTCCGAATGCCCGCCCTGCTCCCGCCGCAGCGCGGGCCTTCGGCATAGGCAGTTACCTGAGGAGGAGACATGTTCAGAGACAGGCGGCAAGACCGCCGTGAGGAGCGCCGTGGCGGCACCGGCGCGACGCACTACCGCATGCGCCAGAAGCTGGTCTCCATCGGCGATGACTACTGGATCGAGAACGACCAGGGCGAGCGGGTCTTCAAGGTCGACGGCAAGGCCCTGCGGGCCCGCAAGACACTAATCTTCGAAGACAGCCACGGCACGGAGCTGCTGAAGATCCAGGAGCGGCTGGCCCGGGTACGGGACACGATGGAGATCGAGGACCCGGGCGGGCACACCGTCGCCACGGTGAAGAAGGCGCTGATCACCCCGCTGCGCGACCGGTGGACCGTCACAGTGGTGGACGGCCCCGACCTCGATGTAAAGGGCAATATCGTCGACCACGAGTACACCATCGAGGACGGCCGGTCCACGGCGGCCGAGGTGTCCAAGAAGTGGTTCCGGATCGCTGACACCTACGGGGTCGAAGTCGCCCCAGGGGGAAACCCCGCGCTGATGCTGGCCGTCACGGCCGTCCTGGACCAGATGGCGCACGAGGAACGCTGACACTAAGCAGCGCTGCCGGTCACAGTCTGGGCCCGCTGCACGGGATCCGGCGTCACCCTGGTCCTTCGCTGGCCGGGCCTGGCCGGGAGCTGACGGCGGGCTGGGGCTCAGTGGCGGGCGGGGTTGGCGGGGCGGGGGCGCGGGTCGCCGATAGCGTCCGGATGGTGATGTAGGCGACCACAACGGCGACGATGATCAGCGGGGCGGTAGCGATTCCGGCTTTGGAGGTCAGCAGCAGGGTGATGATGGTTGCTGACAGCGGGAGTTCGAGGATGGATACGGCTGCGGCGGCCATCAGCACGGCCACCGCGGGGGTCTCGGAGAACCCCGGCAGGTGCGCGGCGAGCAGGCCCCCGGCCGCGCCGATGAACAGGGCCGGGAAGGTCGGGCCGCCGCGGAAGTTGCCCAGCGAGATGCTCCAGGCCAGGCCCTTGAACAGGACCAGGAACGCCAGGGTGGACAGGGACAGGGCGGTGCCCTGTTTGATCAGGGAACCGAAGGCGTCCTGGCCGGAGAACAGCACGGTATCGGCTGGCTGGTGGGTGATCTGGGCGAACCCGATGGCCAGGCCGGCGACGGCCAGGGCGGCCGCCGGGATCAGCAGCCAGGGCTGCCGGGCGACCACCCGGGCTGACCTGCGGGCCAGGTCGGTGATCGCGAAGGTGACCAGGGCGGCGGCGAACGCGAGCACGATGGCCCAGCCGAACTCGGCGACGGTCAGCGTGGAGAACGCGGGCAGCGAGATGGGGCTCAGCGCATAGGCGGAGGAGCTGAGCCCGGTCCAGTGGCCCATGCCGATGAAGACGACCGAGCCGATCCCAGCGGACATCAGGCCCGGCAGCAAGATCAGCGGCAGCATCGGCCCGCCCAGCCCGGCGGCCTCGATGAGTATGATCGCGCCGATGACCGGCGAGCCGAAGACGGTGGCGATCGCGGCGAACGCCGCGCTGGCGGCGAGCACCGCCATGGCCTGGTCGGGGATGTCTTTCTTGACCCGCCGCACGGCCAGGATCGCCAGGCCGCCGCCGAGGGCGATGAGCGGGGCTTCTGGTCCCAGCACCAGACCGAGGCCAAGGGTAGCCAGCGCGGCCAGCAGAATGCCTGGCAGCTCGGCCGGCTGGGCGGTGCCGGCCTTGAGCCCCTCATACGGGATGTGCCCGCCGCGGCCGGGCAGCCGGATGATCGCGACGGCCGCCAGCACCCCGGCCACCGCCAGCACCGGCAGCGGCCACCACCAGGGGACCGGATGCAGTCCCAGCCCGCTGGGCAGGCGCTGGTACACCTCTTCCTGGAGCCAGTGGACCAGTTCCAGGAAACACCACGAGGCGAACGAGACCAGCACGCCGAGCAGCGCGGCCAGGACGAGCAGGACGCGGTAGCTCTTGCTGCGGATCGTCGCGCCCGGATCGGCCGGGGAAACAGTCGCCTCACTCACCGGCGGTACCTGCTTCCCATGCGTATGCGCCCTGCCAGCGCCCCGGCTCTGCGGCGCCTGGCCGCTGGGATCGCGCCGCCTCGGTCCGCCCGGCTCTGCTGCTCCACCGCCGCGACCCGCGCCGTACGCTGGCCCGATGCCCGCGCACCAGACCTGCGGGCTGCGGCACCGTCTGTCTTCGCTGTCATGGCCCCACCTCCCCGCGCCGCGGCGGGGCGATACCGCTCGCGGTACGCACCACAGCTCGTTCCCGTGACGCTGATCTCAGCCCAGCACCACCGGGCACATTCCAGCATTACCCCAGCCGGGTAACCTTCCTCCTCCACGCGAGCAGCCAACCTTTACGCTCGGCCAGCTCATCGCCCACAACGAGTTCCTGTTCACCACCCCCATCGCTGACCTGGTTCGCCCACCGGAACGCTGCAACGTCTATCAGCAAACAGGGAAGGGTTGAGGCGGCGCGCAGCCATCGCGGTGGGGGTGAGATCAGATCAGCTCAAGCTGCCGGGCCCGGCGGACCGCCTCGCCGCGGTGGGTGGCTGCCAGCTTGCGGTAGCTGCTTTTGAGATGTGCCTTGACCGTGTTGATGGAGATGTACATCTCGCTGGCAATCTCAGCGGTATTCAGCATGCCTGCTACATGCCGCAGCACCTCGCGCTCGCGTTCGGTTAGCGGCTCGACCACCAGAACCGTGGCTTCCGGGGACAAGCCTGACGGGGCCGGGGGCCGATCGTGGAGCTGGGCCGATGGGAACAGACGTTGGTGGATGCCGGACAGTTCAGGATCACACCGCAGTACCGGCCCAATCCAGTCCTGCTCCAACACGAACGGCAGCCTCAGCTGCTCACGTTCGGCCAGCCGCAGCGCGTGCGCGAGCGACTGGCGGCCTCGCACGCGGTCGCCGCCGTAGTAGCTAAGCCGGGCGTCAGCCAGACCCGCTTGCACGCGCACCCGTTCGGGCTCCCCGCTCCGGGCCGCTAGTGCGGATGCGAGCATCAGCCTTGCGTTCTTGCCGTCCCCAGCGGCCAGCCATGCGTGTGCGAGCGCGGCCGCCGCCTCTGGCGAGCTACTGCCGCCGGCCCGTTCGGCCGCGGCGGCCGCGGCCGAGGTATCGTCGGCCGCCACGTATGCCCGCGACTCGACCAGGCTCAGCCGCTGGTCCAGCCATGCCGGGACAGACCACCCAGACCGTGCCCTGGCTACCATCTGCGCGGCCGCTTCGCCGTGCCCCTTAGCCAGCCCACCACACGCCGCTATCAGGCAGGCCACCGCCCCAATCAGCTTGTCCGGGCTGACACTAAGTGGGTGAACCCATAAGTTCGTTGCGGGTTCGGAGTCGGGTTCGTGCCCGAGGCCGGCGAGGTGAACGGTGCAGGCGGTGTCGAGTGCTTCTTGCGGGGTTCCGGTGGGGTAGCCGGTGAGCAGGAGGGCGTCTTCGTAGCGTTCGCGGGCGGCGGTGTAGATGGCGAAGCCGAAGGAGTGGGCCGAGCCGCCGTAGCGGAGCCGGAACAGCGGGATGACCTGGCCGCCGGGCAGGATGCCGGCGGCGTAGGCGAAGGCGCCGCGGCAGGTGACCTGGACCTTGTCCAGCTGCGGCCAGTCCTTTTCCGCGTGCAGGATCAGCCGCCAGGTGATCGAGTCGCGGGTTGATTCCGGGATGGCGGGCACGTGTCCCATCATGCCGTCCGGGAGCGCCCGCCCTGGTTATGATCATGTGCCCTGGAATAAATTACATCGGTGTAATTTGCCTGGGGAGATGGCATGCCGCCTGCCGCGGTGCCGGTCACGCTGACCGCATCGGAGCGCAAGATCTTGAAGAAGCGGGTCCGCGGCGCGAAGACGCCGTACCGTGACCGGCTGCGGGCCCAGATCGTGCTGGCTGCCGCCCGCGGCCGGGATAATGAGCGGATCGCCGCTGGCCTGGGGGCCAGCGTGAATACGGTGCGCAAGTGGCGGGGCCGGTTCGCGGAGAGAAGGCTGGCCGGGCTGAAGGACCTGCCCCGGTCCGGGCGGCCGCGGGTGATCAGCGAGGCGGACCGGGCGGCCGTCGTCGCGCTGGCCTGCCAGCTGCCGGCCGCCACGGGCGTGCCGCTGTCCCGCTGGACCGGCCCGGAACTGGCCGCCGAGCTGCTGGCGCAGGGCCTGGTCAGCGGGCCGGTGTCGGTGTCCTCGCTGCTGCGGATCCTGGCGGAGAACCCGGTCAAGCCGTGGCAGTACCAGTCCTGGATCTTCCCCCGCGACCCGGACTTCGAGGCGAAGGCCAGGGTGATCCTGGACCTCTACCAGGGGTTCTATCAGGGCGAGCCGCTCGGCCCGGGTGACCGGATCCTGTCTTTTGACGCCAAGCCTTCCATCCAGGCCCGCGGCCGTATCCACGCCACGCTGCCCGCCGCGCCCGGCCGGCCCGCCCGCGTGGAGCACGAGTACGTCCGCCACGGCGCGCTCGCGCTGCTCGCCGGCCTGGACGTGCATACCGGCGAAGTGTTCGCCTCAACCCCGGGGACCACGGGAATCGTCCCGTTCATGGACCTCGTTGGCCAGGTCATGCAGCGCCCGGAGTACAAGAATGCCCCGCGCGTGCTCGTCATCGTGGACAACGGGTCGGACCACCGCGGCAAGGCCGCCGCCGACCGGCTCCGCAAAGCGCACCCCAACGCGGTCATGATCCACACCCCGGTCCACGCGTCCTGGCTGAACCAGATCGAGATCTTCTTCTCCGTCATCCAGAAGAAAGTCGTCTCCCCGAACGATTTTCCCAGCCTGGAGAAGCTATCCGAAACCCTGCTCGCCTTCATCGACCGCTACAACCGGACCGCGGAGCCGTTCAACTGGAAATACACCGCCAACGACCTCAAGGACCTGCTCCACCGCATCCGCGAACACGAGAAACAAGACGCCAGGCGGCAAACCGACCTCGCGAAGGCGGCCTGAGACCCCTCACGAACTTATGGGTTCACCCACTAAGCGCGGCGTCCAGCTGCTTGAGCAGCCTGCCGGCTTCCCGCAGCTCATCCCGTTCCAGGTGCACCCAGGCGAGCGCGGCGAGCGCCGCGGGGCCCGGATGCTGAGGCGGCCGCTGCTCGTCGGCGGCCAAGGCCACGGCCTGCCCGGCCAGCTGTGCGGCATGGCGCAGCTGGCCACGCAAGGCCTCCACCAGCGCGAGATAGCCGAGGCAGGCGACAAGTTCGTGCTCTCCGCCCGGACCGGTCGCGGCGGCCACACCGGCATCGAGGAAGCAGGCCGCCTCGTCGAGATGGCCCGGCCATAGCTCACCGGCCCCGCGGTCGGCCAGCAGCCGCGCCCTGACTTCCGGGTGCCGGGCGAGCTTGTCCGCTGGCATCCGGCTGACCAGCGCCTCGGCATCCGAGACGGCCGCCGCCGCCGCCACGAGGTCCCCGGTGCGGCGGGAAGCGGCGAGGCGGATTGCCGCGGCGGCAAACCGGCACGCCGCCTGCTCATCGGCGGGAAGGGGCGCAAGCATGCCTTCGCCGGCATCCAGCGCGGCGGCGGAGGAATCATGCCGGCCGGCGGCCAGTTCGCCCGCGGCGGCGACGAGGTACGGCTGCGGCCCCGCCCAGGCTTCACCGCGCGGCATGCGCCGGAACTCCCCGGCCAGGGACGGGCTGCCCCGCGGCTCGATGATCTCGCTGATCGCCAGCGAATCGATGACCATGCTGGCGGCAAGCTGCCAGTCGCCGGCCCGCGTGGCGTGCTGCACCGCGGCGGTGAGCATGCCGTTCCGCTCATACCACCGGGCAGCCCTCCGGTGCAAAGCAGCAATCCGGTCTGGGCACTCGCGCCTCAGCTTCAGCCGCAGCACCTCCGCGAGCAACGTGTGATAGCGATACCACCCGCACCCGGTCGGCTGGACGAACGCGTTCGCGCGCGCCACCGTCGGCAAAATCGCACCGGCTTGCTCGTTGCCGGTCAGTTCGCTAACCGCTTCGGCATTGACATGCTCCAGGATAGACGTGCTCAGCAGCACGTCTCGGACCTCCGGCGACGCGCCCTTGAGGACCTCTTCCACCAGATAGCCAGTTAGGGCGCTGTCCTCGGTGATCAGCTCCTTGACGAACTGGTCCGGGTCGGGATGGCCGTCCATGGAGATCGCGGCCAGGCGAAGGCCGGCCGCCCAGCCCTCGGTCCGCCGCATGAGGCACTTGAGCGAATCTGCTGATAGCGCGCTGCCGTGCTGGGCCAGCAGCAGGCGGGCCTCGGCGGCGCTGAAAGCCAGGTCGCTGGCCCGGATCTCGGTCAGCTCACCGGCTAGCCGGTAGCGGTGCAGGGACAGCAGCGGATCCCCGCGGGAGGAGACCACCATGCGCAGGCCAGGCTGAGCGTTCCGCAGGACGAAGTCAAGCTCGGTGAGTACCGTCGGCCTGGTCAGGACATGAAGGTCGTCGATGACCAGTGTCACCGGCGGGTTCTGGGCAGCCAGCGCCGACGTAAGCCGCACCAGGAATGTATGGTCTGCCAGCCGTCGGCGCGAAGCAGCCGACAACACCCTAGGAAGGGCAACTCCGGACCGGCCCAGGGCCGCAACGGCATAGGACCAGAAGGCGCCGGGCTGGTTGTCGAAGTCGTCCAGGGAAATCCAGGCAACAGTGCCGCGTTCGGCCGCCGCCCATAGCGCCAGGGCCATCGTTTTGCCCGCGCCGGGCGGGCCGGTGACGACGGTCAGCCGGCATCGCCGCGCGCCCTCGGCGATCAGCTTGGTGATCCGCGGACGCGGCACCGCCCAGTCCGGTACACCTGGCATGGTGATCCTGGCTGCCAGGATGGGGATACCAGCGGAAACTGCCGGCCGTCTGGCGGGAGCCGCCACCTGCCCGGCAACATCGGCTACCATCGGATCTTCCTCCTTCCCGCCGGCGGCCTGATGGCCGCTCGCCACGGGAGACCACACGTCGCGATACCGCCACGCCCGGTCGTCGTCAGGACGTCTCGCACTCATCCACCAGCCAACGCAAGTCAGCCAGGCTAGACATCACGCCATCGGCATTAAACCCTCATTAGCATGAATTTCCGGACTCTTCGGCTGCTAAGGCTCACGCGACCCGGGAGGGTCCATACCGGGCGTCCAGGCCGCGGCAGGTGCACACGACGACCGCCTCGCCACATGACAATCCAGCTCCAACACGTAGGTGAGCCGGTCCACCCGCTGACGCACGTCGCTATCAGTCATGCCCTGCTGCTGCGAGAATCTGCCATCTCATGATGGCCCGAAGCCTCGGAGCAGGTCGAGCGCGTAACTCCGGCCCCTCGCCGGTGACTCGAGCCGGGCTGGCTGAGATGATGGGCCGTGGGGGTGCGGATGGATCACACGCACAGCCGGGCAACGTCCACTGCCGTGATAGCGCCATGCATGATGGTGGTCACAGCGTGCGGCCCATCGTCAAGCGGGTCGGGCTCGTCGTCGGGCAATGTCCCGTCGGGCCCGGCCCTGGCCGGGGTCGCCCCGGCGGGCACCAGGAAGCAGGCCGGGGACCCCGCGAAGACGATCACCTTCGGTACCGCCAGCCAGCTGGCGGCGGTCGCCGGTGTGACGGCCGCCTACCTGTTCTCCCCCTGGGCCGACCAGCAGGGCGGGACCGGCTGAGCGATGGGCTGGCGCTTCGTCGCGCGCAGGCTGGTCCTGCTGGTGGCCAGCCTGCTCGTGGCGAGCTTCGTGATCTTCGCCGCCCTGTACCTGGCGCCCGGAACCCCGCTGGCCGCGCTGTCCGGCGGACAGCCCCTGCCCCCGGGCAGCGCCCAGGTCCTGGAGCAGCGCTACCACCTGAACGAGTCGTTCGTCGCCCAGTACTGGTACTGGCTGGACAACGCACTGCACGGGAACCTCGGGGTCTCGATCACGCTGCGGGAGAACGTGTCCACGCTGATCGCATCCCGGATCTGGACCACCGCCGGGCTGGTTCTGTACGCGTCCGTGATCATCGTGGTACTGGGGATCGGCCTGGGCGTCGTGTCCGGGCTCCGGTCCGGGCCGCTCGACACCGGCGTGCTGGTAGTGACTGCGGTCTCGGCTGCCACCCCGGCGTTCGTCGCCGCGATCGCGTTGATCATGGTGTTCGCGGTGAAGCTCGGCTGGTTCCCGGCTCTCGGGAACGGCACCAGCTTCCTGGACGACGTCAGGCATTTCACCCTGCCGGCTATCGCCCTGGCCGCGGCGTCGCTGGCCATCGTCGCCCGGGTCACCCGGGCCGCGGTCCGCGCAGAGGGCGGCCGCGAGCACGTACAGACCGCGGTCAGCCGCGGCATCCCGGCCCACCGGGTGATCCAGCGGCATATCCTGCGCAACGCGGCCATTCCGATCACGACCATCACCGGGATCACGATCGCCTCGCTCATCGCGGTCGCCGCGGTCGTCGAGGTCGCCTTCGGCCTGAATGGGCTCGGCGCCTACCTGGTGCAGGCCGCGGAAACGAAGGACATCGCGGTCGTGCAGGGGATCTCGCTGGTGCTGGTCACCGCATTCGTCGTGGTCAACCTGCTAACGGATCTGATCTGCGCTGTGCTCGACCCGCGGCTGGCGCTGAGGGACGGCTCCCGGTGAGCACGGTCATGCCGGCCGCAGAGACTTCCGCCTCCCGCCGGGGCCTGGCCGTGCTGCGCGCCACTGGCCCGGCCGGAATCGCCTCGGCGGTCGTCATCGCGGCCGCGACGTTCGCGGCCCTGTTCGGCCCGGTGCTCGCCCCGTACGACCCGAACCTGCCGAACCTGTCGCTGTCCTGGGCCGGCCCGGTCGGCGGCCATCTGCTCGGGTATGACTTCGAGGGCCGCGATGTATTGTCCCGGCTGCTGGCCGGCGCGCAGTCCACGATGCTCGGGCCGCTGGCGGTCGTCATCCTCAGCGTGACGGCGGGTACGTTGCTCGCGGTCACCGCCGCCTGGCGGCGCGGCGTGAGCGACACCGCCATCTCTACGGGCCTGAATATCCTGTTCGCGTTCCCCGGCATCCTGCTGGCCGTGCTCGCCGCGGCGGTGTTCGGCGCGGGCCTGCCCGCGGCGGCGATCGCGCTGTCCATCGCGTACCTGCCCTACGTCGCCCGGGTGCTGAGAGGCGCGGCACTGAGGGAACGTAACCAGCCCTATGTCGCGGCGCTGGAGGTGCAGGGAGCGTCGGCCACCGCGATCTGCCTGCGGCATGTGGTCCCGAACATCGGGCCGCTGATCGTCGCCCAGGCCACGATCCTGTTCGGCTACGCCATGGTTGACCTGGCCGCCGTCTCGTTCCTTGGCCTCGGGGTCCAGCCACCCACCGCTAACTGGGGGGTGATGATCTCAGAAAACCAGGACGGTCTCCTGCTGGGCCATCCGCTGCCCGCGGTCGCCGCCGGCCTGTGCATCGTGGCCGTGGTAATCGCGGTCAACGTGCTGGGCGAGCGGCTGTTCGGACAAGCCCAGGCGGCCCGCGAATGAGTGGCCCGGCACCGGGCGACACGATGGCGTCCGCCGGGGCAGCATCCGGCCTGCCGCTGCTGGCGGTGGCCGGCTTGACCGTGCTTCTGGAGGTGAACGGCGCCAGATGCGCCGTGCTGCGAGATGTCTCGCTCACGCTGCGGCCGGGCGAGGCGGTCGGCCTGGTCGGCGAGTCCGGATCGGGGAAGTCCCTGACCGCTCGGGCCATAGGACGTCTGCTGCCGCCCGATGCCGAGGTGCGCGGCTCGATCCGGTTCGGCAGCACCGATGTCGGCGGGCTCGCCGGTGCGGATCTCCGGCGGTACCGCAGCCAGGTGGCGATGATCTTCCAGGACCCGCGGGCGCACGTTAACCCGGTCCGGCGCATCGGGGACTTCATGACCGAGGCGCTGCGCGTCAACCATGGGGTGTCACGGGCGGAGGCGCGCCGCCGCGCGGTGGACGTGCTTACCCAGGTGGGCATCGAGGACGGGGCCCGGCGGCTCCAGCAGTACCCGCACCAAATGTCCGGCGGGATGCTGCAGCGAGTCATGATCGCCGCGGCTTTGCTGACCGGGCCCCGCCTGCTCCTGGCCGATGAGCCGACCACCGCGCTGGATGTCACCACCCAGGCCGAGGTCATGGCGATACTCGACGGCCTGCGGCGCCAGTCCGGACTGGCGATGCTCTTCATCACCCACGACCTGGAGCTGGCCGCAGCCATCTGCGACCGCACGGCGGTGATGTACGCCGGGCAGATCGTCGAAGTCCGCGCCTCCTCGCTGCTGCACAGCGACCCCCTGCACCCCTACACCGCCGCGCTGGCCACGGCCCGCCCGGACATCACGCAGGCCACGCACCGGTTGCGCGCCATCCCAGGCCGTCCGCTCTCGGCGTTCGAGGCGCCCGCCGGGGAGTGCGCCTTCGCGCCCCGCTGCCCGCACGTGGTCGGCGTCTGCAGGGCCGCGGTGCCCGACCTCGTCGAGATGGCCGGCGGGGTTTCCCGCTGCGCTCGTGCGCACGAGCTCCGCGGCCAGCTTCAGGTGAAGCCCGATGACTGACATCAACGGCGCGCTGGTCCTCGAGGTAGCCGGCCTGCGCAAGCAATTCGGCCAGTTCGTCGCCGTCGACGACGTCTCCTTCGGCCTCCGCTGCGGCCGGTCGCTGGCCATCGTTGGGGAGTCTGGTTCGGGCAAGACCACGATCGCGCGGATGATCACCGGCCTCGAGCGGCCCACCAGCGGAACCATCACCGCCTGCGGGCACGACCGGTCCCGGCCGCCCCGGTCCACCCGCGACCGGCGCCGGCGCGGCCGTGAGGTGCAGATCGTCTTCCAGGACCCCTACACCAGCCTCGATCCTCGCCAGAACGCCGAGGCCGCCATCGACGAGGTGCTGCGGCTGCACCACGGCTGGCCCGTCGAGCGTCGGCACGCCCGCATCACCGAACTCACCGGCCTGGTCGGCCTCGACGAACGGCAATCACGGGCGCTGCCCCGGTCGCTGTCGGGCGGCCAGCGGCAGCGGGTTGCGATCGCCCGCGCCCTCGCGGCGCAGCCCGCCGTCCTGATCCTCGATGAATCGCTCTCCGCGCTTGACATGTCGATCCAGGCCCAAGTCCTGAACCTGCTCGCCGACATCCGCGACGAGACCCAGGTCTCCTACCTCCTGATCAGCCACGACCTGGCCGTCGTGCGCCAGCTCACCGACGAGACGCTCGTCCTGCACCGCGGGACCGTGGTCGAACGCGGCCCGACCGCCCGGGTACTCGACCATCCCGGGCACCCCTATTCCCGGCGCCTGCGCGCCAGCGTCCCGCGGCCAGGCTGGAAACCGATGCGCCAGGCGCGTTGAACCCTCCTTCGCCACATCGGAACATCAGCGCTGCGGGCTGATCACCTGACTGCTTTCCTCGGTACGTTCCGGGAAGAGCAGCAGGACGCCGATGAGGCAACATGTCGCGCCGATCAAGGTCCGCGTGTCGACCTGGCAGGTCCTGGCCGAGCGGCGAGTGCTGGCCCGTGCGCCGCTAACGCCGCGCAGGTGCGCCGCGTAAGAACGGGCGAGGTTTAACCGGGATTCGTTGCCGCTTTACCCGCGGCGGGTGAGGAGATCCTGCGCGGGCGCTCCGATGATGGTGGCGTGACATCGGACGTCCACGGCCCTTCTGACAGCTAAGGAGAACGCTATGAGCCAGAGTCATCTACTCGTTGACTTCCCGATCAAGGGTCCTGCCATCGCCAAGGCGCTACCCGGGGAGCTGCCCCCGCTGATGCCCGATCTCGCGGCAGCGCAGGACGATCTCGGTACGGTGCATTTCTCCCGGTTCATGGTGGAGGGAGACGAGAAGCTTCTCTTCCTTTCGGACATCGACGGCGAGACCGACGAGCACATTGAGCGGCTCGTGGAGAGTGCCGGGCCGGTGTTCGACGCCATCTTCACATATGTGGACAACCCTCCGCCCATGCCCGTGGCTGATAACCCCGAGGGGGTCATCAAATGGCTGAAGCGGCATGTCCGCGAGCCTCTAGACACGTACTTTGCTTACGAGGACGCTTCGGTTCAGGACATCAAGGCATGCGCGCGTGCGGCGGGCTTTACGGGCACTACCTCGCAGGGCACCTTGCTGACGTACATAGCCTTCAAGTCACGTGTGCAAGCCGTTGGCGTGAAGCTGGTCGCCGGGGCCCTGGTAGGAGACAAGGGACACAAAGCGTCGGATTCCATCGGGACGCTTCATGTTGCCCACTGGGTGCCCTTTGAACACAACCACATAGGGTTCTTCACGGTCTTCGACGGTGATATGGAGAAGTACTTCCAGGACTTTGCAGACAAGACCGCCTTCGTCTTCAATGCTCTCTTTCCACGTGTCACTGGCGGGCCGCCAACCCCGGTGGAAAAGAACGCCCAGGCGTTCTACCAGTGGGGACTGGAAAACAACTATCCGGCGATCGGGTTTTACAGCGCCTATCCAGGCCTCTCGGTTCAAGACATCAAGGCCCTGCTGGCCGATCGCGAGTCACCACCGGCCACCGCCGGCGAGGACTAGGTTTCACGTGGTCACGAACCGTAGTCAACTCCGGGTTGGGCGCTGGTCAAGGAGCACAAGTCACAAGGAGCACCGGCGGTGAAGGGCCCGGGGGTTCTTCGCCGGTTGCTTGGCCGAAGGCGGCATGAACCTTCGGGGGCCGGTGGCGGTCCGGCGGCCGCGGAAGAGTCGGCGTTCGACCTCGCTGACATTCAGGGGTTCATTCTCCGCGGTTACAGAATGCCGATGGTGCGGCATTTCTTGTTGACGGTGGGTACTCCGGCGCAAGCGCGCAGGCAACTCGGACGGCTCGTGAGCGGCGACGAATCCGACGTCCCGCAGATCACCACGGCCGGGGACTGGCACGTGGGGTTCGCGCCCGGACCGGGAGACGATCCCGCGGCGGCGCCGCGTCGCAAGCCAGACTATTGCCTCAACATCGGTGTCACGTGGCCCGGGCTGGTGGCGCTCGAGATGGAGGAACGCGTCCCGGCGCTGTCGTTCAAGTCATTTGGCGCGTTCATCGAGGGAGCCGCGCAACGAGCGGAGTCGGTCGGAGAAACTGGGCCAAGCTCGCCCGGGAACTGGATTGCCGGTTTTGGCAAGGGGCACGATCACGTCCTGGTGACGCTGCACGCCATCAGCCCGGAAGCGATGACGGGCTACAGCGACAGGGTGCGCGCCTGGTTTGCCGAAGGAGATGCCTTCCGGGAAATCTGGCGCCAGGACGGGATGGCGCTCATGGAGATGCAAGATGGCAAACCGGTGCCTACTGCCAAGGTTCACTTCGGATATACCGACGGAATCAGTACGCCGACCATTCGCGGCGGCCCGGAACTATATCCCCTCGATCACCAGCGGCCCTGCGAGCCATGGCTCTTCGTCTTGCGGGAAGAAGCGGAGAACTACGACGTACCCGAGCCGCGAGAACTCGGCCTGAACGGCAGCTTCGCGGTTTTCAAGAAGGTCGAGACTGACGTCGTGGGCTTTGAGGACTTCTTGCAGTCGAACAAGGACAAGATCGATCCCGAACTGCTGGCCGCGAAGATATTGGGGCGATGGCGCAACGGCGTTCCTCTCGCCTTGTCACCGGACACGGATAGCCCCGCGGGGGGGATATCGCCCGAACAGTTGAACAATTTCGGGTATGTAGATGCCGACGGTGCGGGTGATCCAAAGGGGATCCGCTGTCCCGTCGGCGCACACATACGCCGCGTCAATCCACGAGGCCAGCCAGTTGCGGGCCAGGGGCTGCCGGGCGGCAGCAACAATTCTCACCGGCTGATTCGTCGCGGTCTGCCGTACGGACCGACCTATGATCGAAGGAAGCCCTACGATGGCATCGAGCGCGGGATGCTCTTTCATTTCATCAACTCGAACATCGAAAACCAATACGAGTTCGTGCTGCGACAGTGGGCTAATGACAGCGAATTCGCCGGGGCCGTCAGGCTTCCCCCAAAGTCGAAAGATCCACTGATTGGCACCCAGAATCCAGCTGAGAGCATTTTCATCATACCGCAGGCAAATGGAGGCCCGCCGATCGAGGTTACGGATCTCTCGAGCTTCATTACCACCAAGGCCGCTGCGTACGTGTTTCTGCCGAGCATAACGGCCATCAAATTTATCGCCGACTTGGGAGAAGGCGTGTAGCTGGCGGCTCGCTCGGGTGACCACCGGATTATGAGAAGACAAGTAACTTCAGAACGCGCCGGCCGGGACCTCGACGCCTACCTCGGATGGCTGGACAGGGATTACTCCTGATGGGTGATGCGATGTTGGATGCCGGTGCGGTCGGCTGTAGATGGAGTCTGTGTACCGGGCTCGGGAAGATAACTCAGGAAAGGACACGTCCATGGCGGATGCACCGATCGACCGGACCAGGCTACCCATGCCGGATCCGGCATTTAAGGGGACGGCGAACCGGACGCTGGCGGGCTCGGCCCCTGACTGGGGCCTTATCGGGCACGTCACGCCGCCTGAGGGGGCGCCCAACGTGCTGCTGGTGCTGGTCGATGATGCGGGCTTCGGGCAGCCGAGTACGTTCGGTGGCCCGATCGCCGCGCCTGCCATGACCCGCATCGCTGATGAAGGCGTCCGGTATAACCGGTTCCACGTGACGGCGCTGTGCTCGCCGACCCGGGCCGCCTTGCTGACCGGCCGTAATCATCATGCTGTCGGTTTCGGTTCGATCGGCGAGCTGTCCTCCGGCTTTCCCGGGTACACGGCGTTCGTCCCGGAGGACAGCACGCCGTTCCCTAAGGTGCTGCAGATGAACGGCTACAGCACGGCTGCGTTCGGTAAGTGGCACCTGACGCCGGATGGCCAGCAGGGCGCGGCGGGCCCGTTCGGCCGGTGGCCGAACGGATGGGGCTTTGACTACTTCTGGGGGTTCCTGGGCGGTGAGTCCGGGCAGTGGGATCCGGTTATAACCGAGAACAATAAGACGATCGGGGTGCCCCAGGGCCATGACGGGAAGAAGTACTACTTCCCCGATGACATGGCCGACAAGACGATCGAGTGGCTGCACGATGTGCGCGCCCAGGACCCGGCCAAGCCGTGGTTCGCGTACTTCTCCACCGGCTGCGCGCACGCGCCGCACCATGTGCCGGAGGAGTGGGCGGCCAGGTACAAGGGGCGGTTCGACGGCGGCTGGGACGCCTACCGGGAACAGACGTTCGAGCGGCAGAAGCGGCTGGGTGTCATCCCGGCCGACGCGAAGCTGACTCCCCGCAACGAGGCGTTCCCGGCCTGGGATTCCCTGCCCGATGACCAGAAGGCCCTGTACGCGCGGCAGATGGAGGTGTACGCGGGGTACTGCGAGAACGCCGACTGGAACATCGGCCGGGTAATCGACGCGGTTGAGGAGATGGGCGAGCTGGACAACACGCTGGTGATCTACATCTTCGGCGACAACGGCGCCAGCATGGAAGGCGCGATTACCGGCTCGTTTAACGAGCTCACGATGCAGAACGGCATCCCGCTGACCCCCGAGCAGCAGCTCGCGCTGATCCAGCAGTACGGCGGGCTGGATGTGTGGGGTACCGACCTGGTCGCCCCGCATTACGCGGCGGCCTGGGCGTGGGCCGGGAACTGCCCGTTCCAGTGGGGCAAGCAGGTCGCCTCCCACCTGGGCGGCACCCGGCAGGGCATGGTGATCCGCTACCCCCGGCTGATCACCGACGCCGGGGGGCTGCGCAGCCAGTTCACCCACTGCATCGACATCGGCCCGACCATCCTGGAGCTGGCCGGCCTGCCGGAGCCGACGCACGTCGACGGGATCGCCCAGACGCCGATGCACGGCACCAGCTTCCTGCACACCTTCGCCAGCCCGGACGCCGAGGAGCGCCACACCCAGCAGTACTTCGAGATCGCCGGCTACCGGGCCATGTACAAGGACGGCTGGTGGCTCGCCCAGTCGATCTCGCGGATCCCCTGGGATCTGACTCCGGAGACGATGGCGAGGTTCGCGCCCGAGGTGTGGCAGCCCGACGATGATCCAGTGGAGCTGTACTACCTGCCGGATGACTTCAGCCAGGCGGACGACATCGCGGCCGAGCACCCCGAGAAGGTCAGGGAGCTGCAGGCCCTGTTCTGGGCCGAGGCGGAGAAGTACAAGGTTCTCCCGCTGCTCGGCAGCCTAAGCTTCTACTTCGGCCTGCTGCCGCCGCTCCCCGCCCAGACCACTTACACCTACTACGGTGACGTGCAGAACATCGCGTCCGGCATGATCCCCCGGATCTACAACCACTCCTATGCCATCTCCGCCGACCTGGTGATACCTGAGGGCGGCGCTGAGGGCGTGATCGTGGCCGAGGCCGACCACCTGGGCGGCTTCTCGCTGTTCGTCGAAGGCGGCAGGCTCAGGCACACCTACTCGATGATGGGGGCGCTGGTGTACCGGCAAGAGTCCGACACCACCCTGCCCGTCGGCGAGGTTACCGTCCGCCTGGAGTTCCACGCCGACGCGGCCAAGCCCGCTACTGGCGGTGACGTCCGCCTCTTCGCCAACGCAACCGAGATCGGCAAGGGCCGGATGGACTTCACCGTCCCGCTCCGGTTCTCCGGCTACGCGGGCATGGACATCGGCCGCGACAACGGCGGCGTCGTCGACCGCAACTACGCGGACCGGGCACCGTTCACGTTCACCGGAACCATCAAGAAGGTCACCTTCGACATCAAGCCGCACCTGACCTCAGACGACGAGCAGTCGCTGCACGAATCGGCGCACCACGGGCACGTGGCCCACGGCATCAGCGGATAGCTTGCCATTAACCCAGTGGCCGCGAGCCGGACAACCGGGAGCCGCAGGCGGCTCGCTGACCACGGCCAGCGAGCTGCCTGAGCCACATTCGTCGGCGTGCTGTGCGGGTTGTGGCCCGGCATTGGGGCGATCGATTGGGGGTGAAGTCCCTTGGAGGAAGAGGCGGTGCTGACTCCGGGCCGGAGGCAACTGCGTCGCCGTGAGGCGGGGTGGGAAGGAAGCCCGAAGCGACGACCATGACCGATCAGCTGTACTACCAGCTGCCGCCGGCCCAGCGGAGGCGACTGGTCTTCGGGGCGGTGCTGCGAGGTGTCCTGAGCACGGCCGCGCTGGTCGTCGTGTACTACCTGCTCCCGCTGGACCAGCCGTGGAACGGCAACACCGCGGTGCGCATCCTGATCGGCCTGCTGGTCTTCGCGGGCATCGCGGTGTGGCAGGTCAGGTCCATCATCGGCTCGCGTTATCCGAGGATCAAAGCGTTTGAGGCGCTGGGCTTGATCCTTCCCTTCTACCTATTGGTGTTCGCCTCGACCTATTTCGTGATGCAGCGAGCGTCTGCGGCGAATTTCACCCAGCCGCTGACCCGCACCGACGCCCTGTACTTCGCCGTGACAGTCTTCTCCACGGTGGGATTCGGGGACATCAGCCCCAAGTCCGAGGCCGCCCGGGTGGTGCTGATCGTCCAGATGCTCGGCGACATCGCGCTGCTGGGCGCCGGCGTGCGGGTCCTGCTGGGGGCCGTGCGCCGCGGCCAGCAACGACAGGACACGAGCGACCAGGACGGTCCGGCGGCTGCATGAGGGCCGCCAGGACCGGGCCGGCAGGCCGGTGGACCTGCGCGCACCGCAAGGCGCCCCTCATCGGTGCGGCGGCGCTGACAATTTTCGGCTGGTGCAGATCTGCGAGGTGGTGCTGCTACGCCTCGTCACCGTCACGGCTGCCTGGGCGGCGTCTCGGACTCCAGCGCACTGGCCGAGGCCCGGCGGATCGTCCCCGCGCCGCTGATCAGGGCCCGCCGCCACGGCGCAACGCCCTCGATCTCGGTTTCCAGCGAGAAGCTCAGGAACGTCCTGATCAGCACGATTAGCCCGAGCTGTAGGACATTGTTGAAGGTGGGCGCGACCGCGATGGTGCGAATCAGGTCGGCGGCGACGAGTATTTCCAGTCCGAGCAGCAGGGTCCCGCCGAATGCCTGGCGCAGGACCACGTAGGCTTTTGTCGACCAGCCGGATCGCCGCACGGCCACAGTGGCGAGCACGAACGACCAGATCACGCCGACGACCAGGATCGCGGCTCCCAGCACCTCGAAACTCTGGGCAACGTGATCCATCAGCTCAGTGAACGTCTCAGCCGACGTCCCGGCAGCACCCGTCGCGAGGATCATGTACCGCTGCCTCGCATGTTAGGCATATCACCAGGCGCAGCGGTGATGATCGGAGTACTTCTCGTCGTTTCCGGCTGACGGCGGTAGGTCTGCTGCTGGGCTTTGTCCGCCCGACCGAACGGCTGCAGCGAGTCCTGGTCTGGAGGGGGCACTGATCGACCCGGTCGACGGTATGGCATTGCTGTGGCTACTGTTGCGCACGCTGGGGCTCGGCATGGCATCTCCTTTCCGCCGGTGAGGTTGCCGGCAGCGGCCGGCTAACGGGTCCTGCTCCCAGCGCAGGCCCAGCATCGCCCAGGGGCGGATCAGCGGCATCACCCTGCACGGGTATGGATGCATGATCTCCAGTCCCGCCAGCCAACAAGCCCGCCTAGGTTGCCGGATCGGCGGAAACGTGACGGCATTCCCAGCCGCCGTCCAGCTTGGCGCCGTCTCGCCACGTTTGGGGCCTGACGCGGCCTTTGTTCACTTTGTCGCCCTTGACCTGATTCAAAGTGCGGCCGATCCTTGGAACGGCACGCAATTCCAGGGGAGGCCACCGGGCATTGGGCGACAGCGAGCCGCGCCAGCGAACTGGGCCATCGCATGGTTCAGGCGAGCCGGTGTTCGACCTTATCGCGGCGAAGCTTCACCGCCCCCAGCTTCGGCCAGGGACGGTGCGTCGTTCGTCGCTTATCGAACGGCTCAAGCGGGGTGACCGTCGTCCGATCACCTCGGTGGTCGCGCCGGCCGGCTACGGGAAGACGACCGTCCTGGCCCAGTGGGCCGAGCGCAACGGCCAGGCCTTTGCCTGGGTGTCGGTCGACGAAGCCGACAACGATCCGAAGGTCCTGCTCACCTATGTCGCGAAGGCGCTCGATGCGGTGGAGCCGGTCGGCGAGCGGGTATTCGATGCTCTTGCTTCCCCCGGCAGCTCAGTGCCCGGGTCGGTCGTCCCGCGGCTCGGCTCGGCTTTCTCATTGATGGCCTCGCCCGTGGCGCTTGTCCTGGACGACGTGCACGCGCTGCACAACTCCCAATGCCGGGCCGCGTTGTCCGTGCTGGCCGATCATGTGCCGGGTGGTTCCCGGCTGGTACTCGCCGGCCGGGCCGAGCCGCCGCTGCCGATCGCACGGCTGCGCGCCGAGGGCAAAATCCTGGAGGTCGGGCTGGGGGACCTGTCGCTCACCCGGGAGGAGGCGTCCCGGCTGCTGCGCAATGTGGATCTCACTCTGAGTGAGGACGACGAGGCGGAGTTGCACCGGCGGACCGAGGGGTGGCCGGCCGGGCTGTACCTCGCGGCGCTCTACCTCAAGGAAGGCGGTCCCTTTGCGGATGCGGCGGTTTCGTTCAGCGGCGACGACCGGCTGGTGAGCGAGTACCTGGAGTCAGAGTTCCTGGCGCGGATCTCACGCCAGCACCGCACGTTCCTGACCCGGACCGCGGTGCTGGAGCGCATGTGCGGTCCGCTGTGCGATGCGGTGCTCGGCACGAGCGGTTCCATGGCGGCCCTGGCAGACCTGGAGCGGTCGAACCTGCTGCTGGTGCCGCTGGACCGGCGGGGACAGTGGTACCGCTACCACCACTTGTTCCGCGACATGCTCCTGGCGGAACTGCACCGCCAGGAACCTGACCAGATACCCATCCTTCAACGGCGAGCTGCGCAGTGGTATGAGCGCAACCGGGAGCCCGAGGAGGCACTGGAGTACTGGATGAAGGCGGGCGAGGTGGATTCGGTGGCTCGCCTCGCCGGCGCTCTGACGTTTCCCGCCTACCAGCGGGGCAGGGTGGCTACGGTCGAACGGTGGCTCGGGTGGCTCGAAGACCGCGCGGCCATGGAAAGCTACCCGGCGATCGCCGTCTTGGCGGCGTTGTTCTGCGCCTTGACCGGGGAGCCGACCTACGCCGAACTATGGGCCGACGTCGCCCACCGGGGACCCGTCGTCACGCGACTGCCGGACGGAAGTTCGTCGGTCGAGCCGTGGCTGGCGCTGATCCGGGCGCTGCTATGCCGCGACGGGGTGGAGCGGATGCGGGCCGACGCGGAGGTCGCGGCCAGGGCCATGGCCCCTGGCAGCTTCTGGCGGATCACGTCCATGATGTACCTGGCGGCCGCGCACCTGATGGCCGGTGATCTAGACCGGGCCGATGTCCTGTTCGGGGATGTGGTTGTGGAGGGCCAGGCTAGCAGGATCATGTTCGGTCCATGCATCGCGCTGGCCGAGCGGTCGCTGCTGGCGATCGGCAGGGGCGACTGGGAGCGGGGCGGACGGTACCTGGCCGAGGCCCGGTCGCTTGCTCGTGAGGGCAAGCTGGAGGACTATCCCCCGGTCGCGATCCTGTACGCGGTGGCCGCGCGGGTGGCGCTGCACGAGGGCGACCGTTCGCGTGCTGAGGCGGAACTGACCCGGGCGCAGCGTCTTCGCCCCGGCCTGACCTACGCGCTGCCGCATCTCGCCGTTCAGGCGAGGATTGAGGTCGCGAGGTGCTACCTCGCGTTGTTCGATGTCGGCGCGGCGCGGATCCTGCTCCGGGAGGCCGACGAGATCCTCGTGCGGCGCCCCGGCCTCGGTGTTTTCGCCCGGCAGGCCGCGGACCTGCGGGCGGAGCTTTCCCGCGCCCGGGGTTCGTCCGCCCTGGGAGCCTCGGCCCTGACTGCTGCCGAGCTGCGCCTGCTGCCGATGCTCTCCACCCACCTGTCGTTCCCGGAGATCGCCGAGGAGATGTTCCTGTCCCGGCATACCGTCAAGGCGGAAGCGATGGCGATCTACCGGAAGCTAGGCGTCTCCTCACGAAACCAGGCAATCGGCCGGGCCCGCGAACTGGCGCTCCTCGACAAGTAACAGGCTGGCCGACCCTCGCTCTTTTACCCCGTTGGGATGATGCCAGCTCCGGGTCGCGATGATCCAGCGGCTTGTCAGGATTGACGGACTGCATGACATCGCGCTGCTGCTCGCAACGGCGTCGCGCTCGCCCGTGGGTCATCGCGCGTCGGTTCCGGTGGCGGGCTGGTTGTGTTCGATCCAGGATGTTGCGTCCGCGTACGCGCGCTTGAGGGTGGCGCCAACTCGTTCATCGCCGACATAGATGTCCTGCGGGGAGATCAGGTCGGTGACGCCGGTCACGCGGAGCTGTTCTTGGATCCGTTCACTGGCCGAGACGATGACGAGCTTGCTGCCTGCCGCGGTGAGGGCCTGGGCGTAGCGGCGCAGCACGTCCATGAAGGTGGTGCCGAGGTCGGTGCGTCCCCGCAGCCGGAGAATCACCACGGAATTGAGGGAGGTGGCGGTGGGGGCCGGGAGCTGTGATTCGAGCACCGGCGCGGCCGCGAAGAACAAGCTCCCGTACGGCTGGAGCGCGACCACCTCGCCGGCCGGGAGCTGGGCCGGCGGGTCGGTCTCGATGAGGTTCCCGTCCGGGTCCAGCCGCCAGCGCTTGATGGTGACCTGATTCGACTGCCGCACGACGTGCAAGATCACGGACAAGCCCACCCCGGTGAGCACCGCGTACTGCAGCGGGATGACCATAGTGAGCGCGAAGCTGGTCACCAGCACCGCCTTCTGCACCGTGCCGGTCTTCCACACCGACCGGAGATCGTCAGGCTTGATGGTCCGGAAGCCGACCAGCATGAGCAGGCCGGCCAGGGCCGGCAGGGCGATGTGGCCGACTAGGCCGGCGAAGGCGAGGATCACCACCGCCATCACCGCCCCGGCGATCACGAGAGCGATGCGCGACCGGGCGCCTGCGGCCTTGTTCAGCGAGGTGGCCGACATGGACCCGCCCACCGGCATGCCGCGGAAGATCCCGGCGATCACGTTCGCGGCGCCTTGGCCGATGAAGTCACGGGACGCGTCGGGGTAGCGGCCGTCGGGGTTGGGGAAGCCGGCCGAGATGGCCGCCCCCTGGACCAGTCCCACGAACGCCAGGGACGCGGCCGGGATCAGCAGCGACGGGACCAGCCGGAGCATCGGGGCCTCGGGTAGCGGCAGCGAGCGGGGAATCTTACTGAGCTCACCGACCGTGGCGACACCACCCCAGCCCAGCACGGCCACGCCAGCCGAGGTGATGATGACCGCGAGCACCAGCCCCAGCGGGCCGGCCCTGGTGCGCTCGAGCAGCAGGATCAGCGCGACCGTCACGATCCCGATCGCCAGGGACTGCAGGTGGAGCTCACCGGGGTGGATCACGGTGTTGACGGCGCGGACGACGCGGTTGGCTCCCTCCGCCTTGTACCCGGTGAGGTTGGCCAGCTGACCGAGGATGATGTTGACGCCGACCGCGCTGATGAACCCCACCATCACCGCGTTCGAGACGAATCGCAGCACCGAGCCGAGCCGCAAGAACCCGGCCGCGAGCATCACCACGCCGGTGAGCAGCGACAAGGTGAACAAGGCCCGCGCCGGGTCGTCAGCCGAGTGAACCGCCGGGACGTCGGCGATGACGATGGCCATCGCTCCCGTCGCCTGCACGGCCATGAACGCCGAGCTGGTGAACAACGAGCCGCCGATCGTGCCGAACAGGTACGCGTACAGGCCCGCAAGCGGGTTAACCCCGGCGAGCAGGCCAGCGGCCAGACCGTCAGGAACGCTCTCCACGCCGAGCACCAGGCCGGCGACCGCGTCCTTGCCCAGCGTGTCCCGCCTCACCGGGACGCGGAGTTTCATCTGTGGCTTTCCTGCGCCGCACGGTGCATGATTACACGTCCCTGGCCCCCGTACTCTGCACACGGCGGCGGATGTATAGATCGGCAACTGGAAATAGCGCTCATCCTTTTCGGCGCATTTGGGGAGCTGGCATCTGGCGTCATCCGGGGCGGACGACCTTCTCTTCTGGCCACCCCTTCTGGCCACGTTGCTAAATGAGGCTAGCCAGTGCGCAACCATCCGGGATCGCCCGCGGCGGGTAAGCCACGCCCGTAGAGGCACTGGCGTCCGGGCCGCCGAGAACTGTTGAGGATCGTTGACGTACCGACCCCAGCCCCAGGAATTCGGACCGGCCTGCTGTTGGGGCGGCGCCGGCGGCGCACGCTCTCCGGTAGGGCCGACCTCTCTCTTTTAATCCCGTTCGGGCAATGCTCCTTGAGCGCCCGGCGAGGTGAGATCGATGGTGCAAGGAGAAAAGGCCGGAGTCACGATTCCGGCGATTCCGACGATATGGGAGGTCACAGTGACGTCGGCAACAACCACGCCATCCAGGGGCGCACGCGGAAGCCGGGCCGAAGGCCAGGGCTACGGCCTGGTCCTGTTCGCGGCGATCCTGCTGGTCGTGATCGGCTGCTTCAACCTGATCTACGGCATCGCCGCGGTGGCCAACTCGCACGTGTTCGTGGCCAACGCGCACTACGTGTTCGCCAACCTGCGCACCTTGGGCTGGATCACCCTCATCCTCGGCGTGCTCCAGTTGCTCGCCGCGGCTGGCGTGATGGCGGGCAACCAAGCAGCCCGCTGGTTCGCGGTGGTTGTGCTCGGGCTGAACGCCATCGACCAGATGTTCTTCATCCCGGCCTACCCGTTCTGGTCGCTGACCATCATCGCTATGGACGTCGTCGCGCTGTGGGGCCTGTGCGCCTACGGTAGCCGCGAGAACCTGGCCGCGTAGACGCCATGCTCAATCCGCGGGCGGAGGTACCATCAACTGGGTCCGAAGGGCACGCGGCAAGGCCGGCTTCGGTGACCTGGCCGCCGACTGTGGCCTCCCGCTCGGCTGGCTTGTCGTTCACTACGGCGTCGTTCTCGCAGGCCGGATGACGCAGCGGAAGCCCAGGTGGCTGGTCGAGGTGTCGACGGACTGCGGCATCCGGGCGGCGGGCCGGTAGCGGCGGCAGTAGTTCGGCGCGCACAGGTGCGAGCCGCCCTTCATGACCTTGCGCGGAATGCGCGCCGGGTCATTCCGATCGATGCTGGCCGCCCGGCCGCGGTCCGGCGGCGGCGTGCAGCAGGCGTGCGCCGTGGCAGCGTGACCGTGGTACCAGTCCGCCGTCCATTCCCAGACGTTGCCGATCATGTCGGACAGGCCGTAGCCGTTGGCGGGGTAGGACCGCCGGGATGGTCTCGCTCGCGCTCACGGCGGACATGATCACATCGAACGAGTCGCTCATCGCCCTCTCCTCAGATCGACCCGAGTCGCGCTGACTGACTGGGTTACGTCATTGTCGATCGTTGTCCGGTTTTCCGCGTCATCCCAACGGGACGATCCAACGGCCTAGCCTGCTAAGCGAAGTGCGGCCTGCATGCCAGGCTGGGCGCTTATGACGCGCTGAGGTCGGCTGACAGTTCCTCCATCGCAGCGACGGCGGCGGGTCCTGCCCTGCGCTCCCACCAGACGCCCATCACGGCGGCGATCCAGACCCAGAAGGAGGCGATGATGCCGACAAACGCGGCCAGCGCCAGGCTGATGCCGAATGCGCCGTAGGCATGGCCGTACTCGCCGAACCAGTTGCGCAGGAACAACGTCGCCACGGTGTGCACGACGGTGGCCGCCGCGGTGCACACGGCGGCGCCGGGGACCAGATCGCGCCACTTGAACGGCAGGTCGAGCAGCAACCGGGGAGTGACCAGGAAGAACCCGAATTCGAGCACGAGCAGGGCGGCGCCGGCCGCCAGCGCGAACCCGAGCGGATGGTGGGTGGCCAGGGACCGCAGCGTCAGGGCGGCGCCGGTGTCCGCGAGCAGCAAGATCAGCCAGGCGGCGCCGCGCAGGTACTTCTGGACGCCGCGCAGCGGGGTCATGGTGAATGCCCGGGCGTAGGCAATCTGCGCGGTGGCGCTCACGTCCAGGCCGGTGATCAGCAGCGAGATCAGGCTGATGCTCAGCGCCACGCTCTTGCCCGAGCTGGCGTTGCTGAACGTGTCCTTGACGATCTGCGCGGTGCTCCCGGTCAGGTGCAGGTTCCCGACGAGCAGGTTACCGACGTCGCGATGCGGGTTGAACGCCTCGATGAACGCGTAGCCGATGATCATCAGGGGGATCACCGCGACAAACAGGTTCAGCGTGATCACCAGGGCCAGATGCTTGCCCTCGATCTTGTTGAACCGCCGGAAGGATTCCAGCGGAAACGCTATCCACGGGCGCCGCTCGAGCTTGTCCTGGTACCGTTTTCCACTCTGCTTCGCGTTCGCGATCCACCCCGGGAACTTCCTGGCGTCACTGTCGGCCCGTTTGCTCACCGCGCCTCCCTAGCTCAGTTCCATGGAGATCTGTGGGTGCCGATCAGGACGAGGTTGAGTGCCATGGCCATTCCGCCCGCCTCGTCCTGGCCGGAGGCGTCTCAGTACTGACGGCGCCGTGGTCTCGCTCGGCGTTCCCGGGCGGCGGCGGATTCTTGGCGTCCTGTCCGCCGATCACAGCTGCGTGCCGCGTCATGTGTGCATCTCCTCCCCGCCGCGCGTTCCGGCGTGCTGACGGGCCGGCGGAGCCCTGCCTCAGCAAGTGCGCATCCCGCATACCGCGGCGGTATCCCGGTGCCGTGCGGCCGTCGCCCCTTTGCGTCACTGTGCGCCATATCGACGACGACCTCTACATCCCGATGGGATGAAAACGCCGCCGGTACGAGATGGCACCGTGGGACAGACGGCTCGAGCCGAAGAGATCCGGCGTCTTCAGGTCATCAGGCAGGTCACTCAGCTCGCGTGCAGGAGGCCGACGGCCGCCTTCTCGATCGTGGGTTCGTCCAGCAGCACCGCGTTCGCCGCCGGGCCGAGCGGGATGAAGCTGTCCTCGCTGGTCACCCGCGTGATCAGGCCCGCATAGCCGGCGTCGGTCAGGGCGGTGACCACTCCCTCGGAGACCCCGCCGGTGCGCCGGGTCTCGTCCACGACCAGCACCCGCCCGGTCAGCCGCGCCTCGCGCAGCAGGTCGTCGGCTGGCAACGGGGCCAGCCAGCGCAGGTCGACCACCCGCGCGCCTATTCCGCGTACCGCGAGCCGGCGGGCGACCCGCAGGCTCATCCGCAGCCCGTTCCCGAACGTGACCATGGTGAGGTCGGTGCCGTCGCCGTAGCTGCGCGCGCGTCCGGCCGGGACGTGCGCGTCCGGCGCGGGATAGGCCGCGAGCCAGTTGCCGTCGCCGTCGTCGTGCAGGTCGCGCGTGTGGTAGAGCGCGATCGGCTCGAGGAAGACGCACACCGAGCCGTCTTCGGCCGCGGCGGCCAGGCAGGTACGCAGCATCGCGGCCGCATCATCGGGCCGGGCCGGTGACGCGATCACCAGTCCCGGGACGTCGCGCAGCGCCCCGATCGCGTTGTCATTGTGGAAATGGCCGCCGAATCCCTTCTGGTAGGCGTACCCGGCGACCCGCACCACCATGGGATTGCGGAACTGGCCGGCTGAGAAGAACTGCTGGGTGGCGGCCTCGCCGCGGATCTGATCCTCGGCGTTGTGCAGGTACGCCAGGTACTGGATCTCGGGCACCGGCAGCAGGCCGGTCAGCCCGCCGCCGAGCGCGACACCGAGGATCGACTGCTCGTCCAGCAGCGTGTCAAAGACGCGGGCCGGCCCGAATCGCCCTTGCAGCCCCTTGGTCACGCCGTATACGCCGCCCTTCCGCCCCACGTCCTCGCCGAACACGCACATGCCCGGGTAGGTATCGAGCAGTTCGCCGAGCGCCAGGTTGACCGCCTGGGCCAGAGTGACCGGGCCGCCCGCGGCCGCCACCCGGTCCGGGCCGACGGTGACGCGGCCGGCCACCCGCTCGGGGTGACGCGGCGCCAGCGGGGCCATCACCTCCGCAGCGCTGGCCAGCGGCCGGCTGGATAGGGCCCGCTCGGTCGCGCCGCGGACCCGCTCGCCGATCGCGTCGTAGCGGGCCACCGCCTCGGCCGGGGTCAGCAGGCCGGAGCCGACCAGGGCGGCCGCGGTCGCCACCAGCGGGTCACGGGCGAGGTCAGCGGCCAGGTCAGCGGGCGCGCGGTAGGCCGCCTCCGCGTCGCTGCCCGCATGGCCGAGGAACCGGACCACCGACAGGTGCAGGAACGCCGGCCGCCGCCGGGACCGGACCAGGCCGACCGCCCGCGCCGCCGCGTCGTAGGCCGCGACCGGGTCGCAGCCGTCGGCCGCCAGGTAGTACAGGCCCGGCCGGGCCCCGAACGACGCCGCCACCCATCCCGGCGGGGTGGGCACGCTGATCCCGATCCCGTTGTCCTCGCAGACCAGCAGCAGCGGGACCGGGATCCCCTGATAGGCGGTGTGGCAGGCGGCGTTGATCGCGCCAACGGCGGTGGAGTGGCTGGCCGAGGCGTCGCCGAACGAGGCCAGCGCCACCGCGTCCCGCGGCCACGGGCACGCCACCCCGAGCTTCGCCGCCCGGCCGATGCCCAGCGCGACGCCGAGTGCGCGGGGCAGGTGTGAGGCGATCGTCGACGTCTGCGGGACGATGGCCAGTTCGGCCCGGCCGAACACCTTGTGCCGCCCGCCGGCGATCGGCTCGTCCGCAGACGCCGCCACCCCGAGCAGTACGTCACGGACCGGGTCGACACCGGGTACCTGGCGGGCGCGGGCGCAGTAGAACCCGCCGGACCGGTAGTGCAGCAACGCCGGGTCGTTCGGCCGTAGCGCCGCGGCGAGCGCGGCATTGCCCTCGTGGCCGGCCGAGCTGATCGTGTAGTAACCGCCGCCCTGCTGCTGCATCCACCGGGCCGCGAAATCGAGGTGCCGGCTCTCCGCCTGGGCGTCGAAGATGGCCAGCAGGGTGGTGCCGTCTAGCCGGCTGCCGGCGCGCACCGGCGCGGCCGGGTCAGCGCGCGCCGGGCGGCCCGGCAGGCCGCCCGCGGCATCCCTGAAGTGCCGGTCGAGCTCCGCTGGCGTGGTCATCGGCAGGGGCCGCGGGTCACAGCCGGAAGTCGCGGTCCGGCGTGAGCTCGGCCACGTCCATCTGCGCCTTCTGCAGGCGGCCTGAGTAGTCCCAGTTCAGGGCCTGCCACCGGGTGAACTGGTCGAGCACCCACTGGCCCGACTGGCGAGAGCCGTTGCCGGACTTGCCGTTCCCGCCGAAGGGCAGGTGAGCCTCCGCGCCTGAGGTCGAGTTGTTCACGCTGACCATCCCGGCCGACACCCCGCGCCGGAACCTGAACGCTTCGGTGGCGTCGCTGGTGTAGATCGACGACGACAGCCCGTATCCGGGGGCGTTGGCCAGCTCGACCGCCTGGTCCAGGGTCCGGTAGGTCGTCACCCCGACCAGCGGCCCGAACGTCTCCCGGTCGAAGATCTCGTCGCCCGGGCGCACCCCGTCGACGATCGTCGGGTGGCAGAAGATGCCCGCCTCCGGGTCGCCGACGAAGCCGGCCCGCGGGTTAGCCGCGGTAATCCGCCCGATGCCCGACGAGCCCATGACCTTGTGCTGCGGGCCGATCCAGGCCAGGAACCGTTCGAAGCGCTCAGAAAACCGGATGTCGAGCATCGGCCCGTAGAGCACGTCAGCGAACGGGTCGCCGACCGCGGCCGCCGCCGTCGCCTCGGCGAAGCGGGTGAGGAACTCGTCGTGCACCGACTCGTGGCAGATCACCGTGCCGAGCGAGGTGCACCGCTGCCCGGCGGTGCCGAACCCGCCGAACAGCGCCCCCTCGACCGCGAGGTCGATGTCGGCGTTGGCGGTCACGACCATCGGGTTCTTCCCGCCCAGTTCCAGGCAGGCCGACTGCAGGTGCCGGCCGGCGAGCTCACCGATCCGTGCGCCGACCTCACCGGATCCGGTGAACCCGACCTTGTCGATCAGCCCCGCATCCAGGGCCTGCTCCAGGCCGGCGAACGTGGTCGGGCCGTCGGCATAGACCACGTTGAACACGCCGGGCGGCAGCCCGCCTCCCCGGCAGAACAACTCGTGGAACGCGTCCGCGACGGCCGCTGAGTACTCGGCCGGCTTCCACACGACGGTGTTGCCGCATAGCAGCGCGGGGACGATGTACCAGGAAGGCACCGCGACCGGGAAGTTTCCCGCGGTGATCACCGCCACCGCGCCGACCGGGTTGCGGAACGTGAACAGCTGCTTGTCCGGCATCTCGCTGGGCACGGTCTGGCCGTACAGCCGCCGACCCTCGCCAAGGAAGAAGTCGCAGGTGTCGATGATCTCCTGGACCTCGCCGAGCGCCTCGGGGTACGGCTTCCCGATCTCGCGGGTGACCAGAGCGGCCAGGGCCTGCTTGTTGTCCTCCACCAGCCGGCCGATGTGCGCGATCGCCCGGCCGCGCACCGGCGCAGGCACATCCGCCCACGCCCGCTGCGCGTCGCGCGCCGCCCGGGCCGCGGTCACCAGCAGCGCCGCGTCGCCCAGCGCGACGTCGGCGACCACCTCGTCGAGCCGCGCCGGGCTGGTGGACCGGATCCGCCCTCCCGGGGCGCCTCCCACCGGCCGGCCGGCGATCACGGAGGAGACGATGCGCTGATCCATCGGTGCCTTCCTTGTTTGTCGGCGGGCCCTTGTTCGTCAGCGGGCCAGGGTGGTCAGGGTGCGGTCCAGCGCGGCCAGCCCGAACTCGAGCTCCGGCTCGGTGGCGTCCAGCGCCGGCCGGAACCGGATCGAGCGCTCTCCGCACGGCAGCACAAGAACATGCTCCTCCTGCAGCAGCCCCTGCGCCACGTCGCGGACCCGGGCGTCCGGGAGGTCGAACGCGCACATGAGCCCGCGGCCGCGGACGTTCGAGGCCACGTCGGCGTGCCGCTCGCCGAGCGCGACCAGCTCGCCCAGGAGCCAGTCGCCGACCTGCGCCGCGTGCTCGATCAGCCCGTCGCGATCGATGATCTCCAGGAGCCTGCAGGAACGGACCATATCGGCGAGCCCGCCGCCCCAGGTCGAGTTGATCCGGCCGGGCACCGCGAACACGTTGTCGACTACCTCGTCCACGCGCCGGCCGGCCATGATCCCGCCGAGCTGCACCTTCTTGGCGAACGCCACGATGTCCGGCTCGAGGCCGAGCTGCTGGTAGGCCCATGCGGTGCCGGTCAGCCCGACACCGGTCTGCACCTCGTCGAGCACGAACAGCGCGTCGCCCTCGCGACACATCGCCTGCATGGCCTGCAGGAACTCCGGCCGCATGTGGTTGTCGCCGCCCTCACCCTGGATCGGCTCGGCGATGAAGCAGGCGATGTCGTGCGGATATCGCTCGAACGCCGCCCGGGCCTGGGCCAGCGCCCGGGCCTCGGCCCGCTCGACCTCGTCACGGTGGTCCGCCAGCGGGAACCGGACCGCGGGCACGTCGATCCTGGGCCAGTCGAACTTGGGGGAACCGGTCGGTCTTGCCCGGCTCGGTGTTGGTCAGCGACAGCGTGTAGCCGGACCGGCCGTGAAACGCGCGGGTGAGATGCAGCACCTTGACGCCGAGCCCGGCCGCCTCGTTGCGCCGGCTCTTCCAGTCAAACGCGGTCTTGAGCGCGTTCTCGACGGCCAGCGCCCCGCCCTCGACGAAGAACAGGTGCGGCTCGGTCATGTCGGCGGCGATCCCATTACGCCGGGACTTGTCAACTCTCTTCTGTGTAAACTGAGGGCAGCTGCTATCTTTTCTTTAGCTTGCTGTGCGTGATTCTTGTGCGGATCAGTTGTAAGTATTCGGAAATCACGTGAGCGAGCGCGCTAATGGTGTGCGAGGCGTTCAGTGCGGCCGTCGATGACACAGCCGCACCGCGCTTACACGTCGCGTAGCAAACTTGGGCTGTGCCGCGCCGCACGAGGCGAGCCGGGCCGCTACCAGCCGTCCAGCGGGCCAATGCGAGCGCCGGCCGGTTCACTTAACCACAGCAACAACTGCTGCCGGTATGAGGATGAGTCATGATGGTCGTGTCCACCTGACGGTGGAACACGGTCTTCGGCGGCACCACCGAGATCCAGAAGGAGATCATCGGCCGGAGTCTGGGCCTGTAGGCCTGACCAGGCTCCCTACGTGGATGGGAGCCGCACCGACCCAGCGGTGATAGGCATCTGGGTCGACGTTGCTGCCGCACACGATGGTGACTACGTGCCGGCCGGCGAAGCGGTCACGGTCTTCGAGGATCGCCGCGATGCCGAGCGCCGCCGACGGTTCGGCGACGAGGCCAGCGTGGTCCAGGAGCATCCGCATGCCGGCGATGATCGACGCCTCGGAGACAAGGACGGCGTCGTCAGCGACCAGGAGGAGGTCGTCCAGGACGGCCGGGATGGGACGCCGGCCGGCGACGCCGTCAGCGATCGTGTCGGTGGAGTCGGTGGTGACGACGCGGCGCTGGCGCCAGGAGCGTGTCATCGCCGGTGCGCCCAGCGGCTGGATGCAGATCACCTCGACGTCGGGCGCCCGGGCCTTGATCACATGACCCACGCCGGTGGCCAGCGCCCCGCCGCCCAGGGCAATCAGGACAGCGTCGAATGACGGCGCGCTGCCGGTCAGTTCCAGGCCGATGGTCGCCGCGCCCTCGCAGGTCTCGATGTCGGCGCTGTCTTCGACCAGCCGGATGCCGTCGTACCGCGCGATGGCCGCCGCCCGCTCGCGCGCCATGTCGAAGTCGCCGTCCACCAGCTCCAGCCTGGCGTCCAGTGCGCGGATGCGATCAAGCTTGGCCGCAGGCGCAAAGCGGGATGCCACGACGGTGACGTCGAGTCCCCGGCCGCGACCGGACCAGGCCAGGGCCTGGCCGAGGTTGCCCGCGCTGGCGCACACCACGGCTCGCGAGCCATTGCCGGCGAGCAGGCTCGCGACTACCTCGGTGCCGCGGGCCTTGAAGCTGCGGACCGGGTTCGCCGTTTCGAGCTTGATGCTCACCGTGCACCCCAGGCCGGGCTCCAGCGCCTCGCACCGGTACAGCGGAGTGTCGAGGCAAACCGGGTCGATCACCCGGCGAGCCGCCCGGATCCGGGCCATATCCAGACGCGTCTCCGGCACGGCACACCAGCGTAGCCGCAGGCGCTGTTCCATCTGGGTGAACGCCCGGCGGCCGGTGCCCGTATACCATCCAACCGCGGGGTATACCGTGCCAGATATGGACTGGAAGATCGAGCTGGTTGCGATACCAGTGACTGACGTCGACCGTGCCAAGGCCTTCTACGTGGAACAGGCTGGCTTCCACGCGGACCACGACTATCAGGTCAGCGACGTGCTGCGGTTCGTCCAGCTCACCCCGCCCGGATCAGCGTGCTCCATCGTGCTGGGCACCGGGGTCACCCAGATGCCGCCCGGCTCGCAGAAAGGTGTGCAATGCGTCGTCGCCGATGTCGAGGCCGCCCGCCGGGAACTCATGGCGCATGGCGTGCAGACCAGCGATGTTGACGTTCAGCCGTGGGGCTCTTTCGTCACCTTCAGCGACCCCGACGGCAACACCTGGGCGCTGCAGCAAGTGCCGCGATAGATCGCGAGCGATCCGCGGAGCGGCCCCTCTGTGTCAGGGGTTGAACAGCTTCCAGTGCCCTTCGGAGACGACCTCAACGGTACCGTCGATCACTTTGACGGCCGTCTCATCGTCTATTGCGTACGTCGGCACCGGTAGCCGGCAGGCCCATTTTTCTGCGTTCGCCACGTCATGGTGATCGTCGTATTCCACGTGCGGAATGATCGCAAAATCAACGAGTCCCACTCCCTCAGCCATGACCAAGGTCATGGTGATGTCTCCCTCGGGTCCAGCGAACACGATGTCTTCGGACGAGAGCCTTTCCCCGCTGCATCTGGGCGGATCAAAATACGTCTCACCGAACATCGAGGCCATCGCGATGCTCCCGGCGCTCACCCCTACGTACACCGTCTCGGGCCGCAAGGACGGCAAGAGATCTGCAAGTCCCGAATGCCTCATCCAGTAGGACAGGTACACGGGATCGCCGCCCCAAACCAGCAGGGCGTCTGACTCCCGGACCGTTGCGACCCAAACTTCTTTATCGATGCTGGGCAGCGCAGTGAGCTCCAGTACTCCCACCGACTTCCAGCCCAAATCGCACAACGGGCTCTTGGCGTTTCCGGAGATCGCCTGGAATGCCTTGCCAGCACCGTCAGGGAAGGGGTAGATCGCGGTGGGAACGAAGAGGGCGCTGGACTCGGCAATCGGCTTGCCCAGCAGGTCGACGAGCACGTCGTGGATGCCCGGGTTACTGATGCCTGAGGAAGTGAGAAGAAGTTTCATGAAAAACCTTTCCTTCGAGGACCGCCGCATGACGGCGATGATGTTGTCGTTCGCGGTCAGCTCAGTGATCCTCCGGGCATCCCGGCGCCCGGGGAAACCGCATGTTAGTGACCGGTGGGCGGACATCGTCATCGTGCGATCATGAGCGCGGCGGCGGATTCCCTGACCGCCGCCGTCGTCCGATGGCTGTGACACACGACATGGCGCACTCCTTCGACGTCGTCGACGCCCTCCCGTGAAGACGGATGAGGGGGGCGAATCTCATCGCGCCCCGGCACGGCACCGACAAGCGGCGAGTTTGGGCGCCTAGATGAGTGATTCCTGATCGGGTTGCGGGCTTAGGCGGTCTTTGCCGGGGGTGCCCGGTGCGCACGTGCACGGTGGGGCAGGCAGCGGCGAAAGATCCGGGTGGATCGGGGCTCCCGGGTGATTTTGGTGCACTATAGTACCCCTAATTCACCCGCAAGCCCGAATCCACCCCGTAAAAGTCACGATCATCGTACTGGCGAGCGAAAAGGCGTGCGGGAGAGGCTGACGGGACTGATGCAGCCCTCATCAGCGGCCCGGACGGGGTGATCCGCGCGGCCCGGCCGGAGGCTATTCAGGTGAGTGAGCCGCACCCCGGCACGCCGCACTCACCTGAATCAGGAATCACTCATCCAGACAGGCTTCGCCCCTGACCGCCGAGGTTGACGGTTCTGTCTGCTCAGCGGTGCTGCCTGGTTCAGGCTGGGATCGTAATGCTGGCTGAGCAGGGCGGTTGTCATGTCGCATGTGGTCACGGTCCCGGAGCTGCTCGATGGGCACACGGTGCTGGACATTGAGTGCCCGGATCGCATCTACCTCAACGGCTACGTGCCGAAGCTGCAGGTCGGCGGGCAGGTGGTCACGTTCCTGCACGATCACCGCGGCATGCCGGTCGCCTCCCCGGCGGTGTTCGAGCAGATCGGCACCCGCTTCCGCCAGGCGGTGGCGCGGTTCGCTGAGAGCAACGACGTCCCGATGGTCAAGTTCAAGAAGGGCATCCGGAAGGCCACCGTGATGGAACCGCTGCTGCGGCGGGCTGCCCGGGCGGGCAGGTCCCGCGTGGTGGCGATCGGCTGGGCCCAGGAGTTCCAGCTGGTGTGGACCGCCCGCAAGCGCGACACCGACCCGGCCAGGCCCCCGCAGTTCTCCTCCGCCAAGACTGACCGCCGCGTGACCTGCTACTACTTCTATATCTGGGACGAGTTCCGGGGGCCTGGGTTCATCAAGGTCTGCGCGTACTTCCCGTACCCGGCCAAGGTCTGGCTCAACGGACATGAGCACTCCAAGCAGGCCGCGGCCAGTGCCGGGATCGGCTTCACCGAGCTGTCCAACGGGTTCGCCCGCTGCGATGATCCGGACGGCCTGCAGGTGATCTGCGACCGGCTCGGGCCGCCGGACATCCAGGCGTTCTTCGACCGGCGGACCGCGGTCATCCCGGTCCCGTTCACCGCCGCTGACCGGGCCGCCGGGTACTGGCGGGAGCTGTCAATGCGCCAGGTCGAGGTCTCCCGGACCCTGGTGTTCGACGCGCCGCGGCAGGCCCGGGCCTTCTTCGAGGCCCTCATCGCCGACAACCTGGACCCGGGCCGCCCGGAGAACGTCGAGGTGCTGTTCAAGCGCGATCCGCGGGGCCGCAAGCCCAAAGACCAGGCCGGCGGGGTGTTCAAGACCGCCATCGACCGGAACAACCAGGGCGTCACCATCAACGCGTTCTGGCGCCATTCCCGCGTGAAACAGTACCTGAAGGACGGCCGGGCCCTGCGGGTGGAGACCGTGGTGAACTCACCCGATGACCTCGGGGTCGCCCGCCGCCTGCCCAACCTCCCCGAACTGCAGGCCCGGGCGCGTGCGGTCAACACCCGCCTGCTGCACACCGAAAGAGCCGGCCAGGGATGTGTCTTCGATAGTCCAGCCTTTGCGCGGATATCGCAGCCCACCCTCACCGGTGATGGCCGGAGGGCCCCAGGACTACGGTTCGGCGACCCTCGGGTCATGGCCCTGCCCGGCGCCCTGGCCAACATGCCGTGCGCCGTCACCGGCATCACGAACAAGAGCCTGCGCGCCTTGATGACCGGCCTGCCCGGCGTCCCGTACAGCATGAACCAGGCCAGCTACGATCTGGCCCGGCTGTCCCGCAACGGCCTGATCACCCGGATCCCGCACCGCAACCTGTATGCCCGCACCGGCGACGGCCTGCGGTTCGCGATCTTCTACACCAAGGCCCACGACCGCGTCCTGCGCCCGCTCATGGCGTGCGACCAGCCTCAGGCTCCGCCCCCGCTCCGCGCCGCCCTCCGCGTCATCGATGGTGAGGTCACCCGCCGCATCGCCGCCGCACGGCTGCCAGCAGCCGCCTGACCAGCAACGGCCCGCCGTTCATGCCTACATATCCGGCTTGAAAACTCAAGACCGATGTCAAAGTTCTAATAGCCAAGCGCGGCTAGCTGATGGCTCCGGTATCGTCGGCTCTCGGCGGGCCGGCTGGGCGGGTGGGTTCAGGTGATGCTTCCGCTAGCGCGTACTCAACGGCGCGGCTGCCTTCCAGGGACTGTCCCCGTGTCCAGGCCTGCTCGAATGCCGCATCTCCCATGCGGGAGCGCAGCGCGGCCAGGAGACCATCGTCGTGGGCGGCGCGGGGCACGAGCGCGTGCAGCCAGCCGCTGCCCTTGGCTTGCAGGAGCGCGCCTGCGGCGGCGAGCAGATGCACGGCGCGCTCGAGGTTGTCCTGCCGGATGGCGACCGCGGCGAGCGCCTCGAGGTAGTAGGCGACGCTTGGTTCGTCCCTGGCCTCGGCCGACTGCGACACCCCTTCCTGCAGGCGTTCCGCCGCGCCGGTCAGATCGCCCTGTGCCTGGCTGCTGAGCGCCAGGTCGTAGAGCGAGACGAGAATAGTGAACCGGTCCTGCGCGCTGCGGGCCGCGTTCAGGGCCTCGGTGAACAGCTGCGCTGCGCGGTCGTGATCTGCCTGGCTGAGCCGGATCTGGCCGAGGAAATTGCACACGAGCGCCACGTCCAGCAGGTGCTGCAGACGCTCGGGTCCGGCGAGCCGGTCGTTGCCGGCCTCCCGCAGCGGCGCGAGCGTCTGTTCGAGCAGCTCGCTGGCCCGCGCGTCCTGGTGCTGCGATGCCAGGAGGTGACCCAGCATGGCTGCCGTCGTGGCTGCGCCCAGCATGTCCCCGGCCTGGCGGTACAGCGGCAGGCTCTGCTCCAGGAGCGGCTGCGCTGTGGCCTGGTCCCCGGATGCGAAGAGGCCGAAGCCGGTGCCGCTCAGCGCCAGGGCACGCTGCCGCGGCGGCACGTGTTCGCTCTTGGGCAGGATGTCCACGTAGGAGGCGAGTTCCCCGGCATAGCCGCGCAGCCACCAGAACCTCCATGTCGCCCAGGACAGCTGTATCGCCGGCTCGAGCTGGTGCTGTTCCACCAGCCAGGACATCGCGGCGCCGAGGTTGCCGTGCTCGGTCTCGAGCCGGTCCAGCCACGCCAGCTGTCCGGGACCTTGCAGCTCGGCTGGAGCCGGCTCGGCGAGCGCCCGGAAGTAGGCCGCGTGCCGGTCGTGCGCCTCCCGCCAGTCAGCGCCGTCGCGCAGGCGCTCCAGCGCGTACTCCCGGATGGTCTGCAGCAGTCCGAAGCGCGGCTCGCCGTCGCGGGTCTGCGGCTGCACCAGGCTGCTGTCCATTAGCGAGCCCAGCGTGTCCATGACGTGCCCGGCCCGGCCCGGGTCCGTCGGCCCGGCGGCGCCGACGGCCTCTGCGGCGGGCAGGTCGAAGGTTCCTGCAAATGCCCCTAGGCGGGCGAATAGCGCCTGCTCGCGGGCGGACAGCAGATCGAAGCTCCAGTCCAGGGTGTTCCGCAGTGTCTGCTGCCGCTCGGGCAGGTCGCGTGCTCCGCCCGTCAGCACCCCCATCTTGTCGTCGAGCCGGGCCAGCAGGGCCTGCGGTGGCAGCAGCCTGACCCTGGCCGCGGCCAGCTCGATGGCCAGCGGCAGCCCGTCCAGCCGCCGGCAGATCTCAGCGACGGCCCCGGCGTTCCCGTTGGTCAGCTCGAAACCCGCGGACGCGGCTTGCGCCCGCTGCACGAACAGGCGCACCGAGGCGCATCGCTGTGCCTCTGCGGCATCCCTCCCGCCCCCGATCGGCGGCACCGGGAGTGGTGGCACCGGGAACTCGTGCTCACCGCTGAGCCGCAACACCATCCGGCTGGTCACGAGCGCCACCACGCCCGGAGCGGCGCCCAGCAGCTCAGCCACCAGCGGGGCCGCCCCCATCACCTGCTCGAAGTTGTCCAGCACCAGCACCAGCCGCCGGGCGCGCAGGTACGACTTCAGGTCGGTGATCAGCGCGCCGCCCGAGGTACTCAGCCCCAGCGCGGCGGCGATCGCGGCCGTCACCAGCTCGGCCGCCCGGACCGAGCCGAGCGCAACGAACCGTACCCCGTCCGCGAAGCCCGCACCCACCCGCTGCGCGACCTCCACCGCGAGCCTGCTCTTCCCGACTCCGCCCGGCCCGGTGAGGGTCACCATGCGCACACCCTCGGCACGCACCAGGTCGCCCACCGCCGCAACGTCATCGTCGCGGCCCACAAGCGGCGTCGCCGGCACCGGCACCGCCCCTGCCAGCGACGCCCCGTCCGCGGCGCCGTCCCGCGCCGGCGCCCCCTCGAACCGCTCGCTCAGCAGCACCGCCAGGTCGTCCTCGACCAGGCGCTGCAGCTCGGCGGCACCAGAGAAGCGCTGATAGGACACGTCACCGGCATCCCTGATCCGGGTCAGCATCTCCGCCAGCCGCGACTCGCGCTCCGGCGCCGGCGACTTCACATAGATCAGCCTGGGCAGCCCCGCCGCCAGCAGGTACTCATCCTCCAGCCCGGATACCTGCTCCCCCGGCGCGACCCAGCCATAGCTCTGCCAGTACACGGCCACGAACACCTGGCTCTGCGCCAGGTAGGAGCGGTATACCTGCCGCGGCGGATGCGGCCGGGCGCCCAGCTCGAACATCACCGGCACCAGCCGCAGACGGGTCACCGCGTCCCGCACTGCCTGCCGCTCAGCGGCCAGTTCCTGCAGCGTGGAACTCACAAAGACCCGCAACCGCTGGTCAGGCGTGCGGATCAGATCCGTCTCGGCCATTACTCCACAGCCTAGCTAGTCAGGTGAATAGGAGCGCGGCGGTGGCCAGCAACACTGCCGGCGAGCGATGGCGCCGCGACGTCATGCGCGAGCCAGCACGCTCACGTGACCTGGTCCGCCGTTGCACTCGACGACGGTCAGGCCCTGGTCCTCGACTAGACTTTTAATCTTCTGGGTATGCTGACTGCTGGGTCGTTTGCGGCTTTGGGTGGCGTGTGGGGAATAGCCTGTCTGGTTGCTGGTTTGACGTCTGGCATGAGCGGGATGTCAAGGACTGGGCGGGGGCGTGGGCGGGCGCGGGCGGAGGTCGCGGTTGTCCGGGTGCTGGAAAGCGGCTGGGGGCGCTGCCGGTGGTGGCGGAGTTCGGGCGCCAGCTGCGGATCGCGGAGATCATCGATGAGTTGTGCCCGGTCCGGCCGGTGGCCTGGATCTCGCACGGCGAGGTGATCGAGGCGCTGGTGGCCAACCGGCTGACCGCGCCGGCGCCGATGCTGCGGGTACACGAGTGGGCGGCGGCGATGGCGGTGGAGGAGGCGTACGGTATCGCGCCGGAGTTGCTCAACGATGACCGGATCGCCCGGGCGCTGGACGCGGTCGCCCCGCAGCTGGACGCGATCGCCGGCGGTGTCGGGGCGGCGGCGATCAGCGAGTTCGGTGTCGATGTGTCGCGGCTGCACTGGGATCTGACCTCGATCTCGCTGTATGGCGCGTACCCGGAGGCTGATGAGGAGTATCCGGCGCCGCGGTGGGGGCATCCGAAGGATCGCAGGGCGGATCTGAAGCAGATCCAGACCGGGCTGGCGGTCAGCGGGGACGGCGGGATCCCGGTCTTCCACCGCGCCTACGGCGGTGGGGCGGCGGAGGTGGCGCAGGTCACCGGGGCGATGACCGCGCTGCGGCGGATCGCCGGGCCGCGCCCGTTCTTGCTGGTGGGCGATTCGAAGCTGATCTCCTACACGAACGCGGCGGCGATGGCCGCCCAGGGCGTGGGGTTCGTCGCCCCATTGGGCGCGGCAAGGGTCCCGGCCGGGTTGTTCGCCGCGCTGCCGCCGGGAGCGGGCGCGGCGGTGGACTATACCGCCGGGCGGGACGCCGGGAAGCCCGCCGCCGCCCGCGGTAGCTACCGGGTGCTGGAAGACGGCGGGATGGACCTGCCCGGCCCGCGAGAGTGTCAGATATTTTGTGCGCGGGGTTTTTCCCTGTCCGGTTCCGGGTGTTTATCCGGAACCGTTTTCTCGCGCTATCTGATGTCGTGCTGCCCGGTTTATCCCGCGGTCCGGCGGAACCGGGCATTTGGTGCCGTTCCGGGACTGATGCTGCGCGTCCCGGTTTTCCCGGCGTCTTGTGCTGTTGCGGGCGCCTGCTGCCTGATCCTCTTCGGATCGCATGGCGGGCCGTTCCCGTCTGTCATTAATCATAGCAGACGGTAATGACGCGGGCGGGGTGACACGCGCGTGCCCTTTTCCTCTGTTGAGTTCTCAAGGTGCGTGCGGGCGGTGCCGCGTCCCCCGGGCGGGTGCCCGGGGTCAGGGGTGCAAGATGCCGGTGTGCTCGGCGATCGCGTCGTCCAGGTCGGCGGCGGCGATGGCGAGCGCGGCGTGCAGGCCTGCCAGGTCCTGCCAGTCCCCGGCGAGGCCGGCGCAGGCGCCCTCGGCGGCCGGGTCGCCGGCCAGGGCGCCGGCCACCGCGGCGGCGCAGCCGAGCAGGTCAGCGATCTCCTCCGCGTCCAGCGCGTCGAGCGGGACACTGCCCGCGCGCGTGCCGTTGCCCGGTAGCGGCATCCCGCACCCCCGTAGTGCCTAGGCCCGGTCGGCGAACCGGTCCGGCCAGGCGGCGACCACCTCGCCCCAGGCCTCGCGCCAGCCCTGGGTCACGTGCCCCTCGATCAGCCGCGGCGCCCCGTCGCGCTGCGCCTTGGGCTTGCCGGCCTGCTTCGCGCGCTGCTCGGCCCGCTTCTCCTCGGCATCGAGGATAGCCAGCCACAGCGTCTTAGCGACCGAATCATCGCTGGGGAACTGGGTGCGCGTCTTCAGCACTTTCCGCATTTCCCGGTTGAAGCTCTCGATCGCATTTGTCGTGTAAAGGACTTTCCGCAGCGCGGGCCCGTATTCCAGGAACGGGATGAACCGGTCCCACGCCCGTTCCCAGACCGCCACGGCCGCCGGGTACTTCTTCCCCAGCGCCGTGCCGGAGAAATCCGCCAGAGCCGCGTAAGCCGCGTCCGCGTCGCACGCGGTATAGATGCTCCGCAAGCCCGCGGCCATCGCCTTGCGGTCGTTATACGACGCGTAGTTCAGGCTGCGGCGGATGAGATGGACCGTGCAGGTCTGCACCGTCGACTCCGGCCACGTGCCGGTGATCTCGTCCCCCAGGCCGGCCAGCCCGTCGCAGCAGACGAACAGCACCTCCTCCAGGCCCCGGTTCCGCAGTTGCGCCAGCGCCTGCGCCCACGCCTTGGCGCCCTCGGCGGCCGCCACCCAGATGCCCAGCACCCGCTTGGCGCCGCCGTCATCGATCCCGACCGCGATGTTGACCGCCTTGTTCCGCACCGCCGCCCCGTCCCGCACCTTGGCGACCAGCGCGTCGACGTAGACCACCGGGTAGAACGGCTCCAGCGGCCGGTGCTGCCACTCCCGCATCGCCTCCAGCGCGCCGTCAGTCACCCGCGAGACCGTGTCCGGCGACAGGTCCACCCCCGAGGTCTGCCGCACGTGCCGCGCGATGTCCCGCACGCTCATCCCCTTGGCGTACAGCGAGACGATCACCGCGTTCAGCCCGTCGCTGCGGGTGGCCTGCTTCGGGCACCAGCACCGGGTCGAACGACCCGTCCCGGTCCCGCGGCACCGCCACCTTCACCGGGCCCACCTCCGTGTTCAGCGTCTTGACGCTGGACCCGTTCCGCCGGTTGTCCGTCCCCTCGCCGTCCTCCAGGTGAGCCCCGAGCTCCGCCGCCAGGCCCGCCTGCAGCACCTGCCCGATCACCCCCGTCAGCAGCCCGCCCGGCCCGGTCAGCGTCACCGGCTCCCCGGACCTGGCCCGCCCCGCCAGCTGCCCCGCCAGCGACGCCACCACCTCCTCCGGCAGCACCAGCCCCGGCCCATCACCCCCACCCGGGACCCCCGGCGAAAATCCCCCCGCCAGGTCCTCGACTTGACCCGCCGGATCCTCTAGCATCGTCATCTTGACCTCCCCATGGTCACGGCCACCCCCAGTGGCCTGCGGAAACGCTCCTGTCTACCACCCCCCGCACAAAATTTCTGACAGACTCCGGCCCGCGCAAGACCGACCCGCCGGTGCATCTGCGCCGGATCCTGGTGTACTCCACGGCGAACGCCGCCGGCGCGGCCAAAGCCCGCGCCCGCAAACTCGCCGCAGCCACCGAGGACCTCAACCGGCTGGTGCGCACCGCCGGGACCCGGTTTCACCCCACCACCGACGCCGTCGCCGCCCGCGTCAAGGCGATCACCACAAAGCGCCGCGCCGGGGCCTACGTGCGCACCGCGATCACCTGCGACGCCGCCGGCAAGCCCGTGCTGTCATGGCACTTCGACCGGGCCGCGATCGACGCGTCGGCCGCGGCCGACGGCTGGTACGCCCTGCTGACCAACCTGGCCCCTGGCCAGGCCAGCCCCGGCGAGGTCTTCCGCCGCTACAAGGGCCAGCACGTCGTCGAACGCCGCTACGGGGAGTTCAAGGGCCCCCTCGCGGTGGCTCCCCTGTTCCTGAAGACCAACCGCCGCATCGCCGCTTTGATCACCGTGATCTGCCTGGCCCTGCTGATCTTCTGCCTGGTCGAACGGCAGGTCCGCAACGCCCTGCGCCCCCACAGCGAGATGATGACCGGCCTGCCCGGCTACCGCCGCACCCCGGCCAGACCCACCGGCCGGACCATCTTCCAGGCCCTCGCTGACCTGCGCCTGATCCCCGCCCACGACGGCAACCCCGCCCTGATCCCCAAACCCGCTGGCGTCCAGGCCCATCTACTGGACCTCCTCGATGTTGACATCAGCCGACCCCGCTGGCTTACCCAGTGAAATCCCATGTGCGAAGACCGGGACTAGACGAGGGAGGGAGTTCGTGTCGTAGAAGCGGACGACGCCAGGCACGAGGTGGTAGCACGCTGCGCGCAGCCGCCAGTACAGGTTCTGGGACGTGAGCGACGTGCTGTCGCGGACGGGAGCGGTGATCAGCAGGTGCCCGCCAGGCCGGAGGCAGCGCCGGATCTCGGCGATGAAGGCCGCGGGATGCGGGAGGTGCTGTACGACGAGGATCGCGAGGACACCTCCGAGCGACGCGTCCGCGAAGCGGAGCGGCGCGCCGACGTCGTGCACGTCGAACGTCACGCCGGCCTTGTCGCGAGCGGCTCGTGTCCGCGCGGCCTCGACCATGCGCGGTGACCCGTCGACACCGATGACGTCATAACCGCGCCGCGCGAGTGCGAGCGCGTGCGCGCCAGGTCCACAGCCGAGGTCGGCCACTGGACCGGGCGGTGCAACCACGTTCGCGAGCTCATCGGCGATCCGCCTGACCAGCTCACGATGCTCCGGCTCGTCGCGTCGCCGCTCCCAGGCCGCGCTCTCGCGGTCGTAGATGAACCGAAAGAACCAGTGCGGGGCAGTCATGGCGGCGACGCTACGGCTGGCGGATGTTCGACTTCTAGCCGGGGGGCGCTCGTGGTGTCCCGAGGTGCCTGATTGGCAGGTGGCAGGCACAGAACGAAACGCCGAGCGACGAGCAGTTGTCGGGGCGCACCACGCCATATCGGCGGCAGTGCGCGCGTTCTCCCCTGACCTTCCCCGTCACTCAGCGTCACGCTATCGATCCACATAACCTTGCGGTCGACCTGCGGTCCAATCCGGCGCGACTGGGTTTGCCGGAGCCGTCTGCAGGTCGTTGGTCGCGGTCCTTCTCGAGGAAGCACCCGGCCGCGGGACGGCCACATCATGCTGGCGCTGACGCCCGATATGTGGCATGCATGTGAGTGCGTCCGCTTGTCCTTTACCGGAACTGAGTTGCCGAAGCGGATGCCCTGCTGGTGTGTGACTTTAGTCGCCCAGCGCGCGACTGAGGTCACTGACATTCCCGGCGTGGCGCAGCAGCCTGGGATGGGTAAGGCGCCGAAGGTGGGGCGCCCAGCGAGAAAAGAGCCTCAGGCTATGAGCCGTTCCCTAGCAGTGTCGCGAGCCGTGCCCGGATCACCGGGTGCGGTGCAGGCGGTATCGGTGGCCAGCACTGTCGCCGTGCAGATCCGCCCCTATCCCGGAGATGACGATGGCAGCATTTGAGAACACCGTGACGATAACCCGGCCGGTGGAAGAGGTCTTCACTTACCTCGCCGATGCCGAGAACCTGCCCCAGTGGAACTACGCGATCGAGCTGACACGAAAGATCTCCCCGGGCCCGGTGGGCGTCGGCACCGTCTACCGGCAGACCCGGACGCTGCCGGGCAGGAGCCAGGAGGATTTCGAGATCGTCGTCTTCCAGCCGCCCGGCCAGCTGGCGCTCGACGGCACTTTCGGGCCGTTCAAAGCCCGGGCCAGCTACCTGCTCGAGCCTGCAGCCAGCGGGACGAAGCTCACCAATAAGTGGGACCTCCAGCCCACGTCAGCCTCGCTGCGGCTGCTCGGGCCGCTGGCGATCCCGAAGGTCAAGTCGGCGGTGGCTGAGAACCTCCGCACTCTGAAACAGATCCTGGAAAATGTCCGGGGTTAGCCTGGCTGGCGACCTGCCACTTGCCCGCCAGCCGCAGCCGCCCGGGCCGGAATGGATCTCCAGCGGCTCGGCCAGCCGCACCCCGGCGACGCCGGTGCCGAACCGGCCGCCGGTCACCCAACCCAACCCACCCCGCAACCAGCGATAACACGCTGACGCTTGGTGAATAGCTACGACTAGCTCGCCACCGGCGTCTCCACTTGCTCGGGCGTGTGGTAGCGGGTCCCGACCTGAGCCGCCTTCGCGGGATTGCGCCTCTGCCAGATCGCGTAGTAGACGATGCCGATCGCGGTCCAGGCCAGGAATATGTAAGGCAGCCAGGCGTAGGCGCCGGTGAGGGAGGGGAATATGTTGCCGGGAATGGTCTGCGGCAGCCAGTTAGCCCAGAATACGAAGACCATGATGGCGGCGCCGAGCAGGCCGAGTACCCAGGCCAGCGTGGCCGGCACACCGGCCCGCCGCAGGAAGATCGGGGCGCCGATGCCAACCAGTGCGTACCCGAGCATGAAGCCGAAGGTCGCAACCGTGCCAACCCACCCGGTGGCGTTCACCGCGGACTCATTGACGATGGTAGTCACGATCGGGATCGCGATCATGGGTACCGCGGCGACGGCGATCGCGATGTGCGGCGTGCACCGGGCGCGGTGGATGCTGCCCATGGTCGAGTGGCCCATGCCGTCGCGCGCCATCGAATAGATCAGCCGGGAGCCGGCGTTGATGCAGGCGAGCGTGCAGGCGAACATGCTGCAGACAATCCCGATGTCGAGGATGTAGGCGAAGAAACCGATTCCGGTGTCTGTGGCCAGGTCGGGCAGCGGGGCGGTGCTGCCCAGGATGCCGCCCTTGACATTCTGGAAGCCATAGATCTGGGAATAGGAGACGACGACGTAGAACAGGCCGACGATCAGGCAGCTCCAGAGGATGGCGCGGGGCACGTTCCTGAAGGAGTTTTTCGATTCGACGCCCAGGGAGCCAGCGCTCTCGAACCCGACGAACGCAAAGATCGCCAGCACCACGCCGACGAGGATGCCGCCGGGCTTGACGCCCGTCAAACTGAGCTGGTGAGTGTCGAAGACGGTGCCGTTATGCACCCAGATGTTCACCGATAGTATAAGTATGATCGTTACCGAGATCGACTCGAGAATCAGTGCCGTCTTGGCAGACAAGCCGATATCGAAGAACGCGACACTCGCGGCGACGAGCGTGTCCAGCAGGAAGAGCGCGGCCAAGATCGCTCTGTTGTTTCCTGGGGCACCGAGCCGGGTCAGGAGGTCGGCGCCGTAGATCGCGAACCCGTAGACGGTAGCCATGCCGGTGGCGAGGTAACCGAGTATCAGCCCCCAGCCGGCGGCGTGCCCGAAGCTCGGCCGGAGCGCCTTGCTGACCCACACGTAGAACGAGCCCGCCGAGTTGATGCGCCGGGCGAACTGTGCTGCGCAATAACCGATGCACAGCAGAGCGAGCAGGGCGATAAGGAAGGCCACCCACGTCCCGTTCCCGGCACCCGCGAATACGAGCAATGGTAGTAGCGCCATCGCCGCGCTGGGAGCCATGTTGGCCACCGACTGGGCCAGCACTTCCGGCAGGGAGAGCCTGCCGTGCTTGAGATCAGGGGAGACGCGGGTATCCGCGGTAAATGCCGTCACACCGCGCTCGGCCGCTCCGTCAGCGTTTCCGGCCATTTCTCTTGCTCCTTATGTGTCGCCGGTAATTAGAACCCCCGTTTGTCAATCCGTCGGCATGAAGGCCAGCGTGGCCTGGGCCTCAGTCCTGGTGGTGGCAGTGCTCGGCGGGCGGCAGGTCGAGGGCGGGGTTGCCGTCGAAGAAACCGTCGGCCCTGAGCTGGAATCCGACCGTGGTGACCGGCATCACCGGCCAGTCCTCCGGCCGGACCACGTGGTGCGCGGTGAACGTGTGCCAGAGCACCAGGTCGGTGTTCTCCAGCGGGCGGTCCGCTGCGGTCCAGGCCGGCAGGCCGTCACCGCCCGGGTGCTGGTTGGGGTACTCGCCGGCCGGGAACCGCTGACCGGGATCGTACGCGGTGACCCACAGGTGCCTGGTGGCGAACTGAGCCCGCCGCATGACGTGGGTATCGGGCTGATTGAACGGCAGCACGCTGTCCCGGGGCGCCAGCTTGTAGGCGACCGGCTCGCCGGTGGCGTTCGGCCTACCGGGGTTGGTGATCTTCCAGTAGCGCGCGGCGCGGCCGTCGGCCACCCGCTGCGCCTCGGACTCGCGGCGCAGCGGGGTCTGCCGCACCACCCAGGCGTTGCCGTGGGGGTTATCCGGGCCCGGCGGCACCGCCACCGAGTCGCACTCGTAGACGGTGTTGCCCGGGCCGTCGACCATCATGTCCAGCCGCACGCAGAAGATGTGCTGGTGGTTCGGACCGTAGACCTGCGGCGCGACCAGGGTGCCGTGGGCCGGCCGCTGCCCCGGCGGCAGCGCCCCGTTAGAGATCACGCCGGTCAGCTTGACCTCGTACTCGATGGTGCCGTCCTGGTAGAGGTACCAGAAGTAGCCGTACTCGTAGTTCCCGACGGTGGCGATCATCGAGATCACCAGCCGCCGCGAGCGCCTGACTTCGGTCTTGCCGGACCGCCAGTCCATATGCTTCCAGCTGATGCCGTGATCTTCCTCATGCAGGCAGATCGCGTTCTTGAGCACCAGGGCGTGACCGTCGTTGTCGTTGAGCCAGGCGTCGAAGTAGCGGATCTCCCCCAGGCAGTCGCAGCCTAGCTCCAGGCTGTTGGCGAGCATCCCGATGCCGTATTCGCCCATGTCGAAGACGTTCTTGCGGTAGTGCGCCGGGTTCGGGTCGCCGTAGGGAATCAGCATCTCCGCGAGCGAGGCACGGTAGACGACCGGCCGGAGCGTGCCCCTGTCCTCGTATCGGAGCAGGTGCAGCACCAGCCCCTCGCGGGGGGTGAAGCCGACCCGGAACCGCCATTTCTGCCAGCTCACCTCGTGCCCGTCCACGGTGAAGCTGACGCCGTCCGGCTGGGTGATCTCCACCGGCTTCAGGTCCTGCCGGGGGCCGTCCGGGAAGTGCGGGACGTTGCCCCGGTCTCGCAGGGCCTCTGCGGTGTAATTGCCGCTGGCCGGCGGCAGCGGGATCACCCCGTGGTCCTCGATGTCCACTACTTCCATGCGGTCGAGGTCGAAGCGGACGATCAGGCCCTCTACCGGGCGGGCGTATCCGTTGTCGTCCGGGTCGCCCTGGCGCACCCAGGTCAGTGGCCGGAGGAAGCGGCCCTTTTCGGCCGCGTCCTCGGGGCCGTTGTAGCCGACCGACCACGGGTCGATCATCACCATGTCAAAGTCGGTAATGCCGCGCCGGCGCATGGCCTCTTGCCAGCGGGGGTCCTTCCTGACCGCCTCCTCGGTGGCCAGGAACTCCTCGAGCATGACCGGCGGCTGGACGCCGGGCAGTTCCCGCCACAGCCGCACCTCGCCGGCCGTGATCGAGACCACCGCCTCGTAGCTCGTACGCTCGGCCCGTTCCCGCAGCACGACGTGCGCCTCGCGGTCGAATTCCTGGCCCGGCTGGTAATTCAGCACCGCGTCCTTGGCGGGTTCCCGCAGCGTGGTGTAGACGAACCGGGCGCTATCGGCCAAGCCGCGGTCCCGTTTGAGGATTTGGCTGACGGTCTCGATCTCTTCCGCGGTCAGCGGGTCCAGCGGATGCCGGATCCCCACCGTGATGTGTTCGGCCGTCTTCATCGGCCGCTCCTTCCCTGGCTCCCGAAGCCACGGACACTCGCTGACGGCAGACGGCATCGTGCCACCGACGACAGCCAGCGGTTGCGGGCGCACGGCAGATACTCTCCGCGCGCCGAGCCTTGCGCGTTTGGCGGTTCACCCAGGTCTTACCGCTGGCAAATTGGTACGTCAAGGGGATGAATTCATCCTTTACACCGCGTGACGGTTCCCTAGCATGAGGGTGTGGCGAGAAACACCGGCAGTACCGGCCCGGAACGATCCGGCGATGCTGCCACCCCGCTGCGCCGGATGCCCTTGTACGCGCAAGCCGAGAAGGTCCTGGAGGACCTGCTGGTACGCAGGCGGTACCGGATCGGTGACCGCATCCCCCCCGAAGTCGAGCTGGTGCAGAGCCTGGGCGTGTCCCGGGCGACCATCAGGGCAGCCGTAGGACGACTGGTCGGCCGCGGATTGCTGGTCAGGCGCCAGGGCAGCGGCACCTTCCTGGCCCGGCTCCCGGAGCGGAGCGAACAGCCGAGCCCGGTCGGCATCAAGCTGGGCAGCGGCGTCGCCCAGCTCGGCAGGCTCGACACCTACACGAGCATCGCCGAACGACTCGGGCTCAAGGCCGACAGCGACCACCTCCGCGTGGAGACGGCCCGGACCACGCCGGACGAGGCCCAGGCGCTCGAGCTCCCCGCAGACGGCGAGGTGACCCGCGTCTGCCGCGTCCTGCTCCTCGACGGCGAGCCGGCCGCGTGGATGATCGACGTGCTCCCCGCGGATCTCATCCCGGCCGCGAAAGTCAGGCAGCTGCTCTCTCCCAGCCAGATGATGCTCGACCTGCTCCTCGACGAGGGCATCCCGGTCGCCTTCAGCGAGGTCGAGATCAGCACCGCGCTGCTAGACCCCGGCCAGCCGGGCGGCACATCCCTCGGGCTGAACCAGCCGGCGGCCGCGCTCATGATGACCGAGACCATGTACCTCGACAGCGCCGTTTCCGCCGAGGGCCGCCCGGTGCAATGGAGCCGGAATTATTTCCTCCCCGGCAAACTCAGCCTCCGCCTCGTCCGCGACACGCCTGCCAACCGCGACCCGGCCATAGTCCTCCAGCTGTTCACGGATACGTGAAGATGGCCGTCTCCGAGAAGCTCGCTATTCTTCCGCGGGCGGGGTCCACAGGCTTCGCACTTGTTCCCAGTCGGCCTCGTCGGGGGATTCCGCGGGCGCAATGTACCGCGCTCCCTGGAAGGTATGTGCCGGTGGCGTGAAGCTTCCCCGGGCGACGAGCCGGTCGATGTTCGCGCGGTAGATCTCGTCTACGTCAGCGTGCTGCAGTGGTTCAGCGTTCAGCCATAGGTTCTTCGGGTGGACGGGATCCTCGTACATGCGCCGGAAGATCTCCGTCCGCAGGTCCTTCATCCAGTTGGAGTTGAGATTCATCGTGCGGAACTGGCGGAGGGCCTCGATGTCGATGATTCCGGCGACGAACGTATTGGCGCCTGATGCAGTATGCCCGAGCACGGTCCCCTGGTAATCGACTACATGAGAGTTGCCGCCCGCGATGTCATACGGATGCTCCATCTTCGGGTGCACATAGACCGGGCCGACATTCGGGCAGACCATGTAGACGTTGTTGAAATGCGCATGCGCCCGGTTCTGCAACAGCCACGTCCCGCCCGGCTCCATCCCCATCTGGGTCATCGGCACTGCCTCGCTCGGGCGGTAGACAACCTCGGCGCCGTTGAACGCGAGCGCGCGTACCGCCTCTGGGTATTCTCCGTCGGAGCAGCAGATCGTGCCGATATTGCCGATGTCGTCGGTGCGCAGCACCGGGTAGAACGCGTCGATTCCGTCGCCGAACAGTTCCACCCAGCGGTCGTAGACGTCATGCGGAACACACGAGCGCTCGCGGCACCAGAGGTGGTTCTTGGCCGCTTTGTGGACGATCTCACCCTGCCTGGAGATGACGAACAGGGTGTTGAAGAAGCGCTTGTCGATTACCTCGGGCCAGCGCGCCTTGCACTGGGCCACGATGTATGTGTCGTATTGCCGGGCGAGCGAGGCAAGCCGGTCTGTCTCTGGTCCGGGGATGTCGATGAACAGATCGCGCGCCGCGGTGACGTGCGGGATGTCGAAGATCTCGTCAGTGAACCCGGTCAAGGCTCCCTCGGCCAGCGCGATCAGCCGCACGGGCATGTTGATGCCGATGATCGACACAGCCGCGTGGATCCCGTCCTCCACGATCTGCAGGTTGCGCTCGATGTCCTGGCGGCTGCCGATGCCGTGCACAACGGTGGAGAGTCCCACCGCCATATAAGGCGCCACGTGCTCCTGCGTGCGTCCGCTCACTGTGTGCCACTTCCCGCCGGGGCACGGTACCTTGTCGGTCGCCCCGCGCCGTCAGTCTTGTTAGGCCAAAGCCTGGCACGTTATGTCAGGATCTGATCGCCTAGGTTACGGTAAGCGATGCCCGGTGCGCCGGCAACAGGCCCAGCCGAAGGAGGCGACATGACTGCTCCCGCGGCGGAGTCCGGCACGCGGCGCCGGACGGGGACCTGCGTCCGGGCGTGCCGAATGTTGCCAGGCGGCTCAGGCGGCGCGGCGGCGGACCAGCCAGACGGTCACGGCGATGAGCAGCACTGACAGCGCGAGCAGCCATCCGCTCTCGATCCACTGGAATGCCCAGAACCGGCTGGCCGGCTGGTAGCTGGTCCATTGCGTGTAGCCGTGCGGGGTGAGGCACTCCGCGAGGCCTACCGCCTTCGGCTTGCCGCCAGGCCCCACCGGAACCGGAGGGCCTCCTGGGCAGAACTGCTGAAGGAGGCGGTCGGGGGGAAAGCCGGCGAAGGCGAACCTGCCGCCTTTGGTCCACCACTGGCTGATGATCCATGCGGAGCCCGGCACGTTCACGTTGCTGGTGACCACCGGCGTCATGTAGGCCGAGCGCAGCCACCCGCCGGTGGCGAAGGCGAGCCCGGCGTAGGCGACCAGAGTGGCGACAATCGCGGGGACGACCCGGCGGATGAGCATGCCGGCCAGGGCGCCGATCGCGAAGGCGGCCAGCGTCCAGGCGGCGAACGTGACCCCGCGCAGGTCGAACACGCCGGGAAAGAACGGTGTCAGCTCGGAAAGGCCCAGGGACTGGTTGCCCGCAGCGAAGTACGGCTGGTAGTACCAGGACAACAGCAGGCTGAACACCCCGGCGGCGGCCGCCACCGTGACCGCGAGCAGCACCAGCTTGGCGAGCGCCCAGCGCCACCGCCCGAAGCTCTGGGTCCAGGCGTACCGGAACGTGCCGGTCTCTATCTCCCGGGCCAGGACCGGCGCCCCGACAAACGCCCCGATCAGCACCGGCACCGCCTGCAGTATGAAGCCATTCGACAGGAAGCCGTTCGTGCCAATGATGCTGGTGCTCATGGCAGCGCAGGCGTCTGAGGCTCCCGGGCGGCAGGCGGCGACCGCGGCGGCGAAGACGTGGTGGGTTTTAAGGCCGGCGAGCCACAGGCACACCGCCAGCACGCCGAGGAACACGGCCAAGCCGGCCAGCCCGATCCGGTGCTGCCGCCAGGTGACCCAGGCCATCCGCCGCCACGGCACCGGCCGCGGGCTCGCGTCCTCCTCCGGGCGGGCGGGCACGGTCAGCGCGGTCATTTCGCTACCTCCGACGGTTCGCCAGTTTCAAGTGGCAGAGCCCGGCCGCGGGCCGGGCCGGGCAGCGCCGCGGCGCCGGGCTCGCGCAGGTAGGCCAGGGCGAGTTCCTCTAGTCCCGGTCTTCGCACATGGGATTTCACTGGGTAAGCCAGCGGGGTCGGCTGATGTCAACATCGAGGAGGTCCAGTAGATGGGCCTGGACGCCAGCGGGTTTGGGGATCAGGGCGGGGTTGCCGTCGTGGGCGGGGATCAGGCGCAGGTCAGCGAGGGCCTGGAAGATGGTCCGGCCGGTGGGTCTGGCCGGGGTGCGGCGGTAGCCGGGCAGGCCGGTCATCATCTCGCTGTGGGGGCGCAGGGCGTTGCGGACCTGCCGTTCGACCAGGCAGAAGATCAGCAGGGCCAGGCAGATCACGGTGATCAAAGCGGCGATGCGGCGGTTGGTCTTCAGGAACAGGGGAGCCACCGCGAGGGGGCCCTTGAACTCCCCGTAGCGGCGTTCGACGACGTGCTGGCCCTTGTAGCGGCGGAAGACCTCGCCGGGGCTGGCCTGGCCAGGGGCCAGGTTGGTCAGCAGGGCGTACCAGCCGTCGGCCGCGGCCGACGCGTCGATCGCGGCCCGGTCGAAGTGCCATGACAGCACGGGCTTGCCGGCGGCGTCGCAGGTGATCGCGGTGCGCACGTAGGCCCCGGCGCGGCGCTTTGTGGTGATCGCCTTGACGCGGGCGGCTACGGCGTCGGTGGTGGGGTGAAACCGGGTCCCGGCGGTGCGCACCAGCCGGTTGAGGTCCTCGGTGGCTGCGGCGAGTTTGCGGGCGCGGGCTTTGGCCGCGCCGGCGGCGTTCGCCGTGGAGTACACCAGGATCCGGCGCAGATGCACCGGCGGGTCGGTCTTGCGCGGGCCGGGCAGGTCCATCCCGCCGTCTTCCAGCACCCGGTAGCTACCGCGGGCGGCGGCGGGCTTCCCGGCGTCCCGCCCGGCGGTATAGTCCACCGCCGCGCCCGCTCCCGGCGGCAGCGCGGCGAACAACCCGGCCGGGACCCTTGCCGCGCCCAATGGGGCGACGAACCCCACGCCCTGGGCGGCCATCGCCGCCGCGTTCGTGTAGGAGATCAGCTTCGAATCGCCCACCAGCAAGAACGGGCGCGGCCCGGCGATCCGCCGCAGCGCGGTCATCGCCCCGGTGACCTGCGCCACCTCCGCCGCCCCACCGCCGTAGGCGCGGTGGAAGACCGGGATCCCGCCGTCCCCGCTGACCGCCAGCCCGGTCTGGATCTGCTTCAGATCCGCCCTGCGATCCTTCGGATGCCCCCACCGCGGCGCCGGATACTCCTCATCAGCCTCCGGGTACGCGCCATACAGCGAGATCGAGGTCAGATCCCAGTGCAGCCGCGACACATCGACACCGAACTCGCTGATCGCCGCCGCCCCGACACCGCCGACCGGATGCGCCTCCCAGCCGGGCGGGACCGGGTCATCGGCGGTGGCCCGGACCAGCAGGTGGGCCTGCGCCTTACCTCGGCGCACATGCACCACCGGCCACTGCGCGTACCTGTCCGCCTCGGCGGCCGGGCCGGTCAGCACGCGGTGGGAGGCGAGCAGGTCATCGACCTCCCCGGCTACCTGCACCCGGCCCCGCGACAGCAGGATCAGGTAGTCGGCCACCCGCTCCAGCTCGGCCAGCACGTGCGAGGACAGCAGCACCGACACGCCGTCGTCGACGGCCGCCGTCAGCACCGAGGCCATGAAGTCGTGCCGGGCCACCGGGTCCAGCATCGCCATCGGCTCATCCAGCAGCAGCAGCCGCGGCCGCCGGGCCAGCGCCAGGGTCAGCGCGAGCTGCGCCTGCTGGCCACCGGACAGCCTGCCCGCCTTCCGCTTCGGCGGGATGCCCAGCTCGGCCAGCCGGGCCTGCGCATAGGGCTGGTCGAAGCGCCGGTTCAGGTTGCGGGTCAGGTGCAGCATGTCCGCGGCCGGCAGGTTCTTGTACAGGGGCGTGTCCTGGGCGACGAACGCGATGCCGTCCAGTGCAGCCGGCGACCCGGCGGGCCGGCCGCCCAGCACGGTCACGGCGCCTGCGGTCGGCGCCGCCAGGCCGGCCGCCAGGTTCAGCAGGGTGGTCTTGCCCGCGCCGTTCGGGCCGACCAGCGCGGCCACGTGCCCTGCGGGGATGGCTAGCGTGCACTCGCGCAGCGCCCAGGTGCCGCCGTACCGCTTGCCCAGGCCGCTGGCGTCGACGACGTTCATGTTCATGCGACGCCCTCCGTTTCGCCGCCCGCCGCGCCGCCACGGGTCCGTGACCCGCTGCGGCGCTCATGGAAATCCCGCAGCGCGCTGGTGAACAGCGCGACCATCCCGTCCTCGTCCAAGCCCGCCACGTCGGCGGCGCCCAGCCAGCCGAGCAGGGACTTGCGCAGCGCGGCCAGTTCGGGGAGAGCGACCTGGCTCAGCCCGGCCTGGATGAACGTGCCCTGGCCGGGCCGCCCGGCCGTCAGGCCCTTGGTCTCCAGCTCCTTGTAGGCCTTCAGCACCGTGTTCGGGTTGATCGCCAGCGAGGCCACCACGTCCCGGACCTTCGGCAGCTGGTCGCCCAGCGTGAGGTAGCCCAGCCGCAGCGCGTGCTCGACCTGGTGCACCAGCTGGAGGTAGGTCGGCACCCCCGAGGCCGCATCCAGCCGGAACTCGATCGGCGACCCCTGCCCGCGCCGCCCGTCCCCCGGCGTGCCGGCGCCACCCCGCGGAGGCTCTGGGACTGCCGGGGCCCCTGTTTCCGACAGGCCGGCGAACAACCCCCTCAGGTCGCCCCGGGTCTTGGCACTCATGGCCCGCCCGGTCCGGTCGTCGAACGCGGCCTGGTCGAGGCGGCCAGCAGCGAAGTGCTTGGCCAGCCGGCCGGAGGCCGCCTCGCGCTCGGCGTCGGAGACGCGCAGGTGCTGGTCGGAATACATGCCGCCGCTCGCAGGCGGAGCACCGGCCCCGCCGCCCGCTGCGCCGTCACCTTTATCTATAGACATAAGACAAGGGTACAGATTGTTGTAACGCTGTCAACCTGGCGGCCTATGGCAGCAGCGCAGCGCGCACCGGCGTAGCGACGCGCGGAACGCGCCAGCCATCCTGCAACCGTCTGGGCTGGCCCGACCACGGCCCCCGCAGCTACCCGGCCCGCCAACCACCAGGCGGTGTGGCCCCTTTGGCGGTGAGTGCGGTCAGATGGATGTTCTATCCCGGCTGCGCCGCTTCAGCCAGCATCTGCCGCCGCCTCCCGCTGTACTCGCCCCGACATCTTCTATGCTGGCCCACTTTTATGCTGACCCACGCGGCCGTGTCGTTGTTATTGGTTTCCACAAAGCCGACAGCGTTACAGCCGCCTCAAATGACACTCGCATACTCCCTCCCGGCCGCGTCTCCCGGGTGCCGTCACTCGCCGTTACCCAGTATAAGTTGGCGCCACTTGCGTGCCGACATCAACACACGTCGTCCATATCCTGGCTTCCGTCGGATCTTTGATGATCTTGATAGGTAGCGCACGGCAAGCGCAGGATTCACTTCGCGAGTTCCGAGCAGAATTTCAGAGGCTCAGAAATGAACTGGGTGACCGCATCAATCAACTCCGTGGAGTTGCTATTGAGCTCGCCCGCCGATTCTCACAAGTCATGTCGGACGAGATAGTTCAAACGGCGTATGTATCAGTACAATTGGTAATATTGATTGGTTCCTTGTACCCCCTCCTTCGCGATCGGGCTCGGGCCAGAAGGCAACTCCCCGAGGATCCGGAGCTGCAAAGGGCACAAATGAGAATGAACTCGCTTCTCCGAACTACGCTGAATTGGACTTTCATCATGCTCGGCGCAATTGCAGTCTTCCTTGGGACGATTATAGACCTGATAACAAGTTGGTTAGCTGACCTGAGCTCCCGCACTTTCGAGGGCAGCAAGCACTACCCGCGCACGATCTGGGAGTCGCGCTGCGAGACCGGAACGTAGCCGACCGGCTCTACGGGGCGCGCTATGCCGGCCAGGGCGGGATGCTGGGGAGGTAGGCCCAGGCTTGGGTGCTGATGTGCTGGTCTTGGAACCTGATTGGCTGGAAGGCGTCCGGGCTGATCAGGCTGGGATAGCGGCAGACGATGTTGTGATAGAGGTAATCGGAGATGATCAGGGCGAGTTCGGCGCTGGAGCTGGTGAGCGCGCGCTTGAGCGGGCGGGCGTTCAGCATCCTAAATAGGAGGTTGATGTCGCTGCCGATGAATCCGTGCCCGTCGTGGTCGACTGGGCCGATGTGGGCGGCGGTGCGGAGCTGAATCGCGGCGGCGTCGCGGAAGACATGGTTGTGGCGACGGATCAGGCCACGAAGGCGTTCGGGTAGCGGGTCGATGATTTTCTTGCAGCCGGTGCCGGGCGGTATGACGATCAGGACGCCATCGCCGCGGTCTTCGCGGAAGCAGCGGTTCCAGGGGATTCCGGAGCCGTCGAAGGCCTTTTCCAGCAGTTTGTAGAGTTCCTCGTGCAGGTACAAGCGGATGTCGTCGTCACGCTCGGGGGCAGTGAATCCGGCGATGTCGGCTGCGAATAGTGTGCATACCTGCCCGTCTGGGGGCGGAGCGGGCAACTTACCGGTGTGTGTTTTCATTTTGCGCGACTACGCGGGGAATGACTCACCGAGCGCATGGCTGAGCAAGTCGTCAAATTCGCCGTTTTTCACCCCGGTCAGGAATGCCCCGATCTCGGCGGGCGTGTAAACCAAGGTCGGCTCGGACGGATACCGGGAGTTGCGGAAGGCGATTTTCCCGCCGGGCAGCTCGGCTATCTCGACACAACTTCCGCTGGGGTTGCTTGCCCGACTCTTGCGCCAGCGCGCCATTGGCAGCTGGTCAGCCGGAATGCCGTTAGTGACCTGCATTGTTTCTCTCCTGAGTTCGAGAATAAAGGAGAACGCGCGGCGCCGCGGCACAGGCGACCGTTGTCGGGTCTGCAGCCTAACACGCTTGATGCACATTGCAGAGGCACGTTGCAGAAATATATTTGCATAAGTATTTTGCAAATGCATGTTCGTCTGCACGTGCAGATCACGCGAAGAGACGTCGCATACGTCGCATTCGTCGTATACATGCAGAGATGTCGTGTCCTCGTCGGCCCGGGGCTGCTGTCGGCCGGGCACGGCGGAGTGCAGCGGGCGGGACGCCTTCGCGGCCCAGCACGCTTACAGGCGAGCTCATGACGGGGTGCGCTCAGGCGGGCAACCGCGCCGGCCTGTTACCAGGTGCCGTCAGGCGGTGGCGGCGTTCCGGAGGATGGCGCGGATCAGGTTCATCGCGTTCTGCAGGTCGGCCGGGCTGGCGATGGGCAGTGTGCCGCCCTGCGTCGCACCGGATTGGCACGCGAACTTGCGGCGGTCGATGGCGTCCTCATCAGGGTGCGGCGGCCCGGTATGCAGGACCTCGAGTTCCTGGCGGCCGTCCTGGTAGGTGATGACCGAGACGGTCAAATCGGGGTCCGCGGCGAGACTGGCGGCTAGGTCGCGGAGCGGTGCGGAGGCAAGGCCGGAGGTCTGGTCCCGGATCTGCCCGGGAGCCGTGCCGCTCAGGATGGTCTTGCTGATAGTGATCATGCCGTTCCCCCCTGGGTCGGGCCGGGTGCTCTCCGACGGCACGCCTGCACGACGGACGCGGAAAGTGCTGTGTCGTAACTATGCGCTTAACCTGACTTTACTCCGTGTGCCTCGCCGGGACGATAGGTCTTGCGCAATTGCGTGCTGGAATTGCCGCTACAGCCTGCGCCGCATCATCAGCAGGGCTACGTCGTCCCGGGCTGGCTCGTCGCCGACCAGCGCGCGCATCACCTCGGCACAGGCAGCTTCGGGGGACTGCGCCACGACCACCCGGCGGAGTCGTTCCAGCCCGTCGTCAATGAGCTGGCCAGGGCGCTCGATCAGGCCGTCGGTGTAGAAGCACAGCAGGGCACCGGGCGGGATCGGCACGGTGGTCACCTGCCGTGGCGCAGCCGGAGAGACCCCGATCATCAGCCCGTTGGCGATGGGGGTCAGTTGCGCCGGCTGACCCGGGAGCGCGATGACCGGCGGGAAATGCCCGGCCAGGCAGACATGCACCTGGTCGAGCGCCGGTTCGAAGACGGCGTAGACCACAGTGGCCAGGGCATCGGGCTCGAAGTGGTTCATCTTCCGGTCGAGCCGGCTCAGGACCTCGGCCGGATCCGAGCTTTCCAGCGCGTAGGAGCGCAGCGCGCTGCGCATCCTTCCCATGATCACCGCGGCGGGCAGACCGGATCCGGCCACATCGCCCATAACGACACACAGTTCCCCCGATGGCAGGGTGAACGCGTCATACCAGTCGCCGCCCACCACCCCGCTGCCAGGAACGTAACGCGCGGCCATCTCTGCCCCGGCCACAGCCGGCAGCGCCGAAGGGACCAGGCTGCGCTGCAGCGCCTCCACCGCGACACGATCGGCCCTGGCCGCCATGGACTGCACCGCCGCCGCGGCCCGGTCCGCGGCCAGTTGCAGCAGCTCGACGTCATGGCCGGTGAACTTGCGGGACCGCAGCGAGCCGACATGCATGACGCCGGTCACTCTGCCGCCAGCCGTCATCGGCACGCCCATCATGGACTTGATCCCCTTAGCCCACAGGATCGGGTTGAGCACGGTGGTGTGATCGACATGATCCAGGATCACCGGCTGGTGCTTAGCGGCGATCCGCCCGGCAAACCCCCGCCCCACCGGGATCCGGACGCCCTGGCGCACCTCTTCCTCCAGCCCGGCGGCCGCGGTCGCGATCAGCTGCCCGGAGGAGAAATCCAGCAGCAGTACCGCGGCCGTGTCGGCGTGCAGGATCTCTCTCGTGCGGTCCAGCAGCTCGACAAGCAACTCGCGGTCATCTAGCCGGGACAGCGCGGAGTCCGTGATCGACTGGATGGCCCGGAGCCTGGCCTCAGTGGAGGCGAGCTCCGTCGGCGCTGTCACCTCGACGCCTCCCATGTGGAAGACCTGTGTGACCAAACATACGCACAACGGCGCCCAGGTACGCAATATCCCCAGCTGCCGAACGTAACCATCGGACTCCCGATAGTTCCCCATCCCGGGGACGAACCCGCGGGCCGGCATCCGGCATGCAGGACCGAGGCAGCTACAAGATCATTCCCCGAACGATCCGGGCGCGTGCCCTCGTTGATGGTGGTCTTTTTCTTGGGTGCTCGCGTTAGACGCCCTGATGCGCGGGTAGCGCACCGGACTCAACAAAGCGAAGGGCAGCAAAGATGGAACGTTCACGCGTCACCCAGCCTCCCGGCGACCGGGAGTACTCAACCGGTGAGCTGGTCAAGATGATGACCGAGCAGATGTCGGTGCTCATCCGTGATGAGCTGAAGCTCGCCCAGCTGGAAATGACGAGCAAGGGCAAGCAGGCGGCCCTGGGCGCGGGGATGTTCGGGACCGGCGGCCTGGTGGCTTTCTATGGTGTGGGCTGCCTGCTGGCGTGCGCGATCATCGCTATCAGCGGCGTGGTGACCGCCTGGCTGGCCGCGCTCATCGTCGGCATAGCCTTGCTGGCCGCCGCGGGCGGACTGACTCTCATGGGCAAGGGACGCCTGCGGAAGGCCACGCCTCCGGTGCCCGCGCAAGCTATTGCCGATGTCAAGGCCGACGTGGAGGAAGTCAAGGAGAGGGCGCAACGATGACCGCACCAGATCCGGCCAGTGCTGCGGAGCTGCAGCAGGAGATCGAGCGGACCCGGGAGCATCTGGGCCAGACCGTAGATGAGCTGGCCGCCAAGGCCGACGTGAGGTCAAGGGCCCGGGCCAAGACCGCCGAGGTGAAGGGTAAAGCCGCCGATGTGTCAGGACAGGTGCGGCGGAGCCAGCTGGTGCAGCGCCGCTGGCCGCTCGCCGTGGCCGCCGCCGGCGTCATCCTCGTCGGCTCTATCGCGGTCTGGAGGCGGCGGAAGACATGACCGCGCTGAACCCGCGGCACGGCAGCCCCGGCAGCGACACCGGAGGCGGCCGGGAGACGATACCGCCGCAGAGCCAGGTGTCCGGCGGTCCCGAGACACCGCTCGAGCTGGGCGGGACCGGCTGGAAGAACACGCTGAAGCGCACCGGTAAGAAGTTCGCGATAGACCGGTGCGCCATGACCGCGGGCAGCCTGGCTTACCACTGGTTCCTGGCGCTGTTCCCGGCGCTGATCGCCCTGCTCGGCCTGGCCAGCCTGCTGCATATCAGCAGCAGTGGCGTGCACCGGCTGGTCACCGGCCTGGAGAAGGCACTACCACCGGGAGCCGCAGATGTATTCAGCCAGGCCATCCAGTCGGCCATCCATCGCTCCGCGGCCAGTTCGCTAACCGCCCTGATCATCGGCGTGGTGGTGGCCGTGTGGAGCGCCTCCGGGGGGATGGCGGCGCTCGAGACCGGGCTTGACATCGCCTACGAGGTGCCGGCCGATCGCAAGTTCCTAGCCAAGCGGCTGTACGCGTTCCCGCTCATGCTGGCCACGCTGGTGATCGGCGGCATCGCGTCGGCGCTCATCGTGTTCGGCGCGTCGATCGGGTCGGGGATCGAGGGGCACATCGGCCTCAGCGGGGCCGCGTTCACCATCATCTGGAACGTCGTGCGGTGGGCGCTGACCATCATCTTGATCACGCTGCTGTTCTCGGTCTACTACTTCTTCGGGCCGAACCGCGAGACGCCGCGCTGGCAGTGGGTCAGCCCGGGCGGCATCGTCGGCACGGCCATCTTCGTGCTGGCTTCGCTCGGCTTCTCCTTCTACGTAGCCAGGTTCGGCTCGTACGGCAAGACCTACGGCGCGTTCGCCGGCGTGGTCATCCTGATCTTCTGGCTCTACCTGGCCGGGCTGGCGATCCTGATCGGCGCCGAGCTGAACGCCGAATCCGAACGCCAGGCGGCCGCGCAGGCCGGCCACCCGGTCGCCCGGGACAGCGCGGAGCAGGTCGAACGCGGGGAGCCGAACGCGCGTTAACCGATGGGCTGCGGGCCGGTACGAAACGTGATTCAAGGCACCGGCAGCGGGTATCAGATGGCATCCGAACGGGAGGGCCTGTGGCCGGAGACCGGGACAGCGAGGATCATGCGGCACCGCCATACAACTGGCATGAGTGGCAGAGGTGGGTGGGGGAGACTGACTGGTCAGACTGGCGCTCGTGGCTGCAGCGTGTCGCCTCGACCGACTGGGCAGCCGGACCGTGGCCGAGCGCACCCTGGGAACAGGCGCCGCGGGCCGGTGGCATTTCCCTCAGCATGCGGGCCTGGGAGGAGGACGAACCCGGTGACGAGATCCGCCGGCACCTGACGCAGGCCTGGCCGGCCTTCGGGAGATGGTGGCGAGAGGGGGCAAACGCCCGTCCGGGTACGGAAGAGGCCCAGATGCGGCTCGAGGAGCATATGCCGGAGCTCGTGCCTACATGGCAGCGGCTGACCGCCATGCTTCCCGGTGAGCCTGACGCGGGCGCCGCGCTGGCGCTGTGGAATCCGCCACCCTTTCTCACCGGGTGCTCGCAGGCGGCGGTCCTGCCCGGCGGCCCGGCCCTGGTCCGCAACTATGACTGGGACTACCGGCTGTTCGACGCGGTGGTGGCCAGGACCTCATACGCCGGGCGGCGTGTGCTCGGCATGCTCGACTGCCTGTGGGGGTTGCTTGACGGTGTCAACGACGCCGGCCTGGCCGTGTCCCTCACCTTCGGCGGCCGGCCTCAGGTCGGCGAGGGCTTCGGGATCCCGCTGGTGATCCGGTATGTGCTGGAGACCTGTCACAACACGGAAGAGGCCATGCGGGCCCTACGCCGGCTCCCGGTTCACATGTCCTACAACGTCACGGCACTGGACCGTGACGGCCTGCGGGCCACGGCGTACCTGGCGCCGGACCGGTCCGCCCATGTCACCAGCCTGGCCGTCGCCACCAACCACCAAGAGAAAGTGGAGTGGGCGCCATACGCCGCGGCGATCCGCAGTGTCGAGCGCCGGCAGTACCTAGAGGAACTGCTGACGGCGGGCGGCACCGTCGCTGATGTCGTGGCGGCCTGCCTGCGCTCGCCGTTGTACGCCACCGCGTTTCATGAGGGCTTCGGGACGTTGTATACCGCCGAATACCGGCCCGCCGAAGGCGGTGCGCGCTACCACTGGCCGGGCCTGACATGGGAACATTCCCTCGGCCGACTCGGATCTGACAGCTGTGAGGTCCGGCTCGGCGCCGCCTGACGGGCGCAGCCACGGGCTCCAGGCCTTCCGGGCAGGCTCCGCACGGCAGACCAGGACGCGGAGACAGGTTTGGCGCGGCGCCCGAGGGTAGTGCGAGGCGAGTTCGCCGCCCGGAACGGGACAGGCGACAGGGCCTATGACGGGAGCCGGCTGCTTCCGTCCAGATCAGGAGGACAGCAGATGACAGCGCGGCGCGTGCGGCGGGACGCAGCCGACCAGGCCGTCCATGGCATCGACCGGATGCTGCGCAACGTGGAGACCGGCCGGTTCGAGCGCAGCCTCTCGGCCCTCACGGCGGCGGGCGCGCTCGTGACGGCGGCGGAAATCTACTTCGAGCACGACAGCGCCAGCTTCGGCAACAAGATGATGTGGCTGCCGGTGGCGCTCGGCCCGGTCGGCGCGGCGGCCGGCGTGGCCGGGTTCTTCAGCCGCCGGATGGCGAAGACAGCGCTGCCCGTCGCGTCGGCCGCGATCGTCGCGAACGGCCTGCAAGGCACCTACCTGCACGCGCGCGGCATCGCCCAGAAGCCCGGGGGCTGGAAGAACGCCAGGTACAACATGGAGATGGGGCCGCCGTTGCTGGCCCCGCTGCTGGTCACGATGGTCGGCGGCATGGGCCTGCTGGCCGCCGTCCTGCGGCGGGAGAAGTGACCAGCGGCGCCGGAGGACAGCACGGCTATCAGGACCGGTTCCCCGGCTTCGAGGTGCTGAACCAGGCCGGGCACTGGGATCAGGTGACCGCCGATGCCGTCACGGCCAGGGTGGGTCCGCCCCCGGTGCCGAAATTCTTCAGCGGACCTGAGGAAGCCTGCGCACGGGCCCTGCTCAACCTGCTGACCGGCCAGGACGGGAAGGATGCCGAGCTGGCCGTCCCGGTGCTCGAGATGGTCGATGCCCGGCTGGCCGCCGGGGAGACCGACGGCTGGCGTTATGACGACATGCCCGAAGACGGGCAGGCGTGGCGGGAGACGCTGGCGTATCTCGACACCGACGCCGAGGCCCGCTACGGCGCGTCATTCGCGCACGCCCCGGAGGCAGGCCAGGCCGCGCTGCTGCAGGCGGTGCAGGACCTGAAGTCCGCCGGCTGGCACGGATTGCCCGCGGCTCACGTGTGGAGCCTGTGGACCAGGTACGCCTGCACGGCCTTCTACTCGCACCCGGCCGCCTGGGCGGAAATCGGCTTTCCCGGGCCGGCCTACCCGCGGGGCTACAAGAACGCCGGGGCAGGGAAGCTCGAGCCGTTCGAGGTACCCGACGCCAGGCCGGCCATCGATCCGGTCCGGATGGGAGACTGATGCCTGTCCGGGACGTCCGCGCGCGTAACGAGTCGGCCTGGCTGCTGCCGAATGACGGCCGCCGGACGAATCATCAGCTCCGCCTCGACATGCGCCAGTTCTCCGACTCCGACGAGATCGACCTGGTCATCGTGGGCTGCGGCGCGGGCGGCTCGGTCCTGGCCCAGCGGCTAGCGCGGGCGGGCTGGCGGGTGGCGGCCCTGGATGCCGGGCCGTTCTGGGACCCCGATACCGACTGGGTGAGCGACGAGGCAGGCTCACACCGGCTGTACTGGACCGATCCGCGGGTGATCGCGGGTGCGGACCCGGTGCCGATGGGCTCGAACAACTCCGGCCGCGGCGTCGGCGGCTCGATGGTCCACTACGCCGGCTACACCCCGCGTTTTCATCCGAGTGATTTCATGACCGCCACTCTGGACGGGGTGGGTGCCGACTGGCCGCTGAGCTACGCAGAACTCCGCCCGTACTACGAGGCGATCGAGCAGGAGCTGCCGGTGGCCGGCCAGCACTGGCCGTGGGGAGACCCGCACGGCTACCCGCACCGGCCGCACCCGGTCGGCGGGAACGGGGAGATATTCCTGCGCGGCGCGGCCAGGCTCGGGATTACCGCGAAGGTCGGCCCGGTCGCGATCACCAACGGCCGGTTCGGGAACCGCCCGCACTGCATCTACCGCGGCTTCTGCCTGCAAGGCTGCAAGGTCAACGCCAAGGCCTCGCCGCTGATCACGCACGTCCCTGACGCGCTCGCGCATGGCGCCGAGGTGCGCGCCGACGCCATGGTGACCCGGATCGCGGTGGACGAGCGTACCGGCCGGGCCACCGGGGTGCACTACGTCTCGCGCGGCCGGGAACGGTTCCAGAAGGCCCGGATGGTGGCCGTGGCCGGGTATTCCATCGAGACGCCCCGGCTGCTGCTCAACTCGGCGTCACGAAGGTTCCCCGACGGGCTGTGCAACGAGTTCGACCAGGTCGGCCGCTATCTCATGGTGCAGGGCGCACCGCAGACCGCGGGCCGCTTCGATGCCGAAATCCGGATGTACAAGGCACCGCCACCGGAAGTGAGCACCGAGGAGTTCTACGAGACCGACCCGGCCAGGGATTATCAGCGCGGGTTCTCCATCCAGACCGTCTCGCCGCTGCCGATCACCTGGGCCGAGCACGTCAGCGCCCAGGGGCACTGGGGCCGCGCGCTGCGCGAGTACATGAGCGACTACGTGCACTGGTGCTGTCTCGGGGCGCTGTGCGAATTCCTGCCCCGGCCGGAGAACCGGGTGATGCTGGCCGAGGAGAAGGACTCCTACGGCCTGCCGGTGGCCCGCTTCTCCTACTCCCAGTGCGACAACGACCGGGCGCTGGCCCGCGCGGCCCAGGCGGTGATGGAGAACATCCTGCGGGCTGCGGGCGCGGACGAGGTCATCACCATCCAGCGCTACGCGCACCTGGTGGGCGGGGCCCGGATGGCCGCGGACGAGCGGCACGGGGTGGTCGACCGGGACTGCCGCAGCTTCGCCGTGCCCAACCTGTACATCACCGACGGCAGCGTGCTCCCCACCCAGGGCAGCGCCAACCCCGCCCTGACCATCATGGCGGTGGCCGCCCGGGCCGCCGATCACCTGGCCGCCGGTGATTCCCGCTAGACCGACACGCCACGGAGGTATAGACATGGCACCTACAGTTGCCGATTACCTGCTCGAGCGGCTGCGCGCATGGGACGTGCGGCACGTATTCGCCTACGCCGGCGACGGGATCAACGGCATCCTGGCCGCCTGGGGGCGGGCGGATAACGAGCCCCAGTTCATCCAGGCCAGGCACGAGGAGATGGCCGCCTTCGAGGCCGTCGGATACGCGAAGTTCACCGGCCGCGTCGGCGTGTGCATGGCCACGTCGGGCCCGGGCGCCATTCACCTGCTCAACGGCCTGTACGACGCCAAGTGCGACCACGTGCCCGTCGTCGCGATCGTCGGCCAGACCAACCGCAGCGCCATGGGCGGGTCCTACCAGCAAGAAGTCGACCTGATGTCGCTGTTCAAGGACGTCGCTAGCCCGTACGTGCAGATGGTGATGGTCCCCGAGCAGCTGCCCAACGTGCTGGACCGGGCCATCCGGATCGCCATGGCCGAACGGGCACCTACCGCCCTGATCATCCCGGCCGACGTCCAGGAGCTCTCCTATTCCGCGCCGACCCATGCCTTCAAGATGGTGCCCTCGTCGATCGGGACCGACTGGCCCGTCCCCGCGCCCGGCGACGAGGCCATCCTCCGGGCGGCCGAGGTCCTCAACGCGGGCGGCAAGGTAGCCATCCTGGCCGGGCAGGGGGCCCGCGGCGCCCGGCGCGAGCTGGAGGAGATCGCCGAGTTGCTCGGCGCCGGCGTGGCCAAGCCGCTGCTCGGCAAGGACGTGCTCTCCGATGAGCTGCCGTACGTGACCGGGTCGATCGGGCTCCTGGGCACGAGGCCGAGCTACGAGATGATGAAGCACTGCGACACCCTGCTGACCGTGGGTTCGAGCTTCCCGTACACCCAGTTCCTGCCCGAGTTCGACCAGGCCCGCGCGATCCAGATCGACATCGACGGCAAGTTCATCGGCATGCGGTACCCGAACGAGGTCAACCTCGTCGGCGACGCGGCCGCCACGCTGCGCGCCCTGATCCCGCACGTCAAGCGCAAGGAGGATCGTTCCTGGCGGGAGGCCATCGAGGCGGGAGTGGCCGGCTGGTGGCGGTCGATGGACGCCGAAGCCGATGTGGACGCCGATCCGGTCAACCCGATGCTCGTGTTCCGCGAACTGTCAGCCCGGCTGCCCGCGAACGCCATCGTCACCGCCGACTCGGGCTCGTCGGCGAACTGGTACGCCCGGCAGCTGAGGTTCCGCGGCGAGATACGCGGGTCGCTGTCGGGCAACCTGGCCACCATGGGCCCGGGCGTGCCGTACGGCATCGGCGCGAAGTTCGGCCATCCGGACCGGCCGGTCATCGTCTTCGCCGGGGACGGCGCGATGCAGATGAACGGCCTGGCCGAGCTGATCACGATCAAGCACTACTGGGAGCAGTGGGCAGATCCCCGGCTGATCGTCGCCGTATTGCACAACAACGATCTCAACCAGGTCACCTGGGAAATGCGCGCCATGGAAGGCGCCCCGAAGTTCACCGAATCCCAGCAGCTCCCCGACGTCTCCTACGAGGGCTTCGCCCGCAGCCTGGGCCTGCACGGCCTCGCGGTCGACAAGCCCGAGCAGGTGGGCCCGGCCTGGGACCAGGCCCTGGCCGCCGACCGGCCCACGGTGCTTGACCTGCGGACGGACCCCAGTATCCCGCCCATCCCGCCGCATGCCACCTTCGAGCAGGCCAAGGACGCCGCCATGGCGCTGCTGAAAGGCGACCCGGACCGCTGGGCCGTGCTGAAGGAAGGAGTCATGACCAAGGCCAGGGAGATCCTGCCGGGCAAGGGCGATTGACAGAAACGACGGGCGCCAGGCGCGCTCGCTGCGAGCGTGCCTGGCGGCCGGGTATGAGAACGGTTACGGAGTGCCGAGCAGGCGCGCGAACGGCCCCCGGTCATCCTCCGCATCCCGGCCGGCGACGGCGCGCAGGGCCCATCCATCGACTGACCCCAGGCTGATACGCCACAGGCCCTCGGCGGTACCCGCTGCCCGCACGTGCAGATGGTGGTCGGACTCGGCCTCCGCCTCCTTGCCGTACTCCTTGCCTAGCAGACCCGAGCTCGGCTCCAGCGCGCTCATCAGGGGATTTCCCTCGACCAGGTCGCTGAAGTACCTGCTCTGGGCGATGAGGTTTCCCGTCAGCACCGTGCCGTGGACTGACATGGTGACGGGGACCGCGGCCTGTCCTGACTCGTTGACCGCCCGGACCAGCTGCTGGAGCACGGGATCGACGTCGTGCTTGGTCATGAGATGACTCCCTAGGTTGTAACTGAGGACCGGCCCTCTACCCCGCAACTGACTGGCAAACACCCTTTCGGGTACAAACCGGAAGCCGAGCCCAGGGTGGTGGATGGCCTAACGAACCGGGTCAGGTCGTATCGCGCCCGGCGGGGCGCTGCCGTGGGAAACCCGCCGGTCAGCCAGGTTTCGCAGCAGGCTGCTGAAGCCGCGAGGCGCGCGCGCCAGCCGACGGCCTGAAGTCTCTACCGTGATGTCGCCCGCCTGCACGACCGGGCAGCCAGCCTCCCTCGCCGCGGCGAGCAGGGCGTGGTCTTCGGCCGTGCGCAGCGGCCGGAACCCGCCGGCGGCCAGGTAGGCGGAGGCCCGGATGCCGAGATTCGCGCCGTGCACATGGGTGTGCGGTCCGGAGCCGAAGGCGTAGCTTTCCTCGAACGCGATCGGCACGTGCGGCGGGTGACCGTCCCAATCGGCGACGGTGACGGTACCGAGGACAACATCCCAGCCCGCACTGGCGTATTCGAGCTGGCGCGGCAGCCATCCCGGCGGTACCAGGGTGTCGGCATCCGTGGTAGCCAGCCAGACCGCGGACGGATCCAAGCCGGACGTCAGCCGCAGGAGTTCTCTCATCCCGGCCGCCCGCGCGGCGCCCACTCTGCGGGCCTGGAGGCTGATTACCGTGGCATTCCCGGCCCGGGCCACCGCGGCCGTCCGGTCGCGGCAGCTATCGGCGACCACCACCAGATGGACCGGTACCTGCAGCGCGCTGGCGCTCCGCCGCAGCGCGGCCAGGCAGGCGGGGAGCAGCGCCTCCTCGTTATGCGCCGGCACGACCACGCCGGCCGCCGCGATCGCACCGAGCCTGCCGCTCACACCAGGCCCGTCGCCCGGGCCACCGATACCGGCGTCCCGTCGGTGCGGATAAAGACCTCGGCGAGGAAGTCCGGCTCGGCGTGACGGACGAGGCGGCTCAGCCCGGGGGAGTCCGCGAGCACCTCGTGCACGTCGTCACCGGATCGCGGGTAATCGGCTACCGGATGGCGCCAGTGCACGGCGAGCAGAGTGCCCTCCGGCTCGAGGGCGGAGACCGCGTTCTTCAGGACCTGCTCCAGGTCGTGGTCCCCGAAGTAGTACAAGATCTCGGAGAACACGATGAGGTCGAAGCGGCCGGCCGGCCAGCCTCCGGGCAGCTCGCGCTGCTCGACCCGGACATGGGGCAGGTCCCCGGTGCGCCGGGCCGCGGCGCCGACGGCGGGCGCGGCGACGTCGCATGACAGCAGCGCGTCGCAGCGCCCGGCGAGCATCCGGGTGAGCACCCCGATGGAGCAACCGGGTTCGAAGGCGCCGCGGTACCGGGCGGCCGGAAGCAGCGCCAGGCTGACCGCGTATTTGCGTTGCTCGTACCAGCGGTCCTCGAAGCCCCACGGGTCGGCCGCGCCCTGGTACATGGCGTCGAAATAGGCCGGGGGCAAGGTCACCGGAATCGTCATCGCAGCAGCACCTCCTGAGGTCGGGTGAAGTGCGCCACGATTCCCGGCGGGAGCACCGGGCCCGTGGCGCCCGCACGGTCGGTCAGCTGGCTCGCGAACGCCTGGATCGCATCTGCCTTCAGCGTCGCGAGGTCCGCGGTGAGCGGTATCCGGCAGGCCCGCGGCCAGGGGACCCGCCGGTCGGCGGGTTCCGCCCAGTGCCACATCCAGATCGGGTAGCTCAGCACGTGCCGGGCTGCCCGCCGGGCCGCGCGGCCCGCCGCCTCATGGTCGGCGTGGGCATCCGCTACCCAGGGCGCCAGGCATACCGCGAATCCGGCACACAATTCGCACAGCCGGGCGGCTAGCTCGTCCTCACGGTCGCTGAGTCCGGTGTCCGGGAGGCGCAGCCGGATCACCTCGATGTCCTGGACCCCCAGCACGCGCCGGGCGGCGGCTGACTCCGCCGTCCTGACCCGGGCAATGGCCTCCGGATCGGCTCCCGGATGCGATGCCTCGCCGTCCGTCACCGCGATCAGGCGCAGCCGGGCCCCCGCGGCGGCCAGCATGGACATCGTCCCGCCCACGCCCAGGATCTCGTCGTCCGGGTGAGCGGCGACGATCACGACGCTCGGCCAGCCCAGCGGGTCAGCGGCCGGAAGATGCTCAAGCCCGGCCCAGGCGCGCCACGTTTCCTCGGCGGTCCCGGGCAGGTCGATGCGGTTCGGCGCGGCCGGGGTTGCGCTCTGATCTACCACGCGGGACCGCTGCAGGCCACCAGCGCGCCGAGCGCGGCCAGGTCGCGCTCGGCGTGATGCTGCCGCAGGTACACGGTGAGATCCGCGACCCGGCGCGAATGCGCCTCGTCATGGCTCAGCGGGCCGGCCCCGAGCGCCCGGCCCACCCGGTGCATGACCTCGGTGGCCGTGGCCTCGACCAGCGCGCGTAGCCGGAGGGTACGCAGGCGGCCGCCGCTCTCCAGGTCAGCCGGGTCCGCGTCGATCTCGGCGGCCGCCGCGTCGAGGGCCGACCGCGCGGTATGCAGCGCGATGTCCATGGCGCCCAGGTGCGCCAGGGCGTGCGGCCCCACCTCGCGCTCGGCCGCGGCGGCCAGCAGCATCCGCCCGACCCCGCGGGCCCCGCCGTACCAGCATGCGGCCACACCCGCGCCGCCGTGCGCGAAGCCGGGCCGGTCGGTATAGCGACCGGGCTCGCCGACCGGTTGCGCCGAGATGTTGGTGAACTCGACGTCGAGCGTGTCGCTGGCGGCCATGCCCGTGGCCGGCCACGAGCCGGGAACGGGAGACAGGTCGCGGGTGCTAACCGTGAAGAGCCGGTTGCCGTCCGGCGCCGCCGCGGTCACCAGGGCGTCAGTGCAGGAACGTGCCCCGGAACAGTACTGCTTAGTGCCGTCCAGCCGCCAGCCATGACCAGCCCTGGTGGCTGTTAGCCCGGGGCCGGGCGGCTGCGCGGCCCAGACCCCCCAGCGGCTCCCGGCCGCCGGCAGGCTGGCGCCGAGCTCGGCCAGAATGGCGATGGCGTCGGTGTGTCCTTCGGCGAGCCGGGCCAGAGAGAGGTCTTCCTCTGCCAAGTCGGCGAGGACGGCCCAGCGCTCACGGGTCCGGCCACTACCAGGCAGCGGCAGGTCCAGTCGGCCCGACCGGACCGCGTGGGCAAAGGCCGCGGCGGTGGCGGCGCCCGGCCACGAACTGGCGCGTTCATCACCGCCAAACGCACCTGCCGTGGTCAGCGTCCGACCGGAACCGATCATTTGTACCCCCCTTGAGAGCTCCCTTCGCTGCCCGGCGCCAGACCGGGCAAACATCTGGCGCCGCCCTGATGGCTGCGGGACCGACCGGACGCGGTTTAGGCCCGCATACCGCGGGCAGCCCGGAGCGCCGTGCGGCTCATTTCCCGCCTCGAACAGGAATTCCGTCTTGACCGCGTGGTGTCCGCAGGTCAGCGGGGCGCCCGGCTGATCCGGCCGGGGAGGCTGCGTGACGTGCTGAACGGTGTTTGGCTTGGTCACCCGTTGCACCCGATGCTCATCCAGGTCCCGGTCGGGGCCTGGCTATCGGCGAGCATCCTGGACCTCGCCCGCGGCGATGAGAGGGGAGCCCGGCTACTGGTAGCCACGGGCCTGATCGCGGCGGTGCCGGCCGCGCCAGCGGGTGCGGCTGACTGGTCCGAGCAGCATGAGCAGCAGATGCGCGTCGGCATCGTCCACGCCGCCGGCAATGTCGTCGCGCTGAGCTTGTACCGGGCCTCGCTGGCGTCCCGCGACCCGCGCCTGAGTCGCGGGCTGCGCCTTACCGGGCTGGCCGCGGTCTCGGTTAGCTGACTGCTCGGCGGTCACATCTCCTTCCGGCTGGCCGGCGGAGCTAACCACGCGGAAGAGGTCCTCACCTGGTCAAGCCTGGCGGGCCTGCGACCGCGCCACAGCCCGCCTTCGAGGCGCGCGATCCAGGTCTGCCTGCCAGGCGCCGGCTGACGGTGCATTCACCCTGCTGCGCCGGCCACAGGGTGGCTCAGTGATTTCTGAGGGCCTTGATCAGCTCTGCCTTGGTCATCGTGGAGCGGGCCCTTGATGCCGATCTCCCTGGCTCGCCTGAGCAGGTCCGGCTTGGCCCAGTCGTCGTAGGAGCCGCTCTTGCCTGGCGCCAGCCTCCCCGGCCGCCCCGAGCTAACCGCCACGATGTCACATCGTCACGCACCTGAGCGCGCGTCTTAAGATAACCCGTCGCTTCGGGATTTCCGGCGCGCTGATGTGCTAACCAGAACCGCCGCCCAGAACCGCCGCCGCGGCTACCGCCCCGCCCGCTCGCACCCGAACTGATGCGCCCTGACCGCCACGATGTGACATCGTGGCGGTTGCGCAGGACAGCGCCTGGTGACCGGTGGGGCCAGTGCGCCCGCCGGGACCGCACGGCACCCGGCCGCGGCCAGGTCTCAGGCCGGCCGCCAGCCACCAGGTCGCGCGGCTGGAGGACCGGGCCAACGTGACTTGCCATGGCGCTAACGCGCGGTGAGGCGCGGCAACTGGTGCGGGCGGACTCGGCAGGTGCGCTAGCCGTCGGCCGTGATCCGTGACCCCCGCCTCGTGAGGAACGGCAAGGGGGCCTCGCCGCTCTCCCATCGCCCGCAGTGTCGGCAGCAGTGCCAGCGCGGCAGGCATCGGCAGCCACAGGAACAGGACCTGGTAGATGAACACGCCGGCCACCGCGGCCGCGAGCGGGGCGCCGCTGTACCAGAGGGCGGGTGGCAACACCAGCACCAGGACGCCTGCGCCGCCGAGCGGCCCGGTGCGGCGGGTGAACACCATCCCGGTCCCGAAACCGACGATCAGCGCGGCCACGCCCATGTCCACCCCGAGCGCCGCGAGGGCGGCCCAGGCCGCGAAGGCCTCCGCGGCCCAGAACAGTGCCATTCCGAGCAGCGCCGTCCCCCAGCGGTGCGGACGCAGGAACAGCACCCGGATGAGATACACCGAATCCAGGAACGCCGCCAGCACGCCGCGCCAGCCCGCGTGGCCGCGGAACCTGGCCCTGTATCGCCTGGCGGCCCAGAAGGCGGCCAGGAACCCGGGGACGGGGATAATCGCCCAGGGAACCGTGGTGTTGGCTGGCGGCTCGGCGAGCCCGGACGCGAGGACCGCTATCGCGGCCCCGCAGACGCCTATGGCCAGCACTCCGTGTTCCAGGCCCGCCAGCGCGGTGGCACGCACCTGAGCATCACGCCTGCTTGCGCCCGCCGACTCGAGGGCGTACTGGTCCAGCGCGCCTCTGCCGTGGGCGAGGAAACCGCCGAAGCCCGCGACGACGACCGCGCACATATGCCGGCGCGATAGGGTCGGTCCCCCTTCCACCCGGAAGATCCCCTGATAGGCGCAGTAATAGCCGGCGAAGGAAACGAACAGCGCGCCCACCAGGGCAAATAGCCAGACCCAGCGGATGTTTCCCAGCGCCGCACTTACCTGGGAGAATCCGGCCACGTAGGCCAGCCCAACTCCGGCGGCAAGTTGCAGCAGCACGGCCAGGGCGATGAGCAGGGATAGTTCGGCTCCGCGGCGGCTCATGTGAGGAACTGACAACCATCGCCGCAGCGGTACCAGCATGACGCGTTCCTCCTCGGGTCGTGCCACTGCCCAGACCAGGGCCGCCCAATCACGTCAACAGCGGGGATCTGTAACTTCACCCGCCTAATCGGTGCTCCGGACTTAAAGTCAAGCCGGAATAGTCAACTCGGGTTACCAGCCCTGATTTGCTATGAAGTCACGTCGTCAGTATCGTTGATCATTATCTAAGCAAAGCAGTTCTGCCGGGCCTGCGCGGCCGCGGTCAATAGCAGTCCGGATCCGGCTGAAGACAATCGGTATGACCGCGCCGATATACGGTCGGTATTTCTTCGCTCACGCACTAAGGCCGTGCGGGTAATGGGGTAGTCATGGTACAGAAGATGCAAACTCTGCTCGTCGATGACATCGATGGCAGCGAAGCTGAGGGCACCGTCCGCTTCGGACTGGACGGTGCGGAGTACGAGATCGACCTGAGCGCCGAGCACGCCTTGGCACTGCGGGACGCACTGGCGCGGTATGCGGGCGCGGCCCGGCGGTCGCGAGCCAATGGGCGGCGGCCGGCCCGCAGCGGACGCAGCGCGCCGTCCGGCGGCCTGAACGCCGCTGATATCCGCGAGTGGGCCAGGGCGCAGGACATTGAGATCAAAGACCGCGGGCGGATCCCCGCAGAGGTGGTGACCAGGTTTAAGGCGGCGACCGGAAGGCAGGATGCCGCGGGCCGCCCATATTAGCCCCGGACATATTTCAGGGGCGGGTACCGCATCCCGTTCGGGAATATTCTGCATTTAATCCGAACGGGCCTGGCGTTTCCCTCCCTCGCCGGCACCGCTCGGCTGCCTTCGTGCCGATCGAGTGACGGCACTGACTTATAAGGCCTTTCGCGGATGGGCCTTGCTGTCGAACTCGCCATGCGCCCCGTGGTCGGTACCCGGTGCCTCGTCGCGAGGCTGCCACAGGTTGTCCGGCTTGCCAGGGGGTTCGGGTTCGCTCGTCTGCTGGGAGTCGTAGCCGGTCCTGGCCAGGTACCGGTCGAGCAGCCCGGGCAGCGCCCGGTTCGCCAGAATGGTCGCCCGGGTACTCGCGCCGACCAGGTACTGCCTGCGACCGGGATGATCGGCTGCCCGCACGATCCCGCGCGCCGCGACCTCGGGCTGGTAGATCGGCGGAACGGGCTGCGGATGCCTAGGCAGCTTGGACCGGACCCAGGAGAACTGGGGGGTGTTGACGGCCGGCATCTGCACCACGGTGACGCGCACGCCGGAGCCCTCGTGCAGCAGTTCACAGCGCAGCGAGGAAGTGAACCCGTTGATGGCGTGCTTGGCCCCGCAGTAGGCGGACTGCAGCGGGATGCTGCGCTCGCCCAGCGCCGACCCGACCTGGACGATCACGCCGCGATCCCGCGGCCGCATCCGGGCCAGCGCCGCCATCGTGCCGTGCACGAACCCCAGGTACGTCACCTCGGTGACCCGCAGGAACTCCTCGGCGGTGATCTCGGCGAATGGCGCGAACACCGAGGTGAACGCCACGTTTACCCATACGTCGATCGGCCCGAGGGTCTTCTCGATCTGCCCGGCGGCCGCGTCCACCTGACCGAAATCGGCTACGTCAGCCGAGACAGGATGGGCGAACCCGCCGGCTGCGGTCACGTCCTCGGCCGCCCGGCGGAGGCCCTCTTCGCCACGGGCGATGAGCCCGACCTGTGCGCCGCGCGCACCAAACAACCGGGCCGCCGCGCGTCCGATCCCCGCGCTAGCCCCGGTGATGACGACCGTCTGAACCATGAGCGGCTGGCTACCCGGCGCCGCACGGGCGAAACCGCTTGGCCGACGGGCGGTTCCTGCGCTGTTTAGTGCGCGTTGTTTGAGCTTCCCGCCGGGCGGTAGCCGGAGGCGATGACCGGACCTGAGGTAACCGCGGTAGACGCGGCTGTCTACATCATCCCGACCGATGCCCCGGAGGCGGACGGCACGCTCGCCTGGGATAAGACCACGATGGTGCTGGTAACGGCGCGAGCGGGCGGTGAGCAGGGCCTCGGCTGGAGTTATACATCCCGGGCCGCCGCGGCCGTGGTGGGCGAGCTGCTCGCGGGCACGGTGACGGGGCGGGACGCGTTCGACGTGGCCGGGGCGGCCGAGGCGATGGCGCGGCAGGTGCGCAACGTGGGCCGGCCCGGGATCGCCGCCATGGCCATCTCGGCGGTCGACATCGCGCTGTGGGATCTGAAGGCGCGGCTGCTCGGCCTTTCGCTGGCCGGCCTGCTCGGCCGCGTGCACGACGGCATCCCTGTGTACGGCAGCGGCGGGTTCACTAGCTACCCCGATGACCGCACCCGGGAGCAGCTCAGCGGCTGGGTGAAGGAACAGCAGATCCCGCGGGTGAAGATCAAGATCGGTGAGTCGTGGGGCGCGGACGAGCGCCGGGACGTGGCCCGCGTCCGGCTCGCGCGCGAGGTGATCGGCCCGGACGCCGAGCTATACGTCGACGCCAACGGCGGGTATACCACGGGGCAGGCGGTGCGGGTCGCCGCCGAGCTGGACGCCTCCGGTGTGACCTGGTTCGAGGAGCCGGTGTCGTCGCAGGACCTCGACGGACTGGCCGTGATCCGGCGTCAGGTCCGGCCCGATGTGGCGGCCGGGGAGTACAGCTGGTCGCTGGCCGATTCGGCCGCGCTTATCGGAGCCGGCGCCGTGGACTGCCTGCAGCTGGACGTGACGCGGTGTGGCGGCGTCACCGAGTTCCTCCGCGGTGCCGGGCTGGCGGCAGCGCACAGCCTTCAGGTCTCCGGGCATTGCGCGCCGAACCTGCACGCGCACGTCGCGGCCGCCGTGCCGAACCTGCGGCACGTGGAGTATTTCCACGATCATCAGCGGATCGAGCGGATGCTGTTCGACGGCACCCTTGACCCGCACGGCGGCACCATGCGCCCGGATCCCGGCCGGGCGGGACACGGGATGACCCTGCGGGTCACAGACGCGGAGCCTTTCCGCGCGCCTGAGCGCGACGTTTAGCTGCACCGCACGGCTGGCGTGCTGTCCGGCGGCCGCTCGGCGCCTCATTCAGCTCCCGCCTAGCTGACCGCCCGGTCGGCGGGCTCACTGGGGCGACTCGACACCTGGCGGCCTGGTTCATCGCCGGCTGCGGCTATATGCCGCCGGGCCTGGCCGTCCGCGGTCGGCTTGATCAGCGCCGACGTCGCGGTCAGCCAGAGCGCGGCAAAAAGGAGGCTGGCGAGGATGTCGGTCGGGTGATGCTCGCCCCTGTACATGCGGGATAGAGCCACGAGAACGGGCATGGCGATCGCGGGGACGAGGAACAGCCATCGCCACCAGCCGCGAGCATGGCCGATGACCAGGATCGCGATGGCGATGTAGAGGCAGCACGTGGCGGCCTCGTGCCCGGAAGGGTACGCCGAGGTGGGCAGGTGCTTGTCGAGCTGCGTGACCCCCGGCCTGGGCCGCCGGACCACGGCCGCGGCGGCGAGGAAGGCGCCGAGTTCGCCGAACATGACCGTGGCGATGAAGGCGACCGGCCGCCAGTGCCGGGTGACAGCGAGGAACACCACGCAGGTGGCGAGCGCGACGATGAGGATCGCCTGGGTCGCCCCGAGCGTGCTGAAGATCTCGCTCCAGCGGGTCAGGCCGGGCGTGCGGTGGGCGGCGAACCAGCGCGGGATCGTCCGGTCGCCCAGCACGTTGCCGTGGCCGGCCTTGGTGATCAGCTCGCCGGCGCCTACGATGATGCCCAGGATCAGCACCCATGCCACCAGGACTCCGGCGGCGACGCGACCGTGGTGGCGGCCGGATCCAGGACCCACGGCGGGTTCTGGCCGGGCGGGCTTGAGATCGGCGCGGGCCTCGGGTTCCAGTCCTTCGGTAACCGGGCCGGTCACTGGCCGGCCGGCGGCACTCCGGGTCAGCTCGAAGGCGAATGCCGTGACACCGAGCCAGGTGATGCCGAGCGCCCAGGCGCCCACGACGTCGGATAGATAGTGCACGCCGAGGAGGATCCGGCTGATTCCGATCAAGGCGACGAGGGCGGCGATCACCGTGATGAAGACGGGGCGCCACCGGCCGCGGGCGGCGGGCAGGAAGACGAGAAGTACCGCTCCGTAGCAGACGATCGAGCCAAGTGAATGTCCGCTAGGGAAGCTGTCCCCGGTGCCGTGGGCGATCGGGTGCGCCACCACCGGACGCAGCCGGCCAACGAGCGATTTGAGGACAGGGTCCAGGATCAGCGCGCCCGCGCCGGTGACGAGCAGGTAGGTCGCAAGCTGCCATTGCCTCCGGATCGCGAGGACGACCGTCGCCGCCGCGATCACCGTCCATAGCACGCCATTGCTGCCCAGCCAGGTAACCGCCTTGACCACGGCCACGGCCGCGGCGTTGCCTGCGATCAGGCTGTTGATATCGGCTGCGGCCCCGTGGTCGGCCGATTCCAGCGGAGCCCACTGAAGGCGCACCAGGATGAGCAGGATGGTGAAGACCATCGCCGCGACGGTCACCGTGACGAGCGGCGCGAGACTGCGGTGCGGGTGGTCGAGGGTATCGGTCGACATGGGCGCGGAACTGCCCTCTGTGCGAAGGTTCACACCTACTCACCTCCAGCCGCCGCGGCGGAAACGGCTGGGGTCGGATGTAGATGACACCCCGCGCCGTCAGTCCGGCAAGGCGAGCCAGTCGGCCCAGGACAGGTCGCGGCCGATGTAGCGCGGCCGGGTAAAGGGCCAGGCGGCGGCGATCCATTGGGGCACCAGCGCGTCCAGGGCACGCTGAAGGTCGGTGCCGGCATGCTCGTCGACCACCCACCAGCAAATCTCTGCGTCGGCGCCTTGCTTCTCCGGCGGGTCGATGTAGACGCATCCGAGCAGGGCCGTCTCCGCGTCGTCGAACAGCGCGTAGTTGAAGGACTGGTGGGCCGTGTTCTCCGCTTCGTGGCGGGCCAGGTCCTCCGCGTCGTGCTGGTATGTCATCGAAGCGGTCGGCCAGCCCCATGCCTGGCCGAAGATCGACCACAGCCGCGGCTGAGAGCCCATGACGGCAGGGTAATCCAGATCTACGTCAGCAGCCGTGATCGGCCGCAGATGATAGCCATCACCAACCGGCACCCGGGTGGGGTGGATGAAATCAGCCGGCAGCCAGGTCATCGTTACTGGCCGATGCGCCCGTCGATCCGCTCGCGCAGCAGGTCGGCGTGACCCATGTGGCGGGCGTACTCCTCGATCATCCCGACCAGCACCTCGCGCAGCGACATAGGCCCGCCGCCGCTGCCATGCTGATTGTCCGGATCGTCGCCGGTGATGTCGAGACTGGGCGCCCCGGCCACGAACCGCGTGGCGAACTCTACCTCCGCACGCCATGCGTCCCAGGCCTCCGCAACCACCTGGGGGTCGGGAATAGCACCATCGAAATCACCGTCGCCGGCGCCGAACAGCCGGGGCACGTCCTGTCCCGCCATCATCACCCGGAACGTCGCACGCTCCCCGTCGGCCAGGTGCCGCACCAGCCCCAGCAGCGACATCGTTGACGGCTCGACCCGACGCCGCGCCATGGCCTCCGCATCAAGACCTGCGCACTTCATCTCCAAGGTCAGGCGCATACGGCGCAGGGATTCGGCCAGCGTGGCGCGCTCGTCACCCAGCCTCGCCCCGTTCTCGCGCGGGTCGTCGTCGGACGGCTTGCCGTCCGCGGTGAACATATCGGCTCGCCGGGTCGTGGCCATGGCCGCAATCATCGGCGATGCGCATGGCGGCAGGCAAGGGATTAACGCTACCGTGAAATCGGTTGTGCCCGGGTCTATTGAGCCAGGTAGCGCTGCGAATAAATGCGACATTCCGGCACACGCACTGACCTGACAAGACGGGCAAATGGGCTGATAACTATCGACTTCTGTGCTGTTGTGTGGGATAACGGTTCGGGTGCGCGGCGGCCCCATCAGCAGGCCGTGCTGAGCTCGCGCACAGGCCATGCGCCCGTACTCACCCCATCCGGGCGCCAGCCATCGTCAAAAGGAGCGGAATTGACTGTGTTCTCCCGAAGGCCGGCGCGCCGCGCCGCACCCGAAGGCCGCGCGGCTTCACGCCGCCGGTCCGCGCTCGCGCGGGTAACCGCCCGGGCCTTTCTCCCGGTGGCCGCGGCCGGCGGGCTGGCCGGGCTGTCGCTGGCGGTTCCGGCCGTGACCGCGGCGGCGCCCGCCGCGCACCTGACCTCCGCCCGGGCCGTGCCCGGGATCGGGCACCCGGTCCTCACCAAGGCACTCACGGCGCCGATCCCCACGACGCAGTGCCAGGCTCAGCTGGGCATTGCGTGCTACTCGCCGGTGCAGTACCGGGTCGCCTACGACCTGAACCCCCTCTACAATGGCAACGCCCTGGGCCGCCCCATAACGGGCGCCGGCCGGACCATCGTGATCGTGGACTCGTTCGGCTCTCCGACCATCGCGAACGACCTGCACGTCTTCGACCAGCAGTGGGGGTTCCCCGACCCCGACCTGCAGGTCATGAAGTTCGGCAACGTCCCGCCGTTCGACCCCGCTGACTCGACCATGGTCGGCTGGGCCGAGGAGACCACCCTCGACGTGGAGTACGCGCACTCCATCGCGCCCGGCGCGAAGATCGTCCTGGCCGAGACCCCGGTCGCCGAGGTCGAGGGCACGTCCGGTTTCCCGGAGATGATGGGCGCGGAGAAGTCGCTGATCGACCGCGGCATCGGCGACGTGATCACGCAGAGCTTCGGCGCGACCGAGAACACCTTCCCCGGCTTCGCCAGCGGCAACTTCTCCAGCCTGCTCAACCTGCGGTTCGCGTTCAAGGACGCGCTCGCCCACGGCGTCACCGTGCTCGCCTCCTCGGGTGACGACGGGGCGACGGACGCCGAGTCCGACGCCAGCACGCTGTACAACATCCGGGTGAACTCCTGGCCGTCGTCGGACCCGCTGGTCACCTCGGTCGGCGGCACCATGCTCAACCTGGACAACAGCGGCAACCGGCTGTCGCCCGACGTCGTGTGGAACGACGGCCACGGGGCCGGCGGCGGCGGCGTGTCCGGTGTCTTCTCGCGCCCGGTCTACCAGAATCTGGTCACCGGGGAGGTCGGCAAGAAGCGCGGTACGCCGGATATCTCGATGAGCGCCGCGGTCAACGGCGGCGCCTGGATCTACACGTCCTTCGGCGGCGTCAGCGTCGGCTGGCACATCATCGGCGGTACCAGCGAGGCCTCGCCGATCTTCTCCGGCATCGTCGCGCTCGCCGACCAGGTGGCCCGTCACCGGCTCGGCCTGCTCAACCCCGGGCTCTACTTCCTGGGCACGCTCAGCCAGCACGGCAACGACAGCACCGGGATCGTGGACGTCACCTCCGGCAACAACTCCTTCGCCGGCGTCACCGGCTTCGACGCCGGGACTGGCTACGACCTAGCCAGCGGCTGGGGCACGGTCGACGCGGCGAAGTTCGTTCCCGCGCTCGCCCGCTTCGGCTGACCCCGGCGGGTCCAGCACAAGGTCTAGCGCGAACCCACGCCGGCCCGGGTCCAGGTGACCCGGGCCGGCGTCGTCATGTCTGGCCTACAGGCTGATCCAGCCGGTGACGATCGGAGCCTGGTCCGAGCCCAGGCGACAGCGCAGGCTGATCTGGCCCGACGGGATCTCCCCGGCGCTGAACCGCCCGAGCGTGTCCGCCTCGACGGTGGTCACGCCCTGGCCGTGCCTGATGTCCACCACGGCCGACTGCCGGGGGATGAGCTGGCCCATCAGGCGGCGGTAGTCCCCGCCGCCGGTGATCTCGAGCTCGATCGTCAGGCCGCTGGCCCGGAACGACAGCTGCCGCCACTCCGGCCCGCCCCGGACCACGGATGTTTCGGCTCCGGACTGCCCATCATGGATCGGGCCGTCCTGGATCGGGCCGTCCTGAAGCGAGGCGTCGGCGGCTAGGTCGGCCGGCCTGGCGTCATGCTGGTTCACGCTCTTAATCCTTCCCGGTATCGGCCGGTGTGGAACCGCGGCCTTGAGGCCATCTCGCTCGGTAGTAGTCTACCCTACACGACTAGTGCCGACTATTGGCTCCGCGCCGTGCTCAGGCCCGGGCTCGGCCGGGCGCCGGAGACCGGACCGACGCCGGGAACCGGGCCCCCGCCAGTTCCCGGCCCCCGCTCCCAGCCCCCGCTACCCGCAGTCCCAGCCCCCGCTCCCGTCACACCAGCACCAGCACCCCACGCTGCCGAACCGCAACAATGTGACATTGATGCGGTCAGGACCGCCACGATGTGACATCGTGGCGGTTCCCGCCGCGCCGGGCGCCCCGGCCCGGCGATGCCCGCGTGACCCGCGATGCCCGCGTGAGCCCGCGTGAGCCGCGTGAGCCGTGGTACGGAGGCAGGCAGCCCGCCCGTTCGGCTGGAAAAGACCACAACCCCAGCCTGAACCCGCCCTTCCCCGCCAGTCCCGCACAGCGCACCCGTACCAGCCCGGCCACCGCTACGACCAGCGGGACACGCTCTTAGACCGGCTTAGCGATTACGCCTTCCCACGGGCGCAGCCCGCCCGCCGCCTCAGCGCCACAGGTGGTCAGCAGCACCTCGCCGACCGCATCAGGCATATCAGCTGGCTGATCGGTGAGGTTCGCGGCGACGACCAGGGGTCCGGTCCTGTACGCCCAAACGCCCTCGGCCACGCCCAGGTTCTCGAAGTCTGCCAGGCCTCGGCCGAGCTCGGCCCGCCGCAGCGCCAGCAGGCGGCGGCACAGCGACAGCACCGAACCCGGATCATCCCGCTGCCCGGCCACCGTACGGTCTGCGGGGGTCTCCGGGGGGACGGGTGCGCCCGGAGAAAGAGCCAGCAGAACACGGTCCGGATGCTCCGCCAGCGGCAGCCACGGCGTCACGCCGGGCCGGTGAAGCCGCCGCCCGGCGAGTCGTCCCAGGGCATCGGCGTCCTGGCGCGGTCGCGGTCGGCGCCCCCCTCCACGTCGAGCGTGGCGTGGTCCCGGCGCAGCGCGACCGGCACGTCGACATCGGTCATGCCGATCTCGTCGCCGTAGTAGAGCACGCTGGTGCCGGGCAGGGTGGCCAGCACCAGCAGGGCCAGCCTGACCTTGCGCTCGTCACCATCGCACCAGCGGCGGGGGAACCGGCCCAGATCGTGGTTGGAGCCCATCCACACCGGGCACGCGCCGGGCGGCAGCGCGGCCAGCGTCTGCTCGACGATCGCGGCCAGCCGGGCCGGCCCCTCCGGAGTCAGCATCGGGCTGGCGAAGGCGAACGGGAAGTTGAACCCGAGCTGCAGCTCGTCGTTGTCGCCGTAGTAGGCGGCGAGCTGCTGCGCGTCGGGGACCCAGGTCTCGCCGAGCAGCAGCCGCTCGGGGGAGTAGCTCTCCGCGATCTTGCGCCAGTCGCGGTAGACGCCGTGCGTCTCCGGGCGGTTGTTGTTGTAGACGAACCGCAGGCCCCACGCGCCTTCCAGCGGGTTACCGCTGCCCAGCGGCGGGTTGTCGCGCAGTTCGGCGTCCTTGTACAAGCCGTTCGCCACGTCGACGCGGAACCCGGCCACGCCCCGCTCGAACCAGAACTCCAGGATCCGGGCGAACTCCTGGTGGACCGCGGGTTCCCACCAGTTCAGGTCGGGCTGCCCCGGCAGGAAGTTGTGCAGGTAGTACTGGCCGCTGTCGTGCCACTGCCAGGCGGGCCGGCCGGTGAAGTCGAGCCAGTTGTTCGGCGGCCCGCCGTCCGGTTTCCCGTCGGCCCACACGTAGTAGCCGCGGTGCGCGGCCGCCCGGCCCGAAGCGGCGTCGGCGAACCAGGGGTGCGCGGAGCTGGTGTGGTTCGGCACCAGGTCGAGCAGCACCCGCAGGCCCCGCCGGCCTGCGCGATCAGCTCGTCCAGGTCGCCCAGCGTGCCCAGCTCGGGATGGACGCCGGTGTAGTCGCTGACGTCGTACCCCCAGTCGTCGTCAGGAGACGGCATGGTGGGTGACAGCCAGACGGCGTCCACCCCGAGCCAGGCCAGGTAGTCGAGCCGCTCGATGATGCCGCGCAGGTCGCCGTACCCGTCATCGTTGCTGTCCCGCCAGGACCGCACGTACAGCTGATAGATGACGGCGCCGTGCCACCACGGCGGATCCGACCCTGAATCCTTCGCTCGGCTCACTGTCCTGCTAACCCGTATTAACGCCGGATGGCCAGTCCCGTCTGCGGATCGAAGAACTGCATGTCTTCGATGTCGACCGAGAAGGTCATCTTGTCGCCGGGCTTGACCGGGGTCTTGGCCTCGACGCGGGCCACGCCCTCGCCGGACTTCACCGCCGCGGCCTCGTCCTTATCGAAGGCGCCCTCGGCGATGACCCGGTGCGCGTCGATGGTGAAGTGGACCACCAGTTCCGAGCCGAGCGACTCGACCAGCTCCACGTCACCGACGAGCTTCGGGCCGGTGGCTCCGGGGCTCTCCGCGTGCAGGTGCTCGGGGCGCATCCCCACGACGACATCCTTGCCCGCGAAGGCACGCAGCCCCGGGCGCTTCAGCACGACCGACTCCGGCAGCACTATCTCCTGGGAGCCGAGCTTGATCGACCGCGCGCCCTCACCAATGGTGGCGTCGTACAGGTTCTGGGCCGGCGAGCCGATGAAGGCGGCCACGAAGACGTTGTCCGGGTTGTCGTAGAGGGTCTGCGGGGTATCGACCTGCTGCAGCATGCCATCCCGCATGACGACGACCCGGTCGCCCATGGTCATGGCCTCGACCTGATCGTGCGTGACGTAGATGGTGGAGACCCCGATGCGCCGCTGGATACGCGCCACCTCGGCCCGCATCTGCACGCGCAGCTTGGCGTCCAGGTTGGACAGCGGCTCGTCCATCAGGAACACCGAGGGCTCGCGCACGATGGCCCGGCCCATGGCGACCCGCTGGCGCTGGCCACCGGACAACTGGCCCGGCTTGCGGTCCAGCCAGTCGGTCAGGCCGAGGATGTCGGCCGCCTCGTCGACCTTCGCCTTGAGCTGGTCCTTGGGGGTATGGCGCAGCTTGAGCGCGAAGCCGATGTTCTCCGCCACCGTCATGTGCGGGTACAGGGCGTAGTTCTGGAACACCATCGCGATGTCGCGTTCCTTGGGCGTCTCGTCGTTGGCCTCCTTGCCGCCGATGCGCAAGATGCCGCTGGTGATGTCCTCCAGCCCGGCGACCATCCGCAGCGCCGTGGTCTTGCCGCAGCCAGACGGACCGACCAGCACCATGAACTCGCCGTCGGCGATGTCCAGGCTGAAGTCCTTGACCGCGTGGAAGCCGTTCTCGTAGACCTTGTTGATCTTGTCCATGCTTACCGGGGCCATGATGACTCCTTACCGGGCGCGTGCCCGTGATTGCCGGATCTGCTCATCCCTTCACCGCGCCCGAGGTCAGGCCGGAGATCACGAACTTACGGAAGATGAAGACCAGGATGCCGATAGGTACCACCGCCACCACGCTGGCGGCGAAGATGGTCCCGTACGGGACCGTGAAGACCGTGCCGAACTCCGCGATGCCCACCGGGATGGTCCGGTAGTTGTTGGCCGAGTTGAAGGTGAGCGCGAACAGGAACTCGGTCCAGCAGGCGGTGAAGCAGAAGATGCCGGCCGTGAAGACGCCCGGCAGGGCCATCGGCAAGATGATCGTCCAGACCGTCCGTATCGGCCCGGCGCCGTCGATCCGGCCGGTCTCCTCCATCTCCTTGGGGATGCCGAGCATGTAGTTGCGCAGGATCCAGATGGCGAATGGCAGGTTGAACGCGGTGTAGACGAGGACCAGGCCCTGATAGCTGTTCAGCCAGCCGAGATTGCGCAGCAGCAGGTACAGCGGCGCGACTACGGCGATCGCGGGGAAGACCGAGATGATCAGCAGCGTCACCATCAGGGTGAACTTCCCCCGCATCGGCAGCCGGCCGAGTGCGTAGCCGGCCATGGTCCCGACGATCAGCACCAGTGCCGTAGCGGCCAGCGTCACGATGAGCGAGTTGCGGAAGTAGATGCCGAAGTCGTAGGTGACGAAGGCATCGTGGTAGTTCTGCGTGCTGACGGGGTTCGGGAAGTACTGCGGCGGGCTGTCCCCCAGGGCGGACGGCGTCTTGAAGCTGGAGGCGATCAGCCAGTACAGCGGCAGCGCGACGAATATGACCACGACGACCGCCGAGATGTTGAGGCCGTTGATAATCCGGTGCCAGCCGGTCCGCTTGCGCTTGCGCATTAGTTTCCTTCCTTCCCGACCTGGACCCGGAAGGTCCGCAGCGACAGCAGGCAGCCGAGCAGCACGAGGAGCGCGGTGGTGGTGGCGACCGCGGCGCCCGGCCCGAACGAGAGGTTCTTGAAGATCGCGTTGTAGCCCAGGATGGCCAGCGAGGTGGTCGCCGTGCCCGGGCCGCCGTTGGTCAGCACGTAGGGCAGGTCGAACAGCCCGAACGCCTGGAGCACGCGGAACAGCACGGCCAGCGCGAGCGTGGGCCGCAGCAGCGGGACGGTGATCCGCCAGAAGGTGGACCAGCCCGATGAGCCGTCCACCTCGGCCGCCTCGTAGACATCCCCGGGCAGCATCACCAGGCCGGCCAGCACGATGATGGCCACGAACGGGGTGGTCTTCCAGATGTCGGCGATCATCAGCCCGATGATGGCCGAGGTCGACTGGCCGAGAATGTTGGGCGAGCCGAGGCCGACCGCGTTGAGGATGGCATCGGCCACGCCGTAGGTCCCCTGGTAGATGTAGCCCCACAGCTGGGCGTTGATGACCGTGATCATCGACCAGGGGATCAGCAGCAGCGCCATCATGAATCCGCGCCCGGCGGTCAGGCGTTCGAGCACGAGCGCGATCATCGTGCCGAGCACCAGCTCGACGATGACGGTGATGAGCGTGTAGATGATCGTGAACGCGAGCGCGTAGTGCCAGGTCGAGTTCTTGAGCACCAGCGAGTAGTTGCTGGTGGTAAAGCCATTCAGGGCGACGCCGTTGCCTGACACGGTGGCGTTCGACAGGCTTAGCACCACCGAGTAGACGATCGGGAAGATGGTGACGCCCGCGACGATGATCAGGGCGGGAGCGGAGAACATCCACCCCAGCCGGGCCATCCTTTTTCGGTTGACGTCCGGGCGGCCGACCAGCGGCGCGGCCACCGGAGCTTGTTCAGTGGCACTTGAGATGGTGCTCATTGGTCACACTCCTTGTCCAGGATCACCTTGGCCGGACCCGTGGACCCCGTTGATCTGGTTTAACGATCTCGCATAACGGGGGCGGCCGCCTAGAGGCTGGGGCACGCGGCGGTGAAGCCGCGCGCCCCAGCCCTAGGCGGTAGCGGTCCGCTCAGAGGCCGCCGCTCGAAGAACTGAGCGCGGTACTGGCCTGCGATTGGGCCGCTGACATCGCCGCGGCTGGCGTGGCCGAGCCAGCCAGCGCCGCGTTCACGTTGGTGTAGATCGCGGTGCTCAACGCCGGGTAGTTAGGCGTGCCCGCGGGCCGCGGGACCAGCTTGGTCTTGGTGATGATGGCCAGCACCGGGTTCACCGACTTGACCTGGGGGGAGTTCCGCACCACGGTGGTGGTGGGGATCTCGGAGTACTTCGTCGCCAGGATGGTCTGCGCCTCCGGGCTGGCCAGGTACTTGATGAACGTCAGGTCGAGGTTGATGTTCTTGCTGTGCGGGTTGATGTACATGTTCCACCCGCCGATGTTGGAGTACCCGGGGGTCGGCTGGCCGGCGAACGCAGGCATCGGCTCCACGCCGACCTGGCTGGTCGTGAGCTTGCCCGTGGCCGGAGTGGTGGCGTTGGAGTAGGCGTAGTCCCAGTTCCGTAGGAACCCGGCATCGCCGGCGGCGAAGATGCTCATCGACTGCGCTTCCTGGAACGTGCTGACCGCCGCGGGGGTGACCCCAGAGGTGACCAGGCTACGCATGAAAGTGACCGCCTTGACCGCCGCGGGCGAGTCGAGGGTGGCCGTGGTGTAGCCGCTGTTGGTCGCGGTGCCGCCCGCGGACGTCAGGTATTCCATGAAGTTGCAGGTCAGACCCTCATACGAGGCGCCCTGCCAGACGAAGCCGTACTTGACTAGGTGCTTGCTCACCAGGGTCTTGGCGTCGCTTTCCAGCTGCTCCCAGGTCGTCGGAGGCTGCAGCCCTGCCTTGGCCAGCAGGTCCTTGCGGTAGTACATGAAACCCTGGTCCTCGAACAGCGGCGAGCCGTAGACCTTGCCCTTGTAGCTGGCGCCCTGGACCAGGCCGGGCGCGAACTGCGCGAAGTAGCTCTGCGGCAGGTAGTCCGACAGCGGCACGGCGAGCTGGTGCGCGCCGAACTGGGCGGGCCAGATCACGTCGCCCATGAAGACGTCCGGGGTGGCCGAGCCGCCGGAGATCTCGGTGGCCAGCGTGGCCCGGTTGGTGTCGGTGTTCGTCGGTGCTGACACCAGGGTGACGTGGATGTTCGGGTACTTCTTCTCGAACGAGTTGATCAGCACCGTCCGGGTGTCGTTCGCGCCGCTGCCCGCGATGGGGCTCGCCGACCACACGATCGAGCCCGACGTGGCCGACCCGGAGGCCGACTGCGTCGCGCCGCCCGCCGCCGAGCTGCTGCTGCTACCGCTGCTGCCGCAGCCGGCCAGGGCCATCGCCCCGGCGGCCCCGACGACGGCCGTCAGCTGCCAGCCCTTGAGGGAGCGTCTTCCGGGATATCTGCTCGATCCCATGTGTCCTCCACTGAATGTAGTTTCTTTGTAACTGATGTAGTATCACCGTGGGTGAAGCGGTCGGCAGTGTGCCGGCCCGGTTGCGGCGTCCCGGTGTCGGGATCGGCTCGTAGGCCTCCCTATCTGCAGGTTTGCTGTGCAAATCAAGGCTGGCCGGCCCCCGTGGCGGTCAGCCCCGGCGGCCTCAGCCGTCGCGGATGATCTGAGTCAGCTGCCCGGACATTTCCGTCAGGGCCTGCTGTGGTTGCTTCTGCTGGGTAAGGGCCTGGTACACCGCGCTCGAGATGGCCAGGCTGGCCTGGTCGTAGTTGGTGATGGCCGGGCGCGGCCGGGCCGAGTTGATGGCCTGCTCGAGCACGGGAAGGTAGGGATAGCGGCGGATCAGGCTCTTGTCGGTGTAGAGCTTGGTCCAGACCGGGGGAAACGACCCCTGCTCGAGCATCTGCCGCTCGTTGTCCAGGTTCGTCATGTACTTGATGAAGTCCAGCGCCGTCCGCTGGTGCTGCGAGTACGCGCTGATCGCGAGGTTGGCCCCGCCGAGCGCGCTGGAACCCATGCCGTCCGGACCGGGCAGCGCGGCCACGCCGAACTTGCCGTACACCGTGTTCTCCGGGCTCCGCACGGACAGGGCCGCGTACACGTCGGGCCAGTTGTCGAGGAAGAGGAACTTGCCGGCCGCGAACGCGTCCTGCGATGACTGCTCCTCGTAGGTGAGCGTGACCTTGGGGATCCAGCCCTGCCTGAACCCGTTCACGAGGAACTCGAGTCCCTGGAGCGCCTTGGTCGAGTCGACGGTGACCTTGGTGCCTTCCGGGGAGAGAATCGACCCCCCGGCCGACTGGACGGCCGCCGCGAAGTTGACGGTGAGCCCCTCGTACGGGGCGAACGTGCCGGCGTAGCCGTAGAGCCCGTACCTGGGCGCCACGGTCCTGGCGAGCTGCTGCAGCTGGGCCCAGGTCGTGGGTGGCTGCTTACCCGCCTTGGCGAGGATGTCCTTGCGGTAGTAGAGGAGATCCGCGTTGCTGTAGTCGGGCACCGCGTACAGGCGGCCCTGGTACATGGCGGTGTCGACGGCCGGCTTGAGGAAGTCGCCGAGCGGGAACTGGCTCTGCGGCAGTGGGATGATCCAGCCGTTCGAGGCGAACTCGGCGGTCCAGATGACATCCATGTCGATGACGTCGTACAGGTCGCTCTTTGCCTGGAGGTTGGCGACCAGCTGGGCGAGCTGGTCGTTGGCCGCCTCAGGCAGCAGCAGCAAGGTGACCTTCTGGCCGGGGTGATCGGTGTTCCAGCCGGTGATCACGCCCTGCAGCCAGCCGGAGTTGTCCTTGCCGATGGCGAACGTGATCGGGCCGGTCCCGTCCGCCGACGCGGCCGCGCCGCCGGCCGGGGCGCCGCCCGTGGTGCAGCCCGTGAGGAACAGGAGTCCCGCCGCAAGGACCGCGATACCGGGTATCGCACGCCTCATGCCGGCCTCCGCCCAAATACCCCACGGCCATGTAAAATTCGTAGATGCATGTTATGCACGCCCGTTAGGTATATGTCAACAGCATCACATAACGAGTCAGACATGTTTCGCAGCCCCTGGGCGAGGCGTGTCACCTGCCCCAGGAAACGCAGTCACGTGCGGTGTTACCCCGGCGGCCGGTACTTATCCATGGCGCTGGGCCTTACCAGCGAGTAATGCGCAGCGATAATCTGAGCGCGGGTCCTTACGGGCCCATGGAGGTGACGAGATCGTGCGGCAGCCCCTGCTGGCCCTGCTCGCCAAGGAGCCGGCTCACGGCTACGAGCTGAAGCTCGCGCTTGAACAGACCTTCGGCCAGGCATACCCATCGCCGAACATCGGCCAGATCTACGTCACGTTGAAGCGCCTCGAGCAGGACGGCCTGGTCCGCAGCGAGGACGTCGAGCAGGCCACCCGCCCCAACAAGCGGGTCTACGAACTCACCCCGGCGGGCCGGGAGGCGCTGCGCGCCTGGGTCGGCGAGCCGAGCGACGGGCCGCGGGTCCGCGACGAGTTCTTCATCAAGCTCATTCTGGCCCCGATGGCGGGACTCGCCGACCGGATGGAGCTCATGAACTCCCAGCGCAGGCATTATCTGGGCATAATGCGTAACCTGACCGAGCTGCAGGCCGAGGCCGATCCGGCCGACGTTCCGGCGCGGCTCCTGATCGAGGGCGCCATCCTGCACCTGCAGGCCGACATCGACTGGCTGGAGAGATGCCAGGAGGAACTTGTGTGAGAAGAAGGAGCCAACCCGGGGGGGCGACCCCCCGGAACCCCCCGCGCTTGGGAGGCCTGCCCGCCCCCCCAACCCCCTCTGGCCCCCCTAGCCTGATTCGCACGTCGAAGCTGGTGAAGGTGTACCGGGCCGACGGGGTCGCGGTGGAGGCCGTCCGCGGGGTCGACATCGAGCTCGGCATCGGCGAGTTCGTCGCCATCATGGGACCGTCGGGCTCGGGCAAGTCCACCCTGCTGCACGTTCTCGGCGGCCTCGAGCCCGCTACGAGCGGCGAGATCTGGCTGCGGGGGCAGCGCGTGGACGGGCTCTCGACGGCCGCCTGGGCCATCCTGCGGCGCCAGCACATCGGCTTCGTGTTCCAGTTCTTCAACCTGCTGTCCAACATGACGGTCGCCGACAACGTGGAACTGCCCGCGCTGCTCGCGGGCACGAACCCGCGGCAGGCCAGGAAACGCCGCGAGGAACTGCTGGCCGAGCTCGGCATCACCGGCAAGGCAGGCGCCTCCCCGGCCCGGCTGTCCGGCGGCGAGCAGCAGCGGGTGGCGCTGGCCCGGGCGCTGGCCAACGAGCCGAGCGTGCTGCTGGCCGACGAGCCGACCGGAAACCTGGACAGCTCCAACACACGTGACGTGCTCCGGCTGCTGCGCCGGGCGCACGACCGCGGCCAGGCGATCCTGATGGTCACGCACGACGCCCGGGTGGCCAGCCTGGCCGACCGGGTGATCAACCTGTTCGACGGGATGGTGGCCGACGACGCCAAGATCGTGCCCGTCCCGCGCACCATGAACGGCGTCGCCGACGTCCTGGAGCTGAGAGGCTGAGCGCTGATGCGAGGCACGCTCCGGTGGGCGCGCGCTGATCTGCGCGCCCGGCGGGGCCAGGCGCTGATCACGGTCGCCGTCGTCGCCGGGGTGGTGGCCTCGCTGCTCCTCGCCACCCTGCTGCTGCAGGGGGCGGTCAATCCCTGGCAGCAGCTTTTCGCCCGGACCCGCGGCGCGGACGTGCTGATCTACTTCCAGAACGGCACCAACACCAAAGAGCTCCGTTACGTGGCGGGCATCCGGGAGATCGCCAAGCCGTACCAGGCCGCGTCCGCGACCCTGAAGCAGGGCGCGGTGAGGTCGCCGGTGGAGCTGCGGGCGATGGCGCCCGCGCTGCCCGCCATGTCCGCCCCGCTGCTGGTGGCCGGCACCTGGCTACGGTCCTCGGCCCCGGACGGGGTGGTCCTCGAGGCCTCGTTCGCCGAAGCGGTTCACGTCCGGGTGAGGGACCAGATCGAAGTGGACGGCATCGACGGCACCCGGGTGACCATGCGGGTGATCGGCATCGCGGACACCGCCGACCAGGGCTTCTATCCGCAGTGGACGCCCGGCCTGATCTGGGTGCAGCACGGGTTGCTGACCAAGGTGGAACCGAGTGCCAGCGAGACCCAGGAGATCGTCGGGCTGCGCCTGTTCGACAACTCCACGGTCGCCACCGGCCAGGTCGTCCAGACCATCTGGAACCTCTACAACGGCTCGGGCGAGTACTCGGCCGTCGAGCGCTATTCCACCTGGCAGCAGGTGAAGGACTCGATGGCCAGCAACGACCGGTTGCTCGGGCTGCTGCTCGCCCTGTTCGGGATCATCGCGCTGGTGGCCGCCCCGTGCGCCATCGCCAACGTCACCGCGGGCCGCGTGCTGGTGCAGCGCCAGGACATCGCGATGCTGAAGGCCCTCGGGTTCACCCCCGGGCAGGTGGTCCGCATGCTGCTCGCCCAGCAGACCCTGCTCGGCGCGGCCGGGGCCGCGCTCGGGCTGCTCGCCGCGCAGATCATCACCTTGCCGGCCTTCGTCAGGCCGCCGGGCGGTACGCCGGTCGGCCTCGCGCCGCTGTCCGGCGCCTGGATGGCGCTGATCGGCGCGGGCACCGTGCTCACCGTGGCGGTCGCGACGGTCATCCCGGCCTGGTGGGCGGGCCGGGTGTCGCCGGTCGCCGCCGTCCAGCCGAGCCCGCCCCGCGGGCACCTGTCGCTGATCGCCCGGCTCAGCCTGCTCTTCCACCTGCCCGCTGCGCTGGTGCTCGGGGCCAGGGACTCGCTGACCCGGCGGCTGTCCGCCGGGCTGACCGTATTCGGCCTGGCCATCCCCATGGCGATGATCACCATCGCGCTGACCTGCTGGTCGACCATCGACGGGTTCACCAGCGACCCGGGCAAGATCGGCCTCGCCTCGGCGGTCACGGTCAGCCAGGGCGGCCTGGAAGACAATCAGCTGCAGGCCCTGATCGGCCGCGACGGCCAAGTGCTCGCGGCCTATCCCGGCGCCCAGTTCCTCGCGCTGCTGCCCGGCGACAACGGCACCTTCATCGCCCGCGCCATGGGCACCTCGGCCCGGCCCTACCCCTTCCGGGCCGTGCAGGGGCGGATGTTCCACGCGCCCAACGAGGCGGTCGCCGGGCAGGGCTTCCTCGACCTGATGCACATCAAAGTCGGCGCGTGGATTTCCAAGACCATCGACGGCGTGCCGGTAATCCTGCACATCGTCGGCCGGACGATCGAGCCGGACAACAACGGGGACGTGGTCGACTTCGGGCTCGACGCGCTCAACCACGCGGGCAGCGCCCCGCCGCAGCTGGTCTACCACCTGGTCCTGAAGCCGGGCGTGACGGCCGAGGCGGCCCGGGCCAGGCTGCTCGCCGAGTCACACGACCGGCTCGACGTGCAGGTCGTGACCAACCCGGCCCGCGGGCTGCGCGTGCTGCAACTGGTGATCGCGGTCTCGGTGGTCATCCTGGCGGTGATCGCGCTGGCCAACCTGCTCACCGCGACCGTGGTCGGGATGCGGGACCACCGGCACGAGGTGGGCGTGCTGGCGGCCATGGGCCTGACGCCGCGTCAGGTGGTGGCCACCCTGGTGACCAACACGATGATCCTCACCCTGCTGGGCGTGACCAGCGGCACCGTGGCGGGCCTGCTGACCGCGCCGTGGCTGATCAACATGCAGGGCGAGACGAGCGGCATCGGCTCGGGAATCGCGGTCAGCCTGAGCGCGGCGGCGGTCGCGACCATCCTGGCGGTCGCCCTGGCCACCGCCGCGGCCGCGGCCCTGATCCTGGCCCGGCGCATCACCAGGGACTCGGGCTCCGCCCACCTGCACACCCCGGCCCGCCCGCCTCAGCCCCGGCCGGCCGTGCCCCGGCCGGAGCAGCGAACGGCGGGACCGCCGCTGTAACGCTCCGTCCGCGCCGGACGATGACCAAGTGAGAGCGGCTGACGTGGGTACCCCCGAGCCCACGTCAGCCGCTTCTGTCCATCGGCCCGTGGCGGGATTTCTCGTCGTGGCGGCGGTAAGCCGACTACTCTGCGCACCGCGAGGCGGGTAGCGTTCGGGTATGACGACGAACTCGGCGCCGTTCGGCCAGATGATGACGGCGATGATTACCCCTATGCACCCCGACGGGACCGTCGACTATGACGGGGCCGCCCGCCTCGCCGACTATCTCGTCACCGACATGCGCAACGACGGCCTGGTGGTCAACGGCACCACCGGGGAGGCGCCCACCACCACCGACGAGGAGAAGGAACGCCTGCTGCGGGTGGTGCTCGAGGCGGTGGGATCTCGGGCCAAGGTGGTGGCCGGGGTCGGCACCAACGTCACCGCCCACACCATCGAGCTGGCCCGGTCGGCCGAACGGGTGGGTGTCCACGGCCTGCTCGTGGTGACTCCCTACTACAGCAAGCCGCCCCAGCCCGCGCTCGAGGCCCACTTCACCGCGGTCGCCGACGCCACCGGGCTGCCCATGCTCATCTACGACATCCCCGGCCGCACGGCTGCGGCGGTGGCCACAGAAACCCTTGTCCGGCTGGCCGCGCATCCCGGGATCGTCGGCGTCAAGGACGCCAAGGATGCCCCGGGCGCCACCTCGCACGTGCTGGCCCAGACGGACCTCGTCTTCTACTGCGGCACCGACATGCTGAACCTGCCGTGGCTCTCCCTGGGCGCGGTCGGCTTCGTCAGCGTGGTCGGTCACGTGGCGGGGGACCGGCTGCACGAGATGATCGACGCGTTCGGCGCCGGGGAGGTGGCCCGGGCCAGGCAGCTCCACTACGAGCTCATCCCGGTCTACGACGGGCTTTTCCGCAACCAGGGCGCGGTGATGACCAAGGCCGCACTCGACCTGCTCGGCCTCCCGGGCGGCGCGGTGCGGCTCCCGCTGCTGGCCGCCACCGACGCGGAAAGACACCAGCTGGCGCTCGACCTCACCGCGGGCGGCGTCAAGCTGCCGGGGACCGCAGCGTGAGTCACCCGCACCCCGACCTCGCCCCGCCCGCCGCCCTGGCGCGTAACGGCCTGCGCATCGTCGCCCTCGGCGGGCTCGGTGAGATCGGCCGGAACATGACGGTCTTCGAGTATCGCGGCCGGCTGCTCATCGTGGACTGCGGCGTGCTGTTCCCCGATCCCGACCAGCCCGGCGTGGACCTCATCCTGCCGGACTTCGGCTATCTGGAGGGGCGGCTCGACCGGGTCGAGGCGCTCGTCCTCACGCACGCGCACGAAGACCACATCGGCGCGGTGCCTTACCTGCTCAGGGAGCGCCCGGACATCCCGCTGGCCGGCTCCAGGCTGACCCTGGCCCTGGTGCGGAGCAAGCTGGTCGAGCATCGCCTCGATCCGGTCACGGTCGAGGTGGTGGAGGGCAGCCACAGCTCGTTCGGCCCGTTCGACTGCGAGTTCTTCGCGGTCAACCACTCGATCCCGGACGCGCTCGCGGTCGCCATCAGGACCCCGGCCGGGGTGGTACTGCACACCGGCGACTTCAAGATGGACCAACTCCCGCTGGACGGCAGGCTCACCGACCTGGCCGGCTTCGCCCGGCTCGGCACCGAGGGCGTCGACCTGCTGATGGCCGACTCGACCAACGCCGAGGTGCCCGGCGTGGTGACCTCCGAGCGCGAGATCGCGCCGGTGCTCGACGAGATCTTCGCCAACACCAGGCAGCGCATCATCGTGGCCTGCTTTGCCTCGCACGTGCACCGGGTGCAGCAGGTGCTCAACGCCGCGGTGAAGCACCGGCGCAAGGTCGCCTTCGTCGGCCGGTCCATGGTCCGCAACATGGGCGTCGCCCGCGAGCTCGGCTACCTGCGGGTGCCCGGCGGGCTCCTGGTCGAGTTGCGCGAGGCCGAGGAGATGCCGCCAGGCGACGTGGTGCTGATCTCGACCGGCTCGCAGGGCGAGCCGATGTCGGCGCTGTCCCGGATGGCAGGCCGTGACCACCCGATCAGGATCGCCGCCGGGGACACCGTCATCCTGGCCTCGTCGCTGATCCCCGGCAACGAGACCGCGGTGTACCGGGTGATCAACGGGCTGACCAGGCTCGGCGCCCGGGTGGTGCACAAGGCGTCCGCGCTGGTGCACGTGTCCGGGCACGCCCCGGCGGGTGAGCTGCTCTACGTGCTGAACCTGGTCAGGCCGCGCAACTTCCTGCCCGTGCACGGCGAGTGGCGGCACCTGCGGGCGCACGCGCACCTCGCCTCGCAGGCCGGCGTGCCGGACAGCAACATCGTGATCGCCGAGGACGGTGTGGTCGTCGATCTGGTGGGCGGCCGGGTCAGGGTGGCCGGCGCGGTGCCGTGCGGCTACGTCTACGTGGACGGCCTCACCGTCGGCGAGGTCACCGAATCGCAGCTGAAGGACCGGCGCATCCTCGGCGAGGAGGGCTTCGTCTCGATCGTGATCGTGGTCGACGCCAACTCGGGCAAGATGGTGGCCGGCCCGGAGATCCACGCCCGCGGCTCCGGCATCGACGACGCCTCCTTCGGCGAAGTCCTGCCCAGGATCGAGGAGGCCCTGGCCCTCGCGGCCGCCGACGGCATCACCGACGCGCACCAGATCAGCCAGCAAGCCCGCCGCATCGTCGGCAAATGGGTGAGCGACAACTACCGCCGCCGTCCCATGATCATCCCCGTGGTAATCGAGGCCTAGCCGGGGCATCGGCGTTCCGCACACCGGAGCACCGCATCACGAGGCGCATGCGCCCCATAAGCCTCACGTTTCCCGGATTGACGCCGCCTCCAACCGCCACGATGTAACATCGTGACGGTTATAACCGCATCAATGTGACATCGTTGCGGTTACATTCGGGAGGTCCAGCGGCGGTTTGTCGGACCTTTCCGGCATCATGGGGTCGTGGCACCATCGACTCGATGTGACCGGGATGCCCTCGAGCGGATCCTGGACCGGCAACTAAGTGTGATTTCCCGCGGCCAGGCGCTCGCGGTCGGCCTGACGAACCATGCCCTGCGGCACCGGCTGCGGACGGGAGGGCCGTGGCGCGGGCTGCTGCCCGGGGTGTACATGGCCGCGACCGGCGCGCCGACGACCCTGCAGCAGGAGATGGCGGCGCTGCTGTACGCCGGCGACGGCAGCCTGGTCACCGGCCCGGCCGCGCTGCGCCGCCACGACATCAGGACCGAGGTGACGGAGATCGTGGACGTCCTGGTCCCGGCGGCCAGGCAACGCCGCGACACGGGGTTCGTCAAGCTGCACCGGACGACCCGGATGCCCGAGAAGATCTGGGAGGCCGGCCCGGTACAGTACGTGATGCCGGCGCGCGCGGTCGCCGATGTCGTCCGGGGCATGACCAGCCTGCGGGATGTGCGGGCGGTGGTGGCGGACGCCGTGCAGCGGCGCAGGTGCGCGATAAAAGACCTGCTCACGGAGCTCGACGCGGGCCCGAACGCCGGGTCGGTGCTGTTCCGCGAGGCGCTCACCGACGTCGCCGAAGGGATCAGGTCGGCCGCGGAAGGCGACCTCAGGGACCTGCTGGCCGGGTCCGGGCTGCCCATGCCGCTGTTCAACGCGTCGCTGTACGACGGCTCAGGAACCTTCATCGCCCGGCCCGATGCCTGGTGGCCGGAGCTGGGCATCGCGGTCGAGGTGGACTCGCGGGAATGGCACCTGTCTCCCGAGGATCACGCGAACACGCTCGCCCGCGGCAGGCGGATGGCCAAGTACCAGGTCGTCGTGCTCCGCTTCACGCCCCGGCAGGTCCGCACCAAGGCCGCCGAGGTCATCAATGACATCAAAGCCGCCCTCGAAGGCGCGCAGGATCGCCCGCCGCTGAAGCTGAAGACGATCCCGGCGGGCGATCCCGGTAACGGAGCCGCCGCGTAGCGGGCCGGCGGCACGCCGATCGTCACGGTGAAGTCCCTGGTCAGGTGGGCCTGGTCGGCGTAGCCGAGATCCGAGGCCAGCAGGGCCCAGTCCACCGGCTCGCCGCTATCGGCGCGCTCGGCGGCCTCGTGCAGCCTGGCCCGGCGCATCACCCACTTGGGGCTGACCCCAACGTAGTCGGCGAACAGCCGCTGCAGCGTTCGCGCGGTCATCCCGGACTCGGCGGATAGCTGGTCGACCCGGCGCAGCCCGGGATCGTCGGTGATGCGCGAGACCAGCCCGGCGGCCTGCTCGGCCAGCGGATCCCGCTCCGGCAGCACCGAGTACAGCAGCGCCTCCGCCAACCCGACCATCGCGTCGTCGTCAGCATCGAAGGCGCCGTTACCCATCATCGCCTGCCGGGTCTTCTCCGCCCGCGGCCCGAACAGCCGCGCGGCCGGCACCACCCGGTCGGTCAGCTGGGAGATCGGTGCCTGCCAGAACGGCCGGAAGCCCCCGGCCGTGAACCGCACCCCGAACGCCAGGCCGAGCCCGGCGAGTGACCGGGTGAACAGTCTGCGGTCCACGCCGAATATCCCCGCCCCGCTCGCCTCGAATACCAGGTGCACATTGGGGTGCGGCAGGATCGTCTGCTCGTACGGCGGCTTGCCGCGCAGGTCCCAGCGGGGGATCCAGTAGTAGTCCACGAACGGCGCGAGCGCGTCCGACGGCCTGTGCCGGCCCAGCCGGAAATGCGTGGCGGCGAGGTCCGGGCGCAGCACGCCACGACCCATGGGCCCGACGGCGGCATCTGGCACCTGACCAGGTTAATCTGTCGCGTTTCTTCAAGACCGCCTGACCCGCACTCAGTTAGGTTCGGAACATGGAAAAGAAGAATCTGAGCGCGGAGATGGCGGCCGCGGCGGCCGAGGCGGCCCGGGTGGTCAACGGGATACCAGAAGGAACACTCAACGCACCCACCCCATGCGGCGACTGGGACCTGCGCACCCTGCTCAACCACACGATCCTGTGGACCTCGTACTCCGCCGAGCGCCGGGCGCACGGCGAGAGCGTCGCCGAGGACCTGATGAACAAGGACTTCACCGCCGACCCGGGCTTCCGCGAGGACTACGCACGGCAGATCGGCAAAGCGGTGACCGCATGGTCAGACCCGAAGGCCTGGCAAGGCGAGCTAGGCGTCATGGGCGACGCCACCCCGGCCGCCGACGTGGGCGCGATGCTGCTCATGGAGATGGCCCTGCACGGCTGGGACGTCGCCGTGGCCACCGGCCAGGAGTTCAACGCGGACGACGACACGGCCGCTGCCCTGGAGGACATCGTCCAGGCGCAGGCCGAACTCTTCCGCAAGTACCAGGGTTTCGCCGACGCCGTCGAACCGCCGCGGAACGCGACGGCCTTCGAACGCGCCCTGACCCTGTTCCCGGCCGCGACCCCGCCTGGAAGCCGGCGTCATAACGACGCGGTCAGCACCCGCACCGGTGCGCCGTTGGCGAACGCCACGATGTCCTCGGCCGCGTCGCCGTAGAAGACCTGGTAGGTCTCCTCGGTGACGTAGCCGAGGTGCGGGGTCAGTACCACGTTGGGCGCGGACCGCAGCGGGTCGGACAGCGGCAGCGGCTCGACGTCGAACACGTCCAGCGCCGCGCCGGCGATCGATCCCGACCGCAGGGCCGCCAGCAGGGCCGCGCTGTCCACCAGGGGCCCGCGCGAGGTGTTCACCAGGTACGCGGACGGTTTCATCAGCGCCAGCTCGGCCTCGCCGACCAGGCCCGTGCTGCGCGGGCTCAGCTTGTAATGCACGGTCACCACGTCGGAGGAGGAGAAGAGCTCCTCCTTGCTGACCGCCCTGGCGTGCGCCTTCTTGGCCACGTCCGGATCCAGGTTCTGGCTCCAGGCCACCACCTTCATGCCGAACGCGCGGCCGACATCCGCCACCCGCCGGCCCTGGTGGCCCAGGCCGACCACGCCGAGCCGCTTGCCGTCTAGCCCGGTGCCGACGGTCCGCTGCCAGCCGCCGCCGAAGCCGAGCGCCGCGCCGCCGGCCCGCCCGGCCAGCTTCAGCCGCTGGTCCTCTTCCGGGATGTGCCGGAGCAGCGCGAGGATCAGACCCCAGGTCAGCTCGGCCGTGGCCGAGCTGACGCCGCCGGTGCCGCACACCGTGACCCCGCGCGCGCCGGCCGCCTCCAGGTCGATCGAGGCGTTGCCCATGCCCGTGGTGACCAGCAGCCGAAGCCGCGGCAGCTGGCCGAGCCGGTCCGCGTCGAAGGCCGTGCGCTCCCGCATCGCCACGACCACGTCGTACGGCTCCAGGGCGCTGACCAGCGCCTCCGTACGTGAGATGTGCGCGGCGAACACGTCGATCTGGCCGAGCGAGCGCACCGCGGACCAGTCCGTGCTGGCCAGGGAAACCTGCTGATAGTCATCGAGAATCGCGACCCGCATGAAGCTGACACTACCGCCGGCCGCCGCTGCCGCGCGCCTGATAACGTCACCTCGGAGGAGGACCGATGACCTGGCTGGACACGCTGACGGAGAAGGCCCTGGCCCGGGAGCCGCCCACCCGCGCCGAGGTGCTCAAAGTCCTGCACAGCAGCGACGACGAGCTGATGGACGTGGTGGCGGCGGCCTTCAAGGTCCGGCTGCGCTACTTCGGCCGCCGGGTCAAGCTGAACTACCTGGTCAACATCAAGAGCGGCCTGTGCCCCGAGGACTGCTTCTACTGCTCGCAGCGGCTCGGCTCGGCGGCGGACGTGCTCAAGTACACCTGGCTCAAGCCGGACGAGATCCTGAAAAGCTCAGAAGCCGGCGTCAGTGCGGGCGCCAAGCGGGTCTGCCTGGTGGCCAGCGGCCGGGGTCCGACCGACGCGGATATCACCCGGGTATCCGGCGCCATCGCGCAGTTCAGGCAGCAGCACCCCGACGTCGAGGTCTGCGCCTGCCTCGGCCTGCTCGCCGACGGCCAGGCCGAGCGCCTGCACCAGGCAGGCACCACCGCCTACAACCACAACCTCAACACGGCCGAGACCAACTACGCCGACATCTGCACCACCCACTCGTACCAGGACCGGGCCGACACGGTGCGGAAAGCGAAACAAGCTGGCCTGTCCCCGTGCTCGGGCCTGATCGCCGGGATGGGCGAGACCGACGAAGAACTCGCCGATGTCGTGTTCGCGCTGCGCGAACTGGACCCCGACTCGGTCCCGGTCAACTTCCTGATCCCGTTCGAGGGCACCCCGCTGGGCGGGCAGTGGGCCCTCACCCCGCAGCGCTGCCTGCGCATCCTGGCCATGGTCAGGTTCACCTGCCCGGACGCCGAGGTCCGGCTGGCCGGCGGCCGGGAGATCCACCTGCGCAGCCTGCAGCCGCTGGCGCTGCATATCGTCAACTCGATGTTCCTCGGCGACTACCTGACCAGCGAGGGCCAGGCCGGCGCCCGCGACCTGGAGATGATCGCCGACGCCGGCTTCACCGTCGAGGGCGCGGCCGAGCGCACCCTGCCCGAACACCGCCATGACCTGGTCAAGGTCCGCCGCCGCGGCCCAGGGACCACGCTGCCCGCGAATGCCTGACCCGCGGGTCACCGACCTCGAGCGCGCCGCCGCGCGGCACTGGCAGGCGCCCGATATCCAGGCCCTCGGCGACTGGCTGCTCCGCGCGGCCGAGGGCTTCACCGGCCGCGCCAACTCGGCCCTGCCGGCCGGCGACCCCGGCCTGCCACTGCCCGAGGCGGTGAGCGCGGTCGAGGACTGGTACCGCCGCCGCAACCTGCCGCCGATGATCGTCGTGCCCAGGGTCCTCGATCGGGACTCAGGTCCCGATCCTCTAGAAGATCTTCTGGCCGAACGGTCCTGGGTTCCCCGCCCTGGTCCAGCCTTCGTCATGACCGCGGACATCGCCGATATCCCCGCGAGCCCCGGTGGCGTCAAACTGTCCTCAGAACCCGACGCGGCCTTCCTCGGCCTGTACCGCTACCGCGGCCAGGACCTGCCGCCGATCGCGCGGACGCTGATGATGTCGGCTCCGTGGCAGGCGTTCGGGACCATTGGCCGGGACGGTCGCGCGGTGGCCTGCGGCAGGGTCTCGGTGGCCCGGCCAGAAAATGGGGCACCGTGGGGCGCGCTGACCGCGGTCGAGGTCGACGCCGCCTGCCGGCGGCAGGGCCTGGGCGCGGCCATCACCTCGGCCCTGGCCGCCGCGGCGGCCAGCGAGGGGGCGCGGCGGATACTGCTCCAGGTCGAAACGGGCAACGCCCCGGCCCGTGCGCTCTACCAGCGGTGCGGCTTCCGCGACTCGCACCGCTACCACTACATGATTGCGCCGTAAGCCGACACGCACTCACGGTGCTTTCGGCCTTTGGCGGTTCTCGCTACGTTTGTGACTATGGCGACCCGTGCCCGTAACGGATCTGCCCGCCCGCGCGGCGGGCTGGACGAGGCTGCCCCCGAGACGTCGGCTCGCCCCGCGGCCGTCAAATCACCGGCCCGCCAGGCGCCCCGCCGTAAGCAGGGGCAAGGCAGCCAGACCCGTTCGGCCCCGAAGAGTCCTACAAAGAAGAGCAACCGGAAGCCCGCCGGCAAGGCGGGTACCGGCCAAGGTCGATCGGCAGGGCGCCGTACGGCGAAGGGCCGCCCGGTTCAGGGCCCCCCGCCCCGCGATCCCGTGGTGATCCTGGTCGCCTGGACCGGGAAGATGATCGCGGCCGCCTGGATGCTCGTGGCCGGCGCGGTCGGGTTCGGCGCCCGGGCCATCGGCCGCGGCGCGCGCGACCTGGACCCGCACCACAAGCGGGACGGCCTGGGGCTGCTCACCCTGGGCGCGGCCATCGTGCTCGCGGCCGGCCTGTGGTTCCGGATGCCCAACGCGGCCGGCCGGTCCATCCGGGCCGTGGCTATCGGCGGGTTCGGCTCGCTGGCCTGGGTTATCCCGGTGCTGGGGCTGCTGCTGGCCTGGCGGTTCCTGCGTCACCCGGACCGAAACACCGAGACGATCCGGGCCACGATCGGCTGGACCGCGCTGCTGCTCGGCGCGCTCGGCCTGATCCACATGGCCAAGGGCACGCCACGCCCGTCCGACGGAGCGCGCGCCATGCACCTGGCCGGCGGCTACATCGGCTACGCCATGTCCGGCCCGCTGTCCTCCTCGCTCACCACCTGGGCGGCGGTGGCGCTGCTCGCGCTGCTGGCCTTGTACGGCGTCCTACTCATCTCCGGCACCACGGTGCACCGGATACCGGAACGCCTCCGCGAACTGCGCGCGTTGCTCGGGCACGGCAGGCTGCCGTCCGAATACGGCGGTGACGGCCTGGAGGTCGACGAGAACTACGAGGCCGGCACCGGCGGTGCGGTCCGCCGGGCGCGCGGCCAGATCGCCAGGCAGATCAGGCTGCGCCCGGCCATCGAAGCCGGCGATCACACCAAGCCCTACGACACGCCGCTGCTCGAGCAGGACAAGAAGCGGGGCAGACCCCGCCCGGACGGCGGCGACGGCCTGATCGAGGCGCTCGGCTTCGGCACCCACGAGGAGCCCGACCCTTCAATCCCTCCGGCCGCGCCGCACGACGCCGAACCCGCGGCCGTGATCGCCGTGCCGAAGCCCTCGGCGCCGCTGCGCAACCCCGAGCAGCTCACGCTGTCCTCGGGTGACGCGATCGCGTACACGCTGCCGCCGACCGCGCTGCTCCGGCCGGGAACCGCGCCGAAGCAGCGGACCAGGGCGAACGACATCGTGGTGGCGGCGCTGTCCGAGGTGCTCGAGCAGTTCCAGGTGGACGCGCAGGTCACCGGGTTCAGCCGGGGTCCGACGGTGACCAGGTACGAGATCGAACTCGGCCCGGCGGTCAAGGTGGAGCGGGTCACCGCGCTGAGCAAGAACATCTCCTACGCGGTCAAGAGCGCCGACGTGCGGATCATCTCCCCGATCCCGGGCAAGTCGGCGATCGGGGTGGAGATCCCGAACGCGGACAAGGAAGTCGTCAGCCTGGGCGACGTGCTCAAGTCGCAGGTCGCGCTGTCCGATCATCACCCGATGGTGGTCGGCCTGGGCAAGGACGTCGAGGGCCGGGTGCTGGTGGCGAACCTGGCCAAGATGCCGCACGTGCTGATCGCGGGCGCCACCGGAGCCGGCAAGTCGGTGTGCCTGAACGGGCTGATCACCTCGATCCTGACCCGGGCCACCCCGGACGAGGTGCGGATGATCCTGGTCGACCCCAAGCGGGTCGAGCTGACCATCTACGAGGGCATCCCGCACCTGATCACGCCGATCATCACCAGCCCGAAGAAGGCGGCCGAGGCGCTGGACTGGGTGGTCGGCGAGATGGAGCGCCGCTACGACGACCTGTCCGCCTGCGGGTTCCGGCACGTGGACGACTTCAACAAGGCGGTGCGGGCGGGCCAGCTCAAGCCGCCGCCGGGCAGCGAGCGGGTCTACCTGCCGTACCCGTACCTGCTGGTGATCGTGGACGAGCTGTCCGACCTGATGATGGTCGCCCCGCGCGACGTCGAGGACGCCGTGGTCCGCATCACCCAGCTGGCCCGGGCGGCCGGCATCCACCTGGTGCTGGCCACCCAGCGGCCGAGCGTGGACGTGGTGACCGGCCTGATCAAGGCCAACGTGCCGTCCCGGCTGGCCTTCTCCACCTCGTCCCTGATGGACTCCCGGGTCATCCTGGACCAGCCGGGCGCGGAGAAGCTGGTCGGCCAGGGTGACGCGCTGTTCCTGCCGATGGGGGCGTCCAAGCCGGTCCGGCTGCAGAACGCGTTCGTGTCGGAGAAGGAGATCCGCGACATCGTCGCGCACTGCAAGAAGCAGGCCGAACCGGTCTACCGCGAGGACGTCGCGGTCACGCCGGAGAAAAGGGAGGTCGACTCCGAGATCGGCGACGACCTGGAGCTGCTGATCCGGGCGGCGGAGCAGATCATCACCACCCAGTTCGGCTCGACATCGATGCTGCAGCGCAAGCTGCGAGTCGGGTTCGCCAAGGCCGGGCGGCTGATGGACCTGCTGGAGAGCCGGGACATCGTCGGGCCGAGCGAAGGCTCCAAGGCACGCGACGTGCTAGTCAGGCCCGAGGACCTGGAAGAGACGCTCGACTCGCTGCGCGGCGGGTAGGCTCGGGCCAGCCTACGGCGTCGGCCCGGTCACGGGCTCTATGCTGTCTGCATTGGTGATGAGCCCCCGGAACCGGTGGCGGTCCCATTTCTCCTGATAGCGACTCATGAGCACGTGGAGGCCGACGTGAGCATCGGCGAAAGCCTGGCGGAAGCCCGCCGTCAGGCCGGTCTCACCATCGGCCAGGTCAGCCAGCAGACCCGGATCAGGGAATCGATCATCCGGGACATCGAGCAGAACGAATTCTCCGCCTGCGGCGGTGACTTCTACGCCCGCGGCCACATCCGCAGCATCGCCACCGTCGTCGGCGTCGACCCGGTCCCGCTGATCAGCGCGTACGACGCCGAGCACGGCCCGCCCGGGTCGATCAGGGCGGCCGAGGTGTTCGAGCCGTCCACCCCGATCAAGATCCGCGAGCGGCGCTCGCCCAGCCTGAGCCTGATCGTGGGCGTGGTGCTGCTGGCCATCATCGGGTTCGGCGTGTACCGGCTGGTGTCGAACGACGGCGGGGGAAAGCCGGCCGCGGCCGCCGGAGCCCGGACGCACAAGGCCACGGCCAGCGCGAAGCCGACGGCGCACCCGTCACCCACGCCCACCTCGCACAACGTGGTGATCCAGCTCACCGCCACCGAGGACTGCTGGGTCCAGCTGACCAGGAGAGGCGACGGCGCGCAGATCTACATGGGCGTGCTCCCCGCGGGCTCCTCGCGCACCTGGACCGAGAAGAAGGCGGTGGACGTCCGGCTGGGCAACCCGGGCGGCGTAGTCCTCACCGTGAACGGCCAGCGCCAGAATCCCGACAGCACCGTACCGGTGACGCTCAGCTTCAGCCCCGCGCGCTAGGCCGCGTCACCCGGGCGGCCCTTGCGGGCCGATCGACGGGAGGCATTGTGACGAGTGGTAAGCCTGTCTAGTCTTGATGACATGTTGTGATCAAATGATTACAATCTGCTATCGAGAGGAAGCCGTCATGACGCCTTCAAGACGTCCCGGTCTCCCCGTTTCCCGCCGCGGTTTTATGAGCGCGGCGGGAAGCACCGGCATCGTGGCCGCCGCCGCAGCAGCAGGCGGCCTCGGCGGAGCGGCGACAGCGTCGGCCAGCGAGGTGCCGGAAGCCTTTCCGGACACACCCGCCGCCGCGCTGAGGCTGCTCATGCAGGGTAACGAGCGCTGGGTGCGCGGCAGGCCCAGGCACCCGCATCAATCCGTCGCCTGGCGGGAGCATGTCGCCGCCCACCAGGAGCCGTTCGCCACCGTGGTCTCGTGCATCGACTCACGGGTGCCGCCCGAACTCGTCTTCGACCGCGGGCTCAGTGACCTGTTCGTCATCCGGACCGGAGCCCAGACCCTGGACAACCTCGTGGTCCTGGGCAGCGTGGAGTTCGGCCCCAACGCCTACCCGTCGGCGCGGCTCATCTTCGTGCTCGGCCACGAGCGGTGCGGCGCGGTCACGGCCGCCATCCCGGCCATCCAGACCGGCCAGCCAGCACCCGGTCACATCCAGGCGGTGGTCGATGCCCTCCGGCCCGCCTATCACATCGCCGTGCGGCAGCCCGGGGACCTCGTCGACAACATGGTCCGGGCCCAGACGAAACTGGCCGTACGCCGGCTGAAGGAGGATCACCTGCTCCGCGAGCTCATCGTCAGCGACGGCCTGAAGATTGTCGGCGGGCGCTACGACCTGGATACCGGGAGGGTCCAGGTCATTGCCTGACTGCCGGCGGGCCCGGATCGTGACACGGCATGCCGGACTGGGGGCCACGACCGGGACGGCGAGCACCCATGCTCGCTGATCCGCGACGGTAGGCTCTCGGTGTGTCTTCACATTCCGGGTCCGCCGCGCGGACCGTCAGCCTGGTCACGCTCGGCTGCGCCCGCAACGAGGTCGATTCGGAGGAACTGGCGGCCCGGCTGACCGCGGACGGCTGGGAGCTCACGTCCGACGGCGATGCCAGCGTCGTGCTCGTGAACACGTGCGGCTTCATCCAGGCGGCCAAGCAGGAATCCATCGACGAGCTGCTCGCCGCCGGCGAGTCGGGCGCCAAGGTCGCCGCCGTCGGCTGCCTGGCCGAGCGGTACGGTGCCGAGCTGGCCGGCGAGCTGCCAGAGGCGCAGGTGCTCAGCTTCGACGACTACGGCGAGATCGGCGCCCGGCTTGACGACGTGCTGGCCGGCCGCAGGCGCCCCGCGCACGTGGCCAGGGACCGCCGTACCCTGCTGCCCGTTACCCCCGCCGAACGCCAGCCGGTCCAGCGCCCCGCTCCTCCCGAGACCCCTGCCGCACCCTGGACGGGTCCCGGCGGCGGTGTATTCCGGCGGCGGCTGTCCGCTGGCGTGGTGGCGCCGCTGAAGATCGCGTCCGGCTGTGACCGCCGGTGCTCCTTCTGCGCGATCCCGTCCTTCCGCGGTGCGTTCGTCTCCCGCCGGCCGCCCGAGATCCTGGCCGAGGCCCGCTGGCTGGCCGCCAGCGGCGTGCGCGAGCTCGTGCTGGTCAGCGAGAACTCCACCTCCTACGGCAAGGACCTTGGCAACCTGCGGCTGCTCGAGGAGGTGCTGCCCGACCTGGCCGCCACCGAGGGAATCGACCGGGTCAGGATCAGCTACCTGCAGCCCGCCGAGCTGCGGCCGGGCCTGGTCGAGGCGATCGCGTCCACACCGGGCGTGGCTCCCTACTTCGACCTTTCCTTCCAGCACGCCAGCGGCCGGGTGCTGCGGGCGATGCGGCGGTTCGGCGACCGGGAGCGTTTCCTCGCCCTGCTCGACCAGATCAGGGAGCGGAGTCCGGAGGCCGGGGTGCGGTCCAACTTCATCGTCGGTTTTCCCGGCGAGACCGCGGCGGACCTGACCGAGCTCGAGCTCTTCCTGAGCCACGCCGGCCTGGACGCGATCGGGATCTTCGGCTACTCCGACGAGGACGGCACCGAGGCGGCGTCGTTGCCCGGCCAGCTGGACGGAGCGGAGATCTCCCGCCGGGTCGAGGAGTTCGCCGGCCTGGCCGACGAGCTGATGACGCAGCGGGCCGAGAGCCGGCTCGGCGAGACCCTGGACGTGCTGATCGAGGAAGAGGCCGATGACGACCTCCCCGGCCGGTACCTGGGCCGGGCCGCTCACCAGGCCCCCGAGGTCGACGGGGTGACGACGGTCGTCTCCCCGGCGCCGCTGGCCGCGGGGGACATGGTCCGTGCCGTGGTAACCGGCTCCGAGGGGGTCGACCTGATCGCTGACGTGAAGCTACGGTGACCTCTGAGACCGGGCTCTGGAACGTTGCGAACATTCTCACGATGGCTCGCATCGTCCTCGTCCCGGTCTTCGTCGGCTTCATGCTCGCGGGCGGCACGGCCTGGCGGCTCGCCGCGCTCGCCACGTTCTGCGTCGCGTCGCTGACCGACCTGCTCGACGGGCGGCTGGCCCGCAGCCGCGGGCTGGTGACCGACTTCGGCAAGATCGCCGATCCGGTGGCCGACAAGGCGCTGACCGGCGCGGCCCTGATCTGCCTGTCCGCGCTCGGCGAACTTCCGTGGTGGGTCACCGGCCTGATCATGTTCCGGGAGCTCGCGGTGACCGGGCTGCGGTTCTGGGTGATCCGCCGGGGCGTGATCGCGGCAAGCCGCGGCGGCAAGGCGAAGACCCTGCTACAGATCATCGCGATCTGCCTGTACATTCTGCCGGGCGCGCTGAGCCCGCCGGGGATCGTACGCGAGTTCTTCATGGCGGCGGCGGTTGTGGTTACCGTGGTGACCGGCGTCGAGTACGTACTACAGGCGATGCGGCTCCGTCGTTCACAGCCGGGGCGTTCAGAACCGGCCGCGGGCCGGTGAGGGTTCGGTGCTAGGGGAGGCGAGATCGTGGTCGTGGAGTCGGGCTCATCCGCGGGCGACGCGGCGCGTGACCTGGCGAGCCAGGTCCTGGACCGGTTGCGGGCCGGCGGCCAGACCGTCGCCGTGGCCGAGTCGCTGACCGGCGGGCTCGTCGCGGCCGCGCTCACCGACGTGCCCGGCTCGTCCGCGGCCTTCCGCGGCGGGGTGGTCGCCTACGCCACCGAGCTCAAGGCGGAGCTGCTCGGCGTGGACACGGTGATGCTCCGCCGGCACGGCGCGGTCTACCCGGCGGTCGCCGCGGCGATGGCCGAGGGCGTCCGGGCCCGGCTCGGTGCCACCTACGGGGTGGCGACCACCGGCGTTGCCGGGCCTGATCCCTCCGACGGACAGCCTGTGGGCACCGCGCATATCGCGGTCAGCGTCGCCGACGACACGGTGGTCCGGACGATCGCGCTCACCGGGGACCGGCACAAGATACGTACACTGACAGTGGAGCATGCCCTGGGACTACTGCTTGGCAGGCTTCGGGAAGAGAGTTAGTGATTACAGCGTTACGTTGGAAGCGAACACGAACTGGCATGATCTCGCGGACATTGGGTTAGTCCAGTACGGTGGAGGTGTCGGGGATTTCGGCCTCGGGGAAGGGAGTGCGACGATGGTTCTGCTCCGTCAGTTGCTAGGTGACGTGCTTCGTCGGCTGCGCCTGCGGCAGGGTCGTACGCTGCGCGAGGTCTCGGCCTCGGCGCGCGTTTCCCTCGGCTACCTGTCGGAGGTCGAGCGGGGGCAGAAGGAAGCCTCCTCTGAGCTGCTCGCCGCGATCTGCGGCGCCCTGAACACTCCGCTTTCCCAGGTGTTCCGCGAGGTGTCCGACAACTTCGCCCTGGCCGAACTTCAGAACGAGCCGGTTCTCGGCGTCCCGAGGGAGCCTGGCCTGCGGGTGCCCGCGGAGGCGAGCGTGGGACTCAACGGGGAGCGCGGTTTCGTGCCGATCAGCACCATGGTTCCGGACGAGGAGTTCGTCGCGGGCGGTCAGGCTGGCTTCGGTGCGGGCTCAGGCCACGTGCACGACGTCACCGACATGGTGTCGGTCTTATCCCTGAGCCGTCCAGACCCGGGCTGACCCAGACCCAGGCGGCTCAGACCCAGGCGCTCGGGTTTTCCGTCAGGAGCCGGATCATGTCCGGCAGGTTTCCTGACACGATGTCGGCCAGCGTGACCTGCTCGAGCACCGCCCGCTCGTTGGCGCGCAGCGCGATCCACACCTGCTGCAGCGGTTCGGCCACGCCCGGGTAGGTGACGTTCTCCGGGCGCTCGCCCCGGACGCCGAGCAACTGCCCGTCGATCGCCCTGATGATGTCGGCCAGCGAGATCTCCGCCGCCGGGCGCGCCAGCCAGAAGCCGCCGTCGGGCCCGCGCTGGCTGCGGATGAGCCCGGCCCGCCTGAGCTGAGTCAGGATCGTCTCCAGGAACTTACCCGGTATCTGCTGCGCGCGGGCAAGCTGGTCGGCCGTGACGTGGCCGGTGCTGGCCGCGGCGAGCTCGATCGCGGCACGCAGCGCATAGTCGGCGCGGGCTGACAATCGCATGAAGGCAATTATGCACGTTCCCCACCGCTTTTCTGGCATTGGCGCTCCCGCGCCGGGGGTTGCTGTCCACGATCATGGCCGCGCCTGAGCCGGGGCCTTCGCCCGGCCTTAGCTGTCGACGCCCGGCTACGACTCTCGCGGCATCGTGGGTCGAAACACCGGCCATAGGGGTACAGCGTCACCCATCACCGCCGCGGCGCCAGTCGTTCCCCGCTACTGCCGTCACGTGTGACGCTTGATGTGGCAGTGACGCGACCGAAGATCGCGCCACCGTCGACCACGTGCCTGGCCGGCGCAAATTCCATGATCTCGAAGGATTTGGTATGGCTAGCGATACCAAATCCGTCGGAATCCTATCCGAATTAACCTCTCTGCCATCAGCCCCAGTAGCTCGGCGGCGGCGTGTGCGCTGGCCCGGGAGGCGCCGTAGGTGGCCAGGTGGGAGGTGCCCTCCGGCGGGCGCCAGAACGGCAGGCCCATCTCCACCAGGATCAGGTCGGGCCGCTCCGTGAGCAGGGCGCTGACCAGCGACTGGGTCTGCTCGTCCCGGTGCGCGTCGCGCACCACCGCCACCAGCGAGCGGCCTGCCGCGGCCGCCAGGATCGCCGCGGCGTCCACCTCGCCGGAGCCTGCCGCACCTCCCTGGCCGGAGCCTGCCGCACCTCCCTGGCCGGAGCCCGCCGCACCTCCCTGGCCGGAGCCCGCGCCGTCGAGCGGCCTGCCGGAGGCGCTGACCCGGTGCACGCTGCCGGCTGGCGCCCACGGGCCGAGTCCCCAGCCGAACTGCCCCGCGGCGATGTTCTCCCGCGGCTCGACCTCGATGATCACCGGGTGGTTCAGCGTCCGGCGTGGCCCGGATATCCGCACCGCGCGCCGGGCCGCGACCAGGCCGACCTCCGGGCCCGCCCGGCCAGGGCCCGTGCCGTCGGGGAACGTGCCGTCGAGGCCTGTGCCGTCGAGGCCTGTGCCGTCGGGGAACGTGCCGCCAGGGGCCGCCGACCGGGTGCGCGCCAGGCCCCCGCGCAGGCGCGCGACCCGGTCGCCGGCTTCCTCCAGCCGCTCCCCGTCGAGCGCGCCGTCGCGGACCGCGGCCACCAGCGCGTCGCGGACCGCCAGGTAGTCGTCCTCGCTGCCGTCCCGTCCCAGGCACAGCAGGTCGGTGCCGGCCACCACGGCCAGCACCGCGGCCCCGGGAATGCCGAACATTTCCCTGGTCGCCCGCATCTCCAGCGCGTCGGAGACGATCACCCCGGTGAACCCGAGTTCTCCGCGCAGCAGCCCGGTGAGCGCCGCGCCGGACAGGGTGGCCGGCAGGTCGCCGGTGAGCTCGGGCACGCGCAGGTGGCTGGGCATGATGGCGAGGGTCCCCGCCCTGATCGCCGCCTCGAACGGCGGCAGGTCGACCAGCCGGAGGTCGGCCAGCCCGCCCTCGATGGTGGCGATGGCCTCGTGGGTGTCAGTACCGGTGCGGCCGTGCCCGGGGAAGTGCTTGGTGCACGCGGCCACGCCCGCGCCCTGCAACCCGGCCACCGCGGCGGCGGTGTGCCGGGACACCAGGCCGGTGTCCGCGCCGAAGGACCGGGTGCCGACGGCCGGGCTGTCCGCCGCGCCGAGCACGTCGGCGCACGGCGCGAGGTCGAAGTTGATCCCCAGCGCGGCCAGGTCGGCGCCGATCGCCCGGTAGACCGCCTGGGTCAGCAAAACATCGTCCACCGCGCCGAGGGCGGCGTTGCCCGGGTACGGGCTGCCGTCCGCGTACGCCACCCGGGTGACGTCGCCGCCTTCCTCGTCGATCGCGATGACCGGGTCGTCTCCCGCGGCCGCCTCGCGCAGCGCGGCGGTGAGCGCGCTCACCTGGCCGGGGGCCGAGATGTTCTGGCCGAAGAGGGTAACTCCGGCCAGGCCACGGCCGAGCGCGTCGAGCATCCAGCCCGGGGCGGTGGTGCCGGGGAAGGGCGGGATGAGGATCGCGTCGGCCATGCGGCCCAGCACCGGGTCCGCCGCCCTGATGTCGGTGTCCTGGCTCACCCCTTCACCGCCCCGGCCGTCAGGCCGTTGGTCATGCGGCGCCGGACGATGAGGAAGAAGATGATCACCGGGATCGTGAACAGGGTGGAGGAGGCCATGATCGACCCCCAGTCCACCGTGCCGCGGCCGTAGAAGTACGTCACGTAGATGGGCAGCGTGTACTTGGCGTAGTCGGTGCCGAGGAACGTCAGCGCGAAGATGAACTCGTTCCAGGCGAAGATGAACGCGAACACGCTGGTCGCCACCAGGCCGGGAGCCACCAGCGGGAGCATGATCCGCCAGAAGATCCGCATCGGCCCGGCGCCGTCGATGGCCGCCGCCTCCTCCATCTCGCGCGGGACGGCCGCCACGAAGCTGCGCAGCATCCAGATCGTCACCGGTATCGAGAACGCCGTGTAGACGAGGATCAGCCCGGCCAGGTTGTCCAGCAGCGCCAGCGAGCGGAAGTCGAGGAACAGCGCGATCACCATCGCCTGCTGCGGCAGCATCTGCACGATCAGCAGCATGATCAGGTACGAGGTGCGGAGCCTGAACCTGAACCTGGCCACCGCGATCGCCGCGAGCAGCGCTATCAGCGTCGACGCGACCACCGAGGAGATGGTGACGAACAGGCTGTTCTTCAGGAAGTTCCAGTACGGCAGCCCGATCACCTTGCCGTCGATGACCGAGCGGAAGTTCCCGAGCGTCGGGTGGGCGGGCAGCAGATGCGGCGTCAGCGAGTAGATCTCGCCGGCCGGCTTGAACGCCGTCGACACCATCCACAGGATCGGGAACAGCGTCACCAGCGCGACGAGCACGCCGAGCACGTTCAGCCCGGCCCGGCGGGCCGTGCGCGATCTGAGCCTCAATGGATCGCCCCCTGCCGGACCGAGGCCCGGACGTAGCCAATGGTGATGATCAGCAGGATGACCGTGAGGATGAGCGCCAGCGCGGACCCCACCCCGTAGCTCGGCGGCATCGTGAAGGCCCGGTCGTACGCGTAGATGCCCAGGTTGTACTCGTCCCGGTTGCCGAGCTCCCCGGTGACGAGGTAGGCCTGGGTGAACACGCCGAAGTCCCAGATGATCGAGAGCAGCAGCAGGACCAGGAAGATCGGCTTGAGCAGCGGGTAGGTGACCCGCCAGAAGACCCGCCACGCCCCTCCGCCGTCCACCCGGGCGGATTCGTGCAGTTCGGCCGGTATGGTCTTCAGCCCGGCGAGCACGGTGACGGCGACGAAGGGGAAGCCCTGCCAGACCACGAGCACGGTCAGCAAGGTGTAGGCGGGCAGTGGCGCGTTCGTCCAGCTGAAGCCGGCCCAGTGCGCGCCGCCGCCCAGCCAGGACGGCATCTTGGACAGGGTCCAGTCGACGATGCCGCCGTCGGGGTCGGTGAGCCAGATGAAGATGACGCTCGCGGACACCGCGGGCGTGGCCCAGGCCAGCATGGCCGCGCTCGACACGAACGCGGCCATCCTCGGGCCGAGGCGGTTCAGCAGCAGCCCGACCAGGGTGCCGGTCAGCAGGGTCAGCGGCACCACCACGGCGGCGAAGATCAGGCTGATTCGCAGCGAGAGCCAGAACTCCGGGTCGGACAGGATGGCGCCGAAGTTGGCCCCGCCCACCCACTGGGTCGGCGCTGTCCCGGTGAGCTGCGGCAGCCCGTAATTCTGCAGGGAGAACTCCGCGATCTGGACGGTCGGCCAGAACAGCAGCAGGCCGATCGCCACCGCGGAAGGCAGCAGCAGCATGTACGGCGTCAGGCGGTGACGCCGGATGAAGACCGCGGCGCGCTGCCGCATGCCCGGTACGTCCCGGAAAGCGGGACCACGGTGGCCGGCCCGGCCCGCCGGGGAGGCGGGGTCTTCAGGCCCCGGAATCCTCCCCGGCGGGCCGGAAACGGTTCTCACCATGCGGAGACTAGCCCGCTAGCCCTGGCTGCCGTTGTTCAGGACGTTCTGCAGCTGGGTGTTAGCCGCGGCCACCGTGGAGTCGAAGTTGGCCCCCTTCATCAGCTGCTTCATCATCGTGGGGATGACCAGGTCGGTCGCGTCCGCCGTGGCCCAGTTCTTCGCGTTCATCGGGGAAATCTGGGTGTCGGTGGCCGCCTTGGCGAAACCGGACAGCAACTGGCTGTTCGAGTAGGAGCCGCCGGTGAGCTGGGAGGTGTACGGCGGGAAGAAGCCCTGGGAGTTGGCGAACGACGTGGAGTTCGGCACCGAGGCCATCACCGTGGTGAGGTCCCAGGCGGCCGCCTTGTACTTGCTGCCGGACCAGACCGCTAGGTCAGAGCCGCCAGCGAAGGCCGGAGCCGGGTTCGGACCGTTCTCGCTCGGGATCGGGAACGAGGCCCATTGCGACTTGTTCACCGCGTTGGCCGGGAATGTGCCTGACGCCCAGGCGCCGTCGATGTACATGTCGAGCTTGCCGAGCGCGAAGTCCTCGTTTGCGCCGCCCGAGGTGGCGCCCGCATTGCCCAGCTCGGTCTGGCCGATGTACTTGGCCGGGGAGACATGATTGGCCAGGTACAGGTCGACGTAGAACTTGATGCCCGCCTCTGACTGCGGAGAGGTCAGCTCGCCGACCCACTTGCCGTTCTGCTGGACGGCGATCTGGCCGCCCGCGCCCCAGATGAAGCTGGCCTGGGCCGGGCTGTCATAGGTCGGCGCGCCCAGCCCGTACGTGCCCGGGTACTTCGCCATCAGCTTCTTCGCGTCGGTGACGAGCTGCGCCCAGGTGGTGGGCGGGCTGGCGATACCGGCTGCCTTGAACTGGTCGGTCCGGTACCAGATACCGCGAACGCCGCCGAACCACGGGACCGCATAGATGCTCCCGTTCTGCGTGTCGTTGGCGAGCATGCCGGACACGACGTCGGACTTGTTAGACCAGGCGTTCACGTCGGTCGTGATGTTGGCGAGCATGCCCAGCGATGCCTGGGTGGGCGTGTCGGTGTTGCCGAGTTCGGTGATGTCGGGGGCGTTCTTGCCGCTGGAAAGGGCGTTCGTCCAGTCCTGGGTGCGGTTCGTCCAGGGGATGAACACGACCTTGACGTTGGTCTTGGCGTACGCCGGGTACTGCTTGTGGAACTGGCTGACCACGCTGTTCATCCAGGTGACCTGCGCGGGCGTGGAGGAACCCATCCGCCACACCGTGAGCTGCGCCGGCGCAGCCGATGACGACGTGGACCCGGCTGATGGCGAGCCGCTTGAGCTGCAGCCCGCGATAGCGAGGGCCGCGGCCGCGACTGAAGCGGCGATCGCGGCCGGTGTTTTCCTGAGTCTCACTGCTGGCTCTCCTTCCGGTGGACCGGGTGGTTTGGGAGGTGAACTCGGGTTTCGGAGTGTGGCAGGAGCCATCGAGGCTGAAACTATCAGGAAACTTTCCTATAAGATAGTCTCCGTTGCCGTATAGAGATCAAAGTCTTCTCTGCGGCAGCCTGACCCGCTCCCCGAATGCGGCGGCCGGGCAGGGTGCGGCACACTGGGCCAACGGATCACAGGAAGGCAGCGCGATGCAGTCTCACCAGGGGGAAGCACGGGCTCAACCGGGGGAAGCACGGGCTCACCAGGGGGAAGCACGGGCTCAACCCGGAACACGGAGCCGACCAGGCACGCCGAGCCTGCTGCGTGTGCTGAACGACCGGGCCGCGCTCGACCTCCTGCTCGGCGGCGAGATGCTCACCCGGTCCCAGATCAGCGAGTACACCGGGGTGTCCAAGGTGACCGTGTCGCAGATGCTGACCAGGCTGGAGGAGCGAGGCCTGGTGGCCATCGCGGGGGAGCAGGCCGGGGGGCGCGGCCCGAACGCCGCGCTGTACTCGGTCGTCCCGTCCAGTGCGTACGTGGCCGGCCTCTACGTCGAGTCCGACCTGGTCAGTGCCGCGGTGGCGGACGTCACCGGCCGCCGGGTGGCCGAGGTGAGCGGCAACCCGAACGGGGCCGGCGACCCGGTCGAGCTGGTCCGCGGCACCATCGAGCGTGCCTGCGCCAGAGCCGGGATCGAGGTCACCAGGCTGAGCGCGCTGGTGATCGGCAGCCCCGGCGTGGTCGACCCGCGGACCGGTGATCCGAGGCTGGCGGTGAACCTGCCAGCCTGGCACGAGGGCGCGCTCGACGCGCTCAAGGACGCCTGGCGCAAGCCGGTCGTGATCGAGAACGACGTGAACCTGGCCGCGATGGCCGAACGGGCCGACGGCGCGGCCGCGGGCGCCGACGATTTCGTCCTGGTCTGGCTGGGCATCGGCCTCGGCCTGGCCACCATCCTGGGCGGGGTGCTGCACCGGGGCACCGCCGGGGCGGCGGGCGAGATCGGCTACCTGCCGGTGCATGGCGCCCCGCTGCACACCGACATCAGGCACCCGGCCAGCGGCGGCTTCCAGTCCCTGGCGGGCGGTAGCGCGGTGCGCGAGCTCGCGTCCAAGCACGGCTTCACGGCGCCGACGCCGGCCGAGGCGGTCCAGACCGCCGTGTCCGCCGTGTCCGCCGCAGACCGTGAAGGCAGCGCCGAGGCGTTCCTCGGCGAGCTCGCGCACCGGGTCGCGGTCGGGGTCGCGTCGGTCTGCGTCGTGCTGGACCCGGGCCTGGTCGTGCTGGGCGGCGAGGTGGGCCGGGCCGGGGGCACCGCCCTGGCGGACCGGGTCGCCGCGGCGGTGGCGAGCATCTGGCCGTCCCGCCCGCGCGTGGTGCCGACCGGCGTTCCAGGCGAGCCGGTGCTGCGCGGCGCGATGCTGGCGGCCGTGGCGCAGGCCCGTTCGGCCCTGCTGGCGTCGGTGGCCGATCCTCAGTGAACTCAATTCCCGGAAGTCTCTTTAGACGAGCTGCGTAACACGCACCCCTACCCTCAGTAGCGCTGTTACTCGGCCGCGTAGCGCCTGAAGCGGACCTCAGGTAGTGGAGTATGAAGACCCGGATGCACGTGCATAATGAGGTGTTAACGAAGATCCCGATACGAAAAGCTCCCCGTGCTGAACCTCTCGGTGTTAGTAATGGAGTCACCGGAGGTGGCCTTCGGTACAGGATGAATTGTTGGGGGTAACGGGCAGTGGTGCCCATGAGCGGAATGTCGGCTGAGCATGGAGCTCAGCGATTCCGCGTAGGTGAGGTACCGCCGCTTGCTGAGGGATACACCGACCGGCCCGACACGGCCCGTGGCATCGTGGAGGCGCTTGTTCCCGGTGCCACTCTGGCGCTGGTGCCAGGCTCGGCCTTCGCCGAAGGACCATCCAACTGGCTCGGCGCCTGCGGTAAGACTCAGATCGCGGTAATTCTCGCGGAGTCGATGTGGCGGTCGGGCACTATCGACGCGCTGATCTGGATCTCGGCCACCAGCCGGGAGTCGGTGCTCTCCGCCTACGTAGAAGCCTTCACGGCAGCCTTCGGCGTCGCGCCCACCGGGACGGCCGAGTCGGTTGCGACTCGTCTGGTCAGCTGGCTTGCCACCACCGACCAGCGGTGGCTGGTCGTCCTGGACGACCTGCAGGACCAGACGGACCTCGACGGGCTCTGGCCGGAGGGGTCATCGGGGCGGGTGCTGATAACCAGCATGCAGACCTCGCATACCTCGGGTCGGCGCGGAACTCAGGTCATGCCCGTGGGTTTCTTCAGTGTCCGCGAGGCGCTCAACTGCCTGACCGAGCGGCTCAGCGTCAACCCGGCCCAGCGGCAGGGCGCCATCGACCTGATCGAAGCGCTTGGCCGCGAGCCGCTGGCACTGGCCCAGGCCGCCTCGGTGGTCGCGAACTCCACCCTGGCCTGCCGGGACTACCGGGATTACTTCGCCCGCAGGCGGCAGCAGATCGGAGTCGCGGCCGGCGAGGTGCCTTCGGCGGCCGCGGTCACCTGGACGCTGTCGCTGGGACAGGCGGAATCACTGCTGCCCGGCGCGTCCGTCCGGCTCATGCTGGTTCTCCTCGCGCTACTCGACGGGCACGGGATTGCCGGCGCCATCTTCAGCACGTCGGCTGTCGCCGGGTACCTGGGTGGCGCGGTGACCCCGTTCTCTTCCGCGGTCGACCCGAAGCCGGCCTGGGATGCGCTGCTCGCCATCGAGCGCGCCGGGCTGATCAGCGTCAACCGGGCCGTCTCGCCGCCGACCATCGGCGTGAATTCGGTGCTCCAGGCGGCGATCAGGCTGGCGGCGCCGGCGAACGTCCAGGAGCCCGCGGCCCACGCCGCCGCCAATGCCCTGCTGGAAATCTGGCCCGTCGACGAGCCCGCGCCATGGACCGCGGTTGCCCTGCGGTTGAACGCGACCGCCCTGCATGACGCGGCCCCTGATGTGCTGTGGGCCGACGGCTGCCATCCGGTGCTGTTGCGGGCCGGGCGCAGCCTGGACGATGCCCGCCTGGTCGGACCGGCCGTGGAGTACTGGCGCGACCTGTCCGCCCGTTGCGACACCAAGCTGATTCCAGGCCACCCGGACGCCCTGATAGTGGCCGCGCACCTGGCCGCCGCCTACCTGGCCGCCGGGTATGCGAGCGAGGCCGTGCACTGGTACCAGCGGGTCCTGGCCGAACGTGGCCGCGAACTCGCGCCCGGGCACCCGGCCATCATCGCGGCCCGGGTCAACCTGGCCAAGGCCCTGATCCTGGCGGGCGAGCCCGCCGACGCGGTCACGGTGCTGCAGCGCGCGGTCAGCGAGTGCGAGCAGTTCCGCGGGCCCGGGCACCAGGACACCCTCAGCGCAAGGGACGACCTCGCCGCCGCCTACCAGGCCGCGGGCGACGCGTCCGGGGCGACCAGGCTGCTGAGCCGCAACCTGACCGACCGGGAGCGGCTGCAGGGCCCGCGCGACGCGGAGACCATGGCTACCCGGGACCGGCTGGCCGCCGCCTGCCTGGCCGAGGGCAAGTTCAAGGACGCGATCTCGCACTACAAGCGGGCACTATCGGACCGCGAGAAGGTGCTGGGCCGGGGGCACCCGGACACGATCGCGACCACCGCGAACCTCGCCGCCGCGTACCAGGCGGGCGGCCGGATGCCGGCCGCGATGCAACTGTCCGAGCAGTGCTGTGCGGACTCCGAACGAGTCCTCGGTTCGGATCACGCGGACACGCTCGCGCGCATGGCTAACCTGGCGTACCTGTACTATGCCGTAGGCCGTGTCGGAGATGCGGTGACTTTGCTTCGCAACCTCGCCGTGCGCTGCGAGCGCGTCCTGCCTGCCGGGGATCCGCTGACTGAGACCATTCGTCACAGCCTGCAGAGCATCGGAGACAGCTGATGCCGTCAGCGTCTGCGACGCCTGCTGAGGCGGAAATTATCCGGTTTTGTCACTTGCTGCGGCGAACCGACCGGTACTATCTCGCTGGTGCCTCTCTCGTGCCGGCCTGCCTCAAGACCATCGGAGGTCGCAGCCGCGCCAGGTGGGCTGACGGCCCAGACGCGCATTCCTTTCGAGGATGAGTGAGGCTTTCCGCTGCGCGCGATCACCTGAACGCCAGGCAGCAGGATAAGGAGACCCCAGATGTCGGTTGAATCCCCGGTTAATCCCACGAGGACCGGACTCGCTCCCGAGGGCAGGCTCGAGCCGAATGCGATCGGGGTAGCGCAGGACACCGTCATCGGGATGGCCACGGCCGCGCCTGCCGCATCGGCCGGACTGACACTGGCCGCGATGGCCGCGGCGACCGCCTACGCCAGCGGGCCGGCCCTCATCCTCATGGCGCTGCCGATGATCGTCATCGCCAATTGCTACCGCCGGCTGAATCTGTGGAACGCCAACTGCGGCGCCGCCTTCGAATGGGTCGGCCGCGTAATCAACCCTTACGTCGGCTTCCTCACCGGCTGGCTGATGATCATGGGCGGCATCATCGGGACGGTCAGCACCACGGTGGTCCTCGGGCCGACGGTGCTCGCCGTCTTCGGCTCCACCACCACCGCTATCGCGCCGAACCTCGCCATCGACACCGTGGTGCTCCTCGGCATGCTCGTGATCGCGATCATCGGGATTCGCATGACCGCCCGCACTCAGGTCGGCCTGGGGCTGATCGAGTACGTGATCCTGATCGGCTTCGCCGTCGTCGGCCTCGTGGCGGTCATCAGCCACCGGCATGGCACCTTCCCCATCACCAAGGGCTGGTTCAGTCTCAGCGGAATCGGCGGTCACGGTAGCCTCACCGGGGGCTTCCTGGTCGCCTTGTTCGCCTATACCGGCTGGGACGGCACCGTCTACGTCAACGAGGAGGTCAAGCACCGGCGCGTTAACCCGGGCAAGGCAGCCATGATGGCGGTTGCTTTCCTGGCCATCGTCTATACCACGACACAGGTCGGCCTGCAGGGCGTGGTGTCGCCCGCCAGGCTGCAGGCAAACTCCACTGACGCCCTGCCCTACGTCGCCCAGGCGCTGGGCGGCGCCGGCTGGGCCAAGGTCATGGCCTTCTCCCTCGCGCTCTCGGTGATCGCGACCTCCGGCGTCGGCATCGTGCTCGGTGCCCGGGTCATCTACGGGATGGCCAACCACCGCGTCTTGCCGCCGTTCCTCGGCAACGTGAACCGCCGGTTCGCCACCCCCGTCGCCGCGAGCCTGGTGGTCGGCCTGACCCTGCTCGCGCTTACCTGGGTCTACCTGCTCTCCACCTCGCTGGCGAACGCCTTCAACGACGCCATCGCGATAACCGCCCTGCTGTACGCGGCCTTCTACATCCTGACGGCGCTCGCTGCCATCATCTACTACTGGCGCCGCATCTTCAGCAGCGTCATGGACGCAGTGAACCTTGGCTTGCTCCCGCTAGGTGCCGCCGGGTTCCTTGGGTGGATCCTGGTCAAGTCGCTGCAGTCTGCTCCCGGGGCGCAGATCTGGTCGCTGGTCGCGATCATCGGCGTCGGGGTAGTCCTCATGCTCGCCGCGCGCCTGGTGCTGCGGCCGCAGTTCTTCCATATCCGGCGGGAGACCGAGGGCCCTGTACGCTAACCCGGGACCGGAGAGAGGGAGTCTCTCTCCCCCGTGTGAGATGAAAGCATGATGTCAGAAGCCGGTCTTACCGCGCGTGATAGCCGGTACGACATCCTGTTCGAGCCGGTTCAGCTCGGGCCTGTTCGCGCCAAGAACCGGTTCTTCCAGGTGCCGCATTGCAACGGCATGGGTTACCGCGATCCCACCGCGCAAGCGGCCATGCGCAATGTCAAGGCCGAGGGCGGCTGGGCCGTCGTCTGCACCGAGCAGGTGGAGATTCACCCTAGCTCCGATATCACTCCCTTCATCGAGTTGCGCTTGTGGGACGACGGTGACCTGCCCGCGCTGGCCAGGATCGCGGACGCCATTCATGCCGGCGGCGCCCTGGCCGGAATCGAGCTCGCGCACAACGGGATGAACGCGCCGAACCTGTCGAGCCGGGAACCCCCGCTGGGGCCGGCTCATCTTCCCGTCGTGACCTGGTCAAACGATCCTGTTCAGGCCCGCATGATGTCCGCGCCGGACATTGCCGACCTGCGGCGCTGGCACCGCCTGGCGGTCCGGCGTGCCCTGGCCGCGGGATACGACGTCGTCTATGTCTACAGCGGACACAACCTGAGCATCCTGCACCACTTCCTGTCCCGCCGGTACAACCAGCGCACCGACTCCTATGGAGGCTCGGTCGCCAACCGGGCGCGTTTGCTCGCCGAAGTCCTGGAAGATACGCGCGAGGAATGCGAGGGCCGGGCCGCAGTCGCCTGTCGTCTTACCGTCGACGAAGGGATCGGCGAGGCCGGAATCACGCCGGCCGAGGCAGCGGAGGTCATCTCGTTGCTCGATCATCTGCCCGATGTCTGGGATCTGGTTCTCGGCAGCTGGGAATTGGACTCGGCGACCTCGCGCTTCGCAGCGGAGGCCGAACGTGAACCGCGGATCGCGGGCCTGAAGCGGCTATCGGCAAAGCCGGTCGTAGGGGTGGGTCGTTTCACGTCGCCGGACACCATGGTCCGCCAGGTGCGCGCTGGCATCCTGGACATGATTGGCGCCGCCCGGCCCTCGATCGCTGATCCGTTCCTGCCTGCCAAGATCCAGGCGGGCCGCCTCGACGATATACGTGAGTGCATCGGCTGCAACATCTGTATCTCCGGTGACATGACGATGTCACCTATCCGCTGCACGCAGAACCCGGCCATGGGCGAGGAGTGGCGCCGGGGATGGCATCCGGAGCGGATCAGGCCCCGGGAATCAGACTCCAGCGTTCTGATCGTCGGAGCCGGCCCGGCTGGCCTGGAAGCTGCCCGTGCGCTTGGGCAGCGGGGTTATCCCGTGATGCTCGCCGAGGCGACGAGGGAACTTGGCGGAAGGGTCCCCCGCGAGGCTAGTCTGCCCGGCATGGCCGCGTGGCGCCGCGTCGCCGACTACCGGATCGGGCAGCTCCGCCGGCACTACCGCAATGTGGACATCAGCCTGCAGAGTGAAATCACGCCCGATGACGCCCTTGGCCACGGATTCACCGACATCCTGCTAGCGACCGGCGCGCGGTGGCGGAATGATGGCGTCGGGCGGTGGCACACCAGTGCGATACGGATCGACGAGGATGCCAGCATCCTAACGCCTGACGACCTGCTGACAGGTGATCATCCACTTCAGCGGCCTGGCACCGCACCGCAGCGGATACTGGTGTTCGACGATGATCACTATTACCTCGGCGGGGTGCTGGCCGAGTTGCTGGTCCGGCATGGGCATGTGGTCCGGCTGGTCACCCCCGCCCCGCTGGTGTCGTCGTGGACGGCCAACACCCTGGAGATCGGCGACATCCAGCGACGGGTACGCGAGGCCGGGATAATTGTGGACCTCAGCCGGGTACTCGTCGCCGTCGGCGTGGGGGAGGCGCGGACGGCTTGCGCGTTCACCGGCTCAGAAGCCAGCGTTCCCGCCGACGCCGTGCTGCTGGTGACGGCCCGGCTGCCTCGTGACGATCTGTTCCTGGCGTTGCATGAGCGCCAGGGCGAGTGGCCAGCGCGCGGCGTCCGATCGGTGAATTGCGTGGGTGACGCCTGGGCTCCGACCACGATCGCCGGCGCCGTGTGGGCGGGCCGGCGCTATGCCGAGGAACTGGATACCCCAGGTCCGCCGTCGCGTGACCGGAAATACCGGCGCGAATACACAGCACTGGACGGCCTGAGCTAGTCATGGACCGGATTGACCTCGGACCCTGGCTCGTCACGGCCGCCGACATTGTTCACGACGTCGCGCTAGGGGTCCTGGAGGACGACCCGTATCCGACCTACGCCTGGATGCGCCGCCATCGCCCGATCGCCTACGTACCGGAAACGGGGCGGGTCTGGATCACGACCTGGGATCTGTGTGACGAGGCGGGGAGGAACGACAAGGTCTTCGGGCCTACCAGTGAGGTCTTCCACGCTGTCTACGGCAACCCGAACGTGATGAGCCTCAGCGGCCCGGAGCATCTGGCCCACCGCGCCGCGCTGAACGCCTGTTTCCGCCCTCGCGCGGTCAACGGCTACCGTGAGGAAGTCCTCAGGACCACCGCCGTCAGGTACATCGATGCCATCCGCGATCGAGGCCGGGCCGACGCGAATACCGAGATCCTGGAGCGCATCAGCATGCGCGCCATCGGTGATGTGCTGGGATTCACGGACGTTCACGACGACATCTTGATCCGGTGGTTCCGCGGGTTCGCCGCCTATCTCGTCGACTTCGGCAGGAGCGGCGAAGTCGCCGAGCACGGCCGGACCATCAAGGCAGAACTCGCCGCTCACCTGCTTACGAGGCTTGACTCGCTGACGGCGCACCCAGACGGCTCTACCCTGTCCCACCTGCTCCACGACGGCCTACCGGAAGGAATCACCCGCAGCATCGACGAGATCATCGGCGATATGGGCGTCATGATCGTGGGCGGATTCCAGGAACCCGCGCATGGTGCCGCCAACTCCCTGCACGGGCTGTTCACCCGGCCCGAGCAGGCGGAACGGCTCCGTGCGAACCCGTCGGCCTGGTCTGCGGCGGCCGTGGAGGAGGGCCTGAGGTGGCTGGCGCCGTTCGGCATGACCGAGAAGCTCACCACCGCCGATATAACCCTGGGGGGCATCCTCTTTCCCGCAGGGACCGAGGTCGCCATGGTCCTCGGCTCAGCTAACCGCGATGCGGCGCGGTATGCCGATCCTGATGTCTTCGACCTCGACCGTCCGAGGCAGAGCCATGCTTCCTTCGGGTACGGATTGCACTTCTGCCTCGGCCATTTCGTCGCCCGCCAGTTGGAACAGGTCATGCTCGAGGAGATGTTCGCCCGGCTGCCCAACCTGAGACCCGATCCGGATCAGGAAGCTACCGTGCACGGCTGGGCGGTACGGGCCGCCAAGCGGCTACCGGTCGTATGGGACGTCTAAACCCAGTGCCTTATTCCTTACTCACTTCCGTATTCCTTACTCACTTCCGTGGGCGTGGCGTCCGCCGACGTACCGCCCGCCGACGCGGTTCCGGCTGGCGCGGTTCCGGCTGGCGCGGTTCCGGCTGGCGCGGTTCCGGCTGGCGCGGTTCCGGCCGACGCGGTTCCATCGGAGGGAGCCTCACCAGCGGCGGCCTCACTGGACGAGGCTTCATCCGGCACGGCTTGACCGGATACGGCATCTGCCCGTGCTGCTTGCCGCCGGGTAGGCGCGCCGAGAGCGTAGAACAGGAGGCCGATCAGCACCATCACCAGGAGCGGTATCAGCTGAGACAGCGTGTACTCAAGCCGCTGGTGCTCGAACCCGCTCGGCAGCGAGTCGTCAGGATGCGCCGTGCCGATACCCGGGTAGATGATCGCGATCGTGGTAAACGCTGCCCATGCCGTGGTGAGGATCCCGGCCGTCCACAGCCCGACCTTCCCTCCCGGTATCCGGTAAGGGCGCGGAACGTCGGGGTGGCTGTACCTGAGCTTGATCACTGCCGGGAAGATCAGCACGTACACGATCGTCACCATGGAGATGACCACGCCCAGCGTGGCGCTGAAGTACTTGGCCGCGTTGCCGCTGGTCAGCGTCAGGGTGAGGACGAGGACGATGGTCGACACCACGCCCGAGACGAGGTTCACCACGATCGGCGTCCCGAGGCGCCTGGAGAAGTACCCGAACGCCCTCGGCGCCGCGCCGTCGTACCCCGCGACCGCTTGCGCGCGGTCGGATCCGATCAGCCATGTCACGGCCGAGGAGAGCAACCCGATGATCACCCCGATCGCCGCGATATCGGCGAGAACCGTGCCGGCGCCGGTGAGCACGGCACCCGAGCCTGTCAGGTGCCCCCCGTAGACGACGAACACCTGCTGCAAGGCGTCGAGGAATCCCCCCACGTTGGACAGCCTGGAGGGCGGCAGCACCAGCAGGATCGCCAGGATGGGCACCCCGTAGAACAGCACGGTGCCGATCCCGGAGCGCAAGATGGCGAAGGGAACGTCCCGGCGGGGATTGACCATTTCCTCGGCCGCGGCGCTGGGCAACTCGAAGCCTTCGAGGTTGAAGATCAGGATGGGCGTCGCGGCCAGGAAGATGAGCCAGGTGGGCTTGAATGCCCCGCCCCCGAAACCGTGCAGGCCGTGCTCACCAGCGTAGATAAGCACGGTGAGGGTGAAGAAAGCTATCAGCGCAATGCGGATGACCGCGCCGATGGTGGCAACCCATTTGCCGAACTTCAGGGCCATGATCACCGAGGCAATGCCGGCCCAGATGAACAGGATCCCGAATACGTACTCCCAGGCCAGCGACAGGTTGACGAAGAATGTGCTGAAGGCGGTCATCGCCGTGATGGACAGCGTCCCGGCCAGCCAGATGGGGTTGTCGACCCAGTACATGACGGCGACCACGGCGGCGGCGACCCGGCCGAAGGCGAGCTTGACCCAGACGTACGGGCCGCCCTCCTCGGCAAAGGCAGTGCCCAGCTCCGCGGTGATCAGGCCGTAGGGAACCAGGAAAAACACCACCATGACGATGAGCCAGGTGAAGGCCTGAGCGCCATAACTCGACACCGCGCCGAGCGTGTCCAGCACGATAATCGCGGCGAGCATCAGGAACGCGGTGTCCCAGCGCCCTAGGCTCCGCCGGAACTTGCTCCGTTCTTCACCGGCTGCCGCCGTGTCCACCGCGTGAATGACCGCTGGACCGGCTGCTTCTTGCTCCAACGGACCCCTCCGATTCGCTGGCGCGCATCACGCTGATGCTCCGCCCTCTGAGATGTACTGTGCGACTGTAGCGGTTCCTCCCGCCTCGACACCACCGGTTGTATTGACCCCGGTTACGGTGGATGAGTGCGGGATGAGGCCTGCCGAGGCTTACGCCTCGTTCATCCTGTCATGTCCGCTCTGCCGATGAGGGCTGTCCCGTGAACCTGCGCGATCACGCGAGAGCAGCGATGCCGGGCCCGCTGGATGCTGGACGCCGGGGAGCAAGGCATTCCGTGGCGGCCCGGCGTGGCGAGTAAAGGTTCGTGTGCCATGAGTTACTGCTATTAGTATGTGATACGAATTTTCCCTCTATGTCAGCATGCGGCACCCGGTTAGTCGTTAGAGTAGCGGTGATTGTGCCGGCCAGGCGCGCGGGCTAAGCCTTGAGGGAGGCTTCCATGTTGGTTGTGCTGCTTGGCCCGTGCCCGGCGGTGTTCAGGGCCGAGCGCCTCGATCCGTGCGAGACCAGAAGGTGCCGCCAGCACATCAGAGACGGCATCACGCGTATGCCGTCACCCGTCTACAAGGTGTGACTGGCATGCTTCAAGAAATACTCTTCGTAGTCATCGTGCTTGTGGTCGCAGCACTCATGATCGTGGACGTGGCCCGGACACGCAATGAGGGCTTCCACGGGCACGGCGAGGGGCACGCATTCGATGCCAGGCGGCCGGTCGCCGCAGCCGGCCTGGGCAGCCGCGAATCGTTCTCCCGGGCACACGCCGGCCCGGCGATGCCCATCGCGGTGCACGACGCGGGCCCGGCCCGGCCTCCTGCGGGCGCCAGCCCATCCGCTGGCGCCAGCCCGCGGTCGCGCGACGCCGCGGCTGTGCCCAGGGGATCACGCCGTAGGCTCAGGGACCGTCCTGTCCGCTCGCGCCTCTTGCTGCTCGTCATCATTCCGCTTGCCGCTGCCGCAGTCATTGCGGTCTGCGTCTCCTACATCATTGATGTGCTGCGCGGGCCGCAGATCAGCTCGAACGCGTCTGTCCTGTCGGCGCTGGCGGCCGGCATCGTGATCATCGTCGCGGCGCTGGCGTCGTTGTTCACGATTGCCGTGGCCAGGTCGGTGTTGCAGCCCCTGTACCGGCTACGGATGGGAGCCCTGGAATTGACCGGGGCTAGCCTGACGGACGCAGTCCGTCAGGCGAGCCAGAGCAACGGCAACGGAGACGGCGCGCCGTCCGGCCTGAAACCTGTCGACGTTGACGCCTCCGACGAGATGGGCGAGATTGCGCGCGCGTTCGACGAGCTGCGCAGGGAGTTGCTTCGGCTGGCGGTCGGCGAATCCGCCCACCACGGCAAGCTCAACGCCACGTTCGTGGACCTGTCTCACCGTGGCCAGTCCCTCATGGAACGCCAGATCCGCCTCCTGCAGCACTTGGAGCAGGGAGAGCCGGATGCCGAACGGCGAACCACATTGTTCCGGGTGAAGCGCATCGGTAACCGCATGCACCGCTACTCGGGGAACCTGCTCATCCTGATCGGTCACGAGCCGTCCGGCAGCTGGAACCAGCCGATAGCGCTAGGAAACATAATCAGGGCCGCGGTTTCCGAGCTCGAGGAATACCAGCGGGTCTCGGTGAGTGCGCAACCGGACGTTGCCGTCGTCGGGCCTGCAGTAAATGACGTCGTCCACCTCCTCATCGAGCTGACTGAGAACGCTACGTCATTCTCCGCGGCGGACATGCAGGTCGATATCTCCGGCCGGGTGCTGACCAGCGGCGGTGTCTTGCTGGAGATTACCGACCGGGGGGTCGGAATGACCCCGAAAGAGCTGGCGTACGCGAACTGGCAGCTGGAAAACCCGCCGACGGCAGATGCGAACATCCCTAAATCGATTGGCCTGCTGGTAGTCGGCAGGCTAGCTGCGCGGCACGGCATCGGCGTCCGATTGCAACCAGCGGATTTTGGTGGCCTGACCGCGCTGGTCTGGCTCCCGGACGCGGTCCTCACAGAGCAGGGCGCGATGGCGGCGAGGTCCGGCGGTTTCGCTAGCGCCGGATCAAGGCGTGGTATGCACCAGGCGGTGCCAGATCCTGGCTACGCCACTGCCCAAGAGGTAGCCACGGCAAGGTTCGCGCCTTCGCCTGGGGATATCCGGGAAACCAACCGGGAAACCAAGCTGGACCGGCGGCCGGTACCTGATGCGAGTCGGCCGTCATCCGAGTCGTGGTCGCCCGCCGCCGCCCGGTCGGCACTGCGCACCAGGTCGCCTGCGTCCACCGGATCGCCGGCCTCGGAGCCGCCGGAAGCGTTGGGCGAGCAGGTTGCCGCCGCGGATCAGCCGGACCCTGATCTCAGGAATGTGCCACCGGGAACCGCGGCTCCCTTGAGCCAGAACACGAGCACCGCTGCCGATGGCGTGATTGTGCCGCCCTCGGGCGATCTCGGAGGAGAGCAAAGGCTCCCTGTCTTCAATGCGGTCGAGTCGCGCTGGTTCAGGGAGGGCCGCAGCGCGCCTGGCTCGCCTGGTCACACTTCAGCGACCGGAAGCCGCTGGTCGTCTCCGGCCGACGTAGGCTGGCGTGCGGCCAGCGCTGCCGACTCGCCGTCCTCGGTCGGGTCGACGGCAGCTGGGCTCCCGGTGCGGCTGCCGAACGCCAATCTGGTTCCGGGTACCATCCCGGGCGTTGAACCCGTCGTGGTGAACCGGTCACCTGCCGCGGCCCGCGAGCGACTCGCCGCGCTTAGGCGCGGTGTCGACAAAGGTCGTGCCGCCACCAGGCAATCGGCAAGTCCTGGCGACGACGAGGAAACTCGGCCCGGCCCGCCTGATTGAGGAAGACGGCACCATGGGCTTCTTTACCGTTCTCGAGTGGAACGAGGCCGTCATCCCCCGGCCGTGACATAGAGGCCCGCTGGGCGGTGATCCCCGGGGCGCCAACTGACTCCCCGGCTTGACCTGGGTTCATCCGGCTGCGCACAGTTAGCGTGGAGCGAATGTTACAGGAGAGCACATGACCGATCACTCTGCTGCCACGGTCGCAGGGATCACTCCACCCCCCGGGACGAGACTCGAGCCGGATGCCATCGGGGCCGCTCAGGACACGATTATCGGCATGGCCTCGTCGGCCCCGGCCGCCACGGTCGGGCTGTCGCTGGCCGCCTTGGCGGTGGCGACCGCCTACGGCAGCGGGCCGATCCTGGTCCTCACCGCGATCCCGATGCTGATCATTGCCAACGCGTACCGGCGGCTGAACCTCTGGAAGGCGAACACCGGCGCGTCCTTCGAGTGGGTCGGCCGGGCGATCAACCCGTATCTGGGCTTCCTGACGGGCTGGCTGATGATCGCCGCTTACATCATCGGGACGGTGGCCGAGGTCCTGCTGCTCGGACCCTCGGTGCTCGCGGTGTTCGGCTCCACTTCCACCAACACAGCGGCCTACGTGGCCATCGGCTGCGTCACCGGTCTGGTCATGCTGGTGATCGCCGTGGTCGGCATCAAGATCACGGCCCGGGTCCAGGTCAGCATGGCCCTGGTGGAGTACCTGATCCTGATCGGCCTGGCGGTCGCCGGGCTGGTCTGGGTGCTGGGCCACCACCCCGGCTCGGTGCCGGTCACCAAGGGCTGGTTCAGCCTGTCCGGCGTCGGCGGCAAGGGCGACGCGGTGGCCGGGTTCCTGGTCGCGGTGTTCGTCTACGGCGGCTGGGACGGCACCCTGTACGTCAACGAGGAAGTCAAGCACCGCCGGGTGAACCCGGGCCGGGCGGCCGTCCTCGCCGTGGCCCTGCTGACCGTCATCTACACGCTGTCGCAGATCGGCTTCCAGGGCGTGCTCTCCCCGGCCAGGCTGAAGGAGGCCGACGCCAACGGCACCGCCCTGGTCACCGTGGCCCAGGTCCTCGGCGGCGGCTTCTGGGCCAAGGCAATGGCGCTGTCCATCGCGCTGTCGGTCATCGCCACCACCGGCACCGGCATCGTGCTCGGCGCGCGGATCGTCTACGGCATGGCCAGCTACCGGGTGCTGCCGGAGTTCCTGGGCACCGTGTCCCGCCGGTACGCTACCCCGGTCGCCTCCAGCATCGTCGTCGGCCTGCTCATCGTCATCCTGAGCGCGGTCTACTACATCGGCACCTCGGTGCAGAACGCGTTCTTCGACGTGATCGACGTGACCGGCCTGCTGTTCTCGATCTTCTACATCCTCACCGCGCTGGCGGCCATCGTGTACTACCGCCGCCGCATCGTCAGCAGCGCCTTCGACTTCGTGACCGTCGGCCTGCTGCCACTCGGCGCGGCCGGCTTCCTGGGCTGGATCTTCGTCAGGTCGCTGGGCGAGGCACCGTGGAGCCAGCGCTGGTCGCTCATCGGCATCGTCATCGCCGGGCTGATCCTGATGGTGGCCGCGCGGTTCATCCTGCGCTCCTCGTTCTTCTCGCTTCCCCGGGAGAGCGAAGCAGTCAAGGGCCACCGGCGAACCGGGCGGCGCTGACCGGCACCACCGACCCAACCGCGAGCGGCCAGCCTCACCCCGCTTGAGCCGGGGCGCGGGCCGCCGCTAACGTTGGCGCTGGGGAACGTCGGCGGCCGAGGCGGAGGCCCGCGGACGGCCGCGCCAGGCCGCGATGACCGGAAGGCAAGCATGAAGGCAGTGGTGTTCTACGAGTCGGCCGACGACCTGGCGGAGAAGGCGCCCCTGCACGCAGGCCCGCACCGCACCCGCTGGCGCGAGTTCGCCGACCGCGGCGAGCTGCTCATGATCGGGCCCTTCGCCAACGCGCTGGAAGACGGCGCGATGGGCATCTTCACCACCCGCGAGGCGGCCGAGGAATTCGTCCGCGGCGACCCCTTCGTCCTGCACGGGGTAGTACGGAACTGGACTATCCGGGAGTGGAACGAGGGCCTCGTCCCCGAGCAGCCGTGACCCAGGCGTCCCGCTGACCTCAGACGCCCAGGCTGACCCGTCGTCGGGACGCGGTTAACGGGGCGCGCCGGAGCCTGATCACGGTGCCAAATTGGAGGCAGCATTGGGGCTGTGTTCGGCACCTATGACGGGATGCGCGGCTGGGTCCGCCGCCTGGCCGCCCGGGCCGACGGCTCCCCAAGGTCACCTGGCTCACCACGTCCGCCAGCCCAGGGCGAGGCCGAGCATCCACCCGGTCGGGTTAGGGCGTGTCCCGCTGGTCACGGCGGGTGGCCGGGCTGGTACGGGTGCGCTGTGCGGGACTGGCGGGGAAGGGCGGGTTCAGGCTGGTTCGCGGTCATTTCCAGCCGAACGGGCGGGCTGCCTGCCTCCGCACCACGGCTCACGCGGGCATCGCGGATCACGCGGGCATCGCCGGGCCGGGGCGCCCGGCCCGGCGAGAACCACCCCGATGCCACATCGCGGCGGTCCTGAGCGCGCGTCTTACAATAACCCGTTGCCTCGGGATTTCTGGCGCGCTGATGTGCTAACCGCTGGGTCGATGTGCCGTTGGTCCGGCTAGAACCGGACCAACGGCACTTTGACCCAGCACCGCCGCCCAGCACCGCGGCCCAGCACCGCGGCCCAGCACCGCCGCCCAGCACCGCCGCCCCGTACCGCAGCCGCGGCTACCGCCCCTCCCGCACTTGCGTGACCCATACCGGGCTAGCCACCATGTCTGGAGTGACGGCCGGCCCGGGAGGAAGCCGCCTGGCCGCGTGAGCCGAGGGCGGTGACGGTGATCTGGATGGGTGAGCGAGGCCGGCAGCAGGGCCGGCTGGTTGCCGGCATATACCGGGCCGCGGCCGGGGTGCCGTGCGAGCGCAGCGCGGTCATCGCGGGCGGCCTGCCCGGCGCGGACAAGGACGGGGCCCTGGCCGGCTCCGGCGTGGACCGGTCGCGGTACCTCACCGTCAGTATCGACGCGGTCCTGGACCAGATGGCCGGCGCCGGGCTCATCCCCGAGGCCGACGGCCTCTCGCCGCTGATGCGGGCAGGCCAGGTCCATGCCGAGGCCCAGCACCTGGCTAAACGGGTCCTGCTGCGGGCCCTGACGGACGGCAGGAACCTGATCCTGGACATCTCGCTCGCGTCCTGGCGCGCCGCCGAGGCCTGGACGTACGCGCTGCGGTTCGCCGACTACACGCTGACCGCGGTGTTCGCCGACATCGGCGTGGACGAGGCGGTGCGCCGGGCCGGCGAGGCCTGCCACCGCGGGGAAGAGGAGTTCCGCCGCGGCCGCGGCCACGGCGGCCGGGCCGTCCCGCCCGCGGCCATCCGCGCGCTGGCCAGCCCGATCGCTGCCGCGGCGGGGAACCGGATCAGGTGGGCGGTCGGTGCGCGGTCGGCCGGGGCCATTGGCGGCACCATCGGCACCGGAGCCTTCCCCGGTAGCGCCGTGATCTCGATGCTCGCCTCCTACCGGGATGGCCTGCTCAGCCTGGACGACCTGTCGCTCGAGTTCCGCGCCCGCCGCTGGCCGCGGGTTCCGGACGTCTGCCCGCCCGAACTCGAGGCGGCCCGGGAGGCCATCGACGACCCCGAGCCCTACGTGCCGGGCTCGTTCGACGACGTGCTGCTCGCCTACGACCTCGGCTGGCTGTCCGACGCCGATTACGACGTCCTGGCCGTCGCGGCCGACGGCCTGCCCGGATCCTTACCCGCCGCGATCTCGGCGATCCGATCTGGGCGGCTAAGAGGCTGCGGCGATGAGGCTGCGGCGATCAGACGGGGGAGCGGGGTGCCGGTGACAGGGCGCGGCACCCCGCTCCTATGCGGCAGGTGTCCGCGGGGCAAACGCCGCACCGCGCACCTGCCGATGGCCCCGTTCTGTTTCAACGATGACTTAACCGCCCAAAACAGGTCAACTCATTTTCTCGGCGCATCGCCGCGGCCCAGGCCAAGCGGGTCCGCCGCACCCGCCGCCAGCAGTCCGGTGAGCTGTAGCGGCCCGCGTCCCTAGACCGGTCCCCGGTTGGCGCTGCCCCAGACCTCGGGCACGTATCCCCGCGCCGCCAGTCGCTCGCCCGCCTCGGCCCAGACCGCGTGGATGAGGGCCGCCCCCACGATGGTGGACGTGGGCGCCATCCGCTCGGCGACGCCCGGGATGTCCAGCGCCGCGTCGCCGAAACGTCCGCCGTTGTCCAGCAGGTAGTCGGCGATCTCGGGCAGCTTGGGCAGGCCGGGCGCGGCCGCGACGGTGCCCGAGTGCTCCGCGGACACCAGCCCCACCACGGTGACCCCGTGCCGCCTGGCCTCCAGCGCGACCTCGACGACCAGCGTGTTCCGGCCCGAGTTCGAGATCACCCAGCACAGGTCGCCAGGCCCCCAGTCCAGCCCTCCGGTGAGCTCCTTGTAGTAGCCGGCCTGGTTCTCCAGCCTCCCGGCGGCCTCCGCGTCGGTCCGCGAGGTGAGTTCGGCGTTCCACAGCGGCCGCACCGCCTTCAGGCTCCCGGCCCGCCGGTGCATCTCGCTGACCAGGGCCAGCGAATGACCGGCGCCGAACGCGTAGACTTGCTGCCCGGCCAGGATCGTCGTGGTGATCGCGGCGGCCACGCCGTCGATGGCCGCGTCGTTCCGTTCCAGCGCCTGGTCGAGCGACCCCACGATGTGCCGCCGCCAGGCCTCGCGTACCGTCCGCTGCGCTCCCATGTACCGACCTTACGAAAACCCCCGCCCGGGCAACAGCTCACCAGGCCCGCACGCCACTCATGCGCCACGGATGCGGGCGCCATCTAGGGTGAGTAGATGAGCCAGCCAGGCCCCGCGGCCGCGAGGGAGAGCACGCTGCCCGACATGCCCGGCCGGATCCTCGGTAT